>NZ_LMCY01000012.1:102456-198222 GCF_001425685.1 Massilia sp. Root335 | reverse complement strand
ATGCGGGCGCGCCACTTCATCCGCCAGTATGCCTGCCAGGGCATCAAGACCGAACAGGTGGCCGAACACGTGGGCGTGTCGCGCTCGTCGCTCGACGCCAGCTTTCGCCGGGAACTGGGATGCAGCGTGCACGACGTGATCCTGAGCTTCAAGCTCAATGCCGCCAAGGCCGGCCTGGAAAGCGGGGACTGCAGCATCGAGGACGTGGCGCTGGGCAGCGGCCTTACGTCCATCCAGCAAATGCATCGGGTGTTCAAGCGCGAACTCGGCTGCACGCCGCGCGCCTATCGCGACCGCGTGCTTGGCGAGCGTGGACAGATGTCGCCCGCTTAGAACCTGAGGACGTTTCAGCGCAAGCCGACGAGTTTTATGTGAGCGGCACATCATTGATGAAGCTCACCCAACCGAAAGATGAGATGTCGCAACCATCGTACTGCTTCCTCCCAGGGAGTAATGCGGATGTCGAGATGTAAACCAATGAAGGCGCGCAAAGCACAGGGTGGCATCCGCGCATGCCGCTGCACTTCCCGAGGCCAGGCGAGTACAGCGCCACGGCCTCGGAAGTCGGCGCCAGCGATGGTCCTGAACTGCACCCGGCGTCCGCGGGGGCGCGGTGGTGATCCTCGAGCCACTTGAAAAATAGCGACTCGGCCGATTGTCCTGTTGCACATATGGGATTGCAGCAGGACACCTTGGATCGGCAATGAAAGCATAGTGCCGACGATGGATGTTTTAAATATATAAAAATCGGAAAATGTCAATACGGCGCCGTGGAAACAGCCGATTGACGGTATCGATAATAAAAGCAGGGAGACAAGACGTGCACATCAGGCTCATTGAATACAGCAGCAAGCGGCCCACAGACCTTTCCATCGCCGGCCTTGCGCACATACTCGCGCGCTATTTTTTCCTGCGTTTTTGAAAACGATTTCATAACGACAGCGAGGCAGTGCCAGTCCATACATCCTTGACCAGGACCATTGTCCTTGCCGCGAAGCGGGGCAGGGACCAATTTTTCTTGTCATCGGCGCAGCCGGTGCCGAGCAATTTCAGCAAACACAAAAGAAGGAATATTCCAATGAGGAGACATACCATGAGATTCCAGCTGACGGCAGTCGGACTGGCCTGTGCCACGTTGCTGGCCGGCTGCGGCGGTGGTGGCGGTTCGAGCGAAGGCGCGATGGCGCAATCCATTTCGTTCCCATTCGTGGGCGGACAGACGCTCGCCGTCCCCCCCAACGTCGCGACCGTCCAGCTGACGGCGACGGCGAGCGGCGGTGGCGAGGTGACCTACACGTCGAATACGCCGACGACCTGCACCGTCAACGGCGCTACGCTGTCGCTGATCAAAGCGGGCGAGTGCTCGGTGACCGCCAGCCAGGCGGGCGGCAACGGCTACGCTCCAGCTTCGGAACGACAGCTTTTCGGCATTCCCAAACAGCCGCAGACGGTAACCTTCCGCAATCCGGGCGCGCTGCCGCTGGATACGACGCCGGTACCGCTGGTCGCGACGTCCAACGTTGCAGGCGAAACCGTTACCTTTACGTCCAGTACGCCCACGGTGTGCACGGTCAGTGGCAATACGATGACCAAGGTTGGCAATGGACTGTGCACCATCAAGGCGGAGGTAGTCGATGATACCTATGCCGCCGGCACGGTCGTCCGGAGCATCCCGATCGGCACCGCACAGGCGGATCAGCTGACGTTCCTGAGCGGCTACAAGGACGCTTCCACGACCAACGAGCAGGGCCATGTCGACACGTACGCCGGCAGCAGCGAGGATGGTTGGTGGTGTGCCACGAATTGGTGCGGTCGTACCGTGCCCCCGGACGGCAGCAGTTTCACCTGGTACTACAACATCCAGCCGAAGTCCGGCGTTGGACTGGGTGCCTACTACGGCCTCAAGCTACTCGCTCCCGGCCTTTCGCAGCTCGTCAACAACGGCAACACGACCACCGGCGTACGGATCGATGCCCAGGGAGCGCTGAAGTTCACTCTCGCGGAGAACCCCGAATGGTTCGGCACCGGTAACAACGCGGTCGATGTCAACCTGTACCTCGGCCACTTCGCTCTCAACGCGAAAGGCGAGGCCTGCAACGTGAAGCTGCACGCGGTGGTGACGCCGACCGCGGCAGCCGCCACGAGCTACAGCGTCGGTCTCAAGGACAAGTTCACGATTGCCGAGTCGTGCGGCCTGACGGGACTCGACCTCTGGAACGAGTTGCAGGACTACCCGATCTCGCAGGTCGAATTCTCCGCCGTGAGCGCGAACACCTCGATGGCGACCGCCGGCGCGGCCAACCTGACCTACTCGACCCAACTCACGCTGACCGGCCCCGTCATTTTCCAGTGACAGCATAAAGCCACCGCCGGGTGCGGTGGCAACCAAGGCATCTACAAGAGGACATAGATAATGACAAGAATTGAGACGAAGATCGTGCGTAAGCCGATCAAGATGACCGCGCTGTCGTTCGCGGTGGCGCAGGCTGCACTTGTCTGGGGTGGCGCGGCGCACGCGCAGTCCACGCCGGCCGGCGACTCGGTCACGCCGACGGTGGTCGTGAGCGGCCAGCGCGCCGCCATGCAGTCGGCGCAGAAACTCAAGCAGTACGCCGACGAAGTCATCGACGCCGTCGTTGCGGAAGAAGCGGGCAAGCTGCCGGACAAGTCGATCACCGAGGTGCTGCAGCGCGTCGCGGGTGTCACGATCGACCGCAACCGTTCGCGCGGCGACCCGGAACACTTCTCGGTCGAAGGGTCGGGCATCTCGGTGCGTGGCCTGACCTGGGGTTCGTCCACGCTGAACGGCCGCGAATCCTTCTCGGCCGGCTATCCGGGCCGTGAACTGAGCTGGGGCGACATACCGCCGGAACTCATGTCCGCCGTGGTCGTGCACAAGAATCCGCCCGCCGAGCTGGTCGAAGGCGGCGTCAGCGGCCAGGTGGATCTGCGTACCGCGCTGCCGTTCGACTACAAGGACAGCAAGGTCGCCCTGTCGGCGAACGGCAACTACAACGCCCTGGGCAGCAAGAAGTCGCCGGGCGTGTCGGCTCTGGTGTCGAAGCGCTGGCATACCCGCACCGGGCAATGGGGCGCGCTGATCGACCTGTCGGCCAACCGCACGAATTCCCACAACGATACGGTCCAGGTGGATGCGTATTTCCCGCGCACCGACCTCGTGGCCGGCCAGACCGTCTGGATACCGAAGTCCGCGTCTTTCCGCACCAACACGAGCCAGAACGACCGTGCCGGTGTCTATGGCGCGTTGCAGTGGAAGAACAACGGCATGGAATCGGCCCTGACGTACTTCCACTCCGGTTACAAGTCGGCCAACACCGAGAACGCCACGTTCACGGCCGTCGAGTCGCCGTACCTGGTCAAGCCACTCGATCCGGAGTTCAACCAGAACGGCGTGCTGCAAAAGGCGACCTACACCTACCCGACCGGCGGCCTGGGCGCGAACAACTTCGCGGCCGGCGGCCTGGGCTACCAGTCGGACAGCGGCTTCGACACCAACAGGTCGCAGACGCGCGAAATCGCCTGGAACTTCAAGTGGACCATCAACGACCGCTGGGCGGTCCAGAACGACATGCAGTGGGTGCATGCGACGAACAGCGCCGAAGGCAACGTCATGACCCTGGGCACGTTCGTGCCGAGCTTGGGCATCGACTTGTCGGGCAATCTGCCGAAGGTGACGTTCGACGACAACTCCCGCGCCTTCCTGGCGAATCGCGACAACTACTACATGGGCTTCGTGATGCCGTCGACGACCAAGGCGAAGGGCGACCTGTATGCCTGGAAGACTGACGCACGTTTCCGCTTCGACGACGAGGTGCTGCGCGACCTGCGCTTCGGCGTGCGCCTGACCAAGCGTACGGCGGTCCGCGTCGACGCCAGCTCCGGCAACGGCGGCTGGAAGAGCATTTCCGAGCCATGGGCCATCAACCAGACGAAGGTTCCGGGCACGCTGCCCCTCGTTGGGGACAAGGGTTGGCAATCACGCCCCAACAACAGTTACTTCAGCGACCCGCGCTACGGCGACCTGGTCAAGACGACCCAGTACAACTTCCCGACCTTCTTCAACGGCAAGGTTCCCCAAGTGCCGACGATGGTAGTGCCGGACCCGGCCTTTGTCCGCAACCTGGCCAATAATGCGCTGATCAAACCGTACATGTTGATGCAGTGCCAGGACGCCAACGCATACTATGGCACCAACAACGATTGCTCGAACGCGGATGGCAGCTGGAAACCGCTGGCCTACAATGACGATCCGGCCCAGACCAGCCGCCAGCAGGAACGTACCGAGGCCGGCTACGGGCAACTGCGCTTCGGCTTCGACAACTTGCGCTTCCCCGTCGAGGGCAATCTCGGCGTGCGCGTGATCCACACGCGTAGCGAGGCCCACGGCTTCACGATCTTCGATCCGTCGTATGGCTCGAACACGTCGGAAGTGATCCCGCGCTTCGGCAAGATCAAGGATCCGGTGAATGCGTCGCAGCAGTACGTCGATGTGCTGCCCAGCCTGAACCTGAAGGCCGACCTGACCGACAAGCTGCAAACCCGCTTCGCGTTCGCCAAGTCGATGTACCGTCCGCCGTTCAACAACCTGAACGAGTACATCACGCTGAACCAGAACATCACGATGGGCACCGGCGCAGACAGTAACGTCATCAAGAGCATCAACTACACGGGCAACGACAGGGGTAACGCCAACCTGAAGCCGATCCGCTCCAACAACTTCGACTGGACGCTCGAATGGTATCCGGGCAGCGGTTCGTCGCTGACCCTGGCCCTGTTCCGCAAGAACGTGCGTGACATCATCCTGAACACGGCGTTCACCCGGAGCTACAAGGACCTGGCCGGCAACGATCAGACGTTCCTGATCACGGGGCCGGACAACGTCGCCAAGGGTTCGGTGACGGGCCTGGAACTGGCGGGCCAGACCTATCTCAACAATGTGCCGGCGCTGGCCCATATGCTGCCGGACTGGGCCAAGGGCTTCGGCATCTCGGCGAACTACACGTACATCGACAGCAAGCAGGACCTGTACCATCCGTTCACCCAGAAGTATTGCCCGGCGAACGGATCGTTCAACAACGCCTCGCTGAGCTTGTATGGTTGCGACACCAACGGTCTGCCGTTCACGTCGATGCCGATCCAGTACCTGTCGAAGAACGCGTACAACCTGATGTTCCTGTATGACCGCGGCCCGCTGTCGGCACGCCTGGCCTATAGCTGGCGCAGCCGCTTCCTGCAGGGCGTGGGTGCGAACGGCACGGGCGGCGATAACGCCACGAGCGCCGATCCGGCCCGCGCCGCCGCGAACGGAGGCGTGGCACCGACGGACGTGGGCTTCGGCCTGCCGACCTGGCAGGAAGCGACGGGCCAGCTGGACTTTGGCCTGGATTACAGGTTCAACGAGCGCATCTCAGGCAACTTCTCGGCGAGCAACCTGACGGACATGGTCGTGCGCCAGACGCAGCAACAAGGCATCGGCACCATGGCCCGCGCCTGGTTCGAGCCAGGCCGCAGCTACCGCCTGAGCCTGCGCTACACGTACTAAAGCGCAAAGGCGGTCCCGCTCGCGGGGCCGCCCCGGCCTCTTCGTCGACAAGCCAGTCCGGTTCGGACTGGCTTTTTTCGTTGCGCCAGGCATGGCGTGAAGCGCTCCGCAAGGCGGAATCTGAAGGACGCCGCAGGACGCGTCAGCCGACCGCCAATACAAGTCGTAGTAGCCGTGCGCGATTTTATGGAGCGGCAGCAGTTCGTACCCATCGCCCAGGCCCGGCCCGCTCACATCCAATACATCCCGATCGTGGAAATAGATGGAATCGCCGTGCTTGGCGTGATTTTCCATACCCGTGCCGGTACAGCAGAAGAGCGAATGCTCATGTGCGCAGTAGAGCTTCGGAAAGGTGCGCCGGGTGGCCTGGAAGTAGGTCAACATGCCACTGTCCGGATCCTGGGACGCGAGGATGCCGTTGAACAATGCACGTTCGTAATAGTCGGCGTAGGCGGCCGATGGTTGCTCGGCGAACAAGGCTTGCGTCAGGCGCAGCATATTGTAGGTGCAACAGGTTTCCATGGTCTGGGCCGAGGCCAGATGCTTTTCGACCTCGGCGGGCGGAAAGAAATGCTCGCCGTCGCCATGTCCCCCCGTCGCAAATGAGCGCTGCTCGACCACGGTGCGCCAGAAGTAGCGCGCGGCCTGCCGGTAGTGCGCCTGTCCCGTGAGGCTGTGCAGCCGGGCGAATCCGATTACTTTCGGAATCTGCGTGTTGGCGTGCAAGCCGTCGAGCGTGTCGCGCCGCTTCGGCAAGCGGCGCCAGCAGTGCCTGGTGGCTGAAGCGCTCGGCCAGGCGCAGGTAGCGCGTCTCCCCGGTCAGCGCGTGCAGGTCCGCCAGCACTTCGCTCATGCCGCCGTGCTCCGGCTCGAGCATCTTCTGGAAGCGCGGCTCGTCGACTGGCCGCGCGGCCTCGTCGACCCAGTCGGCGATCCGCACCAGGACCGCGAGCGCCTGGGCATTCTGCCGGAGCAGGAATGCGTCGCGCAGCCCGGCCATCAACTTGTGCAGCGTGTACCAGGGCACGCCAACGACGGGCCGGCCGGCCAGACAATTGCGCAGTTGCGTATCGCCATCGGGGAAGCCGCATACCAGGCCGCCATGCGCCGCTTCCTGTCAGGCGTGGGGCTCGCTGACGACGTAGTCTATCCTGGCGCGCAGCCCTCCCGTCCGGTGGACGCCCAAGACATCGAGCAGGCGCTCAAAAAATGACCCAGGGTGTGTCCTGGGCAAAGCCGCTCCGCCTCCCATCCGCCGTACACCGGCGCCTTCGGTTCCAGTCCCGCATTTTTCCGGAACTTGTGCAACAGGCGGTCGCAGTTCAGTGACTCGAGGTAGCGCGCGTTGAAATTTCATGTTCATTGCCGCTCCCGCGAGTAAATCCTAAAGAACAATGAGGTTTTGCAGGAGGCTCATCATTTATCTTTGTATTTGATTCGAAACCAATCAAAATCTGCATATCCGCCAGGATTTTTCGTTGAATAGTTGAATAATGCAAAGCGATAGCCCATAAAATGCGGGATGGCGTAGGTCATTTTCAACGTGTCGCCGATCCGATTCCACGCCTTTCCATCCAGGCTGTACGCAAAGGTGGCCTGGTCTTTCAGATCGGTAAAATCGCAATCGACCTTTAGATAGACTTGATTTTGTGTCAGAGGAATCCGCTGTACCTCCACCGGTTTATCGGAGGCGGCGTTGACCATGACGATCCATTTTTGCCCGTTTTCGAGCTTGACGCCAACCTGTCCGAAATTCTTCTGGAAGGCGCTGAGTCCCGCGAAATCGCCTTCCTTGATTCTGGAAACATCCACCAGGGTGGAGCCGGTGCTCGCCGGGCCGATCGTGCGCTGGGTAAGCGTATTCCTTGCCTGTACAAATGAGGTGTCGATCCGGGCTGTCTTCAGCCGGAGATATCCCTTTCTTTCCCGTACCGACCAGAGTTTATTATCCGGATTATGGTTCCATTGCCAGACCAAAGGCAATGCTGCCTGTCCTGCCTTGCGATCGAATTCATCGGAGGCAACCAGATTCGGAATCAAACCCGTGCTGGCCGGCAGGTCCAGCTTGTCCGGGGCCTTCCCGTTTTCTCCCAATACAGGCCATCCGTCTTCCCACTTGACCGGCACCAGATAAGGAATGCGACCGACTGACCCATAATCGCGGAAAAGATAAGCGAACCAGCGCCCATCAGGAGTGTCGATCAGTCCGCCTTGGGCAATTCCTCTGTCCTGGAAAGCAACTCGTCCTTCCCACGGGCCGTCGAGACTGTCTGCCCGATGTATCAGGACAGTCCGCATTCCCCCGCGTGGCGCGCATATGTTAAACAAATAATACTTCCCGTTTATTTTAAATAGCTGGGATCCTTCCGCGTTAAGGCCTATTTCCTTTCCTGTCGGGGCACTGGCATTTTCGATGAGAACTTTCTCGGGAACGCCCGGCTTCACTCCCGTCAGGTCATCCTTCAATTCAACAATCTTCAGATTTTCGGCGCCATGAATCAAGTAGGCTTTGCCATTGTCGAAAACCAGCGAATTGTCATGATACGCTGGCTCGAAGGATGTCCGCTTCCAGTTTCCTTTTTCAATGTCCCGGGTCCTGAAAATATAGGTCTTACCCGTGGTGTATGAAAACGTGGTGACGTAATACATGCCCTTATGGAAGCGCAGACTGCTGGCCCAGGTGCCCCTGCTGTATGCGTTTTTGCCTTCTGTTAAATTCAGCTCCGGCATGTCTGCCAACTTCTCATCGGCATAATTGATCATCTTCCAATTGACGAGATCGGTTGATTTCATGATGGGCACACCCGGATTCATGTGCATGGTCGTGCTGCTCATATAATAATTATTGCCAACCCTGATCATGGACATATCTGGCACATCGGCAAAAATCAAGGGGTTTTGCGCTTGCGCCAAAGCCACGCCCTGAACTGGCAAGACCAGCAACGCTAAAATGAGGCTAAGCTTATTTTTCATGGGATAAAAGAATAAATTGAGAGTTCGGCGAGATCGAGGCCGCGTGGCGCCCGTTCAGTCGACGTGTAACACGGCTGCCATCGTGCGTGGCGGTCCGAGGACGCCTGACAAACGACTGCAAAAGGTCCTGCAGCATCGCTTCTCCGCGGCGGCGGCACCAGGCGTCTGTCGGCGGCAAAGTCCTGGCCGTGGTTGTAGAGGCCGGACGCCTGCGTCGGGGCTGGCGGAACGGCGGGATCCGGGATGACGATTGGCGGCGTCGGCGTTGCCTTAGGGGCCCGGGCACGGGTGGCGAGCCGCTGCCGGCCAAGGCCGGTGCCGGCAAGAGTGCGCCTGGCATGGCGCGATGTCGCACGAATGGTCACCAGAGGATGCGCTACATTCTGCGCGCTCCCCGTGTACGCCGCAATTTTCAAAATCGCCAATGCGCGTAGCCATTTTTCTTTTGACAGGGGGAGGCAGCCAATTCTTGTTTTGGAATTGCTCGTTTTCGGGAATGCGACGCGGTGGCCGAGGCCAGGGGAGCGGGTGCACCCGGCGACCGCGGCAACGCCCGGGTGCATGACGACCTGCCGTTCGCAGTGAGCGGCAATGAGAACGCCCGCGCGATCGGCGAACGCTTGAGGCTCGATGACTGATCTACACCAGCCAAGCGGTGCCAAGCCGCCACGGCATCGGCATCGGAGCGCCCTCGTGGCCGACCAGGGGCACCGCGGTGACCGGTTTGCCGAGCAGGTTCTCGCGCGAGCCGAGCGACGTGATCTTGAGCGTACTGCCGGGCGCGGGAACCATCCGCGCCGTCAGGTGGAGGTGGATCGCCGGCTTTTAGCCATTGCCAGCACCCTGAGCGCCGTTTCCATCCGCACCCGCCGGTACTCCATCGCCCGCGCCGCCGCGTGCACCCCGCGCGCGCGCAAGGCGTCCTGCACGTTATCGGCCGTCCAGCGGTCGATCCGCCGTTCACCCAGCATTTTCTTCAGCAAGCCCTGGTCGTCGATCCATCGGTAAGTCATGTCGTCCTCCTCATGGTGGTTGCGGACTCTATCGTCGCGCAATTGCACAGCGGCAACTTACCGAACATCAAATTCAGGAGAACCGCGCATGATTCAGGATGAGCCACGCCACCGTGATGACGACCATGCCGGTAAAGGTCACGCACGACCAGGTAAAAAACCAGGCCGACAGCAACCCCGCCTGCAGGACTTTCTCGAACAGGATGCCCAGCGCGAAATCGAACGCGGTCAGGAACGACCAGCGCCGCAGGTACACGGGCAGGTAGCGGCTCATCCTGCGGTTGTGCTGGTGCGCGGCGTGCCGTTCGAAGCGGTCGCGCGCGGCGCTGACGTCGTGGAACAGCCAGTCGAAGAACAGGAACCGGTAGAGCAGGCGCCGGAACGGCATCTCGGGGGCCGGTACGGGCTGATGTTGCGTGTCCTTGTCGATCGTCATGGTTGCACCGCTCGCTTGAATGGCAGGTAATCACACCTGGCCACGATCACCCATGGTATGCCAGATGTTGCTCAGAGCACGTTCGCTGACTAACGTAGCGTGCGCGGCCCTCCACGTTTCTGAGCGGCACCAACAAAAAGCAAAACGGGCGCACGCGGCGCCCGTTCCGGAACAGCGCGAAGCCTACGTCAGCCTTCCTTCACCCGCTTGGTGATATGCGCCAGCGCCTCGTCGACCTGGTCGATCAGGATCAGGGACAGGTCGCCCGGCTGCAACCGCGCCAGCGCCTGGTCGATGGCGACGAATTCGCCCTTGATCTCGTCGACGTGCGTCGTGCGGGTGGCGCCGGCGAGACCCTCGCGCAGCAGGGCGACGACTTCGCCCTCCGAGCGGCCGCGCTGGCACTGGTCTTCGTACAGCAGCACGTCGTCGAAGGCTTTGCCGAGGATGCGGGTCTGGTCGCGGATGTCCTCGTCGCGGCGGTCGCCGGCGCCGGAGATCACGACCGAGCGGCGCTTGGCCGGCATCGATTCGACGGCGTTCACCAGGGCCTGGATCGCGTCCGGATTGTGGCCGTAGTCGGCGATGACCGTCGCGCCGCGGTAGTCGAACACATTGAAGCGGCCCGGCGCGTTGTCGCTTTCGCCGACGAAGGTTTTCAGACCCAGGCGGATCGCGTCCCATGTGATGCCGACGGCCCACGCGGCGGCCACGGAGGCCATCACGTTCTCGACCTGGAAGCCGACCGCGCCGCCGCGGGTGATGGGCACCTCGACCAGCGGGATGCGCTCTTCCTTCTTGCCCTGCGCCGCGACGAGGTGGCCGTCCTTGACGTAGACGATGCGGCGGCCCTGCGCGCGGTGCTTCTGCATGGTCGGCAGCGACGGGTCCTGCGCGAAATAGGTGACGTCGCCTTTCGTGTTTTCGGCCATGCTCGCGACGATCGGGTCGGCCGCGTTCAGCACGGCCATGCCGCCGGGGGCCACGTTCTGGATGATCACGCGCTTGAGTACCGCGAGGTCTTCCAGCGTGGTGATGTAGTTCAGGCCCAGGTGGTCGCCGGCACCGATGTTGGTGACGACGCCGACCTGGCAGCGATCGAATGCCAGACCCTCGCGCAGCATGCCGCCGCGCGCCGTCTCGAACACGGCCGCGTCGACGTCCGGGTGCAGCAGCACGTTGCGCGCGCTGCGCGGGCCGCTGCAGTCGCCGCTGTCGATGCGGCGGCCCTGGATGTACACGCCGTCCGTGTTCGTCATGCCGGTGCGCAGGCCCGAGCTCGCGAGCAGGTGCGCGATCAGGCGCACGGTGGTGGTCTTGCCGTTCGTGCCCGTCACCGCGACCACCGGGATGCGGCCGTCGTCGCCCGGGGCGTACAGCGTGTCCATGATGGCTTCGCCGACGGCGCGGCCCTTGCCGAACGACGGCGAGATGTGCATGCGCAGGCCCGGCGCGGCGTTCACTTCGACGATGCCGCCGCCTTGCTCCTCGATGGGTTTCAGGACGCTGTCGCACACGAGGTCGACGCCGCAGATGTCCAGGCCGACCATGTGCGCGGCCGCGATCGCGCGGGCCGCCACTTCGGGGTGGACGTCGTCCGTCACATCGGTGGCGGAGCCGCCCGTCGACAGGTTCGCGTTGTTGCGCAGAGTGACCCGCTGGCCTTTCGGCGGCACGGAGTCGGCGTCGTAGCCCTGCTTGGCCAGCGAGGCCAGGGCGATGTCGTCGAAGCGGATCTTGGTGAGCGACGTCGCGTGGCCGTCGCCGCGGCGCGGGTCCTTGTTGACGATGTCGACGAGCTGGCGCACGGTGTGCGCGCCGTCGCCCACGACATGCGGCGGGTCGCGGCGGGCGGCGGCGACGAGCTGGTTGCCGACGACGAGCAGTCGGTAGTCGTGGCCCGGCAGGTATTTCTCGACCATGATCTCGGCGCGGAACTCGGACGCGGCGGCAAAGCCCGCGTCCAGCTGTTCGCGCGTCGTGACGTTCACGGTCACGCCCTTGCCCTGGTTGCCGTCCTTGGGCTTGATCACGACCGGCACGCCGATCTCCTGCGCGGCGGCCCACGCGTCCTCGGGGTCGGCGACGCTGCGGCCCAGCGGCACGGGCACGCCGGCGGCGTTCAGCAGGGTCTTGGTCAGTTCCTTGTCCTGGGCGATCGATTCCGCGATGGCGCCGGTGGCGTCGATCTCGGCGGCCTGTATGCGGCGCTGGCGGCTGCCCCAGCCGAACTGCACGAGGCTGCCCTCGGTCAGGCGGCGGAACGGGATGCCGCGCGCGACGGCGGCGTGCACGATCGAACCCGTCGACGGGCCGAGGCGCACGTCCTCGTCGAGGTCGCGGAGCTGCTTGAGCGCGCCGTCGAGGTCGAACGGCTGGTCGTTGCGGGCCGCGGCGCACAGCTGCTCGGCCAGTTGCATGGCCAGGCGGCCGACGTCTTCCTCGCTGTATTCGACGACGACCTGGTAGACCCCGCGCTCCAGCGTGGCGGTCGTGCGGCTGAATGTGACGGGGCAGCCGGCCTGCGCCTGCAGGGCGAGCGCGGCGACTTCCAGCACGTGGGCCAGCGGGATCTTGTCGTCATGGCCGGTCGGCTGCAGCGCGCCGATGTCGGGGAACAGGGCGCGCAGGCGCGCCTCGAAACCGGACAGGGCGCCGATCGATTCTTCCTCGGGTGCGCAGGTGACGATCGCCTCGATCGACGTGTGATGGCTCCAGAGGTTCGGGCCGCGCAGGGCCCGTACGCGTGTTACTTCCATGGGTCTTTCCTTTAGGGTCTTGCGGCGCCAGAGCTCCTGGTAGCTGGCGCGCACCGGCCCGGTCATGCCGGGCACGTATCTTTATGAGGCTTTGCCCTTCTTTTTGCCGGCTGCGTCGAAGGTGCGCAGGCCGGCGCAGATCAAGTCGGTCGGCACGTCCAGCGCCCAGCCGGCCAGCGCGGCGGCCAGCAGGGCGTCCGGCTGCGCGGCGGTGGCGGGCTTGACCTTGTCGATGCCCAGCAGCGGCATGTCTTCGCTGCCCTGCGCCAGGACGATGTGGCCGTCGCGCACGAAGGCGACGCGGCCGCCGGCGGCGCGGTGCGCGCGCAGCACGTCGTTGGCTTCGTCCTGCGCGTAGAACAGCACGGCGCCGTCGCAGAGTTCGGCCAGCGCGGCCACGCGCGGGTCATGCGCGTTCAGCACGGCCGCGCCGTCGGCCAGCACGACGTCCACCTGGCTGCGCACGACGTTGTAGAGTGCATCGTCGTCGCGCACGTACAGGTCGGCCACGTCGGCCACGTTCCCCATGTCGGTCACGATGCCGACCTGGCAGCGGTCGTAGGGCAGGCCTTCGGACAGGATCGTGCGCGCGTTCGATTCGAACACGGCCGCCTGCACGGTGCGGTTGATCAGCAGGCGCTGGCCGGCGTCGAAGCCGGTGCCGTCCTGGGTCGTGACCTGGCGGCTGTCGAGGAACAGGCCGTCGCGGTTCGCCACGCCCACGTGCTTGCCGGACAGGTTCAGCACGGTGCCGACGAGGCGCGCGGCCAGCGCGGCGTCCGTGGTGCCGGTGACGCCCACGAGCGGGATGCGTCCCGTCTCGCCATCGGCGAACAGGTGCTCGACGATCGCACGGCCGACGTTGCGCGGCTCGCCCTGCGCGGGCTTGATGTGGGCGAGCAGGCCCGGGCTGGAATTGACTTCGATGATGGCGCCGCGCTGTTCTTCCAGCGGACGCGCGATGTCTTCGCACACGAGGTCGATGCCGGCGATGTCCAGGCCCACGACGCGCGCGGCCAGCGCGGCCACGTGGGCGACATCCGGGTGCACCTCGTCCGTGACGTCGTCGGCCACGTTGCCGTTCAGCTGGATCAGCACCTTCTGGCCGGCCTGCGGGATCGAATCCGGGTTCAGGCCCTGGCGCTTGAGATCGAGTTTCACTTCGTCGCTCTCGGCCGGCACCACGGGGCTGAGCGGGAATTCTTCCGAGTTGCCGCGGCGCGGGTCGATGTTGATCTGGCTGTCGCACAGCTGGGTCACGGTGGATGCGCCGTCGCCGACGACCCACAGCGATTCGCCCTTTGCCGCCGCGACGACTTTCGAGCCGACGACGAGCAGGCGGTGTTCGTTGCCCGGAATGAAGCGCTCGACGAGGACGGCGCTGGAATCGCCTTCCTCGGACGCGATGGCGTACGCGGCGTGCACGTCCGTTTCCGACATCAGGTTCAACGATACGCCGCGGCCATGGTTGCCGTCGACCGGTTTGACGGCGACGGGCAGGCCGATGTCCTGCGCTTCTTCCCACGCGGCTTCGCGGCTGCGCACGACGGTGCCTTCCGGTACCGGCACGCCGCAGGACCCGAGCAGGGTCTTGGTGAGGTCCTTGTCGCTGGCGATGGATTCGCCGATGGCGCTCGTGCGGTCGGTCTCGGCCGTCCAGATGCGGCGCTGTGCGGCGCCGTGACCCAGCTGCACGAGATTGCCGTCGGTCAGGCGGATCGACGGGATGCGGCGGTCGGTGGCGGCGTCGACGATGTGGCCCGTGGACGGGCCCAGGCAGTAGCGGTCGACCAGTTCCGTCAGCTCGTCCACCTTGCCCTGCAGGTCGAACGGGGTATCGTTGATGGCGGCCATCAAGAGGGCGTGGCCGGCCTGCAGGGCGGCGCGGCCGACGGTGTCGTCGCGCGTGCGGAATGCCATTTTATAGATGCCCTGGTCGGCCGTGGAGCGGGTCTTGCCGAAGCCGGTCTTCATGCCGGCCAGGTTTTGCAGTTCGAGGACGATGTGTTCGAGGATGTGGCCGGCCCACGTGCCGTCGCGCAGGCGCTCCAGGAAACCGCCGCGCTCGCCGACGCCGCAGCGGTGTTCGATCAGGCCCGGCAGCCAGGCGGTCAGGCGTTCGTAGAGGCCGGGAAGTTTGTTCGAAGGACATTCTTCGAGTTCGCCGATGTCGAGCCATGCTTCGATGACAGGGCGATAGGTCCAGATGTTCGGTCCACGCAGGTGGTTTACACGAAGAATTGCAATGTCTTTCTTGTTTGTCATGAAAATATCCAGCCACGCGACGACCGCTCTCTCATCGCGTGGCGTTGCCTAAGTTTGCACATCGTTGGTCAAAGACGGCGCCGGATCACGGCCCGTCTTCCTCTCTTTCCACAATGCACATGTTGTATACTTGCCGGAACGAAGCTTACCGTGCCGAACCGATTTCTGCCAGTCTGGCCCCTCCGATAGAATACCGTACACGCCCACGCGCCGCCTTTCAGTCGGCGTGCGTGTCAACGGCAACACCGCCCACAACGTTCCATCGTACAGATCTGCCAGCCTTTGGCTGCTCCAATCCCGAAATAGAACCGGAAACTTTGCCTTTACCGGCGGCATCACATGACAACTCAACAACTCGTTCCCTCCGTTCCGCCGGCGTTGACCGCCGGTTTCCTGCCTGAGCACTGGCAGGCGGACGTCGCGAAAAAGCTTGCGCCCGGGGAAAACGTTTTAAACAGCGTCGAGGTTGACCTCGATGCGAAATTACGTTTCACCAAAGGTATTCTCGTCGTCACCAATTATCGCCTGCTCACGCGCGCGCCCGGCGACACGATGTGGCGCGACTGGCCGTATCGTGCCGGTTTGACAATGCGCCATTACGACCACGGCGGCGTCGGCCACCTCGAACTGACCGACCAGAACGGCTTGCTGGCGGCCTGGCGCTTCACCCTGGGCCAGAACCTGCAGGCCATCCGCGTCGTCGACCAGTTCCACGACCAGGTCGACAGCCACGTCAGCGGCGTCGCCGTGCAGCCGCCGGAGCAGCACACTTGTCCAAGTTGCAAGGCGCCGCTCGAACCGGACCAGGAAGACTGCCCGATCTGCACGAAGGTCCTCCATACGCCGCCGTCGACCTGGACGCTGTTCCGTTTGTGGCGCTTCGCCAGGCCGTATCGCGGTCAGTTGCTCGTCGGATTCTTGCTCATGTTGGCAAGTACTGGCGCACACATGATTCCGCCATACCTGACGATGCCGCTGATGGACAACGTGCTGATCCCGTACCAGAACGGCAAGCACATCGACACGCGCCTCGTCTACCAGTACATGGGCGGCCTGTTCGCGTCGTCGATCCTGGCCTGGGCGCTGGGCTGGGGCCGCACGTACATCCTGGCCCTCGTGTCGGAGCGCATGGGTGCCGACATGCGTTCGGAAACCTATGAACACCTGCTGCGGTTGTCGCTGGAATTCTTCGGCGGCAAGCGCACGGGCGACCTCATGTCGCGCATCGGCAGCGGCTCCGACCGGATCTGCGTGTTCCTGTCGCTGCACCTGCTCGACTTTTTGTCAGACGTCCTCATGATCATCATGACGGGCGTGATTTTGTTCAGCATTAACGCCAAGCTGGCGCTGATCACGCTCGTGCCGCTGCCGTTCATCGCGTGGATGATCCACGTCGTGCGCGACAAGCTGCGCACCGGGTTCGAAAAGATCGACCGCGTGTGGGGCGAGGTCACGAACGTGCTGGCCGACACCATCCCCGGCATCCGCGTCGTGAAGGCCTTCGCCCAGGAACACCGCGAAGCGTCGCGGTTCCGCGAAGCGAACAAGCACAACCTGGCCGTCAACGACAAATTGAACAAGGTGTGGTCGCTGTTTTCACCGACCGTCTCGCTGCTGACGGAACTTGGCCTGCTCATCATCTGGTGCTTCGGCATCTGGCAGGTGAGCCAGCAGGAGATCACCGTCGGCGTGCTCTCGGCATTCATCGCGTACAGCGGCCGCTTCTACGTCCGCCTCGATTCGATGAGCCGCATCGTGTCGGTCACGCAGAAGTCCGCGTCGGCCGCCAAGCGCATCTTCGACATCCTCGACCACGTGTCGAGCGTTCCGGACCCCGTCAACCCGGTCAAGCTGGACAAGGTCGAAGGCAATATCGCGCTGCGCGAGGTGGGCTTCCGCTACGGCAACCGCGCCGTCAACCGCGGCATCTCGCTGAACATCAGGGCGGGCGAGATGGTCGGCCTCGTCGGGCACTCGGGTTCCGGCAAGAGCACGCTGGTCAACCTGATCTGCCGCTTCTACGATGTGGCCGAAGGCGCGATCCTGCTGGACGGCCGCGACATCCGCAGCTTCGCGGTGGCCGATTATCGCCGCCACATCGGCCTCGTGCTGCAGGAGCCGTTCCTGTTCTTCGGCACCATCGCGGAAAATATCGCCTACGGCAAGCCGGACGCGACGCGCGAGGAGATCATCGCCGCCGCCCGCGCCGCGCACGCCCACGAATTCATCCTGCGCCTGCCGCAGGGCTACGATTCGATGGTCGGCGAGCGCGGCCAGGGCCTGTCCGGCGGCGAGCGCCAGCGCATCTCGATCGCGCGCGCGCTGCTGATCGATCCGCCGATCCTGATCCTCGACGAGGCCACGTCCTCGGTCGACTCGGAAACCGAAAAAGAGATCCAGAAGGCGCTCGACAACCTCGTGCAGGGCCGCACGACGATCGCCATCGCGCACCGACTGTCCACCCTGCACCGCGCCGACCGCCTCGTCGTGCTGGACCGCGGCCAGGTCGTGGAAGAGGGCAACCACGACGACCTGATGGCGCGCCAGGGCGCCTACTTCCGGCTGTACGAGGCGCAGGCGCGCAACGTCGACCAGGACCCGGACGACGGCAACAAGGAAGACTGAACGATGACCACTTTTACTTTACGCCGGGATGCGTTCGGCAAGCTGGTACTGACGAACGGCGACGGCGAGGAATTCGTCGGCGTGGCGCCGGTGCGCTCGTTCCCCGTGCAGGCGCCGACGAAGGGCATCTCGCTCGTGCGCGACGGCGGCAAGGAAGTCGCGTGGATCGACGACCTCGAGACCCTGCCGGCCGACCTCCGCGCGCTCGTCACCGATGAACTGGACGGCCGCGAATTCATGCCCGCGATCGAGTCGATCAAGGCCGTCTCCAGCTTCGCCACGCCGTGCACGTGGACCGTCAAAACGGACCGCGGCGACACGGAGTTCGTGCTGAAAGGCGAGGAAGACATCCGCCGCCTGGGCGCCTATTCGCTGCTCATCGCGGACAGCCACGGCATCCACTTCCTCATCCGGGACATGTTCGCGATCGACAAGGGGAGCAGGAAGATTCTGGACCGGTTCCTATAAGCGTTCCTGGCTGATGCGGGCGCTATCGTGGCCAGGAATTCACGGCTGGCGGGATCTGGATCCTGTTAAGGCCACCTCGAAAAACCTCGGCCAGGCTGACGATGGCTGAGTAACATCCTGACATCGACGCAGCCGGCGAGTGTCGTCATGATGAAACCCCGGCTCAGCCTTTTTGCCGAGCAGGAGCGCGAAGACCGGCGAGCAAAAACAGGCGATCCTTTGGTCGGTCTGGCCGAGCACGTCGATTTTGAGGCGCTGGCCGCGTGCATCGATGCAGCGACACCGCGGCCTTCGCGCGCCAATGGTGGTCGGCCGCCGTACCCGACAGTCTTGATGATCAAGACCCTGGTGCTTCAACAGTTATATAACCTTGCCGACGACGCGCTGGAGTACCAGTTGCTGGACCGTCGCAGCTATAACCTCAAGCGATTGGTCTTCCTGAAAGAACATCGGGTGGCACCGTTCTAAACCAGCAGTTTGGCACCCTGCGCTTGCCAAACTGACCTCATCCAGATACGAGCGGCTATCGAAATCACGTTGATGGAGCCGCGTAGCAACGCCGAATCAAGCACTACATTGCCTGGCTCATGCCGAAAGCCGGGTTATTCGACGTGGCCTTAACTTATGACGCAATCTCCTCTATTTTTCTCCTTGTTTTTATTTTGACTGCGCAGGCGGAGATAATATCAAAAGCAAAGATCATCGTGAAGTATGCGGCAATGAATATAAAGTCAGAAAGGGCAGCTGCTCCATGCAACACTTGGTACGCATTAAGGTCTCCTATGATAGTGACAGATACTTGGCCAACAGATAATGCCATGTTTCCAAGGAAATCATATATAGTATGCATTCCTATTGCCAGCAAAAGCGAATTCCATCTAAGAGCGACGCTTGCATAAAATATCCCGCTGATTATGATTGTTGCCATTATTGAGAAATGGCAAAGATAAAAGATTAGCGAGGATAAAACTATGGCATATATCGGTCTCATCCTTTTTAGAAGCGAGCACAGAAGAAACTTTCTGAAAATTATTTCTTCCGAAACAGCTGCGCCAAACGCATCAATTAGAAACATTGGCCAACGGCTGTAAGGAATTAAAGATTTTACGAAAGATAATTCCTTTTCTCTGAGCCCCAAGGCGAAGAGAATGAATAGCACAAGAGCTATATATGAAATACATAGCACGCCCTGCCAAGCTATACTTCGCATAGCGGTATTTCTTTCGACGTACAGCAACAACAGCACTGAGCAAGTGACCATTATTGCTAGGTTCCACGGTCCCGCATTGCCTTTATCTATCGCAGCCCATAATTTTGCCACGAACAAAACAGGCAAAAAAAGCCAAATGTTGATTTTTTTTATATGTTCCATCTTCTCTGGATTTCATTTGCGCCCCAACCTATTAAGTTAGGGCGTCGATTGGTTAGTTAAATATCATCTGGCGATAGATATTGTTAAATCCGCCATCCGATGCGGACTCATCTGCCGTTTTGCTTTTGCGCAGCGTGAGACAATGCATCGGATTGCGCCGATTGCGTATTGCCAACAGCCCCCATCCAGCCACTCCAGTCCACTGTCTCAACGGTGTCTCCAAGTGTTTAGACTCGTGGGATCGTGTACCCATCCGTAGCTGGCCGCTCTTCAAGGCCAGAAACGTTTTGCGTACACTGTTCCAATTCGAGCTTTCACTGGCAATTCAATGATCCAAGCGCTCCACAGCCAAGCCCGTACGACCCACCTGATCCGCGAGGAAAATCAGGAACTCGACGCTCCCACAAGCCGAACTGGCCAGACTGAACAACGTCACTTGCCAGACCGAGGGCGCCACGCTGGTCACGAAAAGGCTTTCAAGGATTACGAGCCGGGCTTCGTGCACATCGATATCAAGTACCTGCCGCAGATGCCCGACGAGACGTCGCGCCACTACCTGTTCGTCGCCATCGACCGCGCCACGCGTTGGGTCTACATCGAACTGAATGCCGACCAGACCGACAGCCGCAGCGTCGATTTCCTGGCGAAGGTGCGGCAGGCCTGCCCCGTCAAGATCGTTAAGCTGCTGACCGACAACGGCAGCCAGTTCACTGATCGCTTCACGGCCGGCGGCAAGAAAAAGGAATTCGGCGGCACACACGTGTTCGACCGGCTGTGCAAGCAGTTCGGCATCGAGCATCGCCTCATTCCGCCTCGCCACCCGCAGACCAATGGTATTGGTCGAGCGGTTCAATGGCCGCGTCAGCGACATCGTCAACCAGACACGTTTCCGTTCAGCCGCCGACCTGGAATCGACGCTGCGCAATTACGTCAAGATTCATAACCACAGCATTCCGCAGCGGGCGCTCAACCATAAAACACCTGTTCAGGCACTCAAGGACTGACACGAAAAACGCCCTGAATTGTTCAGGAAACGCGTGTATAACCAGCCGGTCTCGACATTTAAAGACCACGCAAGGACGACCTTCCTGATTTGCAACAACAAATGCTCAATTGCACGGCTGCGGCATTCGCTTCGTCACCGTGTCATGCTTGTCACTGGCAAAGGCATCGGTGAATTTTTCTCCCGGAATCTTTAAACTTGATGGATCGCTCGTCCTTCCGGTTGGCAGCGAGGCAGGTGGATAAGCGCTAATTTTTCCCTTGCGTGTCCGTGGCGTGGCAAGTGGACAATTCTGGACCGCTGTCCGAGCCTCAGCGTTTGCTACGCAAGCTGGCCGCATGCTTCGGGTACAGTAGCGGCAACGCAACAAGGAGCCCGCATCGAACCCGTCCACTTCGTCGTCGTCACGATCGGCTCGGCCGGCGACCTGTTCCCCTTCCTGGCGCTTGCCCTCGCGCTGCGCGCGCGCGGCCACCGCGTGAGTTTCCTCGCGCCGGAGCAGCACGGTCCGTGGGTGCGGCCGACCGGGTTGCCGTTCACCGGCCTGCCGGCCGATGAAGCCGTGCTGCGCGACCCGGACCTGTGGCACCCGACGCGCGGCTTCGGCGTCGTCTGGCGCGCGACGCGGCCGGCGATGGCGCGCATCGTGCCGTTCGTCGAGGCGCTGCCGGCGGGCGAGCGCTGCGTGCTGCTCGCGCACCCGCTCGCGCTGCCCGAGGCGGACCTGTGCCGCGCGGTGCATCCCGGCGTCAGGATCGCGGCCACCTACCTGGCGCCGGCGAACCTGGTGACGGTGCACGATCCCTTGCTGGTCGGCCCATGGCGCGTGCCCGCGTGGGTGCCGCTGGCCGCGCGGCGCCGCTTCTGGCGCTGGGTGGGCAAGCGCTTCGTCGATCCCGTCGCGCTGGTGGACGTGAACGCGGCGCGCGTCGCGCGCGGGTGCGCGCCCGTGGCGACGCTGGTCGACTGGATCGCGGCCGTGCCCGACCTGTCGCTGACCTTGTTTCCCGACTGGTTCGCGCCCACGCAGCCGGATTGGCCGCAGCCGCTGGTCCGCGGCGATTTTCCCCTGTTCGATCCGAATGCCGATGCGCCGCTGGCCGCCGGTCTGCAAGCGTTCCTGCAGGCCGGCGCGGCGCCGCTCGTGTTCACGCACGGCACCGGCAACACGCAGGCGGCGGCGTACTTCCGCGCTGCCTGTGCGGCGGCCGCGCGCCTGGCCCGGCGCGCGATCTTCCTCACGCCGCATCGCGACCAGGTGCCGCCGGACCTCCCGCCGACGATGCTGTGGCAGGACTATGTGCCGCTGCGACTCCTGCTGCCGCATGCGGCCGCGCTGGTCCACCACGGCGGCATCGGCACGACGGCGGAGGCGCTGCGCGCGGGCACGCCGCAGCTCGTCGTGCCGCTGGCGCACGACCAGTTCGACAATGGCGCGCGCGTGGCGGCGCTCGGCGTCGGCGCGAGCCTGCCGGCAGGGCGGCTGAACGATGCACGGCTCGCGCGCAGGCTGGACGCGTTGCTGGCGGCCCCCGGCCTGGCGGAGCGCACGCGCGCCGTGGCGCAGCGATGCCAGCCACGCGCCGGCGTCGACAGGATGTGCGCCGCGCTCGACGACCTCGCGGCGACCCGGCAACAGGGCGACGTCCATTCCTGAAGCAAGCAAGAATATGGGGCGATCGTCAACGGAGAGGCGGACATGCAAAGAAGCGCACTCGTCGTGGGTGCCAGCGGCATCGGCGGCCATGCCACGGCACGGGAACTGCTGGCCCACGGCTGGACCGTGTACGGCCTGGCGCGCCGGCCGCCCGCCGATCTGCCGGGACTGATCCCCGTGCCGGCCGACCTGCTGGACCCGGAACGCCTCGGCGCGGCGCTGGCGACGGCGTTCGGCAGCGCCGGACCGACCCACGTCTTCATCACGACGTGGATGCGCCAGGACAGCGAGGCCGAGAACATCCGCGTCAACGCCGCCCTCGTGCGCAACCTGATGGATGCGCTCAGCCATCGCAAGACCGTGCGCCACGTGGCGCTCGTCACGGGCCTGAAGCACTACCTCGGCCCGTTCGACGCCTATGCCAGCGCCGGCACGTTGCCCGACACGCCGCTGCGCGAATCCCAGCCGCGCCTCCCGCTCGACAATTTTTATTATGCGCAGGAGGACGAGGTCTACGCCGCGGCCGCCCGCGACAGGCTGACGTGGACCGTGCACCGGCCGCACACGGTCATCGGCATGGCCGTCGGCAATGCGATGAACCTCGGCACGACGCTGGCCGTGTACGCGTCGATTTGCAAGGAAACCGGGCGCCCGTTCCGGTTTCCCGGCTCGCAGGCGCAGTGGGAAGGGCTGTCCGACGTGACGGACGCGCGCATGCTGGCCAGGCAGTTGCGCTGGGCCGCCGACACGGATGCGGCGCGCAACCAGGCCTTCAACGTCGCGAACGGCGATGTGTTCCGCTGGAGCTGGTTGTGGCGCCGGCTGGCCGCGTGGTTCGGCGTCCAGGCGGCCGGTTTCGAGGGCGCAACGCAACCGCTCGAGGCGGAGATGGCGAACGATCACGCCGTGTGGCGCGCGATCGCGACGCGCCACAAGCTCCACGAGGCCGACTTGAACCGCCTCGTGTCGCCCTGGCACACGGACCTCGACCTCGGCCGGCCCATCGAAGTGATGACGGACATGGCGAACAGCCGCCGCCTCGGCTTCGCGGCGTGGCAGTCGACCGAGGACTCGTTTTTCGACCTGTTTTCCGAATTGCGGGCCCGCGCGCTGATTCCCTGACGGTGGCCGAGCGCACGGACGGCCGGGTGCGCGCGTGCTGAAATAGGGCATCGTGACGCATCCGGAGCCGCAGGCATGCCCGACCCATCCAGCAAACCGCCGCCGAAGACCGGCTACGTGCGCGTGCGCGGCGCGCGCGAGCACAACCTGAAAAACGTCGACCTCGACATCCCGCGCGACGCCCTCGTCGTGTTCACCGGCGTCTCCGGCTCGGGCAAGTCGTCGCTCGCGTTCGGGACGCTGTACGCGGAAGCGCAGCGGCGCTATCTGGAGTCGGTGTCGCCGTACGCGCGCCGCCTGTTCCACCAGATGCCCGTGCCGGAAGTGGACGACGTCGACGGCCTGCCGCCCGCCGTCGCCCTGCAGCAGCAGCGCGGCACGCCGACGACGCGTTCGTCCGTCGGCAGCGTCTCCACCTTGTCGAATTCGCTGCGCATGCTGTATTCGCGCGCCGGCGACTATCCGCCCGGCCAGGAGCTGCTGTATGCCGAATCGTTTTCGCCCAACACGGCGGAAGGCGCCTGCCCGCAGTGCTCGGGCCTCGGCCGCGTGTACGACGCGACGGAACAATCGATGGTGCCGGACGACAGCCTGACGATCCGCGAGCGCGCCGTCGCCGCGTGGCCGCCCGCGTGGCACGGCCAGAACCTGCGCGACATCCTCGTCACGCTGGGCTACGACGTCGACACGCCGTGGCGCGACCTGCCGAAGAAGGTGCGCGACTGGATCCTGTTCACGGACGAGACCCCGACCGTCCCCGTGTACGCCGGCCTGACGCCCGAGGAAACGCGGCGCGCCCTGAAGCGCAAGGACACCCCGAGCTACCAGGGCACGTTCAGCGGGGCGCGCCGCTATGTGCTGCAGACCTTCGCGAACACGGAAAGCGCATCGATGAAGAAGCGCGTGGCGCGCTACATGGTGAGCACCGAATGCCCGCTGTGCCAGGGCCGCCGGCTGCGCCGGGAAGCGCTGTCCGTGACGTTCGCCGGCATGGACATCATGACCCTGTCGCGCGTGCCGCTCGAACGGCTGGCGCAGCTGCTGCGCCCTTACGTGGACGGGACGGAACCCAGGGGCAGGGCGCGCAGCAGCAAGCATCCCGAGCAGCTGATCGTCACGCAGCGCATCGCCGCGGACCTGTGCGCGCGGCTCGACACGATGCTGGCGCTGGGCCTCGGCTACCTGGCGCTGGAGCGCAGCACGCCGACGCTGTCGCCGGGCGAGCTGCAGCGCCTGCGCCTGGCCACGCAGGTGCGTTCGAACCTGTTCGGCGTCGTGTACGTGCTGGACGAGCCGTCGGCCGGCCTGCACCCGGCCGATACCGAAGCGCTGCTCGACGCGCTCGCGCGCCTGAAGGCGGCGGGCAATTCGCTGTTCGTCGTCGAGCATGCGCTGGACGTGATCCGCCACGCCGACTGGATCGTCGACGTCGGCCCGCAGGCGGGCGAGCAGGGCGGGCAGATCCTCTACAGCGGGCTCCCCGCCGGCCTGCGCGACGTGGCCGGCTCGCACACGCGGCGCTACCTGTTTCCCGACGCGGCCGATGCGATCCGCCCGCCGGCGCGCACGCCGCGCGCGGCGACGGGCTGGCTGCGGCTGGAGGGCGTCACGCGCAACAACCTGCACGACCTGGCCGTCGCGTTCCCGCTGGGCGTGATGACGGGCGTGACGGGCGTGTCCGGCTCGGGCAAGTCGACGCTGGTGAGCCAGGTGCTCGTCGACCTCGTCGGCGCCGCGCTCGGGCAGGGCGGCGCCGACGACGACACCGGGGAGGGCATGGACCTCGAACGGGAGGCCGACATCCCGACCGTCGGCCACATCGCCGGTGCGCTGCACGGCATCCGCCGCCTCGTGCGCGTGGACCAGAAGCCCATCGGCCGCACGCCGCGCTCGAACCTCGCCACGTACACGGGCCTGTTCGACCAGGTGCGCAAGCTGTTCGCCGCGACCCCGGCCGCGAAGAAACGCCGCTACGACGCCGGCCGGTTTTCGTTCAATGTGGCCAAGGGCCGCTGCGAGCATTGCGCGGGCGAGGGCTTCGTGATGGTCGAGCTGCTGTTCCTGCCGAGCGTGTACGCGCCTTGCCCCACCTGCGGCGGCGCGCGCTACAACGCCGACACGCTCGCCGTGCGCTACAACGGCCGCAACGTCGCCGAGGTGCTCGGCATGACGGTCGACGAAGCCCATGCCTTCTTCGCCTCCGAGGAGCCGGTCGCGCGGCCGCTGCAGGTGCTGCGCGAGGTGGGGCTCGGCTACCTGCGGCTGGGGCAGAGCGCGACCGAGCTGTCCGGCGGCGAAGCCCAGCGCATCAAGCTGGCGACGGAATTGCAGCGGACGGGACGGGGCGGCACCCTGTACGTGCTGGACGAACCGACGACGGGCCTGCATCCGCTCGACGCCGACCGCCTGCTGGCCCAGCTCGACCGCCTCGTCGACGCCGGTAGCACCGTCATCATGGTCGAACACACGATGCGCGTCGTCGCGGCGTGCGACTGGGTGATCGACATCGGCCCCGGCGCGGGCGAGGCCGGCGGCAAGGTTGTGGCGGCGGGGCCGCCGGCCGAGATCGCCAAGGCGCGCGCGAGTCGCACGGCGCCGTACCTCGCCGCGTTCCTGCCCGGGCGCGCGACGTGAACGTCGGCGACTGCGTTCTAACGTCGTCTATTTTTGCTGTAAATACTCAGCAACGCCACGTAACGCCGCCGACTTTGCGAAAAAACACGTTCAAACGAACGCGCCGGTTTGTTTGCTTGCGTTACACTAGGGATATTTTTTTCTTAACAATAACGACAGCATGGCCGGTTCAAGCATCGATAGTGACCAATTCCGCCGCATCCTGTCGCGCAACGTCGCCATGCCGCTCGGCATGGGCGTCCTCAGCGCGCTGGTGTTCGTCGGTCTCATCGCCTACCTCATCAACGTCCTGAGCTGGGTCGAGCATTCCGAGCGTGTGATCGGCCGCGCCAACGACGTCAGCCGTCTGTCCGCCGACATGGAAGCGAGCATGCGCGGCTATTTGCTGTCGGGCGACGATGATTTCCTGACGCCTTATCTCGCGGCCAAGCCGCGCATGGAAGGCGAACTCAAGAATCTGGCGCGTCTCGTCGACGACAATCCCGTGCAATCCGAGCGCATCGAACGGGTGCGCGCCGCGCAAAAGGATTGGCAGGCCTTTGCCGAAGAGATGATCGCGCGGCGCGGCAAGAACAATGACTTCATCGACACGATCAAGAGCGGCCGCGGCAAGGTGCTGACGGACCAGGTCAGGCAGGAGTTCCTCGATTTCATCCTGGTCGAACAGCGTCTGCTGCAGGAACGCAACGCGTCCTCGCGCTCCGTGATCGCCTGGTCCGTCGCCGCGTTTCTCGCGTTCAGCCTCGTCGTCGCCGGGCTGCTGGCGCTGTTCGGCCGGCGCGAGCTGATGGCGCTGTCCACGTCGTACCGCGATGTCCTGCAACACGAGGCTGACCATAACGACCAGCTGCGCCAGCAGGCCTGGCAGCGCATCGGCCTGACCGAACTGAGCGCGAAGACGACCGGCATCATCGCGCTGGAACCGCTGGCCGAGGCCGTGCTGGGCTACCTGGCGCGCTACCTGAACGGCGTCGTGGCGGCGATGTATGTGCGCGGCGAGGACGGCACGCTGACCCGCATCGGCGCCTACGGTTTCGCCCATGCGGACACGGAGCAAGCCCGCGTCCTGCAGCCGAACGAGTCGCTGGCCGCCCAGGCCGCCAACGAGAACCGCGTCGTCCTGCTGCGCGAGCTGCCGCCGGACTACATCAAGGTGGGCTCGGCGCTGGGCGAAACGGCGCCGCGCGAACTCTTGATCGCGCCGGTGTCGAACTTCGGCAAGATCAAGGGCGTCATCGAAATCGGCTTCCTGCACGGCGTGCGCGAGCGCGACATCCAGTTCATGGAAACGGTCGGGGCATCGATCGGCGCGGCCGTCGCCAATGTGCTGCACCGCCAGCGCCTGCAGGCGGCGCTGGAAGAGCAGCAGGCGCTGAACGAGGAATTGCAGGTGCAGCAGGAAGAGCTGCGCACGGCGAACGAGGAACTGGAAGAACAGTCGCGCGCGCTGGAAGAATCGCAGTCGGCGCTGGAAAACCAGCAGGCCGAGCTGGAGCAGACGAACGAACAGCTGGCCGAGCAGGCCACCAACCTCGACAACAAGAACACGGCGCTGGTGCAAGCCCAGGAGCAATTGCGCGAGCGGGCGCTGGAGTTGGAACGGGCCAGCCGCTACAAGTCCGAATTCCTCGCGAACATGTCGCACGAACTGCGCACACCGCTGAACAGTTCGCTGATCCTCGCCAAGCTGCTCGCGGACAATGGCAACGGCAACCTGAACGAAGAACAGGTGCGTTTCGCCCAGACGATCTATTCGGCCGGCAACGATCTGCTCAACCTGATCAACGACATCCTCGATATTTCCAAGGTCGAGGCCGGCAAGCTTGAGCTCGTGCCGGAAGACTTGCCGCTGCGCCGCGTCATCGAGGGTCTGGCGCGCGTGTTCGAACCGCTGGCGCGCCAGAAGCACCTGACGTTCGACCTGAGCGTCGAGCCGGACGTGCCGATGAGCATCCACACGGACCGCCAGCGGCTGGAGCAGATCCTCAAGAACCTGCTGTCGAACGCCGTCAAGTTCACGGATGCCGGCAAGGTCACCCTGCACGTGAGCGCGAGCACGGACGGCTGGATCCAGTTCGCCGTGCAGGATTCCGGCATCGGCATCGCAGCCGAGCAGCAGGACAAGATCTTCGACGCCTTCCACCAGGCCGACGGTTCCACCGCGCGCAAGTATGGCGGCACGGGGCTGGGGCTGTCCATCTCGCGCGACCTGACGGCATTACTGGGCGGCACGCTGACGTTGACGAGCGCGCCGGGCGAGGGCAGCACGTTCACGCTGTGCCTGCCGCGTAACGGCACCGTCGCGGCCACGCCGCCCGTGCCGGCGCCGGCCCAGCCGAAGGCGGCCGCGCCCGAACCGGTTCCCGCGCCGGACGCCGCGCTGCCGCAGGAGACGCCGCCGACGTTCGCCGACGACCGCCGCGAGCCCGCCGCCGGCGTGCGCACGGTGCTCGTGATCGAGGACGAGCCGGAATTCGCGCGCATCCTTTACGGCCTCGCGCACGACATGGAATTCCGCTGCCTCGTCGCACTGACCGCGCAGGAAGGCCTGGAACTGGCCGTGAACGACGGCCCGGATGCGATCCTGCTCGACATCCGCCTGCCCGACCGCTCCGGCTTGTCCGTGCTGCAACAGCTCAAGGACAATCCGGCCACGCGGCACATCCCCGTCCACGTCGTGTCCAGCCAGGACAATGGCGGCGAGGCGCTGCACCTGGGCGCGATCGGCTACGCGCTGAAACCGACGTCGCGCGAGCAGCTGGAGGAGGTGTTCCGCAAGCTCAAGGACAAGTCGTCGCAGACCATCAAGCGCGTGCTGCTCGTCGAGGACGACGAACGCCAGCGCGACAGCGTCGTGCAGCTGATCGCCGATGCCGACGTCGAGATCGCGGCCGTCGGATCGGGCGCGGAAGCCCTGGATTTGTTGCGCACGCAGATTTTCGACTGCATGATCATCGACTTGAAGCTGCCCGATATGCAGGGCAATGAATTGCTCAAGCGGATGTCTCTGGAAGAACTGTGTTCGTTCCCGCCCGTCATCGTGTACACGGGCCGCAACCTCACCCGCGACGAGGAAGCGGAACTGCTGAAATATTCGCGCTCGATCATCATCAAGGGCGCGCGTTCGCCGGAGCGCCTGCTGGACGAGGTCACGCTGTTCCTGCACAAGGTGGAATCGCAGCTGTCGTCGGAACGCCAGTCGATGCTCAAGACGGTGCGCGGGCGCGATCGTGTGTTCGAAGGCCGCACGATCCTCCTCGTGGACGACGACGTGCGCAATGTGTTCGCGCTGACCAGTGCGCTGGAACAACGCGGCGCCAGGGTGGAAGTGGGCCGCAACGGCTTCGAAGCCATTGCCAAGCTCGACGATAACGAAGCGATCGATCTGGTCCTCATGGACGTCATGATGCCCGGCATGGACGGGCTGGAAGCGACCCGCCGCATCCGCCAGGACAAGCGCTTCGCGCGCCTGCCCATCATCGCCATCACGGCGAAGGCGATGAAGGACGACCAGGAACAATGCCTGGCTGCGGGCGCCAACGATTACCTGGCCAAGCCGATCGACCTGACCCGGCTGTACTCGCTGCTGCGCGTGTGGATGCCGACGCTGGAGCGCATTTGAAGAAACCGATGCACAATCCTGCGAGCGACGTCGACATCGAGCTGCAGATGCTGATCGAAGCTGTCTACCTCAAGTACAACTACGATTTCCGCGATTACACGGGGGCGTCGCAAAAACGCCGCGTCCTCGCCGCCCTGCGTGCGATGGAGTGCGATACGATCTCGGCCTTGCAGGCGCGCGTCATGCACGACCCGGCCGCGTTCACGCAGCTGCTGCAGTTTTTGACCATCCCTGTAACGGAAATGTTCCGCGACCCGGATTATTATCTGGCCATACGCCGGCTGGTCGTGCCGTTCCTGAAGACGTACCCGTCGCTGAACGTGTGGGTGGCCGGCTGCAGCACGGGCGAGGAAGTGGTTTCGCTCGCGATCGTGCTGCATGAGGAGGGCTTGCTGGAGCGCACGCAAATGTACGCGACCGACATCAATCCGGATTCGCTGGAAGCGGCGCGGCGCGGCGTGATGCCGCTGGATAAGATGCGCGTGTACACCGAGAATTACCAGAAGGCGGGCGGCACGCGCGCGTTTTCCGACTATTACACGGCGGCGTATGGCGGCGCGCTGTTCGACCGCGCGCTGGTCGACAACGTCACGTTCGCGGATCACAGCCTGGCGACCGACAGCGTGTTTGCCGAGACGCATTTCATCAGCTGCCGCAACGTGATGATCTACTTTAACCGGCGCCTGCAGAACCGGGTGCTGGGCCTGTTCCACGAATCGCTGTGCCACCGCGGCTTCCTCGGCCTCGGCAGCAAGGAAAGCATCGACTTTTCCACCTATGCCCAGCGTTTCGAGCCGCTCGCGAAGCGCGAGCGCCTCTTCCGCAAGGTGGCGCCATGACGCCTGCCGACGACGCGCTGCGTGCCAGCCTGCGCGGCCGGCGCTTCGAGGCCGTCGTGATCGGCGGCTCGGCCGGCGGCGTCGATGCCCTCGTGGCCTTGCTGCCGGCATTGCCGGCCGGCTTTGCGCTGTCCGTGTTCTGTATCCTGCATGTGCCGGGCAACCGCGACAGCCGGCTGGCCGAGCTGTTCGACGAACGCCTGCCCATGCCCGTGAAGGAAGCGGCCGACAAGGAAGAGATCGCGCCCGGCACCGTGTATTTTGCCGGTGCCGGCTACCACCTGTCCGTCGAGCGCGACCGCACCTTCTCGCTCAGCTGCGAGCCGCCCGTGCACTTCGCGCGGCCGGCCATCGACGTGCTGATGGAATCCAGCGCGGACGTCTACGGCCCCGCCCTGGCCGGCATCCTGCTCACGGGCGCGAACCACGACGGCGCCGACGGCATGGCGCGCATCCGCGCCCGCGGCGGCTTCACCGTCGTGCAGGACCCGGCGGACGCGCACGTTCCCACGATGCCCGTGAGCGCCATCCACCGCTGCGCACCGAACCTGATCCTGCCGCTGGCGCGCATCCACGCCCTGTTGCCCATGTTGGAGACGAATGAACCATGAGCGCACACGACCCTAGCAAACTGCTGATCGTCGACGACCTGCCGGAAAACCTGCGCGCCCTCGACGCCCTGATCCGCGACGAGCAGCGCCAGGTGTTCCAGGCCCAGTCCGGCGAGGAAGCCCTGTCGCTGATGCTCGAACACGAGTTCGCGCTGGCCATCCTGGACGTGCAGATGCCGGGCATGGACGGCTTCGAATTGGCCGAGCTGATGCGTTCGACCTCGCGCACGCGCAACATCCCGATCGTGTTCGTGTCCGCCGCCGGCCGCGAGCTGAACTATGCATTCAAGGGCTACGAGACGGGCGCCGTCGACTTCCTGTACAAGCCGCTCGACCCGGACGCCGTGCGCAGCAAGGTCAAGGTCTTCGTCACGCTCGACCAGCAGCGGCGCGAGATGCAGCGCCAGATGGAGGCGCTGGAAGCGGCGCGGCGCGACCAGGAAGTGCTGCTGCGCGAACTGAACGCGACGCAGGCCGAACTGCAGCGCTCGCTGCGCATGCGTGACGAATTCATGTCCCTCGTCGCGCACGAGCTGCGCACGCCGCTCAACACGCTGTTCCTGGAAACGCAGATGCGCAGCCTGCAGCTCAAGCGCGGCAACCTGCCGGCGTTCAATCCCGAGCAGATGGGCAATATGATCAAGCGCGACGAGCGCCAGATCAAGGCGATGATCCGCCTCATCGACGACATGCTGGACGTCTCGCGCATGAAGAGCGGCACGCTCTCGATCCGGCCCGGCAAGGTCGAGCTGCTCGCGTTGCTGGAGCGCGTCGTCAACGATCTGTCGCTGCAGGCCGCGGCGGCCGGCGCCAACGTCGTGCTCGCGCCGCATCATCCCGTCGAAGGCTATTGGGACGAATTCCGCATCGAGCAGGTCGTCGTGAACCTGCTGACCAATGCGCTGCGCTACGGCGGCGGCGGTGCGGTCGAGGTCAGCGTCCACGACGAAGGCTGCAACGTGCGCATCGCCGTGCGCGACCACGGCAAGGGCATCGCGCCCGATTTCATCGACCGCATCTTCGAGCCCTACGAGCGCGGCGCCAAGAGCGGCGAGCCCAAGGGCCTCGGCCTCGGCCTGTACATCTCGCGCCAGCTGGCCGCGTCGCATGGCGGCCAGCTGACGGTCGAGAGCGTGCCGGGGCAGGGCGCTTGCTTCAGCCTCACCTTGCCGTGCACGGAAATGGCCCAGCTGGCGGCGGCAGCGGCGTCGGCCTGATATCTCCGTTGGGTGGGCACCATTGTGCCCACCCGGCGATAGCTAAAATCAATTGATAGAATCTGTTCAATCAATTTCACATGAACGGGTGCGCAAGGTATAGTACGCACCTGAGCATTTTTTTAACCCCGAAAGAGGAGTACTGCATGTCCATCATCAACACCGAAATCAAGCCGTTCAAAGCAACCGCTTACCACGCAGGCAAGTTCATCGACCTGACCGAAGCCGACTTCAAGGGCACCTGGTCGGTCCTGATGTTCTACCCGGCGGACTTCACTTTCGTCTGCCCGACCGAACTGGAAGACCTGGCTGCTTTCCAGCCGGAGTTCGCCAAGATGGGCGTGAAAGTCTACGGCGTGTCGACCGACACCCACTTCGCCCACAAGGCATGGCATGACACCTCGGAAGCGATCAAGAAGGTCAACTACCCGCTGATCGGCGACCCGACCGGCCTGCTGTCGCGCAATTTCGAAGTCATGATCGAAGAAGAAGGCCTGGCCCTGCGCGGCACCTTCGTGATCAATCCGGAAGGCCAGATCAAGGTCATGGAAGTGCACGACAACGGCATCGGCCGCGACGCTTCCGAACTGATGCGCAAAGTGAAGGCCGCCCAGTACGTCGCGTCGCACCCGGGCGAAGTCTGCCCGGCCAAGTGGACCGAAGGCGCCGAAACGCTGAAGCCGTCGCTGGACCTGGTCGGCAAGATCTAAGTAACGCGCGGTGGGCACAGGGTGCCCACCCTACGATACTGCAGCACCGTAGTACCAGGCACGGACCGCGAGGGGCGGTTCGTGTCCGCCCCCCTCCCCACGAGCCCAACCGGAATGGGCCCGCCACAGCAAGACAGGCGATCTCGCTAGTCGATCTGCCTTCCAGATTCACTATTTAGATTGGATGGATGCGTCCGCATGTGTGCGATGCATCGGCCTGAACACGACTGAACGAAAGGATACGATCATGCTCGAACAAGACCTGAAAAACCAACTCGCCGGCTACCTGCAACGCGTCCAGCAACCGTTCGAGATCGTCGCCTCGCTCGACGATAGCGATACGTCGAAACAGACACTCGACCTGTTGCAGACGATCCAGGGCCTGCGCGCCGACAAGATCACGCTGCGCACCGACGGCAACGATGCGCGCAAGCCGTCGTTCACCCTGCGGCGCGCCGGCACCGACACGCGCCTGCGCTTCGCCGGCCTGCCGCTGGGCCACGAATTCACGTCGCTGGTGCTGGCGCTGCTGTGGACGGGCGGCCATCCGCCGAAAGTCGAGGCCGAGACGATCGCCGCCATCGAGGCGCTCGACGGCGACTACGACTTCGAGATGTACATGTCGCTGAGCTGCCATAACTGCCCGGACGTCGTGCAGGCCCTCTCGTTGATGGCGATCCTGAACCCGCGCGTGAAGACGACCGTGATCGAAGGCGGCGCGTTCCAGGCCGAAGTCGAGGCGCGCAAGGTGATGGCCGTGCCGATGGTGTTCCTGAACGGCGAGATGTTCGGCTCGGGCCGCATGATGATCGAAGAGATCGTCGCCAGGCTGGACAAGGGTGCCGGCGCCCGCGACGCCGCGAAGCTGAACGCGAAGGACCCGTACGACGTCTTGATCGTCGGCGGCGGCCCGTCGGGCGCCGCGGCCGCCGTGTATGCGGCCCGCAAGGGCATCCGCACCGGCATCGCGACGGAACGCATGGGCGGCCAGGTGAACGACACGATGTCGATCGAGAACTACATCTCCGTGCTGGAAACGGACGGCCCGAAATTCGCCGCCGCGCTGGAAGCCCAGGTGCGCCACTACGGCGTCGACATCATGACGCAGCAGGCGGCCGCGAAGATCATCCCGCCGGCCGCGCCGGGCGAACTGGTCGAAGTGCAGTTCGCGAACGGCGGCTCGCTGAAGTCGAGCACCGTGATCCTGTCGACGGGTGCGCGCTGGAGGAACGTGAACGTGCCGGGCGAGCAGGAATACAAGAACGCCGGCGTGAACTATTGCCCGCACTGCGACGGCCCGCTGTACAAGGGCAAGCGCGTCGCGGTCATCGGCGGCGGCAACTCGGGCGTGGAAGCGGCGATCGACCTCGCGGGCATCGTCGAGCACGTGACCCTGGTCGAATTCGCGCCGCAGCTGAAGGCGGATGCGGTGCTCGTCAACAAGGTCGAGAGCCTGAAGAACGTGACGATCCACGTGAACGCGCAGACGACGGAAATCACCGGCGACGGCAGCAAAGTGAACGGAATCAAGTTCAAGGACCGCCTCTCCGGCGAGGAGCACCTCGTGCCGCTGGCCGGCGTGTTCGTCCAGATCGGCCTCGTGCCGAACACCGAGTTCCTCAAGGGCACGGTGGAACTGTCGCGCTTCGGCGAGATCGTCGTGGATGCGCACGGCCGCACCAATGTGCCGGGCGTGTTCGCGGCGGGCGATGCGACCACGACGCCGTTCAAGCAGATCGTGATCGCGGCGGGCGATGGCGCGAAGGCGGCGTTGTCGGCGTTCGATTACCTGATCCGGATGCCGGTGGCGGTGGAAGCGGCGTAACGCGGGCCCGCGGTCCGGCGGGTTTGGCTATCGTGCCAGGCCCGCGTAGAATATTGCCTTGTGAATATTCTTATCGAACCCGGTGTGCGACTGTTCGTCGACATCGAAGGCGCCGGCCTGGTGCCGGACGGGCCGGCGATGCGCGCCAAGCCGACGCTGGTGCTGCTGCATGGCGGGCCGGGCTACGATCACGCGAGCTTCAAGCCCGCGTTCTCGCGCCTGGCCGACGTCGCCCAGATCGTGTATTACGACCATCGCGGCCATGGCCGGAGCGACGCGCGTCCGCGCGAGGAGTGGACGCTCGACACCTTCGCCGACGACGTGGTGCGCCTGTGCGATGCGCTCGGCGTCGAGAAGCCGATCGTGCTCGGCCAGTCGTTCGGCGGCTTCGTCGCGCAGCGCTACCTGGCGCGGCATCCGCACCATCCGGCCAAGGTCGTCCTGTCGAGCACGTCGTCCCGGCTCGGGCTGGCGCGCAAGCTCGCGATGTTCGAGCGCCTCGGCGGCCCGGCCGCGCGCGCCGCCGCCGAGCGGTTCTGGACGGCGCCCGGCGCGGCAACGTACGCTCCCTACCTCGAGGCATGCAAGCCGCTGTATTCGGCGACGCCGGCCACGAGCAAGGACGCCGCGCGGCGCGCCATTTTCAATCCCGAGATCCTGTTCACCTGGGCCGGCGGCGAGCAGCAGACGTTCGACCTGCTGCCGGGCCTGGCGCACGCGCGGTGCCCGGTGCTCGTGCTGGCGGGCGAGCTCGATCCGGTCTGCACGCTCGACGACGCGCTCGATACGGTCGCCGCGCTGCCGCCGCATCTCGTCGAGTTCGCCCGCTTCGACGGCTGCGGCCACGGGGTGTGGCGCGACGCGCCCGATGCGGCGTTCGCGCGGCTGCGCCGGTTCATCGCCGCCTGACGCCGCGCCGCCGCCGCAGGCCCAGCGCCACCAGCATCAGGCCAGCGGCGAACAGCGTGACGCCTTTCGCCTTCGCCAGCATGGCCGTCAGGTCGGCAATCCAGCCGGCCCCGTTATGCCCGCGAACCCGCGGATCACCCGGTAGGTCGTGCCCGGGTCAATGGCGACCGTCCGGGCCATGGCCCGGGCACCGCGAGCACCGTGAGCACCGTGAGCGCCGCGCCCAGCAGGGACCCTCCCGATCGTGCCGGACAGCTTTTCAACATGCCGTTCTCTTCTCGTCATGAATTGTCGTCGGGGCGGTCACTGGCCGACGAATGTGTTGACGCTGCCGGGATCGATGTACGCGGTCGCCACGCCGCCCGTGACCGTGTACTGGCCCGCGTAGCCGTCGTTGTCGGCCGAGGTGGTGCGGTACTTCGTGAAGCTCGTGGCCGCGCTGCCCGCCTGCAGCTGCAACTGGCGCTGGGACGTGCCGTTGTTGATCGCCACGACGACCAGTTTTCCGGCGCTGGTCTTGAACGCCGTGACGTAGACGTCGCTGTACGGCTTTTCCGTCGCGGCGATGCGCGTGGCGCCGGGGCGGACGTATTTCGCGAACTGCGACATGATGTAGCCGCGCTTGCTCACCTTGCCGTCCTCCGTCAGCAGGCCGTAACTGCGGCGGATGTACCACCACACGTAGGCGCTGTAGTTCGACACCATGCTGTTGTGCAGTTCCAGCGCCACCGGCAGCGCCTTCGACCAGTCGTTGGCGTCGGACGTGCTGTCCGTGTAGTGCTCGGTCATCCACAACTCCTTGCCCTTGGAACGCGCCAGCGGATAATCGCTCGGACTGACGCCGTACAGATGGCCGGCAACGATGTCGAACTGCGGTGCGGCCGTCGCGCTGTTGAGGATCGGGTCCGTCAGCGTCTTGCTGAAGTTGAAGGACTCGGGCGCCATCACCTTGTAGCTGCCGAAACGCGATCCCTGGCCGGCCAGGAAGTTGATGAATTCGGTCGAATTCCACAGGCAGCTTTCGTAGGTGCCCGGATCGTAATCCGGTTCGTTCTGGATCGAAAAGCCGTAGAGGGCGGCGCCGCCCGCCTGCATGGTGCTCGCGAAATTCAGCAGGTGGGTCGCGTAATCCGCATAGTGGCTCGACGCCAGGCGCCCCGAGATGACGCTGTTGTTGGTCTTCATGCTCGCCGGCGGCGACCATGGCGTGGCGAACAGGAGCGCGCCTTTGGCCTTGGCCAGTTGCGCTGACGCGAGCTGGGTCGACCACTTGCTGGAATCGGGATCGATTCGGATGCGCATGATGGACAGGCCGATCTGGCCCGTGGCGGTGCCGAACGCGGCGTCGACCTGGGCGCTGGTCAGTTCGGCCGCCCAGCCGGCCCCGCTGAAGCCGCCGAATCCACGCACGGTCTGGTAGGTCGTGCCCGGGTTGATGGCGACGGTCTGCGCCGATGCGCAGGTCGCCAGGGCGGCGAGTGCGCCAGCGAGGAGGGAAGCCGATGCGGCGCGCCGGGTGGCGCGCGATAAAGCGTTGGTCATGAACATCTCCATGGTTCGGGTTGAATGCCCGAGGCGCGCACAGGCGGCCCCGGAGTCCACTGCTGCTTGCTGCAAACCGCGTGACTGCATGCCGGCAGCAATGCGCTGTCCGGCCGTACCGGGGCACCGGGCGGGAAAGCCCGATTGCGGGTTCAGGAGAGTTCTGGCGATCGCACGGGCGAGCGAAGGCGGCACCTGGCCGGGAGGCCAGGCACGACCATCAAATTGTGCGATTGCGTTGTTGCCGGATCAGCGTTGCGGGCCGCGCGCGATGCGGATCGGGCCCTGTCGACGTCGTGGGATAACGGTCTTCGAATATACCTGCAGCATATCTCCTCCGATTATTTGTCTTGTTTTGCTGCGCGATCCGGCGTGCGCGCGAGGCCCGGATGTTATCGGGAACATCAGGCTCGACGATGAAGAAAAGAAGCATGCGGACGACAGGGAAAGCGGCGTCATGTTTTTAACTGTTATTTTAATACTTAATGTTTGCGATAACAGTTTTTGTTGCAAATATCTTATGCCGGCGCAAGCCGCCGATCAAACCAAAGAGTGTTGTCTACAATTCACTTAATGTATTTATGCGGGATGGGCGGGCGGTGGCGGACGGGCGCCTAGCCCACGCGCCGCTCGTACCGGACTGCGGGCGGCACGGGCCGGGCGCCCAGGCCGTCCAGCCCGAACTCCAGCGCATGGCGCAGGGCACGCACCGTGACCGGTTTGGTGACGGTGGCGCTGAACGCGGCGTACAGCGGGGGGAACGGTTCGTCGTCGTCCAGCAGGAGGATCGTGGGCGTGTCGGGCGCCAGGCGCGACAGCTCGCCCGGCAGCGCGCGCCGCTCGCCGTCGGCGTGCGCGCTCGCAGTGAGGATCACATCGAAGTGCAGCGCCCGTGTGGCGTTCAGCGCCGCCTGGGCCGTCGCCGCCTCGGCAACCGCGTAGCCGAGCGACTTGAGCAGGGTGGCGCTGTGGCGGCGCGCGGCCGCGTCATCGTCGTATAACAGAGCGTACTTCATGGATGAGTCCTCCTGCCACAGGTATGGCGGCCTTCTTCGTGTTGTTCAACTGCTAATTTGTAACAAATATGTCAAGCCGCGGCGGGTGCGCTGCGGCGGGTCATGCGGTGGACGGTGCAGCGGACGCGCGCGGGCAGCCCCAGCGGGCCGCACGCGGTTCAGGCGGAGAGCGAAACGCGGGTACGCCGGCACATGGCCGGCACAGCGGTACGGTGCTGCATCGTCAGTGAAAGAACAGCGGCGGCACGCCGCCCAGTGCGTCGGTTGCGCACAGCAGCCACGTCGCCGTGCTCGTGAGGGCGATGAAGGCTGCGGTCCAGGCTGTCGGGAACATGCGGGTCATGATGAACCTCCGGGAGTGCGGAATGCTGTCGTGTTGATATCATGGTAGGTCGTATGCTTCATGGAAACTATCGGCTGGCAATCCGTCGTGCTGTAGGAATAAGCCTCGTGACACTGTATGAGCGGTTGTGGTAGCTCGTCGTAGCGCTCCTACGGTGGCTGTAGGTTGCGTCCTATGGCGTGTCGCCGTGCTCAGGCTTAGAGTGGGTTCATCATGACGACCCACGACCCCAAACTCCTCCACAACGGCGTGCTCGCGGTCCGCCGCAACACCATCCGGCGCCTGCTGCATGACGTGTTCGGCATCGAACACCTGCGCGACGGCCAGCAGCGCGTCATCGACAGCGTCCTCGACGGCAAGGACACGCTGGCGATCATGCCCACCGGCAGCGGCAAATCGCTGTGCTACCAGATCCCCGCCCGCATCATGGGCGGCATGACGGTCGTCGTCTCGCCGCTGATCTCGCTGATGAAGGACCAGCTGGAAAAGCTCGGTGAACTCGGCATCCGCGCCGCGCAGGTCAACAGCAGCCTGTCGGCCGAGGAGGAGCGGACGGCGCTGGCCGCGATCGCCGAGGGGCGCTGCGAGATCGTGTTCTGCACGCCCGAGCGGCTCGCCATGCCGGACTTCGTCGACGTGCTCAAGCCGGTGTGCATCGCCCTCGTCGTCGTCGACGAAGCCCATTGCATCTCGCAATGGGGCCACGACTTCCGGCCGGCCTACCTCGAGATGGCCGGCGCGATCGACGCGCTGGGAAGCCCGCCCGTGCTGGCGCTGACGGCGACGGCCACGGAGGACGTCGTCGACGACATCGGCCGGCAACTGAACCGCCCGCGCATGAAGGTCATCAACACGGGCATCTACCGGCCGAACCTGCACTACGGCGTCGTGCAGGTGACGAACCCCGCCGAAAAGCTGGAGGAGGCGCTGCGCCTCGTGCGCGCGACGGCAGGGACGGGCATCGTCTACGCGGCCACCGTCAAGGCGGCCGAGGAGATGCACCAGGTGCTGCTGGACGCCGGCGAATCCGTCACGCTCTACCACGGCAAGCTGGCAGCCAGCGAGCGGCGCGCGAACCAGGACCTGTTCATGAGCGGCGAGCGGCGCGTGATGGTGGCGACGAACGCGTTCGGCATGGGCATCGACAAGCCGGACACGCGCTTCGTCGTCCACCTGCAGATTCCGGCCAACCTGGAAGCCTATTACCAGGAATCCGGCCGCGCGGGCCGCGACGGCCAGGACGCCAGCTGCACCCTGCTGTTCCTGCAGGACGACAAGCGCGTGCAGCAGTTCTTCCTCGTCAAGCACTACCCGACGGCTGACGAAATCCGCACCGTGTACGAGGCCGTGCGCGTACTGGCCGAGAACGAGGCGGCCACGCCGGACCGGGTCGGCGACGTCACGGGCGACCTCGCCGGGCCGCACGTGAAAGTCTGCCTGAAGCTGTTGAAGGATGCGAAGCTGCTGCGCCAGAACCGCAAGCTCGCGTATGCCCTCGGCAGCGCGGAACCGGCCGACAAGGTGTTCGCGGCGCTGGCCGAGATCTACCGCCAGAAGCAGGAGCGCGACAAGGAAGCGCTGGAGCAGATGGTGTCGTATGCCGTCAGCGGCTTCTGCCGCTGGAAGCTGCTGCTCGACTATTTCGGCGACGAGGTCGAAGGCTTCGAGAAGTGCTGCCGCTGCGACAACTGCCTGAATCCGCCGGCCGCCGTGCTGCTCGACGACATCGACATCCGCGACGACGAATTCGACCGCGAGCCGGACAGCGACGCGCCGCCCGCGCCCGCGTTCGACGCGGGCGCGCGCGTGACGGTGCCCAAATATGGCGACGGCATCGTGCTGTCCGTGGCCGGGGACCAGGTCAACATCGCATTCCCGGACGGCGAGCAGCGCGCCTTCGTCGCCGGTTTCGTCAGCCCGGCCTGACGGGGAGGACGCCAACCGCATGGGAGACATGGTCGTCGTACGCAAGGAAGGGCTGTACTGTGTGCCGGGCCAGTTCTACATCGACCCGTGGCGGCCGGTCGACCGGGCCGTCATCACCCATGCGCACGGCGACCATGCGCGCTGGGGCCACAAGCACTACCTGGCGTCGGTGCAAAGTATCGGCATCCTCAGGTCGCGGCTCGGCCAGGACATCAACATCGACGGCATCGGCTACGGCGAGCGCGTCGTTCACAACGGCGTGACGATCTCGCTGCATCCGGCCGGCCACGTCCTCGGCTCCGCCCAGGTCCGGATGGAGTACGAAGGCGAGATCTGGGTGGCGTCGGGCGACTACAAGGTCGAGCCGGACGCCACCTGCGCGCCGTTCGAAGCCGTGCGCTGCCATACCTTCATCACGGAATCCACGTTCGGCCTGCCGATCTACCGCTGGGACCCGCAGCAGGACGTGTTCGACGAGATCAACCGCTGGTGGCGCCGCAATGCGGGCGAGGGCCGCACGAGCATCCTGTACGCCTATGCGTTCGGCAAGGCGCAGCGCCTGCTCTGCGGCCTCGATCCCTCGATCGGTCCGATCGTCTGCCACGGCGCCGTCGAGCCGCTGAACCGGATCTACCGCGAGGGCGGCGTGGCGCTGCCGCACACGCAGCTCGTCAGCGAGACGGACAAGGCGGACCTGAAGAACGCGCTCGTGCTGGCGCCGCCGTCGGCGTCCGGCTCGCCGTGGACCCGCCGCTTCGGCGACTACGGCGACGCCTTCGCCAGCGGCTGGATGCTGCTGCGCGGCGCACGCCGGCGGCGCGGCGTCGACCGCGGCTTCGTGCTGTCCGACCACGCCGACTGGCCCGGCCTGCTGGACGCGATCCACGCCACCGGCGCGCAGCAGGTCATCGTCACGCACGGGTCGATTCCCGTGATGGTGCGCTGGCTGTGCCAGATCGGGCTCGATGCGAAAGCGTTCGACACGGAGTACGGCGAGGAAGACGACGAAGCCGTCGGCGCCACGCCCGGGGAGCCGCAGGCGCCGGCGGAGGAGGCGAAGGATGCGTGAATTCGCCCGCCTGTACGCCGACCTCGACGAAACCACGGCCACCAACCGCAAGCTGGAGGCAATGCAGAATTACTTCGCCAGCGCCGCGCCGGAAAATGCCGCGTGGGCCGTGTACTTCCTCGCCGGCGGCAAGCCGCGCCAGGCCGTGCCGAGCAAGCTCCTGCGCCAGTACGCGATCGAGTATGCGGGCCTGGACGACTGGCTGTTCGACGAATCGTACGCCGCCGTGGGCGACACGGCCGAGACCATCGCCCACATCCTGCCGCCGCCGACGCGGCACAGCGACATCGGACTCGCCGTCTGGATGGAAGAGCGCATCGGCCCCTTGCGCGGCGCCGACCCGGGCACGATCCGCGCGGCGCTGTTCTCGTACTGGGACGAATTGACGTGGCGCGAACGCTTCCTGTTCGTGAAGCTGATCGGCGGCGGCTTTCGCGTCGGCGTATCGAAACTGCTCGTCACGCGCGCGCTGGCGTCGATCGCCGCGGTCGATTCGAAACTGATCGCGCAGCGCCTGATGGGCTGGACGGACGGCCGCGTGAAGCCGACGGCGGCCGGCTTCCTGCAACTGATCGCGGCGCAGAGCGACGACGAGCACAAGCTGCGCGGCGGCCAGCCGTATCCCTTTTTTCTCGCGCACCAGTTGCAGGGCGACCCTGCGGCACTCGGCGACATGGGGGATTGGCAGGTCGAATGGAAGTACGACGGCATCCGCGCCCAGCTCGTGCGGCGCGGCGGCCAGAACTACCTGTGGTCGCGCGGCGAGGACCTCATCACCGACCGCTTTCCCGAACTGGCGGGCCTCATCCTGCCGGAAGGGACGGTCGTCGACGGCGAGGTGCTGATCTGGACCCGGGGCGACGCGCCCGCGCCGTTCGCCGACCTGCAGAAGCGCATCGGCCGCAAGACCTCGTCCGCCAAACTGCTGGCCGAGCTGCCGGCCGTGCTGCTCGCGTACGACGTGCTGGAACTGGACGGCGTCGACACGCGCGCGCTGCCCCAGCACGAACGGCGCGCGCTGCTGGAGACGCTCGTCACCGGCGCCGCGCAGGCGCAGCTGCGCATCTCGCCGCTGGTGACGGCCGACAGCTGGGACGACCTGGGCAAGCTGCGCGCGGAATCGCGGGCGCGCGGCGTCGAGGGCATGATGCTCAAGGCGAAGGATGCGCAGTACGGCGTGGGCCGCACGAAGGACGTGGGTACGTGGTGGAAATGGAAGATCGACCCGTACGCCATCGACGCGGTGCTGATCTATGCGCAGGCCGGCAGCGGCCGGCGCGCGTCGCTGTACACGGATTACACGTTCGCCGTGTGGGACGGCGAGGGCGACGCGCGCAGGCTCGTCCCGTTCGCGAAGGCGTATTCCGGCCTGACGGATGCGGAGATCGCGCAGGTCGACAACATCATCCGCAAGACGACGGTGGAAAAATTCGGACCCGTGCGCTCGGTGCGGCCGACGCTGGTGTTCGAGATCGGCTTCGAGGGCATCGCGCTGTCCACGCGCCACAAGGCCGGCATCGCCGTGCGCTTCCCGCGCATCCTGCGGCGGCGCGACGACAAGACGGTCGAGCAGGCCGATACGCTCGATACCTTGAAGGGTTTGCTGGGAGCCGTCACGCCATGAGCAAGACGCAGGCGGAAGCGGCCGTCGACGCGTGGTTCGCCGCGCGCGGCTGGAAAATCTTTCCGTTCCAGCGCGCCGTGTGGAAGGCCGCGCTGGCCGGCGAGTCGGGGCTGCTGCACGCGAACACGGGCGCGGGCAAGACCTATGCCGTGTGGTTCGCGGCGCTGCTGCGCGGCGCAAAACTGGGAAAAAGCGGCACCCGCCGCGCCGGCACGATCCAACGCACAGGCCTGCGCGTGCTGTGGATCACGCCGATGCGCGCGCTCGCGGCGGACACGCAGCGCTCGCTGGAAGTGTCGGCGGCCGAACTGGGCGCCGCGAGCCCGGACGTCATCGGCACGTGGAGCATCGGCGCACGCACGGGCGACACCGGCGCGGCCGAACGCGCGCGCCAGTCGAAAGCGCTGCCCGGCGTGTTGATCACGACGCCGGAAAGCCTGTCGCTGCTGCTGTCGCACGCGGCCGCGCGCGACCAGTTCAAGCACCTCGACATGATCGTCATCGACGAGTGGCATGAGCTGATGGGCAGCAAGCGCGGCGTGCAGGTGCAGCTTGCGCTGGCGCGGCTGCGGCGCTGGAATCCGGGACTCGTCGTGTGGGGCCTGTCGGCCACGATGGGCAACCTGCTTGATGCGCGCGCCGTGCTGCTGGGCGATCCGGACGGCGGGGTGCTCGTCGAGGGCGACCTGAAAAAGCAGATCGTCGTCGATTGCCTCGTGCCGGATAGCGTCGCGCGCTTTCCGTGGGCAGGCCACCTCGGCCTGCAGATGCTGCCGCAGGTCGTCAGGGAGATCGACAGCCACGCGGCGACGCTGGTGTTCACGAACACGCGCTCGCAGTCGGAGCTGTGGTACCAGAACCTGATCGAGGCGCGTCCCGACTGGGCCGGCCTCGTCGCGCTGCATCACGGCTCGCTCGACCGCGAGGTGCGCGAATGGGTCGAGACGGGTCTCAAGCGCGGCGACCTGAAGGCCGTCGTGTGCACGGCGAGCCTGGACCTCGGCGTGGATTTCCTGCCCGTCGAGCGCGTGCTGCAGGTCGGCAGCGCCAAGGGCATCGCGCGCCTGCTGCAGCGGGCGGGCCGCAGCGGCCACGCGCCGGGACGCATCTCGCGCGTGACGCTCGTGCCCACCAACAGCCTGGAATTGCTGGAGGCGGCCGGCGCCAAGCGGGCCGTCGCCACGCGCCGCATCGAGGCGCGGCAGGTGCCGAACAAGCCGTTCGACGTGCTCGTGCAGCACCTCGTCACCGTCGCGCTGGGCGGCGGCTTCCGCGCCGACGACCTGTACGAGGAAGTCAAAAGCGCGTGGTCGTACCGGCACCTGACGCCGGAAGAATGGCAGTGGGCGCTCGATTTCGTCGCGCGCGGCGGCCAGAGCCTGACGGTGTATCCGGAATACCAGCGCGTGCTGCCGGACGAGGAGGGCGTCTACCGCGTGCCCGACGCGAAGATCGGCCGGCGCCACCGCATGGGCATCGGCACCATCGTCTCCGACGCGCAGATGCAGGTGAAGTACGTGAGCGGCGGCCGCATCGGCAGCGTGGAGGAATCGTTCATCGGGCGCATGAAGCCGGGCGACCGCTTCCTGTTCTCGGGCCGCATCCTGGAACTCGTGCGCGTGCACGAGATGACGGCATTCGTGAAGCGCTCGGATTCGACGCGCGGCGCCGTCAGCCGCTGGCAGGGCACCAAGATGCCGCTGTCGTCCGAGCTCGCGCACGCGGCGCTGGACGAGTTGAAGCTGGCCAGTGCGGGCGTGTTCGACGGGCCGGAGATGCGGGCGTTGCAGCCGCTGCTGGAGATCCAGGCGCGCTGGTCGGCGCTGCCCGGCAGCGACGTGCTGGTCGTGGAAAGCATGAAGAGCCGCGAGGGCTATCACCTGTTCGTCTATCCGTTCGCCGGCCGCGCCGTGCACACCGGGCTCGCATCGCTGTTCGCGTTCCGCGTGGGGCGCGTCATGCCCAGCACGTTTTCCATCGCCATCAACGACTACGGGTTCGAGCTGCTGGCGCCCGAGGCGGTCGACTGGGCGACCGTGTTCGCCGCCAGGGATGAGGAAATGCGGGGCGCCGACGTGGGCCTGTTCGACACGTCGCACCTGCTCGAGGATGTGCTGGACAGCCTGAACGCGACGCAGCTGTCGCAGCAGCGCTTCCGCGAAGTGGCGCGCATCGCGGGGCTGGTGTTCCAGGGTTATCCGGGCCAGCCGAAATCGCTGCGCCAGGTGCAGGCGTCGTCGTCGCTGTTCTTCGAGGTCTTCCGCAAGCACGACAGCGGCAACCTGCTGCTCACGCAGGCCGAGCGCGAAGTGCTGGAGCAGGAACTGGAACTCACGCGCCTGCGCGACACGCTCGTCGAACTGCACGCGCGCCGCGTCGCCTTCCGCGAAGTCAAGCGCGCCACGCCGTTCGGCTTTCCGCTGATGGTCGAGCGCTTCCGCGAAAAGGTCAGCACGGAAAAGCTGGCGGACCGCGTCGCGCGCATGGTGCGCGAGCTGGAAAAGGCGGCCGAGGCATGACCGTCGCCGGCAGCGCGACCATCGCCGTGGGCGGCGAGCGGCTGGTGCTGCTGCCGCAAAAGGCCGTGTACTGGGCGCGCGAATCGCTGCTGGCCATTGCCGACATCCACTTCGGCAAGGCGGCCGCGTTCCGCTCGTTCGGCATCCCCGTGCCGCGCGGGACGACGAGCGAAAACCTCGATGCCCTGGACGCCGTGATCGATGCGACCGGCGCGAATCACGTGCTGTTCCTGGGCGACTTCCTGCACGCGCGCGCGGCCCACGCGGCCGGCACGCAGGCCGCGATGCTCGCCTGGCGCCGGCGGCGCTGCGACCTCATCCTGACGCTCGTGCGGGGCAACCACGACAGGCATGCGGGCGATCCGGCCGCCGTGCTCGGCATCGACCTCGTCGACGAACCGTACACGGTTGGGCCGTTTTCCTTTTGCCACCACCCGGACGTGGAGGCGCCCGGGTATGTGCTGGCCGGCCACGTGCACCCAGTTTATGTCTTGGCGACACGTTTCGACGCGCTGCGCCTGCCGTGTTTCGTCGTGGGGGCGCGTCGGATGATCCTGCCTTCATTCGGATCTTTTACCGGCGGACACACCGTGCGTCCGGACGAGGGCGACCGCATCTTCGTTACCTCCGGGGAAGCCGTGCACAGCGTACGCTAACGCACCGAGCCCGACGGGGCCGCGGCGTAAGCTGGCCGTATCGACAACAAGACGCGTCGGAGGATTCCATGGCAACAACCCGTCAGACACTGGCCGCGGCCGTCGTGGCCGCACTGCCCCTGCTCACGATGACCGTTACGACGCCCGCACAGGCGCAGGAGCACCCGCGCGCGCAGCGCCTGGCCCCGCGCATCGAGGGTTTCAACGTGGACGAAGTGCGGCGCCTGGAACCGGGCACCGAATTGAACTTCGACCTGTACGGTACGCCGGGCGGCTACGCCACCTTGCGCATCGACGGCGCCACGCGCAACCTGACGATGACGGAAACGTCCCCCGGCACCTACCAGGGCACGTACACGATCGGCACGCACGACCGCATCAATCCCGGCAGCGCCGTCACCGCCAATCTGCGCGTGAACAATATGGTCACGACCCGGCTGCTGGCGGAATCGATCGTGCGCGGTCCGGGGCGCGATGACGACCGGAATGACCGTACCGCGTCCAACATGCCGCACGTCGACCGCTTCGACGTGCGCGGCAGCGACGACCTGGGGCCGGGCAACGAGCTGAAATTCACCGTGCGCGGCACGCCGGGCGCCAAGGTCGAGGTGCAGATCGCCGGCACGCGCGGCATTTTCTTCCTGCCGGAAGTGCGGCCGGGCGAATACAGCGGCCTGTACACGATCCGCCGCAACGACCATATCGCGCCGGACGCCCCGGTCACGGCCACGATCCGCGCCAACGGCCGGTACTCGGTCGCCACGCTCGGCCAACCGCTGATGGCGGGCGGCAATGGCCAGGGCATCAACCCGAACAGCCAGCCGCGCGTGGCGCGCTACTGCACGAATTGCGCGACGGTGGAAGCCGTCAACGTCGTGCAGGTCAGCGGCGACGGCAGCTACCTGGGCACGGGTGCAGGCGCCGTCGTGGGCGGGCTGCTGGGCAACCAGGTCGGCAGCGGCAGCGGACGCACGGCGGCCACCGTCGCCGGCGCCGTGGGCGGTGCGCTCGCGGGCCGCGAGATCGAGCGCAATGCCCATGCGGGCCAGCGCTACGAAGTCGTCGTACGCTATCCGAACGGTGCCACGCAGACCATCCCATACGAAAACAATCCCGGCTTCCGCGTCGGCGATCGGGTGAAGGTCAACGATGGCGTGCTGATCCGCGATTGAGCGGCGGCGCAAAAAGCAGAAAGCCGGCTTCCGCGCGGAACCGGCTTTTATCGTCGACAGTGAGACTGGCGTGGCGCCGGGCCGCGCGTGGCTGCGTCAGACCGTGGCCAGCACCTGGCCATCGCCCGAGGTGTCCGCTTCGGCCTTGTGCTTGGCGTTCTGCTTGGCGCGCGCGCGCGATGGCGGCAGGCGGCGCAGCGTCTTGAGGGCTTCCGGGTCCTTGATGCCGATGGTGCGCTGGTCGACCGTGATCAGGCCGATTTCGTTGAATGCGGACAAGGTACGGCTCACTGTCTCGAGCGTCAGGCCGAGATAGCTGCCGATCTCATGGCGGGTCATGCGCAGGTTGAACAACTTGCTCGAATACCCCATCGCGGCAAAGCGGTCCGCCAGCGAAATCAGGAAGCGCGCCACGCGGGCTTCGGCCGACAGGGCGCCGAGCATGCCGATCATGGCCTGTTCGCGCACCAGTTCGCGGCTCATTACGCCATACATCAGGTTCTCGAGTTCGGCGTGCACGCGCCCGAGGGCGGTCAATTTCTTGAACGGCACCAGGATCAGGTCGCAATCGGACAGGGCGACGGCTTCCGAGGCGTAATGGCGCGTATGGATGCCGTCGACGCCGAGCATGTCGCCCTTCATCGGGAAGCTGAGCACCTGTTCGTTGCCGAATTCGTCGATCAGCACGGTTTTCAGGAAGCCGGAGTTGACGATGTACAAGGTGTCGAAGGCCTGGCCGATCGTGTGCACGCGCTGCCCGGTCTTGAACTGCACGTGCTGGAACAACAGTTCCTCCGTATTCATCGATACGGCGGCCGGGATGTGAAGCAGGTCGCAGACCTCTTTCAGGTTCGACCAGAGACGACCCTGGCGCTGACGTCCGGCTTCCATCTGTGACGAGTGCAGGGTCGACGGGGAGGCGTTGCGTTGTTCTGAAGTTAGCTGGGACTGCATACTCATCTCCAGGTTTAGGATTTCAAAGAAGCAAGCTGCGATCCGGTGATGCCAGCGCGGTGTCGGAGCACAGAGCGGACTGACTGGATACGGGTATGACCGCAGGCAAGTCGAAACGCTGAAGTCAGTATGCCAACACGAGTCCGGCATTAATATCAGCAACGGCTGAATGTGTAGTAGGAGGGAGCGTCAAGCTGTAGGAATTTTCTTACTGCCAACCGGTCGCCCAGAGGGGAATACGAATGAAACGTGGGTAGGACTACGAGTGAGGGCTGGGCCCTGCGCGTTCAGGAAAATCTCCGGAGCAGGGCACAAAAAGTGTCGTCAGAATGTCAAATTTGTTTCGGGCGGCGCCCTGTCAGGCTTTCATCGGCGCCAGCAGACGGTGCGCGACCGCATACTGGACCATTTCCGACAGCGAGGTCATGCCCATTTTCTGCATGATGCGGGTCTTGTGGGTGCTGACCGTCTTCACGGACAGGTGCAGGTTGTTGGCGATCTCGGTGATCGATTTGCCGCCCACGAGCAGGGAAAATACCTCGAATTCACGATCCGAGAGTTGCTTGTGCAGCAGCTGTTCGTTCGGCGCCATGATGTTCAGCGCCAGCTGCTCGGCCACTTCCGTGCTGATGTACGGCCGGCCGGACGCCACCTTGCGGATCGCGCCGACGAGCTGCGTGCCCGCGCTTTCCTTGGTGAGATAGCCCTGCGCCCCGGCGCGGATGGCGCGCACGGCGTACTGCTCTTCCTCGTGCATCGTCAGGATCAGGATGGCGAGCTTGGGCGCCTCGCTGCGCACCTGGCGGATCAGGTCGACGCCGCTGCGGCCCGGCATGGACAGGTCGAGCAGCAACAGGTCGAAGCCGCCCTGGCGCACCAGCGACAGCACTTCGAAGCCGTTGATGGCCTCCCCGACGATCTCGATGTCGAGCGCGCCGTCGAGGATACGCTTGAGACCTTCGCGCATGATCGTGTGGTCGTCGGCGATGACAATGCGAATCATAAAGTGTCCCCCAAGGGGTCAATTGTAAAATAGAAGGTAAAAAGATATCACGTCAGCAACACTGACGTTGCCTTTTTTTGGACAATGCCTACTGTCCGATGACAGTGCGGCAACTTGAAGTCAGTCGCTCAGGTGCCGGGTTCGCGGATCAGCCGGTGCACCAGCACGGGCTTGCTCGTGTGCGACAGCACCTTGTTGGTCACGCTACCTAGCAGTAATTGCCCCCAGCCACTGCGGCCGTGCGAGCCCATGAAAATCAGGTCGCAGTGTTGCTGTTCCGCCACGTCGACGATCTTGAGCGCCGGCGCATCGGAAAACGCCGTCATGCAGGCATGCTTGAGACTGCAGCCTTCCGCCGAGCGCACGATCGAGCCCATGTATTCCTGGCCCAGCCGCTGCATCTGGTCGACGTATTCCTCCTCGCTGGGGTAGGCGGGCGGAACGATCTCGACATAGACCGGGTACTGGTACTCGGGCGCGACGAACAGGGCCAGCACTTCGGCTCCCATCTGTTGGGCGAATTTGACGCCGGCACAGGCGGTGTGCTGCGATACCGTGGAGCCGTCGGTGGTGATCAGAATTTTCTGGTACATGGTGAGTCCTCCCTCACGTCACGCTACATTCTCATTGTAGTTCGCGTTTGACCTCTTGGCAGAACGTAAATGCTTGATCTTGCTCAGTGATGTGCTCGGCTGTCCGCAGGCAAATACCGGATGTCACAAATTACCCAGCGATAAAAAAATACAACAGATACTTTGCGAAATTATTCAGAAACGCCTGTAAAAGATTGTCGGCAGGCCAAGATTACCCCGGATTCGACTGCGCGGGCATTTTCGAAGATTTACCTACGGCAACCACACTGATACACTCGTCGGAAATTCGTACCGTCAGCGTAATGACGGCAGCCGTACCGCACACAGCAAAGATGATTGCGACATTTAATTTATGGAGAAGCAGGGACTATGACCGACGCCGCTGACGATTTCGACGCACTATTCGAGGAAGTGGCAGCGCAGCGTGCCAGCGCGCCCGCAGCCGCTCCGGCGCCCGTGCCGGCACCCGCACCCGCCGCCAGCGACGACAGCGACGACCTGGAGGCCCTGTTCGACCAGGTCGCGGCCACCAGCGCCCCGGCGCCGGCCGTGGTGCCGGCTCCGGCCGCGCCGGTCGCCGCCGCCGCCGCACCGGCCGAGACGGGCGAGGAAGACCACGAAAAAGGCATGTACGAGCGCCTGGGCGGCATCGTGCGCCTGCTGCACGACTCGCTGCGCGAGCTGGGCTACGACAAGGCGCTGACCGAGGCGTCGTCCCAGATCATGGACGCGCAGGACCGTCTGGAATACGTGGCCACCCTGACCGAACAGGCCGCCAACAAGGTGCTGAACACCCTGGACGACGGCATGCCGGCCCAGGACCTGCTGTCCAAGCAGGCCAAGGACATGGAAAACCGCTGGGACGACCTGTTCGCGGGCAAGCTCTCGATCGAGCAGTTCAAGGCCCTGGCCGGCGATTCGAAGCAGTTCGCCCAGCTGGTGTCGGAAGCGACGGAAGCCGAGAAGGCGCGCCTGCTCGAGATCATGATGGCCCAGGACTTCCAGGACATCACCGGCCAGCTGATCAAGAAAGTCGTGGTCATCACCAAGACGGTCGAGAACGAGCTGACCCAGCTGCTCAAGGACAGCGCGCCGCCGGACGTCAAGGAAAAGCTGGCGCAGAAGCAGGCCGCGCAGGAGCAGGAGCAGCCCGTAACGCTGATGCAGGGTCCGTCGGTGCCGTCCGCGGCGCTCGACCAGGACAGTGTCGATGACCTTCTTGCCGATCTGGGATTCTAATGGATGAAATGCTCAAGGATTTCGTCGTCGAGGCGATGGATCTTGCAGCGAATGTCGAAGAGCATCTGCTGCACCTCGAACGCGATCCCAATAACAAGGAAACGCTGAACGCGGTGTTCCGCTCGTTCCACACCATCAAGGGTGGCGCGGGTTTCATGGGGCTGCCGGCGCTCGTCGCCGCGTGCCACCTGACGGAAAACCTGTTCGACGCGCTGCGTACCGGCGCCGCTCCCGTCACGCCGGCCGCGATCGAAGCGTCGCTGCAGGCGTCCGGTTTCGTGGCCGACCAGCTGGGTGACCTGAACAACGGCGCCACGCCGGACCAGCTGCCGTCGATGCCGCCGGACCTCGAGCGCATGCTCAAGGAGGCCATCGCCGGCAACGACGCCGCGCCCGCGCCCAAGGCCGCGCCCGCGCCGGCAGCGGCTGCGCCGGCACCTGTCGCAGCGCCGGCAGCGGCGCCTGCCGCGGCACCTGCTGCTGCGGCCGTGCCGGGCGCCGACGGTCTCGACTGGGAAGCGATGTTCATGGCGGTCGTCCCGGCGGGCACCTATACGCCGAACGCAGCCACGGCAGCCGCGGCGCCCGCAGCATCCGAGGCAGCCGCGCCGGCCGTCGCGCCGGTGCACGCCGCGCCCGACGCCGCCGCACCGGGCAAGCCGGGCTGGGACGGCGTCGAGCGCCGCAACGAGGCCAAGCCGGCCAGCACCGGTCCCGCCAAGGACGAGAGCATCCGTATCGACGCGGTCAAGCTGGACGCGCTGCTGGAAGTGGCCGGCGAATCCGTGCAGGCCGCGAACCAGGCCGCCGTGCTGCTCGAGCGCCTGTCGCAGTTCAAGTTCGAGGGCCAGGCCGCCACGCTGATGGCGACCCTGACCGAGACGCTGGAACGCGCCTCGCGCTACTCGGCCGAGCTGCAGCGCGCCACGCTGGCGACCCGCATGCAGCCGGTCGGCCGCCTGTTCCAGAAATTCCCGCGCCTCGTGCGCGAGCTCGCGAAGGACCTGGGCAAGGACGTCGAGCTGACCATCGAAGGCGCCGAGACGGAAGTCGACCGCGTCGTCGTGGACAGCCTGTACGACCCGCTCGTGCACATGCTGCGCAACGCGCTCGACCACGGCGTCGAGGGTCCGGACGACCGCGTCGCCAACGGCAAGCCGGCCAAGGCGTTCATCCTGCTGAAAGCCTGGCAGGAAGCGAACAGCGTCATGATCGTGCTGCAGGACGACGGGCGCGGCATGGACCCGGCCAAGCTGCGCAAGAAGGCGATGGAAAAGGGCCTGATCAGCGAGAACCAGGCCACCAGCGACGACGAAGCGTACCAGCTCGTGTTCCTGCCGGGCTTCTCGACCAAGGAAGTGGCGTCGTCGGTCTCGGGCCGCGGCGTGGGCATGGACGTGGTCAAGACGGCCGTCGAGAAGAACCGCGGCGCGATCCGCATCGACTCGAACCTGGGCACGGGCACGAAGTTCTCGATCCGCCTGCCGATCGAATTGTCGATCGTGCCGACGATGCTGGTGTCGACGTCGGGCGCGCAGCTGGCCCTGCCGATGGCCGTCGTCGAGCGCGTCGTCGAGCTGCCGGAGACCTTCATGCAGGTCGGCGGCGCCCCGGTGCTGAAGGACCAGGGTCGTCCGCTGCCGGTGCGTTCGCTGGCGCTGTCGCTCGGCTACGAAGCGTGCGTGGAACGCGTGGGCATCGTCATCAACGCCCCGCAGCCGTACATCATCGCGGTGGAAGCCGTCGACGGTACGGCCGACCTGGTGATCAAGCCGATGACGGCGCTGACCGTCGAAGGCATCACCGGCACGGCGCGTTCGGCCGAAGGATCGCTGGTGCTGGTCGTCGGCCTGTCGTTCCTCATGGACGGTTGCCGGTCGACGGTGAGGCTGGCCGCATAAACCACGCCGCGGGCTGCGTACAACATTTTTGCTACAAAGCTACGAAAAGCCTGCGCAGGAAATGCGCAGGCTTTTTTTATTTGTGTTTCTGAAAACACATCCGAACAAAATTTTTATATGGATGAGTTCATTGGAATAATCGTGCTTGAAGGCCCTTGCTTCCGCATTGCACAAATATGGCATAATCAAAGACCATGCCCGCATGAAGCGGTCGTTTCTCTGGACTTCGCAACTCATTATGTTAAAAACGCTCTACGACAAACTTTGGGATTCGCATGTCGTGCGTGCCGATGCGGATGGCACCACCGTGCTGTATATCGACCGTCACCTGGTCCACGAAGTCACCAGCCCGCAGGCGTTCGAAGGCCTGCGCGAAGCCGGCCGCCCGCTATGGCGCACTTCGGCCAATCTTGCCGTAGCCGACCACAACGTGCCGACCACCGACCGCTCGCACGGCATCGCTGACCCGACGTCGCGCCTGCAGGTCGAAACGCTGGACAGCAACGCCAAGTCCTTCGGCCTCACGTACTTCAACATGAACGACAAGCGCCAGGGCATCGTGCACGTGATCGGCCCGGAGCAGGGCGCCACGCTGCCGGGCATGACCGTCGTCTGCGGCGATTCGCACACGTCGACCCACGGCGCGTTCGGCGCGCTGGCGCACGGCATCGGCACCTCGGAAGTCGAGCACGTGCTGGCCACGCAGACGCTGCTGGCGAAAAAATCGAAAGCGATGCTCGTGCAGGTCGACGGCGAACTGCCGGCCGGCGTGACCGCCAAGGACATCGTGCTGGCCGTGATCGGCAAGATCGGCACGGCCGGCGGCACCGGCTACGCCATCGAATTCGGCGGCTCGACCATCCGCGCGCTGTCGATGGAAGGCCGCATGACCGTCTGTAACATGGCGATCGAAGCGGGCGCGCGCGCCGGCATGGTGGCCGTCGACGACACGACGATCGACTACGTCAAGGGCCGCCCGTTCGCGCCCGCCGGCCCGCAGTGGGAACAGGCCGTCGCGTACTGGCGCACGCTGCACACGGACCCGGGCGCGAAGTTCGACCTGGTCGTGCAGTTGAACGCCGCGGAGATCCGCCCGCAGGTGACCTGGGGCACGTCGCCCGAGCAGGTCACGACGATCGACGGCCGCGTGCCCGATCCGGACAAGGAAAAAGACCCGGTCAAGCGCGACGCGATGGAAAAGGCGCTGGTCTACATGGACCTGAAGCCGAACACCGCGATGGAAGACATCCGCATCGACAAGGTGTTCATCGGCTCCTGCACCAACTCGCGCATCGAAGACCTGCGCGCCGCCGCCGCCGTCGTGCGCGGCCGCCAGCGCGCCTCGAACGTGAAGCTGGCGATGGTGGTGCCGGGCTCCGGCCTCGTGAAGGAACAGGCGGAACGCGAAGGCCTGGACGCGATCTTCAAGGCCGCCGGCTTCGAATGGCGCGAGCCGGGCTGCTCGATGTGCCTGGCGATGAACGCCGACCGCCTGGAACCGGGCGAGCGCTGCGCGTCGACGTCGAACCGCAACTTCGAAGGCCGCCAGGGCCAGGGCGGACGCACGCACCTGGTGTCGCCGGCGATGGCCGCGGCGGCCGGTATCGCGGGCCATTTCGTCGACGTTCGTAAAATCTGAGAAGCAGTAGGGTGGGCACCCCGTGCCCACCATGCGTTTCCGTAATCGCATATATCGGTGGGCACGGGGTGCCCACCCTACGAGAAATCAATGAAGAAAATTTTTGCTCTCGCACTCATCGCACTCGCCGTCACCGGCTGCAACACCATCTCCGGCGTCGGCAAGGACGTGCAGAAGGTCGGCCAGGTCATCACGGGCGCCGGCGGGAAATAATCGGGTCGATCATGGATAAATTCAACGTACACGAAGGACTGGTGGTCCCGCTGGACCGGGCCAACGTCGACACCGACGCCATCATTCCGAAGCAGTTCCTCAAGTCGATCCGCCGCACCGGCTTCGGCCCCAACCTGTTCGACGAGTGGCGCTATCTCGACCACGGCGAGCCGGGCATGGACAACAGCACGCGTCCGGTCAATCCGGACTTCGTGCTGAACCAGCCGCGCTACGCCGGCGCGTCGATCCTGCTGACCCGCAAGAACTTCGGCTGCGGCTCGTCGCGCGAGCACGCGCCGTGGGCCCTGCAGCAGTACGGCTTCCGCGCCGTCATCGCGCCGAGCTTCGCCGACATCTTCTTCAACAACTGCTTCAAGGGCGGCCTGCTGCCGATCGTCCTCGGCGAAGCCCAGGTCGACCAGCTGATGAATGAAGTCAAGGCCTTCCCCGGCTACAAGCTGGTCGTCGACCTCGAGAAGCAGACCGTGGGCACGCCGGACGGCCGCCTCGCGTTCGAATTCGCCGTCGACGACTTCCGCAAGTACTGCCTGCTGAACGGCCTGGACGACATCGGCCTCACGCTGCGCCACGCCGACGACATCCGCGCCTACGAGGAACGGCGTCTAGCAGCGCAGCCGTGGCTCGCCAACACCATCTGAACTGAGAACAAGAACATGAAGATTGCAATCCTGCCGGGCGACGGCATCGGTCCCGAAATCACCGCGCAAGCCGTCAAGGTGCTGAACGCGCTGGGCGAATCGTTCGAACTGGAAAGCGCGGAAGTCGGCGGCGCCGGCTATGCGGCGCACGGCCATCCGCTGCCGCAGGGCACGCTGGCGCTGGCGAAAGCCGCCGATGCCGTGCTGCTGGGCGCCGTCGGCGACTTCAAGTACGACTCGCTGGAGCGCGCGCTGCGTCCGGAACAGGCCATCCTCGGCCTGCGCAAGGAGCTGGGCCTGTTCGCCAACCTGCGTCCCGCGATCCTGTATCCGGAACTGGCCGGCGCGTCCACGCTCAAGCCGGAAGTGGTGTCGGGCCTCGACATCCTGATCATCCGCGAGCTGACGGGCGACGTCTATTTCGGCAAGCCGCGCGGCGTGCGCGAATGCCCGGACGGTCCGTTCGCCGGCCAGCGCGAAGGCTTCGACACGATGCGCTACGCGGAAGGCGAGATCCGCCGCATCGCCCACGTCGCGTTCCAGGCCGCGCGCAAGCGCAACCGCCGCCTGACGAGCATCGACAAGGCCAACGTGCTGGAGACGTTCCAGTTCTGGCGCGACATCGTCACCGACGTGCACAAGGAATACCAGGACGTCGAGCTCGAACACATGTACATCGACAACGCCGCGATGCAGCTCGTGCGCGCGCCGAAGAAGTTCGACGTGCTCGTCACCGGCAACATGTTCGGCGACATCCTGTCGGACGAAGCGGCGATGCTGACCGGTTCGATCGGCATGCTGCCGTCGGCCTCGCTGGACGTCAACAACAAGGGCCTGTACGAGCCGTCGCACGGTTCGGCGCCGGACATCGCGGGCAAGGGCATCGCCAATCCGCTGGCGACGATCCTGTCCGCCGCGATGATGCTGCGTTTCACGCTGGGCAAGCCCGAGCAGGCCGACCGCATCGACAACGCCGTCAAGAAGGTGCTGTCCCAGGGCCTGCGCACGGCGGACATCCACGAAGAAGGCACGACGCGCGTCGGCACGGAACAGATGGGCGACGCGGTCGTCAAAGCATTGGGTTGACAAGGAATACGCCCGCTCGGGCGGAACATTTTTAAACGAGGGATATCATGAAATTAGTAGGTCTGGTTGGTTGGCGCGGCATGGTCGGTTCGGTCCTCATGCAGCGCATGCAGGACGAGGGCGATTTCGCCCATATCGAGCCGGTGTTCTTCACGACGTCGAATCCGGGCGGCGACGCCCCGAAGATGGCGAAAAACGAGACCAGGCTGAAAAGCGCGACCGACATCGCCGAACTGTCCAAATGCGAGATCATCATCTCGTGCCAGGGCGGCGACTACACGACCGAAGTGTTCCCGAAACTGCGCGCGGCCGGCTGGAACGGCTACTGGATCGACGCCGCGTCGACCCTGCGCATGAGCGACGACGCCGTGATCGTGCTCGACCCCGTGAACCTGAACGTCATCAAGGACGCCATGACGCGCGGCGTCAAGAACTTCATCGGCGGTAACTGCACCGTGTCGTGCATGCTGATGGGCCTGGGCGGCCTGTTCAAGCACGACCTGGTCGACTGGATGACGTCGATGACCTATCAGGCCGCATCGGGCGGCGGCGCCCAGCACATGCGCGAACTGCTCACGCAATTCGGCACCATCAACGCGGCCGTCAAGCCGCTGCTGGACAATCCGGCGTCGGCCATCCTCGAAATCGACCGTGGCGTGCTGGCCACCCAGCACGGCCTGTCGGCCGAGGAAACCAAGCAGTTCGGCGTGCCGCTGGCCGGCAACCTGATCCCGTGGATCGACAAGGACCTGGGCAACGGCCAGTCGAAGGAAGAGTGGAAGGGCGGCGCCGAGACCAACAAGATCCTGGGCCGCAACGGCGCCGGCGGCAACGTCATTCCGGTCGACGGCCTGTGCGTCCGCATCGGCGCGATGCGCTGCCACTCGCAGGCGCTGACCATCAAGCTCAACAAGGACGTGCCGCTGGACGAGATCAACGACATCATCGCGAACGACAACCAGTGGGTGAAGTTCGTGCCGAACACGCGCGAAGCGTCGGTGCGCGACCTGACCCCGGCCGCCGTCACGGGCAGCCTGACGATCCCGGTCGGCCGCGTGCGCAAGATGTCGATGGGCCCGGAATACATCTCGGCCTTCACCGTCGGCGACCAGCTGCTGTGGGGCGCCGCCGAGCCGCTGCGCCGCATGCTGCGCATCGTCCTGGACAAGTGATGTAATCTGTCGCCTGCGGGCGCGAGAGAGGCGGCCGCAGGGCCGCCTTTTTTATTTGCTTTTTATTTCGATCGCGTCGCCCCCGCGCAGGCGGGGGCCCAATGTCGAGCGGCCGCCATGCGCAACCCGGGCTCCCGCCTGCGTGGGAACGACGAGGACGGGTTTCGTGATGAATTGACACCGAATCATCCAAAAAACATCATAACTTTGAATATACCGTCTACATAACGCAGACTTGCTGAATGTTTCTCCCCGCAGAACTTGCATGCCACAGTGCATGATGATATGTTGCTGAGACCTCCGGGCAAGGTCGCGCGCCCCCGTCAACCCACTCCGCTTTCGAATCTATGCATGTCACTCACCGCCTCCCGCTGAAGTCGTCCGCGCTGAAGAAGCTCACCGCGGCGGTCGCAAGTGCGCTGGTCCTGACGTCCGCGGCGCATGCTGCCGGTCTCGGCAAGCTCACGGTGTTGTCCGCGCTCGGCCAGCCGCTGCGCGCCGAAATCGAATTGACGGCAGTGTCCGGGGATGAGGCGTCGGGCCTCGCGGCCAAGCTGGCGTCGCCGGACGCGTTCAAGGCGGCCAACATCGATTTCAATCCGGCCCTGCTGTCGCTGCGCTTCAACGTCGAGCAGCGCGGCGGCCGCCAGTTCATCCGCGTCAGCTCCACCCAGCCGCTGAACGAGCCGTTCGTCGACATGCTGCTGGAGCTGTCGTGGAATAACGGCCGCCTCGTGCGCGAATACACGTTCCTGCTCGACCCGGCCGAGCTGCGCGCGACGCAGTCGGCCCAGGTGGCACCGAGCGAGACGCGCGCCGCGCCGGCCCCGCGCCCGCAGGCGGCGGCGCCCGCGCCCGCGCCCGCGCCCGCGCCCGCGCAGGCACGCCCCGTCGAGACGGACCGCGGCGCAAGCGCCGCCGCCCAGCGCAACCGCGCGCGCCCGGCCACGGAAGGCGAGGGCGCCCAGGCCGCGGCCGCGCCGTCGAAGTACCGCGTCAGGCCGGGCGACAGCCTGGGCCGCATCGCCAGCCAGCTCAAGCCGGTCGACGTGTCGCTCGACATGATGCTCGTCGCGCTGTACCGCGCCAATCCCGACGCCTTCATCGGCAACAACATGAACCGCCTCAAGTCGGGCCGCATCCTGGCCGTGCCGTCGGCCGACGCCGTGCGCGCCACGGACGACACCGAGGCGCATGGCGTCGTCGTCGCCCATGCGGCCGACTTCAACGCCTACCGCAACAAGCTGGCGGGCCAGGTCGGCGCGTCCGAGCCCGCCAGGACCCCGGAGGCGGGCCAGAGCGCGGCCGGCAAGATCACGGCCAAGGTCGAGGAACGCCCGACGGCCGCCAACGCATCCCAGGACAAGCTGCGCCTGTCCAAGGCCGCTCCGGACACGCCTGCCGGCAAGGGCGCGACGATGAGCGCCGAGGACCGCATCGCCAAGGAAAAGGCCCTGGCCGATGCGCAGCAGCGCGTGCGCGAGCTCGAACGCAATGTGAACGACCTCGAGAAGCTGGCCACGGTCAAGAGCAAGACGGGCGCCGAAGCCGAGAAGAACGCGTCGACCCCGGCCGCGCCCGCGCAGCCATCCGCGACGCTGGCGAAGACGCCGGCGCCGGCTCCGACTGCGACCGTGCCGAAGAAGCTGCCGGCCATCAAACCGGCCAGGCCGGCCGCCCCGCCGGAACCGGGCCTGATGGACTTCATCATGAACAACCTGCCGCTGGTCGGCGGCGGCGCGGTCGCGCTGCTGCTCGGCGGCCTGCTCGTCTCCCAGCGCCGCAAGCAGAAGGTCGCCAAGCCGGTGGCCGAGCCGTCGATCCTCGGCGTGCCGGCCGAGCCGGCGCACTCGATGTTCGCCGAGACGGGCGGCCAGAGCGTCGACACGAACAACAGCGTCTTCAACTCGAGCTTCGCGCCGTCCGCCAGCCAGCTCGACACGAACGAAGTCGATCCGGTCGCGGAAGCCGACGTCTACATCGCCTACGGCCGCGACGCCCAGGCCGAGGAGATCCTCAAGGAAGCCCTGCGCACGCATCCGGAGCGCTATCCGGTGCGCCTCAAGCTGCTCGAGATCTACGCCGCCCGCAAGGACCAGCGCGCGTTCGAGACGCAGGCCGCCGAGTTGTACGGCATGACGCGCGGCCAGGGCGACGAATGGGCGCAGGCCGCCGCGCTGGGCCTGTCCATCGACCCGCTCAACCCGCTGTATGCCCACAGCGCCACGCCTGCGGCCCCGGCGCCCAGCACCGAGGAACTGGGCCAGCAGGCATTGCTGTCGAAGGAGCTGGACGACGTCTTCGGCGCACCCACCGCGGTGCCGGCGACCGACGCGCATGTCGCGGACGCGCATGTCGCCAACGCGCACGTGGACGATCCGTTCGCCGCGCCGCTCGACGAGCCGATGGATTTCAGCCAGCACTTCGCCGACGCGATGGCGACGGCCCAGCCGGCACCGGCCCCCGTGACCAACGCGCCGTCGACCGAATCGGCGCCGGTGGAAGACGACCACACGCTCGACTTCGACCTGGGCGGCCTCGCGTTCGAGCCGGTCGAGCAGGCGAGCGCGCCGCAGGCCGCGCAGCCGCTGGCCGACGTGGGCGACGTGCCCGACCTCGAATTCGACATGAGCGCATTCGACCAGCCGACCGCCGCGCCGGCCGCACCGGCGCTGCCGGCCGAACCGGCGGTCGCCCTGGACAAGGCGGAACACGACCCGCTCGACTTCTCGTTCGACATGGACTTCGCCGCCCCGGCCGCGAATCCGGTGCCGCAACTGGAAGCGCACACGGAACACGATCTGCTGGCCCCGGCCGCCGCGACCGCTGCCGCCGCCGAGATCGAGATGGCCAACCTGGCGCGCGAATTCGACCTGCCCGACCTGCCGACGGAGCTGCAGGCCAGCCTGCCGCCCGAGCCGGAACCGCACGCCGCGGCCGCGGAGCGCGATCCGCTGTTCGACCTCGACGCCATGGATTTCGACGTGGCCGAGACGCCGCGCGCGGAAAGCCCGGCCTCGATCCCGGCGGCCGCGCTGGACGAGCACATGTTCGACATCCCGGCCACGCCGGCACCGGCCGACGCGCTGTTCGCCGAACCGGATCGCGTCGTGCCGGAGCGCGCGGAAGCGCAATTCGACATGGGCGGCTTCGACCTCGACCTGCCGGCCGACGGTGCCCTGCCGCTGCCGGAAGTGCAGACGTTGTCCGAGCCGGCTTTCGACATGCCGGCCGCGCCGGCCGATTCGGCCGCGCTGTCCGCCGCCCACATGGAGATGGAGACGAAGCTGGATCTCGCCATCGCCTACCAGGAAATCGGCGACAAGGAAGGGGCGCGCGAGCTGCTCGATGAAGTCATCCGCGGCGGCAGTACCGAGCAGGCGGCGCGTGCCACCTCGATGCGCGCATCCCTGGCGTAAGGTAACGCGCTTTGACACGAATCGCTTTGGGTGTCCAGTACGTGGGCACCGCCTGGAACGGGTATCAGAAACAGCCATCGCGCGACACGGTGCAGGACCAGCTGGAGATCGCACTCGAGAAATTCGCCTGCACGCGGCTCGCGACGACGTGCGCCGGCCGCACGGACGCCGGCGTGCACGCGATCGAGCAGGTCGTCCATTTCGACACGGACCTCGACCGCGCGCCGCAATCGTGGGTGCGCGGCACGAACGCCTTCCTGCCCGAGTCGATCGTCGTGCGCTGGGCCCACGTGGTCGCGCCGGACATCGAAGGACAGGATTTCCACGCGCGCTTCTCGGCCCGCTCGCGCACCTATCACTACGTGCTGTACAACCACGCCAACCCGTCCGCGCTGCTGGCCGGACGCGCCGGCTGGGTGTTCCGGCCGCTCGACGTCGAGCGCATGCGCGCGGCGGCCGCGCACCTGATCGGCACGCACGACTTTTCCAGTTTCCGCGCGTCCGGCTGCCAGGCGAATTCGCCCGTCAAGCAGATGCACGAGGTCCGCATCGAGCGCAGCGGCGACATCGTCGTGTTCACGGTGCGCGCCTCGGCGTTCCTGCATCACATGGTGCGCAACATCGTCGGTTCGCTGATCTATGTGGGGACGGGACGCAACGAGCCGGGCTGGATGGCCGAGGTGCTCGACGCGCGCTCGCGCGACGCCGCGGCGCCGACCTTCATGCCGGATGGGCTGTACCTTGCTACAATCGATTACGATCCCAAGTGGGGCTTGCCGCAGGAGCCGGCGGCGGCCCTGCCGTGGTTGTAGAATGTTGAATTGACCACCTGCCGTAGGGTGGGGGGTGTGATGCCGGTGGCATCACACACGTACCCACGCCTAAGTTTGCGTTGTGCCGGCTTCCGCGTGGGCTCAGGGGAGCCCACCCTGCTGCGGCCGATATTGCACGTTTCATCGTCGAGCCATCATGCCCCGCACCCGTATCAAGATCTGCGGCATCACCCGCACTGAAGACCTGCATGCCGCCGTCGATGCCGGCGCCGACGCCCTCGGCTTCGTGTTTTACCCGAAGAGCCCGCGCTACGTCACGCCCGTGCGCTACGCCGAACTGGCACGCGCACTGCCGCCGTTCCTGAACACCGTCGCGCTGTTCGTCAACGCGACGGAGGACGAGGTCCGCGCGGTCGTCGCGGCCGGCCCGGTCGCGCTGCTGCAATTCCACGGCGACGAAACGGTCGGGCAGTGCGCTCGGCTGGCAAGCGCCGTGCAACGGCCGTTCGTGCGGGCGTATCGCGTAAAACCCGACACGACGTCCGCCGATTTGCTAGAATCGGAAGCTCAATACCGCGCCGCCAGTACGTGGTTCTCGGGTCTTCTGCTCGACACCTACGTGGATGCCTATGGCGGTGCAGGAAAGGTTTTCGATTGGTCTCTTATTCCAAAAGAGCTCGCGCCTCGGGTCGTTTTGAGTGGTGGCTTGAGCGTACACAACGTGACTGGCGCGGTGGCGCAAGTACGCCCCTTCGCGGTCGACATCAGTAGCGGTGTCGAGGCGAGCAAGGGGATCAAGGATGCCCGCAAGATCGCCGCGTTCGTCGACGCGGTGCGGGCCGGCGATGCCACCACTGAAAGCCTGACACACCATGAAAGCCAACCAAGTTAACGGCGCACAAGCGCTGTTCAAGACCCCCGACTACCAGCTGCCGGACACCACCGGCCACTTCGGCCCGTACGGCGGCTCGTTCGTCGCCGAGACGCTCAGCCACGCGCTGGCCGAACTGAACGACGCCTACGCGCGCTACAGCCAGGACCCCGAATTCCTCGAAGAATTCCGCTACGAGCTGGCGCACTTCGTCGGCCGCCCGTCGCCCGTGTACCACGCCAAGCGCTGGTCGCAGCAGGGGGCGCATCACGGCCTGGGTGCGCAGATCTTCTTCAAGCGCGAAGACCTGAACCACACCGGCGCCCACAAGATCAACAACGTGATCGGGCAAGCGCTGCTGGCCCGCCGCATGGGCAAGCCGCGCATCATCGCCGAGACGGGCGCCGGCCAGCACGGCGTCGCGACGGCCACCATCTGCGCGCGCTTCGGCCTCGAATGCGTGATCTACATGGGGAGCGAGGACGTCAAGCGCCAGGCGCAGAACGTCTACCGCATGAAGCTGCTGGGCGCGACCGTCGTCCCGGTCGAATCGGGATCGAAGACGCTGAAGGACGCGCTGAACGAAGCGATGCGCGACTGGGTCACCAACATCGAGAACACGTTCTACATCATCGGCACGGTCGCCGGTCCGCACCCGTATCCGATGATGGTGCGCGATTTCCAGTCCGTGATCGGCGAGGAATGCCGCGTGCAGATGCCGCAGATGACGGGCCGCCAGCCGGACTACGTCGTCGCCTGCATCGGCGGCGGCTCGAACGCGATGGGCATCTTTTATCCGTACATCGACGAGCCGGGCGTGAAGCTGGTGGGCGTCGAGGCGGCGGGCGAGGGCCTGGACTCCGGCAAGCACGCGGCGTCGCTCACGGCCGGCTTCCCGGGCGTCCTGCACGGCAACCGCACTTACCTGCTGCAGGACGAGCACGGCCAGATCATCGAGACGCATTCCGTGTCGGCGGGCCTGGACTATCCGGGCGTCGGTCCGGAACACGCGTGGCTGAAGGACAGCCAGCGGGCCCAGTACGTGTCGATCACGGACGACGAAGCGCTGGCCGCGTTCCACGACTGCTGCCGTATCGAGGGCATCATCCCGGCGCTGGAATCGTCGCACGCGATCGCCTACGCGGCCAAGCTGGCGCCGACGCTCCCGGCCGACCAGATCATCCTGGTGAACCTGTCGGGCCGCGGCGACAAGGACATGCACACCGTGGCGCAACGGGCGGGACTCAACTTCGGCTGAGCCCCATCCTCCCATTGCCAACCACATTCAAGGAAAACAGCATGTCCCGTATCGCACAAACTTTCGACGCCCTCAAAGAGCAGGGCAAGACCGGTCTCGTCACCTTCATCACCGCCGGCGACCCGGCTCCGGAACTGACCGTCCCGCTGCTGCACGCCCTCGTCGAGGGTGGCGCCGACGTCCTCGAACTCGGCGTCCCGTTCTCCGACCCGATGGCGGAAGGCCCCGTCATCCAGCGCGCCTGCGAACGCGCGCTCACGTTCGGCATCAGCATGACCGACGTGTTCGCCCAGGTCGCCGAGTTCCGCAAGACCAACCAGCACACGCCCGTCGTGCTGATGGGTTACGCGAACCCGATCGAGCGCATGGGCCAGAGCGAATTCGTCCGCCGCGCCAAGGCCGCCGGTGCCGACGGTGCCATCGTCGTCGACTATCCGCCGGAGGAGTGCGAAGCGTTCGCGGCCGAGATGAAGGCCAACGGCCTCGACCTGATCTTCCTGCTGGCGCCGACGTCGACCGTCGAGCGCGTGAAGCAGGTGGCGCGCCACGGCAGCGGCTTTTCCTACTACGTCTCGCTGAAAGGCGTGACGGGCGCGGGCGGCATCGACACGGCCGACGTGGCGCAGCGCGTGGCCGCGATCCGCGAGCACGTCAAGTTGCCGATCGGCGTCGGCTTCGGCATCCGCGACGCGCAGACGGCCAGGTCGGTGGCGGCGGTGGCCGACGCCGTCGTGATCGGCAGCCGCATCATCCAGGAGCTGGAAAATACGCCGAAGGAGCAGGGGCCGGCGGCCGTGCGGGCGTTTGTCGCGGGCATCAGGGAAGCGCTGGACGCCAAATAAGCGGCATTCGCCGAACAACCGGGCAATGCGTCCCGGTTGTTCGAACAATCGCCGTTTGCCGGACGGCGCATCTTCGCGCAATGCATCGCATTGTGTCGTCTAACGGCAGATGGTACGTATATCGTAATTGCCGTATGGCGTCTTCGTGTATTCCGACACGCATTCCCTGGTCGTGTCGGGTAGTCGCCGCAAGAGCTGAACGTCGCCCCCCATGCCGTACGCGCAATACATCCATTTTTCCAAGGGCTCGGTAAACTTGTCCAAATCGACGAATGTCAAGGTGAACCCTTTTTTGGTCCTGGTTTCGGTCCCCATCTGAATACCTTGGATTTTCCCGGCAGGCGGGCCGGCAATGACGCCCGCCGATTGCAGGATCAGTCGTGATCCGGCGACATGCGCAATTCCCGTCCATCCTGCCGGGACCCCCTTTGCAATCAGTAGGTCCGAGGGGTAGTCGGTGGGGCAAGCTATCGTCACTTCCGCATGTGCCGCACAGCTCGCAAGAAAAAATATGGCGCAGAAAATAATCTTCATTTTTCGATGATGAAGAATGCACTGGCATTGTTGGACGGATCGCTGTAGCGGCCGTTCGGGCCTATTCCTTTTGCGTGGAGCACTCGGGCTTGTATTGCCTTGACATTGGAATGTATAAATTGCTCCACAATCACAAACGAAGTCATGAATCCTGTTTGGATGCTGCGACTTTCTACGCCTCCAAAGATCCCGACGTGGTTGCCGTGGGATAGTCCAGGCCACTTCCCATCGACCATTGTACCGATAACAGTTCCAATCTTGATATCCTTGGACTCCACAACCCGTTGCCCCGCTTTCCAGGTTCTGGTATTACCGATGGAAGGGAAGTAGCGCTGAATCATGGCCACACATTCCCCCAGGCCGACCAAGGGCATACCTACCAGTGCTTGCGGGTTGCTGTAGACGAATCGTTTGTTTGGAATGGAAAGAATTTTTCCGTCAAGACCTATCACTGCCATACCCCCTCCTTCGACTACACATCGTTATGGACACTGCGTTTCAGCATAGTTGATGCTTCTCTGAAATAGCACTGATCCACGCGAGGGAGTTGCTGGCCGTCAAATTCGTGCGTCAGCGCGATCTCAAGACCGGCTCTGATCGCTTTCGATCTTCTTGCCGACGCCGCTGAAGCACGTTCCTTGACGCGTTCGATTTTCTTGGTGGAAATGTCGGGATAGAGTGGACGGGCTGTTTTCTTCCACTCCACCCGGCATCCATCATGAAAAAACAAATCGTGCAGGTATCCGTCGTGCAGTCGGCCAAGGTCATGGCCGCTGTGTATCTCGTCACCGCCATTCCGGTCGTCGTACTGGCGGCATTGTTCATGTCGGCGGTGATGCCGGCGGGCGTCGGCATCGCCATGTTGGTCGTCATGCCGGTGGCGTATGCGGTCGGCGCGTTCATCGGCGCCGCGATCGGTGCCTGGATCTACAACCAGGTGGCGGCCCGCATCGGCGGTTTCGAATTCACCACGGCCGAAGTCGGCGCCGTCACGCATTGATTCGCGTCGGGGTATGGATTCGTTCGGGCACACGGACTCTGGAGCTTGTCGAGAAGATAAGTAATTGACGGCAAGAATTCGACAAGCCTGATACGAACGGCTACACTACGCCCAAATGCGCGGCCGGCTGCTCCCGACAAGCAACCGGCCGCGCGCGTATTTTCCTTCCAGGCTTCATCCGGACGACATCCCATGCACAACCTCCCGACCACCTTGCCCGACTGGCTGGCACTGCTCGAGTCACGCCATGCCGAGACCCACATCGACATGGGGCTGGACCGCGTGCGCACCGTCAAGGAGCGCATGGGACTGGCCTTTTCCTGCCCCGTGATCATGGTCGCCGGCACCAACGGCAAGGGTTCGACCTGCGCCATGCTGGAAGCGATGCTGCTGCAGAGCGGCTACAAGGTCGGCCTGTACATCAAGCCGCACTTCCTCGATTTCAACGAGCGCGCCCGCATCAACGGCGAGATGGCCAGCGACGCCGTTCTCGTCGCGGCGTTCGCTGAAGTGGAAGCGCGTCGCGGCGACATCGACCTCACGTATTTCGAATTCACGACGCTCGCGATCATGCATCTGCTGGCGACGTCCGGCGTCGACGTGGCGATCCTCGAGGTGGGCCTGGGCGGGCGCCTGGATGCCGTGAACGTGATCGACGCGGACGTGTCCATCGTCACGAGCATCGACATCGACCACAAGGATTATCTCGGCGACACGCGCGAGGAGATCGGCTTCGAGAAGGCCGGCATCTTCCGCCCCGGCAGGCCGGCGATCTGCAGCGATCCGCTGCCGCCGCAATCGCTGATCGACCACGCGGAAGCCATCGGCGCCGATCTGTGGCTGCTGGGCCGCGACTTCAACTACCAGGGCGACAAGCAGCAATGGGCCTACGGCGGCCGCAACCAGCGCCGCAATTCGCTCGCGTATCCGGCGCTGCGCGGGGCCAACCAGCTGCTGAACGCCGCGGCCGCGCTGGCGGCGCTGGAGGCGCTGCGCAACGTGCTGCCGGTGGGCGCGCAGGAGGTGCGCACGGGCCTCGCGCTGGTCGAGCTGCCGGGCCGCTTCCAGGTGCTGGCGGGCCGTCCGACGACGATCCTCGACGTCGCCCACAACCCGCACGCGGCGGCGACGCTGGCGCAGAACCTGAGCAACATGGGGTTCCACCGGTTTACCTACGGCGTGCTCGGCATCATGCAGGACAAGGACATCGACGCCGTCGTCGCCCACATGGCGCCGTACGTCGACCACTGGTGCGTGGCGGCGCTGCCGTCGCCCCGTTCGGCCGACCCGGCCGTGCTGGCCGCGAAGATCGAAGCGTTGCGGCCGACCGATGCCAAGGACGGCGAATTCTCCGTCAAAACGTTCGCGAATCCGGCCGAGGCATTCGCAGATGCAACGAGCCGGGCCGGACAGGATGATAGAATAGTGGTCTTTGGTTCGTTCTACACCGTGGCTGGCGTGATGGCGGCCCGTAAATCCTCTCTTCATTGACGTGACACCGCATGGGCTTGTTCTCCCCTAAAAGCAAGCAGGACCGCCTCACCGAGGACAGTGGCCGCTTCTACAGCAAGGATGACGACGCCGCGATCGGCGAGCGCGCCCGCGCCAAGCGTGCGAGCAATGCCGGCGGCGGTGCGTCGCGCCGTCCCGGCAACGACCCCATGCTGCCCGAAAAGAAGCGCGCCCGGCGCCGCCTCGTGGGCGCCGTTGCGCTGGCGCTGGCCGCCGCCGTCGGCCTGCCGATGCTGCTCGATTCCGAACCGAAGCCGCTCGCCGGCGACATCGCGATCCAGATCCCCGCGAAGGACAAGGCGGCGCCGCTGCCCGTGCCTGCCGCCGACAAGGCCGTGTCCGCCGCGGACAGCGTCGACAAGGGCGAGGAGATCGTCGATGCACCGCCGCCCGCGCCGGCACCGAAGCCACCGGCCACCGTCGCCGGCGCGAAGCCGGAGAGCGTCGCCGCCGTGACCGCACCGAAGCCGGAGCCCAAGGTCGAGCACAAGCCGGAACCCAGGCCCGAGCCCGCGAAGCCCGAGCACAAGGACGCGAAAGCCGAGGCGCGCCTCGCCGAGAAGGACAAGGCGGAGCACGACAAGGCCGAGCACGACAAGGCGGAACGTGACAGGGCCGAGCGCCTCGCGCGCGACGCCCGCGCCGACAAGGAAAAGCCGGCCAAGCCGCATGACGACGCGGCCCGCGCGATGGCGATCCTGGAAGGCAAGCAGGCCGAGAAGGCCGCCGTGAAGGACAAGCCGGCCGAGTCCGGATCGCAGAAATTCGTGCTGCAGGTCGCGGCACTGTCGAGCCAGGAAAAAGCGGCCGAAGTGCAGGCCCGGCTGCGCGAAGCGGGCATCTCGTCGTACACGCAAAAGACGAACACGCCGGCCGGCGAACTGATCCGTGTACGGGTCGGCCCCCTGAACAAGGACGACGCCGAGAAAGTCCGCGCCAAACTGGGCCGCCTGGGCATGTCCGGCACCATGAGCCCGGTCTGACGCCGAACCTGTCCGAAACCGATGATGACTGCAAAAGCCGCGCCGTGACGATCTTCGACTACGTGGTCTTGTTCATCCTGGCGTCGTCGGTCGTCATCAGCACCATGCGCGGCCTGGTCAAGGAAATCCTGTCGCTGCTCGGCTGGGTGGCGGCCTTCATCGTCGCCAACGCCTTCGGCGCGAAGCTGGCGCCCATGCTACCATCCGTGATTCCGGGCGAAGCCTTGCGGCTGATCGTCGCCTTCATTGCATTGTTCCTCGGCGTGCGCGTGCTGATGGGCCTGTTGGCCCTCGCGATCGGCGCATTGATCGAGGCCTCCGGCCTGAGCCTGGCCGACCGCGGCCTCGGCGGCCTGTTCGGGTTGGGCCGGGGCATTGTAATCGTGCTGGCCGGCGTCATATTGTGCGGGATGACTTCCATTCCCCAACAGGCTTTCTGGAAAGACGCGCTGCTCTCGCCCATGGCGGAAACCGGAGCGCGCACGGTCAAGCCTTTCTTGCCCGCTGCCTTCGCGCAGCACGTACAGTTTTGAACACTTCTTCACGGTATTAGGAGCACACCATGTGTGGCATCGTCGGCGTCGTCTCGCAAGCCCCCGTCAACCAGCTGTTGTATGACGCATTGCTGCTGCTGCAGCATCGCGGCCAGGATGCGGCGGGGATTGCAACCAATCACAGCAGCATGTTCTCGATGTACAAGGCCAACGGCCTCGTGCGTGACGTTTTCCGCACACGCAACATGCGTTCGCTGCAGGGCAATTCCGGCATCGGCCACTGCCGCTATCCGACGGCCGGCTCGTCCAGCGAAGAGGAAGCGCAGCCGTTCTACGTGAATGCCCCGTTCGGCATCACCCTGGCGCACAACGGTAACCTGACCAACCAGGAGCAACTGAAGGAAGAGCTGTTCCGCAACGACCGCCGCCACGTCAACACGAACTCCGATTCGGAAGTCCTGCTGAACGTGCTCGCCCACGAAATCGCCCAGGCCGCCGACGGCTTCACGCTCGCGCCGGACGCCGTGTTCAAGGCCGTCGCGCACGTGCACCGCCGCGTGCGCGGCGCGTATGCCGTCATCGCGCAGATCGCCGGCCACGGCCTGCTCGCGTTCCGCGATCCGTTCGGCATCCGTCCGCTGTGCCTCGGCATCAACGAGACCGAGAACGGTCCCGAATACCTGCTCGCCAGCGAATCCGTCGCCCTCGAAGGCCTGGGCTTCCGCTTCGTGCGCGACATCGCGCCGGGCGAAGCCGTCTGGGTCGACGCCGACAGCCAGCTGCACACGCGCCAGTGCGCCGAGAATCCGTCGCTGAACCCGTGCGCGTTCGAATACGTGTACCTGGCCCGTCCCGACTCCGTGATCGACGGCGCGTCCGTGTACGCGACCCGCCTGCGCATGGGCGAATACCTGGCCGAGAAGATCCGCAAGGAGATCCCGGTCGAAGAGATCGACGTCGTGATGCCGATCCCGGATTCGTCGCGCCCGGCCGCCATCCAGCTCGCGCTGAAGCTGGGCGTCGAATACCGCGAAGGCTTCATCAAGAACCGCTACATCGGCCGCACGTTCATCATGCCGGGCCAGACGATGCGCCGGAAGTCCGTGCGCCAGAAGCTGAACGCGATCGCGTCCGAGTTCAAGGACAAGAACGTGCTGCTCGTCGACGACTCCATCGTGCGCGGCACGACGAGCCGCGAGATCGTGCAGATGGCGCGCGAGTCGGGCGCCCGCAAGGTCTTCTTCGCGTCGGCCGCGCCGCCGGTGCTGTACCCGAACGTGTACGGCATCGACATGCCGACGCGCGACGAGCTGATCGCCCACGGCCGCACCGTCGAGGAAGTGTGCCGCGAGATCACGGCCGACCGCCTCGTGTACCAGGACCTGGACGCGCTGCGCAAGTCGATCTCGGACGTCAACCCGGCCCTGACGAACGTGGAAGCGTCGTGCTTCGACGGCGTGTATGTGACGGGCGACGTGACGCCGGCCTATCTCGACCAGCTCGAGAGCGTGCGCCACAAGTCGTCCGGCAAATCGTCGGACGACATGGTGCGCACGCAGCTGAACCTGAATCCGCCCGTCGCAGCCGAATAATCCGGGTTTGTTGTTGATGGGCCTCATCATTTACCACCGCGCAGAACAAGACCATGAGCGACAAACCAAACTACGGCTTCACCACCACCATCCTGCACAACGATCGCAGCAAGCCGATCGAACACAACTCGCTCCATAAGCCGATCCACACGTCGGTCGCCTTCGGCTACACCGATGCGCGCCAGCTGGCCTCGGTCTTCCAGGGCAAGGAACCGGGCTTCCGCTACGGCCGCCAGGGCAACCCGACCGTCGCCGCGCTGGAAGACAAGATCAGCAAGATGGAAGGCGGCACCGCCACCCTGTGCTTCGCCACCGGCATGGCTGCCATCGGCGCGCTCGCGCAGGCGCTGCTGCGCGCGGGCGACCACGTCGTGTCGTCGTCGTTCCTGTTCGGGAATACCAACAGCCTGTGGAACACGGTGGCGGCGCAGGGGACGGACGTGTCGTTCGTCGATGCGACCGACGTCGCGAACGTCGAAGCGGCACTGAAGCCGAATACGCGCATCGTGTTCGTCGAGACCATCGCCAATCCGCGCACGCAGATCGCGGATCTCGCCCGCATCGGTGAACTGTGCCGCGCGCGCGGCATCCTGTACGTCGTCGACAACACGATGACGACGCCCTACCTGTTCCGTCCGAAAGCCGTCGGCGCGGGCCTCGTCGTGAACGCGCTGACCAAGTCGATCGGCGGCCATGGCATGGCGCTGGGCGGCGCGCTGACGGACACCGGCGTGTTCGACTGGAGCGCCTATCCGAACATCGCCGACAACTTCCGCCGCCAGCCGCCGGCCGCGCAGGGCATGGCCCAGCTGCGCGCGAAGGCGCTGCGCGACTTCGGCGCCTCGCTCGCACCGGAAGCGGCGCACCACATCGCGGTCGGCGCCGAGACGCTCGCCCTGCGCATGGACCGCACCTGCGCGAACGCGCTGGCACTGGCGACGATGCTGGAAGCGGACGAACGCGTGGCGGCCGTCCACTATCCGGGCCTGGCATCGCATCCGCAGCACAAGCTGGCGTCCGAACAGTTCCGCGCCTACGGCTCGCTGTTCAGCTTCGAGCTGAAGGACGGGATCGACTGTTTCGACTACCTGAACCGCCTCAAGGTCGGCATCCCCGCCAGCAACCTGGGCGACACGCGCACGCTCGTCATCCCCGTTGCGCACACGATCTTCTTCGAGATGGGCGCGGCGCGGCGCGCCAGCATGGGCATCGCGGAATCGCTGATCCGCGTATCGGTGGGCATCGAGGACACGGACGACCTGCTGGCCGATTTCGGCGGCGCGCTGAACGGCTGAGCGTGTCGTAAAGCTGCGTAAAGCCGGGCGGGCGGATTGCCTTCCCGGTTGAGCGCGGACGACGCTGCGGTTATGATCGTCGTGTTGCCATCCCTCTACTCGTAGAATTGCACACCCCATGAAGACTGTCCTGTTTTGCGCCGCACTGCTGTGTGGCGGTGTCGCGTTCGGCGCGGAGCCCGTCGCCAAATCCAGCGCCAAATCGTCCGCCAAGGGCGGCGCTGCGAAGCCGGCCGCCGCCGCATCGTCCGCCAACGCCGCCGCCGAGCTCGCGGAAGCGGATGCGCTGTTCGCCAAGAAAGCCTATCCGGAAGCCCTGCAGAAATACACCAAGCTGGCGAACGCCGGCAATGTCATGGCCCAGCAACACGTGGGCGAAATGTATTTCTATGGCGAGGCGGGCGCCATCGACATGGACCAGGCCGCGCAATGGTTCCAGAAGGCCGCCGCCAAGGGCAATGCTGTCGCCATCGCCTCGCTCGCGCTGATGAAGCAGCGCGAGGCGCGCCGCGCCGACCTCGATTACTGGATCGCCAAATACGACGGTTCCGACCTGCGCACGAGCGAATACCGCTGCCCGGCGCCCCGTTTTCCGACCATGTCCAAGGTCAACGAGGAAATCGACTATTACGGCGGCAAGATGAAGGACTGGGAGGCGTGCCACAACAACTGGGTAAAACACCTGAACGCTGCACTGCCGCTGACCAAGCGCATCCCGGACGACCTCGCCAAGATCATGACGAAGGACGAGACGGACAAGGCGACGGCGCACCTGAAGGAGGTGAGCGACCGCCTGGCGGAAGATACGAAAGTGGCCGGCCGGATGGTCATCGCGGACTTCGACGCCTGGCGCGCGGGCACCGAGGCGTACGTCAAGGAACACAACGAGATGGTCAAGAACGCGCCGCCGCCGGATGACGGCAAGTGAGCGATGCCGGCCGCCGCCACGGGCGGCCGCCGGCGCGAGCGGTCACCAGATACTTACCCGATCCCTGGGTGCCAGGTACATCTTGTCGCCCGGCTTGACGCCGAACGTATCGTAGAAGCCCGGGTTGTTGCGCAGGGGGCCGTTGGTGCGGAATCGGCCCGGCGAGTGCGGGTCGGTCTTGAGCACCATGATCAGCATGTTGTCGCGCATCTTCTGGCGCCAGATCTGGCCGAAACCCATGTATAGACGCTGGTCGCCGGTCAGGCCGCCGATCACGGGCGGTGTCGTTCCCTTCAACGACATGTGGTAGGCCTTGTATGCGATCGCCAGACCCGAAATGTCGGCGATATTCTCGCCCAGGGTCAGTTCGCCGTTCACATGGTAGCCAGGGACCGCTTCGAAGGCGTTGTACTGGCTGACCAGCATCCTGCTCTTGTCCCTGAACCGCTCATGGTCGGCCGCGGTCCACCAGTCGCGCAGGTTGCCGTCGCCGTCGTACTGGGAGCCCTGGTCGTCGAAGCCGTGACTGATCTCGTGGCCGAGTATGGTGCCGATGCCGCCGTAATTGACGGCATCGTCCGCATCGCCATCGAAGAACGGCGGTTGCAGCACGGCGGCCGGCACCACGATTTCATTCTTTTCCGGGTTGTAGTAGGCATTGACCGTCTGCGGCGTCATGGTCCACTCGTCGCGATCGATGGGCTTGCCCAGTTTCGCGAGGTCGCGGTCGAACTCGAGTTCGCGCGACCGCATCACGTTGCCGACCAGGTCGTCGCGTTTGACGATGAGGGTCGAATAATCCTTCCACTTGTCCGGATACCCGATTTTCGTCTTCATCTTGGCCAGCTTGGCCTGGGCTTCCCTCTTGGTGGCCGGGCTCATCCAGTCGAGCTTGTCGATGCTCAGCTTGTAGGTGGCCAGCAGGTTCCGCATCAGACGTTCGATACGTACCTTGCGTTCTTGTGGGAAATACCGAGCCACATACAACCTGCCCAGCGCATCACCCTGCGTGCTTTCGATCACGCCGACGCCGCGTTTCCAGCGCGGCTCGTTCGCTTCGATGCCGAACAGCGTCTTGTCGAAAAATTCGAAATCGGCGTCGACAAAGGACTTCGACAGGAAACGGCTATAGGATTTGACCAGGTGTAGTGTCAGGTAAGCTTTCCAGGTATCGAGCGGCGTGACATTCGCGATCCCGGCAAACGCCTTCAGATAACTTGGCTGGCCAACAATCACGTATGTGCTCTTGCCGGACAGGCCGATGCCGTCCAGCCAGCCGTTCCAGTCGAAACCCGGTGCGAGCCGTGGAAGATCGCTCAGGTCGAACTTGTTGTATGCCTTGTTCGGATCGCGCAGTTCGACCTTGGTCCATTGCGCCTTGGCCAGTTCGGTCTCGAAAGCGACGATGGCCTGCGCGTGGGCGGCGGCATCCCGGTCGCCCGCCATGGACAGGACCTTTTGGCAGTGGGCCAGATATCTGGCCTTCATGTCGGCCAGCTTCTGGTCGTCCGCCTTCAGAAAATAGTCGGGGTCGGGCAGGCCCAGTCCGCCCTGGCTGATGTCGGCGACATAGCGGGTTGAATCCTTGTTGTCCAGGTGAATGGTGAAGTCGAGCGGCACACCCATGCCGAGCCTGCCCAGATGGGCCAGTACACCGGACAATTCAGCCTTGTCCTGGATCGCGGCGATCCGATCCAGTTCGCGCCGCAACGGTGCGATACCCAGTTGTTCCAGCTTCGCCTCGTCCATGAAGCTGGCGTAGAAGTCGCCGATGCGGCGGGCATCGCGTTCGTGGACTGCATCGGTGCCGGCACCGGCTTTCTCAATGATCTCGCGCAGTTGGCGCAGTGAATCCTCGTACCGGTCGACGAACGGATCGAGGTATGGCTTGTCCGACGGGATGTCGACCGTCTTGAGCCACTTGCCGTTCAGATATTCGAAAAAATCGTCCTGCGGCCGTATCGAGCGTTCGATGTACCGGGTGTCGACGCCGCTGGCGAGCGCCGAACGGATGGAAGCCGGTGCGGATGTGACGTTGCCCTCAGCCGCGTGACCCAGGCCGGCGAACAATGCCAGGCTTGCGATGCTCAATACATGACGTTGCATGAAACTCCTTCTGTCCGCTTGGATCAAAAGTTTATATTCTATTCATTCTGTGTCGGAAATATATTTCTTTTTGTATATTTTATATACAAAAAAGGCCGCAAGATGCGGCCTTTCGATGTTGCGGGACGTAACTACGATGCCGTGCTCAGTGCCAGGACCGCAGCAGGCCGACGGCCAGCCCTTCCAGCGCGAACTCGTCCGAGCTCGGATCGACGGTGATCACGGAAAAGTCCGGATTCTCCGGCAGCAGCTCGATCGTGGCGCCCGTCTTGCGGTAGCGCTTGACCGTCACTTCGTCGCCGATGCGGGCGACGACGATCTGGCCGTTCTTGGCGCTGTCGACTTTCTTGACGGCGAGGAAATCGCCGTCGCAGATGCCCGCGTCGCGCATCGACCAGCCGCGGACCTTCAGCAGGAAGTCCGGCTTGCTGGAGAACATCGCCGGATCGACGGAATAGGTCGCTTCGACGTGTTCCTGGGCCAGGATGGGCGAGCCGGCGGCGACGCGGCCGACGAGCGGCAGCGACATCAGGTTCGGCGGGATCGGCGGCACGAACGAGGGCAGGGCGGCCTTGGATTCGGTTGCGGCCTGGCCGACGAGGCGGATACCGCGCGAGGTGCCTGGCGAGATTTCGATCGCGCCTTTGCGGGCCAGGGCCTGCAGGTGTTCCTCGGCCGCGTTGGCCGAGCGGAAGCCAAGCTCCTGGGCGATTTCGGCGCGGGTCGGCGGGAAGCCCGTGTTCTCGATGGCTTCCTTGATCAGGTTGAGGATCTGTTCTTGCCGTGCGGTGAGCTTTAGCATGTTCGTTTTGGTTGGTGCGGAATGAGACTGTATTTTTGTACAGTATTGCGCCGCGCGCAAGGGGATTCAACATTTTTTTTCGCGGTGCGGCACGCGGCGCGCGTCCCGAACCTGTCGCGGTGCGGCACGCAGCGCGCTTCCCGAACCTGTCACGGTGCGGCACGCAGCGCCGGCGTGCGTGCCCGATCGATCGCACTGCGTCATGGATGGTGCGCTTGACGTTTTTGCTGTTATAATGTTGGGCTTTCCCTTCCCACACTCGTCTTGACGCCGAGGTGGGCATTTGTTTAAACGTCCTTAAGGAGTGTTTCATGCGTCATTATGAAATCGTGTTTATCGTCCACCCGGACCAGAGCGAGCAAGTCCCGGCGATGATCGAACGCTACAAGACCACGGTCACCTCGCGCGGCGGCAATATCCACCGCGTCGAAGATTGGGGCCGTCGTCAAATGGCTTACCAGATCCAGAAGCTGCCGAAGGCACACTACATCTGCTTGAACATCGAGTGCGACAACGAGACCCTGGTCGAGCTGGAAACCGCATTCAAATTCAATGATGCCGTGCTGCGTCATCTGACCGTGAAGATGAAGAAGGCTGAAACCGCGCCGTCGCCGATGATGAAATCGGTCCAGCGTGAAGACGCAGCCAAGAGCCACCGCGCCGAGCAGGCCGCCGCTCCGGCCGCCGCTGCCGCCTAAATCGCGCGGGAGCATCAAGGTTGTAAGTGAACGAGCTGTCCTTGGTCGCGAGCATTCTGGAACGCGACACCCTGCGCTACACCCCGGCCGGCATCCCCATCGTGGGCGGCGTCCTGCAACACGGGTCGACGCAGACGGAGGCAAGGATGGACAGGCAGGTCGAATTCGAGATTCCCGCGGTTGCCGCGGGCGAGATTTCGGGGCGATTTGCCAATGCCGAGTTGGGCGCCATGTACCGCTTCACGGGATTTTTGGCCAGGAAAAGTCGTCACAGCAAAGCCTTGGTGTTTCACATCATTGATTTCAGTGCCGCCGCATAAAGAATTGTGCGGGCACGTTTTTAGATAGATACAGGAGCCTCAAAATGGCATTCGGTAAAAAGTTCGACAAAAACAAAGCTAAGCTCAAAGAGAAGCGTAAACAGCAGAACCCGCTGTTCAAGCGCAAGAAATTCTGCCGCTTCACCGCTGCAGGTGTGGAACAGGTTGACTACAAAGACGTCGACACCCTGAAGGATTTCGTCCAGGAAAACGGCAAGATCATGCCGGCACGCCTGACCGGCACCAAGGCGCACTACCAGCGTCAAGTTGACACCGCCATCAAGCGCGCCCGTTACCTGGCTCTGCTGCCGTACACCGACCTGCACAACGCTTAATCGTCGGTCGCGACATCAAAGCATAGTCAGATTACTGGAGAATAAAATGCAAGTTATCCTGCTGGAAAAAGTCGTCAACGTCGGCAACCTGGGCGACGTCGTCAAGGTCAAGGATGGTTACGCTCGTAACTTCCTGATCCCGCAAAAAATGGCCCGCCGCGCAACGCAGGCTGCCGTGGCCGAGTTCGAAGTCAAGCGCGCCGAACTGGAAAAAGCAGCTGCCGAGAAACTGGCCGCCGCTCAAGGCCAGGGCGACAAGCTGAACGGCATGACGGTCACCATCGCACAGAAAGCCGGCGTCGACGGCCGTCTGTTCGGTTCCGTGACCAACTTCGACATCGCTGAAGCCCTGACGAAGCAAGGTTTCGCCGTCGAAAAGGCACAAGTGCGCATGCCGACCGGTCCGCTGAAGACCACCGGCGAGCATCCGGTGTCGGTCGCTCTGCACACCGACGTCGTGGTGGAAATCACCATCGCTGTCGTGGGCGAAGCTGCCTAAGCCATTCTGTTGTCAGAATGAGAAAAGCCGGGGATTCCCCGGCTTTTTTGTTTTTGGAAACTCACCAATGATTTCAGCGCCTGATCGGGAACGGGTATAATGCCGGCCATGAACACCCCAGCAGACCCGCAGATCGAGTCGCTCCGCATCCCCCCGCATTCCATCGAAGCAGAACAGTCCGTCATCGGCGGCCTGCTGCGCGATAACGCGGCATGGGACCGCATCGCCGACTTCATGCATGCGGAGGATTTTTACCGCTACGACCACCGGATCATCTTCGAACAGATGGTTCGCCTGATCAATGCTGGCAAGCCTGCCGACGTGATCACCGTGTACGAGGCGCTCGTCCAGCTCGGCAAGGCCGAGGACGTCGGGGGCCTGCAGTACCTCAACGCGATGGCGCAGAATACGCCATCCGCCGCCAACATTCGCCGTTATGCCGAGATCGTCCGCGATCGCGGCGTGCTGCGCCAGCTCATCACCGTCGCCGACGAAGTGTCGGGCAAGGCCTTCAATCCGCAAGGCGCCGAGGTCAAGCAGATCCTCGACGAGGCCGAATCGCGCATCTTCGCGATCGCCGAGCAGGGCGCCCGCGGCGCGCAGGGCTGGCTGCCCGTGCAGCCGCTGCTGACCCAGGTGGTCGAGCGGGTCGACGAGCTGTACAGCCGCGAAAACCAGGGCGAGATCACCGGCGTGCCGACCGGCTTTGCCGACCTCGACAAGATGACGTCCGGCCTGCAGCCGGGCGACCTCGTCATCGTCGCGGGCCGTCCGTCGATGGGCAAGACCGCGTTTTCCGTCAACATCGGCGAGAGCGTCGCCGTCGACGCCGGCCTGCCGGTCGCGATCTTCTCGATGGAGATGGGCGGCGTGCAGCTGGCGATGCGTATGCTCGGCTCCATCGGCCAGCTCGACCAGCACCGCCTGCGTACCGGCAAGCTGCTGGACGAAGACTGGCCGCGCCTGACGCATGCGATCCAGAAGATGAACGACGCCCAGATCTTCATCGACGAGACGCCGGCGCTGAACCCGATCGAGATGCGCGCGCGCGCGCGCCGCCTGGCGCGCCAGTGCGGCAAGCTGGGTCTGATCATCGTCGACTACCTGCAGCTGATGCAGGGTTCCAAGCCGGGCGACAACCGCGCCTCCGAGATCTCGGAAATCTCGCGCAGCCTGAAGGGCCTGGCGAAGGAACTGGGGTGCCCCGTGATCGCGCTGTCCCAGTTGAACCGCTCGCTGGAACAACGCCCGAACAAGCGCCCCGTGATGTCCGACCTGCGCGAATCGGGCGCTATCGAACAGGATGCGGACGTCATCATCTTCCTGTATCGTGACGAAGTTTACAACCCGGATTCGCCCGACAAAGGTACCGCCGAGATCATTATCGGCAAGCAGCGTAACGGCCCGATCGGCGCCATTCGCCTGACCTGGATGGGCATGTACACCAAGTTCGGCAATTACAGCGGCAGCCTCGGTATCTACCAGGGCGACTAGTAGTGGGGGTCTCGCAAACCTGCTGCGCGTTGCATTTTCGTTCTGTGATGCTCACCGTACCTTAAGTACGGTTGCGCTTCTCGAACGAAACTGCCGCCGCTCGCGACGGTTTTCGAGGCCCCTGTTGCTCAGTAGTGAATAACAAGATGATGTTGCGGCCCGGTGCCGCAATCTTTAAGAAGTCCCAAGAGAATTACCCAACGGAGAACCTATGTTTGGACGCCTGATGCCCACGGAGGGCAAATTTTTTGACCTGTTCAACCAGCACGCGGCCTTGTGCGTGAAGGGTGCACAAGAGATGGTCGGCCTGATGACCAACTTCGACGACCTGGAAAACCGTACGCACGCCGTGGAGAGCATCGAAAAACAGGCGGACAAGGTCACCTACGCGTGCGTCGACCTGCTGCACAAGACGTTCATCACGCCGCTCGACCGCGACGACATCCACAAGCTGATCACCCGCATGGACGACATCCTCGACATGATGGAGGACGCCGCCCAGACCATCTCGCTGTACGACCTGCACGCCGTGACGCCGGAAGCCAAGCGCCTGGCCGAACTGTGCCTGGCCTGCTGCGAAAAGGTCCAGCAGGCCGTCGGCATGCTGCACAACATGGACAATGCCCAGAAGATGGTCGCCATCTGCGAAGAGATCGACCGCCTGGAATCGGACGCCGACCACGTGATGCGCGCCGCCATGTCCAAGCTGTTCCGCGACGAGCCGGACGTGCGCAACCTGATCAAGATGAAGGCCATCTACGAAATCCTCGAGACCGTGACGGACCGCTGCGAAGACGTTGCCAACATCATCGAAGGCATCATCGTCGAAAACGCGTAACGACCGGAACAACAAAAACAATATGAACACTCTTCATATCAGCATGTATGTGCTGGTCCTGCTCGTCCTGCTGGCGCTCGTCTTCGACTTCATGAACGGCTTCCACGATGCCGCCAACGCGATCGCGACGGTGGTGTCGACCGGGGTGCTGCGTCCGCAGACCGCCGTTGCGATGTCCGCGATGTTCAACTTCGTCGCCATCTTCACCGTCGGCCTGCACGTGGCGTCGACGGTGGGCAAGGGGACCGTCGACCCGCACATCGTCGACCAGTACGTCGTGTTCGGCGCGCTCGTCGGCGCCATCATCTGGAACGTGATCACCTGGTATTACGGCATCCCGTCGTCGTCGTCGCATGCCCTGATCGGCGGCCTGGTGGGCGCCGCGGTGGCCAAGAGCGGCACCGGCGCGCTGGTCGGCGGCGGCCTGCTCAAGACCGTCGAATGGATCATCCTGTCGCCGCTGCTGGGCTTCATCCTCGGTTCGCTCGTGATGCTGGCCGTGTCGTGGATCTTCGTGCGCACGCCGCCGCGCAAGGTCGACACCTGGTTCCGCCGCCTGCAGCTGTTCTCGGCCGCGGCCTACAGCCTGGGCCACGGCGGCAACGACGCACAGAAAACCATCGGCATCATCTGGATGCTGCTGATCGTGGCCGGCGTCTCCAACGCCAGCGCTTCGGCGCCGCCGCTGTGGGTGATCATCGCCTGCTACACGGCCATCTCGATGGGCACGCTGTTCGGCGGCTGGCGCATCGTGCGCACGATGGGCCAGAAGATCACCAAGCTCAAGCCGGTCGGCGGCTTCTGCGCGGAATCGGGCGGCGCCATCACGCTGTTCCTCGCCAGCGCGATCGGCGTACCGGTGTCGACGACGCACACCATCACGGGCGCCATCGTCGGCGTCGGCTCGGCGCAAAAGGCCTCGGCCGTGCGCTGGGGCGTGGCCGGCAACATCGTCTGGGCCTGGATCTTCACGATCCCCGCATCGGCGTTCATGGCCGCGATTGCGTGGTGGGTCGGGACGCACATCCTGTAAGCGCGGCGCACAAACAGCGCAACCAGCGAAAGCAGCCTTCGGGCTGCTTTTTTATTTCCTGAAACCGGGGTCAGAGCCCGGTTCTGGGAAATTGCCCGAAATCGGGCTCTGACCCCGGTTTGTTTTTTGCCACAGTTGCGTGTTCCTTTTTCATTTTTACTAACGACGTAGTAATATTACATACGATCGTCGGCCAGCGTTGCCGTCCGGGCCACGCCCGTCGGTCAGAATAAGAATGAAGAGGGGACATTATGTTATTCGGAAGTAGTTTGACTTCACGGTTCGGACTCGCCGTGGCCGTCAGCGCCAGCTTGCTGCTGGCTGGTTGCGGCGCCGGCGATACGGCCCGGCAGGCCACCCAATCCGGCACCCGGCTGCTGGCGGCCAGCGTCGCCGCCGCCACGCCCGTCGCGCCGGGCAGCATCCGCATGCACTTCCACCGCGTCCAGAACGATGCGGCCCAGTGGGGCGTGTATTCCTGGGACGGTCCGCTGCATCCCAGCTCGGCCTGGATCACCGACCGCTTCATGATGACGAACAGCGACGGCTTCGGCGGCTACGTCGACATTCCGCTGGCGGCCGGCAAGAGCGCGATCTGGTATCTCGTCACCGACGGCAACGGCACCAAGAATTGCGGCGCCGACCAGCACGCCGACCTGAACGCCGACGTCGCGACGAACGGCCAGGAAATCTGGATGCTCGAGGGCGACTGCACCGTCTACACGAGCCAGCCCGCGCTCAGCTACGGCAACCTGGCGCTGGCCAACGCGCACTGGCTGTCGGCGACCACGCTGGCGTGGCCGGGCGCCCCGACGAGCGGCACCTATAAACTGTTCTACGCCGCGAACGGCGGCCTGGCGCCCAGCGCCGGCGGCACCGTCGGGCTCACGGGCGCGGACGGCGTCTTCGACCTGACCGCGGCCGCGCTGCCGGACGCCCTGCGCCAGAAGTACCCGCACCTCGCCGGCGCCACCGGCCTGCGCCTGGCCGATGCCGACGCGGCCAGGGTCGCGGCGCTGGTCAGCGGCCAGTTCGCGCTCGCCCAGTACGACGGTGGCGGCAACCTCGTGCAGGTGACGTCGCTGCAGACGGCCGGCCTGCTGGACGACCTGTATGCGGCCAGGGCGGCGCAGGCGCAGTTGGGCGTGTCGTTCGACCGGCGCGGCCTGGCGACGTTCCGCGTGTGGGCGCCGACGGCGAAATCCGTCGCGCTGAACCTGTACGCGCGCGCCGACGCGGCGACGCCGGCGACGGTCCCGATGACGCGCGACGCGGCCAGCGGCGTGTGGAGCTACGCGTCCACCGATCCGCAACTGGCGAACCGCGCCTACTACACGTACACCGTGCAGGTGCTGTCGCGCTGGGCCGACAACAAGATCGTGACGAATACCGTGACCGACCCGTATTCGCTGAGCCTCTCGGCCAACAGCGCGCGCAGCTTCGCCGCGAACCTCGACAGCCCGCAGCTGAAACCGGCCGGCTGGGACGACCAGCGCATTCCGAAGCTCGACGCGCCGACCGACATCGCGCTGTATGAGCTGCACATCCGCGACTTCTCCGCGTCCGACGCGACCGTGCCCGCCGCCCACCGCGGCAAATACCTGGCCTTCACGGACGCGAACTCGGACGGCATGCGCCACCTGAAATCGCTGCAGAAGGCGGGCATGACGCACGTGCACCTGCTGCCCAGCTTCGACTTCGCCAGCGTCAACGAGAAGGGCTGCGTGACGCCGGCCATCCCGAACGCGGGCGCGGACTCGACGGCGCAGCAGGCGGCCGTGGCGGCCGTGGCGGACACCGATTGCTTCAACTGGGGCTACGACCCGGTCCACTACGACGCGCCGGAAGGCAGTTATGCGACCGATGCCGACGATGGCGCCGTGCGCGTGCGCGAGTTCCGCGCGATGGTGCAGGCGCTGCATGACACCGGCCTGCGCGTGACGATGGACGTCGTCTACAACCACACGAGCCAGTCGCAGCAAGGCCCGCTGTCGGTCCTCGACCGCATCGTGCCGACGTATTACTACCGCCTCGGCAACGACGGCCACATCCTGAACGACAGCTGCTGCGCCGACACCGCGCAGGAAAACGCCATGATGGGCAAGCTGATGATCGACTCCGTGTCGCTGTGGGCGCGCCAGTACAAGGTCGACAGCTTCCGCTTCGACATCATGGGCTTCACGCCGCTCGACCTGCTGAAACGCCTGCAGGCGAGCGTCGACCAGGCCGCGGGCCGCGCCATCTACCTGTACGGCGAAGCGTGGAACTTCGGCAGCGTCGCCAACGACGCGCGCTTCGTGCAGGCGCGCCAGGCGAACATGGCGGGCACCGGCATCGGTTCGTTCAACGACCGCATGCGCGATACCGTGCGCGGCGGCGGCTGCTGCGACAGCGGCCAGTCCCTGATCAGCCAGCAGGGCTTCATCAACGGCGTCTACACGGACCCGAACGCGTTGTCGACGCAGACCCGCGACGACGCGCTGCGCCTCGCCGACCTCGCGCGCGTCGCGCTGTCCGGCACGCTGCGCGACTATCGCTTCACGGACCGCTTCGGCAGCGTGCGCACGAACGCCCAGATCGATTACTTCGGCCAGCCGGCCGGCTTCGCGGCGAATCCGGCCGAGACGATCAACTACGTCGAGGCGCACGACAATCAAACCCTGTTCGACATCGACGCGTACAAGCTGCCGCAATCGACGCCGCTGTCCGACCGCGTGCGCGTGCAAACGCTGGGTGCCGCGGTCAACCTGCTGGCGCAGGGCATCCCGTTCTTCCACGCCGGCCAGGAAATCCTCCGTTCGAAATCGCTCGACCGCGACAGCTACAACGCGGGCGACTGGTTCAACAGGCTCGATTACAGCTACGCGTCCAACAACTTCGGCGTCGGCCTGCCGATGGCGGGTTCGAACCAGGACAACTGGCCGCTGATGTCGCCGATCCTCGCCAACCCGCTGATCAAGCCGGACACCCGCGCGATCCTGGCGGCGAAGAATGCGTTCGAAGACTTCCTCGCGATCCGGTCGGACAGCACCCTGTTCCGCCTGCGCACCGCGCAGGACGTGATCGACCGCCTGAAGTTCTACAACGTCGGGCCGGACCAGGTGCCGGGCATCGTCGCGATGAGCATCGCCGGCACGCAGCCGGGCGCGCCCTATCCGGGCGCCAGATACAAGGCAGTCGTCGTCGTGTTCAACGTGGACAAGGTGGCGAAGTCGATCGCGATCCCGGAACTCAAGGGCCGCAAGCTGCAGCTGCACCGCATCCAGCGCAACGGCAGCGACGACGTCGTGAAGGCGTCCAGCTTCGACGCGGGCAGCGGCACGTTCGCGATCCCGGCGCGCACGGCGGCCGTGTTCGTGCAGAACGCGAACGACTGACCCCGCGGGTAGGGTGGGCACCCCGTGCCCACGCGTGACCTTCGCAAACCGCCGGCCTCCACGCGTGACGTTCGCAAACCGCCGGCGTCCACGCGTGACGTTTGCATGATGCCCGCGTCCGCGTCCGCGTGGGCGGAGGGCCGCCCACCCTACGCCTGGCACGGACGTGCGTCAGTTCTTGGCCGCCGCCCAGTTGTTGGTGCCGTTCATATTCGTGCGGTCGTTCTCGAGCGCCCGCTTGTCGATGATCATGACGTTGTCGGTACGGCTCGGCGCCTTGCGCGGGATGAGCGTGCCGGTCGGCGTATAGCTCGCATCGAGGTACTTGTCGCCCGGTTGCCGGGCTTCCTGGGCAGCGCAGCCGGACAGCAGGACGACGGCCGCCGCCAGGGCGGACGAATTGAAACGGCGCATACGATTCTCTCCTCAGCGTGTGAAGGGTTGTCGGGTCATTTGATGCAGACGGCGCGCACCATCTTGATGTCGGTGACGCCGTCCAGGATCTTCTCGATGCCGTCCATTTTCAGGGTCAGCATGCCGTCCTCCAGCGCGGCCGCGAGCAGGTCGGTCACGCGCGCGTGCTCGGTCAGCAGGCGCTTGATGCGGTCGCTGCCCAGCATCAGTTCGTGCAGGCCGACACGCCCGCGGTAACCCTTGGTGCACTCGGCGCAGCCGACGGCCCGGTACAGCGTGAAGCGGCCGTCGCCGTCGCCGTGGCGCTCGCGCCAGCCGGCCAGCACGGCCGCGCGCGCGGCCTGCGCATCCGCCTGGTAGGCAGCCTGGCCGCGCAATTCCTCGCAATATTCGTCGAGCAGCGCGTCCACCTCGGCGTCGTCGGGGTGGTAGGCCTGGCGGCACGTGGCGCACAGGCGGCGCGCCAGGCGCTGCGCCAGGATGCCGAGCAGGGCGTCGGCAAAATTGAACGGGTCCATGCCCATGTCGAGCAGGCGCACGACCGATTCCGGCGCGCTGTTCGTGTGCAGCGTGGAGAACACGAGGTGGCCGGTCAGCGACGCTTCGATGCCGGTGCTGACGGTCTCGCGGTCGCGCATCTCGCCGACCATGATCACGTCCGGGTCGGCGCGCAGGAAGGCGCGCATGACGGTCGCGAAGTCGAGGCCGGCCTTGCGGTTGACCTGCACCTGGCGCAGGCCCTTCTGGGTGATCTCGACCGGGTCCTCGGCCGTCCAGATCTTCGTCTCCGGCGTGTTCAGGTACGCCAGGATCGAGTGCAGGGTCGTGGTCTTGCCGGAGCCGGTCGGCCCGCACACGAAGAACAGGCCATAGGGTTTACCGACGGCGGCTTTCAGGCGATCCAGGTTGTGCGGCAGGACGCCCAGCTTGTCGAGCGGGATCGGTTCGCCGGCCTGCAGGATGCGCATCACGATGTCCTCGACGCCGCCGCTGGACGGAATCGTCGCCACGCGCAGCTCGATGTCGAGCGGGCCGTACTTGCGGAAGCGGATCTTGCCGTCCTGCGGCTTGCGCCGTTCCGAGATGTCGAGGTCGCACATGATTTTTACACGCGCGATGAGGGCGCTGCGGTAGCTGGCCGGGATCTCGATGTACGGCACCAGCACGCCGTCCTTGCGGAACCGGACGCCGGTCTTGCCGCGCCCCGGCTGCGGTTCGATGTGGATGTCGGACGCGCCCTGGCGGTAGGCGTCGACGATGATCCGGTTGAGCAGCTTGACCAGTTCGTTCTCGACCGCGGCCGAGACTTCGGCGCCGCCGCCGTCCGCGTCCTCGTCCGCATCGACGTCCTCGTCCAGGTGCGACAGCAGTTCGCCCACGCTGGTGTCGTCGGCGACGGGGCCGCCGAAGAACTGGGCGATGGTCAAACGCAGGTCGTGGCGGGTCGTCACGCGCCAGGCGATGCGCGCGCGGCCGAACACCTGGGCGGCGATGTGGCTGGCGGCCACGCGTTCCGGGTCGAGCGCCATCAGCACCAGCCCGTCGGGGCCGTCCTCCAGCGGCAGCCAGCCGTGTTCGAGCGCGTACTGCTGCTTCAGGTTGCGCAGCAGTTCGACGGGTTTCACGCGGTCGGCGCGGAACGGTTCGTAGGGCACGCCGGCATAATCGGCCAGCGCCTGGCCGAGGTGGGCGGGCTTGAGATGGAAGTCGGCCAGCAGGACGTCCTCGATGTCGGCGTCGCGCTCGCGCGCGAGGCGCGTGGCCTGCTCCAGTTCCTGCGGGCTCACGAGCGAGCGTGTGACGAGGCCGTCGTAGCGGCCGCGCGGCAGCGACGTGCGCAGGCGCTGGCTGAGCGCGACGGCCAGCGTTTCGCACAACTGCTTCACGCCGTCCAGGCACAGTTGCGGGAACGGGCCGCCGGCGCGATGGTTGATGAACTGGACGACGCCCAGCAGCGTACCGCCGGCGTCGACGAGCGGCGCGACCAGCATCTCGCGCGTGCGGTAGCCGGTTTTCTGGTCGACGCCGCGCTGGAAGCGCAGGTTGGGCGACAGGCGCTGCAGCTCGGCCTCGTCGTAGACGTCGGCGATGTTGACGGTCTGGCGCGTGCGGGCGACGAAGCCGGCGACGGACCCCGGCCCGATCGGCAGCTTCAGGTCGCGGAACGACGACAGCCCGGTCTTGACCTTGGCGAGGAGGGCATCCTGCTCCGGCGTCACGGCGTACAGGGTGAAGCGGTCGCTGTCGAACAGGTCGCAGAAATCCAGGCCCAGGTCGAGCATGATCTGGTCCAGGTTGGCGGTGGCGTGGATGCGCGTGGAGATGGCCTGCAGGCGGCGCTGGAAATCGAGGCGGCGCTCGGTGTCGCTGTGTGCGCGCCGGTCGCCCTTGCGCTGTTCCACGAAGTCCGCGCTCATCGGAGTTCGACCTCCAGCCCTTCGTAGGCCAGGTTCACGGCAAGGCCGTCCAGGCGGCCCGCCCAGCGCGCCAGCGCTTCCGCGAACACGGCTTCCAGCTCGTCGTCGGAGCGGGTCGGCTCGTGGTGGGTGCAGTACAGGCTGCGCGCGCCGACCCGCAGCGCCAGCGCGATGGCGGCGTCGAACGTGCCGTGGCCCCAGCCCTGCTTGGCCGGGTATTCCTCCAGCGTGTACGAGCAGTCGGCGATGAGCGCGTCGATGCCCTCCATCGCGTGCTCGATCTCCCGTTCGCGCCGTTCGATGTCGCGTTGCGCCGCGTCGTACTCGGTGCTGCCGGGGGCGTGCGGGTTGAAGAACGGTTCGTGGTCGCCCGTGAAGAACACGGCGCGGCCGTTGCATTCGACGCGGTAGCCGAGGTTGATGACGGGGTGGTTCATCACGACGTTGTGCACGACCATGTCGCCCACCGCGTGCGGCACGCCGACGTCCAGCGTCCGGTAATCGATGGCGGCGTCCATGCGTTCTTCGCTGACGGGGAAGTAGCTGTTCTGCAGCTGCACGGCCATCACGTGTTCGATGCCGCGGCCCGTGACGTGGTCGTGGGCGCCGTGCAGGCACACGCGCGTGCCCTTCACGAACAGCGGCGTGAAGAAGGGCAGGCCGTGGATGTGGTCCCAGTGGCTGTGCGTGATGAAGATGTTGGCGCGCACGGGGGCGCCATCCTCCGCGCGCCGGCGCATCAGGTCCTGGGCGAGCACATGGATCCCCGTGCCGGCGTCGAGCACGACCAGCGTGCCGTCGTCGCCGCGCACTTCGATGCAGGTGGTGTTGCCGCCGTAGCGCACGGTACGCGGCCCGGGGGACGGGATGGAACCGCGCACGCCCCAGAATCTGAATTTCATAGAAGTCCCTTGCTGTGCAGTCTCGTCGCCTGCTTGTGTTTTTCATCGCGGCGGGCCAGCGCCGTTGCAATTTATGGGAGATGATAGCGGGATTCTGAAAGCGATTATCTGAAATTTGCAATTTCGCACCGATGTGTGTACAGAGGCGACCAACAAAGTTACACTGTGTGTTAATTTCGGTACGGCAATTTTTATGGCGATCATTGCACGTCGGATTTCAGCGAGACAGACACGAACATGCAAGACCTCACCCCGACCAATATCGTAGAGCGCCTCGACCTGCTCACGGAGGTCAGCGTCGCCCTCGGCGACGGCCATGACATCGACACGTTCCTCGACCGCATCCTCAAGGTCGCGAAGAGCATGACGAACGCCGACGGCGGCACGCTGTACCGCCCCAGCCCGGACGAGCGCAGCCTGTGCTTCCACATTTCGCTGAACGACTCGCTGGAGCTGTACCAGGGCGGGACCAGCGGCAAGTCCATCGACCTGACGCCGATCCCGCTGTATGATCAAAACGGCAACAAGAACCTCGCGTCGGTGGCGGCCTATGCGGCCAACTTCCACCAGTCCGTGAACATCGCCGACGTGTACCGGGCCGACGTCTTCAGCTTCTCCGGCATGCGCTCGTTCGACCAGGCGTTCGGCTACCGGTCGAAATCGATCCTGACGGTGCCGATGACCGACCACGAGGGCGAACTGGTCGGCGTGCTCCAGCTGATCAACGCGATCGACCGCGAGACGGGCGAGATCCGTTCGTTTTCCGACACCGACCAGCGCTTCATCGAGGCGCTGGCGGCGCAGGCGGCCGTGGCGCTCACGAACCAGCAGCTCGTCGTGCAGATGGAACAACTGCTGGAGTCCCTCGTCAACCTGATCAACATCGGCATCGACGAAAAATCGCCGTACACGGGCCGCCACTGCCAGTTCGTGCCGGAGCTGACGATGATGCTGGCCGAGGCCGTGCACGACACGAACCTCGGCCCGATGGCGTCGTTCCGCATGAGCGACGCCGACCGCCGCGAACTGTGGCTGGCCGGCCTGCTGCACGACTGCGGCAAGATCACGACGCCGGTGCACGTCGTCGACAAGGCGACCAAGCTGGAAACGATCTTCGACCGCATCCACATGATCGACACGCGCTTCGAGGTGCTGCTGCGCGACGCCGAGATCCGCGCGCTGCGGGCGCAATGCGCGGTGAGCGGCGATGCGGACGCGGATCGCGCGGCGATCGCCGCCGCCATGCACGCGGAGCAGGCGCGCCTGCGCGCGGACCGCGATTTCCTGCGCGTCGCCAACGTCGGCAGCGAAGGCATGTCGCCGGACGACCAGGAGCGCGTGCGCCGCATCGCCGCGTACCGCTGGACGGGGCCGGACGGCACCCTCCGCGACTTCCTCGACGAGGACGAGGTGCGCAACCTGACCGTGCGCTTCGGCACGCTCAACGACGACGAGCGCAAGATCATCAACAACCACATCGTCGTCACGATCCGCATGCTCGAATCGCTGCCGTGGCCCAAGCACCTCAAGAACGTGCCGGAATACGCCGGCGGCCACCACGAGCGCATGGACGGCAAGGGCTATCCGCGCGGCCTCGTGCGCGAGCAGATGTCGGTGCAGGCGCGCGTGATGGCCATCGCCGACATCTTCGAGGCCCTGACGGCGCGCGACCGCCCGTACAAGAAAGGCAAGACGCTGTCCGAGTCGCTCCACATCCTCGGCAAGTTCGCCCTCAACGGCCACATCGACCCGGACCTGTTCGACATCTTCGTGCGCGAGAAGGTCTACCTCAAGTTCGGCCGCAAGAACCTCGACCCGTCGCAGCTCGACGCGGTCGACGAGGCGGCGATCCCGGGCTACACGCCGTGAAGCTGCTGCGCAGGTATGGCGCGCGCTGGGCACTGGGACTGACGCTGACGCTGGCCGCGCTGGCCTATGTGATGGGCGTGTGGAGCAGCCATGCGATCGCGCGCCAGGACACCATCGTCAGCGACCTGCGCATGCGCCTGGAGGCGCCCGTGCTCGATCCGCGCATCGTGATCGTCGACATCGACACCAGGAGCCTGGGCGAAGTCGGGCGTTTTCCCTGGAGCCGCAACGTGCTGGCGAAACTGGTCGACCAGCTGGCCGGGCACTACGGCGCCGCCGCGATCGGCTTCGACGTGTCCTTTCCCGAGCCGGACACCAGTTCCGGCTACGGCGTGCTGGAACGGCTGGCGGCGCATGAGCTGAAGGACGATTCCGCCCTGCGCGCGCAACTGGCGCAGTTGCAGCCGGCGCTCGATTACGACGGCCTGTTCGCCCAGGCGCTGCGCGGGCGGCCCGTGGTGCTCGGTTATAACCTGGCGGCCGTGAAGCGCGGCGCGCTCCCGCCGCCGGCGTTCACGGTGGCGGGCCTGAACGGGCGCGAACTGGTCGCCTACAGCGCCGACGGCTACGAGGCCAACCTGGCGCGCCTGCAGGCGGCGGCGCGCGGCGCCGGCAGCTTCACGGTGATCCCGGACGACGACGGCATGGTGCGTTCCAGTTCGCTGCTGCAGCGCATCGGCGACGGCTACTACCCGTCGCTGGCGCTGGCCACGGCCGCCGTGTACCTGCATGCCGGTGCGATCGCGCCGGATTTCGGCGCGTACGACGCGGACAGCGGCGGCGCCGACGCGATTCGCCTGGCCGTGCCGGACGGCGAACGCCGCATCCCCGTCGGCGAAGGTCTGCTCACGTCCGTGCAGTTCCGCGGCGCGGGCGGCCCGCAGGGCGGGGCGTACCGCTACGTGTCGGCGGCCGACGTACTGGCGGGACGCGTGGCCCCCGGCGTATTGAAGGGCGCGATCGTGCTGGTCGGGACGACGGCGCCCGGCCTGCAGGACTTGCGCGCCACGCCCGTCAACAAGGAATTCCCGGGCGTCGAAGTGCACGCCAACGTCATCAAGTCGATCCTCGACCAGCAGTACAAGACGCATCCCGATTACGCGACGGGCATCGAGCTGGCGCAGGTGATCGTCGCCGGCCTGGTCTTGTCGCTGCTGCTGCCGGCCCTCGCGCCGCTGGCCGCCGTGCTGGCGTCCGGCAGCGCCTTCGCGGCCGTCGTGGGCCTCAACTGGTATGCCTACCGTGCGCTCGACTGGACGACGGACATGTTCATCTGCCTGCTCCTGATCGCGCTGCTGTTCGTGCTGAACCTGGCCTGGGGCTGGTTCTTCGAGTTCCGCAAGGGCCGCGCGCTCGTCTCGCGCTTCGGCGAATACGTGGCGCCGGAACTCGTCGCGCAGATGGCGGAGAACCCGGAAGCCTATACGATGGAAGGCGAGAGCCGCGAGCTGTCCGTCATGTTCGTCGACGTGCGCGGCTTCACGACGATCTCGGAAGGCCTGTCGCCCAAGGCGCTGCGCGAATACATCAACCTCTACCTGACGGCGATGTCCGAGGACATCCGCGGCAGCCACCAGGGCACGCTCGACAAATACATCGGCGACGCCGTGATGGCCTTCTGGGGCGCGCCCGTCGCCTTCGCCGACCACGCCAGCCGCGCCGTCGCCACCTCGCTGCTGATGCAGGCCAGCGCGGCGCGCCTGAACGACGAGTTCCAGCGGCGCGGCTGGCCGCGGCTTGCAATCGGCATCGGCATCAATTCCGGCCTGATGCACGTGGGCGACATGGGGTCCGCGATCCGCCGCGCCTACACGGTGATGGGCGATGCCGTGAATCTCGGCTCGCGCCTGGAAGGCATCACGAAGGTCTACGGCGTCGGCATCGCCGTGGGTGCGGCGACGCGCCTGGGCGCGCCGGAATTCGTCTACCGCGAACTGGACCTCGTGCGCGTGAAGGGCAAGAACGAGCCGGTGGCGATCTTCGAACCGCTCGGCAAGCCGGCCGACGTCGGTCCCGCCGTGCTGGACGAGCTGGCCGCATGGGACGCGGCGTTGGCCCGCGTGCGTGCGCAGGACTGGGATGCGGCCGAAGCGGCCATCGCGGCGCTGCATGCGGCGCATCGCGGACGGGCGCTGTATGCCCTGTACCTCGAGCGCATCGCGCGCTGGCGCGCGGCGCCGCCGGGCGACGGGTGGGACGGGGTGACGACATTCGATACGAAGTGACGGTGTATCGGCGGCACAACGCCGCGTCCGCGATTCCCCCCATGCCGAGGGGAAGATCCCGAATCCTTAACAATTTTTCTCTCAAGCAAGGGAAACCTGATTACACTCCCAAGGAACCGGGGAGCACCATCGGGTTCCCTTCATTCGCGCGCAGGCGCAGGCCCGGGGATGCATGGGCCAGAACAACAACGATATGGTCATCCAGAACATGAAACTACGCTTGGCACGCATGGTCGCGGGCTCGCTGCTGGCCGCCGCCGTCGGCGCGGCCTGGGCGATTGACCCGATCCGGTTCGAGATCAGCCGCTTCGAGGTAAGCGGCAACACGCTGCTGCCGGCCGCCGACGTGCAGGCCGCGGTGGCGCCGTACACGGGCAAGGGACGCGATTTCGGCGACGTCCAGCGCGCGCTGGAAGCGCTGGAGGCCGTGTACCACGCGCACGGCTACAACGTCGTCACCGTCCAGCTGCCGGAACAGGAACTGAATGGCGGCGTCGTGCGCCTGAACGTCATCCAGACGACGGTGCGCCAGGTCGAGGTGACGGGCAACCGCTGGTTTTCGGAAGCGAACGTGCGCGCGAGCCTGCCCACCCTGGTGCCGGGCGCGACGCCCAACCTCACGGACGTGTCGCGCAACCTCCGGCTCATCAACGAGAACCCGGCCAAGAAGGTCAAGCTGACCCTCGCCGACGCGGCCGCCGGCGCCGAGGATGCGGTCGACGCCAGGGTCGACGTCGCGGACGAGCGCCCGTGGAAGGTCGTGTTCAACGCCGACAACACGGGCACGGCATCCACCGGCAAGACCCATGCGGGCGTGCTGCTGCAGCATGCCGACCTGTGGGGCCGCGACCACGTGGGCACCCTGCAGTACACGACGACGGCCGAGCGCCCGGACCGCGTGGCCGTGTGGGCCGCCGGCTACCACGTGCCGCTGTACGCGCTGGGCGATGCCGTCGACCTGTACGCGAGCTATTCGAACGTCGACTCGGGCGCCGTCAACGCCGGGCTGTTCGACCTCGCGGTGAGCGGCAAGGGCTCGATCTACGGCGCCCGCTACAACCACGTGCTGGCCAAGCGCGGCGAGCTGGAAAGCCGGATCGTGTACGGCATCGACGTCAAGGCGTACCGGAACAACGTCGTCTTCGGCACCCAGGACTTCGGCAACGACGTCACCGTGCGCCCCTTGAGCATCGCCTATGCCGGCAGCCGCGCGGCGCCGGCCGGCCAGACCGACTTTTCGGTGGCGCTGCTGCAGAACGTGGCGGGCGGCCCGCGCGGGAGCGCCGCCGACTTCGCGGCCGTGCGCAGCGGCGCCAAGGCCGGCTACCGCATGGTGCGCTTCGCGGCCGCGTTTACCAACATCATCCAGGGCGACTGGCAGACGCGCGTGCTGCTGAACGGCCAGTGGACGAACGACGCGCTCGTGCCGGGCGAGCAGTTCGGCGCCGGCGGCGCGACGACCGTGCGCGGCTTCGGCGAACGCGACCTCGCCACGGACACGGGCATCGTCTCCAATGTCGAACTGTACACGCCGGACCTGTGCGGCCGCGCGGGCTGGCAGTGCCGCGTGCTGGGCTTCTACGACACGGCCTGGGGCGAGCGCAACCACGCGCTGGCGGGCGAACTGCACCGCGCCGCGATTTCCAGCACGGGCATCGGCCTGCGCTTCTCGGCGGGGAACGCGGCCAGCGTGCAGCTCGACTATGGCCACGGCATGCACGTCGGCCAGGTGGCCGCGACCAGCAGGAACAAGCTCCACGTCCGCGTGGCGCTGGCGTATTGAGGACTTCCTTATGACTTCATCGTTCAAACGACGGTTCGGCGCGCTGCTGCTGGCGGCGGCCTACTGCGGGGGCGCGTCCGCCGCGCCGACGCTGCCGCAAGTGGCGGCGGGCCAGGCCAGCTTCAACCAGCAGGGCAACGTGTTCTCGATCACGAACACGCCCGGCACCATCATCAACTGGCAGAGTTTCAACGTTCAGGCGGGCGAGATCACGCGTTTCATCCAGCAGAACGGCGACAGCGCGGTGCTGAACCGCGTGCTGGGCCAGGACCCGACGAAGATCCTCGGCGCGCTGCAATCCAACGGCAAGGTCTTCCTGATCAACCCGAACGGCATCCTGTTCGGGCAGGGGGCGCGCGTGGACGTGAACGGCCTCGTGGCGTCCACACTGAACATCAGCGACGCCGACTTCCTGGCCGGGCGCAAGCGCTTTGCGGCCGGACCGGCGGCGGGCGCGGTGCGCAACGAGGGCACCATCGCGACGCCGTCCGGCGGCCAGGTGTTCCTGATCGCGCCGGACGTCGAGAACACGGGCATCGTCAGCGCGCCCAACGGCGACGTGATCCTCGCGGCCGGCCACAGCGTGCAACTGGTGGATTCGAGCGATCCGGACCTGCGCGTCGAGCTCTCCGCACCCGGCGGCCAAGCCGTCAACCTGGGCCAGGTGATCGCCCGGGGCGGCCGCATCGGCATCTACGGCGCCCTCGTCAACCAGCGCGGCGTCGTCAACGCGGACAGCGCCGTGATGGGCGCGAACGGCCGCGTCGTGCTGAAGGCCAGCCGCGCCGTCGCGCTGGAGGCGGGCAGCGTCACGCGCGCCGCCGGCAGCGCGAACGTGGACGGCGGCACCGTCCAGGTGCTGGGCGAGCAGGTGGACATCGGGTCCGGCGCCACCGTCGACACCAGCGGCCGCAACGGCGGCACGGTGCTCGTCGGCGGCGACTGGCAGGGCGGCGGCGGCATCATGCGCGCGCAGCGGACCAGCGTCGCGGCGGGCGCCGTCATCCGCGCCGACGGCAGTGCCGGCAACGGCGGCAAGGTCGTGCTGTGGTCCGACGGCGCGACGAACGCGCACGGCACCGTCTCCGCACGGGGCAGCGCGGCCGGTGGCGCGGTCGAAACGTCGGGCCACCTGCTGGACGTCGACGGCATCGCGGTGAATGCATCCGGCGCGAACGGCAAGAATGGCACCTGGCTGCTGGAC
>NZ_LMCY01000012.1:94335-102433 GCF_001425685.1 Massilia sp. Root335 | reverse complement strand
GACGTCAAGGCGGCATCCGCCGGCGCGGCGACGGGCGTCACGCGCGTGGCGCCCGCCACGCTGACGGCGGCCGGCACCGACGTCGTCCTGCAGGCGCAGCACGATCTCACCGTCACCGACGCCCTGGACACGGCCGGCAGCGTGCACGCGCAGGCCGGCAACGACATCGTGGTCAACGCGCCGGTGAGCGCCGCCGGCGACCTCGATTTCCGCGCCGGGAACGCGTTCACGCTGGGCGCCAACGGCAGCCTCAAGACCGGCAACTACATCGACGTCAGCGCCAACCAGGTCACGCTTGCCGGCACGATCGCCGGCAACGGCCAGTTGCCGGTGCTGACGTTGACGTCGACCGATCCGGGCCGCGCCATCAGCATCGGCACCGGGACCGGCGCCACGGACGCGCTGGTGCTGGACGCCGCGTCCCTGCAGCGCCTGAGCGCCAACCTGTATGAGCTCAACGTGGGCAACAGCGCCCACACGGGCACCGTGACGGTCGACGGCGGCTTGAGCGCCGCGACGAACGTCGTGCTGGAAAACGCCGGCGACATCCGCATCGGCGCGCCCGTCGACCTGTCCGCGAACGCCGCCAGCCGCTTCATCGCCAGCCAGTACGCGAGCGGCGGCCTGGTCGACGTCGCGGGCGCCGTGACGGCATCGAAGTCCGTGCTGCTGCAGGCCGACCGCCTGGCCATCGGCGCGCCCGTGGCCGCCGCCAGCGTCACGCTGCAACCCAACAGCGTGGACATGCCCATGATCATCGGCGGCGACGGCCCGGCCAACGGCTTTGTGCTCGGCCAGGCGGCGCTCGCCAACGTGAAGGCGAACGAACTCACGATCGGCGGCCTCGCCGGCAGCGCGGGCGGCATCGACGTCGTCGGCGCCACCGCGCTCACCGACGGCGGCATGCCCGCGAAGCTCACGCTCGACGCCGGCGCCGGCTACCTGTCGATCGATGCGCCGCTGAGCGTCGCCGGCACGCTGGCGCTGACGTCGAACGCCGGCATCTACGAGAAGGGCGGTACGGTCAGCGCGGGCGCCGTGGCGCTGCGCGGCGGCGCGGTCGTGCTGACGGGCGCCAATGCGATCGGCACGCTGGCCGGCACCGGCACGGGCAATCTGTTCCAGGTGAATACGGCGGGCGGCCTGCACATCGGTGCCGTCGACGGACTGGCCGGAATCGGCGCCGCGAGCGCCGACGTGCAAATCGCCAGCGGCGGTGCGCTGGCGCTCGACGCCGGCGTGTCCGGCGCCAGCGCCATGCTGGACGCGGCGGGCATCGCGGGCACCGGCGTCGTGCAGGCCGCCAGGCTGGTGCTGACCTCCAGCGCCGGCATCGGCACCGCGGCGAATCCGCTCACCACCCGCACCGCCGCGCTGACGGCGACCAACAAGGGGGCGGGCACCCTGCCCATCAACATCGCCAACACCGGAAAGCTCGAGCTCACGCGGGCCGTGCAGGATGGCGACGGCAACGACGGCGCGATCGCGGTCGACAGCGTGGGCGGCATGACCGTGCCGGCCTTCGATGTGACCAACGGCGCGGGCGAAGTGCGCACCAACGGCGGCGACATCGGCCTCACGACGCACAGCCCGCTGACCATCCTGGGCCGCGTGGCGACGACGAGCGGCAACGTGCGCCTGCTGGCCGACAACGGCGGCGTCCTCACCATCGACGCGAAGGCCAACGTGATGTCGGTCAGCGGCAACGTCAGCATCACGGCCGGCTCCACCCAGATCGCGACCGGCACCGTGACTGGCAAGCACGTGGACATCAAGACCACGGACACCGCGACCCCGCCGCCGCCGCCACCGCCGACCCCGACCCTGGACGCCTGCCTCGCCAACCGCAGCGCGGCCGGCTGCGGCCCGGTGCTGGCGGCCGCGCTGCAGGCCTGCGTGGCCGATCCGTCCGGCCCGCGCTGCGGCGAAGTGCTGCCGACGTACGACACCTGCGCGGCCCATCCGACCACGGACGGCTGCGCCCCCGTGGTCAAGGAACACGACGCCATCACCGCCTGCATGCTCGACCCGGCCGCGCCGGGCTGCGCGACGACGCTGCCCGTCTACGACGTCTGCAAGACCGATCCGTCGACGTACGGCTGCTCGGTCGTCATCAAGGCGCACGACGCGGTCGCGGCCTGTATCCTCGACCCGAAAGCGCCGGGCTGCACGACGACGCTGCCGGTCTACGACGTCTGCAAGACCGATCCGGCGACATATGGCTGTTCGGCCGTCATCAAGCTGCACGACGCCCTCACGGCCTGCATCGCCAATCCGGCGGCGCCGGGCTGCGCGGCGACCTTGCCGTCGCTGGACCAGTGCCGCGCGGACGGCAGCGCCTACGGCTGCGCGCCCGTGCTGGCGCGCGCCCGCTTCGACGCCTGCCTGGCCAATCCGTCCGGCGCCGGCTGCGGCGACATCCTGCCCAAGCTGGACGTGTGCAAGCTGACGCCGTCGCTCGAGGGCTGCACGCAGGTGCTGGCGCTGGGCTTCCAGGCCTGCCTCGCGAACCCGCATGATCCGGGTTGTGCGGGCATCCTGCCCTCGCTGACGCAATGCCAGGGCAACAGCAAGCTGCCCGGCTGCGATGCCGTGCTGCCGACGCTGGCGCAATGCATCGGCAGTCCGAGCCTGCAGGGCTGCGACGTGCGCCTGCCGACGCTTGCCCTGTGTGCGGCGGCGCCGGGCACGGCGGGCTGCGAGGCGGTGCTGCCGACGGCATCGTTCTGCAGCACCCATCCGGGCGACGCCAGCTGCGTGACGTTCAGCGGCAGCGGCGGCGCCGGCCAGAACGCGCAGGGCACGCCGGTGGCCCAGGCGGTGCAGACGGCCGTCCAGGTCATCAATACGACCATCCCCGCGGTCGCGGTGCTCGTCGCCGCCGGCGGCGGCGACGCCAAGGACGACCGCGCTGCCTCGGCCGCCAAGCCGGGCGAACGCGCGTCCGGCCCGGCGCAAGCGGAACTATCTGGAGTGAAGAATGAAAAACCTGCGACCAAAATGTACTGCAATTGAGGCATTGGCCCGGGCCGTGCTGGGTGCCGCGCTGCTGCTGGCCGGCGGCGCGGCGTGGGCGGGCCAGGTCGTGGGCGTCGTGGCGCACCTGAGCGGCCCGCTGCTGGACCGCAAGGCCGACGGCACCGTCAAGGTGCTGGCCGCCAAGTCGGAGGTCGAGAGCGGCGATACGCTCGTGTCGGAAAAGAATACGTACGCGCAGATCCGCTTCATCGACAACGGCGAGATCACGCTGCGTCCCGGCACCACCTTCAAGATCGAGAACTTCGCCTACGAGGCCGACAAGCCGGAAGGCGACAGCGCCGCGTTCAGCCTGTTGAAAGGCGGCCTGCGCTCGATCACGGGCCTGCTGGGCAAGCGCAACAAGGAGAAGTTCTCGCTCAAGACGCCGGCCGCCACCATCGGCATCCGCGGCACGACGTTCATCGCGCAATGGGTCGACGCGTCCGTACCGATGCCGCCGGTGCCTGGCGCGGCCACGCCCGTCCCCAACGGGGCGCCCGGCCTGACGCCGAACCTGGCGCCCGGCCTGCACGTGGCGGTGCTGGAAGGGATGATCGTCGTGACCAACGCCGGCGGCGTGCAGAACTTCCCGGCCGGCCAGTTCGGCTACACGCCCAGCTTCACCATGCCGCCCGTCGTCATCCCGCAGAATCCGGGCCTGAAGTTCGAACCGCCGCCGGTGTTCAACGGCGCCGCCAGCGGGCCGCTTGCGTCGCGCAGCGAGGTGGCGCAGAAGGGTGGCGTGGATTGCATCGTCAGGTAACCGCAACGGCAAATATCGTCGTTCCCGCGCAGGTGGGAATCCGGGTTGTGTGCGCTGCGTTTGCGGCGGATGTCGCGGCTTCGGCGACGGAGCTTGGGTCCTCGCCTGCGCGGGGACGACGTTGGTGAAGTAATGTCGGGCGCGGGGATGACGTTGGTGAGGTAACGTCGGGGCGGTCGATTGACGGGACAATAAAAAAGCCTGTGCACCTTCCGGCGCACAGGCTTTTTGTCTGGGCGGTCGACCCGTTACAGCACGTCGCTCGCGTGATCCGCCAGGCGCGAACGCTCGCCGCGCGCCAGGGTCACGTGGCCGCTGTGGCCCCAGCCCTTGAAGCGGTCGACGACGTACGTCAGGCCGCTCGAGCCTTCGGTGAGATACGGCGTGTCGATCTGCGCGATGTTGCCGAGGCAGAGGATCTTCGTGCCCGGACCCGCGCGCGTGACGAGCGTCTTCATCTGCTTGGGCGTCAGGTTCTGCGCCTCGTCGATGATGAGGAACTTGTTGACGAACGTGCGGCCGCGCATGAAGTTCAGCGACTTGATCTTGATGCGCGAGCGGATCAGGTCCTGCGTCGCCGCGCGGCCCCAGTCGCCGGCGTCGCCGTCGGACTTCATCAGCACTTCCAGGTTGTCGTCGAAGGCGCCCATCCACGGCGACATCTTTTCTTCCTCCGTACCGGGCAGGAAGCCGATGTCTTCGCCGACCGGCACCGTCACGCGGGTGACGATGATCTCGTTGTAGACCTTCGTCTCCAGCACCTGTGCCAACCCGGCCGCCAGCGCCAGCAGCGTCTTGCCCGTGCCGGCCTGGCCGAGCAGCGTGATGAAGTCGACCTCGGGATTCATCAGCAGGTTCAGCGCGAAGTTCTGTTCGCGGTTGCGCGCCGTGATGCCCCACACGTTGTTCTTGTTGCTGGAATAGTCGCGCAAGGTCTGCAGCACGGCCGTCTTGCCGTTGATCTGCTTGACCTGGGCGTACAGCGGCGCCTCGCCGCTCTTCGGTTCCAGGTACACGAACTGGTTCACGAGCAGGCTCGGGATCAGCGGACCGGTCACGCGGTAGAACGTGGACGAATAGCCGCCCTTGATCTCCTGCCACGATTCCACGCCCTTGCCGTGCTTCGTCCAGAAGTCGTCCGGCAGCTGGACGATGCCCGAGTACAGCAGGTCGGTGTCTTCCAGCACGTGGTCGTTGAAATAGTCTTCCGCGGCCAGGCCCAGGGCACGCGCCTTGATCCGCATGTTGATGTCCTTCGACACCAGCACGATCGCGCGGCCCGGCTGCTCCGTTTCCAGCGCGCGCACGACGCCGAGGATCTGGTTGTCGGCCTTGCCGGACGGGAGGCCCTCGGGCAGCGCGGCGCCGTTCAGGCGCGTCTGGAAGTGCAGGCGGCCCTTCGCATCCTTGTTGCCCAGCTTGGCCAGCGGGATGCCGGTCTCGATGGCCTCGTCGTCGACGTTGGCGATCAGCGCGTCCAGCGTGCGCGAGACCTGGCGTGCGTTGCGCGCGACTTCCGACATGCCCTTCTTGTGGTTGTCGAGTTCTTCCAGCGTCATCATCGGCAGGTAGACGTCGTGTTCCTCGAAGCGGAACAGCGAGGTCGGGTCGTGCATCAGGACGTTGGTGTCGAGCACGAACACCTTCGTGGTGCCCGACGTGTCGGCCTTGCGGCTCGCCTGCGACTTGACGTTGACCTCGACCGGCTTGTGCTTGGCCGGATGCGGTTCGTTCATGTCCGTTTCGCGCAGCTTGGCGCTGGCGCCGCCTTTCGCGGCTTTGCCCGGTTTCGCGGGCTTTTCGGCGCGGACGGGGGCAGGCGGCGTTACCGGTGCTGCCACCGCGGGCGCGCCTGCCGGCGTGTCTTCGCGCGCGGGCGCTTCGGCCAGCAGCGCGGCCTTCGACTTGCGGGGTTTCGTGGTCTTGGGGGCCGGTACGGCCGCGCCACTGATCAGGTCTTCGACCGGGTCGTTTTCCGCCTTCGCGGCTGCGCGGACAGGCGATTTGCCCGGTTCGGCCCTGGGATAATCCTTGGCCAGCAGGATGGTTGCCGGCTTGGTGGGTAATTTAGGCAGTGGCATCAGGGTCTCAATCTAGAAAAAAGTCGGAAAAACGCACCACGCGGCGCATGCGCGCCGCCGGGCAGACAGATGCAACTGGGGAGAGCTGCGAGGCGCCGGCGGGCCCGGACGAGGGCCCCTGGCCGGCAGCCAGATTGGAATGATGCGGTGAGGTAAAACGGTGACTCAAAATAGGCGAACGCTCGGCTAAAGGTTTGTCGAAACCATCGCCAGCCCGCTCTTCAAGGCTGGCTCTTCAAAAAATCCAGCACTTCATTCACGTGATCATTGACTTTCACGCCACGCCATTCTTTCACCAACTTGCCGTCAGCGTCAATGACAAACGTACTGCGCTCGACCCCCCGCACTTTTTTGCCGTACATATTCTTCATCTTCATGACGTCGAACCGGGTGCACACGGCTTCGTCCGGGTCGGAGATCAGGTCGAACGGCAGCCCCAGTTTCGCCTTGAAGCTTTCGTGCGAACGCAGGGAATCGCGGCTGATGCCGTAGACGGCGGCGCCCAGGCCCGTGAACTCGTCGTGGTGGTCGCGGAAGTTCATCGCTTCCGTCGTGCAGCCGGGGGTATTGTCTTTGGGATAGAAGTACAGCACCGTGTAGCGCGCGGGACGACCGTCCAGTTCGAAGGTCTGGTCGCCGGTCATCGGCGCGCTGAAGTTGGCTAACACCTCGTTGACCGAAGGCGCGGCGGCGCCAAGGGCGGATGCGGGGGCTGTGGTTGGGCTTTCGGCCACGGTTTTCTCCTGTCTGGGATGCGCGGCCGGCAAGCCGCGCTCATGCCACGGTATCGAGGATGATCAGTTCCCCTGACCGTCCCGGTAATTCGCCCCATTGCACCGGATACTCGGGCAACTGCGGCGCTTCCTGTTTTATCTTCTCATAATAGTCCGCCATCGACGCAAGTTGGTAGCCTTGGGCTTTCCAACCTGACAACAGCTGCTCGAATATGGGGGCGAGTTTCTGTCCTTCAAGCTCCGCGTGCAAGGTATACACATGGTCGCGTTTCGGGTTCGCCGTCAGCTTGAGCAGGTGCGCCGCGATGTTGTTCTCGTCGATGACGGCGCCGTCGATCTCGCGGCCCAGCAGCTCGTCCAGCGTCGGCAGCGTGGTCGGCATCTGGATGTGCGACAGGCCGCGGTAGCGGTACGGCCCCGCCTGCGGATCGGCCAGCGAACCGTCGTCGCGCAGTTGGGCGCGGCCGTCCGACGCGTAGCGGTAGCCCACGGTGTCGTGGCGCGCGAACGCGTGCTGGTTCATCTGCCAGCCGGCCGCGCCGAACGTGCGCGGCGCCGTGCCGAACACCTGTGCAAAGCGCTGCTCGCTCTTCTTCATCACGCGGTCGGTCCAGGCGGCGTCGCGGCCGCGGACGTTGTCCTGCCACCAGACGTGGTCCCACGTGTGGATGCCGCATTCGAAGCCGGCATCGCGCACGGCGCGCATCTCGGCAGCCGTCTTCGCGCCGATGTCCGGGCCGGGCAGCAGCACGCCGTACATCAGCGTCTTGAAGCCGTAGTGCTCGACGACGGAAGTGCGCGACACTTTCTGGAAGAAGCCGGGACGCAGCGCGCGCCGCATCGCCCAACCGGTGTGGTCGGGGCCCAGCGAAAACAGGAACGTCGCACCGGCCGCGTGCTTCGTCAGCATGCGCACGAGATTGGGCACGCCTTCGCGCGTGCCGCGGTAGGTGTCGACGTCGATCTTGAGGACGAGCAGCGGTGCCAAGGCCTGTCCTTCTTAATCGACGAGGGCCTGGGCCGCCGCGACCTGGCCGCGGTAGGCGTCGAAGATGCCGCGCAGCGCGTCCGCCATCGTCACGGTTGGCGCCCAGCCCAGGTCGTTCTTCGTGTTCTCGATCTTCGGCACGCGGTTCTGCACGTCCTGGTAGCCGGTGCCGTAGTAGGCGCCCGAGCTGGTCTCGACGATCTTGACTTTCTCGGCGCCGGCCGCGTATTCCGGGTATTCCGCGGCGAGCTTGAGCATCATGTCGGCCAGTTCGCGGATCGAGTAGTTATTGGTCGGGTTGCCGACGTTGTAGATCTGGCCCGTCGCACGGCCGTCCTTGTTCTCGATGATCTTCATCAGGGCCGAGATGCCGTCGTCGACGTACGTGAAGGCGCGCTTCTGGTGGCCGCCGTCGACGAGCTGGATCGGTTCGCCGCGCACGATGTGGCCGAAGAACTGCGTCAGCACGCGCGACGATCCTTCCTTCGGCGTGTGGATCGAATCCAGGCCGGAA
>NZ_LMCY01000012.1:94159-94310 GCF_001425685.1 Massilia sp. Root335 | reverse complement strand
GTCCATCAGCTGCTTGGCGCAGGCGTAGATCCAGCGCGGCTTGTTGATCGGGCCGTAGACCAGCTCCGAATTCTCCGGATCGAATTCGGCGTCGCGGCTCATGCCGTAGACTTCCGACGTCGACGGGAAGATCAGGTGTTTCTTGTATTTC
>NZ_LMCY01000012.1:83358-94132 GCF_001425685.1 Massilia sp. Root335 | reverse complement strand
CAGTTCGAAGACGCGCAGCGGCTCCTTCACATAGGTCGACGGCGTCGCGATCGCCACCAGCGGCAGGATCACGTCGCACTTCTTGACGTGGTACTCGACCCATTCCGTGTTGATGGTGATGTCGCCTTCGAAGAAATGCATGCGCGGATTGTTCAGCAGATCGGTGATCCGCTCGGAATTCATATCCATGCCATACACTTCCCAATCGGTCGTCTCGAGGATGCGCTTGGACAGGTGGTGGCCGATGAAACCGTTGACGCCGAGGATGAGGACTTTTTTCATGTTGGGTTTTCCTGGAGTTGTGCCCGCAGTTCGGCAGGGGTGATGCGCAGGCCATCGGCCAGCAGGCTGTGAATGACCAGCGCGCGGCCGTCGCCGCAGACGCCGAGGATGGCATTATCCACGACGGCGAGCCCCGGCGGCAGGCCATCCACATTACCGTTGAAGAGGCGCGCGCGCTCGATCACGTAGCGGCGCGGGCCGGCGTCGGTGAAGGCGCCGGGGTAGGGCGGCGCGACGGCGCGGTGCAGGTTGTAGACGTCTTGCGCGTTCCGGCTCCAGTCGATGCGGCCGTCTTCCGGCTTGCGTCCGCCGAAGTAGCCGCCTTGCGTCAGGTCGTTGGGCGTGCGCGGCGCCGTGCCGGCCAGCAGGGCGGGCAGCACGTCGTACAGCGCCAGCTCGGCCGCCACCGTCACCTTGCCGAACACTTCGAACGCCGTGTCGTCGGGCAGGATGGGCACGGCCTGCTGCGCGACGATGGCGCCGGCGTCCGGCTTGACCGTCATCTCGTGCAGCGTGGCGCCCGTCTCGGTCGCGCCGTGCAGCACGGCCCAGTTGGTGGGCGCGCGGCCGCGGTAGGCCGGCAGCAGCGAGCCGTGCATGTTGTACGCCGGCGCGATGTCGAGGATCGCCTGGGGCAGCATGTGGCGGAAATAAAAGCTGAACATCAGGTCCGGTTGCGCGGCCCGGATGGCGTCCACGAGATCGGCGCCTTTCGCATCGTCCGGCGTCAGGCAGGGGATGTTCTCCGTCTCGCACAGCGAGAGGACGGATTCGAACCAGATGTTTTCCGTGGCGCTGTCCTGGTGCGTGACGACGAGGGCGACGTCGACGCCGCCGGCCAGCAGCACCTTGAGGCAGCGTACGCCCACGTTGTGGTAGGCGAAGACGACTGCGCGTTTGCGGGGGTGGGTCATGTTCTTTGCGCCGTGATGGCGATGAATAGTTAACTCGTCGTTCCCGCGCAGGCGGGAACCCAAGTTTTGCGCGAGTAGCCGGCAGCACTTGGGCCCCCGCCTGCGCGGGGCGACGTATTGTAGGCCGACGGTCAGACAGTCAGCGCACGACCTGGCGCTTCTCGATCCCGTCCGTCTCCGCCAGGTCCGCCGGCACGCCCTGCAGGATCGTGGCGACGACGTAGCGCGGCCGCGCGCGCACCTGCTGGTAGATGCGGCCCACGTATTCGCCCACGAGGCCGATGCCGAACAGGATCACGCCCATGAAGAAGAACGCGATCGCGAACAGCGTGAACACGCCCTCGGCCTCGGCGCCCAGCAGGAAGCGGCGCACGACGAGGATCAGCACGAGCAGCGCGGACAGCAGCGACAAGGTCATGCCCAGCAGCGAGAACATCTGCAGCGGCACGAGCGAGAAGCCCGTCATCAGGTCGAAGTTCAGGCGAATGAGGCTGTACAGCGAGTACTTCGATTCGCCCGCCGCGCGTTCCTCGTGCTCGACGACGATCTCGGTCGGCCTGCGCGAGAACTTGTACGCGAGCGCGGGTACGAAGGTGTTCACTTCGCCGCACTGGTTGACGAGGTCGATCACGTTGCGGCCGTAGGCGCGCAGCATGTTGCCCTGGTCCGTGATGTGGATGTTCGTGATGCGCTCGCGCACCCGGTTCATGGCCTTCGACGCCACCGTGCGCCACGCGGAATCCTGGCGCTTGCGGCGGATCGAGCCCACGTAGTCGTAGCCCTCGCGCATCTTGGCGATCAGCTTGTGGATTTCTTCCGGCGGGTTCTGCAGGTCGGCGTCGAGCGTGATGACGATCTGGCCGTGCGTCTGTTCGAAGCCCGCCAGGATCGCCATGTGCTGGCCGTAGTTGCCGTTGAAGAGGACGACGCGCGTCACGTCCGGGCGCTTGCGGTACTGCTCCGCCAGGATCGCCACCGAGTTGTCGCGGCTGCCGTCGTTGACGAACACGACTTCGTACGGCAGGCCCAGCGCGTCCATCGCCGGATACAGGCGCGCGAACAGGTTCGCGAGGCCCGCTTCTTCGTTATAGACCGGAATGACGACGGAGACTTCCGGCTTCATCGCCACCCCCGTCATTTTGCCAGCACCTGCTTGACCGCGGCCACGGCGCGCTCGACGTCGGCGCTGGTCATCGCGTTGAACATCGGCAGCGTCACGGTCAGGCGGCCGATCTTCTCGGCGACCGGGAACATCCCTTCCTTGAAGCCGCGCTCGCGGTACAGGGTGAACAGGTGGATCGGCGCGTAGTGGTAGCCGGTGCCGATATTGTGTTCCTTCTGCATGCGCGTCATGAAGTCGGCGCGCGTGCCCGGGCCGTTGTCCGGCAGGATGATCTGGAACAGGTGCCAGTTGCTCGTGCCGAAGGCCTGGATCGGCAGCTGGGCGCCGGTCTGCGCCTCGAAGTCCGGGCCGAAGCAGTCGAAGTAATGGCGCGCCAGCGCGGCGCGGTGCGCCGTCAGCTTGTCCAGGTTCTTCATCTGGCCCAGGCCGATCGTGGCCATGATGTCGCTCATATTGTACTTGCCGCCCAGGACGTCGACGTCGATGCCGTCCACGCCGCTGCGCGTCACGCCTTGCAGCCGGTATTTCTCGGCCAGGCGCGCTTCTTCCATATTGTTCAGCACGAGGCAGCCGCCTTCGCCCGTCGTGATGTTCTTGTTGGCCTGGAAGCTGAACGAGCAAAAGTCGCCGAACGAGCCGATGCGCTTGCCGTTCCACAGCGAGCCGATGGCCTGCGCCGCATCCTCGACGACGCGCAGCCTGTGCTTGTCCGCGATGGCGTACAGGCGGTCCATGTCCATCGGCAGGCCGGACAGGTAGACCGGGATGATGGCTTTCGTACGCGGGGTGATCGCCGCTTCCAGCTTGTCCAGGTCCATATTGCGCGTGACCGGATCGATGTCGGCGAAGACCGGCGTGGCGCCCACTTCGATGACCACGTTGGCCGTCGCCGGCCACGAGATCGGCGTCGTGATCACTTCGTCGCCCGGTCCCACGCCGGCGATGCGCAGCGCGATCTCCATCGTGCACGTGCCGGAATTGAAGGTGCGTACCGGACGGCCGCCGAAATACTCGGAAAGCAGGGCCTCGAATGCCTGGTTTTTCGGGCCGGTCGTGATCCAGCCGGAGCGCAGCACTTCGCCGACGGCGGCGATGGTGTCTTCGTCGATGGTGGGCCGGGAAAAGGGCAGGAAGGGCAGCTCGGCAGTCATGGGAAGCTCGTATTCTCTCGGTAAAGATGTCATCCGTGGCAAGCCATCGTGCGGCTTGCCAGGCTGAATGTTGTTAATGCAGACAAAGCCGGCATTGTAGCAGCGCGCCGTCCGGCGCCGTATTACGTTCTCGCCAGCAATACCACGCCGATCACGATCACCCCGATCGCCACCAGGCGCTGCGGCGACACCACTTCGCCCAGGAACATCCACGCGCCGATGGCCGACACGACATAGCCCAGCGACAGCATCGGGTACGCGATCGTCACGTCCGTGCGCGACAGGCCGATGATCCACACGACGAGCGAGATGCCGTAGCAGGCCAGGCCTGCCAGGATCGGCGCCTGGGTCACGACCTTGATGAAGGTCTGGAACCAGTTGGCCATGGTGAGGTGGATGGCGCCGCCGAGGGCGTTCGTGCCCGCTTTCAGCAGCAACTGGGCACAGGCGTTCAGGAGCACGCCGGAAATGATGAAAGCAAAAGTAGTCAGATTCATGGAAGACGATCAAAAGTTCGCGATGACGGTGCGGCGCGCATCCGCCGCCACGATGCGCAAGGGGACGCCCTGGCGCTGCAGGTCGGCGGCGATTTCCGGACGGGTGATCGCTACGTCGTGCCTGCCGGCGGCCGCGGCGGCGCGCCACTGGGCGACGAACGCGGGAATCGTCGGGATCGCGAGTTCCGGTTGCTGTTGCAGGCCGAAGTCGAATTCGTCGCGGTAGTCGACGAGGGTCACGGGACGGCCGAGATAAAAGGTCAGCGACTGTTCATAGATGCCGACCGAATAGACTTTCACGGCTGGATCGGCGGCGCCGGCCGCCTTGAGTGCGGGCAGCAGGTCGACGCCGGCGCGCACCTTGCCGATCGGTTCGAAGCCGACCAGCATCAGCTCCGTGCCGGCGAAACCGGCGACGGCCAGCACGACGACGAACAGGTCGCGCAGCATCTGGCGCGCGTACAGCATGGCGAGGCAGCCGCCGATCAGCAGCACGAGGCCGGCCGACAGTACCCACGGTTGATACGCGGCGTAAAGCACGTCCTCGCCCGGATGCTTGGCCAGCTTCAGCATGAACGGGACGGTGGCGAGCAGGGCCACGCCCAGCAGCGCCGTGAGGCCGGCCGTCACCATGCGGCCGCGGCGCGTGCCGACGTCCAGGTAGTGCGCCACCAGCAGCGCGACGCCGGGGAACACGGGCAGGATGTAGCCGGGCAGCTTGGAATTCGACTTGGTGAAGAACAGGACGATGAACGCGACCCACACCAGCAGCATCAGGCGCGGACGGAAGCGCGTCGTCTCGCCGTTGCCGCGCGCGCCGGCGACGAGGCTTTGCACCAGCACGCCCAGCCACGGCACGCTGCCGGCCGCCAGCAGGGCGAAGAACACCCACCATGCCGCTTCGCGGTGGTGTTCCTTGAGCAGGAAGCGTTCGAAATGCTCGTGGATGAAGAAGAAGTGCGGCTGCTCCGGATTGCGCATCCCGACCAGCACGAACCACGGCGCGGCGATCGCGAAGAACAGGATCAGCCCTTTGACGAGGTGCAGGCGCTTCCAGATCGCCCAGTCGCGCGCGAAGATCGTGTAGAGCACCAGCACGCCGCCCGGCAGCACGATGCCGATCAGGCCCTTGGACAGCACGGACAGCGCCATCCCGGCCCAGCACGCGAGCATCCAGTTGCGCCGTTCGCGCTCGTTCGCATCGTCGCGCTGGGCGATGAGCAGGGCGCACAGGGCCAGGGTCATCATGCCGGACAGCCCCATGTCGACCGAATCGATCTGGCTGCACGCGACCCAGTAGAACGAGGAGCCCAGCACCAGCGCGGCATAGAAGCCGACGCGCGCGCCGAACACGCGCGTGCCCGCGACGCCCGTCAGCACGACGCCGAACAGGCCGCACAGCCCCGTCCACAGGCGCGCCTGCCAGTCGCCCAGGCCGAACAGGGTGAACGACAGGGCGTTCATCCACGTCTGCAGCGGGGGTTTTTCGAAATACTTGATGCCGTTCAGGCGGGTCGTGATCCAGTCGCCGCTGGCGAACATCTCGCGCGCCATCTCGGCGTAGCGGCCTTCGTCCGGCGGCACCAGCGTGCGTGCGCCCAGCACGCACAGCAGGACGACGGCAAAGGCGATCAGCAGGGTCCAGGTGAGGGTCTTGTTGCGGTGCAGGTCGTTCATTCGGCCTTCGTGCCCTCGTGAGTGTCGATGATCAGCGCCAGCGTCACTTTGCGGCCTTCGCCCATCAGGATGTTGTAGGTGCGGCAGGCGGCGTGGCTGTCCATGCTCTCGACGCCGATGCGCAGGTTGGACAGGCTCGCGACGAGGCGCGGATGCACGAATCGCTGGCGCTCGCCCGTGCCGAGGATGACGACGTCGGGCTTGTCCGCGGCGATGGCTTCGAAATGCTCGGCCTTGAGGTCCTCGAAGCGCGCCACGGGCCACGGGCGCGGCGCCACCTCGGGCATCACCAGCACGCTGTAGTCGAAGCGCTGGGCGTTGATCTCGACGCCGGACCGGTCGTAGCCGGTGACCGTCTGGTATTTTTCGGTGCTGCTGGAATGTAGCTTCATGATGGAAAAGCCGGGAGATGACAGGCACAGGGCGCGTATTGTAACTGGTTTCCACTACGCCCCAGCAATGGTGGGTTGCTTAATCCTTGCGCTTTCGGCAGAATGAAGTTTTTCGCATTGCAACAACGCGCTACCGATCAGGCTGCTTAACAGGCACTTTTCCGCAGCCATTAATTTCCAGGGTGATATTTTGCGACCGATTTTGAAATCCAACAAGCTCGACGACGTCTGCTACGAGATCCGGGGCCCGGCGCTGCAGATCGCGCGCCAGATGGAGGAAGACGGCCACAAGATCATCAAGCTGAATATCGGCAACCTGGCCGTGTTCGGCTTCGATCCGCCGGACGAGATCGTGCAGGACATGATCCGCAACATGCAGAGCTCGGCCGGCTACACGGATTCGAAGGGCATGTTTGCACCGCGCAAGGCGGTGATGCACTACACCCAGGAAAAGAACATCCGTGGCGTCGGCATCGACGACATCTACCTGGGCAACGGCGCCTCGGAACTGATCGTGATGGGCATGCAGGGCTTGCTGAACAGCGGCGACGAAGTGCTCGTGCCGATGCCGGACTATCCGCTGTGGACGGCGGCCGTCAGCCTGGCCGGCGGCAATCCCGTGCACTACATGTGCGACGAGCAGGCCGGCTGGCTGCCCGACATCGACGACATGCGCAGGAAGATCACGCCGAACACGCGCGCGATCGTCGTCATCAACCCGAACAACCCGACCGGCGCGCTGTATTCGCGCGACGTGCTGCTGGAAATCGTCGAACTGGCGCGTCAGCACCAGCTGATCGTCTACGCCGACGAAATCTACGACAAGACCTTGTACGACGGCGAAACGCACACGTCGATCGCCTCGCTCGCCGACGACGTCCTGTTCGTCACCTTGAACGGCCTGTCGAAGAACTACCGCTCGTGCGGCTACCGCGCCGGCTGGATGGTCCTGTCCGGCGAAAAGCGCCATGCGAAGGACTATATCGAGGGCCTGAACATGCTGGCCTCGATGCGCCTGTGCGCCAACGCGCCGGGCCAGTATGCGATCCAGACGGCCCTCGGCGGCTACCAGAGCATCGCCGACCTCGTCGCGCCGGGCGGCCGCCTCACGCGCCAGCGCGACCTGGCCCACCAACTCCTGACCGATATCCCGGGCGTTACCTGCGTCAAGCCAAAAGCGGCGCTGTACATGTTCCCACGCCTCGACCCGAAGATCTACCCGATCGCCGATGACCAGCAATTTATCTGTGAGCTGTTGTCCGAGGAAAAAGTCCTGCTGGTGCAAGGCACCGGCTTCAACTGGAAGACGCCGGACCATTTCCGTCTTGTCTTCCTCCCCAATTCCGACGACCTGACGGATGCGTGCGGCCGTATCGCCCGCTTCCTCGACGGCTACCGGCGCCGCCACGCGCGCTGAGAACGACAGACAGCAGACAGTACATTCATATGAAACCCATCAAAGCAGGCTTGCTCGGCCTCGGCACCGTCGGTGCAGGCACCTACCACGTCCTCCAACGCAACCAGGAAGAAATCCGCCGCCGCGCCGGCCGCGGCATCGAAGTGGCCATGGTCGCCGTCCGCAACCTCGAGCGCGCCAAGCGTATCGTCGGCAGCGAGGTGGAGGTCGTGGCCGACCCGTTCGCCGTCGTGAACAATCCGGACATCGACATCGTCGTCGAACTGATCGGCGGCTACGATCTGACGCGCGAACTGGTGCTGCAGGCGATCGCCAACGGCAAGCACGTCGTCACCGCCAACAAGGCGCTGCTGGCGCTGCACGGCAACGAGATCTTCGAAGCGGCCCAGGCCAAGGGCGTGATGGTGGCGTTCGAAGCGGCCGTCGCCGGCGGCATCCCGATCATCAAGGCGCTGCGCGAAGGCCTGTCGGCCAACCGCATCGAATCCGTGGCCGGCATCATCAACGGCACGACGAACTTCATCCTGTCCGAAATGCGCGACAAGGGCCTGGACTTCGCCACCGTGCTCAAGCAGGCGCAGGAACTGGGCTACGCAGAAGCCGACCCGACCTTCGACATCGAAGGCGTGGACGCGGCGCACAAGCTGACCATCATGTCCGCCATCGCGTTCGGCATCCCGGTGCAGTTCGGCAGCGCCCACATCGAGGGCATCAGCCAGCTGCAGGCCGTCGACCTGCGCTACGCCGAACAACTGGGCTACCGCATCAAGCTGCTGGGCATCACCCGCCGCACGACGGTGGACGGCAAGGAAGGCATCGAACTGCGCGTGCACCCGACCCTCGTGCCGGGCGCGCGCCTGATCGCGAACGTCGAAGGCGCAATGAACGCCGTGCTGGTGCAGGCCGACGCCGTCGGCGCCACGCTGTACTACGGCAAGGGCGCCGGTGCCGAGCCGACCGCATCCGCCGTGATCGCCGACATGATCGACGTGACCCGCCTGGCGACCGCCGACCCGTACTCGCGCGTGCCGCACCTGGCGTTCCAGCCGACGGAACTGGCCGACGTGCCGATCCTGCCGATGGAAGACATCCGCACCAGCTACTATCTGCGCGTGACCGTGCAGGACCAGCTGGGCGTGATGGCCGACCTGACCCGCATCCTGGCCGACGCCGGCATCTCGATCGACGCCGTGCTGCAGAAGGAGCCGGGCGAGAAGGCGCGCACGGACATCGTCATCATCACCCACCAGACCCGCGAAAAATACGTCAACGCCGCGATTGCCAAGATCGAGCACCTGGCGACGACCGTGGCCAAGGTGGTGCGCATTCGCCTGGAAAGCCTGGGCTGATGGTCATGCCGGGCGCCTGCGTCCGGCCGGATACGTGACGAAGCCGCCCATCGTGCGAACGGTGGGCGGCTTCGTCGCTTTCAATTTTCAATACAGCTGCTCGACCTTCAGTCCCTTTGCTCGCAACAAGGCCGGCAAGCTGTCCTTGCCGATCAAATGCATGAGTCCAACTGCCGCCATCGTATGGTTTTCACGCGTCAGCAAGCCGTCGAGTTTGTCGGCCATCGGCCCGTTGCGTTCGGCCAGGAAGCGGCGCTGCATGATCTGCGACGACAGCCGCTGGTCCGTCTCATATTTGAGCGCCAGCGCGTCGAGCGTAGCGTGATCGGCCTTGGCCCAGCCGTCGGTCATGGACCGCGCGTCCTGCTGCGCTTCGCCCGAATCGAGCGAAGCAAGGGTTTCATCCAGTATCGTCCACTGGTCGGCAACGGGCAGGTGGTCGAGCAGGTCGAGTTGGCTCTCGGCCGTCTCCAGGCCGATGACCTTGATGTTCTCGCTGTGTGCCAGTTTGGCCAGGTACGCGTCGACGGCCAGGTCGGGCCGATAACCGAGCTTGGCGTATTCGACCGTTGCCAGCGTGATGATCAGCATCCACGGCTTGAACTGGGTGGCCAGCGTCGCTGGCGCGCCGAGCGCCTCCAGCCGGCGTGTCAGGCGCGGTCCGAGCGCGGGCGGCATGGCGGCGACAATGGCGGGCGTGGTGGCTGCGGCGCGCCGCATCATCGCGGCCAACTCCGCAGTCTGTACGGTCGGATCGAACTCCAGGGCCAGCGTGGAGGAAGCGGCCAGGGCCTTGGTCACGCTGTCGTCGAGCGGAAAAAATTCGGGCAATCCCATGTGGATGGTGCCGAACAGAACCATCGTATGCCCGTGGCCGCTAACCTTGAACAGCGCGCCGCGCTCGACCGCCCAGGCCGGGCCGGCCAGCAGACTGAACGCAGCAAGAAGAGTGAGAATGATCCGGCGAGCCATCAGCGTTTCCTTGACTAAGAGTAAGCCGGCCGAATTTTATCCATTCATCTCCCCAGCAGCTATTTAATTTTGACATCTTTTTCGCGCGACACCTTGTCGTGACAGAGCGTGATTTTTTGGCTTGGGCAACGTGCTACGCTTGGGAGTGGCTGGGTTCGGCCAGAAGCGGGCACTTGGGTAATCTGAACACATGCGAATGAGGAGGTTCTATGACTGCAAAAGCAGAGTACGAACGTATCGGTAAGTTCATTTACAGCGCATGCCGGTACGGTGCTGATGTATCTGATGTCCACAACTGGATGGCTGATGACCTTGGGGTTGAACGCCCACATGCTGATGACAAGGTTGCCTTGGGCGAGCTTTACACTGCATTTTTCGCCAAGCATGTTAGCGGCGATGCTTTCCAAGCAAACCATGAACGCTTTGTTGAGGCAATAAAAAGTCGAGAGGCGTAAGCCAGCATCGACCTGTACGGCCGCAATGGGGCGGATCCGGTCGGTCGTGACATTCCGCGAACTTTCCAGCCCGGCAACTTGGTATGCTGCCCGAACGGCCGGGTTCGGCCAAGAGCGGACGTTTGATATGCCGAGTAACAACCAAACTTATGGGTATGGATCAAGCACTCCTTATTCGCACAGCTGCAAGCTGGAAAATTCCACGAGCTCTTGCGTTGCAGGTTATAGAGCGCGATACGCAATGCATCTACTGTCGGCTAATCTTTACTTGGCCACTGACGGAGCGAGCTACATGCCCTTCATGGGGTAATCCCCCCGCAAAAAGAGCGCGTTTGGAAGTAGAATTTTCTACCTAAGACAGAAAGCTCTACATGAAGACATCCCGATTTACCGACAGCCAGATCATCGCCATCCTCAAGCAAGCCGAAGCCGGCAGCCCTGTGCCAGAGCTGTGCCGCGAGCACGGCATCAGCAACGCCACGTTCTACAAATGGCGCGCCAAGTACGGCGGGATGGACGCGTCGCTCATGGCGCGCATGAAGGAG
>NZ_LMCY01000012.1:80946-83329 GCF_001425685.1 Massilia sp. Root335 | reverse complement strand
GGGCCGTGGCACAGCGGTCAGCCACGATTAACCTGGCATGTCGGGCGTTTGGCATCAGTCAGACCTGCTACCGCTACAAGGCAAAGCTGGACGCGGAAAACGCCATCATTGCTGATTGGCTGGTTCGGCTAACGAACAACCAGCGCAACTGGGGCTTCGGTCTGTGCTTCCTGTACCTGCGCAACGTCAAAGACTTCAAGTGGAACCACAAAAGGGTCTACAGGATTTATCGAGAACTCGAGCTGAATCTGCGGATCAAGCCGCGCCATCGCCTAGTACGCGAGAAGCCGTTGCCGTTGGCTGTGCCGACCGCAATCAACCAATGCTGGTCGATGGACTTCATGCATGACCAGCTTGCCGACGGGCGCAGCATCCGCCTGTTCAACGTCATTGATGATTTCAATCGGGAAGGCCTGGGAATCGAGGTCGACTTCTCGCTGCCCGCCGACCGCGTCATCAGATCACTGGACCGGATTATCGAGTGGCGCGGCAAACCGGAGGCGATCCGTTGCGACAACGGCCCTGAGTACATCAGCGCCGTGACCTTGGCGTGGGCCGCCAGGCGCAGCATCCGCATCGATTTCATCCAGCCAGGCCAGCCTCAGCAAAATGCCTACGTCGAGCGTTACAACAGGACCGTGCGCTACGATTGGCTGGCGCACCACCTCTTTGAAACGCTCGACGAAATCCAGGAATTTGCTACTCGCTGGCTGTGGACCTACAATCACGACCGGCCCAACATGGCACTCGGCGGCATCACACCAAAACAGAAACTTGCCCTTGCCGCTTAACCTCTACTTTTAGCTTGCTCTAAAAACGGGGGGATTACCGGGCCACAAGCGGACATAAAGGCGACGGAACACGATGAATCCCTACAGCTTAATGCTGCAAACGGCATCGATGGAAATGCGGCAGTTTCAACAGACCAGTCCAGAGGCAAGCCAGTTTGAGAAGAGCTGGCTCGAACGTCTCGCGGCACGTCTAGAACACGCAAGTAATCTTAGCGAAGCGGCGTCAGCGGAGCGGGAAATACTAGCGATTGCGAGAAGCGACATCGACTCGGGGCCATCGAGCCGGACTGCAATGCCGTCGTTCTATCTGGCACTCGATGCCGTTCAAAGGACGCGCAAGCGCCGGTCTGTCTGAACGTCTGCAACGGGTCGGCAGCGCCCGATCGTGACAGGCCGCGAATTTTCTAGCTCGGCAACCTGCTACGCTGAGTCAAACGGCCGAGAGCGGCCAGGAGCGGTCATTGTCGAAGCGTCGATTTTCATGGCTTGGCTCGGAGTTGGCAAATTCATTCGATATTAACCGAAAGAAATATGCATGCAAATCGCATTAGAGACCCCAGATCAACCGGCTGTTCATGAGCTCATTGGCGAGCTTGATACTTATCTTTACTCGCTTTACCCAGCCGAGAATGTGTACGCACTCGACATAGCTTCGCTATGCCACCCGAGCGTCTTGTTTGCCGTGGTTCGTGACGCAGCCGGTGACGCCATTGGCTGTGGGGCGATCGTAATCAAATCCGATTACGGTGAAGTGAAGCGGATGTACGTTCGGCCGCAGGCGCGACGGAAAGGCGTTGCGGGTCGCCTGATAGAGGCGTTGGAAGTGGAGGCTGTGCGGAATGGCTGTAGAACTTTTATGTTGGAGACGGGGCCTACGATGCCGGAAGCTCTGTCTTTGTACGACCGGATGGGTTATCGGCGATGTGGCCCGTTTGGCGATTATCCAGATGACCCGTTCTCAGTTTTCATGCATAAGGACGCTACATAAGACACTTTGATGATACTGGAACGCTGAAATGTTTAGGTCTGCAATGGCTCGAATCCGGCCGGTCGTGACAATCCAAGGATTTTCCCGTCGAGCAAGCTGATATCCTGCTGCGACAGGCCGGTTTCGGCCGAGGCTGTGTAAAAACGCAAGGCGGATGGCCAGCCCACGACACTCGACCTCTCAAAACCCGCGCTACGGCATTTTCTCAAGGTCGGGAATGGTAAAGAAACCCCTGAAATTACGCGGATTTCGCGTTTTTACACAGCCTGGGCAAGAGCGGACCTTGACGCGTCCATCGAATTCGAGATTACCACAAACAAATGCGTACTACTCTAAAAGACGGTTACATTGCAGAGTTTGACGACGATGGCGCGCTGCTGCGCGTTTTTACCCCTGGAGACGCGCTCGCCTTTTCAGTCCTACCTCCAGAGTTCAGCGCTTTTTATACCTTTGCACTGCACGCGATACGTGGGAATTGTCCAGTCGTATCGTTTGAGCCTGGGCATGAACGTAACGGATGGCCCGATTGGTATTGCAAAGTTGACGTCGAGTCGGAGACAGTTCAGCTGTTGAACCCTTGGCGATAGCCTGTGACGACCCTAAC
>NZ_LMCY01000012.1:80198-80939 GCF_001425685.1 Massilia sp. Root335 | reverse complement strand
TTTGTTTCGTGCGAAGGCTATGCTGGGCGACCTGATTGCTGGGTTCAGCAGTCCCGGCATTCAATCACACCAGGAGCAGTTGGCGGCATGAGTTCGCGCATTCACCCGCAGGCCCGTACCACACCGAAGATTCGTCAGGAGATCAAGGATTCGGGTCTGTCTTCCAGAGAAGCCGCCAAGGTTTTCAACATCACGCGCGCGACAGCGCAAAAGTGGCTGGGACGCGACGATGTACAGGATCGCTCGCACCGCGCGCACACGCTGAAGACGACCTTGAGCCAGGCCCAGGAAGCCATTGTCCTGGCTCTGCGCCAGTCGCTCTACCTGCCGCTCGACGACCTTCTGTTCATTACCAAGCAGTACATCAATCCGGCCGTCTCGCGCGCGGGCATTGCGCGTCTGCTAAAGCGTGAAGGCATGTCGCGCCTAACGGACTTGATTGCGACGGCCGAGGGAGAGAAGATCACACCGAAGAAGACCTTCAAGGACTACGAACCCGGCTTCATCCATATCGATATCAAGTATCTGCCGCAGATGCCGGACGAGACCTCGCGACGCTACCTGTTCGTCGCCATCGACCGTGCAACGCGCTGGGTCTTCATGCACATCTACGGCGACATGACTGAAACGAGCAGCGTCGATTTCCTGCGTCGGCTCAAGCTGGCTTCGCCCATCAAGATCAGCAAGATCCTAACCGACAACGGCTCGCAATTTACCGACCGTTTCGCCACCAAAGACAAG
>NZ_LMCY01000012.1:337-80133 GCF_001425685.1 Massilia sp. Root335 | reverse complement strand
AGCTGTACAACCACCACATCCCGCAACGCGCCATCGGCAGTAAAACGCCTGTCCTCGCCCTCACGGAATGGCAGCAGAAGCGGCCAGAATTATTCGTCAAACGCGTTTACGATCAAACGGGACTGGACACCTAACAAGCGTCTACTTCGGGTCGGGTCCGGGCTATCGCGACAGACTGAACCCGGCCAGGAGCGGACCTGCACCGCACATAGATTACTTTGTGAACTCAGCTATAAACGCATCGCTATGAACCCATCCTTGTCTATTGCCGCTAACGGACACCTGACTCTCGACTTCGGCGACTACGATTCCCTGGCATACCAGCAGGTATGCGCGAAACTCGAAAACGAACTCGGGTTTGATAGACATGGGCGCACTGTCGCCGGACTCGATGAAGGTGTGAACCCATCGTTCGTACGTGCCGAGCTTGAGATTACCGCCGGTTGGGACAACTGGAGCGGTAGCTATCTGCTTGCGAATTCAGACGCAGGCGATGCGGTCCTGCGGAGTTTGTACACGGAACTTAGGTAAGAAATTGCGAGACGAAGTCACCTTCGCTGCAGCTTACTTCTGATGCTAGCCAACGTCTGCAATGGGTCCAGGATGTGTAAAAACGCGTCATCTGCGTGTTTTTAGGGGTCTCTTTACCATTCCCGATCTCGAGAAAACGCAGTAGCGAGCGTTCTATGAGATCGACCGGTGCCGGCGGGCAAGCGGTTTCGCGTTTTTACACAGCCTCGGCCGGAGATAGCAACCGACGCAAGCCAATCAAGTTCGCCCCACTGGAGCATCGTTATGAAACAGGATCACTCGTTGCTATGCGCCGCCGGAAACACGGAGGTTCCCGCCTACCTCGTCCGTAGCCAAAAAGGCTACACGGTTAGCGGCAGCCAACGAACATCAGGAAGCCAAAGTTGGTATGCAGAGAAAGACGATCTGTGTTTTCAGGCTGATAGCTTGATCGAGGTTTTGGGCCTTGTTTGCATGTATGAGATCCGTGGAGTCAACTGGGCAACAACAGACCCCGAGATTGACCATTTCTTGATGAAGCACGGTGCGTGAACGGCTGCTTCGGGTCGGCAGCGGCCGGTCGTGACCATTCGTGACTTTTCCAAGTCGGCGACCTGCTATGCTGGCTCGACCGGCCGAGATCGGCCATTTCTGGACAATCCCGCCTGCCGCGCATTCGGTATTGCTTTGCTAACTTTTCCATCGCAGGATAGCGCGCTTATGGCATCATCTTCGCTGCCGAATTTCACGGTTTTTTATTAGCCTTTAAATCGGCGATTGTTCTAAACTTTAGACTCGGTGCGGCTTCGCGATCAGCCGATTGCCGTGCATATCAGCGCGCTGTCTTGCATAACGGCGCGCGTTGTCCTGTTAAATGTACAGTTAGACCGCATAATTAACGTCTGTACACATTCACCGACGAATTCCTTGAGGCGCTCGGCGCTTGGCAGAACGGCTGGGCAGAGGATCAGTCGCGCAAAGTGTCTTTGGCGGTTGAACTACAACGCGTATGCGTCAACCTCCCGCGTGAGTACTGGGAGGTATCCCGCCCCTGCTACAGGAAGCGTTTCATCCACAAGGGCGAGATGGTGGACATTATCCTTGCGGATGCCAAAAACGAAGGTCTGGCGAGTTGGACCACCGACCTGCGTTTCGCAGAACGTATGAAGGGCCTGATACGGGCGAACGCGGTCTCAGCAGCGGTCTTCTGCCATCATCCAGAAGGGGACGAGGTCATAGTCAGCTTACCCGCTCTTTGGAGTGAACCGTGCTTCGGCAAAGCGGTTCAAGCTTATGCCGATCGTGGCGGCAAGTTTGCGAACGCGCTTCTGAACTTCCGCGACGACCAAAGCGAAGTTGTCCTTTCGACGCCGCTGCGAGGCAGTGAGATCGTTGCGCTCTCTGGGGCATCCAGCCCCTTTGATGAACTCTGTGATCGCGCGGGGATTCCAGAGTCCGATCGAGATCGAGTGTTCAAGCAGCTTGTGGACGCAGGCACTTACCCGGGTGATCCGCAATACATCGACTTGGCAGCGTCTCAGCGTGCAATCGCCCGCTCGATTCATCACATCTACGAGCTCGTTCAGAGCAAACTCGCAGCCTCAAAGGGTGGCAGTGCGGTCTAACAAGTCGATCGACGCGGACGAACTATCGGCGGCGTAGCCCGCCTACCGCCCGCCGGTCATCTCCGAAGTTGAATCACATCGCGAATGACCGCTATAGGCAAGGCTGATTGGCCGGTTTGGTCGGAAGCGGACTCTACCACTCGTTGCCTGGTGAGGGTTTTATTCGCCTAAGGAAGCGCTGATTTATTCCGATCTGGGGTCGAACAGCGCGTCGGGGGAGGGCTGTCGCTCGTTTTCATCCGGGCATTCTATCTGTGCTGCAACGCACAAGAGTGGTGCCCGGATGCGGACTTGTGGTCGCTCAACGGCGACGGATTTTTCTGCAACGCATGCTTATCTGCGCGCAATGTGCAGCAAAAAATACCTTTTTTTGAAGCCGCGTGGCGTCGTACCGTCGGGCGCGCCACGCGACCCGCACGCGGTTTTACGGATACAGGCCACGCACTTCGCGCGCCTGCAGGATGCGCGTGCACGCAACGATGAACGTCGCGGTGCGCAGCGAGACGTTCTTTTCCTGCGCGACGGCCCACACGGCGCCGAAGGCGCTTTGCATGATGCGGGTCAGGCGCGCGTTGATCTCGTCCTCGGTCCAGAAGAAGCTCGAGAAGTCCTGCACCCATTCGAAGTACGACACCGTGACGCCGCCCGCGTTGGCCAGTACGTCCGGCACGACCAGGACGTCCTTGTCCGCCAGGAGGTCGTCGGCTTCCGGCGTCGTCGGGCCGTTCGCGCCTTCCAGGATGATTTTCGTGCGCAGGCGCTGCGCGACGTCCGCCGTGATCTGCCGTTCCAGCGCGGCCGGGATCAGGATGTCCGATTCGATGTCCCAGAACGCGTCGCGGTCCAGCGTCGCGTCGGCGCCCGGGAAGCCTGTCACGCCGCCCGCTTCGGCCACGTGCTGGTGCAGCCGGGCGACGTCGAGGCCGCCCTCGCACACGACCGTGCCGGTGTGATCCTGCACGGCGACGACCTTCGCGCCGGCGTCGGCGAAAATCGCGGCCGCGGTGCCGCCGACGTTGCCGAAACCCTGGATCGCGACGCGCGCCCCGGCGATGGCGACGCCGCGCCGCTGCGCGGCTTCGCAGCCGACCACGAACACGCCGCGGCCCGTCGCTTCGCGCCGTCCCAGCGAGCCGCCGAGCGAGATCGGCTTGCCCGTCACGACACCGGTCGACAGATTCCCTTCGATCATCGCGTACGAATCCATCATCCAGGCCATGACCTGCTCGTTCGTGTTCACGTCCGGTGCCGGGATGTCTTTCGTCGGACCGATCAGCATGCTGATTTCGCTCGTGTAGCGGCGCGTGAGGCGCTGCAGCTCGCCTTTCGAGAGCGTGGCCGGATCGACGCGGATGCCGCCCTTGGCCCCGCCGTACGGCACGTTGACGGCCGCGTTCTTGACCGACATCCACGCGGACAGCGCCATGACTTCCGACAGCGTCACGTCCTGGTGAAAACGGACGCCGCCCTTGCCCGGGCCGCGCGACAGGTTGTGCTGGACCCGGTATCCCTCGTAGTGGGAGATGGTGCCGTCGTCGCGTTCGATCGGGACGTCCACGGTGAGGATCCGCTTCGGACGCTTCAGCGTCTCGACCCAGCGCGACAGGCTGCCCAGGTGCGGCGTGACGCGCTCGACCTGTTGCAGGTACTGGCCCCATGGGCCCAGGTCGTTGGGGTTCAGGTAGGAGGGGAGGGAATCGTTGGTCATGCAATGGCTCCGGTTGGCGAGTGTCTGGGTTCGAGGCTGTGCGCATGCTGAGCTGCGCGGCCAACGAATCATAGAATCCGCAGCCGGATCATTGCCAATGCTGCTTGCGCATGCGGTCATGCGCAAAATGCATCACGACATCACGGCATCATGGCATCATGACGCGGGCCGGCGCGCGGCCAGGAAGTCCCACAACGCCGCGACGATCGGCTTGCCGGGGCGCGCGGCGGACGGACGTTCGCGATACAGCCGGATCTCCATCTCGATCTCCCACGCGCCGGCGTCGCTGGCACGCGCCAGCTGCCTTTGTTCGACCTCGCGGACGACCGCCGATTCGGGCAGGAACGCGACGCCGTGGCCGTCCAGCGCCATCATCTTCAAGCCTTCCGCCATGTCGGTCTCGTAGCGCTTTTCGAAGCAGGGCTCGGAGGCCGCGTCGGCGAGGATCAGGTCCACCATCCGCCCGAGATAGGCGTTCGCGGTGTACGAGAGGAACGGCAGCGGCGCGCCCTTGCGGCCGGGCAGGCGGTATTCCGGTTCGCCGTCCTGGGCGCAGCGGGCATACGCGCACAGGGCTTCGCGCCCCATCATCAACATGTCGTAGCGGCCGGGGTCGAGCTGCACCGGCTGGCGCGGATGGTGGTAGCACAGCAGCAGGTCGCAGCCGCCTTCCACCAGCTGCAGCACGGCGTCATGCACGTTGAGGGCGATGAGGCGGCTGGTGATCGATGCGAAGTCGCGTTCCAGCGCGGCCAGCCACTTCGGGACGAACGTGAGCGACAGCGTGTGCGGCACGGCCAGGTCGATCGTCTTTTCCGCGGCGGCGCGGTTGTGGCGCAGCAGGTCGCGGACCCCGTTGATCTGGCCCAGCATCTCCAGCGCCTGTTCGTAGAACACCATGCCGGCCGGGGTGACGCGGGTGGGAAACGTCGTCCGGTCGATCAGGTCCGTGCCGAGCCAGTTTTCCAGCGAGCGGATACGGCGCGAGAAGGCCGGCTGCGTCACGTGCCGCAGCTGGGCCGAGCGGCTGAAGTTCTTGGTCTCGACCAGTGAAATGAAGTCTTCCAGCCATTTTGTTTCCATGCCGAATCTCGCGGTTGAATCGTCGCGGCATTGTAACGCGCATTCCTTGCCGGCATCCCCGCTGAATCTCGGCGCCCGGCGCCCTTCCAATTTTCCATACGACGCCAGGCCGCACGGTCTGGATTCCTGGACGGCGGATGGCGACGTTCTTGCATTTCCATAAAGAAACTCCTTTCGAATCAACTGCTTGGCTGATAAATTTTTCGGCGATCTCTCTGGCATGCGTATTGCTGATGTGCGTACACCCGGTTTCCGCCGGGTCACGACAACACGCGGCGTCATTCAGCGCCGCGATCTTGGAGATCAAAGTGAAAAAGACGCGTCCCTTGACCCTGTACATCCTGATCGCGATGGTACTGGGCGCTGCGGTCGGCTACGGTTGCCACGAAACCGTCGCCGACAAGCAGCTCAGTGCCGACATCGCGGCACATATTTCCATCGTCACCGATGTGTTCCTGCGGCTGATCAAGATGATCATCTCGCTGCTCGTATTCTCGACCTTGACGGTCGGCATCGCCCACATGGGCGACGGCCGCGCCGCCGGCCGCATCGGCATGAAGGCCATGGCCTGGTTCGTGATCGCCTCGCTGACCTCGCTGAGCCTGGGCATGCTGTTGTCCAACCTGATGCAGCTGGGCGCCCACCTCAACCTGCCGCTGCCGCCGGTCGATGCCGCCACCGGCCTGAAGACCACCGCCTTCACGCTCAAGGACTTCGTCGCCCACCTGGTGCCGAAGTCGCCGATCGAGGCCATGGCCAACAACGAGATCCTGCAGGTGCTGGTGTTTGCCCTGTTCTTCGGCGGCGCGCTGGGGGCGCTGGGCGAGGCCGCCGCCGGCCTCACTCTTGTCATCGACCAGCTGGCGCAAGTCATGTTGCGCATCACCGGCGTCATCATGAACCTGGCACCGCTCGCGGTGTTCGCGGCGATGGCGTCGATCATCACCACCAGCGGCCTGGGCATCCTGCTCACGTTCGCGAAGTTCATGGGCGCCTTCTACCTCGGCCTCATCTGCCTGTGGCTGCTGCTGGTCCTGGGCGGCTACCTGTTCATCGGCAAGCGCGTGCTGCGCCTGCTGGCGCTGATCCGCGAACCGTTCCTGCTGGCCTTCTCGACCGCCAGTTCGGAAGCGGCCTATCCCAAGCTGCTGCTGGCGCTGGACCAGTTCGGCGTGCAGCGCAAGATTTCCAGCTTCGTGCTGCCGATGGGGTATTCCTTCAACCTCGACGGCTCGATGATGTACTGCACGTTTGCCGTGCTGTTCATCACCCAGGCCTACGGCATCGACCTGTCGCTCGGCACGCAGATCACCATGCTGCTGTTGCTGATGCTGACGTCCAAGGGCATGGCCGGCGTGCCGCGCGCGTCGCTGGTGGTGATCGCCGCCACCCTCAACCAGTTCCACATCCCTGAAGCCGGCCTGCTGCTGTTGATGGGCATCGACCAGTTCCTCGACATGGGGCGCTCGGCCACCAACGCGGTCGGCAACGCCATCGCCACGGCCGTCGTCGCCAACTGGGAAGGCGCGCTCGACGATTCGCCCGAGCAGGTCGCGCCGCAGCCCGTCCCGGTTATCGGCGTGCGCGCCGGCTGACCGCATCCGACACACACCAACAATCAACGGAGACTCGATTGAAACATCGCTATATCGTCGGCGCGTGCGCGCTCGGCCTGAGCGCCACGTTCGCGCAGGCGCAGTCCTTTGTGAAGATCTACGGCGTGGCCGACGCCGGCATCGTGCTGGAACGCGGCGGCCCGGCCGGTTCGACGGAGAACGTCAGCAGCGGCGTGGCGTCCGGCTCGCGGCTCGGCTTCAAGGGCAAGGAAGACCTCGGCGACGGCACGAGCGCCTTCTTCGTGCTGGAAAACGGCATCAACATGGATACCGGCACGGCGGGCCAGGGCGGGCGGCTGTTCGGCCGCCAGGCCCTCGTCGGCCTCACCGGCGCGGCCGGTTCGGTCAGCCTGGGCCGCCAGTACGCGCCGTACTACAAGGTCGTGCGCGACGTCGTCGATCCGTTCTGTACCGGCCTCGCGGGCAATGCGCAGAACCTGTTCCCGACCTTCACCCGGGTCGATAATTCGGTCGAGTACCAGACACCGAAGTGGCACGGCGTGTCGGCCGACGTCCTGTACGGCGTCGGCGAGGCGGCCGCCGACGCCACGAAAAACCGGACGATCGGCGCGTCCGTCGGCTACGATGCCGGCCCGCTGACCCTCGTGCTGGTGCACCACCAGCAAGGCGACCCGACCGGTACCGCGCACAGCCGCAACACCATGCTGGCCGGCCGCTACCGCTTCGGCGTGGTGACGGCGCACGCGGCCTATGCACGCAATCGCGACGTACTGGGCAACGCCAGCCGGGATGCCTTGCTGGGCCTCGCCGTGAAGGCCGGCGCGGGCAGGGTGCTGGCCTCGCTGGTGGTCCACCGCGACGACTTCGGCCGCGAGGCGCACGCGCGCCAGGCCGCGATCGGCTACGAGTACAGCCTGTCCCGGCACACCGACCTGTACGCGGCGTACGGCCACATCGTCAACCGCGACGGCGCCGCGTACACGGTCGGCAATGCCACCGATGCCGGCGCCGGCACCACCGGCATCAACCTTGGGGTGCGTCATGTGTTTTAATCGCATGACGTAAACGCTTCAGGACCGCCATGCCCGCAGCCGCACCCACCGTCAACCCGCGCCAGGCCGGCCGCTGGCCGCGCCGGCGGCTGGCGTTGTGGGGCGTGCTGCTGCTCGCTTGCGTGGCGCTGGCCGGCGTGGCCTATCGCTATGCCGAGGACGCCGCGATCGGCCGCCTGCGGCTGTCCGGCGCGCAGCGGCTGGACAGCTATGCGGCCAGCCTGGAGCACCTGCTGTCCAAATACGATTTCCTGCCGGGCACGTTCGAACTGAACAAGGACGTCATCGCCCTGCTGCAACGGCCCGGCGACACCGCCCTGCGCACGGAAGTCAACGTCTACCTGGAGCGCGTCAACCGCCTGGCCAGGTCGACCTCGATCTATATCGTCAACCTGCAGGGCGTGACGCAGGCCGCCAGCAACTGGCGCGAGCCCGACAGCTTCGTCGGCGACAACGTCGCCTTCCGGCCTTACGTCCGGGATGCGTTGCGCGGCGCGCCGGGCGGCTTCTACGGGGTCGGCACCACGCGGGGCGAGCCCGGTTATTATTTTGCGCGCGGCATTTATCAGGACGGCCGCATGCTGGGCGTGGCGACCGTCAAGGTCAATATCGAAAGCCTGGAGGGCACCTGGGCCGACGCCGGCGGCAAGGCGCTGCTCGCCGATGCGCATGGCGTCGTGTTTTTGAGCTCGGTGCCTGAATGGAAATATCGTACGCTGGCCCCGCTGACGCCGGCCGTGCGGCGGGAACTGGAACAGTCGCGCCAATATGTTTCGCATGCGCTCACGCCGCTGGGCCTGCGCGTGGTGCGTGCACTCGACCGCGGCGCAAGCATCGTCGTCGCGCCGCCGCCCGTCGCCGGCGGCCCCATGCTGAGCCAGTCGCGTACGCTGGCGACGCGCAACTGGCAGCTGGTCTACCTGTCCGACCTCGCGCCCGCCCGCGCGGGCGCCCGCGCGGCGGCGCTGCTGACGCTGCTGTCGGAAGCGCTCGCGATCATGCTGGTGCTGTATGCGCGCCAGCGCCACCGCCTCGGCCGCCAGCGGCTGCGTGCCCGCGAGGATTTGCAGCGCGCCTACGATCGGCTGGAAAGCCTGGTGGCCGAGCGCACCGCCAGCCTGCAGACGATGACGCGCGAGCTCCGCGACGAGAACATGGTGCGCCAGCAAGCCGAACAGCAGCTGCGCAAGGCGCAGAGCGAGCTGGTCCAGGCGGGCAAGATGGCGGTGCTGGGGCAACTGTCGGCCGGCATCACGCACGAACTGAACCAGCCGCTCACGGCGCTGCGCACGATGTCGGACAATGCCCGCGTGCTGATCGAGCGCGGCCGGCTCGACGACGCGCGCGCCAACCTGGCGACCATCTCGCAACTGGTCGAGCGCATGGGCCTCCTGACCGGGCCGCTGCGCCAGTTCGCGCGCAAGGCCGACGCGATGCTCAGCGCCGTCGCGGTGGGGGAGGCCGTCACGGCGGCCCTGTTCCTCGTCGAGCGCCGGATCGCGCAGGAGCGGGTCGGTTTCCGCATGTCGACGCATCCCCGCGACCTGTATGCGCTGTGCGACAGCAACCGGCTGCAGCAGGTGCTCGTGAACCTGTTCAGCAACGCGCTCGACGCGATGGAGATGGCCGGCAGCACGCCGCGCGAGCTCGTGGTCGACGCCGGGCGCGACGGCGCGCGGGTACGCATTACCGTGACCGACAGCGGTCCCGGCGTGCCCGAAGAGATACGCACACATTTATTCGAACCCTTCTTTACCACCAAGCCGCAAGGAAAAGGGCTGGGCCTGGGCCTGGCCATCTCCGAGCAGATCGTGCGCGAATTCGGCGGCCACCTGCGCGCCGAGTCGCCGCCCGGGGGCGGCGCCCGGTTCATCATCGATCTGCCCCGCGCGGAGTAGGAGACAGCAATATGCACGAACTGTACGAATCCATGAAAGTCCTGCTCGTCGAAGACGACGCCATCGTCCGCGCAGGCAGCGTCCAGGCGCTCGACCTGGCCGGCTTCCAGGTCGACGCATTCGACGCCGCCGAGCCGGCGCTGGCGCAGATGCGGCCCGGTTTCGCCGGCGTGATCGTCAGCGACGTGCGCCTGCCCGGCATGAGCGGCCTCGCGCTGATGGACGCCGTCAAGGCCATCGATGCGCAGGTGCCGGTGGTGCTCGTGACCGGCCACGGCGACATCTCGATGGCGGTGGGCGCGATGCGCGGCGGCGCCTACGATTTCATTCCCAAGCCGTATTCGTCGGAACAACTGGTCGAGGCCGTGCAGCGCGCGCTGGAGACGCGGCGCCTGATACTGGAGGTCGCCGCGCTGCGCGACCGCATCGCGAACGGCGCGGGCATCGACGCGATGCTGCTGGGCGAATCCGCCGCGATGCGCGACCTGCGCCGCCTGATCCTCGACCTGGCCGACGAGTCGGCCGACGTGCTGATCTACGGCGAGACCGGCACCGGCAAGGAGATGGTGGCGCGCTGCCTGCACCAGTTCAGCAGCCGCCGCGAGCACCATTTCGTCGCGCTCAATTGCGGCGCGATCCCGGAAAACATCTTCGAAAGCGAAGTGTTCGGCCACGAGATGGGCGCGTTCACCGGCGCGGCCAAGCGGCAGGTCGGCAAGATCGAGCACGCCCACAAGGGGTCGCTGTTCCTCGACGAGGTCGAAAGCCTCCCGCTGTCGCTGCAGGTCAAGATGTTGCGCGTGCTGCAGGAGCGCTATGTCGAGCGGCTCGGCTCGAACACGCCCGTGCCGGTGGACGTGCGCGTGATCGCCGCCGCCAAGGTCGACCTGAAGGAATGGTCGGACCAGCAGAAATTCCGCAGCGACCTGTACTACCGCCTGAACCTGATCGTGCTGAACCTGCCGCCGCTGCGCGAGCGGCGCGAGGACATTCCCCTGCTGTTCGAGCATTTCATGCTGGGCGCGGCGGCGCGCTACAAGCGCGGCGTGCCCACGGTGCCGGGCCCGCTGATGCGATCGCTGATGGCGCACGACTGGCCCGGCAACGTGCGCGAGCTGCGCAATATCGCCGAGCGCTTCGTGCTGGGCCTGGCCAGCGGCGCGGACGGCCTGCTGGCCGCACGCAGCGCGGCGCCGGTGCCGCTGGGCGACCAGGTCGGCGCGTTCGAGCGCGCCGTCATCGAACAGGAATTGCGCAAGGCAGCCGGCAGCATCAGCGAAGTCAGCGTCGCGCTTGGCGTGCCCAAGCAGACGCTGTATTACAAGATGCAAAAGTACGGCCTGAGCCCGGACGATTACAAATAGGCGATCAGAAATAGCCGCGCGACGGGTCTTCCCAGCGCCGCGCCAGTTGCCGCGCCGTCAATCCGGAATGGCCGGCATGGCCCAGGAAACCGTCCGCAAATTCGTCCACGCAACGGCGCGGCATGGCGGCGGGCGCGTGCAGGGGCGCGGTGGTGAGCGCACGCAGGCGGCGCTCGATGTCGTCGAACAGCGCGTCGTCCGCGCCGGGCATCGGGGGAGGGGTGTCGGTCGTTTTCATCCGCGCATTCTACCTGTGCTGCGGCGCACAAGAATCGTGTCCGGATGCAGGTTTGTGGTCGCTCAACGAGGGCGGAATTTGCTGTAACGCATGCTTATCTGTGCGCAATATGTGGGGGAAAACGGGTTTGGGAAGTGGCGCGGGATGGTGCCGGCCGGGGCATTTTGCGGTGCTTGCGGGCCGGATGGCGTGCGCTTTGATCGTCTGCAAGACGACAAGGCGGCGCCCTACACCCCCGCCGGCAACTCCCGCGCCGGGAACGTCACGCTGACCTTCAACCCGGGCCCGCCCTCGGCGCGGTCCAGCGCGAGCGTCGCCCCGTGCACGGTCGCGATGTCGCGCACGATGGCCAGTCCCAGCCCGGTGCCGCCCGGATTGCTCTCCAGCGTCGCCGCCGCCCGGTAGAACGGCATGAACACCTTGTCGTATTCGGCCGGATCGAGGCCCGGCCCGCTGTCCTGCACGTCGAGCACGACGACGCCGATCAGCCGGCGCACGCGCAGCAGCACGGTGCCGCCCGGCGGCGTGTAGCGGATCGCGTTGTCGACGAGGTTGCTCACCAGTTCGTGCAGCAGCAGGGCCTGGCCATCGACCGTCGTCGCGCCGTCGTCTTCCGCTTCCAGCGCCAGGTCGATGCCTTTCTGGACGGCCGGCAGGGCCAGCTCCAGGCCGACCTGGCGCGCCACGTCGGCCAGCAGCACGGGCGCGAGCGCGGCGTTCGCGCCGCCGTGCTCGATGCGCGCGAGGGTCAGCAGGCGGTTGGCCAGATGCACCGTCGAATCCGTCGTCGCCGCGATCGAGCGCACGATGGCTTCCATCGCGGCCGGATCGTTGGCGCGCAGGGCCAGCTCGGCCTGCGTCTTGAGCACCGTCAGCGGCGTGCGTAGCTGGTGCGACGCATCGGCGATGAAGCGGCGCTGGCTCGCAATGAGGTTCTGCATGCGGGCCATCGTGCCGTTCATCGCCGCGACCAGCGGCCGCACTTCGCGGTGCACGAGGGCTTCGTCGACGTCGGACAGGTCGGACAGCGCGCGCGTCTCGACGACCTGCTTCAAACGCATCAGCGGCTGCAGCACGAGGCGCACGGCGAACCACACGAGCGTGGCCACGGCCAGCACGAGCAGCGCCTGGCGCCACAGCGTGTTGACGAGGATGCGGCGCGACAGCGCGCGGCGCGCGTCCAGCGTCTCGCCCACCTGGATCAGCGCGATGCCGCGCATGGAATCGTCGTACACGGGCTGCAGCAGGGCGGCGATGCGCACCGGCTCGCCGTTGTAGTCGGCGTGATAAAACCGCACGAGGGCCGGATACAGTTCGGAGCGGGGCGTGTTCTTCGGCACGGGCGGCAGGTCGTCGTAGCCGGACACCGTCTCGCCGTGCAGGCCGCCCACGCGGTAATAGATGCGGCCCAGCGTGTCGGTCTCGAAGCTGTCCAGCGCCACGTAGGGCACGTCCGCCACGACCTTGCCGTCGCGGACCGACACCCGCTCCGCGAGCGCGCGCGTGGACGCGAGCAGCGAACGGTCGTAGGCGATGTCGGCGGCGTCGAGGGCGTCGCGGTACAGCGACACGGCGTTGGCCGCCACGAGGATCACGAGCGGCACGATCAGCCAGCGCAGCAACTGGCCGCGCAGGCTGCCCAGCGGTGCGGGCGCGTCCTCGCCGCCGGCGCGCCGGCGCGGCCACAGGCGCGCCAGCAGCGGGATCGATGCGGAGACGGACGCCATCGCGGGAATCAGGACGCGGCGGGCGGCCGTTCCTGCAGCAGGTAGCCGATGCCGCGCAACGTGGCGATGGCGGCGCCGCCGTCCGGACGCTTGTCCAGTTTCTTGCGCACGCGGTGGATGTACAGCTCGATGGCGTCGAGGTTGGCGTCGTCGTCCAGCGCGAACACTTCGTCGAACAGTTTTTCTTTCGACAGCGCGCGGCCCGGGCGCGAGATCAGCGCTTCCAGCACGGCGTGCTCGCGCGGCGTCAGCGCCAGCGGTTCGCCGCAGTAGGTGAACATGCGCGCGACGGTGTCGAAGCTGAGCTGCCCGCAGCGGTGCACGACCGCCTCGTTGCCGACGCTGCGCCGCAACAGGGCTTTCACGCGCGCTTCCAGTTCCGCCAGTTCGAACGGCTTGGCGAGGTAGTCGTCGGCGCCCAGGTTCAGGCCCTGCACGCGTTCTTCCAGCCCGCCGCGCGCCGTCAGGATCATCACCGGCGTGCGCCCGCGCGCGCCGCCGCGCGCGCGCAGGCGGCGCAGCACGTCCAGGCCGTCCATGCGCGGCAGCGTCAGGTCCAGGATCACGAGCGCGTAGTCCTGGGTGTGCAGCAGCGCGTCGGCGTCGGCGCCCGTGGACGCGCATTCGACGGTGAGATTGGCGTCGCGCAGGGCTTTCGATACCCAGTGGGACAGCTCGACATGGTCTTCGACTAACAGGATTCGCATCGCGTCAGTGTAAGCGCAAAGCGGGCATGCCGAAAGCACCGTGGCCCGGTTGCTACGTGATTTCCACAATGCCGTGATTGAAAGGCTCAGTTGAGCTCTCCTTGAAAGCTGATTGAAAGCTTTGCACGCCTATCCTAGGTTTCACGAGGCGGCAAACGACCGCATTGATCACAACAACGGAGACACTATGAAGAAATCGGCCCTCGCGCTCGCCGTCCTGGCAGCGCTTTCCCTGAACGCATCCGCACAGACCAACGTCCAGGTCTACGGCCTGGTGGACGCCGGCGTCGAGTACGTGAATCACGCCGCCGCCAACGACGGCAGCGTGGTGCGCGTCGTTTCGGGTGGCAAGAACACGTCGCGCTGGGGCTTCCGCGGCACCGAAGACCTGGGCGGCGGCCTGAAAGCCGTGTTCAACCTGGAAGGCGGCGTCCTGCTCGACACCGGCGCCCAGGACGGCAACCTGTTCAAGCGCCAGGCCAACGTCGGCCTCGAAGGCAACTTCGGCCGCGTCATCATCGGCCGCTCGTTCACGACGACCTATGACCTGGTCATCAAGTTCGACCCGATGGGCTTCGCGCCCAACTATTCGTGGGCGACGTCGGGCAACGCAACCGGCCCGTCGAAGTACGGCATGACCACCGCGTTCGACAACCTGATCAAGTACACCGGCACGACCGGCGGCTTCACCTACGGCGCCACCGTCGGCATGGGCGAGCAGGCCGGCAACTCGTCGGATGGCCGCAAGTACGCCGTCGGCGGTTCCTGGTTCGGCAGCGGCGTCGGCCTGATGGCGTCGTACGAGCAGATCAACGGCAACACGGTCGTCGCCACCGGCAACCGCGACAAGACCACGGCGTTCCACCTGGGCGCGACCTACAAGCAAGGCCCGCTGCAGTACACCGCCGCCATGCGCGGCTACAAGCTCCAGTCGGGCAAGGCCGCCACGCCGGACGTGGAAGGCGATACCTACTGGGGCGGCGTGACCTACGCGGTCTACCCGTGGACCCTGACCGGCGCCGTCTACCACATCAACACCAAGAACCTGTCGGCCGCGAAGGATGCGGATCCGACGATGCTCGTGGCGCGCGCCATGTACTCGCTGTCCAAGCGCGTCTGGCTGTACGCGTCGGTGGCGCATGCCAAGGCCGACCACGGCCAGCTGGTGGGCCTGTCGCGCGACGATCCGGGCTTCGCGTCGACGCAGACCGGCATCACGACCGGCATCCAGTACCGGTTCTGATCCACGACCCGCGGCCGCAACATCATGAAGCGCGCCATCCACATCCTGACCGCCGCGGCGTCGTTCGCGGTTGCGGCCGCGGCCAGCGCCGGCGCGGAATGCGTGATCCCGTCCAAACCGGGCGGGGCCATGGACCTGACGTGCAAGCTGGCCCAGAAGGCCTTGCCTGACACGAAGCTCAAGCTGGCCTACCTGCCGGGCGGGATCGGCGCCGTCGCGTGGCACACGCTGATCTCGCAGCGGCGCGCCGAGCCGGACACCCTCGTCGCGTTCTCGGGCGGTTCGCTGCTCAATCTCGCCGAGGGCAAGTTCGGCAAGGCGACCTTTGATGACGTGCGCTGGGTCGCGGCGCTCGGCGTCGACTACGGCATGATCGCGGTGCGCGCCGACTCGCCCTGGCACAGCCTCGGCCAGTTGATGGACGCCATCCGGCGCGATCCGCAGCAAGTCCTGATCGGCGTGTCCGGCACCATCGGCAGCCAGGACTGGATGAAGATCGCCATGCTGGCGCGCCGCGCCGGCGTCGAGCCGCGCCGGCTGCGCTTCGTCGCGCTGGAAGGCGGCGGCGAGACGTTCACGGCGATGAGCGCCAACTTTGTACAGGTGATTTCGGGCGACGCGTCGGAAGCGGTGCTGTACTCCGGCCCCGGCAACGTGCGCGTGCTGGCCGTGCTGTCCGAACACCGCCTGGCCGGCGTGCTGGCGGCCGTGCCGACGGCGCGCGAGCAGGGCTACGACATCGTGTGGCCCGTGATCCGCGGCGTGTGGATGGGGCCCGACGTGCCGGAGGCCGACTACCGCCGCTGGGTCGACGCCTTCGCCCGCATGCAGGCGACGCCCGAATTCGCGCAGCTGCGCCAGAGCGCCGGCCTGCACCCGTTCTCGCTCACCGGCGACGCGCTCACGCGCTGGGTGAAGCAGGCCATCACGGATTACAACCGGCAGGCCAGGGAATTCAACCTGGTTCGCTAGCACCGAGGCCGGCACCATCGGCCGACAACAATACCTACCAAGGAGACAAGCATGAATTTCAAGAAGACCGCAGTTGCCACCATCTTTGCTTCTGCAGCATTCGCATTCGCCGCCCCTGTGCTGGCCCAGGTCCCGGCGGGCTATCCGGCCGCCTACCAGCAACTGGTCGACGGCGCCAAGAAGGAAGGCAAGCTGGTGATCTACGGCGCCACCGACAGCAAGGCCGCCCAGCCGCTGATCAAGGATTTCAATGCCATGTACCCGAACATCACGGTCGAGTACAACGACATGAACTCGACCGAGGTGTACAACCGCTTCTTTTCCGAGAACGCGGCCGGCGGCGACACGGCCGACGTGCTGTGGTCCTCGGCGATGGACCTGCAGATGAAACTGGCCGCTGGCGGCTACGCGATGCAGTACAGGTCGGTCGAAGCGTCCAAGCTCCCCGCCTGGGCCGTGTGGAAGGATACCGCCTACGGCACCACGTTCGAACCGGCCGCCTTCGTCTACAACAAGCGCCTGCTGAAACCCGAGGAAGTCCCGCAGACGCACGCCGACTTCGTACGCATCATCCAGCAGCCGAAGTTCCAGGACAAGGTCACCACCTACGACATCGAGAAATCCGGCGTCGGCTTCATGTTCATGACCCAGGACGCGCGCGACTTCGCGCAGTACAAACAGCTCGAGCAGGCGTTCGGCGCGGCCAGGGTGCGCGTGCAGTCGTCGACCGGCACGATGCTGGAGCGGATCTCGTCGGGCGAAAACCTGATCGGCTATAACGTGCTGGGCTCCTACGCGCTGGTGCGCGCCAAGACCGACCCGTCGCTGGGCGTCGTGCTGCCGAAGGACTACACGCTGGTCATCTCGCGCGTCCAGTTCATCAACAAGATGTCCAAGCACCCGAACGCCTCCAAGCTGTGGATCGACTACATGCTGTCGCAGCGCGGCCAGACGATCATCGCCAACGCCTCCAAGCTGTTTGCGATCCGCGCCGACGTGACGGGCGAAACGACGTCGACCGAGTTGATCAAGCTGATCGGCGAAAAGAACGTCAAGCCGCTGCCGGTCAGCCCGGCCGTGGCGGAATACCTCGACCCGGCCCTCCGTCTCGCGTTCCTGAAAGAGTGGAAGGCCAACGCCGGCAAGAAGTAAGTCAGCCCCAAGACCGTCGTTCCCGCGGAGGCGGGAACCCAAGTGAGTGTCCTGATCCGCTCAAAAATTGGGTCTCCGCCTTCGCGGGGACGACGGGTTCAGGCTCCATCTCAATCGGACACTCCTATGCCAACTTCAACCATGCCACTCGACACCAAGGGCGCCGACGGCACCGGCAGCCTGCCGGCCGTGCGCGCGCCGCGCTTCAACTGGACGCGCGGCCTCGTCGTGCTGCTGACCTGCCTGGCCATTTTCCTGCCGCTGTTCCTGGTGTTCTACCAGAGCGTCCTGAGTGCGCCGTTCTTCATGCCCGACAAGGTGCTCGGGCTGGATGCCTTCCGTTTCATTTTCGACGACCCCGACTTCTGGCTCGCCTTCAAGAACGGCATGCTGCTGGCCTCGGGCCTGGCCGTCATCGCCGTGCCGCTGGGCGGCATGCTTGCGTTCCTGATGGTGCGTACCGACCTGCCGGGCCGCGGCTGGATCGCGCCGCTGCTGCTCGTGCCGATCTTCGTGTCGCCCATGGTGATGGGCTTCGGCTACGTCGTGTCGATGGGCCCCGTGGGCTTCTACTCGACCTGGGTGCACGAGCTGATCGGCTTCGTCCCGTGGAACGTGTATTCGTTCACGAGCATCGTCGTCATCGCCGGCCTCACGCACGTGCCGCACGTGTACCTGTACGCCTCGTCCGCGCTGAAGAGCCTCGGCTCCGACGTGGAGGAAGCGGCACGCGTCTCCGGCGCGTCGCCGTGGCAGGTGATGTTCAACGTGTCGCTGCCGATGATCATGCCGGCCCTCGCGTATGCGGGCGTGCTGGTGTTCTTCCTCGGCTTCGAAGTGTTCGGCCTCGTGCTCGTGCTGGGCGACCCGGAAGGCCACCTCGTGCTGGCCACGTACCTGTACAAGCTGACCAATAAACTGGGCACGCCGTCGTACCACCTGATGGCCGCCGTCGCCGTGTGCCTCGTCGCCGTGACGATGCCGCTCGTGATGCTGCAGCGCTGGCTGCTCAAGTCGGCCAACAAGTACGTGTCCATCAAGGGCAAGGGCGCGCGCCAGAAGCCGCTCCCGCTGGGCAAATGGAAGTGGGTGGCGCTCGCCGTGCTGGGCGCATGGATCCTCGTCACCGTCGTGCTGCCGCTGTCCGGCATCGTGCTGCGTTCCTTCGTCCAGTACTGGGGCGAGGGCGTCAAGCTGGCCGACGTGCTCACCCTGCAGCACTTCCGCGACATCTTCGACGAGCCGTCGCTCGTGCGCGGCATCATCAACACGATCCTGATCGGCGTGATCGGCGGCGCGCTGGCGGTGGCCTGCTACACCGCGATCGCGCTGGCCATGCACCGCAAGGCCGACGGCATCACGCGCCTGCTGGATTACAGCGTGCTCGTGCCGCGCGCCGTGCCGGGCCTGCTGGCCGGCCTGTCGTTCCTGTGGGTGTTCCTGTTCGTGCCGAGCTGGCTGGACAGCTTCCTGCGCGGCATGGACAACGGCGTGGCCGCCTGGCTGTCGGCGCACTTCATCCCCGCATTGCGCCAGGTGCGCTCGACGATCTTCGCGCTGTGGCTCGCGTACTCCGTCGTGTGGCTCGCCTACGGCATGCGCCTCGTCTCGACGTCGCTGCTGCAGGTGGGGCCGGAGCTGGAAGAGGCGGCACGTGCCGTCGGCGCGAGCCGCGGCCGCGTCACCCGCGACGTGACGCTCCCGCTGATCAAGTTCGGCATGCTGGGCGCCTGGCTGATGGTGTTCCTGATTTTCGAACGCGAGTACTCGACGGGCGTGTACCTGCTGTCGCCCGGCACCGAAGTGATCGGCGCGATGCTCGTGTCGCTGTGGGCCGGCGGCTCGACGGACCTCGTGGCCGCGCTCTCGTTCATCAACATCACGCTCGTGGCCATCGGCCTGGGCATCGCCCTGCGCTTCGGCGTCAAGTTACACAACTGAGCTCCACAACCAATTCGAATCGCGAGACATATCATGAACGTTTTGACCGTCAACGACCTGCACCTCGACTACGGCCATGGCGCCACCGCCAACCCGATCCTGAAGGGCGTGTCGATGCACCTGCAGCGCGGCGAAGTCGTGGCGCTGCTGGGCCCCTCGGGCAGCGGCAAGACCACGCTGCTGCGCGCCGTGGCCGGCCTGGAAAGCCCGAAATCCGGCACGATCGACATCGGCGAGCGCCGCGTGTTCGACGGCAGCAGGAAGCTGGAGCTGCCGGCCGAGGCGCGCAACCTGGGACTCGTGTTCCAGTCGTACGCGCTGTGGCCGCACAAGACCGTGTTCGACAACGTCGCCTACGGCCTCAAGCTGCGCAAGCTGGCGGCGCGCGACATCGAGCCGAAAGTGCGCGAGGTGCTGGCCCAGCTGGGCCTCGGCCACCTGGGCGAGCGCTTCCCGCACCAGCTGTCCGGCGGCCAGCAGCAGCGCGTGGCGATCGCCCGCGCGCTGGTCTACAACCCGCCCGTGATCCTGCTCGACGAACCGCTGTCGAACCTGGACGCCAAATTGCGCGAAGAAGCGCGCGCCTTCCTGCGCGAGCTGATCGTGCGCCTGGGCCTGTCCGCACTGATGGTCACGCACGACCAGGCCGAGGCGATGGCGATCTCGGACCGCATTCTCCTGCTCAACAACGGCAAGATCGAGCAGCAGGGCAGCCCGCAATCGATGTACGAATCGCCGGACACGCTGTTCACCGCCGAGTTCATGGGCAGTAACAACCGCCTGCCGGCACGCGTCGTGGCGCGCAACGGCGACGCGGCCCGCGTGCAGGTGGAGGGCATGGCGCTGAACGCGACGGCCCGCGGCAGCGGCGCGTCCGATCCGGACGTCGATGCGGCCGCGCTGATCCGCGTGGAAGAAGTGCGGATCGGCCGCAACCCCGTCGACAACGCCATCCAGCTGCCGCTGTCCACGTGCATGTACCTGGGCGACCGCTGGGAATGCCTGTTCAAGCACGGCAATTCGAGCGTGCGCGCGTATTCCAAGCACCGCGTCGATCCGGGGCAGTACTGGCTCGAGATGCCGGCCGATAAGCTCTGGGTGTTCTGATTCGCCTGCCGACGCAATTGCCGTTCCCGCGCGCGCTCGTGCGCACGTTCGTGCCCGCGCTGGCACTGGCCTTTTGCGCCGCGCAGCTCTGCATCTTCCTCGACACGCCGCTGCCGTGGATGATCGGGCCCCTGTTCTCGACCGCGATCGCCTGCATGCTGGGCGCGCGCCTGGCGGCACCGGTGCAGGCGCGCGAGGCGGGGCAGTGGGCCATCGGCACCGCGCTGGGCCTGTACTTCAGCGCCCCCGTGCTGGCGGCGCTGGCGCGCAACCTCGGCTGGATCGCGTTGGCGGTGTCCTTCGCCGTCTGCCTCGGCATGCTGGCCGGCGCGCTGCTGCGCCGGCTGTCCGGCAGCGACGACGCGACGGCCTTCTTCGCGATGGCCGTCGGCGGCGCGTCCGAAATGGCGGTGCAGGCCGAGCGCCACGGCGCCGTCGTCGAACGCGTGGCGGCCGCGCACAGCCTGCGCATCATGATGGTCGTCGGCAGCATCCCGTTCGCCGTGCGCTGGATCGCCGCCCACGGCTGGGGCGAGGGTTTGGACCCGTACGTGCCGCTGGCCGGCCGGGTCGACGTGGCCGGCCTGTGCGTCCTCATCGTCCTCACGTCGTGCGCGGCGCTGGCCCTGAAACGCCTGCGCCTGCCGAACGCCTGGGTGATCGGTCCGCTGATCGTGGCGATCATGCTGACGGCGGCCGGCGTGCAGCTCTCGCGCCTGCCGGAATGGATGATCCGCACGGGCCAGCTGTTCATCGGCGTCTCGCTCGGCACGCGTTTTACGCCGCGCTTCGTGCACACCGCGCCGCGCTACCTGGCCAGCGTGGCCGCGTGCACCTGCGTGACGCTGCTGCTCGCCGGCCTGTTCGCGTTCTGCGTCGCGGCCATCACGGGCCTGCATCCGGGGACGATGGTGCTGGCCACGTCGCCGGGCGGCATCGCCGAGATGGCGCTGACGGCCCGCGTGCTGCACCTGGGCGTGCCCGTCGTGACGGCGTTCCACGTCGCGCGCATGGTCGTCGTGGTGCTCGGGATCGGGCCCTTGTACCGGGCGTGGGCGCGTATCGCCTGACCCGGTTCGGGTGACGCCGTGCGCGACTCGACATGCATCGAGTCGCTCCATCAACCCATTCGGGTAGCGGAATGCGCGACCATTGATTCACACACAGCAACATTGTGTGTTCAACGTGCCGGTTGTGTTGTAGATTGTCGCATCCCCGACATCCGCATCATTCACCATGAGCCACCCGAACCATCCCAGCCAGTTCTCCCTGCTGACCCAGCGCCGCTTCGGTCCGTTCTTCTGGACGCAGTTCCTGGGCGCCTTCAACGACAACCTGTTCAAGACCGCGCTGCTGGTCGTGCTGACCTATGACGCGCTGGCGTGGACGACGGTGCCCGCGGCGCTGCTGAACAACCTGATTCCCGGCCTGTTCATCCTGCCGTACGTCGTGTTCTCGGCCACCGCGGGGCAGATCGCGGACAAGGTCGAGAAGGGCCGGCTGGCGCGCTTCGTCAAGCTGCTCGAACTCGTCATCATGGCCATCGCCGCCGCCGGCTGGCTGACGCATACCCTGTGGCTGCTCGTCGCGGCCGTCGTCGGCATGGGCGTCCATTCCACGTTGTTCGGCCCCGTCAAATACGCCTACCTGCCGCAGCACCTGAAACCGGAAGAACTCGTGGGCGGCAACGGCGTCATCGAGATGGGCACCTTCGTCGGCATCCTGCTGGGCGAAGTGATGGGCGCGATCCTGGCCGGCCACGGCGCCGCCGGCGTGCACCTGGTCGCGTTCGGGACGCTGGCCGTCGCCGTGCTGGGACTCGTCACCAGCTGGCGCATCCCGCAATCGCCCGCGCCCGCGCCCACGCTGAAGATCAGCGCGAACTTCGTCGCCGAATCCGTGCGCAACATCGGGTTCTCGCGCAAGAACCGCACGGTGTTCCTGTCCATGCTGGGCAATTCCTGGTTCTGGTTCTACGGCGCCCTCGTGCTGTCGCAATTCCCGCTGTACGCCAAGGATTACCTGCACGGCGACCACAGCGTGTTCGTGCTGCTGCTGACCGTCTTCTCGCTGGGGATCGGGGCCGGCTCGCTGCTGTGCGAAAAGCTCTCGGGCCGCAAGGTGGAGATCGGCCTCGTGCCGTTCGGCGCCATCGGCCTGTCGCTGTTCGGCATCGACCTGTATTTCGCAAGCCTCGGCTACGCGAACACGGCGCCGGTGGATGCGCTCGGCGTGCTGGCGCAGCACGGCACGATCCGCATCCTGGCCGACATCCTGCTGCTGGGCGTGTTCGGCGGCTTCTTCATCGTGCCGCTGTTCGCGCTGATCCAGACGCGCTGCGACCCGGCCCACGTGTCGCGCACCATCGCCGGCATGAACATCCTGAATGCCCTGTTCATGGTGGCATCGGCCGGCGTGGCCGTGTTCCTCATCAAGCGCGGGTTCAGCATCCCCGAGATGTTCCTGACCACGGCGCTGCTGAACGCGGTCGTCGCCGTCTACATCTTCTCGCTCGTGCCGGAATTCCTGATGCGCTTCCTGGCCTGGCTGCTGATCCACACGATCCACCGCGTGTCGACGGTGGACGTCGAACGCATCCCGGAAGAGGGCGCCGCGGTCCTCGTCTGCAACCACGTGAGCTATGTCGACGCCATCGTCATCATGGCCGCCAGCCCGCGCCCGATCCGCTTCGTGATGGACCACCGCATCTTCAAGACGCCGCTGCTGGGCTTCATCTTCCGCACGGGTAAGGCGATCCCGATCGCGCCGGCCCACGACGACCCGTGGCTGATGGAAAAGGCGTTCGTCGACGTCGCGCAGGCGCTGCACGAAGGGGAACTGGTGTGCATCTTCCCGGAAGGTAAGCTGACGCGCACGGGCGACATGAACGAATTCCGCGGCGGCATCGCCAAGATCGTCGCGCGCAGCAAGGTGCCGGTGATCCCGATGGCGCTGCGCGGCCTGTGGGGCAGCGTGTTCTCGCGCGATTCGTCGAACGTGTTCGAACGCTCGTTCGCGCGCGGGCTGCGCTCGCGGCTGGCGCTGGCCGTCGGGCAGCCGGTGCCGCCGCAGGAGGTGACGCCGGAGGGGCTGTACGAGGAGGTGCTGGCGTTGCGGGGCGATTGGAAGTAAGTTTCTGCCATGGTGCCTGGTGACAAAAAGACTAGTCATCCAGCGTGCCTCTGTTATAATTCCGGACCAAGTCGGGGCGTAGCGCAGCCTGGTAGCGTACGTGCATGGGGTGCACGTGGTCGGAGGTTCGAATCCTCTCGCCCCGACCAATGAATTCAGAGATGGGCCAGCTTTCCAGCTGGCCTTTTTCGTTTTGCGGCACGGAAACTTATCGCACGCGCCCGGCGATTTCAGTATATTGATCGGCAATAAATATATCAGCGATCATCAATGAATCGTCGACCCGCGCGCGCAATGACGATAGTCCAGTCCCTGGTTGGATTATTGTTGGTTCTGACGCCCACCTTATTGGTCTGGCAGCATCTCGGCATGACACGGGTCTTCGAGATTTCGCCCCGGCATCCGTACGGCGTCACCGTCACCGACGACCGCCACGAGCACGGCAATTCCGTCTCGTCGCTCGTGCGGACCGGGGACGCGTTCATCATGCGCTGCGACCTGGGGGCGGTCTTCGCCTGGCCATTCTGCAAGATGCAATTCCACCTGGGGCAGGACGGCAAAGGGATGGACTTCAGCCAGTTCGATTCGGTGACGTTCAACATGCGTTATTCGGGGGCGTCCCGGAGGAAAATCGGACTTCACCTGACGAATTTTGAACCGGAATTCTCCACCATCGGCGACTGGAATTCGCAGAGGTACGACTCGGTCGAATTCGATGTTCCGGCACAGACGACCTTCACGATCCCGGTCAACGTCCTGCGCACCGCGGACTGGTGGATCGCGGCGCACAACGTCCCGCTGGACAAGACTTATTCGCGGCTCGATAACGTCACGGCGGTGGAGATATCGACCGGATCGGTGCCGCCCGGTCAGTCGATCACGATCGAGTTGCGGTCGATCGAGTTTCGCGGGAAATGGATATCGAATACGCGGCTGCTGACCTATCTGGTGGGCGCGTGGATCGGATGCGGCCTGCTGGGACTGTCGCTGAGCCTGGCCCACGTCCGCTCCAGTCTGTCCGCCACCAATGCGCGCCTCGAACTGCTGGCCGCCATCAACAAGGCGCTGCAACTGGAAGCGCGCGACCTGGCCAACCAGGCCCACACCGATCCGCTGACCGGCGCATTGAACCGCCAGGGCCTGAGGGAGGTGCTGATGCGGCGCCTGCACGCGGCCGGTCGCGTCGACGAGGAGATGGCTGTCGTGTTCATGGATATCGACCACTTCAAGCGCATCAACGACCAGCACGGTCACGACACCGGCGACGAGGTGCTGAAGCGCTTCGTCACGGTCATCCGCGGCGAGGTCCGCGCCAGCGACAGGCTGGTGCGCTGGGGCGGGGAGGAGTTCCTGCTCCTGTGTCCGGAGACCGACGTCGAGCATGCCGTGACGATGGTGCAAAAGCTGCGCGCGGCGCTCTCGATGCGGGAGTGGCCGCATGGGTTGCACGTCACGTCATCCTTCGGCGTGACGTCGCTCAAGCCGGACGAAGACTTCGGGGAGGCGATCAAGCGGGCGGACGGCGCGTTGTACGTCGCAAAATCGAATGGCCGCAACCGCGTGGAGGTCGGCTGACGGCACGGTCAACGCATGCGCCGCCACACCGAAACCGGAATCCCGCCATCCGGCCGCGCCGGCACGCGGTAGCGCAGTTCGTCGCCGTGCAGCTCGAAACTGCGGCGCTGCGTCGTGCCTTCCCAGTTGGGGAACGACGCGGCCTCGATGCGGAACACCAGCATGCCGTCCTCCAGCGCGATGGTGCCGTAGTGCGTGCTGGACCCGAGCACGGCGGCGCGGAATTCGTCGCCCGTGCCCGCGGCCTTGTCCGCGGACGCGAAGCGCGGGCGCTCCGCCTTGAAGATCTGCAGCGCGTAGCGCCCGTGCGCGTCGATGAAGAGGCGGCCCCTGGGCGCGGCGCCATAGTCACGTTCGATGCTGCCGTCGGGACGCTGGACGTCGGCCGCGACCAGGCTCCAGCTTCCCGCAAGGTCGGGCAGGGCGGCGTGTGCGGCGGGGACGACGCCTGCGAGCACCATGCCGGCGATATGCTTGTTCATGTCCTTCTCCTTTCAGGTGAAAACATCAGCGTAGCGGCGCGAGCGCCTGAACGGAATTCCCGAAATCCGCACCCGTTCCGTGCATAATTGCACAATGAAGACACCGGACTGGGACGACCTCCGCTTTTTCCTCGCGCTGTGCGAGGCGGGTACGCTGTCGGGCGCGGCGCGCGCGACGGGCGTGGAGCACACCACGGTTGCCCGCCGCATCGACGCGCTCGAAACCGCGCTCGGCGCCCGCCTGTTCGACCGGTTTCCCAAGGGCTGGTCGCTGACGGCGGCCGGCACCGCGCTGGTGCCGCATGCGCGCAAGCTGGAAGACGACATGCATGCCTTGCTCAACGTGGCGCGCGGCGCGAGCGAGGTGGCCGGTGTCGTGCGCGTCTCGGCGCCGCCGGCATTGGCGGCCTTCCTGCTGGCGCCGCGCCTGCGCTCGCCGCTGGCGCGCCTGCCCGGCGTCGAAATCGACTTGCGCGCCGAGGCGCGCACGACGGACCTGATGCGGCGCCAGGCCGATATCGCGCTGCGTTTCGCGCGCCCGACGGCGCCGGGCCTCGTCACCAAGTTGTTGGCGCACGTCGACTACGCCCTCCATGCGCATGAGGACTATGTCGCGAACCGGTTGCCCGCGCACTGGGAATTTCTCGGCTACGACGAACTCCAGAAGGATGCACCGCAACAGGAATGGTTGGACAAGCTGCGCGGCAGCCGCCGCTACTGCCTGCGCTCGAACGATTTGCTGACGCAGCTGCAGGCGGCTGTCGCCGGCTGTGGCGTCGGCGTCTTTCCGCGCTACGCGACGGCGGGTGCGCCAGGGCTGAGCGCCTTGGCGCCGCCTTGCCCCGTACGCCGCAAACTCTGGCTGGTCATGCACGCCGACGTGCGCCGCTCCCCGCACGTGCGCGCGGTGGCGGACGAGATCATTGCGATGTTCGAAAACGAGTAGGCAAGGCGGCGTCGTTTCCCCATGTGTAGCATTTTTTCAACCTTGAACACCGAACTGCCCAATGTTTGTAGTAAAATTTCATAACATTGCATCTCATGCGGCACCGCGCAGCCCGAACTGGCCCGTATATACAAGGTATATCGACAACGGGATAGTTCAGGGGGTGCTTCATTTGTAAATTATTTACATTTTGCGTCGTCCCACGGCGCATCGATCTGGAGAGCTTGGAATGAGCGTTGAAGAGGCACGGAACTTCAAGGAAGAGTTGCTGGGGCGGGACATCCGCCAGCTCGGCCGCATGCTGGGGGAAACGATCCGAGCCCAGGAGGGCGACGGGGTATTCGACCGCATCGAGTCGATCCGTAAAAGCGCCATCGGTTTCCGGCGCGACCAGGACGGCAGCGCGCACGAGGAACTGGCGGCGATCCTCGCCGGCATCTCGTCCGACGAGCGCACCCAGCTGATCCGCGCGTTCACCTATTTCTCGCTGCTGTCCAACATCGCCGAAGACCAGCACCACATCCGCCGCAGCCGCGCGCACCTGTCCGCCGGATCGGCGCCCAAGAAGGGCAGCATCGCGCATGCCGTCGACGGCGTGTTCGACGCCGGCCGCATGGACGACCTGCCTGCGTTCTTCGACAATGCGCACATCAGCCCCGTGTTCACGGCGCACCCGACCGAAGTCCAGCGCAAGAGTGTCCTCAACTGCCAGATGGCGATCGCGCGCCTGATCGGCGAGCGTGACCGCACGCAGCTCACGCCCGACGAGGAACAGGACAACGACGAAGCGCTGGCGCGCGCCATCCTGACCCTGTGGCAGACGCGCCTGCTCCGTCCCGCCAAGCTGTCGGTGCTGGACGAAGTGGAAAACGGCCTGTCCTTCTTCGACTACACGATGTTCCGGAGCCTGCCGCGCCTGTACTGCGCCCTCGAGGACACGCTGGCGCAGAAGGATGGCGCCTGGGCCGGCACCGAACTGCCGTCGTTCATGAAAGTGGGCAGCTGGATCGGCGGCGACCGTGACGGCAACCCGTTCGTCACAGCGGACATCCTGCGCGCCACGCTCAAGGCGCAGTCGACCCGTGCGCTCGACTTCTACCTGCCCGAGCTGCACACGCTGGCGTCGCAGCTGTCGCAGGCGCAGTCGCTGTGCGGCAGCACCGAGGCGCTGCGCCGCATCGCCGAACGTGCGCCGGACAACTCGCCGCACCACCAGGACGAGCCGTACCGCCAGGCGCTGCACGGCATGCATGCCCGCCTCGTGGCGACGCGCGACTGGCTCGCCGCCGGCGCGGCGGCCCCGGACGCATCGGCGTACGCCAGCGCGGCCGAGCTGCTGGCCGACCTGGACGCGATCCACGAATCGCTCGTCGCCAACGGCGCCCGTCAACTGGCGCGCGGCCGCCTGCGCCTGCTGCGCCGCGCCGTGAAGGTATTCGGTTTCCACCTCGCGCCCGTCGACCTGCGCCAGAACTCCGACGTGCACGAACGCGTGATCGCCGAACTGCTGGCGCAGGCGCGTCCCGGCGTCGATTACCTCGCGCTGGACGAAGGCGCGCGCTGCAAAGTCCTGCTGGAGGAACTGCAGTCGCCGCGGCTGCTCGTCTCGCCGTTCGAAGCGTATTCGGAAGACACCGCGTCCGAACTGGCGATCCTGCGCGAGACGAAACGCGCGCACCTGACGTACGGCCGCGACGCCGTCACGAACTACATCATCTCGAAGGCGGCCTCCGTCTCCGACCTGCTGGAAGTGGCCGTGCTGCTGAAGGAAGCCGGGCTGCTGCATCCGACGCTCGGCACGCTCGACGTCAACATCATTCCGCTGTTCGAAACCATCGACGACCTGCGTGCCGGCCCCGCGATCATGGCCGAGGCGTTCGGCCTGCCGCTGTACATGCGCCTGCTGCAGTCGCGCGACCGCCTGCAGGAAGTCATGCTGGGCTACTCGGACAGCAACAAGGACGGCGGCTACGTCACCTCCGGCTGGGAACTGCACAAGGCGGAGCTGGAACTGATCGCCGTCTTCCGCGCGCACGGCATCAAGCTGCAGCTGTTCCACGGCCGCGGCGGTTCGGTGGGACGCGGCGGCGGTCCGAGCTACGAAGCGATCCTGGCGCAGCCGCCGGGCGCCGTGCAGGGACGCATCCGCCTGACGGAGCAGGGCGAAGTCATCACCGCGAAGTACGCCAACGCCGACGTCGGCCGGCGCAACCTGGAGGTGCTGGTCGCCGCGACGATGGAAGCGACGCTGCTGTCGCATGCCCAGCCGCAGCCGGACGCGGCGCAGGTCGCGGCGATGGACCGCCTGTCCACCGAAGCGCTGTCCGCCTACCGGTCGCTCGTGTATGAAACGGACGGCTTCGAGACGTACTTCTGGGAGTCGACCGTCATTTCGGAAATCGCCGCCCTGAACATCGGCAGCCGTCCGGCCTCGCGCAAGAAGTCGCGCTCGATCGAAGACCTGCGCGCGATTCCCTGGGTGTTCAGCTGGGCCCAGTGCCGCCTGATGCTGCCGGGCTGGTACGGCTTCGGCAGCGCGGTGGAACGCTTCATCGCCGACGCGCCGGCCGAGCGCCTCGCGCTGCTGCGCAAGATGTACAAGGAGTGGCCGTTCTTCACGACCCTGCTGTCGAACATGGACATGGTGCTGGCCAAGAGCGACATCGCGATCGCCAGCCGATACGCAGAGCTGGTGGGCGATAGCGCGCTGCGCGACCGGATCTTCGGCTGCATCAGCGCCGAGCATGCGCGCACGGTGGACATCCTCAGCCGGATCATGGAGCAGGACGAACTGCTGGACGGGAATCCGCAGATGCAGCGCTCGTTGCGCAATCGCCTGCCGTATATCGATCCGCTGAACCACCTGCAGGTCGAACTGCTGCGCCGCTACCGGGCCGGGACGGACGACGACGCGACGCGCAGCGGCTTGCACATGTCGATCAACGGCATTTCGGCCGGCCTGAGGAACAGCGGCTGATCGACGCGGTCACTCGTAACGGATCGTCCAGCTGATCCTGAGTGGCTTGTCGAAGGTGGACGCGCCCGTGCCGCAGCTGGCCAGCGTGGCCATTGGCCCGTACGGCGCGCGATATGCCTCGCTGCCCGCGACGTCGTCGGCGCGGCAGTTCGCCAGGCCTTGCACGGCGAACCCGCGGACAGCGCCGTCGTGGAAAGCGATGTCGGTGCCGTCCACGCTGGCGCCGCGCGAAAACGACGCGAAGTCGAGGCTCACGCCGGCCACGTCCAGCGGCGCCGCCGGCGTGTAGGTGTCGGTGCGCGTGACGACGCCGTGGCGCAAGACGTATTCCGTCTCGACGGCGATGCGCGTGTCCTTGACGGGGACGTTCTTGCCCAGCTTCGTGAGCGCATCCTGGCGATACGTGACGCGGTAGCCGCCGTCGACGTCGTGCGCCTGGATGTCCTTCATGAACGCAGTCGCGATCAATTCGCTGCCGTCGGCCAGGCGGAATTTCGGCAGCAGCTGCGGATGCGCGGCGCCGCTGTCGGCGATGCCCGAGACGATCCCGTACGAAAACGGCAGCGGATAATACGGGCTGTTCGCATGCTGGCTCGGGCCGCCGTTGATCATCGACAGGCTGAACACGTGCGGCCCGTCGCGCCAGATGGCGAGTGCGCGGTCGTACTCGCCGCCGGCGAAGCGCGTGAGGCTGAACGCGGGGCGAGCGCGCACGAGCCAGGCCGCCAGGTCGGCGCGCGGCGCGGCGTCCTTCATGCCGGCCCGGTTCCACATGTCGTCCGTGCTGATCAACTGGTGCAGCAGCGAGAAGTTCTCGCCGAGGATGCGGTGCTTGCCGCGGTACGTGTCCGTGCGGCGGCCCTTGCCCCACATGTCGACGGAATGCAGTGCGGGGTCGTACCAGAAATCCATATAGCGTTCGCCGATGCGCGCCGAGTAGGCATACGCGTACTCCTTTTCCTCCGGACTCAGGACGCCGAGGTAGGCGGCTGTCGACAGGATCTCCAGCATCGCCGTCTCGCCGTACGGCCCGAGGCTGCGGCCCATCGTGAAGCCCGTGCCGTCGGCATTGGCCGCGTTCAGCGCGACGTCGGCCGACTTGCGCAGCAAGGCCTTGAGTTCCGGCGTCACGGTCAAGCCGGTCTCGATGAAGCGCTCGCAGATCTCGGCCGCCAGCAGGATGCTGTAGCGGTCGAATCGGCCCTGGCCATCCGTCTCGTCGGAGAAGCCGTAGGTGCCGGAATAATCGGCGTAATGCTTGAGCATTTTATCGAGCAGCACCTCGCTGGCGTGCGCATCCTCCCAACCCATCAGCAGGCGCAGGCGCGCGATGCTGAAGGCGACCCCGTAGTAATTGGTCGGCAGGTTGATCAGCTCGAACGCGGGTTGGCGCACGAACGTCCGCCAGTCGAGCTTCCGGCGCAGCAGGTCGAGCGTGGCGGGCCGCACGGCGCGCGCCAGCAGGCCGGCCTGCTTCAGCTTGTACAAGGCGCCCATGTAGTAGTAGATGCCCCAGGTATCGTTTTCCATGCCGACCGTCAGATCGGCGATGGCGGCGTAATCGCGCAGCATGCCGGGCAGGCGCGGGTCGTCCTTCGGTGTGTGCAGCAGCACGTCCGCGAGGCCCGTCGCGATTTTCCCCGGCAGGAATTTGTCGTGGCTCTGGAACGGGGCGCGCCCATCGATGGTGATGCCGTCCCGTTCCCGCACGAGCTTCTGGAAAAAGTAATCCAGTTGCGGGTAGGCCTGTTCGACCGTCCGGTGCAGCGGCGGCGTGGCGCGCGCCGGCGCGGCGGGCAGGAAAGTCAGGCCGGCCAGCAGAGGGGCCAACATCAGGGCGAGCAGGGCAGGGCGCATGCGTGTCTCCGGTGTAGTTAAACGTTTTCCTAAAAGGATAGGCCAACTCTTCCGGAAAGTAAACGGGGGCGTATCAGGGCCTGCGGGCGACGGTCGACGCGCGCAGGATCAGCTGGGGGGCGACCTTGGTCAGCTTCTCGACGTGCTCGCCGCGGATCACGGCCAGCAGCTTTTCCATGGCCGTCGCGCCCATGCGTTCGCTCTGCAGGTCGACGGTGGTCAGGGCCGGCGTCGTGTATTTGCCGTAGGGGATATTGTCGAAGCCGACGACGGAGATGTCCTGCGGAATGGACATGCCCAGGTTGGACGCTTCCTTCATGAAGCCCAGCGCCATCAGGTCGTTGTAGCAGATCAGCGCATCCGGGCGCTGGCTGCCCAGGACGATGGCGGAGCACAGGCGCTCGCCCTCGGCCAGCGACGGGGCCTCGGCATCGAAGATCGCCAGTTCGAGGCCGGCCGCGTTCAGCGATTCGCGGATGCCGCCCAGGCGCTCCTCGTCGCGGCGCGACTTGGAAAAGCCCAGGTAGGCGATGCGGCGGTGGCCCAGCATGCGCAGGTGCTGGGTCAGCATGTAGGCCCCGGCGTGGTCGTCGCTGGCGACCGTCGGCAGCGGCAATTCGGCCAGGCTGCCGAAGAACACGAGCGGCTTGTCGATCTCGGCCATCCACGCCATCTCTTTTTCGCGCAGGCGCGAGAACACGATCATGCCGTCCACGCGCCGGCTCAGTTCTTCCAGCGTGCGCCGCTCGCGGCTGGGCGTTTCCTCGGTGTCGACGAGCAGCACGGAAAACCCCTGGTCGTGCGCCACGCGGTTCGCGCCCTTGAGGATGCTGGAAAAGTGCGGGTTGGTGATGTCCAGCACCGAGAGGCCGATGGTGTTGGTGCGCCCCGTGATCATCGACTTGGCCAGCGGGTTCGACCGGTAGCCCAGGGTCGCGATCGCGGCCTCGATCGCTGCCTCGACCTTGGGCGAAAAGCGCTGCGCGCCGTTGATGAATTTCGATACCGTGGCGGTGGACACCTGGGCGGCTGCGGCGACGTCGCGGATGGTCGAAGCGGTCTTTTTCATGGGAGGGTAATCGTTACTCGGCGGCACATCTTAGCATGCGTCCCGGCAGCCGGACCCGAGCCAGGGCAAGGAAACGGCGATGGAATCGTTTCCCCCTGTTCCACCGGGGCGTCCGGGCGAAAAAGGGCGCCAAAAAATTGACAAGGAAAGCGTTTTGGATATACTCGGTTAAACGTTTAACACAAATGCGAGCCCGTTCATGATCCAAGCGCCCGAGTCCAAGCCTTTCCACCGTCTTCTCCTGACCGGCGCCGGCGGCGGCCTCGGCACCCTGCTGCGCGAGCGCATCAAGCCGTGGGCCGACGTGGTCCGGCTCAGCGACATCCGCGACATCGCGCCCGCGGGCCCGGGCGAGGAAGTCGTCCGCTGCGACCTGGGCGACCGCGCTGCCGTGATGGCGCTGACGGAAGGCGTCGACGCCGTGCTGCACTTCGGCGGCGTCTCGGTCGAGGACAAGTTCGAGGCGATCATGCACGCCAATATCCTCGGCCTGCACCATCTGTACGAGGCCGTGCACAAGCGCGGCATCAGGCGCGTGATCTACGCGAGCTCCAGCCACGTCGTCGGCTACTATCCGACCACGCAGGTCGTCGACACGGCCGCGCCGCTGCGGCCGGACGGGATCTACGGCGTGTCGAAATGCTTCGGCGAGGCCTTGTCGCGCTATTACTTCGACCGCTTCGGCATCGAGACGGTCTGCCTGCGCATCGGTTCCTCGTTCGACGAGCCGCGTAACGCGCGCATGATGGTGACGTTCCTCGCGCACGACGACCTCGTCGAACTGGTGCGCTGCGCCCTGTTCACGCCGCGCGTGGGCCACACGATCACGTACGGCGTCTCGGACAACCCGGTGCGCTGGTGGGACAACGGCGCTGCCGCCCACCTGGGCTTCGAGCCGCGCCACAGCTCGCGCTCGTTCGCGGACCGTTTCCCGGCCGGCGGCGCATGGGCCGACGCGGGCGACATCGCCAGCGTGTACCAGGGCGGGCCGTTCTTGACGGCGGGGCCGATCTACGAAGACTGAACCGAAAAAAAAGCCGCCGGGTCGCCCCGGCGGCATCGAGGAAACGCGGGCCGCGGCCCGCGGAGGAAACTCAGAACTTCAGGTCCAGGCGCACGCTGTAGAAGCGGAACACGTCGCGCGGCGGTACCCAGCTGTTGACCGTGATGGGCGGCGAGGACGACGTCGGACCGGTGCGGTACGACGGGCCGCTGGCGTTGGCGTTGCCGATGTAGAAGCGGTCGAACAGGTTGTTGATGCGGAAGGACAGGCGCCACATATCGTTGTTCTGGCGCACACCGAAACCGAGGTCCGAGATCGGGTACGCGTTGTTGACCGAGCGCGGGTCGTTGTTGATGTTGGTCTGGTACGCGCTCTGGTAACGCACGTTGGCGTTCACGAACGCCCAGTACGGACGGTCGGCGAAGTGGTAATCGTAGTTGGTGCCGATGTTGACCTTGTTCTTCGGCGTACCCGGGAAGATGCCGCCCGAGAGATTCTGCACGCCCGTCGTCGAGCCGGTGCGGATGGGGAAGCAGGCGCGGTTCCAGCCGCCCAGCGAACCGCCTTCGCCCAGCCCCGTCGTGCCGATGGCGGGGTTCGTGTTGTCCTGGTAGCAGGGGCCGTTCTTCCAGTCGACGATCTCCGGACGGGTGTACGCGTACGACACGTTCATCGACCAGTTCGTCGTCAGCAGGAAGTGCGAATCGAGTTCGAGGCCGCGCGTGCGGATCTTCGGGATCGAGTTCAGCTGGGTGTAGATGGTCGGATCGTTCGGCAGCACGAACGACGTGTTCTGCTGGTAGTTCTTGAAGTCCGTCCGGTAGAGCGTGGCCGCGAGCGACATGCGGTTGTGGAACAGGTTCGCCTTGGTCCCGAGCTCGTAGCTGCGACTCGTTTCCGGCGACACCGGGAACGCGGCCGCCGCCTTCAGGCCGCTCGTCACGTCGTACGCGAGGCCCTTGTAGCCGGTCGCCGTCATCGCGTACACCATCCAGTCGCTGTTGATCTGCTTCTGGAGCGACAGCTTGCCCGTCGTCGCCCAGTCGCGGTTGCCGCTGCTGGAAAACTGGTCGCGGCCGGCGGGGCCCGGCACGAAGGTCGAGCGGTCCAGCTGGTCGGTGTAGAAGTTGCGGAGGTAGTTGAAGCCCGACGTCTCCTCGTTGCGGCGGATGCCCGCCACCAGCGTGTACGTCGGATACAGGTCCCACGTGGCCTGGCCGAACACGGCGCGGTTCACGTTGTAGATGTCGGTGTAGTAGTTGGTCGGGCTCGACGGCGAGCTCGCCGTGCACACGCTCGGCTGCACGCAGAAGCCGCGGATGAAGTGGCGGTCGATCCCGTTCTGTGCCCACCACAGGCCGGCCACGTAGCGCAGCTTGCCGGCGTCCGGCGACACGTAACGGATTTCCTGCGTCTTGGAGCGGATGTCGTACGTGCCGAATTGCGCGTTCCCGACCGAGAACCTGGTCTCGCCCGGCTTCGCGATGGTCGGCACGTCGACGAAGTCCTGGTCGCGGTAATCGTGTGCCTTGTAATGCTCGTACGAGGAAATCGACATCAGAGTGGCGTCGTTCGGCAGCGCGTACGAGAACTTCAGGCCGGAGCCGAGCGTGGACGAGTTGATCCCGGTCGGGAAGTCGCGCCGCACGTTGCGGTTGTTCCGGTCGAACGGGTTGATGCCCGCCAGCGTGATCGACGCCGGCAGTTGCGGATTACCGTTCATGTACGCGGTGCCCAGGTCGGCCGGCGTCGTCACGAGATTGCCCGCCGCGGCCGACCCGGTGGTGCGGTAGAAGCCGTTCACGGCGGTCACGCCGCGGCTGTTTTCCTGCGTGTTGTAGTGCGGGGTGAAGTCGATTTCCAGGTCCCTGATCGGGGTCCACTGGAACTTCGCCATGATCGTTCTGCCGCCCGAGCCGTTGACCTTCTGGCCGTTGGTGAGGTTCGTGAAGTTGCCCGGCATGTCGCTCTTGTTGACGGCGATGCGCATGCCGAAATCGTCGCGCAGCTTGCCGCCGACGGACGCTCCCACGCGCCACTCGTGGTCGTTGGTGTAATACGCGTTGGCGCGGTAGACGATCGGGCCGCTGATCGGCTTCGTCACGATGTTGATGGCACCGGCCACCGCCGATTTGCCGAACAAGGTCGATTGCGGTCCTTTCAAAACCTCCACGCGGGACACGTCGGCGAGGTCGCGGAACGCCTGGAACTGGCTCGCGATCGGGATATCGTCGATGATGACGGAGACGTCGGACTCCACGCCGATGCCGACCGAAACGGTGCCGATGCCGCGCATGAAGATGGCGTTGTTGGCGGCCGTCGTGCCCGAGGACAGCGTCAGCGACGGGGTCAGGTTGATGACGTCCTCGACCTCGCGCACGTTGTTACGCTGGATCTCGGCTTCGGACAGCACGGAGATCGACTCCGGCACGTTGTCCAGCCGCTCCACGCGCTTGTTGGCCGTCACCAGCACGGTCTGCAGCTGGTTCGGATTTGCCTCGGCTTCTTGCGCCCGTGCGGGCGCCGCCCAGTGGGCGACGGCGACCGCGACGACGGCCGCCACGGGCTTGACCGCGATCCGCGCGCCCGATGTTCTCTGCTTGCTCACAACGTCTCCTTGTTTTTCTAATGAAAACTGCCGATCCCGGTGCGCGCCGCCTTCATGCGCAGCAGTGCTTCCAGAAAGTAGTAGTCCGCATAGTTCAGCGGACCGTCGATCTCCGTGCCGGCCGGCTTGTGGCCGGTCGCATGCTTGAGGAGGAAGCCGCCGTTGTCGCCGGGTTGCGCCAGATAGGCGCCCGACGACAGGCTGCGCAAGGTTTGTTCGGCGAAGTCGCGGTAGCGCGCGGCCGTGTCGCGGTCGGAGAAGGACGCCAGCTCCAGCAGCGCGGACGCGGCGATGGCGGCGGCGGAACTGTCGCGCGGGGCGGCGGGAATGGCGGGATCGTCGAAATCCCAGAACGGGATCCTGTCGGCGGGGAGGCGCGGATGGTTCATGTAGAAGCGGGCGATCCTGTGCGCCTGCTGGAGATAGTCGTCCTTGTGCGTTTCGCGGTACATCATCGTGTAGCCGTACAGGCCCCATGCCTGGCCGCGCGCCCACGCGGAGCCGTTCGCGTAGCCCTGCACGGTCATGCGCGCGCGCACGGCGCCCGTTTTCGGATCGTAGTCGACGAGGTGGAAGCTCGAGCCGTCGGGACGGAAGTGATTCTTCAGCGCGGTGTCGGCATGGGCGATGGCGACCTCGCGGTAGCGCGGCTCGTCGGCGGCGCGCGCGGCCCACATCAGGAGCTCCAGGTTCATCATGTTGTCGATGATGACGGGGAAGGCCCACGTCGTATTCGGCCACAGGTCCCACGACTGGATGCTGCCGACCTTCGGGTTGAAGCGCGTCATCAGCGTCGTCGCGCCGGCCAGCAGGGCGTCGCGGTAGGCCGTGCGGGTCGCCGGATCGTCGACGAGGCGCAGGCCGTTGCCGTAGCCGGCGCCCAGCATGAAGCCGAGGTCGTGCTGGGTCTTGTCGAACTTGGCGGGCGCCGTCAGCGCCGTGTAGCGCATGGCGGCCGTTTTCCACGTCGCGTCGCCCGTCGCCTCGAACAGATACCACAGCGAGCCGGGAAAGAAGCCGGCGGTCCAGTCGCCCGGTCCGACCATCCTGACGTCGCCGTGCGCCACGCTGCGCGGAAAACCGGGCTTGCCGGCGACCTTGGCCAGCAGGACGCGGTACTGCGCGGCGGCCACCTGGACATCCCGGTCGACGACCGCGGCGATCGGTTCGACGTCGGCAGCGGCGTGCGCGGCGGAGGCGCCGCAGACGACCAGGAGGAGGCTGCAGATAATCGTTTTCGCAGCCCGCCTCGCAGGCCGGATATCGCGCTCGAACATGGATTCCGTCTCCTCGCTTTTCTCTTTGTTGAGCAAATCGTAATCAGAAGACGTGGCGATGTCAACAAAAATAGGAAAACGCTTAACTAGATATTTTTACGGGCGAACATGGGGTATTTATACTGCTACGCTGCGAAATATTCTTGCGCGAGATACGCGCACGAGAGGAGTAAATGAGAAAACGTTTTGCCTGCTCTGGCAACCGTCAGAACGGCGGCGGCGCGTCCGCGGGCGCCGGCGGCACGTCGAGGTCGATCAGCGTGCGTGGCAGGTGCGCGAGGTCGGCGCCGTCGACGAGCGCCTGCGCCTGGAACGCGGCATGCGCCCGCACGCCGTGCCGCTGCACGGACACGAGCATCACGGGCAGCGTGGGGAAGTGCGGGCGCAGGCGCTCCAGCAGGACGTCGCCGACGCCGGGCGCGACCCAGGCCGGCGGCGGAAAGGCCAGCGCCACGCGCACGCCTTTCAGCTCGGCGAGGGCGACCTCGAGTTTCATATGCGGTCGCTTTCCTTGCGCACGACGCGGCCGAGCACCAGACAGGTATTGCCCTCGCAGCGTTTGCGGTGGTATTTGCGCTGGTCCGGATTGTCCGACGTCAGCCACCATTTGCCGGCGTCGCGCGCCAGGCGCTTCACGACGGCTTCGCCCTCGTAGTTGAAGGCGTACACCGCGCCGTCCACGAGTTTGGTATCGAGCGTGTTGATGATGACGATGTCGCCCGCGTACAGCGACGGCTCCATGCTCTCGCCCTTGACGAGGATGGCGATCAGGTGGTCGGGATGGTAGTTGTGCCGTTCGATCCACGTGCGGCGCATGCCGAGCGTGCCGCCGTCGCGGCGTTCCGGCTCCGTCTGGAAGCCCGTGATCCCGGCCGACAGCCGCAGCTTGACCATGCGGATCTGGACGAATTCCGCGTCGTCGTTGTCGAGCGAGCGTATCGGCATGCCGCCCTTGAGGCGGTGGAAGGGCGCCTGGCGCGGGTCGCCCTCGCCGGTCATCAGCCAGATGTGCGAGAAGCCGAGCTCGCGCTCGACGTTCAGCGCATAGCGGATATCCATCGACTTGATCTTCCCCGTCAGCCACTGGTTCACCACGCTTTTCGAGGCGCCCGAGGCCTTCACGAGACCGGTCTGGCCGCGCTCGCCTTCCAGTTGCGGCGTCGTGTTGTAGATGTAGTCGAGGCGGTCGGATAAGAGGTTCATGTTAAGTATTCTAAACTTTTTAGGGTTTAGTGTTCTTGACGTTGATCAGTTTAGAGTTCTATACTCTACGTCAAATGCTAAACCTTTGGAAGGGTTTTATGGGAGATACGCACGACCGGCGTACGCGCCACGCCACGGACCCGCTGGAAGCGGCGATCGTGACGCTGCTCGGGGCAGGACCGCGCCAGGCCGACCAGCTTGCGCACGACGCCGGCTATTCGCTGGCGGCGACTCGCCTGCGCCTGGAGCGGCTGCTGGAACGGGGCTGCGTCCATCGCGCCAAGGTCAACCTGGGCCAGCCGCGCTGGCAGTACCTGTGGCATGCCGGACCGGCACCCGAAGCGGTGTCGCCGCAAGCGGCGGAGGCGGACACCGGGGACGACCTGCTCGCCCCCGTGCAGACGACGGTGCGCAGCTACCCGCGCGTCGGCCGGCGCGATCCGCTGGTGGCCGCCCTGTTCGGGGCGGCGGACAAACGATAACGACAAGACGCAACGTCCCGGCGTCGTGCTGGCGGAGGGCCGGCATGGCCGGGATATCAAGGAGGAAGTGATGGGGTTTGCAGACCGCTATATCCGGGCGCTGGGCGCGCCGAATCTGACGAACGACGGCCGGCACCACCATGCCGATCCATTGATGGCGGCGGCATTCGCGGCTGCCGAATCGACGGGCGACATCGGCTTGCTGCTGTACCGCGTGAAGTATGCGGATCGCCTGAGCGCGCAGGCATTCGAAGGCAATACCGGCAATCTGGCGCAGTTGCTGCGCCTGTGGACGGCGCAGGTCACCAGGCGTGGCCGCGCGCGCCGCTGGGTGCCGGAAAACACCGCGTGGGATGCGCAGGCCGCGCACAAGCTGTATCGCACCGTCGCCGAACATTCGCTCGCCTACTGGCTCGACAGCACCTGCAAGGCCTGCGCCGGTACCGGCCAGGCGCACGCCGGGGCCTGCGCGGAATGCGGCGGCAAGGGCGAGGCGCCGATCGCCTGCCCCGGCGGCTTCGTGCGCGAGCGCGTCAAGGACATGGTGAGCGAACTGCATGACATCGCGGCCACCCAGGCACGCCTGGCCAACCGCCGCCTGCGCAGCCGCTAGGCGCCGCGGTATCCGGCCTGGAAAATATTTCGTGTTTTAGGCTGATACTGTATAAAAACACAGTAGTTCTGTTTATACTTCTACCTACATTCTTTCGGCACCCGTAATGCGCGGCACCCCCGCCACCGATAGCCGAAACACGCGACAGACCACGACAGCTGCGACGCTGTCCATCCATCGACAGCCCGGACCCGTTCCGGGCTTTTTTTTACCTCGAACGAAAGGAAGCCATGTCCACCCTCATCATCCGCGCGCTGCTGGCCGGTGCGGCCGACCTGGGTGTGCCGGACAGCCAGATCCTGTCCGGCGCACCGCAGGCGACGCCGGCGGCATTGCCCGCGCTGTATGTCGCAGAACTGGACTGCGTGCCCGAGCCGGGCGCCGGTACACGCGGCGACGCTGCGCTCGTTACGGCGCGCGTGCAGGTGACGGCCGTCAGCACCGGCTACGACCAGACCAAGACGCTGCTCGCGTCGGTGCGCCGCGCCTGCAATCTGCAGAGCGGCCGGATCGCCGGCCTGGACGTCGTGAGCGTGGTACGCGAGCAGACCGGCCCGGACGTCACCGACGATGCCGGCGCGTTCCGCCAGTCGCTCGATTTCGGCGTCACGTACTACGAAGCAGATTGATTCATCAAGTTCGTCAACCAGCCCGCACAGCATGCGCTTGCGGGCTTTTTTTATGTCCTAAAGGAGAAACATGGGAACCGCAAGCGGAGTATTCAAGCAGGTCATTTACAAGCCCGAGACCACCTATGGCGTACTGCCGGCGCAATCCGCCGCCCAGGCGCTGCGCCGCGTGACCTCGTCGCTGAACCTGTCCAAGGACACGTACCAGAGCAACGAGATCCGCACCGATTTCCAGGTCGCGGATTTCCGTCACGGCCTGCGCAAGGTCGGCGGCACGATCGCCGGCGAACTGTCGGCCAAGACCTACGCCGACTTCATCGCCGCCGCGCTGAAGAAGGATTTCGCGGCCGGCGCGGCGATCGCCGGCGCCTCGATCACCGTCGGCGGCACGGCCGGGGCCTGGACCCTCACCCGTGCGGCCGGCTCGTTCCTGGCCGACGGCGTGAAGATCGGCGACGTCGTGCGCCTGACCGCGGGGGCGTTCAATGCCGCGAACCTCGGCAAGAACATCCTCGTCACCGGCGTCACCGCGACCGTGCTGACCGGCCGCACGCTGAACGGCAGCGCGCTCGTCGCCGAAGGGCCGATCGCCAGCGCGACCGTCACCGCGATCGGCAAGAAGACGATGGTGCCGCAGTCCGGCCACACCGACAAGTCGTTCTCGATCGAGCACTGGTTCCCGGACGTCCCGGCCGGCGAAGTGTTCAGCGGCTGCAAGGTGTCGAAGGTGTCGCTGTCGATGCCGGCCACCGGCATGTCGACGATCTCGCTGGAATTCGCCGGCAAGGATGCGACCGCGGGTGCCGCGCAGTACTTCACGAGCCCGACGCCGGTCACGGTGACCGGCACGATGGCGGCGGTGAACGGTGTGGTGTCGGTGGGCGGCGTGTCCGGCGGCACGATCACGAGCATGAGCATCGACATCGCCTGCGGCCAGTCCGGCGAGCCGGGCATCGGCGCGAACGTGGCCGACCAGGTCGCGTCGGGCCGCGTCGTCGTGACCGGCCAGCTGACGGCCAAGTTCGATTCGACCGTCCTGCGCGACGCCTTCTACAACGAGTCCGAGATCTCGGCCTATGCCGTGTTCACGGCCGATAACTCGGCCGGCGCGGACTTCGTCGCCTTCAGCATCGGCCGCCTCAAGCTGAGCGACGCGGCCAAGGACGACGGCGAGAAGATCCTGATCCAGACCATCCCGTTCCAGGCCCTCCTGAACGTGAACGGCGGTGCGAACGCGCCGACCGACCTCACGACCATCGCCGTGCAGGACAGCGCACTGTAATCCGCGCCCCGGCCGGTACCGGCCGCCGTCGCCCGCGCGGGCGCGGCGGCCGGCCCGGCCATCCTTATTTTTATTTTTCCGTGAAAGAGAAACCATGAACGCACAACCGTCCCCGTTGCTGAACAAGCTCGTCGCCAACCTCGACATCGACGCCTTCGACGACGTCCCGAGCGGCAAGCTGGTGCTGCAGAACCCGAAGACCAAGGAGCCGACCACGACCTGGATCGAGCTGGCCAGCCCGGAACACGAATCGCGCAAGCGCATCGACCTGGCGCGCACGCGCAAGCTGCGCGCCGAGTTCGCGGCGACCGGCAAGATGCCCGCCTCCGACCCGCTCGAGGACCACGAGGACGAAACCGAATACCTGGTGGCCGCCTGCCTGGGCTGGAACGTCGCCCGCGCCGGCCAGCCCCTCGACTGCACGCCGGCCAACGTGCGCGCGCTGCTGACCGATCCGAAGAAGCAGTGGATCCGCCAGCAGGTCCGCACCGGCATCAACAAGACCGAGCTTTTTATCGCCGACTCCGCGAAAGCCTAGCGGAGTGCTGCCGCGCCGAGTACGAGCTCGCCGCGCGGCAGGGTGACGGCGCGCCGCTGCGCGCGCACCTGCAGCGCGTCGCGCAGAGCACGGGCGACGTCGACCCGCGCCTGCACGTGGCCTGGCCGCGCCTGGGACGCCCCGTCTGGGACGCGTTCCGGCGCATGGGCCGGTCGATGACGGTCAACGGTCCGGGGCCGGTCACGCCGCAGGACATCCTTGCGTATCAGGCCCTGCATCGCGTCGAGTTCAGCGCGTGGGAGCTGGACGTGATCGAGGTGTTCGATGCGATTGCGCTGGAGGCGATGCACAAGGGTGAGTGAGCCGCCGGTTCCCGGTGGCCCGACGTCGTGTGGCGACAAGGCGGGGTATCCATTTTTTATTCAGGCCACCTTGCGGGTGGCTTTTTCGTTAGGAGAAAGCATGACTACAAGCGACTCGGAAACGGGCTTTCTCGCGTCGATAAAACCGCTGACCGAAATGACGGAGGCGGTCGAGAAACTGGGCAAGGCGTTCGAGGCGCTTTCCAAACTCTTTGATGCCCAGCGCTCATTCGACACGCTGAGAACACAACTCAAGGTTGTGACAGGATCGGTCGGCGATGCGGCTCTGGCATTCAAGGGCCTGCAGGCGTTGGCCGCGGTCACGCCGTTCAATGTGGAGGAAACCACCAAGGCATTCGTCAAGCTGAAGACGGCCGGGCTGGACCCATCCGAAAAGGCGTTGCGGGCGTATGGCAATACGGCGACGGGCCTCGGCGAGAGTTTGGACAAGGTGGTCGACGCGGTCGCCGACGCCGCGAAAGGCAATTTCGAAGAGCTCGAGAAACTCGGTATCAGCGCCGAGAAGAACGGTGGTCGCGTGTCGTTGACGTTCCAGGGCGCGACGGCCACCATCGGCAACAATGCCAAGGAAATCGAAGCCTATTTGCAAACGCTGGGGCAGACCAAGTTCGGCGATGCCATGGCGATCCAGAGCGCGACGCTCGACGGCGCGATCGGCAATCTCAAGGATGCCTGGAATGCGTTTACGCTGAGCCTGTCGCAAGCGGGGCTCGGCGAGGTCGCACGGGACGGGATCGAGGCCGTAACGGGCGCACTGAAAGCATTCAGCGAACAGGCGGATGCCATCGTATCCGGCTTGAAAATCGCAGCCGAAATCGGCGCCGCGTATTTCGCGGTATTCGTCGCGGGACCGGCGATCGTCGCGGCCGTCACGACGGCGTTTGCCGCTCTCGAACAGGAAGTCCTGCTCGTTCGCCTGGCGATGGCGATTGGCGCGAGCACCACCGATCTGCTGACAAACAGCTTCGGCGGCATGAGCGTATCCGCAAGGCTGGCGGAAGGCTCGCTGACGAAAGTCCGGCTTGCGGGAAGCGTGATGATGGCAGCCTTCGCCGGATGGGAGATCGGCAGCTGGCTGTACGACAACTTCGTCGAAGCGCGCCTGGCGGGGTTGGCGTTCGTCGAGGTCATGCTGACTGGCTGGGAGCATCTCAAGTACGGCGCCGAAATGGCATGGGAGTACATCAGCTCCGCCTGGAATAATCGCATCGCCGAAATGCGGACGGCGCTGGCCGGTTTTCTCGCGGGTGCGGGCAAGGGATTTTCCCTGCTCGGTGCGACGGATACCGCATCGTCTCTCGATACCTATGCGGCCAAATTGCGCGCGGCGGCCGCCGAGCAAAAGTCGTTCACCGAACGTACCCAGGATATCAAGAAAGCCCATCAGGAAGCAGTGGCTGCGATTCATAAGAGTTTCGATGAGCTTGCACAGGGCGAAATAGCGGCAAGCCAAGCCGCCGAGAAGGCAAAGAAGAAGGTCACCTCGGATCACTTGGGAAACTCGGCCGCCAAGACCTCAACCAGGAGCAACGTCGACGTGGAGCGCGACGACGAAGCAAAGCGCACCGCCGAACTTCTGGGTGTGAACGGCGACTATATCCAACAGTTGAGCCTGCTCGAGAAGATGCGCACGACGAGGAATCTCAGCGACGCCGAGTACGTCAAGTTGGTCGAGGAGCTGATTGGCAAGCAACCCGCGGCGAAAAAAGCCATGGAGGAGAGCGCGCAGGCCAAGGAGGCGGAAAACAAGGCCACCACCGACGCCGGGGCGGCGGCGAAGCGGGATATTGACGCCATCGATGCGCAGACGCAGGCACTGAACACGAAAATCAAGAGCTACGGGATGGTGCCGGCCGCAATCACCGACATGCAAATCGCCGAGCTCGAAGCGTCCAGGCAATCGTCGACGCTGTCGGACCTGGAGCGTGATGCCATCCAGCGCAAGATCGACGCCTTGAAATCGTTACACGAAGCGCAGGACAAACTGGCGGGCAAGGACGCGGCGGCCGAGTCGACGAAACAGGCCGGAGAAGCCGCCAAGAAGGCGGAAGAGGAATGGAAACACACTGCTGAGTCGATCCAGAAATCGCTGACCGATGCGATGATGCGCGGTTTCGAGAGCGGCAAGTCAATGGCGAAGGAGCTTGGCGCCGCGCTCAAGAAAATCTTCGACGAGCTGGTCGTGCAGCGCGCGATCAATGCTGCGATGACCCCGATTTCACAGGGGATGACTTCACTCCTCGGCGGCGGCGCCGCAGCGGATGGGGCGGGAAGCGCGGCAAGCAGCGGAATCGGCAGCGGGATAAGTTCGCTCGTCGGGGCGAGCGGTATCGCGAGCAGCTTTGGCAGTTATCTTGCGACCGGCTTCATGAACAGCATTGCCGGCACCGGCATGAGCGCCGGCTTGAGCGCGGCTGGCGCCATGATTGCCAACGGCGCGTGGGCGCAAGGCATCGGCATGGCAGCCGGCGCGCTCGGACCTATCGCACTTGGGGCTGCCGCAGTCTATATGCTTGCGAAATCGATCGACCATTCGGGCACACCGCATACCGGCGGGGCGGCATCGTCGTCTGGCGGTACGACCAGCATCATCCAGGCGGAATCGCTGCACTTTGAAAAGACGGCGATATCGACCGATACCGAAAAGTTTGTCTCCAGCGTGGCTGCGAGCGTCGCATCAATGCTCGACAGTACAGCAACGGCATTCGGTGGAAAAGCCGGCTATGCGGTGGCAACTGCGTTTGCTGACGACTCCTCCAAGGATGGCGCCTGGGGTGGCCTGAGCGTCAGCAAGGGAGGGCAAAAAATCCTCGATTGGCAGGATACGAGAACGTCGCGCTGGGCCCCGAAAGAATTCGCGGACGGGGAGGCAGGGCAAAAGCAATACCTGGCCGACATCAGCAAGTCGGTGCGCTACGCCCTGGACCAGATCGGCTTGCCCGGATGGGCGGGCAAGATGCTCGACGCGCTCGGTGATGCGCCGTCACTTGATGATATGGGCAAGACCGTCGACATGATCAACAAGACGGAAAGCGCCCTGAAAGTGATGGGAGAGCACCTGGTTGGATTCGGTGCAATGAGCGACGAAGCCGTGTCGGCATTGATGACGGCAGCGGGAGGTATCGATGCGCTTGCCAATAGCGCAGGCGCGTATTACGACGCGTTCTACAGCGACGGTGAAAAATCTGCATTGATGAGCCAGCAGGTTGCCGATGTCTTGCAGAAGGTCGGCCTGGCGATGCCGGCAAGCCGCGACGAGTTCCGTGCGATGGTCGAGGCGCAACTGAAGCTCGGTGCCGCCGGCGCGCCCGCGGCCGCAGCTTTGTTCGGTGTGGCCAATGCCTTCGCCCAGATCCATCCCGCCACCGAATCCGCCACGGACAGCATCGCCTCCGCACGCGCCGCGCTGACGACGGCCTACCAGACCGAGTCCGACGCGATCAAGGCGACGACCGACCGCATGTCGAACTTCGCGGCAAGCCTGCGCAAGCTGCACGACGGCGCGCTGCTGGGCAACCTGTCCACGCTCACGCCGCAGCAGAAGTACCTGGAGGCGAAAGCCCAGTACGAGAAGACGCTGAGCGGGGCGCGGGCCGGCGACGCCGACGCCCAGGGCCAGTACCAGGATGCGTACAACGCGTTCCTGAGCGCGTCGCAAGCGGTCAACGCGTCGGGTGCGCAGTACCAGCGCGACTTCGCCTATGCGCAGGCCGCGACGGAGGACGCGATCAAATGGGCCGAGCAGCAGGTCGACGTCGGCAAGGCGAGCCTGGACGCGCTGAACCGGCAGGTCGCCGGCCTGGTCGACGTCAAGAAGGAAGTCACGTCGGTCGGGCAGGCGATCAGGGACCTGGCCAGCGTCATGGGCCCGGCGGGTACGGGCACGGTGGCGGCGTCGCAGGACAGCGCGATCACGGCGCTCTACCAGTCGATGCTGCATCGTGCCCCCGACGCGGCGGGCCTGAAGTTCTGGGAGCAGGCGATGGCGGCCGGCAGTTCGATCGCGGACATCGCGCAGGCGATCGGCCGCAGTGCCGAATACCAGGACGCGAGCGCGGGGCACGGGACGATGTCCGGGAACCGCGCCGACGTCCAGGTGCGGGACACGGCGGCCTATCTGGCGCCGGCCGCGCCGCTCGACTACGGCGCGCTGGGCACGTCGAACATGAACGCGCTGGTCGGCGAGATCAAGGCGCTGCGCACCGACAACCAGTCGCTGCGCGACGAAGTGCGCGGCCTGCGCGGCGATGCCGAGCGCCAGACCGGGGACCTGATGGCGGCCAATGCGGCCGTCTCGGACAACTCGGCCGGCAAGATCGTCGAGGCGACCGCCAGGGCGGCGCTCGTCGCCGCACAAACACGTGAAACGAGGGTAATGCCAACATGACCGATGACCAATTCGTGGCGTGGCTGAAGCATCCGGCCGCGCGCCGCGTGGTGCTGATCGAGGCGGTGGCGCAAGTCGCCGGCGTCGAGACCACGCTTTACATGGCAACGAAGCCATACAACACGGCGCCGGACGACGTCCCGGCGAATATCCACTACCGGCCGATCGCGCAGGTCGGCGTGCTGTTCACCGAGCAGCTGTCGCTCGAGGGCGACGGCGCGCTGTCGGCCGGCGACATCGAGATCGGCAACGTCGCCGGCGAGCGCGACGACTGGGCCTCGTACGTCTGGACCAACCGCCCGCTCCAGGCCTGGATCGGCGACGCACGCTGGGCCCGCGCCGACTTCCGCATGATCTTCAACGGCATCGTCGCGGACATCGCGCCGCGCGGCGCCGACAAGCTGGCGCTGCGCCTGCGCGACAAGCTGCAGCGCCTGAACACGCCGATCACGGAAGCGAAGCTGGGCGGCGCCACGCAGAACGCCGACGCCTTGCTGCCGGTGGCATTCGGCGAAGTGCACAACGTGACGCCGCTGCTCGCCGACCCCGGCACGCTGACCTACCAGGTGCACGCGGGACCGGTGGAAAGCATCTTCGAAGTGCGCGACAACGGCGTGCCGGTGTCGGTCAGCGTCGACAACGCGGCCGGCAGGTTCACGCTGAACCAGGCGTCCGTCGGCGCGATCACGGCATCCGTGCAGGGCGACAAGCCGGGCGTCTACGCGAATACGGTGGCGCAGCTCGTGCAGCGCCTCGCGACCGGCTACGGCAAGGCGGGCGACCGCTTCACCGCGGCCGATCTCGACGCGGCGAACCTGGCCGCATTCGACGCCGCCCATCCGCAACCGGTGGGGCTGTACGCGCCGGACCGGGTCAACATCCTGACCGCGTGCCAGGACCTGGCGGGCAGCGTCGGCGCCCAGCTGGTGATGTCGCGCCTGGGGCAGCTGCGCCTGATCCAGGTGGCGCTCCCTGCGCCCGGTCCGGCCTTCGCGATCGGACCGCAGCACATGGCCGAGGGCACGCTGGCGCCGACGGCGCGCACCGACGTGGCGGGCGCCGTGAAGCTCGGCTTCGACAAGAACTGGACCGTGCAGGAAGGCCTCGTGACCAGTATCCCGGAAGAGCACAAGACGCTGTTCGCGACGGAGTGGCTGACCAGCACGCGGAGCGATGCGGGCGTGCTGGCCACCTATCGTCTCGACGCCGAGCCGGTGCAGCAGGACACGATGCTGCTGCGCCGCGTCGATGCCGATGCCGAGGGCGGGCGCCGCCTCGGCCTGTGGAAGATGCCGCGCATGGTCTACGAGTTCGAAGGGATGCCGGAACTGCTGCAGCTCGAGCTGGGGCAGGCGGTGACGCTGCAGCATCCGCGTTACGGGATGCGGGAGGGCGTCGGCGGCATGGTGATGTCGCTGGCGCCGGACTGGGGTACGGGGCGCGTCAAGGTGGGGGTGCTGGTATGAGTGCGATCGTGAATGATCGGGATGTGCTGCTGGCGGGTGCCGGCGCCCGCTTTTACCCTGCGGCGGATCGTGCTGTATTGCTCGGCGCCAGCGCGAGCTCGTTCCGTATCCCTGCCGGCGGCGGCGGATCGCCGGCGGCCATTACGTTGTCGGCGGTCGTCCTGAACATGACCGGGAACGTCGACTGGGCCGTGAACCCGGCGACGGTAATGACCATCTCCGGCAACGAGGCCGTGCTTAAGTTGTCGGACATGCCCGTCGACTCCGTTGTCGTCACCGCGAGTATGACCCGCGATGGCGTAACGTACGAAGCCAGGCAGACGATCTTCAAGACCTACGATGGCACACAGGGCTTGCCGGGCACGTCCACTGGGATCGCCCAGGCCTATAAGCGCGCCACGACCGTGCCGACCGACAATCCGGGCGTCGTCACCTTCACGTTCTCGCAAGGCCGCATCACGACGCCGGGCACGGACGCGCTGGCGAACGGCTGGACAAAGTCGATCCCGGCAGGCGCGGACCCGCTGTATGTGTGCGTTTGCTCGGCAAGCGGAACCGCCGACAACGACACGATTGCGGCGAACGAGTGGGCGGCGCCGGTGCTGCTCGCCCAGAGCGGGAATAACGGGATCAACGCTGCAACGGTGTTCCTGTACCGCAGGACCGCCACCAATGTCGCGCCGTTGAAGCCGAGCGTCCCTGTTACGTACACGTTCGCCACCAGCGCAGCGACGGGCATGGACGGCGGCTGGGCGCAAAGCGTACCGACAGACTCGGGCGGCGGCTATCTGTGGGTCACGACCGCGACGGCGGCAGCGGGCGGGACGAGCGACACGATTGCTGCGACGGAATGGGCCGCCGTCCAGTTGATGGCAAAGAACGGCGATGTCGGCGTATCCAACGCCGTCGTGTATGCCTACAAGCGCGCGGCGGCGGCGCCGGCCGATAACCCGGGCGCCGTCACCTATTCGTTCGCCGCGGCCGTCATCACCAACGCTACGCTTGCCAATGGCTGGTCCAAGACGATGCCAGTCGGTACGGATCCTCTGTACGTCGCCGCAGCGTCCGCGAGCAGTACGACCGCCACGGACGACATCGCCGCGAGCGAGTGGGCGGCTCCGGTGCTGCTTGCCCAGAGCGGCAACAACGGTATCAATGGCCTGAACACGGCCACTGTGTACCTGTATCGCAGGACCACCACCAACGTGGCCCCGGCGAAGCCTACCGCTACCGTGACGTATGTGTTTGCCACCAGCGTTGCGTCGGGCATGGACGGCGGCTGGACGCAGAACGTGCCTGCCGATTCCAGTGGCGGCTATCTCTGGGTCACGACCGCGACCGCAGCAGCCAATACGGCAACCGATGTCATCGCCGCGAGCGAGTGGGCTGTCGTACAACTGATGGCGAAGAACGGCAACGACGGCTTTGGCACCGACGGCCAGCGTGGCACTGTCGATGTGGTGGTCACGGCGAACTACTGGCCGGCGGACACGAACACGGCGAACTCACTGTTTTACTCGTCCGGTTACACATCGGGTCCATACAATCGCGACCGCATGACGCTTACCAATGGCAGCTACTTCAGCGAAACGCGCTTCTACGACAACGGAACCTGGAAGACGATTGCGGCCTGGATCAACGGCAACATGGTGGTGAGCGGCACGCTATCAGCCGACGTTCTGAGTGGTGGCACGATTAATGGCGTCACCGTGCACCTTGGACCAAACGGCGAGTTCCAGGTAAACAGTGCTGGCCTTGTCAGTTCTGTCAACACCCTCCTGAGCGTTGCAACGGTCGGCAATCTGTATGACGGGAACCGTGCAGCCTTGACGATCGGTACCGTCAGCCTGAGCACTGCGCCGGCTCTGCTACTTCAAGCGGGGGCCAAGAGCAATGCAGTGAACATAACGAGCGGTGCGAACGGAATCGTGCAGAGCGGCGGCGGCCCGAACTATCTGTTCACCACCAGTCCCTCGAACGACAACGCATATAGCCTCGGCGCGTCCGGCACGGACAACTACCGTTGGACTACCGTGTATTCGATGACCGGCGTAATCACGTCGTCGGATTCGCGCAATAAGGTCGACATCATACCAACCGAGCTGGGCCTTGATTTCATCAACGCACTGCGCCCCGTGTCGTATCGGCTGAAGGTCGGCCACAACGCGGTGACCACCTACGAGATGGAAGGCGCGGACGAGGACGGCACACCGCTGAAGCCGCAGGTCGACGTGGTTCCGCAGTCGGGCGTGCGACGCCACTACGGCCTGATCGCGCAGGAAGTCCGTGAAGCCTTGCTTGCGCATGGCGTGGACAACGCGGCCCTTTGGACGCTCAGTGATATCGACAACGAGGATTCGCAACAGGCTTTGCGTTACGAGGAATTGATCTCGCCGCTGATCCGCGCGGTCCAGGAACTGTCCACACGACTCGGACTGCAGGAGCAGGCGATCAAACAACTGAAGGGGGACTAATGCCAAATCTTCGCATCATCTACGACAACGCCGCCGACCGCGCGTCGATCGCGGCGTCGTCCTCGGCCGGTGCCATGACGCCGGATCGCCTGCTTGCCGACATCAAGTCCGACGTCTGGCGCAGCACCGGCACGACGGCCACGATCACGGCCACGTGGCCGGTGGCCGAGGCCATCGGCGGCGTCGTGCTGCCGTTCTGTAACCTGACCCCAAGGGCGACCTTACGCGTGCGCGGCTATGCCAGGGCCGGCGACGCCGTGCCGCTGTTCGACACCGGTGCCGTCGAAGCCTGTCCCGCGCCAGTGCTGGGCCTGTGGGACTGGGGCTCCGTTCCGCTCGGCAGCAACGCCTATACCAACGGCGGCGGCACCTATGCCCGCGCGTGGGTGCCGACCCCAGGCATGGTCGAAAAACTCGTACTCGACATCGCCGACGACACGAACCCGGCCGGCTGCATCGAGGCCGCGCGCCTCGTGTGCGGGGTCTACTGGGAGCCGAGCATCAACGCCGAATTCGGCGCGCCCGTGCAGGCCGTGGACACCAGCAAGCACGTCCGCACGGACGCCGGCGACCTCGTCACCGACGTCGGCACGCGGCACAAGACGCAGTCGGTCAGCCTGGCATCCCTGAGCCCGGTCGACCGCGCCACGCTGTGGAGCATCGTGTGGGGCAACGGGATGTGCCGCCCGCTCTTCTTCAGCCTGTATCCGGACAGCGACGACGCGCGCCTTGAGCAGACACACCAGCTGTACGGAAAGCTGTCGAACACGGCGGTGATGACCACGCCGCTGTTCCAGCAATACGCAACTTCACTTGATATCGAGGAGATTTGATGAGCAATCGTTTTTATTACGGGATGCCGGGTACCCAGGCATTCCAGGCCATGAATGCGCTGGACGACGACGTCCAGGTCAAGAGCGCCGCGGCGACGACCGCGGCCCAGGCCGCCGCAAGCAGCGCGGCACAGGCGGGCAGCGCACGCGACGCGGCGCTCGCAGCCTGGCTGGCGTCGACGGCGCCGAACGAGCAGCTGGCGGCGCTGAGCAAGCAATTTCATTCGGACACTGTCGTCGATGTCTTCCTGTACGACACCAGCGGCGACAGCGACGGCGGGGCATGGCGCAAGCGGTGCAAGCATACGAGCTGGGAGAACGAGGCGCTTCAGTCCGGCAAGTGGCTCGGTCAATTTGCAAGCGTGCCGGCTGCTGTTGCTTTCGGTGGCCGGACGTTCGACTACTTCCAGAACACGACAGACGGTCTGTTCTACCAGATCCAGTCGGATACGGCCGGACAACGGGTCTCCCGCGGCAACACGCGTGAATTTCCAGCGGTGGGACTCATCGTGGTGGAGGCGCAGCGCCTGGTCATTTACGACGCCACTCATCCGGAACTACCCATGTGGATGGCGTTTAGCGGTGACGTGGGGGCTGCCTTGTTGTATGGCCCGGCCACGCTGACCAGCGCGGCGATGCGCGATGGCCTGCTGCTGGTCGGGAATGCCAACGACACGTTTGCCGGCCTGGTCGCCGTCAACTTCGTCAGCGAAGGCTGCAACGTCTTCCGTGCAAATGGACGCAACCAGTTCAAGGGCACGATCGCCCAACGTAACAATTCGGCCGACTTCCTGTATGGCCTGAACGGCCCGGCCCTGGTCAACCACAAGGTCAACGACGTCGCGATGACCGTGCTGGCCGATGCGCCGATTGATCCTTCGACCGGCATGCCGACTGCGACTGTCGCGATCGCAACGCAGGGCGGCGTCAGCGTTATTCGGCAGGACGGCACCGTAGCCAACATCACGAACGGATCGAACGATTCTGTCGACAAGATCGGGTTCGGTTCAGACGATACAATGTGGGTCGGGCAGAGCAACAATGCGACATGGGGCAGTGTTTCGGTAGGTTCGATCCCGCCGACCAGCACGTCGCTCAATAGCTGGCGGACAAAGCAATATTACCCAACGGCGACGCCCGCAACACTCGGATATTTGCTTAACGCGCTGGTTCCCTCTCGCGCGTCAGGTTCTGGCGACGGCGTTACTTTGTATCGGGACAATCCTTGTTCGCCTGCGAAAGGCATGGTGGCGTACATCGCGAACACCTACACCAGCGGCTGGCAGGTGGGCGACTCGCGTGGCGCCTGGCTTGCGGATACGGTGTCCGAGACACTGATCGGCGCCGAGCTTGTCACCAACGGGAACTTTGATTCAGATATTACTGGCTGGACCAAGGAAGCAACAGCTGTTGTCAACGTCGTGAGTGGGCAAGTTAACGCCACCACGGGAGCATCGTCCAACCTGATTTTTTTCCAAACTATCCCAACTGTTATTGGGAAACGCTACACGGTAACCGTTAAAAGACTCAGCGGGACCGTCGGTGTGTATATCGGCGAGTCCGGCCCGGGATCTGCTGAAATATCCGGAACAAACGTATTTAGCAGCAATTCGAACCTTAGTTGCGTATTTACGGCGACATCAGCAATCACGGTTCTTTCGATAATGGCGGCATCATCCAATTCCGCCGTATCATTTGACGCAATCAGCGCAAAGCTCGCCGACCCTGATCGCAGTGTCAAGGGAGTGGCACTGGCCATCAACGGCAGCATCACGAAGGCTGCCGTGGCCCCCGGTGCCCAACTGGTCGGTTACTCCGGCTTCTCGACGGCGAACTACCTGGAGCAGTCATACAACAGCGCGATCGATTTCGGGTCCAGCGACTTCAGCATCATGGGCTGGGCCTCTCACAGTAATTCGGCCCAGATGCTTCTCGCTCTGGAAAATGCGACATCCGGTAATGGCCTGATCCTGACGCCTAACGCGTCCGGAACCGGTCTGCTGGAACTCTATACAGGGCGCGGCGGCAGCAACAAGCGTTATGGCGTTGGCGCCATTCCCACTGATGGAAGCTGGTATTTCTTCTGCGTCTATCGCAAGTCTGGAACGTGGTATGGCTACGTGAACGGCGGTGCACAGGTCAGTGGTGGCGTCGACACCTACATGCCGCTGGCAACCGGCAATGTCCTGCGCGTTGGTAACAGCCAAGGGACCATTCTCGGCAATTCCTACAGCGGAAAGGCCGCGATGCTGCGAATCGCCGCTGCGCTGCCGTCGGACGACCAGATCGCCCAAATCTATCGCGACGAACTTCCGTTATTCCAGCCTGGTGCCCAGTGTACTGTCGACGGCACCAGTACGGCTTGCACCGCCTTGGCATACGACCGCACCATCGACACGCTGCACGTCGGCACGAGCTGGGGTCGTTCGTCCTTCCATGGCCTGCAACGTGTGGACAGCGCCGCGACACCGGTCGGTGCCGTGACCGCCTTGTCGGCTGCCTCGGGCGCACACATCACAGGCGGCATCGGCGGGGCGCGCTACCAGCAGCCGGCGCTCGTGCTGCGCGACGAACTGCGCCGCAACGACGTGCGCGGCCTGGGCGCGCGCGACGTCGTTCCGTTCGACTTCGACTCCACTGCCGGCACGACCGACTTCACGCTGCCACCCGGCTGGAGCGTCAGGGACGTGCTCGTCGCCGGCGTCGTGAAACGCGTGGGCGCCACGAAGGATTACGTCGTGAGTTTCGACGGGTATCGCGACACCGTCAGGTTCGCCGTTTCGCCCGGCGCGGCCTGGGTCCAGGTCATGGCCAGCCGGAGCGATCCAGGCTGATCTGATCGAGTGCATCAACCGCAGCCCGCTTCGGCGGGCCTTTTTTCGTCGATCCGAGAGGTACTCTATGAGCAAACCGAGCACTTTGGAGGTGATGAGCTACGCCGGCGGCATGACGTCGATCGGCGCCTCGCTCACGCTGACCGAACTGGGTGTCCTGGTCGGCATCGTGACGGCCTTGCTGACCTTCGTCATCAACGCCATCTATGTGTACCGGCGCGACCGCCGCGAGCAGCGCGAGAGCGATGCCGCGCTGGCGCATATGGGCAATTCTCCGTGGGAGGATTACTCATGACGCGCCGTATTCCCGGCCCCGGCCTGGCCGCTCTCGTGGGGGCGACGGCCGCCGCCGCGCTGGTCGCGTTCACGCCGACGCAGGAGGGGCGCGTCCTGACCACGTACCGCGATCTCGGCGGCGTGCTGACCTATTGCGACGGCGCGACCGGGCACGCGACGTGGGGGCGGACGTACACGCCGGCCGAGTGCGATGCCCAGCTGGCACGCGACCTCGAGCGTCACGCGGCCGGCGTCCTGGCGTGCGTCCACGTTCCCTTGACGGACGGCCAGAAGACGGCGTTCGTCGATGCCGCCTACAACATCGGTGTCGCCGCATTCTGCCGCTCCAGCATGGCGCGACGGGCGAATGCCGGCGACATGGCCGGCGCCTGCGACGCGCTGCTGTTGTGGAACAAGGTCGATGGCCGCGAAGTGGCTGGCCTGACGCGGCGGCGCCAGGCCGAGCGCGCGCTGTGCCGCGGGGAAGCGCGATGATCGCCGCGATCCTCGCCCGCCTGGGCATCCCGGCATGGGTCGCGGCAGCGGCGTTGTGCCTGCTGGGCGCGGCCGCCCTGGTCGGGTATCGCGACCATCTCATCGGGATCGGCGTCAGCCGCGAGAGCACGCGCCGCGACCTCGTCGAGGCCGAGCGCACACGCCAGGCGCAGGACGCGCTGCGGCTGGCGAACACGCGCGTCAAGGCCGCGCAGGACCGGCTCGACGCCGCCATCGCCGACATCGGCAAACTTCAAAAGGAACTTACTCATGTCCAGACCCAGGGGGCTGCGCTGCAGTCCGATCTTGCTGCTGGCCGTCGCCGGCTGCCAGTCCTTGTCCGCGCCCGTGCGGCCGATCCAGCCCGACCGCCTGACGCCGCCGGTGCTGCCGGCCTGGATACGGGAACCGCCGTTCCAGCCGAACTTGACCCGGCGGTTGCCGCAGGTCTTGCTCGGCTCACCGGCGAAGGCGACGCCGCCATCGTCCGCCTCAACGCCTGCATTGCCGCCTATGACGCCGTGATTCGCGCCTACAATGAAACGGAGTAGGTGTGCGGCGATCAAACATGGTTTGCGGGAGGCGACGTGGACGATAAACCGGAAACAGTGGACGACAAGTCGGGCACGGCAGGCAACGGCAGCAATGCGTTCCGTCCCATGCTGTGGTACTGGCTGTTCGCCATCGTCCTGTTCATGCTGTTTCAATCGGTGACGGACTTCGCGACGCCGCCGCCGCTGGCCTACAGCGAATTCAAGCAGCTCCTGCACGGCGGCAAGGTCAGCGACGTCACGCTGACCGAGACGAACGTGTCCGGCACCCTCAAGTCCGGCGGCCTCGATGCCATCCTGCCGCACGACCGCGCACAGTCGATCAAGTGCAATGCGGACGGGCTGTGTCCGTTCAACGCCGTGCGCGTGACCGATCCGGATCTCGTCAAGGACCTCGACGCGGCGCACGTCCGCTACGTTGGCCAGCAGCGCAGCGAATGGATGAGTACGCTGGTGTCGTGGGCGTTGCCGCTGCTCCTGTTGTTCTGGATGTGGGGCGGGCTGGCGAAGCGGGGCGGCGTGGCGGCCGGGCTGTTTGATGTGGGCAAGAGCCGGGCTCGCGTCTATATGCAGAGCAAGACCGGCGTCAGTTTCAACGACGTGGCCGGGATCGACGAGGCGCGCGACGAGCTGATGGAAATCGTCGAATTCCTCAAGAACCCGCAACGCTACCGGCGGCTCGGCGGGCGTATCCCGAAAGGCGTGCTGATCGTCGGGCCGCCCGGCACCGGCAAGACCTTGCTCGCCAGGGCGGTGGCCGGCGAGGCCGGGGTGCCGTTCTTTTCGATCAGCGGCTCGGAATTCGTCGAGATGTTCGTCGGCGTGGGCGCCGCCCGCGTGCGCGACCTGTTCGTCCAGGCGCAGAAGGTGGCGCCGTGCATCATCTTCATCGACGAGCTCGACGCGCTGGGCCGTGCGCGCGGCGTGGCGGGCCTCGTCGGCGGCTACAACGAGCAGGAGCAGACGCTCAACCAGCTCCTCGTCGAGATGGACGGCTTCGACACCAACAAGGGCGTGATCATCCTCGGCGCCACCAACCGTCCCGAGATCCTCGATCCGGCGCTGCTGCGGCCCGGCCGCTTCGACCGCCACGTCGCGCTCGACCGGCCGGACCTCAAGGGCCGCCAGCAGATCCTGCAGGTGCACGCCCGCCAGGTCACGCTGGGGCCGGACGCAGACCTGGCGGCCGTGGCCGCCAAGACGCCGGGGCTGGCCGGCGCCGACCTTGCCAACCTGATCAACGAAGCGGCCCTGCTGGCCGCGCGGCGCGGCAAGGACCGGGTCGAGCGCAGCGACCTCGACGAAGCCGTCGACCGCGTCGTCGCGGGCATGGAAAAACGCTCGCGCCTGATCAATCCGATGGAAAAGGAAACGGTGGCCTTCCACGAGGCGGGGCACGCCGTGACGGCGGAATGCCGTGCCCACGCCGACCGGGTGGCCAAGGTGTCGATCATCCCCCGTGGCATCGCCGCGCTCGGCTACACGCAGCAGTTGCCGACCGAGGACCGCTACCTGCTCAAGCAGAGTGAACTGCTGGACCGGATGGATGTGTTCCTGGGTGGGCGCGTCGCGGAAGAGCTCGTGTTCGGCGACGCGTCCACGGGGGCGCAGAACGATCTGCAGATGGCGACCGACCTGGCGCGCCACATGGTCGCGCAATACGGCATGAGCGACCGCGTCGGCCTGGCGACCTTCGAGCAGCCGGCCGGCGCGCCCTATGCCCCGGCGACGCAGCATGCGGCGTACAGCGAACGCACGGCGCGCCTGATCGATGCGGAGATCGCGCGGCTGCTCGACGAGGCCCATCAGCGCGTCCGCGCCACGCTGCGCGAGCAGCGGGCATTGCTGGACGCGCTGGCGCGGCAGCTGCTCGATCACGAAACCGTCGAGCGCGACGCGCTGCAGGCGCTCGTGCGCGCCCATGCGGTCGACGTCTCGGCGGCCGGCGTACCGGCGGCCGGCGTACCGGCGCCCGGCACATCGGCGGCGCACGCGGTGCGCAGCGTGGCGGGCAGGTAGCCGGGATGGCGATTCACGGGGCAGCATCGTCGCATCCCGGTCAGCTGGGCACGGTGGTGTCCGGCTTTGCTGCCGGCAATGCCGGCGCGGTCGGCGGCGCCGTCCCCAGCAGTTCGTGCACGGCGTCGGCGACGCGCTGCGGGGCGACGCCGGCAAGACACGCGTGGTGGTCGTGCGGACAGGTGCTCTTGAAGCAGAAGCGGCAGGGGACGTCGTGGAACAGGACGCGGTTGCGCACGTGCCACGGCGTGTGCTGCGGATTGGTCAGCGCGTACAGGTCGACCACCGGCGTGCCCACGGCGGCGGCCATGTGGGCCGGCCCGGTGTTGTTGGTCACGGCGACGGCGGCCAGGCGCAGCGCGGCGCCCAGTTCGCCCAGCGACAGCCGTCCCGCGAGCGAGACGGCCGGCACGGCGGCGGCGAACTGGATGCCGTCGACCAGTTCCGCTTCCGCTGCGCTCCCCGTGAGCACGAGGGGCAGTCGCGGATCGTGCGCCAGCAGGCGCAGCACCTGCGCCCAGTGCGCGGCCGGATAGCGGCGCGAGGCGGCGCCGGCGCCCGGGTGCAGCAGGATCCACGGCCGGTCCGGATCGACGCCGGCCGCCGACAGGCGCATCCGCGCCGCGGCGGCGTCGGCCGGCGCGGGCACGAACGACAACCCGGGTTCCGCGCTGCGGCACCCGACCCGCTGCACGAGGGCCAGCTGGCGCTGGACTTCGTGCCGCACGAGGGGCGTCGGCTCGGGATCGGGAATCCAGTCGGTCAGCAGGCCGTAGGGATTCTCGCGGCAATGGGCCAGCCGCAGCGGGATGCCGGCCAGCTGGCACAGCAGTGCCGCCGGCAGCGCGCTCTGCGTGTAGGTCGTGAAGATGACGGCGGCGTCGAAGGCGCGCGCGGCGAGGGCGCCGACCAGCGCCAGGCCGGCCATGTGCGATTGCGGATCGGCGTGCCGGGTGTCGGCGTGCGCCCACGGGGCGATCCAGGCGACGGCGTCGTCCAGTTCCGGCACGTACGGCTGCGCGGCCGCGCCGGATGGGGAACCCAGCAGGGTCAGCGTGCGTCCCGGCACGGCGCGGTGCAGCGCGCGCATGGCCGGGGTGCACATCAGCACGTCGCCGAGCGAGTCGAGACGCACGCAGAGGATGCGCCGGGCCCGTTGCCAGGGCGCCGTCATGCTGCGTCCCCGTGGCTGGCGATCAGCACGGCGGCCGTGTAGAGGTCGGGCGCCATGCGCGTCGGTACGCGGCGCGGGCCCAGCCGCCATTCCATTTCGTTGCCGTTGTCGATGAGGATGGTGCGGCAGCCGGCCCGGTTGCCGGCCTCGACGTCGTGCAGGATGTCGCCCACCATCCACGACGCGCGCAGGTCGATGCCGTGCTCGTGCGCCGCCTTCAACAGCAGGCCCGGCAGCGGCTTGCGGCAGTGGCATTCGGCGGCCCACGGCGCGACCGTCCCTTCCGGGTGATGCGGGCAATAATAAAAGCCGTCGAGCGCCAGCTCCTCGTCCAGCAGCAGTTCGCGCAGGCGGGCCCGGACCCCGTCCATCGCGGCCGCGGCCAAGCGCCCGAACGCGATGCCGGGCTGGTTGGTGACGACGAACAGGCGGTAGCCGAGCCGCGCCATCAGGCGCAGTGCCGGGCCGGCGCCGCGGCACAGGACGATGTGCGCGGGCTCGACGTTGTGCGGCAGGTCGTCCACCAGCGTGCCATCCTTGTCGAGGAATACGGCTTTCATGGCCGGGGCGCCTCCCCGGCGCGCGCGGCGGCGCGGCTCCCTCGTGCAATTCCGTTCTCGTTCGGCATGCTTCGCTCGCAGTCTGGCAATGTGTCAGGTTCGACCGCGAGGGAAATGGCTGGGTTCCGGAACTCGTCCGGCGCTTGAATCTGGATCAAGAACGGAGGAGGGGAAGCGCCGGCCCGCGCGACGGGCCGGCGCAACAGGGACTCAGGGCTTGCTCTTGAAGCCCGTGTCGTCGTCCATGTTCTCGTCGCCGTGCAGCTTGTTGGCGAAGCCGGGGCTGCGCGGATAGCCGCCGGCGGCGTCGTTCGACTTGTGCACCGGCGGGCCGCCCGCCGACGCGGTGGACCCCGTCTGCGAGCCCTGGCGGTCGGTGCTGTCCGCACCCGTGTTGCCCGGCGAGCGCGGCAGGCCGCCGGCCACGTCGTTCGATTCGTGCACGCCGCCGTAGTCGGAATTCTGGTTGACCGGCGAGCGCGAACCGGTTACCTCCAGCTGCGTGTTGCCGCGCTGGGCCTCATGGCCGCCGGCGCTGCCGGGCCCCGGCATGCCGCCGCCCTGGGTCGAGGACGATGCGCCGGACTGGCGGTTGCCCGCCGGGCCGCCCGGCGGCTGCGCCGGGAGCTCGCTGCGCGGGCCGTGCATGCCGCCGCCCTGCGTGGCCCGTTGCTGGTTCAGATTCACGCCCGAGTCTTTGGGTCGGTGTCCGACGGCCTGTTCCAGCAGGCCATAGGCGCCGGACTTCTGTTCCATCTGGCGCTGGTGGCTGTCGGTGACGCCCTGCACGGCGCCGGAGCCGCCGTTGATCTGGTTTTCCATCGAGCCGCCCGGGATGCCGGCATCCTCGCCGTATTCGCGGCCGCCGGCGCCGCCCTGCTGGCTGCCCATGACGTCGCGCTGCTGGTTGCCCTGCTGCATGCCGGCGCCGTGCGCGTAGGTGTGGTCGAGCGGCTGGCCGCGGTCGGCGCTGGCGCCCTCGGACCCGGGCGTCCATTTTTCGTTGGCGCCGTTGTTCGTCTGGTTGTTCGCTTCGCTGCGTTGGTTCGCGTCCATGGTCGTCTCCTTTCGATCTGGAACCAGGATGATGCGCGTCCGGGGGCGACATCAGTATAGGAAGACGCAGCGGGTATATGTAGGACGATTACCGACGAGTTATTTACAACCGGAAGTAGAGTTTCGATGGTGCATTTTCTGTCTCACATTGTCCTACAAAGTCATCTGAATTGCTCCTATAGTCTCATCCAATCGGCATGCCTAAGATGTTTTCCGACCGAGCGCTCATCCGATGGCATCGGCAGGCCTGCCGCAGGACGCGGCGGTTTCAACTGCAACGAGGAGAGAACACCATGGCATCCAGCAATCAGGGCAACAAACAGAGTGGCGGTACGAAGAACCGCGGTTTCGCATCGATGGATCCGGAGCGTCAGCGCCAGATCGCCAGCGAGGGCGGCAAGGCCGCCCACCAGAAAGGCACCGCGCACGAGTTCACCTCGGAAGAGGCACGCCGCGCCGGCAGCATGAGCCACGGCAACCGCCAGTCGGCGTCCGGCTCGTCGCGCAGCTCGTCCAAGGGCAACAAGCAGTAATCCCGTGCGGGCGGGACGGCGGCGGTGCCGTCCCCTCTGCCCACGAATCCACACGGGGAGCGCAGGCTTCCCGTTTTGCATTTCTTTAACACAATTCCGAAATTGGATGCGGTAGAATCGCCGGGCTTTCGATCACTTAGTTTTCAATCACCTGCCCATAGGAATTCGTCGTGAAATCAGCGGTCATCCGTCAAGTCAAGAGCATGTCCATGTCGTGCGACCGGGTCGGCAATCTGCTGCTGACCAAGTTCTCCGCACACGGGGCGAGCGACGTCGCCATCTTCGTGCCGGCGTCGATCGTGTTCTGGCTCATCAAGCATCTGCCGGTCAACCAGGATCCGGCCCTGCAGCCGCCGCCGGCCGGGCCGCAGATCACGCAGTGGGACTGGGACCATCCGAACATCCCGCGCGCGTTCACCGTGCAGTGCAAGGTCTTGCCGGGCAAGATCAGCATGACCTACAACCTCGACCGCAAACCCGACCTCACCGTCGTCCTCGACCGCAGCAACGTCGAGCTGATGCGCCAGATCATGCTGGCATACAGCAAGGACCTGATCGACCTCGACGCGTAAGCGCCGACACCTGCCCGGCCAGCCCATGGCCGGCGGGCGTGGGCTCGGCTATCATGCCTTCTTTGAACGCTTTTCGAGGAACCAGTCCCATGCCCATCAAGATCAGCCAGCTGTTCGATTCCGGTGCGATCGACGTCGTCCAGGCCACCGACCCGCGCCAGATCGACCTCGAGCTGCGCAAGGATTCCGCAGCCGACATCCACCAGTGGTTCCACTTCCGCCTGCAGGGCGCGCGCGGCAAGGCGTGCACGATCCGCTTCCTGAACGCGGGGCAGGCGACCTATCCCAAGGGCTTCGAGGGCTACCAGGTGGCGGCCAGCTACGACACCGAGAACTGGTTCCGCGTTCCCACCTCGTTCGACGGCCAGGTCATGACCGTCAACCACACGCCCGAGCTGGACAGCATTTATTACGCCTATTTCGAGCCCTACACCTGGGAGCGCCACCTGCGCCTGCTCGGCGAAGTGGCCGAGAACCCGATCGCGCGCGTGCACGACATCGGCACGACCGTCGACGGCCGCGACATGAACCTCGTCGTGATCGGCAACCCGCAGGCCGAGAAGAAGATCTGGGTGATCGCGCGCCAGCATCCGGGCGAGACGATGGCCGAGTGGTTCGTCGAAGGCATGATGGATGCGCTGCTCGACAATTCCGATCCGGTCTCGCGCAAGCTGCTGCAGCGCGCCGTGTTCTACATCGTGCCGAACATGAACCCGGACGGATCGTTCCGCGGCAACCTGCGCACGAACGCCGCCGGCGCCAACCTGAACCGCGAGTGGATGACGCCGTCGGCCGAACGCAGCCCGGAAGTGCTGTGCGTGAAGAACAAGATCCACGAGACGGGCGTCGACATGTTCTTCGACATCCACGGCGACGAGGCGCTGCCGTACAACTTCGTGGCCGGCAGCGAGATGCTGACCGATTTCACGCCCGAGCGCCTAGCCGCCCAGAACGCATTCATCGAACGCTACATGGCGGCCAGCCCCGACTTCCAGAACGTCTACGGCTATGCCGCGAGCAAGTACAACGAGGAATTGCTGACCCTGGCCTCGAAGTACATCGGCCACACGTTCAAATGCCTGTCGCTGACGCTGGAAATGCCGTTCAAGGACAACGCCAACCTGCCCGACCCGTACGTCGGCTGGAACGGCGCCCGCAGCAGCGCGCTCGGCGCGGCCATGCTGCAGCCGATCCTGCAATCGCTGGACGACTGAACGGAGCACCCATGGGCGTCGAGATCGAACGCAAGTTCTTGCTGGCCAACGAGGGCTGGCGCGGGCAGGGCATCCCGACGCGCATGCGCCAGGGCTATCTGGTGGCGGATGCCGTGCGCACCGTGCGCGTGCGCATCGAGGGCGAGCGCGCCGTCATCACCATCAAGGGCAAGAGCACGGGGGCAAGCCGCGGCGAGTGGGAGTACGAAATTCCCATCGCGGACGCGATCGAGCTGCTGGACGGCCTGTGCGAGCAGCCGCAGGTGGAAAAGATCCGCCACCGCATCGACTATGCCGGCCACACGTGGGAAGTCGACGAATTCCTCGGCCTGAATGCCGGGCTCGTCGTGGCGGAGATCGAACTCGACGCGGAAGACGAGGCGTTCCAGAAGCCGGACTGGATCGGGCCGGAAGTCACGGGCGAGAAGCGCTACTACAACGCCAGCCTGATCCGCGCTCCCTATTCGCAGTGGCCGGACAAGCCGTGATGCGCCGCCGCCGCGCCGACGGCCCCGTCTTTTGAGGGGTGCGCGGCGCCGCGGCTTGGGTTAGCATGCGATACCCAACCACGAGGCGGCCGACCATGTCCGAACACGTTCCCGAACTGATTCCCGAAGGCCTCGTCGCCGATCCCGACGCGCGCGCCGGCGTCGACCTGGCCACGCGCGGCCACCAGATCTTTCCCACCTTGAGCGCGGACGACATCGCCCGCCTGCGCCGCTTCGGCACCTGCCGCAGCTGGCCGGACGGGGCCACCGTGTTCCGCGCCTGCGTGGATTCGCCCGGCATGGTCGTCGTGCTGGCGGGGCGCTTGTCGTGCAGCCGGACCGATGCGCTCGGCAAGCGCGTCGAGGTGGTCGAATACGGCCCCGGCCAGTTCGCCGGCGAAGTGGCGACATTGTCCGGCCGGCCGCCGCTGGCCGACGGCGTCGCCGTGGGCGAGCTGGAGACCCTCGTGCTCGACGCGGAATGCCTGCGCGCCGTGATCGTGGCCGAGGCCGAACTGGGCGAGCGCCTCATGCGCGCCTTCATCCTCCGTCGCGTGCAATTGATCACCAATAAGCCGGGCGGGCCCATCCTGATCGGACCGGCCGCGCATGCGGGCCTGTTCGAGCTGGAGAATTTCCTGTCGCGGAATGCCTACCCGTACACGCGGCGCGATCCCGAGACCGATCCGGAAGCGGCCGAGCTCGTGCGCGAGCACTGGAAACAGCCGTCCGACTGGCCGCTCGTGGCGCTGCCGGACGGCTTCGTGCTGAAGAACCCGACCCTGGCCGAAGTGGGCCGCTGCCTCGGCACCTTGCCGCGCATCGAGCGCGGGGCCGTGTTCGACGTGCTCGTCGTCGGCGCCGGCCCGTCCGGCCTGGCGACGGCCGTGTATGCCGCATCGGAAGGCCTGCGCGTGATGGTGCTGGACCAGCGCGCGTATGGCGGCCAGGCAGGCGCGAGCGCGCGCATCGAGAATTTTCTCGGCTTCCCGACGGGGATCTCCGGCCGCGCGCTGGCCGGCCGTTCGTACGTGCAGGCGCTGAAATTCGGCGCCGAGATCGCGATCCCCGCACGCGCCACGCGCCTGCTGTGCCACGAGCGCCCGCTCAAGGTCGAACTGGACGACGGCACCTGCCTGCAGGCGCGCGCCGTCGTGCTGGCGGCGGGCGCGCGCTACCGCAAGCCCGACCTGCCCGACATCGCCGATTACGAAGGCCGCGGCGTGTACTACTGGGCCTCGCCCGTGGAAGCCCGGCTGTGCCGCAACGAACCCGTCGTGCTCGTGGGCGGCGGCAATTCGGCGGGGCAGGCGGCCGTGTTCCTCGCGGCGCACGCGTCGGAAGTGCACTTGCTGGTGCGCGGACCGGGGCTGGAAGCGACGATGTCCAGCTACCTGATCGAACGCATCGCCGCGACCCCGAACATCCACCTGCACGCGCGGCGCGAAATCGTCGGGCTGGTCGGCGACGAGAACGGCCTGGCGGGCGTGCGCTGCCGCGGCCGCGACGGCGGCGACACGCGCGAGTTCGCGGTGCGGCGGATGTTCCTGTTCATCGGGGCCGATCCGAACAGCGACTGGCTGCACGAATGCGGCGTCGAACTGGACGACAAGGGCTTCGTGCTGACCGGCGCCGACACGCGTCCGGAACGCGGCGCCCGCACGCTCGAGACGAGCGTCGACGGCATCTTTGCGGTGGGCGACCTGCGGGCCGGGTCGACCAAGCGTGTGGCGGCCGCGGCGGGCGAGGGCGCCGCGGCGGTGGCGCAGATCCACGGCTACCTGGCGTCGCTCGCCGGGCGCTGACGGGCGGCGCAGGCGGAAGGGGACACCGTTCGGTTGAACCTTCTAGATGACTGCAGGCATAATCCTCGGCACGCGGCCGTACTGTGTGCGCCGCAGCCCGAGGAGCGCAATGGTATTTCCCGTCCTGTCACAAACCAGCGTGCGCGCATACTGCGCCGTCGCGATCCTGCTGTGTCCGTTCGCGGCCCGCGCCGACCAGCCGCTGGCCCAACGCTTGCGCGCGGCCGGCGCCATGGCCCGCTTCGTGCCGGACCAGGCGTCGAGCCGGCTGCGCGACATGGAGTGGGAAATGGCCACCGCGCCCGCGCAGTTGCGGACGGACTTCCTGTATTTTTACAGCACGGCCGAGCGCGGCACCGGCGACCTGACGCACGCGCTCGCACTGGCGGACCAGCTGATCAATTACGGCAAGCGCAACAATGACAACCTGGCGTTGGCCAAAGGCCTGATCGGGCGCGCCAACACGCTCTACTTGCGCGAAGACCTGGCCGCGTCCCACGCCACGGCGTTCGAGGCGGAACGCGTCGCCTCGGCCACCGGCGACATCCCGACGAAGGTGCTGGCGACCATCGCGGCCGGACAGTCGTTCCAGGAGGAGGGCAATTATCCGGCTGCGCTGGCGAAACTGCACGCCGCCGTCGGCATGGCGCGCCAGATCGGCACCGACAGCGCGCCGTTGGCCAGTGCGCTGCACGCGCTGGTGCAGCTGTACCTGAATTTGAGGGAGCTCGACAAAGGCTGGGAGGTGCAGCAGGAATCGCTGGCCGTGGCCAGGAAGATGGCGTCGCCGGGATACGTCGCGACGGCGCTGGGCGACGAGTACGCGCTGGCCGTCGAGCAGAACGCCTTCGAGCGGGCGCGCCACGCCCTGTTCGAGGAACTCGGCCTGGAACGCAGCATGGGCGCACGCCAGATGGGCGCCACGACGCTCGTCAACCTGTCGGATTGCTACCTGAAGGAGGGCCGGTTCCGTGAGGCCGAGGCCTATGCCGCGCAGGCGCTGGACGCTGCCGTCGACGTCAGGAGCAACAACGACGTCGCCACCGCCCGCGTCAACCTGGGCCAGGCGCTGCTCGGACAGGGGCGGCTGGCCGAGGGCAAGCGGCAGTTCGAGGCGGGCCTGGCCACCTACGAAAAACAGGGCGACAAGCCGGAACTCCTGGCCGTGCTGCGCGAGTATGGACGCGCGCTCGAACACGCCGGCGACTACAAGGGCGCCGTCGACGCCTACGATCGCGAGCGCGGCCTGTCGGGCGAGATCTTTGCCGGGGAACGCCAGAAGGCGGTGATGGAGCTGCAGCAGAAATACGACGCCGAGAAAAAGCAGCGCCGGATCGACGCCCTGCGCCAGGAAAACCGGGCCGCCAGGGCGGAGCTGGACAATCGTCGCTGGCAGCAGCGTGTCTGGTGGCTGCTGGCCGTGACGTACGCGCTGGCCTCGGTGGTGGTCGGACTGCTCTACCGGAAAGTACGGCGCGCCAACAGCGAGCTGGAAGAAAAAAACCTGCTGTTGAAGCGGCAGGGCGCGCTCGATCCGCTCACGCTGCTGTACAACCGCCGCCACTTCCAGGAATTCATGTCCCGCGCGGGCAATGAGCGGCGCACGGCCTTTGATGCGACCGCGGGGGCGCTGTTCCTGCTGGACGTGGACCATTTCAAGGACGTCAACGACACGCTGGGTCATGCGGCCGGCGATGCCGTACTGAAGACGGTCGCGCACGACCTGCGCGCGGCATTGCGCGACACCGACATGATCGTGCGCTGGGGCGGCGAGGAATTCCTCGCGTTCGTGCCGGCGGTCGCGCACGACGAACTGGACGAGGTGGCGCTGCGCATCCTGCACGGCATCTCCGCGCAGGCCGTCGAATACCGCAACGGCAGCATCCCGGTCAGCGTGTCGGTGGGCTACGCGCCGTTTCCGCTGGCGCTCGGCGGCACCGCGCTGACGTGGGAACGGGTCGTCAACCTCGCGGACATGGCCATGTTGCTGGCCAAGTCGCATGGCCGCAACCGCGCTTACGGCGTGCGCGGCTTCCCCGGCGCCGTTCACGCGTCGCTGGATGCGATCGAGCGCGACCTGGAGCAGGCGTGGCGCGCGGGCTGGGTCGACTTGTCGGTGGTGCGGGGCGGGGCCGCGACGGCGGTCCGCGCGCGCGGCTGAGCGCCGTGCGCGGGTCACTCCCCGGGCAGGTCGCGTTCGAGCGCCGCGACCTGCGCCAGCCAGCGCGCGACGACGGCCAGCTCGTCCGGCGTGAACCCGGCCGTCAGGCGCGCGTTCAGCGCCTGCAGCACGGCATGGGCCTGGCGGCTGGCGTCCTGGCCTTGCGCGGTCAGGCGCACGCACGTGACGCGGCCGTCGGCGGCGTCGTCCACCCGCGCGATCAGGCCGGCCGCCTGCATCCGCTTCGACAGATTCGTGACGGCGGCCGGCGCCACCTGCAGGCCTTTGGCGATGGCGCCGACCGTGGCGGGTTCCTGGCGCGACGCGAGGAAGAACAGCAGCCCGACCTGCGCCGAGCTGATGCCGTCCCACGCCTCGGGACGCGTCTCGATCCAGCGCTGCAGCACCTTTTGCGCGCGGTTCAGCAGGAAGGCGAAGCGCGGCGGGCTGTTCGCCGCCGTCATCGGGCGTCCTCGTTCACCGCGCAGTGCGCCAGCAGCCACTCGCCCACCTGCGGCCAGATGCGGTCCGCGCACTGCTTGCGGAAGAACCCCATGTGGCCGATGGCGGGCAGGCCGGCGTCGCGCGGCGCGATCGGGCGCCGCTCCAGGCGCGCATTGACGAGCGGCTTCACGAGGATGTCGATGGCGCGCGCATTGGCCCACGGATCGTCGTCGAAGCCGAGCACGAGCAGCGGCAGCCGCACCCGCGCCATGCGCCGGCGCGCATCCATCGCCGGGTCGTCGAGGAAGTAGCCGGGCAGCGTAGTCCAGCGGCTCCATTGCAGCATCACCGTGCGCGGCAGGTCTTCGCCGAGGCCGATGCGGCGTCCCGGCATATAACCCAGCACGGTGCACAGGACGGGTGCGAGCACGCGCATCACGGTCCACACGCGCATCCGTTCAAAGGCGCCGCGGATCGTGCGCGTGACGCCGGCGTGCGAGGCCACCAGCACGGCGGCGGACAGCAGGTCGCTGGCCGACGACAGCGCGATCGCATGGCCGCCGACGCTGTGTCCGACGGCCAGCAGCGGCAGGCCCGGGAAGCGCGCGGCGGCCCAGCGGGTCACGGCCGCGTTGTCGTCCTCGATCCATTCGGCCATCGTCACGGCGCACTGCCGCAGATCGGCCGGGCGCGAGCGGCCGGTGCCGCGGTAGTCGTAGGTCAGCACGTGGAAGCCCAGGCCATGCAGGTAGCGCGCGAACGCTTCGTAATAGCGCTGCGTGACGGCGGTGGCGGGATGCAGCAGGACGGCGGCACGGGCGCCGTCGGCGTGCCAAAGGGTCGCACCGATCGCGTCGGTGCCGGAAACGGGAATGGTGACGGGTTCCATGGCGGCGATTTAGTTAACGTGTTAACTAATTTAGCGGCGGGCGTGGCCGGCGTCAATGGGTCGAATTAGAGGAATCAGCCGAAAAAGAAAAATGCCCGGCACGCGGCCGGGCATCCATAACCGACAATTCGGGGTCAGAGCCCGGTTTTGGGCACGATCTTTTTGGAAAGCGAAGTGTGCTCTGACCCCAAGGAGACGCTGTGCGTCAGTGGAAGTGTTCGTTCCCCGCCGGCGTGTCTTCCGGCATCTCGGCATGCACGAGCTCGCCGCTCGGGTCGGCGAACAGCGGGGCGCCGCAGTCGTCGCAGTACTCGGCGACATAGCGTTCGCCGATGCGCTTGACGTGGGTGATGCCGACGTCGTTCAGGTGCTTGACGATCTCGTCCAGCGGCGCCAGCGGGCGGTCGCCGCCGCCGGCCGGGCCTTCCATCGGCGTGCCTTCCTCGTCTTCCTGGCCGTACAGGGGCCAGACGATGCCGTACACGACGTCCGACGACTGGCGCAAGGTGAAGCCGACGCGGTATTCGTCGACCTGGCTGTCATTGACTTCGTCGCCGAAGCCGGCGATGACGGCGCGCAGGTCGTTCGGTTCCACGCCCAGCGTGTTCGTCAGGTAGTGGACGGCGGCGCGGATCGACACCGGGCGGATCAGTTTATCCGCCTCGCGGCAGGCCACGTAATACGCTTCCGGCAGCAGCAGTTCGACGCCGCAGCCCGGCAGCAGGCGGGCGATGTTCGGGCCGGCCTGGGCGCGCCATTGCTCGAGGGCGTTGTCGCGCTCCGCTTCGAAATTGATGTGGTGCTGCGGTTCCTGCCAGCGGAACAGCGGGGCGCCTTGCGGGGCGATGACGGCCACGAGCAGGTAGCGTGTGTCGGCCAGGAATTGCGACGTGTCCGGGCCGGGCGCGGCCGGCTTCACCGTCGAGCCCTTGTGGGCGGCGGCGGCGAGCTTGTGCGTCAGGGCATAGGTCTCGGCGTGGGTGCGCGGCAGCTGGTCGATCGAGTACAGCGTCGGCGCGATGGCCACCTTGGTGTTGTCGGCCAGCAGGTGGGCACCGAAGTGCGCCGTCAGCGTGCTCAGGATGTCGCCGGGGATCGTCCCGGACGCGATCGAGAAGCGGGTCCAGGCCAGTATCGGGGCGGCCACGAGCAAGGCCTGCCACGTGGTCTCGGCACCGTCGTTGGCCTGCTCCGTCATCGTCGAGGACTCGCTGACCGCCTCGACGCCGTCCATCAGCACGTCGTAGACCGCGAGGTCGCCCTTGAACAGGACGTTGAGGGCGGCGTCGACGGTGTCCTGGTGGTTCGTCTTGAGCAGCTTCTGCAGCTGGGCGTCGAGGTTGCGTTCCCAGGCCCGTTCTTCAACGCGGCTGGCGGCCTGCACGATGGCGTTGCTGAGGCTGATGAGACGCTGGCTTTCTGCCGAAAGTTTGGGTGAGTCTTTGGAAGGGCGACGCATACGCTTGGGGAGTCTCTTCGGTAAGGGTGGGTCGTATTCTTTGGATCGAGATCCGAGGGTCATGATAAACCCTTATCCCCGGTATTGTAGTTGATTCGGCCACACCCCAGTAACACTGCGGCAATATCGGCGCCGTCGTGTCCGCGCGTCGCCCAGGCGTCGATTGTTCACCAGCGCTTGTCAAAAGCAATAATCGGAACGATAATGCGAATCGTTCTCATTCATATTCATGTCAGCGACGGCGCAGCCAGACGCCCTCCAGGACCTGCCCCCACATCATGACGATCAAGAAAAATAACACCCCGACTTCCTTCATCACGAGCCGCAAGCATGCGCGCACGCTGCCGGGCACCGCGTTGGCCGTGCTGGCATCGCTGGCGCTGCCGGCGGTCGCCCATGCCGGTCCCGACGTCGCGCCCGATCCGACGATCCCGAGCGTCCAGGTGACGGGCGCCAACCAGCAGCAGGCGTCGGCCAACGACAAGTTCACGGCGCCGCTGCTCGACACGCCGAAATCCGTCACGGTCGTGCCGGCCGACGTCATCGCGCAGACGGGCGCCACGTCGCTGACGGACGCGCTGCGCACCGTGCCCGGCATCACCATCGGCGCGGCGGAGGGCGGCAACCCGGTCGGCGACAATCTGTTCATCCGCGGCTACAACGCGCAGACGGACACGTACATCGACGGCATCCGCGATTCCGGTTCGCAGTCGCGCGAGATCTTCGACGTGGAGCAGGTCGAAGTCGTGAAGGGCCCGAACTCGGCCTACGGCGGCCGTTCCTCGGCCGGCGGCGGCGTCAACCTCGTCACCAAGACGGCGCAGGCCTATGACTTCAACCACGCCGGCATCGGCATCGGCAGCGACAAATACCGCCGCCTCACGGGCGACATCAACCGCAACATCGGCAGCGACAGCGCCTTCCGCCTGAACGTGATGGCGCACGAAGCCGACGTGCCGGGCCGCGCCGTCGTCGGCGGCAAGCGCTGGGGCATCGCGCCGACCGTGACGTTCGGCCTGACCGGCCCCACGCGCGCCATCGTCAGCGTCTACCACATGACGTCGCACGAGATCCCGGACACCGGCATCCCGTTCAACAACCCGGTCACGACCGGCGCCAACGTCGCGAAGAACGGCAACGGCGAACCGTTCAACGTCGACCGCGCGACGTTCTACGGCCTCGCCAACCGCGACTTCCGCGACACCAGGAGCGACATCGCCACCATCGACCTGCGCCACCAACTGGCGAACGGCATCACCCTGCGCAACGTCACGCGCTACGGCAAGTCGAACAACGACTACGTCTGGACCCAGCCCGACGACTCGAAGGGCAACACGGTCCTGTATGGCACCGTCTGGCGCCGCGCCAACACGCGCGTGACGGAAACCCGCACCGCGACGAACGTGACGAGCCTGTCGGGCGACCTGGTCACGGCCGGCGTCAAGCACACGTACAACGCTGGCATCGAATTCGACCGCGAGACGACGGACCGCGCCGCCTACGTCTTCACGCCGGGCACGAACAATCCGCTGACGGGCACGTTCACCTGCCCGACGTCGGGCGCGGAAACGCTGTACAACTGCACGACCCTGGCCGATCCGAATCCGTACGATCCGTGGGCCTATACCCGCGCCGTCTCGGGCGCGCTGACGCACGTGAACACGAAGACGAAGTCGGCGTACGCGTTCGACACCATCGAATTCAACAAGCAGTGGCAGGTCAACGTGGGCGGCCGCTACGACGACTTCCAGAGCGTGTTGAACACGCTGCCGACGGCGACGACGGCGGCCGTGCAGGCGGACGTCGACAGCAATTTCTGGAGCTGGCAGACGGGCCTCGTGTACAAGCCGGCGGCCAACGGCAGCATCTACCTGGCGTATGCGACGTCGGCGACCCCGCCGGGCAACGACGGCGGCGACGGCCTCGATGCGCTGACGGTGGCCGTGCAGAACCTGCAGCCCCAGCGCAGCAAGAACATCGAGCTGGGGACGAAGTGGGATGTGATGCCGGGCGGGCGCCTGTCGCTGACGGCGGCCGTGTTCAAGAGCACGATGAACAATGCCCGCGTGACGGCGCCGGACGGCACGGTGCAGAACGTCGGCCGCAAGGAAGTCAGGGGCGTCGAGCTGGGCTTCTCGGGCAAGATCACCTCGCAGTGGAGCGTGTTCGGCGGCTACACGTACCTGGACGCGCAAATCGCGGACAATGGCTACCTGAACGCCGGCACGACGGCGAAGCCGGTGTACGTGGCGTCGCCCTACAACGGCAACCGCTTCCCGGCGACGCCGAAGCACTCGGCCTCGCTGTGGACGACGTACGCCGTCGCGAAGGACCTCACGTTCGGCCTGGGCCTGAACTCGATGTCGATGATTTACGCGAACGTGAACAACAACAAGTGGGCGCCCGGCTATACCCGCTTCGACGCGATGGCCAGCTATGCGCTGAACCAGGACGTCAGCCTGCAGCTGAACGTGCAGAACCTGACGGACAAGCTGTACTTCGACAAGGTCTCGTCGCCGCACTATGCCGGCGTGGCGCCGGGGCGGTCGGCGACGCTGTCGGCCAACGTCAGGTTCTGATCCGGGCGCCGCGAACCGCCAGCGAACCGCAAGCCCTCCGCGCTACCCGGCGTCGAGGGCTTGTTTCATGAGGAGTGAACGATGATGCTGCATATCCCCGGCGTGCTGAGCCCGGACCAGGTGAAGTCCATGCGCGCGCGCCTGGCCGCCACCGACTGGATCGACGGCCGCGCCAGCGTCGGCAGCCAGGGCGCGCAGGTCAAGCGCAACCGCCAGCTGGCGGAAGGGTCGCCGCTGGCCGTGGAACTGGGGCAGATCGTGAGCGGCGCGCTGACGGCGCACCCGCTGTTCTTTTCGAGCGTGCTGCCGCTGCGCATCCTGCCGCCGTTCTTCAACAGCTATGCGGGCGGCGAGCATTACGGCCCGCACGTCGACGGCGCCATCCGCGCGCAGCGCAGCGGGGCGGCGGTGCGCGCGGACGTGTCGTGCACCGTGTTCCTGAGCGATCCCGATGAATACGACGGCGGCGAGCTGACCGTGATCGATACGTACGGCACGCATGACGTGAAGCTGCCGGTGGGCGACGCGATCGTCTACCCGTCGTCGAGCGTGCACGAGGTGCAGCCGGTCACGCGCGGCGAGCGCGTGGCGTCGTTCCTGTGGGTGCAGAGCATGGTGCGCGACGACGGCAAACGGGCGATGCTGTTCGACCTCGACACCAATATCCAGGCCTTGCGCGCGCAGCATGGGGACGGGCCGGAGCTGGTGGCGCTCACGGGGCATTACCACAACCTGTTGCGGATGTGGGCGGAGACGTAGTCGGTATGCATTCGTGGGCTCGGGGAGCCCACCCTACGAAAACCCGTGGCCGTAGGGTGGGCACCCCGTGCCCGCCATGAACGACCGGTCAACGAAAAAAAGGGCCGGAACCCGTACAGGTTCCGGCCCTTTTGCCTTGCCTTCCGCAGATTACGCCGCCAGCAGCTGGCGCAGCACGAACGGCAGGATGCCGCCATGCTTGTAGTAATCCACTTCGATCGGCGTATCGATGCGCAGCAGGACCGACGTTTCCTTCGTCGAACCGTCGGCGCGGTGGATGACGAGGGTCGCCTGCATCTGCGGACGGATCTCGCCTTCCAGGCCCTTCAGGTCATACGTCTCGGTGCCGGTGATGCCCAGCGAATCGACGCTGTCGTCGCCCAGGAACTGCAGCGGCAGCACGCCCATGCCGACCAGGTTCGAACGGTGGATGCGCTCGAACGAACGGGCGATCACGGCCTTCACGCCCAGCAGCTGGGTGCCTTTCGCGGCCCAGTCGCGCGAGGAGCCGGTGCCGTATTCTTCGCCCGCGAAGATCATCGTCGGGGTGCCTTCCGCGATGTACTTCATGGCCGCGTCGTAGATCGACAGCTGTTCGCCGCTCGGCTGGTGCAGCGTGATGCCGCCTTCGACCGCGGAACCGTCGGCCTTCGGCGGGATCATCCTGTTCTTGATGCGGACGTTCGCGAACGTACCGCGCATCATGATCTCGTGGTTGCCGCGGCGCGAGCCGTACGAGTTGAAGTCGGCCTTGATGACGCCGTGGTCCTTCAGCCATTTACCGGCCGGACCGTCTTCCTTGATCGAACCGGCCGGCGAGATGTGGTCGGTGGTGATCGAGTCGCCGAACACGCCCAGCGCGCGCGCGCCCTGGACGCCGGCGGCGGCGGCCTTCGGGGTCATCTCGAAGTCGCCGAAGAACGGCGGCTCGGCGATGTAGGTCGACTCCGGCCAGTCGTAGACCTGGCCCGACACCGACGACACGGCTTCCCACAGCGCGCCCGGGTTGCCCTTGACGTCCGCGTAGTTGGCCTTGAAGACGTCCGAGTTCATCGCGAGCTTCATCAGGTCGTGGATTTCCTGCGAGGTCGGCCAGATGTCGCCAAGGTAGACGTCGACGCCGTCCGAACCCTTGCCGACCGGTTCCGTCATCAGGTCGCGCGTGACGTTGCCGGCGATCGCGTAGGCGACGACCAGCGGCGGCGAGGCCAGGAAGTTGGAGCGGATGTTCGGGTGGATGCGCGCCTCGAAGTTGCGGTTGCCCGACAGGACGGCGGCGGCGATGATGTCGTTCGACGTGATCGCGGCGTTCAGTTCCGGGGTCAGGTCGCCGGCGTTGCCGATGCAGGTCGTGCAGCCGTAGGCGGTCACGCCGAAGCCCAGTTGCGTCAGGTACGGCAGCAGGCCGGCCGCTTCCAGGTAGTTGGTGACGACGCGCGATCCCGGCGCCAGCGACGACTTGATGTGCGGTGCGACGCTCAAGCCCTTCTCGACGGCCTTCTTGGCCAGCAGGCCCGCGGCCAGCATCACGCTCGGGTTCGACGTGTTGGTGCACGACGTGATCGCGGCGATCAGCACGTCGCCGTTCTTCACGCGCACGCCGTTGGTCGTTTCGTAGACCTTCGACAGGTCTTCCGGCGATTTGTTGAAGCCGTTTTCGCTGGTCGGCTTGGAGAACAGGTCGGCGAAGTTGGCCTTCACGTTGCCCAGTTCGATGCGGTCCTGCGGACGCTTCGGACCGGCCAGCGACGGGGTGACGGTCGCCAGGTCGAGCGACACGACGCGGGTGTAGTCGATCTCGCCGGCGTGCGGGATGCCGAACAGTTGCTGGGCCTTGAAGTAGTTTTCGAAGGCGGCCAGTTCTTCTTCGGTGCGGCCGGTGCCGCGGAAGTAGTCGACGGTCTTGTCGTCGACCGGGAAGAAGCCCATCGTCGCGCCGTATTCCGGTGCCATGTTGCCGATGGTGGCGCGGTCGGTGGTCGACAGCGAGGCGGTGCCTTCGCCGAAGAATTCCACGAACTTGCCGACGACCTTCTCCTTGCGCAGCATCTCGGTGATGGTCAGCACCAGGTCGGTCGCGGTGCAGCCTTCGCGCAGCGTGCCGGTCAGGTTGACGCCGATGACGTCCGGGGTCAGGAAGTAGACCGGCTGGCCCAGCATGCCGGCTTCCGCCTCGATGCCGCCCACGCCCCAGCCGACGACGCCGACACCGTTGATCATGGTGGTGTGCGAGTCGGTGCCGACCAGGGTGTCCGGGTAGTACACGCCGTCGTTCTTCATCACGCCGCGGGCCAGGTACTCGAGGTTCACCTGGTGCACGATGCCGAAGCCCGGCGGCACGACGCCGAACGTGTCGAATGCCTGCATGCCCCACTTCATGAACTGGTAGCGCTCGTTATTGCGCTGGAACTCGATCTTCATGTTCAGGTCGAGCGCGTCCGGGGTGCGGAAGTGGTCGATGGTGACCGAGTGGTCGACGACCAGGTCCACCGGCACCAGCGGCTCGATCTTCTTCGGATCGGCGCCGGTCTTGGCGGCGACGTTGCGCATCGCGGCCAGGTCGGCCAGCAGCGGCACGCCGGTGAAGTCCTGCAGGACGACGCGGGCGACGACGAACGGGATCTCTTCGGTGCGGGCAGCGGTCGGGCTCCAGTTCGCCAGCTGGCGGACGTGCTCTTCGGTGACCTTCTTGCCGTCGCAGTTGCGCAGCACGGATTCGAGGACGATGCGGATCGACACCGGCAGGCGCGACAGGTTCACGCCCAGGGATTCGGCGAGGGCCGGGAGGGAATGGAACTGGCCGGTCTGGCCCGCCGCGATGGGGAATTCCTTCAGCGTGTTCAGCGTGTTGTGAGACATAAAAGCTCCCTTCAGTAGAGGATTTTGTTGTTGCTGCGACAAACCCGGTTCGCTACGCCGTCGCCCCCGCGGAGGCGGGGACGACGTCCGATTGCATTCCGCGCCCAGGCATCAGCTTTTCTTTTCGGCCGGCGCCGCGGCCACCACCGGCTTGGCCTGCTCGGCATCCTTGCATTCGTTGGCCAGCTGGCGGTTCTGCTTCGAGTCGAGCAGGATGCCTTTCGACGGGATGCCGATCCAGACCAGCCCGACGTTCGTGTTTTCGTAGCGCTGCGCGCCCGTGGTCGTGCCCACCTTGTCCATGCGGCGCAGGTGGTTTTGCCAGCGCAGGGCGATGTGGCTGTCGTCCATCGGGTTGCGGTAGATGGCGACCTTGTTGTTCAGTTCGCACGAGTACTCGGCCATCGTCGTGTCCGTGACGTCCGGTTCCGGCTCGTTGTCGGCGACCGCCGGCTTCGGGGCTTCTTTTTTCGCCTTCTTGTGCTTGGAAGACCTGGCTTTTTCCTTCAGGACCTTGGTGGCCTTCGGATGCGTGTCGTGGGTGGTGGCGGATGCCGGCGCGCAAACACCGGCGGCCGCGAGCGCAAAGGCACAGGCGGCGGCGATTTGTTTCAGAGTGATGGACATCAGATGGATTCCGGTTGATTGACGAGTGCCGCGGCGGCATCCGGCAGCGCAAGGCCGGCCAGCTTCGCGCGCTGCAACACCGTCCAATAATATCGGTAGCTGGCGCGGTCGTGCAAGCGGCCGGCGTGGGCAATCGGGCCCCAGTCCTTCGCCATCGCCGCGGCCAGGATCGTGGTCGCTTCGTTCACTTCCGCCAGGCGCGGCGTGAACGCCTTGACGATCGGCTTGATCTGGTCGGGGTGGATGCTCCACATGCGGGTGAATCCGAACTCGGCGGCGGCGCGCTGGGCATCGTTGGCGACCACCGCGCTGTCCTTGATCTCGGTCGTCACATTATGCGAAGGGACTTTGTCATGCGCATGACATGCAGCAACCATCTCCAGCTTCGCCCGCACGACGAGTGGGTGGGTAAATTGACCTGGTGTACGCATCGCGGCGGCCGGCACCGCGCCGTAGTGCGCCGAGACGAAGTCCATGATGCCGAACGACAGCGATTCGACCTGGGGGAGGGCGGCGATGGCGTACGCGTCGTGCAGGGCGCCGTGCGTCTCGATCAGCACGTGCAGCGGCAGGGCGGCGCGCCCGGCTTTCGCGGCCGCGCGGTTGACGGATTCCTGCGCGCGCAGGACGTCGTCGAGGCCGTTCGGCTTGGGCAGCATGACGTACGCGAGCTTTTGCGCGGCGGCGCCCACGATGATCTCGACGTCCTGCTCGAAGTGGCTGCTCGTGACGTCGTGCAGGCGCGCGCCGATGCGGTTGAACCGGTTGTCGTCGCCGCTCACGAGCGCAGCCACCAGTTCGGCGTGGGCGCGCTCGGCGCCGGCGCTGGCGCCGTCCTCGCAGTCGAAGGTGATGTCGAAAATCGGCCCAAGCTCTTGTTGCAGCGCCATCGACTTGCGCATCAGCTTCTCGCTGCCGGCGTAGTGGTCGCAGGCGGGGAGCAGCGGCGGCTGGCGTTGGCCCTGGAATAAAACCTCGGAAGGATGCATGTCGAGTCCTGGGTATGCATTACGTGGGCTCGGGGAGCCCACCCTACGAACCGTCCAGCGTCGTAGGGTGGGCACCCCGTGCCCACCAAGCGTGTGTGTTACGCCGGCATAGGGCGGGCAAAAGTGCCCGCCCTATGATTTACAGCAGGTGAGCGACGCCTGCGCGCTCTTCGTTCAGTTCTTTCAGCGTCAGGTTGATGCGCTCTTGCGAGAACGGATCGATTTCCAGGCCTTGCACGATCTTGTATTCGCCGTTTTCGGTGGTCACCGGGAAGCCGAAGACGATGCCTTCCGGGATGCCGTACGAACCGTCCGACGGGACGCCCATCGTGGTCCACTTGCCATTGGTGCCCAGCACCCAGTCACGCACGTGGTCGATGGCGGCGCCGCGCTTGCCGACGGTCGGCAGGAACGTGTTGGCGTTCCATTCCTGGTCGTTGATCAGGTCCTTGACCGATTTGCCGTTGACCGTGGCGAAACGGTAGTCGGCGTACATGGTCGGCGAGTGGTTGCCCCAGACGATCATCTTCTCGATGTCGCCGACGGCCGTGCCGGTCTTGGCAGCGACTTGCGACAGGGCGCGGTTGTGGTCCAGGCGCAGCATGGCGGTGAAGTTCTTGGCCGGCAGGTTCGGGGCCGATTTCATCGCGATGTGGGCGTTGGTGTTGGCCGGGTTGCCGACCACCAGGACTTTCACGTCACGCGACGCGACGGCGTCCAGCGCCTTGCCCTGCACCGTGAAGATCTGGGCGTTGGCTTCCAGCAGGTCTTTACGCTCCATGCCCGGGCCGCGCGGACGGGCGCCGACCAGCAGGGCGACGTCCGCGTCCTTGAACGCGGTCATCGGATCGCTGTGGGCGGTCATGCCGGCCAGCAGCGGGAATGCGCAGTCTTCCAGTTCCATCATGACGCCCTTGAGCGCCTTCTGTGCTTTTTCGTTGTCGATTTCGAGCAGCTGCAGAATGACAGGCTGGTCCTTGCCCAGCATGTCGCCGTTGGCGATGCGGAACAGCAGGGAATAGCCGATCTGGCCGGCCGCGCCGGTTACGGCAACGCGCTTAGGGGTTTTAGCCATGATGAATCTCCAAAGTGGGAAAGAAAACGGGGCGACGCAGAAGGATACGCCTGTTTGGGAAAACCGCAATGATACCAAAAGCGCCATCCAGAAGCGGGCGTGCGGCGCATTGCTGGCAGGCGGGCGCCCACGCTCGATCGACCGCGAGTGTAGTCCTGCGCCATTCCATCTGTCAATTCATATCATATGTCTTATATAAGACACATAATCCGAGGGTTTCTTCACTGGACGGACCAGGGGATTTATGAAAAAATCGCAGTCTATGAACCAAGCCTCGTCCAATCCGAACAGCAATGGCGCCACGACTACGGGCGCCGGCAGCGCTGTCGGCGGCGCGGCGCCGTCCCCCACATTTTCTCCACTGTACCAGCAGATCAAGGCGCTCATCACCCAGAGCCTGCAGTCCGGCGAATGGAAACCGGGCGAACTGATCCCCAGTGAAGTCGAGCTGGCCGGCCGCTACAAGGTCAGCCAGGGCACGGTGCGCAAGGCCATCGACGAGCTTGCCGCCGAGCACCTCGTCGTGCGCCGCCAGGGCAAGGGCACGTTCGTCGCGACCCACAACGAGGCGCGCGCCCACTTCCGTTTCCTCAAGCTGATGCCCGACGAAGGCGTCCCCCAGCATTTCGAGCACGAATACCTCGAGGTCAAGCGCATCCGTGCGCCGGCCGAGGTGGCGCGCCTGCTCGACCTGAAATCGGGCGATGCCGTGGTCTACATCAAGCGCCTGATGAGCGACAGCGGCGCGCCCACGATCCTCGAGGAATTGTGGCTGCCCGGGGTTTTGTTCAAGGGACTGACGGGCGAGCGCCTGGCGGAATACAAGGGGCCGATGTACGGCCTGTTCGAATCCGAATTCGGCACGCGCATGATCCGCGCGACGGAAAAGATCCGGGCCGTCGCGGCCGATGCACCGACGGCGCTGGCGCTGAAAGTGGCGGAAGGAACGCCGTTGCTGTGCGCGGACCGGGTGTCGTTCACGTATGGGGACAAGGCGGTGGAACTGCGGCGCGGTTTGTATCTGACCGCCAAGCATCATTACCAAAACGAATTGTCCTGAATAGTTTTTGCGCTGGCTCTATGCTGGTGCAGTAATCGCTGGCAGCGATTACAATGTTTTGATTTTGGGAAAGCGTCGAAGAGGCCCGATCGGCGCGTTTCAGCCTGGATCTGGCAGCGAAAAAGCCGGAATCCGTGCAGGTCGCAAAATCGGCGTAGTCCGGGTTCCAATATAAATAAGTCAGTTTTAAGGGAGGTGTTCCAATGTCCGAAGCCGTGAAAAACGCGCAAAAAAGAG
>NZ_LMCY01000012.1:0-158 GCF_001425685.1 Massilia sp. Root335 | reverse complement strand
GTGCTGATCGTGAGCCTGGTCCTGACCCTGCTGGTCGCCCTCAAACTGTTCGGAGTGTTTTAAACATGGCTACCCCCAACAACATCGGACAGCGCCGCCTCGTCGTCGGCGCGCACTACGGCATGCGCGACTGGCTGGCGCAGCGCGTCACCGCCATC
>NZ_LMCY01000011.1:268718-269000 GCF_001425685.1 Massilia sp. Root335 | reverse complement strand
AGGCGGTCGGCGGCGAGGTCGAACGGCGCGGCCGCTTCGGCCAGCGCGAGGCGGCGCACTTCGCCGTCGCGGTCGGTCACGCTTAGTGCAGCAAGATCCATGACGGGCAGCGTCACGGCGGCGTGCGGCACGACCTGCTGCACCGGCGTGCCGTCGACGACGACGAAGCGGGTGCGCAGCGCGTCGTGGCGGTCGACGACGGTGTCCAATGCGCGCCGCAGGTGCTCGATATCCAGCTCGCCGCTGAAGCGGATCGAGAACGGCATGTTGTAGAACGGGCTG
>NZ_LMCY01000011.1:268457-268552 GCF_001425685.1 Massilia sp. Root335 | reverse complement strand
GCCGACGCGGTCCAGGGCCAGCGTGCCGGCCCAGATGGCGGCCAGCGCCTGCGCGGTGGGGCCAGCCGGGGCAACGTAGCCGGCGTCGCCGCGTT
>NZ_LMCY01000011.1:267857-268341 GCF_001425685.1 Massilia sp. Root335 | reverse complement strand
CGCCCGGTTCGATGCGGAAGCCGCGGATCTTGACCTGCTGGTCGATGCGGCCCAGGAATTCGATGGTGCCGTCGGGACGCTGGCGGGCCAGGTCGCCGGATTTATACATGCGCGCGCCGGGCTCGCCGCTGAACGGATCGGGGATGAACTTCTCGGCCGTCATGCCGGGCCGGCCCAGATAGCCGCGGGCGACCCCGGCGCCGCCGATGTGCAGCTCGCCGGCCACGCCGACGGGCACCGGGTTGAGCCACGCGTCGAGGATGTAGATCGCGGTGTTGGCGATCGGACGGCCGAGCGGCAGCGGCAGGTTGAAGTCGTCGCGCGCCGTGACCGGGTGGTGGCAGGCGAAGGTGGTGGTCTCGGTCGGTCCGTAGCCGTTGCTGAGCAGGATCGATGGGTTGGCATCGCGCAGCGTGCGCGCGTGGCCGGGCGACAGCGCCTCGCCGCCGGCGAGGATGTGGCGCATCGACGCGAGCGCGGGCAA
>NZ_LMCY01000011.1:267466-267728 GCF_001425685.1 Massilia sp. Root335 | reverse complement strand
GACGGCCACGCCCTTGGGCTGGCCGGTGGAACCGGACGTGTAGATCACGTAGCACAGGCGCTCGGGATGGACGGCGAGGTCCGGGTTGGTGTCGGCGTCCACCGCGTCGTGGCGGGCGTCCAAACAGAGTACGGGCAGTTCCGGCCCGACCGGCAGCCGGGCCAGCAGCTTCGTATCGGTCACCAGCAGCGCGGGCGCCGAATCGGCCAGCATGTGAGACAGGCGCGCGGCGGGATAGGCGGGATCGAGCGGCACGTACGCG
>NZ_LMCY01000011.1:226869-267427 GCF_001425685.1 Massilia sp. Root335 | reverse complement strand
GAGCAGGGCGACGATCAGGTCCGGCCCGCGGTCCAGGCACAGCGCGACCTGGGTGTCCGGCGCTGCGCCGTTGTCGCGCAGGCGGCGGGCCAGGCGGTTGGCGCGGGCGTTCAGTTCGGCGTAGGCGAGCGTGCCGCCGTCCCATGCGAGTGCGGTGGCCGTGGGCGTGCGGGCAGCCTGCGCCTCGAACGCCTGGTGCACGCCGAGGTGGGCCGGATAGGTCGTGGCGGTGTCGTTCCACTCGACCAGTTGGCGCCGCGCTTCGGCGCCGTCCAGCAGCGACACGTGCTCCCAGCGGGTGGTGCCCGACACGATCTGGTGCCCGACCCGTTCCATGTGCCGCAGCAGGCCGTCGCCGTCCAGGCCTTTTTCCGCGTGCTCCAGTTCCAGCCGGGCGCCGTCCGCGCCGACGTGCGCGTGGAAGCGGGCGTTCGCGTCGCCCGCGTCCATGGCCGGCGCGGCCTCGCGGCGCAGCACGGTGCCGATGTCGCCGGCCGGGCCGTTGTCCGTGCAGTCGATCGGCAGCGGACCCGCCGCCGTCATCATGGCGAATGGCGCGCGATGGCCGACATGGCGCGCGAGCAGGAAGCCGCACAGCACGTTCAGGAAGCGGGCGGCGGGGATGGCCTGGCGCTCGCAGTAATCGACGATCTTGCGCCAGCCGTCGCCGGACAGGGTCTGTTCGTGACGGCGCATGCTGCGCTGGCCGCTGGAGTTGGCACTACTGTTGACGCTCTTGCTCATGTGTGATTCGGGTGCGCTGATCGTGGATGGACGTGACTACAGGAATAAGCGGTAAGCCGGGTTGGATGTCTCTTCCCGATAGCGGAAGCCGCCGCTCTCCAGGAAGGACTGGAACGCCGCGTCGTCGCCGGCCGGCACGTGCAGGCCGGCCAGCACCTGGCCGACGTCGCCGCCCTGGTTGCGGTAATGGAACAGGCTGATGTTCCAGTCCGGCGCCATGCGCGTGAGGAACCGCAGCAGCGCGCCGGGGCGTTCGGGGAACTCGAAGCGGAACAGGCGTTCGCCGCGCGAGGCCGCGCTCTGGCCGCCGACCAGGTGACGCAGGTGCAGCTTGGCCAGCTCGTCCTGGCTGAGGTCGCGCGCCTCGTAACCGTGTTCGGCCAGGTGGCGCACCAGCGCGGCCGCCTCGCCCCGGCGCGCGATCTGCAGTCCCGCGAGCACGTGGGCGGGGCCGGACTCGCGCATGCGGTAGGCGAATTCGGTGACGCTGCGCGTGCCGATCGACTCGCAAAAGCGGCGCAGGCTGCCCGGCCGTTCGGGAATCGACACCGCGAGCAGGGCTTCGCGCTGCTCGCCCATCTCCGCGCGCTCGGCAACGAAGCGCAGGCGGTCGAAGTTCATGTTGGCGCCGCAGGTGACGGCGACCAGGTGTTCGTCGCGCAGCGGCGTGCCCGCCTGGGCGGCGCGCTCGACGTAGGCCTTGGCGCCGGCCACGGCCAGCGCGCCGGCCGGTTCGACGATGGCGCGCGTGTCCTGGAACACGTCCTTGATGGCGGCGCAGACCTGGTCGGTGTCGACCAGGAGGATCTCGTCGACGTACATGCGGGCCAGGCGCAGGGTCTCCGCGCCGACCTGGCGGACGGCGGTGCCGTCGGCGAACAGGCCGACGTCGGGCAGCATCACGCGTTCGCCGGCTTCGATGCTGCGCCGCATGGCGTCCGAATCGGCGGCCTGCACGCCGATGACGCGGATGTCGGGCCGCAGCGCCTTGACGTAGGCCGACACGCCCGCGATCAGGCCACCGCCGCCGATCGCGCAAAAGATCGCGTGGATGGGGCCCGGATGCTGGCGCAGGATCTCCATGGCGACGGTGCCCTGGCCGGCGATGACGTCGGGATCGTCGAACGGGTGCACGAAGGTCAGGCCCTGGGCCCGCTCCAGTGCCAGCGCATGGGCGTAGGCGTCGCTGAACGAGTCGCCGTGCAGGACCACCTCCGCGCCGTGCGCGCGGACGCCGTCAACCTTGACCGGCGGCGTGGTGGTCGGCATCACGACCACGGCGCGGCAGCCGAGCTTCGCGGCGCACAGCGCGACGCCCTGGGCGTGGTTGCCGGCCGAGGCGCAGATGACGCCCTGGTCGAGCTGCGCGCGCGGCAGGGCGGCCATCTTGTTGTACGCGCCGCGCAGCTTGAAGCTGAACACGCTCTGGGTGTCTTCCCGCTTCAGGTGCAGCGTATTGCCCAGGCGCGCGGACAGGGCGGGCGCCGGCGTCAGCGCGGTTTCCTCGGCGATCTCGTACACGCGGGCGGTGAGGATGCGTTTCAGGTAGTCGAATGCGGTCTGGTCCATGTGGCGGGCTCCGGGTTCAGAAACTGTGGTCGATGTCGCGCGCGCCCACGGCGTGCCACATGCTGATCAGGCGGTCCGACAGCAGCCGCGTGTCGCGCGTGCTGTAGACCCGTTTGAGCCAGCGCCGTCCCTCCACGGCGCCGCGGCCGTGCATGCAGCGGTAGTTGTTAAACAACAGCAGGTCGCCCGGTTCGAGCACCAGATCCAGCGCCACCGCGTCGGCGGCGCGCTTCCAGGCGTCGACGGCCGCCTGGGCCGCCGGATGCAGGCCGTCGACGTGGACGCCGCAGCGGGTCTCGTCGCGCCCGTCGATCTCCTTGAGCAGTGCGCTGTCCACCGTCAGGGTGTAGCCGTTGACGTCGAAGGACTGGTCGTGGCGCAGGCGGAAATCGGGCTGGCGCAGCGCCACCAGGTGGGCCGCCGACAGTTGGCGCTTGACCAGGTCGACCGTGGCGATGCGGGTCGGCGCCGCGCTGTCGTTGTTCAGGCAGATCAGCGCGCCCACCTCGGGCCGCGCCGCGCGCGGCAGGAACGGGCTTTCCACGTGCATGTGGAAAGCGACCCGGCCGGCGTTCGACTGGGTCTGTTCGGCGCCGCCGATCGGATGCACGTCCTGCAGGATGGCGCCGTTCTTTTCCTCGACGTAGCCGAAGTTGGCCAGCCCCAGCGCGGCGGTCACGCCCACCAGCAGGCTTGACGCCAACGGCGCCGGGCCGACGGCCCAGTCCTGCGCCAGCGCGTCGACGGGCAGGTTGCGCAGCAGGCAGAAGGGAACGTCGCCGCCGAACAGGGTGGCGCCGATCCGCTCCAGCGGCAAGGCCGAGGCCTCGACCGCCTCGCGGCAGGCGACCCCCGCGGGGCCGGCCTGCAGCCGTGCACGCAAGGCGTCGCGTTCTGCTGCGTCCAGCGTATGTACCAGTCCGAGGCCCTGACGCGGGACGGCCGTGTTCTGTTGTTCGGAAATCGTTGTCATGGTGACCCGGTGATGGTTGTGGATGGGACCGTGCCGGCAGGCGCCGGCGCGGGTGGCGCGTCAGCGCAAGGCGCGCTGGTCGTGCAGCGGGCCGTAGCAGCGGTTCTCCCAGCGGTTGATCTCGATCACCCAGATGTCGCGGTAACCCGGCGCGCCGTCACGCGACTCGATGTTGGTGGCGTAGTGCACGAAGCGCTCGTCGTCGATCGCGATCGCTTCGTTCTCGGCCAGGGTATGGCGGAACAGCGGCGTGTGATCGTGCGGGAGCATGACCTGCGTTTCGCCGCCGACCACGTTGGCGCGCCTGGCGACGCCCACCACGCTGAATTCGTGGCCGTCCCGGTGCGGACCTTCGGGCACGGTCACGCCTTTGTAGTCGGCGTCGACGATGACGCGGATCTGGTTGACGTTGACGTGGTATTGCTGCGCGCGGTCGACCGGCAGCTGTTCCATCACCGACGTGATCAGCTCGGACGGGTCGATCTCGAGCTGTTCGCGGTGGCGCGCCACGCCGCCGGCCTCGGCGATGCGGATGTATTCGGCCGACTGCACGTAGCGGCGCCGCGGCAGCAGCGCGTAGATCCACTGGCCGTTCTCGCAATAGCCGAAATACTGCGACAGGCGGATGCGGCGATGGCGCGACAGGCTGTGTTCGTCGCGCGGCAGGCGGTTGAAAGAGTCGAGCACCTCGTCGGACAGGGGCGCGGTGCGGATGACGGCATAGCCGGTCTGGACGATTTCGTCGACAGCGGCGGACGGGGCTGATTCGAGAACGATCATGTCATTGCCTCAGTGATGAATGGATGGGTCAGTTGGGAGCCAGGTCGAACGTGGCCACCTCGTAGGGCGCGATCGCCTCGATCAGCTTGCGCGTGATGCCGCGGTACATGTCGCAGGCGGACGGTTCCACCGAGGCCACGTCGCCGAATTTCTTTTCCAGCGGTCCCAGGCACAGGCCGGCGCAGAAACCCTCGATCTCGCAGCCGCCGCAGAAAGCGGGGTTCTGGCGGCGCAGGCTGGCGTGCTGGCGATAGATGTCGGTGTCCAGCAGTTCGGTGCCCTGCAGGACGTTGCCGTACAAGCCGGAGCCGGCCTTGCAGGAGAACACCGAGCCGTTCGGTTCGATGCTCAGCTGGGCGCCCTTGGCGGAGCAGTTCTTGAAGCCGCGGTGGCTGACGGCGTCGAAGCCCAGCAATACCTGGAAGATCTGGTGCCAGTAACCGGTCAGTACCACGCCGCGCGTGCGGCCGTATTCGATCACGCCCCACAGCTTTTCGACGATCGCGGGCGCCCCGAACTTGGAATAGAAGGTCGGGTCGAAGTCGACCACGACCCCGATCTCGCGCGCGCCGTAGTCAACCGCCAGGTCGACGATGGAGTTGTCGAACTCGTCCCAGGTATCCGAGGTCAGCGCGGAGTTGATCGCCACGCGGTTGTGATATTTTTGCAACATGCGCAGGCCTTCCATCACCACCGGCGCGCTGTCGCCGCCGTTCTTCAGGGGACGGCTGGTGCTCTTGGGCGAGTCGAAGCTGACGCACACGGCCACCTTGTGGCGGGCAAAGGTCTCGGCCACTTCCTCGGAAATCAGCGAACCGTTGGTGACGGTGGAGTAGTTGATGACGATGCCGTGCGCGGCGCCGTTGCCGTAGGTGTCCAGTACGGCCTTGATGGCTTTCCAGTTCAGCAGCGGCTCGCCGCCGAAGAACTGCAGCATCACCTCGGTCACGCCCGTGCTCTTGGCGATTTCCAGCGCCTTGTCGACGTAGGCGATGGCGTCCTTCGGCTTCATCAGGCGGTTCTTCGGGTCGTACTGGTGCCCGATGCGGGCTTCCGACGCATAGATCGATTCGTTGATGTTGACCTTGATCTCATTCGGCGAATTCAGCCGGCTGATGTCGATTTTCTTGTATTGCTCGGCCACTTCTTCCTGCGGCAATTCCACGCCCTGCACGCCCTCGAAGCAATAGGTGCAGCCGAAATTGCAGGCATTGGTGAGAATCAGCTGGATGATGTTGACCTTATTCTGCGGCACCGGTGCATATTCCGGACCGGCGTCCACGCGGTCGAGCGGTACGAGCAGCTGGCGCAATACCAGCTGCTGGATCAATTCCTCGCGGCGGGTGATATCGTCGCCTTCCAGGACGTTCGCCGCAATTTCCGTGGGCTCGGAAAACTGGCCCAGGATGCCGCTCGCGTCGGCATCGAGGAAACATAAACCGCCCAATTGGCGATGATATACGGCGACCCGGTCGCCGACCGGGAAATTAACTGCGTCTGGCGACAGGATGTATTTTTGAGCGTTCATTTTTGATTTATCGTCGGCGTTCAATTGTTGGGGCCGGATGGGCCGCCGGAGCGGCCCATGTCAATCGCGCCTGGGTATTACTTGCTCAGGCTGTGCTTCAGCATTTTGGAGCCGTGGATACGGCCGCTGGTGCCGCCCACGGTGCCGCCGACGGTGCCACCGACCGTGCCGCCGACCGTACCACCGACGGTGCCGCCCACAGTGCCGCCGACGGTGCCGCCGACCGTGCCACCCACCGTGCCGCCAATGGTTTGAATGTTCAGTTTATTCACGTGATTTTCCTTATTGAGATTAAAAACCGCCGCCGGCACTTGCCGTTGGCTTCTGTCCAGCCGCAACAGGCTGGCGAAAAAATCACGTAGGGGCGCCTCCGGGGTCGAATACCGGCATGACAAACCCATGGCTTCGGCAAATGCCGCAGCACGTTCTTTTTCCGCAAGGCCGCTAAGCCTGGGTTTTATTTCACGAATAACAAAGAATGAACGCCATGCAGGCCGGGAATGCCGGTGTGTGGATAGCGTTAAATATTGCCGAGGATATTCGACGTGAGTGGGAAAGGTATTCCCACAAGTGAGTTCCCAAAGTGATAGCAGCTGGGAGGGGTGTAATACGCAGGGATGGCCGCGTTATTGAGTGAATGCTAATGTCGTAAATATCATTTGTCAACTTTTTGTCGACACAAAATTGACCCAATTCGCAGCGCCCGATTTATCCCGGCGGCTCGACGGGCCGATAAAACAAGTCTTTCGCGGATTATAACGACGGGTCCGGTGGACGAATCTATCATATTGTCACCAATATCCGGCGCGGATTGCGGCCCGATTATTCCGGCTCGCCCGCCTGATAACCATTTTCCCCGGCGGATAATAGAAATGCCATGTCCGGGATTGTCGACGGTAATAATTATTTCCGAAAAAAATCTCTCGCATTCTCACTGTGTCCGCATGCACGCATGCGCATCCGTTCGCAATGCCGGGGGCGTGGACACCCGGGCGACGCGCATGCAACGGTCCGCGCGGACGAGGTCGCACCATATCGATCGTCCCTGCATGCCATGCGCATAAAGCGGCCCGGCCGCCGCCTGGCCGGGCCTGCCCGTCCAACTGTGAAATGACGAAACTCCCTCACTTCATGGGGGGCTTTTTTTCTTGTCATCCGTGGCAAGATTTTGACTTGAAATGTGAACTCGTATCGCCGCTGCGGCGGGCCGAAGCGGACATCGGTCCCGTCCGCCGGCCGCCCGGCGGACATGCGCGGTGACGCCGCGGCCGCCGCGTCGCCCGAGGGGCACGCATGGTGGGTACTGATTGCCGGACCCTGCAGTGAAACCGAAAATATGCCAGATAGTTATATTGATCAAAAACAAATTTCATCTTTGTAACTTACGTTAAATATCAAAGTTGTACATTATTTCTCGTTCTGGTTTGACAGAGCGCATAACGCGGCAAACAGGAGATTGTTACATGGGTATTGATGATGTCCATCAGCAGCTCATCGGCAGAGTCATGCGGATCAGCGAGAGCGCCAGTTTCAGCCACGTCAACGACGAACTCGAGGAGATCAGCAGCCTGCTCGGTTTCGACGGGTTTTATTACTACGGCAGGTTCTACACGGGGAGCACCCGCTACATCGAGCAGGTCGAGTCCAACTACAGCGCCGCGTGGCACGAGCGCTACGACAAACTGCACTACGCGCAGATCGACCCGGTCGTCCATCACGCCCAGCAATCGCTCTGTCCGCTGATCTGGACCGACGACCTGTACAAGACCGAATGCCAGCGCCGGTTCCGGGGCGAGGCGCGCATGCACGGGCTGGCGGAAGGGGTCACGCTGCCGGTCCACGGCAGGAACGGCGACGTGGCGTTTCTCAGCCTTGCCGTGGCGCGCTCCGACGACGAGGCCAGGCGCCACGTGCGCGACATGCTGAACTGGGGCTCGCTGCTGGCCACGTTCACGCATGAAGCGATGCGCCGGATCGTCAAGACCCAGCGCATGGCGCCCGCGCCCAGGCTGACGAGCCGCGAAGCCGAAGTCCTGGGCCTGGTCGCGGGCGGGAAGAGCACGTGGGAGATTTCGCGGCTGCTCAATATTTCCGAGCATGGCGTGAGCCACCACGTGCGCAATGTCCTCTTCAAGTTCGACGTGGGAAGCCGTCATCAGGCCGTCGCGAAGGCGGTCGCGTTCGGGCTGCTGTAACACGGCCGGGGCGGCCCACCTGCATGTTCAAGTACTACATCTTTGCGTAGTTCTTGGCCGGTTCGAACCGCGTTAGATTGGTCGGCGCAGTACATGTTTCCGCTGATCGATGCGGTGGTTGCCCGGCGTCGGCGGGCTGTTCATGCCGGGCCAGATATCCTGAGGAGTGTCACATGTTCGAGAGCGAGTGTCGGGTCAATCCCTGGCTGGTCCTGCGGACCAAGAGCCATCATGAAAGCGTCGTCGAAAGCGTCCTGCAACAGAAGCAGGTGCCGACCTACCTGCCCAAGCGCGCGGTCGTGCGCTGCTGCCAGGGCCGCAAGCGCAAGGTCGAAGTGCCCCTGTTTCCCGGCTACGTCTTCGTACGCCCGAGCGCGAGCCAGTACGAAGGCATGCGTTATATCCGCGGCTCGTGCGGGTTCGTGCTGGCCAGCGGCCGGCCGGCAGCGCTGCCCGAACAGGACCTGGATGCGGTCAAGATGCTGGTCGACAGCGGCGCCGACTTCACGGTCGATCCCGAACTCGTTGCCGGGACGAAGGTGCGGATCGTGTCCGGCGCCTTGAGCGGCGTGCACGGCGAACTCGTGCGGATCAAGAACCAGCAGATCCTCGTCGTCAACGTCGACGTCGTCGGCAGCAGCGTCCGGGTGGAACTGGACCGCGGCGCCATCGAGGCGCTCTGAACGGCCATGCGGGCGGGCGCCATCCGCATGCGCCCCGCCCGCAGCGACTACATGTTCGTGTAGTTCTCCACGCCGCGGGTGCAGGATACAGTGCCACGCGGCATTCCCGGGCGCACATCGCCTTGTCCCTCGAGTCGTAACGCACAGGACGTGACGTTACGCGGCGGAGCCTGTCCGCCCGTTTTCGAAAGCGCCGGCCCAGGGCCGCACAACAACCTTGAGCATCTTCCCGACCATGAACTCCCAGCCAGCGATGCCGGCTTCCTTTCGTCTTCTCCTCGTGGCCGCGCTCGGATTCGTGCTGGACGGCCGCCTGGCGCAGGCGCAGGAGGTGGCGGGCCTGCAGCTCGAGCCGGCCGCCGCGGCGGACAGCGCGGATGCGGCCGATACGTCCGATTCGCCGCTGCGCGTCACCCTCGCCCAGGAAGCGGCGTACAAGGCCGAACAGCCGGACCGGCTGATCAAGAACCGCACGTCGGTCCGGCTCGAATATTCGCAGTATTTCCTGGATCACTTCGTCGTGCAGTTCAGCGGCAAGACGACCGCCTTCCTGAAAAAAGACCATCGCCACGACGCCGAGCGGACGGACACCACGGTATCCCAGGCCTATGTGCAGACGAGTGCCGGCCAGACCAGCGTGCGGGCCGGCATTCAGGCGCTGGCGTGGGGCGAATCGCTGCTGGCGCCGATCACGGACGTGGTCAGCCCGCGCGACAACCGGGAGCTGTTCAACTTCAACCTCGAAGAGCTGAGGATCGGCCAGCCGATGCTGGCCGTCGACCAGTATTCGTCGTTCGGGCGCTGGAGCATGTTCTGGATACCCAAGCCGGCGTTCAACAAGAATCCCAAGCCGGGAACGGCGTATTCGTTCGACCCGTTCAGGTACCGCGCCAGGATCGAAGGCGACGACGGCGGCGAATACGGCGCGAGCTGGAAGAAGAATTCCGAAAACGCGGACGTGACGCTGATGGCCGCCAGCCTGGTCGACAACGACTACGGCCTGGCGATGAATGCCGACGGCACGGTGACGCGGGTGAAGGAGCGGTACGCGCTCGCCGGCCTCTCGTTCACCTACGCGCTCAAGAGCTTCGTGCTGCGCGGCGAGGCGGCGCTGAAGTCGTCGAAGGCATTCAACGACGCCGCGCTGCGGATCGTGAAGAAGCGCGCATTCGACAGTTACCTGGGGCTGGACTACCGCTACAGCGCCACGCTGACCGTGGGCGTGGAACTGGTCGACCAGCACATCGCCGGCTGGACCGACGCGATCCAGGGCTATGCGCGCGACAACCGGTCACTGTTGCTCAACGTGAGCAAGACCATGATGAACGACGACCTCACCGTCAACCTGCTGCACTTCCAGAACCGGCCCTACCGCGCCAGCGTCACCGTGCTCGAATCCACGTACAAGTGGAACGATCACGTCACCCTCGGATTCAACGCCAGCGTGCCCGACACGAACGACCGCCGGAGCGCCCTGTGGAACGTACGCGACCAGAAGCAGGTCGGTTTCAGGATCCAGTACCAGTTCTAGCTTTCACGCCACGACAAGGAGAGAAAAATGACCCAGCAAGACATCCTCGGACTGATCGCCCGCCACGCGGGAGACGTGCTGCCGCGCCTGCAGGACCACGCGTTCCAGCGCAGCGACTCGCTGAAAGAACTCGGCGCCAATTCGGTCGACCGGTCGGAAATCATCATGATGACCCTGGAATCGCTGTCGGTGCGCATCCCGCTGATCGAGATGGCGAAGGCCCGGAATATCGGCGAACTGGCGGACATCATCCATGCCAAATGCTGAGGCCCCGCGGATCGTCGTCAGCGGGCTTGGCGTAACGAGCGCCATCGGGCAAGGGCAGGCCGCGTTCACGCGCGCGCTGCTCGACGGGCGCCATCGCTTCGGCGTGCTGCGGCGCCCGGGGCGGCAGCTGCCGGTGCCGGACCAGGGGCCGCGCTTCATCGGCGCCGAGATCGACGCCCTGGCGCTCCCGGACGCGATCGCGCCGGGCCTGCTGCGCACCGCGTCCTGGTCGGCGCAGGTCGCGCTCGCGACCCTGCACGAAGCCTGGCACGACGCCGCGCTGGACCGCGTCGCGCCGGAACGGATCGGATTGATCGTCGGCGGCTCCAACGTCCAGCAACGGGACCTGGTGGCCGCCCACGACGCGTACCGCGGGCGCGAAGCGTTCCTCAGGCCGACCTATGGCCTGGCGTTCATGGACAGCGACCTGTGCGGCCTGTGCACGCAGCAGTTCGGCATTCGCGGCCCGGCGTTCACCGTCGGCGGGGCGTCCGCCAGCGGCCAGGTGGCCGTGATCGAAGCGATCCATGCGGTCGCGTCGGGCCGGGTCGACGCCTGCATCGCGATCGGGGCGCTGATGGACCTGTCGTACTGGGAGTGCCAGGGCCTGCGCACGCTCGGCGCCATGGGTTCGGATCGCCATGCGCTCGATCCCGCCGCCGCCTGCCGTCCGTTCGACGAGGATCGCGACGGCTTCATTTTCGGCGAAGCGTGCGGCGCCATCGTGGTCGAGAAGATGGAAACGGCCGTGCGGACGGCGCGTGCGCCGTATGCGCGCCTCGCCGGCTGGGCGATGCGCATGGACGCCAACCGCAATCCGAATCCATCCGCCGAAGGCGAGGTCGCCGCGATCGAAGCGGCCCTGGCCGCCGCCGGCCTGGCGCCGCGCGCGATCGACTACGTCAACCCGCACGGCACCGGCGCGCCGCTCGGCGACACCACCGAGCTCGATACGCTGCGCCGGTGCGATCTGGAACACGCCTGGATCAACACCACCAAATCCATCGTCGGCCACGGCCTGTCGGCTGCGGGCGCCGTGGAACTGATCGCCGTGATGCTGCAGATGAAAGCCGGCAGGCTGCACCCGACGCGCAATCTCGACCACCCCATCGACCGCGGGTTCCGATGGGTCGGGCCGGAAGCGGTGCCGCACCGGATCGACAACGCCATCAATCTCAGCATGGGCTTCGGCGGCGTGAATACGGCCATCTGCCTGCAACGCCATTCCTGAACCAGACACTCGAGGAGTACTCATGAAGATCCATATGTTTCCCGGCCAGGGTTCGCAGTCCAGGGGGATGGGCGCCGACCTGTTCGACCGCTTCCGGCACCTGACCGAACAGGCCGACGCCATCCTCGGCTATTCGATCAAGGAACTGTGCCTCGACGACCCGCGCGAGGAGCTGGGCAACACCCGGTTCACCCAGCCCGCGCTGTATGTCGTCAATGCGCTGTCGTACTACCGCAGGATGGAGGACACCGGCCAGGCGCCCGATGTCGTGGCCGGGCACAGCCTGGGCGAATTCAATGCGCTGCTCGCCGCCGGCGTCTTCGATTTCGAGACCGGTCTCAGACTGGTGCAAAAGCGCGGGGAGCTGATGGCGCAGGTCGCGGGCGGCGCCATGGCGGCGGTGATGAACGCCTCGAAGGAGGAGATCGAACAAAAGCTGCGCGCCGCGGGACTGCACAACGTTTATCTCGCCAATTACAACACGCCGTCGCAGATCGTCATATCCGGGGCGGTCGACGAGATCGCCGCGGCCGAGGAGCTGTTCCGGGAAGGGAAAATGCGCTACTACCCGCTGGCCACCAGCGGCGCATTCCATTCCGCGTTCATGGCCGACGCGATGGTGCAGTTCAAGGCGTTCATCGAGGGATTCGAGTTCGCCGCGCCGGCCATTCCCGTGATCGCCAACGTCACCGCGCGGCCGTACGCCGTCGAGACCATGGTCGACACGTTGTCGGCCCAGATCGCGAGCACCGTGCGCTGGTCGGAGAGCATGCAGTACCTGCTGGCGCTGGGCCTCGCCAACGGCGAAGAGGTCGAGTTCGAGGAACTGGGCAATGGCGATGTCCTGACCCGGATGGCTTTCACGATCAGGACGCAGACCCCGGAACCGGTGCTGCGCGCCATCGTCGGCGCACCCGTTCCGGCCGCGGCCGCGGCGACGTCGGTGCACGACAAGGTGGCGGCATGGAACCGGTCGCACCGGGTCGGCACGCGGGTGACCTCCACGGTCGCCGATTACGACGCGCTGGAGACGCGCACCGAAGCGATGGTCCTGTTCGGCCACCGCGCGGCCGTGTACATGAAGGGCTATAACGGCTATTTCGACCTGGACGAACTGGCCCCGGCCAGCCCGTCCGCATGACACGGGAGCTGTCACCGATGTCCGCCAAGACGGTGTTCATGTTTTCCGGCCAGGGATCGCAGTACTACCAGATGGCACGCCAGCTGTTCGACGAGAACCGTGCATTTCGCGCCTGGATGACCCGGCTGGACGATCTGGTGCTCGAGATCTCGGGCCGGCGCGTGGCGGCCGGCATCTATGCGCGGCCGAAGTCGGACGTGTTCGACCGCCTGGCGGTCACGCACCCGGCGATCTTCATGGTCGAGTATTCGCTCGCGCAATGCCTGATCCACGAGGGGATCGAACCGGACGTCGTGCTCGGCGCCAGCCTCGGCGCGTTCGCGGCCGCGGCGGTCGGCGGCTGCGTGCGCGTCGAGCACGCCCTCGAGGCGGTGCTGCAGCAGGCGCAGGTGGTCGAACGCTGCTGCGAAGCGGGCGGCATGATCGCGATCCTGGACGATCCCGCGCTGTACAAGGAGCCCTTCCTGGCCGGGCGCAGCGAACTGGCGGGCGTCAATTTCGACGGCCATTTCGCGGTATCGGCCCGCCGGTGCGATCTCGAACCGATCGAGGCCGCGCTGAAGGAGCGGGGCATCATGTTCCAGCGGCTGCCGCTGGGCTTCGCGTTCCACTCGCGCTGGATCGAGACCGCGTACGAGCCGTTCGCCGCCCTCATGCGCGCCGTCCCCACGATGCGGGGACGCGTGCCGCTGGCCTGCTGCGAACGGGCCGCCCTGCTGAACGGTCTGGGCGACGGCTATTTCTGGAACGTCGCGCGCAATCCGATCCGCTTCATGGACACCCTGCGCATGCTCGAACGCGGCGGGCCGCACCGGTACATCGATGTCGGCCCGTCCGGCACCCTGGCGACCTTCGCGAAATATGCATTGCCCGCCGCCTCGGCGTCGACCGTGCATCCCATCCTCACGCCCTACGGACGGGACGCGCACAACCTCGACGCCGTGCTGGCGAGCGCCCGGCCCGTTCAGCCTTCCGACGTCTTTTCGACGCGGCTGGCGAAGGTCTCGTAGCCGGCGGTCGGGACGATCGTGCGCGTCGTGACGACCGGCGCCGTCCGCGCCGTTCTTTCGGCGCACAGCGCGAGCAGGTAGTCCGCGCCCGGACGGTATTGCCAGAAGCGCCAGCGGTCCGCATGGTCGTCCAGCACGGGGTCGATGTCGATCCGGACCGCGCGCGCATGCGGAAAATGGAACGTGAACTTGTCGAGCGGGAGCGACAGGCCCATGCCGCGCGCCTTGATGTACGACTCCTTGAACGTCCAGTACTCGAACAGCCGGTCGTGCATGCGCGCGGCCGGCGTTTGCGCGACGTCGGCGGCTTCGCACGGCGCAAAGAAGCTGGCGGCGATGTCCGGCGAAATCTTGCGCGCCACGATGTTTTCGACGTCGACGCCCAGTTCGCGCTGCCTGCCCACGGCCAGCGCGACCAGGCCCCGCGTGTGCGACACATTGAACCGCAGGCCCTGCGCATGCGGGTGGGGATCGTGGATGAACGGGCGGCCATAGGCGTTTTCGGCAAACGCCCACGCGCGCGGATCGACCGGCGCGTAGTACGAGAGCACGCTGCGCACCAGCGCCCGCGTGACGAGATAGCGCTTGCGGTCGTCGGCGAAATGAAAGCGCCCCTGCCGCTGGCACTCGGTTTCGCTCAGCAGCGCGCGCATGTCGGCCAGCACGCGCTCGTCCCCGATGGCGCCGTAGAACGCCAGCCAGAGGTCGATGTCGTGGTCGTTGATCTGCAATGGCGGAAGGGTTGACATGGTGTGCGCGAATGCTGCCGTCGCCGGCATTCCTGGTGTGAACGGCACGATTATGCGTCATCGCGGCGTGCCTGGCGCAGCAACTACACGTTCGTGTAGTTCTCCGTGTATTGATGGCACGCTAAAGTGGTGACGCTGCAGACCTTCCGGCGGCAGCGAGCTTCAGTTCACGTTTGACGCACCGGCTGGTGACGTCACACGGCGGAGCCTGTCCGCACCGCGGCGACAGGCCATTCCCCTCCCAAGACAACCCAAGAACGGCGCCGGCCGCGGCCATCGTCCGTTCCAGCGAGACCACATCATGACCGATCAGGACCGGCTGTCAGCGTTCACCGAGACGTACCTCAAGTCCCTGATATCCGAGGCGGCGGGCACGGTGGGCGCCGAGTTCGATTCCTTCGCACCGTTCGGCGAGCTCGGTATCGACTCGTTCCGCGTGCTGAAGATCGTCAAGGCGCTGGAAGCGGATTTCGGCACGCTCCCCAAGACCCTGCTGTTCGAGAATTTCAACATCAACGACCTGGCCCGCTACTTCGTCGACAGGCACGCGGCGACGATGGCGGCCAAGCTGGCGGGCGAGGGCGCCGCGGCGACCCGCCATGCGGCCGTCACGCCGGCTGCCGCGCCCCGCATCGTCGCGCAGCCGGCCGCCGCCGCAGCCGCCGCCGCGCCGGCGCAGCCGATCCTCCTGCCCGAGAAGGACGCGCATGCCGACCCCGAACTGGGACCGCTGGTCAAGGCGCTGTTCGACCGTTACAAGAACGACGGCTCGGTGTCGCGCGGCACGCGCAACATCGCGCCCAACCTGTTCATCGGCAGCGCGCGCAAGGGTTATTTCCATTACAGCCGCAGCCGCAACATCATCCTCGCCTACGGCTACACCGGCCCCGCCGATTATTTCGAGCCGGCCGCCAGGGAGCTTTACGAGCACTGCGCCCGGCACCGCCTGGAGCTGAACCTGCTCGCGGCCGACGAGCTGGCGTCGATCGGCGGCGTGGCGTTTTCGTCCACGCCGTTCGGCGTCCTGCAGCGCGTCGTCGACCTGCCTGGCTTCACGCTCGACGGCAACGCGATGCGGCGGCTGCGTTACCAGGTCTCGAAATTCCAGAAGGCCGGCACCGGCCGTACCGACGAATTCCGCTGCGGTGCCTGCCCGGAGACCGCCCGCGGCATCGCCGCCATGATCGACAGCTGGTGCGCCGGGCGCACGATGGTCAACCCCCTGATCCACATCGTCAGGGACGAGATCCTGGCCGGCACCCTGGACCCGGAACACCGCATCTTCCTCACCTGGCTGGATGACGTGCTGCAGAACGTCATCCTGGTCTCGCCACTGTGCGCGGAACTGAACGGCTACCTGATGGACCTCGAGTTCTATCACAAGGACATGCCGCTCGGAGGCCTCGAATTCGCGATCGTGAACATCGTGCGCGCGCTGGTCGCGGAAGGGTGCCACGTCCTGAGCCTGGGCGGCACCTACGGCTGCAAGCTGGAGAATTCGGCGAATGCCGATCCGGAGGTCGACAAGATCCTGGACGAGCTGCGCATGCAGAACATCTTCAACGACGAAGGCAATTTGCAATTCAAGAACAAGTTCCGCCCCGAGACCAGGGCGATCTACCTGTGCCGGCCGGTCGGACAATGCGACCCGCACAACGTCATCGACGTCATCATGATGATCGCCGATCCGATGAAGATGCAGACCTCGGACGAAGAGCACCAGCGCGTCCGCGCGTCCGTGGCGCCCGCGCCCGCGAGCGCGCAGGCGGCCGGGGGGATCGTCGGCATCGAACACGAAGCCCGCTCGTTCGTGCTCGCGCGGTCCGGCTTCAACCCGCTCAACCTCCCGCACAAGGAGGTCGACTTCGACCTCAAGACGGATTCGTGGGCGCAGCTGCAGATGCCCGCCATCGACAACCAGCTCGGGCACCTGAACGCGCAATTGCAGCACGCGCCCGCCGGCGAGCGGGAGCTGCAGGAGGTATTCCCGTTCGCGCACGTCGTGCTGACGACGTCCGGCCGCAGCGCCGAGCGCGTGTTCTACCGCGCGTGGCCGAAGAAGGGCCTGGTGCCGCAGAACCTGCTGTTCCCGACCACGCTGTTCCACCAGATCGACCAGGGCTTCACGCCGCAGGAAATGCCGGATCCCGCCGTGTTCCAGCCGGATGCGCCGGCGCCGTCCAAGGGCGGCCTCGATCTCGCCGCGCTGGCGCAGCTGCTCGAGCGCGACGCCGCGCAGGTCGCCATGGTGTGCATCGAAGTGGGCAACAACGCGGCCGGCGGCTGTCCGGCCGCCCTGGGCCATCTGAAACAGGTCAGGACGATGCTGGCCGACTATGCGATCCCCCTGGTCCTCGACGCGACCCGCGTGCTGGACAACGCGCACGCCCTCATCGCCCACGAACCGGAATGCGGGGGCCAGCCGCTGTGGCAGGTCGTGCGCGCCATCCTGGCGCAGGCGGATGCCGTCGTCGCCAGCCTGCCCAAGAATTTCTGCGTCAATCGCGGCGGCCTGATCGCGACCAATGATCCGGCGCTGTACGCGCGGCTCCAGGCGGCCGCGCAGGAAGAAGGATGCGGCCTGCCGGCGCTCGACCGCAAGCGCCTCGCGCTGGCGCTGCGCGACCGCGACTTCATCGAGGCGCAGTCGCGCCGCCGGCAGGACGTGGCGGGGCAGGTGTGGACGACGCTGCACACCGCCGGCGTGCCGGTCGCGCAGCCGGCCGGCGCGCATTGCGTGCTGGTCGACGTGAAACGCATCCCCGAATTCCAGGCCCTGGCGCACCCGGTCGCTTCCTTCCTCGCCTGGCTGTACGTGGCCACCGGCATCCGCGCCGCCGGGCACAACGCCGGCATGCAGCAACACGGCGCGCTCGGTGGCATGGTGCGGCTCGCGATTCCCCTCGGGCTCAAGCGCGAGCAGGCCGACGACCTCGCGCAGCGCATCGTCGCCGCCTTCGCCGCGAAACGGAATATCCCCGACATCGATGCGGCCGGCGGCACCGGCGACATCCACGCCGCATTGCGGCTGAACGGCTACCGGGCCGCGTCCGGCGCGCTCGTGGCCGAGCCGCCGGCACCCGCGGACGCGCCCGCGGCCGAACCGGTGCCGCAGCCGCGCCAGGCGCCGCGTGCCGCCGCCCGCGACATCGCCATCGTCGGCATGGCCGGCCGGTATCCGAAAGCGGGCGACCTCGCGCAACTGTGGGACAACCTGCTCGGCGGCGCCGACTGCATCGAGGCCATCCCCGAACAGCGCCTGGCGCAGCGTGCCCACAACGCGTTCACGCGGCGCTACCGCGGCGGCTTCATCGACGGCGTCGACTGCTTCGACGCGCCGTTCTTCGGCATTTCGCAGCGCGATGCCGAGATCATGGACCCGCACGAGCGCCAGTTCCTGGAAGTGGCCTACGAGGCCGTCGAGGATGCCGGCTACTATCCGGAGCTGCTGGGCGGACCTGACGGGACGCGCGACGTCGGCGTGTTCGTCGGCGCAGTGTGGTCGTCGTACCAGATGATCGGCCAGGAAGAAAAGGCCCAGGGCCGGGACGTCAATCCGAGCGCCTTCCTGTGGAGTATCGCCAACCGCGTGTCGTACTGGATGAACCTGTCCGGCCCGAGCCTGACCCTCGACACCGCCTGCGCCGCCAGCCTCACGGCGATCAAGCTGGCGTGCGACGCCATCGCCAGCGGCGAATGCGTCGCCGCGATCGCCGGCGGCGTCAACCTCGACCTCCACCAGAGCAAATTCGACATCAACGCCAGCGGCGGATCGCTGTCGCCGGACGGCGTCTGCCGCTCGTTCGGCCAGGGCGCCAACGGCTATGTGTCGGGCGAAGGCGTCGGCGCGGTCCTGCTCAAGCCCCTGGCGCAGGCCATCGCCGACGGCGACCAGATCCACGGCGTGATCAAGAGCGCGGTGGTGACGCACAGCGGCCGGACCAGCGCCTACACCGTTCCCAACCCGCGCCCGCAGGCGGCCCTGATTGCGAGGGCGCTGGAGCAGGGCCGCATCGACGCGCGCACCATCGGCTACGTCGAAGGCCATGCCACCGGCACGGACCTCGGCGATTCGATCGAGATGGCGGCCCTCATCGACGCGTTCGGCCGCCACGGCGCCGGCCGGCAGCAATGCGCGCTCGGCTCGGTGAAGACGAATATCGGCCATCTGGAAGCCGCGTCCGGCATCGCGGGTCTGCACAAGATCCTGCTGCAGATGAAGCACCGCACGCTGGTGCCGTCGCTGCATTCGTCCGCGTTGAACGGGAACGTCGACTTCGCGAACTCGCCGTTCCACGTGCAGCAGCGCGCGGCGGAGTGGCAGCCGAAGGACGTCGACGGCATCCGCCATCCGCTGCGCGCCGGGATCAGCACCATCGGCATCGGCGGGACCAATGCGCACGTGATCGTGGAAGCGTTCGAACCCGCGCCGCGCGCCGCGACGGGGCAGGGCGAGCGGATCTTTCCGCTGTCGGCACGCAGCGGCGAGCAGCTCAGGCTCGCGGCGCAGCGCCTGCGCGCATGCGTGACGCGCGCCGACGCGCCGGACCTCGACGACGTCTCGTACACCCTGCGGTTCGGCCGCAAATGCTTCGACCACCGGCTGGCCGTCGTCGCCGGCTCGACGGCCGCGCTGGCGGCCAGGCTCGCGGCCTTCCTCGCGGGCGAGGCCGACGACGACGTCATGCCCGGCCACGTGAAGAACGCCAGCGCCGTCACGGGCCTGCTCGACGCGCGCGAAAGGCAGGATTTCGTCAACCTGCTGGTGCAGAGCCGCGATCCGCGCCGCCTCGCGAAGCTGTGGAGCGACGGCGTGATCGGCGACTGGCAGGGCGTGGACATCGGCCATGGCGGCAGGCGCGTGTCGCTGCCGACCTATCCGTTCGCGCGCGAGCGCTACTGGATCACGGCGCGCCAGCCGGCCGCGCATTCCCTGGTGCCGGTGCCGGCGCCGCAGCCGCCCACGGAGCCGGTGCAGGCCATCGCGGCGCGGCAGGCGGAGGAATACTTGTTTGCCGCCGCCGGCGACGCTTTGCCGTCCGGCGGCGGGCGCCTGGAGCTGGACGCCGGCGCGAAGGCGCTGTTGTTCGTGCGCCAGGCGTTCGCCGGGCAGCTCGGGGTGCCCATCGCGCAGGTGAGTCCCGACGCGCACCTGATGGAGACCGGGGTCACCTCGCTGGACATGGCGCAGATGACGCAGGCGTTCAAGCAGCGCCTCGATCCGGCGTTCTCGCCCACCGTTTTTTTCGAGTGCACGACGCTGGACACGCTGGCGGCGTCGTTGTGCCGCAGGTACGGCACGGCGTTCGACGCGATGACCGTGGCGCGGCTGGCGGCCGATGGCGCGGCGCCCGTCGCGCGGGAGCATGCGCAAGCGCCGGCCATCGCATCGCATGTCGACGACGCCGCATCGGCATTGCCGGCGCCCGGCGCGGATATCGCGCCCGTGTACGAGGGCATGCCCCGCTGCGTGCTGCTGACCGGCGCCACCGGTTTCCTCGGCATCCACGTGCTGTCCGAATTCCTGGCCAGCAGCCCGGCGCTGCGCGTGCTCTGCCTGGTGCGCGCGCAGGACCCGGCACACGGCCTCGAACGCCTCCGCCGCCAGGCCGGGAAATACGAGCTGGCGCTCGACGCGGGCCGCATCGACGTGCTGTGCGGCGACATCAACCGGCCGGCCCTGGGCCTCGCGCCGGACGATTGGGCGCGCTGCGCGCTCGACGTCGACCAGATCGTGCACGCGTCGGCCCACGTGAACCATATCGAGGGTTACGCGACCTTCCGTGCGTCGACCGAAGGGATGAAGGAAATCGTCCGGCTGGCGTTCAGCGGGCGCCTCAAGCTGGTCCAGTTCGTGTCGAGCACCGCGGCCTGCTTCCACAAGGCCGGCGCCGAATTCTCCGTGTTCGAGCAGGAGGCGTTCATCGCCGACGGCGCCGCGGTGTACGGCGGCTACGGCCAGTCGAAATGGGTGCAGGAGACCTTCCTCGAGCGCGCCGCCGGCGCCGGCCTGCCGTACGTGATCTATCGCTTCGGCGAGCTGTCCGGGTCGAGCCGCACCGGCATCGGACAGACCGACGACATGCTGCACCGCCTGCTGCAGATGCGGCTCGCCATCGGCTGCCGCGAAAAGATCGCGAGCGACGTGCTGGACATGGTGCCGGTCGACTTCGCGGCGCGCCTCATCGTCGGCACCGGCAACGCGCCGCCGCTGTGGAACCGCATCGTGCACGCCACCCACCTCAAGCCGTACAGCTTCGCCAACCTGTACCGGCGCGCGCAGGCCAGCGGGCTCCAATTCGCGCCGGTCACGCGCGAGCAATACCTGGCCCGCTGCTACGACTTCGTCCGGTACGTCGAATCGGTCAATCCGGTGCACGGGTTCGTCCTCGAATGCGTGCTGCGCGACGCGGAAGGATCGGTACGCAAGCGCAAGATCATGGATGGCTACTTCGCCGTGCTGTTCCCGTTCGCGCAAGACAATTTCAGGCGCTCGCTCCAGTTCCTCGGCCTCGCCTTGCCCGACTGGCCGTCGCTGCTGGACGGTTACTTCAGCTGGTGGAACCGCGCCGACTGCGGGTTCCTGGCGCGCATCTACGATTATCAGAAACGGGACCAGGCGGCCCAGGCCGCGCCGGTCGCCGACACCGAAACACCACTGGAGGACGTCAGTGAAGCGTAACAAAGTTCTGGTCACCGGCGGCAACGGCCATGTCGGCAACACCCTCGCCAAGCGCTTGTGCGAGCGGGGATACGAGGTCCGGGTCACGGTGCGCAATCCCGCGGAGGCCGCGGGCTTCGGCATCTTCGACGGCTACCCGGTGGAGGTCCACCAGGCCGACATCCGCGACGATGCGGCCGTCCGCGCCGCGATGGACGGCGTAGCCGGCGTGTTCCAGGTCGCCGCGCTCTACCACTACGACGAGCAGGGGCACGGACACGGCATCGTGGCCAACAATACGGAAGGCAGCCAGACCGTGCTGCGGCTGGCGCGCGAACTCGGGGTGCCGCGCGTGGTCATGACCAGCAGTATCGCCGCCGTCGGCTTCGGCGGCAGCGCGGACCAGCCCCTGACCGAAGAGGACTGGGCCGATCCGGCCGATCCGTACTGCCGCTCGAAGCTGGAGAGCGAACAGGCGGCGTGGACCTACGCCGGGGAGCACGGCCTGGATCTGGTCGCCCTGTGCCCCGGCATCATCCTCGGGCCGAACTTCTACAAGCACACGCCGAGCACCGTCAACATCGGCGCGCTGGTGAACAACCAGGTGCCGTTCCGTGTGCCGCTGCAGATCTGCGCGGTCGACGTGCGCGACGTGGCCGAGGCCCACATCCTCGCCTACGAGACGCCTGACGCGCGCGGCCGCTACCTCGTCACCGGGACGCACGTGCAGGACCTGGTCGACGCCGTGGCCGCGCTCGATCCCGAGATGCTGGTGCCGCAGCGCACGCTCACGCTCGACGAGGCGCGGGCGCTCGCCGAGAAGGCCGGCATGCCGGTGGAGCTGGTCGGCCAGGCCTACCGCTATTCGGACAGCCGGATCAGGACCGAGCTGGGATGGCAGCCCAGGCCGATCGAGGAGACGCTGCACGACACGATCGCCTGGATCAAGAACAGGGAGCTGTAGGACATGGACGCCATGGACAACAACGAATTCGACGTCATCGTCGTGGGCTCGGGCGCCAGCGGCGCCACGCTGGCCCGGGACCTGAGCCGGCGCAGCCTGAAGGTGCTGCTGCTCGAACGCGGGGCCGACCGCCCCATGGCGGAAACGCTTTCCGCCATCGCCGCGATCGCCCGGGAGTTCCCCGTGGCCGAGGGCCTGAAGGCGACGACGGCGTACACCGTCGGCGGCGCCACCAGCATCTACTTCGGCGTCTGCAAGCTGCCCACCGCCGACACCTTCGACAAGCTGGGCATCGACCTCGCGCGCGAGCTGGACGAAGTGCGCCGCGAGCTGCCGGTCGTCGAGGTCTCGGACGCATTCCTGCCGCCGCAGTCGGTCGCCGTGCGCGACAGCGCGCGCGCGCTGGGCTATCCGATGAAGACGCACCCGATGCTGCTCGATACGTCGAAGTGCCCGGACGGGCGCTATTCGTACGAGGCCAAGTGGAAGGCCACGGCGTTCATCGAGGAAGCGCTCGCCAACGGCGCGGTGCTGGCCGCCCGGGCAAAGGTCGCCAAGGTGATCGTCGAGGACGGGCGCGCGGTCGGCGTCGAATACCGGCAGGGCGGGACCGTGCGCAAGGCCTACGGCAAGAAGATCGTGCTGTGCGCGGGCTCCCCGGCCACGCCCAAGCTCTTGATCGACGCCGGCATCGACAACGTCGGCAGCCGCGGCTTCTTCTGCAAGCCCGCGTTCATGATGTTCGGCAGCGTGCCGGGCCTGGCCGGCCGCGACGCCTTCCTCGGGATGACGGAATGCGACCTGGGGAACGGCGTCACCCTGGGCGACGGCGCGATGACGGCGTCCCTGTTCAAGCTCTTCATGCTGTCGAACCTGAAGCTGACGCGCCTGTTCTCGCATGCCGGCACGGTGTCGGTCGCCGTGGCGCTGAACGATGCGCCGGGCGGCCGCATCGACGCCGACGGCAGCTACCACAAACGCCTGGCGCCCGCGGAACTGGACAAGCTGAAGGCGGCCGAAGGCATCGCCCGCAAGATCCTGGAGCACGCCGGCGCCCGCCGCATCTTCCGCTCCAGGTATGTGGCCGGCACGCCCGGCGGCGTGCTCTGGGTCGGCGAACACCTCGACCACGACCTGCAGACCCGCATCCCCGACCTGTACGTGTGCGACCAGTCGCTGATGCCGGACGTGAGAATCACGCCGCTGGTCATGCTGGTGTGCCTCGCGAGGCGGCTGGCGAACCACCTGGCGCTGTCGCTGCAGGCGCAGCCCGCAACCGCGCCGGCGCCGTCCGGCGAGGTCACGGCATGAGCCCCGAATCCAATCGATCAGGAGAACGAAAAGCGATGAAAACGATATTGGGAAAGCTGTTCAGGGCAGTACGCAGATGGTTCGTGCCGGGCGCGTTGGCGCTGCTCGCGCTCGGATGCATCGCCCATGTTGCGTGGAAGGCCTCCGGCTCGGGACAATGGCGGCAGGTCCGCGACGAGGACGGCGTCCAGGTCTTCACGCTGAAGGAACCCGGCGCCACGCTGCTCAAGTTCCGGGCCACCACGCGGGTGAAAACCAGCCTGGCGAGTTCGGTGTTCCTGTTCCGCGGCGACGAGTCGACCAACGACGACTTCGGCGGCAAGCACTTCCGCATTTTCGACCGCATCGAAAAGCCGTCCGTGTACCGCGCCTACTTCAAGGTCGAGCAGCCGATGCCGCCGCCCTTCGGCACCAAGGAACTGGTGTGCCTGCTGAACTACGCACAGGACCCGAAGACGAAGGAGGTGCTGATCAACGTGCAGGCTGCGCCCAGCAGGATTCCGCCGACGCCCGGCACCACGCGCGTCACGCACCTGAACAATATGTTCCGCCTGACGCCCCTGCCGGACGGCATGGTGCAGTGGGAAGTCACGGGCGACGTGGACATGGGCCTGTTCTATCCGCTGGCGAACCTGGCGATGCCGCAGTTTATGTTCCAGGGCATCCGCGACCAGCGCAAGCTCGTGTTGAAGGACAAATACCAGAAGGTCAGCCTGGTCTCGGTGCAGGAACTGTAAGCCGCCGCGGCCCATTCACAGGGGAAAACCGGAAATGAACGATGCAAGCGCAAAAGGCAAGGGCAGGGAACAGGGCCGGCTCGCCCGGCGGGCCAGGCGTGGCGGCAAATGGGTGCTCGGCATCGTCGCCGTCCTGGCCGTCGCCCACGTCGCGTGGGTCGATTCGGGGTCGAGCCGGTGGAAGCTGGTCAGCGACACCGACGGCATCCGCGTGTCGAGCATGAAGACGCCCGGCTACAGCCTGTTGAAATACAAGGTCGAGATGCACCTGGACTCGAAGCTGTCCGACATCGTGTATTACATGAGCGACCTGAATACCGGCTACGACGTGGGCGCGTCCGATATCCACCGGCTGGAGCAGGTGACGGCCGATCCGATGTTCTACGCCTACGACACCTACAAGCTGGACCTGAAACCCTTCGGCAAGCTGGACGTGATGATCGTGAACGAATACGTGCAGGACCCGGTCACGAAGAAGGTCAACATCAACGTCTATGCGGCGCCGAACAAGCGCGCCGCCGATCCGGGCATCCCGCGCGTCGTGCACCTGAGCGACAACTTCACGCTCACGCCGCTGGCCTCCGGCGGCGTCGACCTGCAGCTGCTGTCCGAAATGGACCTGGGCCTGCCCTACATCGTGCAGAACCTGGTGATGCCGGGCGTGGCGCACGACGAGTCGGCGAAGATGCGCGCCATGCTCAAGAAGGACAAGTACCGCAACGGCAGGCCCGCGTTCATCACCGAACTGCACGACGACCGCAAGCTGGCCCGCAACTGACGTCCCGTTTTGAATCCGCACGCGCGCCGTCGGCGCATCCCTCAGTTTCGCAAGGACAGAAGCATGAGTGTCTCGATCAACAACGATTACGTGGCGCGCCAGGCCACCGATAACGATCTGCCCCGTCTGTACGAGCTGGAGGCGCTGTGCGCGCAGCCCGGCCGGGCCTCGCGCCAGCAGATCCGTGCGCGCCTGAAAAAATGCCCGGAAGGCCAGTTCGTCGTCGAACACGGCGGCCGGGTGATGGGGGTGCTCTACAGCCAGCGCATCGCCGGCGTGGACGCGCTGGCGGGGCGCAGCGCGGCCGACGTGCACCAGTTGCACAAGGCCGCGGGCACGGTGGTGCAGGTGCTGGCGCTGAACGCCGATCCGCAAGCACCGGACGGCGCCGCCGACGCGCTCCTTGCCGCGCTGCTCGACGCCTGCCGGCGCGCGCCGGACGTGACGCAAGTGGTCGGCGTCGTCGACGAGGCGACCCTGGCCTGGCACGTGGCGCACGGCGCCGACGTCGTCCGCACCGTGCCCGGCTACCGGACGGACGATGTGGGCAATCCCGGGCCCGACACGCTGGTGTCCTACGCCGCCGAGCATCACCTGTTCGTGCTGTCCGCCGCCAACCGGGAGCGCCTGGAGGCCTACGCGGCCCGGGTCGCGCAGTGGCTGGAAGCGCCGCCGCCCGGGATCACGCTGGCGGACGCCATCCACACCTGGCAGGCGGCGCGCACGCCGATGAAGGCGCGCCTCGCGATCCTCGTGTCCGGGCTGGACGACCTGCGGCACAAGCTGCAGCGCTGGCTCGTGCAGGACGCCGCCGCCGGCACCTGGTCGGGCGCGGCCAGGCCGGGCGCGGCGCAGGCCGAGGCCGGGCAGCAGCGGGTGCTCGATGCCTGCGCCCGCGCGGACTGGGCGCAGCTGGGCGAGCTGTGGGCGGCCGGCAGCGACATCGACTGGCGCAGCGTGCGCGCCGCCGGCCGCCGGATCAGCGTGCCGACCTATCCGTTCGCGCGCGAGCGCCACTGGATCGAGGAGACGGCGGAGGACGCCGGCGCGGTGCGGGACATCGCGCCGCCGGCGACGCCCGCCGCGGCGCCCGCGCCGTGCGACGCTCCCACGCACCTGTTCGTCAATCCCGTCTGGGAGCCGGCGCCGGCGACGACCTGCAACGGCACCGCGCCGGCCCTGCCGGTGGGCGAGCATCACGTGATGCTGTGCGAGATGGCCGACGTCAGCGCCGAGCACCTCGCGGCGCTGGTGCGCGGCGCCCATTGCGCGCACCTGCTGCAGGCGCCGCCGTCCGGCATCGGCGAACGCTATACCGCCTATGCGCTGGCCTGTTTCGAGAAGGTGAAGGCCATCCTCGCCGCGCACCCGCGCGAACGGGTCCTGCTGCAGCTCGTCGTGCCCAACCATCCGGAACCGGCGCTGCTGGCCGGCCTGTCCGGACTGCTCAAGAGCGCGTCCGACGAGAACCCGCAGTTCATCGGCCAGGTGATCCTCACCAACGGCCGCGCGCCGGCCACGCTGGCCGAGCGCCTGCGCTTCGAGCGCGAACGGCTCGACAATGCGGTGGTCATGTATGTGCGCGGCGCGCGCCACGTGCTGCGCTGGCGGACCGTCGCCCGCGACGCGGCCGCGCCGGACCCGTGCATCGCGTTTCGGGACGACGGCGTGTACCTGGTCACGGGAGGCCTCGGCGGACTCGGTGTCCTGTTCGCCCGCGAGATCCTCGCGCGCGCGCCGCGGGCCAGGGTCATCCTCACCGGCCGCGCGGCACCGGCGGGCGACAAGGCGCAGCGGCTCGCGCAACTGGCGCGGCAGGCCGCCCGGCCGGAGGGCGCCGCGGTGGTCTATCGCGAGGTGGACCTCGAGGACCACGAGCAGGTCGCGCGCCTCGTGGCCGGCATCGTGGCCGAATACGGGCAGCTCAACGGCGTGCTGCACTGCGCCGGCATGGCCCGCGACAACCTCGTCCTGAACAAGAGTGCCGCCGAGTTCCTGCAGGTGCTGGCGCCGAAGGTGCACGGCACGCTCAACCTCGACGAGGCCACGCGGGACGCGGGCCTCGAATGGTTCGTGCTGTTCTCGTCGGCCGCCAGCGTGTTCGGCAACGCGGGGCAGGCCGACTATGCGGCGGCCAACGGGTTCATGGACCAATTTGCCGCCCACCGCAACCGCCTGGTGGACGGCAAGGAGCGCCGCGGCCGGACCCTCGCGCTGAACTGGCCGCTGTGGCAGGATGGCGGGATGGCGGTCGGCCCGGCCGTCCTCGCGAGCCTGCACCGCACCACCGGCCTGTTGCCGCTGTCGACGGCGACCGGCCTGCGCATCTTCCACGAGAGCCTGGCGGCCAAATGCGGGCAGGCGATGGTGCTGGAAGGCGACGGCGACAAGATCGGGGCGATGGCGGCGGCCGCGCCGCTGACCGCGCGGGTGCACGCGGCGCGCCGTGCGCAGCCGGCGCTCGACGCGGGCCGGCTCAGGGAGGCGACGCTCGAGCGGATGCGCCAGCTGTTCGCCGAGACGACCCGGCGCGCCGCGGCGAAGATCGACGTCGACGAAGAGCTGATGGTGTACGGCATCGACTCCATCATCATCGGCAACCTCAATCTCGCGCTGGCCCGGGTCTTCGGCGACATCGCCAAGACCCTGTTCTTCGAATTCAAGACGCTGGCCGAGGTCACGGACCATTTCGTCAAGGCGTATCCGGCCGAATGCGCCGCGTGGACGGGCATGGCGGCGCAGGAGGCCGCCGCGCCGGTCGCGGCCAGCCTGGCGCAGGCCGTCCCGGCGCCGGCGCCTGCGCCCGCCGCCGGCGCGCAGGAACCGATCGCGATCATCGGCATCAGCGGCGTCTACCCGCAGGCGGCCGACCTGGATCAGTTCTGGGCCAACCTGCAGGCCGGGCGCGACTGCATCGGCGAGATTCCCGCCGACCGCTGGGCGCTCGACGGCTTCTACGAGCCCGACGTGGAACGCGCGGTCGAGGAGGGCAAGAGCTACAGCAAGTGGGGCGGCTTCATCGAGCAGTTCGCCGATTTCGATCCGCTGTTCTTCAACATCTCGCCGCGCGAGGCCATGAACATGGACCCGCAGGAGCGCCTGTTCCTGCAGGAGTGCTGGCGCGCGCTGGAGGACGCCGGCCATACCCGCGCCGACCTGAAACACAGGTACGGCCGGCGCGTGGGTGTCTTCGCGGGCATCACCAAGCCGGGCTACAACCTGTACGCGATGCATGCGCCGCATGCGGGCGAGCCGTTCCTGCCCTATACCTCGTTCAGCTCCGCCGCCAACCGCGTGTCGTACTTCCTCGACGTCACCGGGCCGAGCATGCCGGTCGATACCATGTGCTCCTCGTCCCTCGTTGCGATCCACGAGGCCTGCGAGCATATCCGGCGCGGCGAATGCGAGGTCGCGTTCGCCGGCGGCGTGAACCTGTACCTGCATCCGTACACGTACAAATGGCTGTCGTCGCACCGGATGCTGTCGCGCGACGGCGCCTGCCGCAGCTTCGGCGTCGGCAGCAACGGCTTCGTGCCGGGCGAGGGCGTGGGCACCGTGCTGCTCAAACCCTTGTCGCGCGCGATCGCCGACAAGGACCCCATCCACGGCGTGATCCTGGCCACGCACGTGAACCACGGCGGCAGGACCAACGGCTACACGGTGCCGAGCCCCAGGTCGCAGGCGGAACTGATCCGCGCGGCGATCGACAAGGCCGGCATCAAGGCCGCGGACATCGGCTACATCGAGGCGCACGGCACCGGCACGGAGCTCGGCGATCCGATCGAGATCGCCGGGCTGCAGCAGGCGTTCGCGGCGGACGGCGGCGCGCCGGGCGCGTGCAGGATCGGCTCGGCCAAATCGAATATCGGCCACCTGGAGGCCGCCGCCGGCATCGCCGGCCTGACCAAGGTGCTGCTGCAGATGAAGCACCGGCAGGTGGCGCCCAGCCTGCACGCGGACGTGCTCAACCCGAACATCGCGTTCGGGCAGACCCCGTTCCGCGTCAATACCCGCCTCGGCGCATGGGATGCGCCCGCGGCGGGCCGGCGCGTGGCCGGCATCTCGTCGTTCGGCGCCGCCGGCGCGAACGCGCATGTGCTGGTGCAGGAATACCAGGCCGGCGACGCGGCCGCCGCCGCGCCGGGCGACGGCAAGGCCGTCGTCGTGCTGTCCGCGCGCAGCGCCGCCCAGACCAGGCAGCGCGCGCGCGACCTGCTGCGCTTCATCCAGGCCGCGGACCAGCCGCCCGACCTGGCCGCGCTGGCCTACACGCTGCAGGCGGGGCGCGAAGCGATGGCGTCGCGTCTTGCCATCCTGGCCGGTTCGACCGGCGAGCTGGCGCACAAGCTCGAGGCCTGGCTCGACGGCGGCACGGGCATCGTCGAGCTGTACGAGGGCCAGGCGACGGACGGCGGCGACGGCCTGCACCTGTTCGGCGGCGACGAGGACTTCCGCGACACGCTGGAAAAATGGATCGCGCGCCGCAAGCTGGCCAACCTCGCCGAACTGTGGGCGCGCGGCATCGACATCGATTGGGCCAAGCTGTACGGGACGTCGCACCCGGCGCGCATGGCGCTGCCCACCTATCCGTTCGAGAAGAACCGGCTGTGGGTCGATGCCATCGTCGACACCGCACCCGCACGCGCGGCCGGCGCCACCGTCCTGCACCCGCTGGTGCACGCCAACACGTCCGACTTCAACTGCCAGCGCTACCGTTCCGTCTTCCACGGCGACGAGCCGTTCCTGCGCGACCACCAGGTGCGGGGCGAGAAGATTCTCCCGGCCGTGGCCTACCTCGAAATGGCAAGGGCCGCGCTGGTGCTGGCCGCGGGCGAGCCGGCGCAGGGCATGGTGCTGGAGCTGCGCGACACGGCCTGGCCGCAGCCGCTGGCGGTGAGCGGCGCGCACGAAGTCGGCATCGCGCTGCATCCGGGGCAGGCGGACGGGCAGATCGAGTTCGAAGTCCGCGGCGGCGGCGCGCAGGTGCTGCATTGCCAGGGCCAGGCCGCGTTCGTGCCGGCCGCGCCAGGCGCTCGCATCGACCTGGAAGCGCTGAAGGCCGCGCTGAACGAAGGCGGCGAGGAGGGCGCGGGCATCTACGACGACTTCCGCGGCATGGGCGTGGACTTCGGCGCCGCGCACCGCGCGGTCGAGCGGATCTGGCGCGGTCGCAGCCAGCTGCTGGCCGAACTCCGGCTGCCCGCTGTCGTCGAGCATGACGCGGGCCGCTACTGCCTGCATCCGAGCCTGATGGACGGCGCGCTGCAAGCCTCCATGGGCCTGATGGACGACGCGGTTCGCCGGTCGCGCCAGCCGTTCCTGCCGTTTGCGCTGGACACGCTGCGCGTCTTCGCACCATGCAGCGGCGCGATGTTCGCCTGGCTGCGGCGCGCACCCGGCGCGGCGGACGGCCCCGGCGTCGTCAGGTTCGACGTCGACCTCGTCGACCGGAACGGGAATATCTGCGTCCAGATGCACGGGTTCACGTCGCGCATCCAGGACGCGGAGGGTGTACCGCGCGCGGCCGCCGCGCCGGCGCAGTTGCACGGCCTGGCGCCGGTGTGGAACCGCGTGACGCCGCCGGCGTCCGCCGCGACGGCAAAGGTGCTGCTGGCGGGCGGCGACGACGCCGCGTTCGATTGGGTGCGCGCGTCGTACCCCCACGCGCGCCGGCTGGACCTGTCCGCACATGCCGCCATCGAGACGCTCGCCGCGCAGCTGGACGGGGCATCGTTCGACCACCTGCTGTGGGTCGCGTCCGTCGTGGAACCCGGCGCGGACGGCATCGCGGCGGCGCAGGAGGCCGGCGTGCTGGCGGTCTTCCGGCTCGCCAAGGCCTTGCTCGCGCTGGACTACGGGCACAGGAAGCTGCGCTGGACGCTCGTGGTGCGCGGCACGCACGCGGCCGCGCCGGGCGACCGCATCGCGCCGGCCCACGCGGGCGTGATTGGCCTGGCAGGCAGCCTCGCGAACGAATACCAGGACTGGGACATCGGCGTGCTCGATGTCGACGGCCGCGGCTTGCCTGCCGCCGGCCAGTGCCTGGCCTGGGCCGGCGCAGGCGACGACCGGCAAGGCGTGCTGGCCTGGCGCGGCGGCGAGTGGTTCCGGCAGGGCCTGGCGCGCGTGGCCGCGCTGCCGCAGCCGCCGGCGCCTTACCGCCAGCGCGGCGTGTATGTGGTGATCGGCGGCGCGGGCGGCATCGGCCAGGCGTGGAGCCGCTTCATGATCGAGCACTACGACGCGCGGCTGGTATGGATCGGCCGCCGCCCGCTCGACGCCGCGATTGGCGCGGCCATCGAAACGCTCGGCCGCTGCGGGACGGCGCCGGTCTATCTGTCCGCCGACGCCGCGGACCCGGACGCGCTGCGCGCCGCGCGCGACCGGATCCTGCAGGCCTGCCCGGCGATCCACGGCGTCGTGCATTCGGCCATCGACCTGCAGGACCAGAGCGCCGCGCTGATGGACGAATCGACGTTCCGGGCGAGCCTGTCGGCCAAGCTGGACGTCAGCGTGAATCTCGACGAGGTCTTCGGCGGCCTGGACCTCGACTGCATGCTGTTCTTCTCGTCGCTCATTTCGTTCACCACCGGCGCCGGGCAATCGAATTATGCCGCCGGCTGCACGTTCAAGGACAGCTTCGCGCGCGCCGTCGCGCAGAGCCGTCCTTACCCGGTCAAGGTGATGAACTGGGGCTACTGGGGCAACGTCGGGGCGGTCAGCGGCGCGTTCTACAACCGGCGCATGGAGCAGATGGGGATCGCGTCGATCGAGGCTCCCGAGGCGATGGACGCGCTGCAGCGGTTCGTCGGCGCCGCAATGCCGCAGATGGCCGTGGTCAAGACGCTCGCGCCGGACGTGCTCGACACCATCGCGCTGGCGGAGACCGTGGCCTGCTACCCCGGGCATGACGCGGCCCTGTTGCCGCAGGTGGCGCACGCCGTGCGGGCGGCGTTCGCCGCGCGTCCGGCCGCGCAACTGCGGCAGGACCTGCCGGGCGAGCGGACGCGCGCGCTGGCCGCCGACATCCTCGCGTCCACGCTGGCGAGCCTCGGCCCGCAGCCCGTGACGGGCGTGGACGGCCGCTGGCTCGCGGCGAGCGCGCAGTACGTGCGCGAGCATGCATGCCGCGTCATGCCGCTCGACGAGGCATGGGCCGCATGGGAGGTCGGCAAGCGGGGCTGGCTGGTCAACCCGAACCTGCGCGCGCAGGTGGCGTTGCTGGAGACCTGCCTGCGCGCGCTGCCGGACATCCTGACGGGCCGCCGCCGCGCCACCGACGTCATGTTCCCCGACTCGTCGATGGCCCTGGTGGAAGGCGTCTACAAGGGCCATGCGCTGGCCGACCATGCCAACGACGTGCTGGGCGCCGCGCTGTGCGCCGGCATCGAGCGCCGGCTCCAGGCCGACAAGGGCGCGCGCATCCGGATCCTGGAGATCGGCGCCGGCACCGGCGGCACGACGGCGCGCATCCTCCCCGCCCTCGAACGCTTTGCCGCCTCGATCGACGAATACTGCTATACCGACCTGTCGAAGGCGTTCCTGATGCACGCCGAGGAACACTACCGGCCGCGGCTTCCGGGCCTGCGCACGGCGCTGTTCGACGTGTCGCAGCCGCTCGCGGGGCAGGTGCCGGCGCCGGACAGCTACGACTTCGTGCTCGCCACGAACGTGCTGCACGCGACCCGCGACATCCGCGCGACCCTGCGCAACGCCAAGGCCCTGCTGAAGCGCGGCGGCGTCCTGCTCATCAACGAAATGTGCGGCTGGTCGCTGTTCAGCCACCTGACCTTCGGCCTGCTGGAAGGCTGGTGGCTGTACGAGGACGAGGCGCTGCGCCTTGCGGGCAGTCCCGCGCTGGCGCCGGAAAACTGGCAGGCCGCGCTGGAGCAGGAAGGGTTCGAGGCGGTCGCGTTCCTGGCCGCCGACGTGCACGAACTGGGCCAGCAGGTCATCGCCGCCAGCAGCGACGGGCAGGTACGGCAGTCCATCGCGGCCTTGCCGCCCGCCGCTGCCGGCGCCGCGGCCGTGGCGGCGCCGGTGCCGGCGCCCGCCTCGACGGGCGCCGTGCCCGCCGCCGCATCGCTGCGCGAGCAATGCGTCGCCTACCTGCAGGGCGTGGTCGCCAGGACCCTGAAGATGGACGCCGCGCAGGTCGCGCCGGGCCGCCCGCTCACCGACTTCGGCCTCGATTCGATCCTGGTCGTCGGCCTGACCAACCAGCTGCGCAAGGCCTTCCCGGGCATCACGAGCACGCTGTTCTTCGAGGTGCGGAACATCGCGGCCCTGGCCGACCACCTGCTGGCGCACAAGCGCGAGCACGTGGATGCGCTGTTCGGCGCCGCGCCCGCGCCGGCGCCCGCCACGGCCGCCGCGCATGCCGCCATCGGTCCGATCCGCACGGCCCGGCCGGCGGCCGCGCAGCCCGTGGCGGCGGGCGGCATCGTCGACGTGGCGATCATCGGCGTCAGCGGGCGCTATCCGCAGGCGCCCGACCTCGACGCGTTCTGGCGCAACCTGGCCGACGGCCGCAACTGCGTGACCGAGATCCCGGCCGAGCGCTGGGACTGGCGCGACTGGTTCGATCCGGAGAAGGGCCGGCCCGGCAAGACCTATACACGCTGGGGCGGCTTCCTGCGCGACATCGATTGCTTCGACCCGCTGTTCTTCAGGATCTCGCCGAAGGAAGCCAAGCTGATGGACCCGCAGGAGCGGCTGTTCCTGGAAACCTGCTACCACGCGATCGAAGACGCCGGCTACACGCCCGACACGCTGGGCGCCGTCGACAAGGTCGGCGTGTTCGCCGGCGTGATGAATGCCCGCTACAACGCGCAGCCGCTGTACTACTCGATCGCGAACCGGGTGTCGTTCGCGCTGAATTTCCAGGGCCCTTCGATGGCGGTCGACACCGCATGTTCGTCGTCGCTGACGGCGATCCACCTGGCGCTCGAGAGCCTGTACAGCGGCCTGTCCGAATGCGCGATCGCCGGCGGCGTGAATCTCATCATCGATCCGGTCCACTACCTGGAACTGTCGTCGCTCACCATGCTGTCGGAGGGACGCGCGTGCAAGTCGTTCGGCGCCGGCGCCGACGGCTTCGTCGATGCCGAAGGGGTGGGCGCGGTCGTCCTCAAGCCGCTCGCGCAGGCGGAACGGGACGGCGACCATATCTACGGCGTCATCAAGGCCAGCGCCGTCAATGCCGGCGGCCGGACCAACGGCTACACGGTGCCCAATCCGGTCGCCCAGGCCGCGGTCGTGGCCAAGGCGCTGGAGCGCGCGGGAGTCGATGCGGCGGACGTCAGCTATATCGAGGCGCACGGCACCGGCACCGCGCTGGGCGACCCGATCGAGATCGCCGGCCTGGCGCGCGCCTTCGAGCGTGCCACGCACGAGCGGCAGTTCTGCGCGATCGGCTCGCTCAAGTCGAACATCGGGCACTGCGAGTCGGCCGCCGGCATCGCCGCCCTGACCAAGGTGCTGCTGCAGTTGAAGCACCGGCAGCTGGCGCCGTCGCTGCACGCGGAGGTGAGCAACCACGAGATCGACTTCGCGCAGACGCCGTTCCGGCTCCAGCGCAGCCTGCAGGACTGGCAGCGGCCGCGCCGCGATGCCGGCGGCGTGCAGCGGGAGGTCCCGCGCATCGCCGGCATCTCGTCGTTCGGCGCGGGCGGCGCGAACGCACACCTCGTCGTGCAGGAGTACGTGGCGCCGCACGCCCCGGCCCCGGCGCCGGCGCCGGGCCAGGTCGTCGTCCCGCTGTCCGCCCGCACGGCGGAGCAGCTCGCCCACAAGGCGCGCGACCTGCTCGGCTTCGTCCGGCGCGCCGGGCCCGACCTCGCCGCGCTGGCCTACACGCTGCAGGTGGGCCGCGAGGCGATGGAAGAGCGCATGGCCGTCCTGGCCGCGTCGCCCGCGGAGCTCGAGGAGCGCCTCGAGGCGTGCCTGCGCGGCGACGCCGAGAACGGATGCGCGTGGCGCGGGCGGGTGAAGCGCGGCCACGAGACTGCCGGTCCGGCGGCGGACGAGACCCCGGCGGCGCTCGCCCAGGCCTGGATCGCGGGCGTCACCGTCGACTGGAGCCCGCTCCACCGGGGCGGCCGGCCACGGCGCATCGGCCTGCCGGTCTATCCGTTCGCGCAGGAGCGCTACTGGCGCGCGCGGACCGACGCCGTGCGCGTGCCGGCCGGCGCGGCCGGCCGGTCCAAACCGGACGTGCTGCATCCGCTCCTGCATCGCAACGTATCGGACATCCGCCAGCAGCGCTACCGCTCGGACGTCGGCGGCAGCGAGTTCTTCGTGGCGCAGCTCGGCGCCGTGCGCGTGGTGCCGCCGCTCGTGTACCTCGAGATGGCGCGCGCCGCCGTCGACGACGCGCGCACGCCCGTGCCGGAATCGATCCGTGCGCAGCAGGCGATGGAATTGTTCGATGTCGCCTGGGCCGAGCCGATGACGGTCGAACCGGGCCGGCAACTGTTCGTCGCCTTGTTCGCGCAGGACGACGACCGGCTGGGCTACGAAATCTACAGCGCGGGTGCCGGCATGGACGAGATCATCCACTGCCAGGGGCAGGCGCTGTTCGCCGCAGCGGCGGCGCCGGCGCCGGTCGACCTGGCGCGGCTGAAGGCGCGGATGCGCGAACAGTCGCCGGGCCTGCATCTCGGCGCGGGTGAGTTGCTGGCCGAGCTGGCGCTGCCCGCCGACCTCGCGGACGACCCGGACGCGGCGCACGCGGGCCTGGTCCTGCATCCGGCCGTGCTGGACGCCGCGCTGCGGGCCGCCGCCGGGCTGCTCGGGCCGGGCATCGAGCCGGTGCTGCCGGCGGCGCTCGAATCGCTGCGCATCCTGGGGGCCTGCGGCGCGGGGATGGCGGCGTGGGTGCGCCGCGCCGGCGGGCCCGCGAGCGCCAGTGTGGATGTCGACCTGTGCGACCGGGAGGGCAGGGTCTGCGTGCAGATGCGCGGCCTTGGCTATGCAGACGCGGCGTCCGCGCCCGCGCCCGTGGCAGCGGCAGTATCGCCCGCGGCCGCGGCCGCGGCGGACGGCGGCATCGTGCTGGCCGCACCGGCCGCGGCCGGGTTCCCGCCGGCCGCGCCGGCGCAGCCGCCGCAGATATCGCTCGCCATGGACTGATGTCCGCGCGAAGGAAACCTCGATGAAAAACAAAGCTGACTGGCTGCTGCCGGCCGCGCTGCTCGCCCTCAACGCGATACCGTTCGCGGCCAGCGTGCGGCGGCTGCTGGAACTCGGCACGGGGGCCGCGGTCACGGCGGACAACGCGCGCTTCCTGGCGGCGCCGGCGCCGACGGTGCTGCACCTGCTGTGCGCGAGCACGTTCGGCATCGTGGGCGCGTTCCAGTTCGTCGCGACCGTCCGGCGCCGCCGGCCCGGCTGGCACCGCGCGGCGGGACGGGCGCTCACGGCGTTCGGCCTGCTGGCCGCGCTCTCGGGCCTGTGGATGACCGTGTTCTTTCCCCGCGTCGACGGCGACGGCGCGCTCCTCGACGCATTCCGGCTGGTGTTCGGCGTCGCGATGGCGGCGTGCATGGTGCTCGGGTTCACGGCGATCCGGCGCCGCGACGTCGCCGGCCACCGCGCCTGGATGACCCGCGGCTACGCGATCGGCATGGGCGCAGGCACCCAGGTGGTGGTGCACATCCCGTGGCTCCTGTTGGCCGGCAAGCCGGGGACGCTCGCCCGCGCGCTGCTGCTGGGCGCGGGCTGGGCGATCAACCTCGCGCTCGCCGAATGGATCATCCGCCGCCACGGCGCGCCCGTCGCACGGCGCACAGCTGTCCCCGAATCGCAACGCACCCGGTAACCGCAACCAGTGTCCACGAAAGAGAAAAAGACATGAACAATGAAGCCGATCCGGCCACATTCCACAAACTGTATGGGACCAGGACGTCGCGCCTCGTGTACCGCGGCGACGACTTCCCTGACTATCTCCTGATGACCGCGCTGGTCTGGCTCGTCGCCGCCTGCGCCTTCGGCCCGCGCCATCCGCTGGCCTGGATCACGCTCGGCCTGTGCGCCTGGATGGTCTGGGCGTTCCGGGTCCGGCACGGCTGGGAGCTGGCCGTGCCGAAGATCGCGCGGCGGCCGCAGGACGCGCTCTACATGGTCGTCTACAAGCTGCGGAACATGCGGCTGGCCTGGATCGTCGCCGCGGCCGCGCTGCTCGTCGAGAACTACGTGATCTGGCGTACGCCCGGCCTGCCGCACCACACGGCGCTGATGCGCCGCATCGCCTTCGGCCTGTTCTACACGCACCTCGCCGTGCTGACGGTCTACCGCAGCGCGATCCTCGTGGCCCACCTGCGCGAGAAGGCGCATGTGCGCGCGTTCCTGATGGAGACCAGCTGGAAGGCGGCGCTGGCGCGGCAGCCGAGCATCGCCATCGAGATCGTCCACGCCTATTGCACCGGCCTGCTGACGCACATCCTGCTGCTCGCGCCCTGGTATCTGGCCATCACGTACTTCAACTTCTCGCTCGTCCTGCTGCCGCTGACGGTGCCGCTCGGGTTCTACATCCACTCGCGCTTCCTCAAGGTGGTCAACCTGTGGTTCTACCGCGACCACTGGCTCGCGCACCACTCGGAACTCGAATTCCTGTACCTGCACGGCCCCCATCACGACGCCATCCCGAGCGGCTTGATCGGCGTGTCCGGCAACGGCTACCTGGAAGGCGTGCTGCGCCACACGATGGGCGGACCGGGCATCTTCTACAACCCGGTGACCACGTTCCTGATCCACTGCTTCGACGTCAAGGTCGACATCGACGGCCACCAGTTCATCCCCGGCGTCTATCCGCACGTGCCGACCAGCGTCCAGCTGATCAACCAGCATTCCACCCACCACTTCGGCAAGCTCGAGCCGTACAGCCTGGGCCTGAAGCTGGACCAGCCGGGCGTGCCGGAAGACCTGCTGCGCCGCGCGCGCGTCTTCACCAAGGAGCAGCAGAACTCGGCGGAGCTGGACGAACGGCTCACCGGCTTCAAATGGGACAACCCGCGGTTCCGCCAATACATCGACCTGTACGAGAAATATCTCGCGATGAAGTCGCGCGAGTCGATTTCCGAGCAGCCCGCGTCTCTTGAACCGTAGAGTCCCGCCATGACACCGATCGACCTGTCTCCCACGCACGGCGCCGCGCCCGCGGTCACCGTTCACGACCGCGGCAACGGCGTCTGCGCCATCCGCATCGGCGCCGCCGATGGCGCCAACGTCCTGACCCGACGCCTCGCCGCCGCGCTGGCCGGCGCCATGGGCGAGATCGAGCGCGCCGGCACCGCCAGGGTGCTGGTCCTCGAAGGCAGCGCGCAAGCGTTCCTGGATGGCGGCAGGGACCACGTCAACGACGCGGTCGCCGAAGGGCTGTTCGCCGCCATCGCCGCGTTTCCCGTCCCGGTGATCGCGGCCATGGCCGGTGCCGCTGGCGGCCCGGGCCTGCTGGCCGGCGCGCTGTGCGACTTCATGGTCTGCAACCGCGACGCCGTGTACCGCTACACGCAACCCGAAGCGGGCCTGTATCCCGCTCCTGCCGAGGACAGCCTGTTCAGCGCGCGGTTCGGCCGCGCCTGCGCGACCGACTTCCTGTATTGCGACACCGGCGCGACCGGCGCGCAGCTCCAGGCGCAGGGCTGGACCTGCGCGTTCCTGCCGCAGGGCGAGGTCGAGTCCCATGCGCACGAACTGGCGCAGCGGCTGGCCGACAAGTCCCGCGACAGCCTGCGGCTGCTCAAACGGCATCTTGCCCAGCCTTTGCGCGCGCTGGCCGATGCGCTTGGCGCGGTGCCGGTGCCGATGCCGGCGGAAACGCCCGATCGCGGCCGCGCGGAGATCGTGTTCCCGGCCCGGCACCTGCGGCTCGCCATGCCGGCCGCGGATGTGCTGCACGTCAGCGTCGATCCCGATGCGGGCGGGCAGGCCGTGCTGGACGAACTGGGCGCGCTGTTCGGACAGCTCAACGACGGCGCCGCAACCGGGCGCGTCGCGGCGCGCGCGCTCGTCCTGGACAGCGCATGCGACGATTTTCTCCCGGCGCCCGGCACCGGACTTACCGTCGAAGCGGCACTGCGCTTCCACGCGATGCTGCGCGAATCGGCGCTGCCCGTCGTCGCGGTGCCGCGCGCCGGCGCCAGCGGCAAGGCATGGCTGGTCAGCCTGTTCTGCGACGGCGCGGTGTGCGCGCGGGAGGACAGCCATGGCGTATCCGGCCTGCCGCGGGATGCCGGCTGGGCCGCGCTGGCGGCCCGCGTACTGTCCGCCCGGTTCGGCGACCAGGCCGGCCGCGACATCGCCATGGCGGGCGGTGAGTACAGCGGCGCCGAACTGGCGCGCCACATCGGCCCGATGCCGGTCGCCGCGCGGGACGAGGTCCTGGCGCACGCGGTCGCGCTGGCCGGCCGCTGGGCCGCGTGGCCGCCGGGGACCGTGCTGCTGCGGCGCCTGATCCACGCTGCCGGCAACGACGCACCGGCGGCGTGCGCGCCGGACATGCAGGCCAGTCGGTTGCCGGCCGGCCCGCTGCCGGCCGGCTCCGCGGTGATCCGCGCCACGGTCGACGACGACGGCATCGTGGTCGTGCGCATGGAAGACCGCGACGCGAAAAACCTGTTCTCCCCCGAGTTCGTGCGCGGCATGGACGACGTGTTCCGGCATATCGGCCAGAACCCGGACTACAAGGCCGTGGTGCTGGTCGGCCACGACCGCTACTTCGCCTCCGGCGGCACGCGGGAGGCGCTGCAGGCGATCCAGCAGGGCAGCGCCAGGTTCACCGACCAGCAGACCTACCTGCTGGCGCTGGCCTGCGAGATCCCGGTCATCGCCGCGCTGCAGGGGCATGGCATCGGCGGCGGCCTGTCGCTCGGCCTGTTCGCCGACTTCGTGCTGCTCTCGGAAGAAAGCAAATACCTGAACCCGTACATGGGCTACGGCTTCACGCCCGGCGCCGGCGCGACGCTCATCGTGCCGGACAAGCTGGGGCGCGACATCGGTCTCGAAAGCCTGTTCACGGCGCGCGAAAGCTCGGGCAGCGAATTGAAGGCACGCGGCCTGCGCCTGCCCGTCCACCCGCGCGCCGCCGTCTTCGATGCCGCCATGGCGCTGGCGCGCAAGGTGGCCGCCCATCCGCGCGCCAGCCTGGTCGCGCTCAAGCGCTGCCTGAACCGCGCCATCGCGGAACGCATGGAGCGCAACACCGCGCAAGAGATTGCCATGCACGAGCAGACCTTCGTCGGCCACGCCGGCACGCTCCAACAGATCCAAGCGAACTTCAATCCCATGGATATTCCACAGCCCACCCAAGCCCCCGCCGACATCGGCGCCACCATCCGGCAGTTGCTGGCGCAGGAGCTGCACATGCAGGCCAAGGACATCGACCCGGACACCGCGTTCGTCGACCTCGGCCTCGATTCGATCACCGGCGTCACCTGGATGCGCCGGATCAACGAGACGTACAAGACGTCGATCCAGGCGACCAAGGTCTACAGCCATCCGACGGTGAACCAGCTTGCGGCCTACATCGGCGAGGCCGTCGCGGCGACGGATGCGCCGGCGCCGCAGGTCGCGGCGCCACAGCCGGCGGTCGTGCCGGCGCCCGCGCCAGCGCCCCAGGCGCCTGTCCATGCGCTGCCGCCGCAGGCGCGGCCCAGGCTCACGTCGTGGCGCGACCGCAAGCCTTCGCGCCCCGGCGCCGGCACGC
>NZ_LMCY01000011.1:71434-226861 GCF_001425685.1 Massilia sp. Root335 | reverse complement strand
CGCGCGAGCCGGTCGCCGTGATCGGCATGGCGGGGATGTTCCCGCAGGCGCGAAACCTCGACCAGTACTGGGACAACATCGCGCACGGCCGCAACTGCGTCGGCGAGATTCCGCCGGGCCGCTGGGACATCGACGCGTATTACCAGGCAGGCGATCCGGCGCCCGGCAAGACCAACTCGCGCTGGATGGGCCATCTCGACGAATACGACCTGTTCGATCCGCAGTTCTTCGACATCTCGCCCAGGGAAGCGCTGAGCATGGACCCGCAGCAGCGCGTGTATCTGCAAACCGCCTGGCATGCGATCGAACACGCCGGCTACGACCCGCGCGCGCTGTCGGGCAGCCGGTGCGGCGTGTTCGTCGGCTGCGGACCGGGCGACTACCACCTGCTGTCGCGCGACCTGCAGACGAGCGCCCTCGGCTTCACCGGCGGCGACACGGCCATCCTCGCCGCGCGCGTGTCCTATTTCCTCAATCTGCAGGGGCCGTGCCTGTCGATCGAGACCGCGTGCTCGTCGTCGCTGGTCGCCATCGCGACCGCCTGCGACAGCCTGGTCTCGGGCGGCAGCGACCTGGCGCTGGCCGGCGGCGTGGGCGTGATGAGCGGGCCCGAGCTGCACATCAAGATGGCGCAGACCGGCATGCTGTCGCGCGACGGCAGGTGCTTCACCTTCGACCGGCGCGCCAACGGCTTCGCGCCGGCCGAGGGCGTGGGCGCCGTGCTGCTCAAGCGCCTGTCCGACGCGGAGCGCGACGGCGACAACATCCTGGCCGTGATCCACGGCTGGGGCGTGAACCAGGACGGCAAGACCAACGGGATCACCGCGCCGAATCCGGATGCGCAGACGCGGCTGCAGCAGGAGGTCTACGACAAGTTCGGGATCGATCCCGCCGCCATCCAGATGGTCGAGGCCCACGGCACCGGCACCCGGCTGGGCGACCCGATCGAAGTCGACGCGCTGAAGGCGTCCTTCGGCAAATACACCGACAAGACGGACTACTGCGCACTGGGTTCGGTGAAGAGCAACATCGGCCACTGCTTCACCGCGGCCGGCGTGGCGAGCGTCATCAAGGTCGTGCTGGCGCTGCGCCACAAGCAGCTGCCGCCGACGATCAACTACGAGCAGCGCAACGAGCACATCGACCTGGCGGGCAGCCCGTTCTACGTGAACGACCGCCTGCGTGCCTGGGAACCCGGCGCGGCCGCGCCACGCCAGGCGGCCGTCAGCGGTTTCGGTTTCGGCGGCACCAACGCGCACCTCGTCATCGGCGAATACACGGCCGCCGCCGCGCGGCCGGCGCCCGCCGTCGTCACGGACAACGGCAAGGTCATCTTTCCCTTGTCCGCGCGGACGGCCGAGCAGCTGCGGCAGCAGGCCGCCAACCTGCTGGACTTCATCGGGCGGCACGGCCGCGCCCTCGATCCGCTCGACGTCGCGTACACGCTGCAAGCCGGCCGGGATGCGATGGACGAGCGGCTCGGCATCCTGGCCGCGTCGCTCGACGAGCTGGCCGCACAGCTCCAGGCCTGGCTCGCCGGCGGCGCCGGCGACGGCATCCTGCACGGCCGCGCGAGCGAGGGCCGGGAAGCCACCAGCCTGCTGCGGCGCGATGCCGACATGCGCGAGACCATCGTCGACCGGCTGGTCGGCCAGCGCCAGCTCGCGAAACTGCTCGACCTGTGGATCAAAGGCCTCGACTTCGGCTGGCAGCGTCTCTACGGCAGCGCCACGCCGCGGCGCATCCCGCTGCCGGCCTATCCGTTCGCGAAGGTGCGCTACTGGATCGACGGCGCCCGCTCCGGCGCGGAGACGAAGCCCGCCGCCGGCGCCCCGGCGGCGGCGATCCACCCGCTGCTGCACCGGAATACCTCGAACCTGCGCCAGGTCGGCTACGGCAGTGTGTTCCGTGGCGACGAGGCTTTCGTCACGACGCTGCCGGACGGCGCGAACGCCGTGTCCGGGTCCGCCTGCCTGGAAATGATCCGCGCGGCCGTTGTGCAGGCGTCCGGCGCCGGACCCGCCGTCACCATCGACTTGCACGACCTCGCGTGGGGCCAGCCTTTCGTCCCCGGCGCGGGCCGGGAGCTGACGGTTGCCCTGTGCGCGGAGGCGGACGGCGCGATCGACGTCGAGATCTATAGCCAGGACGGTGTGGCGGAAACCGTCCATTGCCGGGGACGGGCGATGGTCGGGGGCGCCGCCGGGCCGGACGCCGTCGCGGGCGGCATGCGCGTCGCGCTGCCCGCGCCGGGCGGCGACGGCTTCGTGCTGCATCCGCTGCTCGTCGAAACCGTCCTGGCGGCGTGGATGGATCGGGAGCACGGCGCGCCGGCCGGCCACGCGTGGCTGCTCGCGGGCGCGCGGCGGGTGCGCATCGCGGGGCCGTGCGTGGGCGCGGCCACGGCGCGCGTCCGCCCGCATGCGGGGGACGACGCGCTGTTCGATATCGAAGTGGCCGACGAGCGCGGCAACCTGTGCATCGACATCGCCGGCCTGGCGCTGCGCGTGCCCGCAGGCCGGGCCGTCCAGCCGGCAGCGCCGGCGCCGCAGCCGGCGATCAGCGAAGCGCGGCTGCTGCAGGCGCTCAAGCAGAGCCTCGCGGACGCGTTGTTCCTGGACGCCGCGGACATCCGCGTCGACAAGCCGTTCATCGAACTGGGCCTGGACTCGATCGTCGGCGTCGAATGGGTGGATGCGCTGAACAAGGCTTACGACATCAAGCTGCCGGCCGCGCGCCTGTACGACTACCCGAACCTGGCCGAGCTGGCGGCATACCTGCACGGCGGGATCGCACCGGCCACGCCGGCCGCACCCGCCACGCCGGCCGCGGCGCCAGTGCCGGTGCCGGCAAGCGCCGACAAGCCGCTCCAGTCCACGCTCCAGCAGGCGCTGAAGGCCAGCCTGGCGGGCGCGCTGTACCTGCCGGAATCCGAGATCCAGGTCGACAGGCCGTTCATCGAACTGGGCCTGGATTCCATCGTCGGCGTCGAGTGGATCAACGAGATCAACAAGACCTACGGCATCAAGCTCCCCGCGACCCGGCTGTACGACTACCCGAACATCGCCGCGCTGGCCGCGTTCCTGGCGCAGCAGGCGGCGGCGCCGCCCGAACCCGCCCCGGCCGCCATCGCGCCCGCGCCGGCGGCCGCCATCGCGCCCGCTGCGTTCCCCGTGCTGGCGCGGGCCGCACGCGCCGCGCAACCGGCGCCGCGCCCGCGTGCCGGGTCTGGCGGCAGGATCGCGGTGGTCGGCATGTCGGGCCGCTACCCGCAGGCGCACGACCTCGACCAGTTCTGGCAGAACCTCGTCCAGGGGAAGAATTCCGTCACCGAGATTCCGCCGGCGCGCTGGGACGTGAACCAATACTACGACCCGGACCCGAAAAAGGACGGCAAGATCTACTGCAAATGGATGGGCGTGCTCGACGACATCGACTGCTTCGATCCGCTGTTCTTCCGCGTGTCCCCGGCGGAAGCCGAGAACATGGACCCGCAACACCGCCTGTTCCTGCAGGAGGGCTATCGCGCCTTCGAGCACGCGGGCTACTCGGGCAAGGCACTGAGCAACACGAAGTGCGGCGTCTACGTGGGGAACATCGGCACCGAATACGCGGACCTGGTGTCCACATCGGTGGACATCACCGGCAACAACCCGGCGATCGGCGCCGCCCGCATCGCGTACTTCCTCAACCTGAAAGGGCCGGCGATTTCGATCGACACCGCGTGTTCGGCGTCGCTGGTGGCGATCCACCTGGCCTGCCAGGGCCTGCTGAACCACGAGACCGACATGGCGCTGGCCGGCGGCGTGAGCGTCTGGCTGCGTCCCGAAACCTATATGGGGATGTGCAAGGCGGGCATGCTGTCGCCGGAAGGCCGCTGCAAGACCTTCGACAATTCGGCCGACGGCTTCGTGCCCGGCGAGGGCGTGGGCGCGGTCGTGCTCAAGCGCCTGGAGGATGCCGAGCGCGATAACGACGTGATCTACGGCGTCATCGCGGGGTCGGCCATCAACCAGGACGGCAAGACCAACGGCATCACGGCGCCGAGCGTGAACAGCCAGATCGAACTGGAGCGCGACCTGTACGCGCGCTGCGGCATCGACCCGGCGACCATCGGCTACGTGGAGGCCCACGGCACCGGGACCCGGCTCGGCGACCCGATCGAGCTGGAGGCGCTGGCCACGGTGTTCAAGGAGAAGACGGACAGGAAGCGGTTCTGCGCGCTGGGATCGGTGAAGAGCAATATCGGCCACACGTCGGGCGCGGCGGGCGTCGCCAGCCTGCACAAGGTCTTGCTCGGCATGCGGCATCGCACGCTGGTGCCGACCCTGCACGTGGCGAAGGAGAACGCCCTGTTCGATTTCGACGATTCGCCGTTCTACGTGTCGAAGCAGGCGCGCGCATGGGACGCGGCCGGCGGCGCGCCGCGCCGCGCGACGGTCAGTTCGTTCGGATTCAGCGGCACCAATGCCCATCTGGTGGTCGAGGAGTATGTGCCGCGGGCCCGCACGCCGGTTGCGGGCGGCGCGGGCACCCACCTCATCCCGCTGTCGGCGCGGACCGGCGAACAGCTGCGCCAACGGGCGCAGGACCTGCTCGCGTTTCTCCGCGCCGGCACGCAGGCGCCGGACCTGGCCGCGCTGGCCGCCACCTTGCTCACGGGCCGCGATGCGATGGACGAGCGTCTGTGCCTGGTGGCCGGCTCCGTCGCCGAGGCGGCGGCGGCGCTCGACGCCGGGCTCACGGGCGCGCAGGCCGCCGCGCATGCGTACCACGGCAAGGTCGAACGCAGCGCGGACGGCGTCGTCCTGCTGGCGCAGCAGGGCGGGATGGACGCGCTGGTGCGCGACTGCGTGGCGCGCGACGACCTGGCGCAGTTGGCGCAGCTGTGGGTGCGCGGCCTGGACCTGGAATGGCGCCAGCTGCACGGCGCGGCGCAGCCCGTGCGCATGGCCCTGCCGACTTATCCGTTTGCGAAGAAGCGGTGCTGGGCCAATCCCGGCGCCGTGCCGAAGCGTGCGGCCGCGGCGCCGGCCGGCTACCCGCAACCGCGGCGCAATACGGCGGCGCCGGGACAGCCCGGCTACAGCTGCACCGTCGACGCGCATGCCGGCTGCCTGGTCGAGCAGGCGGGCCGCAAGGTGCTGCCTGCCGCCGCGTGTCTCGAGATGATCCGTTTCGCGATGACGGATGCCGCCCCCGCCGCCGCGGATGGCGCGCCGCTGCGGCTGGAGCACCTGGCGTGGGGCCGGCCGCTGGTGGCGGGCGACAGGCAGCTCGACATCGCGCTGATGCGGCAGGGCGACGGCGTGGTGAAGTTCGAGGTCTACAGCCTGGGGCTCGACGCCGGCGACGAGATCGTGCATTGCCAGGGACAGGCCAGGTTCGCGCCGGCCGCCGCGGAGCGCATCGATATCGGGCGCCTCCAGCGCCGCGCGGCACAGGAGGCGGACGGCGGATTGCTCGTGCCCGTCGGTCCGCTCACCGGCGCCGCGGCGCCGGCGGACGCACTGTTCGACGCCGCGCGGCGGCTCACCGAACGCGCGGATCGCCGTCCCGTGCATCCCGCGCTCCCGTTCGCGCTGGACCTGCTCTGCATCGGACCGGATGCCGCGCGCGCCGCGTTTGCGTGGGTGCGCCATGCGGACGGCGCGCGGCATGACGTCATCCGGCTCGACATCGACCTGTGCGACGCGCAGGGCGAGGTGCTCGTCCAGGCGCGCGGCCTGGCGTTCGACGCCGTCCGCACGGGCGCCGACGTGCCGGCCGCGCCGCCGGTCGCGGGCCGTCCGGCGATCGTGCTGGACGATCCGAAAGGCCCTGGTGCCGCGGCACCGGCCGCGCGTGCGCCGGTGCAGATCACGCTGCACTGAACCATCCCCACCTCCGGTCCGGGCCGGCTTTTCGAAGCACGGCCCGGACCCGTGTCCGCATCGCCCTCCAGGAAACTACATGTTCGTGTAGTTCTCCTTCCGCACAGCGCGCGATACAGTTTTCGCGTCGCCTCATCAAACCGCTCCCGAGTGACGCACGCAAACGTGACGTTACACGGCGGAGCCTGCCCGGCTTCCGGCCCGCTCCCGACGCCACCGTCGGCTCTCTCAAGTTCTCACATGACTCCTGACGATCTCCAGCAAGGAAACGGTACGCCTTCCGCCGTCACGCTCGAACACGACGGCAACGGCATCCTGTCGCTTCGCGTCGCCGGCCGCGATGGCTTCGACGCCGAACTGGCCGCGCAACTGGCGGCGGCACTGGACACGGCGCGGCATGACCCGGCGGCGAAGGTGCTGGTGCTGCGCGCCGGCGGCGCGAGTCTTGCCGGCGGCGGCCGCGCGGCCGTCGACGGCGCGCTGGCGCGGGGCCTGGTGCGGGCCGTCGCCGCCTTTCCGTATCCGCTCGTCGCGGCCGTGCGCGGCGACGCCATCGGCGCGGGATTCCTGCTCGCGGCCCTGTGCGACTTCCTCGTGTGCAGCGACACCGCCAGCTATGGCTACGCCTGCCCGGACGGCGCCACGTTCCACACCGCCGGGGAAGACCGGCTGCTGGCCGAACGTTTCGGGCCGGTGCACGCCACGCACCTGCTGCGGCGGCGCACCGGCCAGGAACTCGGGGCGCTGGGCTGGCCGTGTCCCGTGCTGGCAGACGGCGACGTGGATGCCCACGCGGACAAACTGGCCGCGCAGCTGGCCGCCAAGACCCCGGAAAGCCTGCGGCTGCTGAAGCAGCACCTGGGACGCGACCTGCTGGCGCTGGCGGATGCGCTGGCGCCGGCGCCGGCACATGCGGACGCCGAAGATGCGCCGAACGCGCGGATCGCGGCGCCGGGCAAGCACATACGGCTGGACACCGATCGTGGCGCGACGCTGGTCGTCCGGGTCGGCACGAAGAAGAAGTACACCGGCCGTGCGCTCGCCGCCGACCTGGGCGCCGTGTTCGCGCAACTGGAGCCGGCGTCGGCCTACCGCGCGGTGGTGCTCGTGAGCGACTATCCCGGTTTCCTGCCGGAGGCCGACGCCGACACGGACGCCGGCACGGTGGCGGCGCTGCGCGACGTGTTCCTGCTGGCGCCACTGCCGGTCGTCGCCGTCCTGAACCCCGCCGCCCACGGCAAGGCGTGGCTGGTGGCGCAGTGCTGCGATCGCGTGGTGTACCACGACGATGGCCGCCACAGCGCCGCGAGCCTGCTGCACGGCGACGCGCTGTCCGGGCTTGCCGCCTGCATGTTCGCGTGGCGTCTGGGCACGGACGCGGCGCGGGACATCCTGCTGCCCGGCACGGCCTGCGCGGGCAGCGAGCTGCGGCGGCATGCCGGGCCGCTCGCCGTCGCGCCCGCGCACGAGGCGCCGGCGCGCGCGCTGGCGCTGGCCGGGGACTGGTCGGCCTGGCCGTGGACAGCCGTGCGGTCGTGGAAGGAGGGGGCCAGCGCGATCCTCCGTGAGCACATCGGCGCCTTGCCGGCGCCGGCAGCGGCTCCGGTCGCCGACGGGGAGGCCACGGCCGCCGGCCCGATCGCGCTCGCGTCCAGCGTCGTCTCCGCCGTCGCCCATCCCGGCGGCATCGTGGAAGTGACGATGCACGACCGCGCATCGAAGAACATGTTTTCCGAAGCGTTCGTGCGCGGCATGGCCGAAGCGTTCGCGCACATCGACGCCGGGGATTACAAGGTCGTGGTGCTGACCGGCTACGACACGTATTTCGCATCCGGCGGCACGCGCGCAGCGCTCGAAGCGATCCAGCAGGGCACCTTGAAATTCACCGACGACCGGACGTTCCGGCTGGCGCTCGACTGCAGGATCCCCGTGATCGCCGCGATGCAGGGCCATGCGATCGGCGCGGGCCTGTCGATGGGCCTGTTCGCCGATTTCCCGCTGCTGTGCGAGGAAGGAAAATACGTCAGCCCCTACATGGCGTATGGTTTCACGCCGGGCGTCGGCGCGACGCTGGTCCTGCCCGATCGCATGGGCCGCGACCTGGCGCGCGACAGCCTGTTCACCGCTTGCGAACATGACGGCGCCGAACTGCGCGCACGGGGACTGGCGCTGCCCGTGCACCCGCGCGCGGCGTTGCGCGATGCCGCCATGGCGCTGGCGGCCACGCTGGCGCACAACCCGCGCGCCAGCCTGGTCCGGATGAAGGATCACCTGGGCCGGCACCTGCGCGGGCGGCTGGACGAGACGTGCCGGCGCGAGCTGGCGATGCATGAACACACCTTCGTCGGCCAGGCGGAGACGCTGCAGCGCATCCAGGCCGCCTTCGGCTCGGGGCAGCAGGCCGGCGGACTGGCGGTGGCGCCGGCAGGTGCGATGGCCGCGCAGGCCGCGGACGTCGTTGGCACGCTCAAGCTGCTGCTGGCGCGCGAACTGCACCTGGAACAGGACGAACTCGACGAGCACACCCAGTTCACCGACCTGGGCCTGGATTCCATCAGCGGGGTCACCTGGATCCGCAAGGTCAACCTGGAGTACGGCCTCGCGCTCGACGCGACCATCGTCTATGGCTTTCCCACGCTCGCCCGGCTGGGCGCGCACGTGAAGGAGCAGGTGGAAACGCGCGGCACCGCCGGCGGCGCGCCCGACTTCGCAGAGATCGAGGCGGGCAAGCTCGGACGCGGGAGGCCCGCGCCGGACAGGCAGGTGACGGTGTCGCTCGCGCCGATCGCACCCGTCGCCGCCGCGGCGCCCGAGGACGCGCCGGCCGCCGTCGTCGCGACGATCCGGCGCCTGCTGGCGCGCGAACTGCACCTGGACGAGGCGGAACTCGACGAGCACACGCAATTGTCCGACCTCGGCCTGGATTCGATCACCGGCGTCACCTGGATGCGCAAGGTGAACGAGCACTTCGGCCTGTCGCTCGACGCCACCATCGTCTACAGCCATCCCACGCTCGCGAAGCTGGGCCGCCACGTGCGGGAGGTCGCGCACGACCGCGGCGCCGCCGGCGCCATGCCGGACTTCGCGGAGCTGGAGACGAGAAAGCTGCGCACGCCGCTATCCGCGGCACCGGAGGCCGCGCTTGCGCCGGCCGCGCCCGTGCGCGAACTCGTCTCCTGGCGCCGGCAGGCGCCTGCCGCCGCGCCGGCCGCGCCGCGCGTCGAGGGCGTGCCGGAACCGGTCGCCGTCATCGGCATGGCCGGCCAGTTCCCGATGGCGAGGAACCTCGACGAATACTGGCGCAACATCGCCGAAGGCAGGGATTGCATCAGCGAGGTCGCGCCGCAACGCTGGGACGTGGCGAGGTGGTTCCAGGCCGGGGAACCGGCGCCGGGCAAGACGAATTCGAAATGGCTCGGCCAGCTGGAAGACTACGACCGGTTCGATCCGCTGTTCTTCAATATCTCGCCGGTCGAGGCGAAGGCGATGGATCCGCAGCAGCGCCTGTTCCTGCAGGCGTGCTGGCAAGGCATCGAGCACGCCGGCTACAACCCGAAGGCGCTGGCGGGCAGCCGCTGCGGCGTGTTCGTCGGCGCCGCGGGGAACGACTACGGACTGCTGTCGCGCACGAGCCAGTTGAGCGCGCACGGCTTCACCGGCAATGCGAGTTCGATCCTGTCCGCCCGCATCGCCTACTTCCTCGACCTGCAGGGCCCCTGCATGGCCATCGACACGGCCTGCTCGTCGTCGCTGGTGGCGATTGCGACCGCCTGCGACAGCCTGGTGTCCGGCGCCAGCGACCTGGCCCTGGCGGGCGGCGTGTACGTCGGCGCCGGCCCGGCCATGCACATCATGACCGCGCAGTCGGGCATGCTGTCGGCCGACGGCAAGTGCCATACCTTCGACCAGCGCGCGAACGGCTTCGTGCCGGGAGAAGCGGTGGGCGCCGTGCTGCTCAAGCGCCTGTCCGACGCGGAACGCGACGGCGACGTCGTCCACGCCGTGATCCGGGGCTGGGGCGTCAACCAGGACGGCCGGACCAACGGCATCACCGCACCGAATCCCGTGTCGCAGGCGCGGTTGATGCGGGACGTCTATCGCCGGCACGGCATCGATCCGGCCGGCATCCAGCTGGTCGAAGCGCACGGCACGGGCACCCCGCTGGGCGATCCGATCGAGGTCGAGGGATTGAAACAGGCGTTCCGGGACCATACGGGCAAGACCGGATACTGCGCCCTCGGCTCGGTGAAATCGAATATCGGCCACTGCCTGACCGCCGCCGGCGTGACGTCGTTCATCAAGACGGTCCTGGCGCTCCAGCACAAGCAGTTGCCGCCCACGATCCACTTCGAACGCCTGAACCCGCACATCAGGCTGCAGGACAGCCCGTTCCACGTCAACGACCGGCTGCGCGACTGGACGCCCGAGGGTGGCGCGCGCCGCCAGGCGGCCGTCAGCTCGTTCGGCTACAGCGGCACCAACGCGCACGTGGTGGTGGCCGAATACGCCGCGCGTCGCCGTCCGCAGGCCGCGCCCGCGGCGCCCGTGGCGCTGGTGCCGTTGTCGGCGAAGACCGAGGAACAGTTGCGCCAGCGTGCGCGCGACCTGCTGGCCTTCCTGCGCGGCGCGGGCGAGTCGTGCGCGCTGGCGGACGTCGCCTACACGCTGCAGGTGGGCCGGGAGGCGATGGAGGAGCGGCTGGGCTTCCTGGCCGAATCGACGGCGCAGCTGGCAGAGCAAATCCAGGCCTGGCTCGACGGCCGCGAGGACGGCGCGCATGCCTGGCGCGGCAGGGTCCGGGCCAACAAGGAAGGCTTGACGCTCATCAGCGACGACGACGAGCTGAAACAGACCATCATCGCGAACTGGGTCGCCCAGAACAAATTCGCCAAGCTGCTGGCGCTGTGGACCAAGGGGCTGGACCTCGACTGGCACCTGTTTTATCGCGACGGTACGCCGCGGCGCATCGTCCTGCCGACCTATCCGTTTGCCAGGGAACGCTACTGGATCGACGCCGCCGACGAACAGGCCCTGCTGCACCCGCTGGTGCACCGCAATACCTCGACGCTGAGCCGCCAGCGCTATGCGTCGGTGTTGTCCGCGCCGCTGACGCGCGACGACCTGCTCGACATGGCGCGCGCCGCGGTGGCGCTGGCCTCGCCCGAACGCGACGGGCAGGCCATCGAACTGTCCGACGTGGCATGGGATGCGCCGTTCGCGCCGGCCGGAAGCACCGAGATCCGGATCGAGCTCGCCCCGCACGCGGCCGATCGTGTCGGCGTCGAGATCGCGAGCGCCGCCGGCGTGCATTGCACGGGCCAGGCGCGGTTCGTCGAACAGGCGGCCGCCACGGCGGATCCAGCCGGCGCGCTGTATTTCGAGGAGTACTGGCGCGCCGAGGAGGCGGCCACCGGCGCGGCGCGGACGGCGGACGCCCGCGCCACGGTAATCTTCGGCGACGCCGGTTCGGCGGCCGTTCCCGGCGCCAGGCTGGTGGTGGACCGGACGGCCGATATCGAGGCCGCCATCCGCCAGGCCGCGGGCGCCGACGCGCAACCGGTCGCGGTCGTCCATGAGTGGGCCAGGGGACGCGGGCAGGAAGGCGTCCATCTGCTGTTCGACCTGTTCCGCGCCGTGCAGGCCTGCGGCGCCCTGGTGGCGGACGTCGTGCTGGTCGGGCAGTACGATCCGGCGCAACGCGATACGGCCTGGGATTACGCGTGGATCGGCTTCGAGCGTTCGCTGCGGCTGGTGCTCCCCGACGTGAAGATCGCGCTGCTGTACACGGACGGACCGGCAGCCACGCCGGCGCAGCGGGTCGACGCGCAGCGCTCGGGCGGCGTGATCTGGTACCGGCACGGGCAGCGCAGCGTGCTCGCCTTGCGGCCGGTGCAGGCCGGTGCGCAGCAGGCGCCGCTGCTCAAGCAGGGCGGCACCTACCTGATCACGGGCGGCTGCGGCGCGCTGGGCATGAAGTTCGCCCGGCACCTGGCCGGCGAGTACAACGCGAAGCTGGTGCTGCTGGGCAGGCGGGCGCCGTCGCCGGACATCGACGCGCAGCTCGCCAGCCTGCGCCAGGCCGGCGCCGCGCACGCGGAATACGCGGCGGTCGATGTCGGCGACGCCGCGCAGGTGCTGCGCTGGGCGGGGGCGCTGGGCTTGCCGCTGTCCGGCGTGTTCCATGCCGCGGGCATCGAGGCCGCCCGGCCGTTCCGCGACAAGGCGCGCGCCGAGATCGATGCCGTGCTGCTGCCGAAGACGGCCGGCACGATGCTGCTGGACGAGGCGTTGCGGGACCAGCCGCTCGATTTCGTGTGCCTGTTCTCGTCGTCCGCCGCCATCCTGGGCGACTTCGGCGCGTGCGATTACGCGATCGCCAACCGCTTCCAGATGGCGTACGGCGAATGGCGCCGGCAGGCCCGGTGCGCGGGGAAGACGGTCGTCGTCAACTGGCCCTTCTGGGCGCAGGAAGCGGGGCAGCGCGGCGGCATGGGCGCCGGCGATCCGGCGCAAGCGGCCTTCTACCTCAAGAGCAGCGGCCAGCAGGCGCTGGGCGCGCGGGACGGGCTGCGCATCTGCGAGGACCTGCTGCACGCCGCGCGCACCCAGACCCTCGTCATGCTTGGCGAGCCGGCGCGCGTGGAACGGTTCCTGGCCCGTGCCTACGGCGCCGCCGAGCCGCGGCGTCCGCTGGCGGCAGCGCTGCCGGCACTGGCTCTGCCGGCGGTCGCGGGCGGCGCCCTGGTCCGCGAGCGCCTGCGCGCCGAGTTGCGGCGGCTGGTGTGCGCCAGCGCGGGCATCGATCCGGCGCGGCTCGACGACAGGACCAATCTGGCCGACGTCGGGTTCGATTCCATCAGCCTGGCGGGCCTGGCGAAGCTGTTGTCCAGCCACCTGTCGCTGGACGTGACGCCGGCCCTGTTCTTCAACCATGCCACCGTCGGGCAGCTCGCCGATCACTTCGCGCAAGACCACGAGGCGCACTTCGCGGCCTTGTACGGCCAGGGGCAGGGCGCGCAGGCACCGGCGCCCGTGCCCGCACCGGCCGCGGCGAGCCGGCCGGCGTCCCCGGGACGGTTCGCGCCGGCGCCGGCGCCGACGCCGGCGGACCGGCGGCAGGAACCGATCGCGATCGTCGGCATGGCCGGCCGCTTCCCGCAGGCGGACGACGTGGACCAGTTGTGGAACCTGCTGGCCGAGGGCAGGAGCGGAGTGACCGAAGTGCCGGCCGCGCGCTGGGACTGGCGCGACTACTTCACCGCACCCGGCCACGTCGGCAACGTCATCAGCACGAATATGGGCGGCTTCGTCAACGGCGTCGACGAGTTCGACCCGCTGTTCTTCGAGATTTCTCCGGCCGAGGCGGAGGAGATGGACCCCGCCGAGCGGCTGCTGCTGATGGAGGCCTACCGCGCCATCGAGGACGCGAGGACGTCGCCGGGTGCGCTGCGCGGGACCAATGTCGGCGTGTTCGTCGGCATGGAGGAGAGCCAGTACAGCCTCGTCACGGACGCGCAGGGCGTGACGACGGCCGGCGCCGCGATGATCTCGTCGCGCCTGTCCTATTTCCTGGACCTGCACGGCCCTGCGATCGCCACCAACACGGCGTGCTCCTCGGGCCTGGTCGCGCTGCACCAGGCCGCGATGAGTTTGCGCCAGGGCGAATGCGACGCGGCGCTGGTGGCCGCGGTCGCGCTCAACCTGTCGCCCAAGGCGTGGCTCAGGATGAGCGAGGCGCGCATGCTGTCGGCGCATGGGCAATGCCGCAGCTTTTCGAAGGACGCGGACGGCATCGGCGTCGGCGACGCGGTGGTGGTCCTGATGCTCAAGCCGTTGGCGGCCGCCATCGAGGCCGGCGACCATGTCTACGGCACCGTGAAAGCCAGCGGCATCAATTTCGACGGCAAGACGAACGGCGTCACCGCGCCGAACGGCCGGGCCCAGGCCGATCTGATCGAGCGCGTGTATGCCGGCAGCGGCATCGACGTCGGCGACATCTCCCACGTCGTCGCGCACGGCACCGGCACCCGGCTCGGCGACCCGGTCGAGATCAATGCCCTGAACGACGCCTTCCGGAGGCTCGCCACGGCGCCGCGCCGGACGAAGTGCGCCGTCACCAGCTGCAAATCGAACCTCGGCCACACGATGGCCGCGTCGGGCCTCGTCAGCGTGGTGGCGCTGTTGAAGGGACTGGAACACGGCCGGATTCCCGCGAGCCTGCACTGCGATGAAGAGAACGACTACATCGACTGGGCGGCCAGCGACTTCTACGTGAACAAGACGACCACCACGTGGCAGGGCATCGACGGCAAGCCGCGCATGGGCGCCGTGAGCGCGTTCGGCCGCAGCGGCACCAATGCCCACGTCGTGATCGAGGAGCACGTGCGGCCGGCTGCGCGGCGGCCGGACGACGAAGCGGGAGACGCGACGGTCATCGTGCCGCTGTCCGCGCGCGGGCAGGACCCGCTGCGGCAGAAGGTGCGCGACCTGCTCGATGCGATCCGCACTCGCGCCATGCGCCTGGAAGACATCGCGTACACGCTCCAGGTGGCGCGCGAGCCGATGGAGGAGCGCGTGGCCTTCGTGGCCGGTTCGCTCGACCAGCTGGCGCGCGGCCTTGCCGCCTTCCTCGACGGGACCCCGGACGGCGCATCGGTCTTCCGCGGCAGGGCGGACGGCAGGAACGAGGGCCTGCAGGTGATCCAGCACGACGAGGACATGCAGGCCGCGATCCTGAGCTGGGTGAACGGCAACAAGCTGCACAAGCTCGCCGCGCTCTGGGCCCGGGGCCTGGAGCTGGACTGGCGCCTGCTGTACGGCGGCCGCCGCGCGCTGCCGGACCGGATCGGCCTGCCGCTCTATCCGTTCGCGCGGGAACGCTGCCGGATCGACGGTCCGGCCCCGGCCGCGGCGCAGGGCGACCTGGCGTCGATCGCCGGCATCCTCGACCAGGTGGAGCAGGGCGCGCTGGCGGCGGACCTGGCAAGCGCGGTGCTGAAGAAGATCGCCATCTAGGCCATCCCGGAACAACGATATAGCGAGAGTGTGATGATCGATTTTGTGGACTATGTGGTCGGGGAGTTGTCGGGCAAGCGGCTGTCGAAAGCGGACGCCCTGGCGCTGATTGCCCAGTTTCGCGGGCAGGCGCAGGGCGCGGCGCGCGCCGACGTGCTGCATCCGCTGCTGCACCGGAATACGGCCGACCTGAACCAGCACAGCTACGGCACCACGCTCGACGCGGGCGCGTTCTATCTGCGCGACCACGTGGTCGGCGGACGCAAGGTCCTGCCTGGCGTGGCCTACCTCGAAATGGTCCGCGCCGCGCTCGCAGCGGCGCTACCCGGCGAGGACGGCGATATCTGCCTTTCCGACGTGGTGTGGGCCCAGCCGATCGTCGTCGACGACAGCGCGCAGGTCACGCTGGCGCTGTATCCGGGCGACGGACAGGTCGACTATGAAGTCTGCAGCCACGCGGCCGCGGCCGAGGGCGGCGCGCAGGCGCTGGTCCATTCGCAGGGCCGGGCCGCCGTCCTGGCGCCGGCGGCGCAGCCCCGGCTCGACGTCGCGCAACTGCAGGAGGAGATGACACGCGGGCAGCTGGATGCGGCGCAGGTGTATGCGGCCTACGGCAGGATGGGGATCGTCTACGGCCCGTCGCACCGGGCCGTGACGGCGCTGCACCAGGGCGCGGGGCAGGTGCTGGCGCGCCTGGAACTGCCGGCCGTGGTGGCGGACACCCTCGGCGACTACGTGCTGCATCCGAGCCTGCTGGACGGCGCGGTGCAGTCGGCCATCGGCTTCATCGACGACATCGACCACGTGCCGGCGCGGCCGAGCCTTCCGTTTGCGCTGGAATCGCTGCGGGTCTTCGCGCCGTGCACGCCCAGCATGTTCGCGTGGCTCCGGTTCGCGCCGGGCAGCGCGCCCGCGGACAAGGTGACGAAGCTCGATATCGACCTGTGCGACGGGGACGGCAAGGTCTGCGCGCAGCTGCGCGGCTTCACGTCCCGCGTCTTGCAGGAGGACGCCGATGCCGGCGTGTTGTACGCGGCCCCGCAATGGGAGGCCGCCGCGCTCGCGCAGGGCGGGCCGCAGGCATGGGCGCAGCGCCACGTCCTCGTCAGCGCGGCGGTGGGCGCCGACGTGGCGGCGCTGCAGGCCGCCAGCGCGGGCGCGCGCTGCGTGCGCCTGCCCGGCGCCGCGGGCGGCGACCTGGCGGACTACTACCGCGACGCCGCATCCGCCTGCTTCCTGCACGTCCAGGCGCTGCTCGCCGCCAGGCCGCAGGGGCGCACGCTCGTGCAGCTCGTGCTCGCGCACACGCCGGCCGACGAGCTGCTCCTCGGCCTCGTGGGCCTGCTCAAGACCGCCGCGCTGGAAAATCCGCTGCTGGCCGCCCAGGTCATCGTGCTTGACGCCGCGGCCGATGCGCGGCAAGCGGCGCGCCAGCTGGAGACGGAGGCCGCCGGCGCGCAGGCAGGGGTCGTGCGCCACGTGCAGGGCGAGCGGCAGGTGCTCGCATGGCGCGAGCTGGACATGCCCGCCGAAGAACCCGCGCCCGCGTTCAAGGACGGTGGCGTGTATCTCATCACCGGCGGCACGGGCGCGCTGGGCGGGCTGTTTGCGCGCGCGATCCTCGACCGGGCGCGCGGCGCCACCGTCGTCCTGACCGGCCGCGCCGCGGCGTATGCGCCGGCAGACCTGCCCGCGCACACGGGCCAGGTGCACTACCGCCAGCTCGACCTGTGCGACGCGGACCAGGTGCGCGCGCTCGTCGCGGGCGTCGTCGCGCAGCATGGACGCCTCGACGGCATCCTCCATGCCGCGGGCATGACCGGCGACGGCTTCATCCTCAAGAAGACGGCGGCGGAATTCGAACAGGTGCTCGCGCCCAAGGTCGCCGGCACCGTCAACCTGGACGCGGCGACGCAGGACGTCGCGCTCGACTTCCTCATGCTGTTCTCCGGCGGCGCGGCCGTGACGGGCAATGCCGGGCAGGCCGACTACGCCGCCGCCAACGGTTTCATGGACCGCTTTGCCGCATACCGCAACGCGCTGGTGCGGCAGGGACGGCGCCAGGGCCGCACGCGCGCCGTCAACTGGCCGCTGTGGGAAGACGGCGGCATGGGCGCCGACGCGGCGACGCAGGCGCAACTGAAGCGCGCCGCCGGCCTGGTGCCGATGCGCAGCCGTACCGGCCTGCGCGCATTCGACCACAGTCTGGCGCTGGCGCACGACCAGGTGCAGGTCGTGGAGGGCGACCTGCGCCTCGTGCGCGCGGCGCTGTTCGCCCCGGAGCCGGCGGCCGAGGCCTCCGCGCCGCAGCCCGCGACGGTCAATGGCGGCCAGGCGGGCGGCGCCGACCTGCGGGCGCGTACCGAAAGCTTCCTGAAGAAGCGGCTCTCGTCCCTGCTCAAACTGCCCGCCAACCGGATCGACGCCGCCGCGCCGTTCGAGAAGTACGGCATCAATTCGATCATGACGATGGACCTGACGGGCGAGCTGGAGACCATCTTCGGTGCGCTGCCCAAGACCCTGTTCTTCGAATACCAGACGCTGTCCGAACTGGCCGGCTACTTCGTCGCGCAGCATCGCGGCCGGCTGGAAGCGCTGTTCGACGCTGCGGCGATGCCGGCCGCGCCGGCGCCCGCGCTCGCGCCGTCGCAGCCGGTGGTCGCAGGTCCGGCCCGCGCCCGCGCCGCCGCCCGCCGTCCCGTCGCGCGCGGCGCGGCCGCGGACCTCGACGCGATCGCCATCGTCGGCCTGAGCGGACGCTATCCGGGCGCGGCGGACGTCGATCAGTTCTGGCGCAACCTGCGCGACGGGAAGGACAGCATCGTCGAGGTTCCGCCGGAGCGCTGGAACTGGCGCGACCACTTCAGCGAGGACCGGTCCGCCGGCGGCCGCCATTACAGCAAGTGGGGCGGCTTCATCGACGGCGTCGACGAGTTCGACGCGCTGTTCTTCAATATTCCACCGGTCGACGCCGAGCGCATCGACCCGCAGGAGCGCCTGTTCCTGCAGCACGCGTGGATGGCGCTCGAGGATGCGGGCTGCACGCGCGCCAGCCTGCAGATGCCGCACGGGGACGACCAGGCCGGCCAGGTCGGCGTGTACGTCGGCGTGATGTACGGCGAGTACCAGATGTTCGGCGCCGAGAGCAGCCTGCTCGGCGAGCGCATGGTGACGCCGTCCAGCTATGCGAGCATCGCCAACCGCGTGTCGTACTTCCTGAACCTGCATGGGCCGAGCATGGCCGTGGACACCATGTGCTCGTCCTCGCTGACGGCCATCCACCTGGCCTGCCAGGACTTGCGCCAGGGCCGCACCGACGCGGCGGTCGCCGGCGGCGTCAACGTGACCATCCATCCGAACAAATACCTGTTGCTGAGTTCCGGCCAGTTCATCGCGAGCGATGGCCGCTGCCAGAGTTTCGGCGTGGGCGGCGACGGCTATATTCCGGCGGAAGGGGTGGGCGCGGTCATCCTGAAAAGGCTGTCCGACGCGGAGCGCGACGGCAACCACATCTACGGCGTGATCAAGGGCAGCGCCCTGAACCACGGCGGCAAGACCAATGGCTATTCGGTGCCCAATCCCCAGGCCCAGGCCAGCGTCGTCGCCCGCGCGTTCAAGGAATGCGGCGTCGATCCGCGCCACATCAGCTATATCGAAGCGCACGGCACCGGCACGAAGCTGGGCGACCCGATCGAGATCGCGGCGCTCGCGCAGGTCTTCCGGCGCAGCGCCGCGGAGAACGGATGCTGCCTGATCGGCTCCGCCAAATCGAATATCGGCCACGCCGAATCGGCGGCGGGCATCGCCGGCCTGACCAAGGTGCTGCTGCAGATGCGGCACCGCCAGATCGTGCCGTCGCTGCATTCGTCCGCGCTCAACCCCAATATCGACTTCGACGACTCGCCGTTCGTCGTCAACCAGGAATTGCGCGAGTGGGAGCAGCCCCAGGTCGACGGCAAGCGGCTGCCGCGCATCGCCGGCATCTCGTCGTTCGGCGCCGGCGGCTCGAATGCCCACCTCGTGGTGCAGGAATACGTCGCGGCCGACCCCGCGCCGCACGCGGACGGTGAACCGGCGGCCGTACTGCTGTCCGCGCGCACCCCGGAGCAGCTGACGCAAAAAATGCAGGACCTGCTTGCGTTCGTGCGGCGCGGCGAGCCGAAGGTGGACCTGCATGCGGTGGCCTGCACGTTGCAGACCGGACGCGAAGCGATGGAAGAACGCCTGGCCCTGATCGTGGGCTCGGTCGGCCAGCTGGAGCGCGACCTGCAGGCCTGCCTGGACGGCGACGAGACGCTCGACAACTGCTATCGCGGACAGGCCGCGGCAGGCTTCGATGCGGTGGCGCTGTTCAAGGCCGACGCCGACCTGCGGGACACGATAGGAAAATGGATCGCGGCGCGCAAGCTTGCGCCGCTGGCCGAGTTGTGGACCCGCGGCCTGGAGCTCGACTGGAACCGGCTGTACGGCGCGCGCCGGCCGGGTTTCGTGAGCCTGCCGGCGTATCCGTTCGCGCGCGAGCGCTGCTGGATCGAGCGGGCGGCGGAAACGCATGCGGGACGGGGCGCCGTGCTGCATCCGCTCCTGCACCGGAACACGTCCGATTTCGCGCAGCAGTGCTATCGGACGACGCTCACCGGTTTCGAGTTCTTCCTGGCCGACCATCGCGTGACCATCGGCGCCGCCGCGGGGCAAAAGGTGCTGCCCGGCGTCGCCTTCCTCGAGATGGCGCGCGCCGCGGTCGCACAGGCGCTGCACGCCGGGGACCCGGCGCCGGCGCTGGAGATCCGCAACGTCGCCTGGGCGCGGCCGCTCGTGGTGGACGGCCACACGCAGGCGGAGATCGCGCTGTCGCCCGATGATGACGGCCAGGTCGATTTCGAGATCTGCGGCGAGTCCGGGGGCGAGCGTATCGCGTACTGCCAGGGCCGGGTGGCCATCGCCGCGCCGGCGGGCGCGCAGCAGATCGACGTCGCGCAGGTCCGGCAGCCGCTGCGGCGCGGCCGGCTCGACGCCGCGCAGGTCTATGCGGCGTATGCGCGCATGGGCCTCGATTACGGCCCGGCGCACCGCCCGATCGAGTCGATCCTGCTGGGCGATGGCCAGGCGCTGGCCGAGCTGCGCCTGCCGGCGGCGCTGCAGGCCGGCGCATCGGACTACCTGCTCCATCCGAGCCTGATGGACGGCGCGCTGCAGGCAGCGATCGGCCTGCTGGACTGGCAGGACGAGCCGGCCGGGCAGGCGCGCGTGCCGTTCGCGCTCGGCGCGCTGCACGTGCTGGCCTCCTGCACGAGCGAGATGCTGGCGTGGGTCCGGTATGCCGAGGGCAGCGGGCCGGGCGACGCCGTGGTCAAGCTCGACATCGACCTGTGCGACGGCGCGGGCCGCGTCTGCGTGCGGATGCGCGACCTGTGCTCGCGCGTCCTGGGCGGCCAGCCGGGCGCCGTGGACGACGGCGTCGGCCGCCTGTTCGCCGTCCCGGCATGGGAGCCCGCCGCGCCGGTTGCCGCGGCCGATGCGCCGGCGGAGCATCACGTCCTCCTGTGCGACCTGCAGGGCGTCGACGTCGCTGCGCTCGAAAGCCTGTTGCCGGGGGCCCGCTGCGTGGCGTCGAACGCGCCGGACGACGACTCGCTGGCCGCGCGTTACCTGCACCATGCGTCGGCGCTCCTCGGCCAACTGCGCACGCATCTGCAACGCGTGGCGCAGGGCACGGTCCTGCTGCAGGTCGTCGTGCCGGGCCGCGACGGCGGCGAGATCCTGGCCGGCCTGTCCGGCATGCTCAGGACGGCGAGCCTCGAAAATCCGGGCTTCATCGGGCAACTGATCATGGCGGCGCCGGATACGCCGGTTGCCGGGCTGGCGGCGCAACTGCGGCAGGACGGGCGGTCGGACGGCGTGCTCGTGAGGTATGAACAGGGCGCGCGCCAGGTCTTGCGCTGGCGCGAAGTGCCGTCCGAGGGGGGCGCCGCCGACGTGGCGTTCAAGGACCAGGGCGTGTACCTGATCACGGGAGGGCTGGGTGGCCTGGGCCTGTTGTTCGCGGGCGAGATCGCGAAGCAGGCGTCGCGGGCCAAGGTCATCCTGACCGGCCGTGGCCCGCTGGACGCGCACAAGCAGGCGCAGCTCGATACGCTCGCGGCACGCGCGGGCCGGGTCACGTACCGGCAGCTCGACCTGGAGGACCCCGCGCAGGTTGCGCAACTGGTCGGCGCCATCGTCGCGGCGCACGGTCGGCTGGATGGCATCGTGCACAGCGCCGGCATGACCGCGGACAGCTTCATCCTGCAGAAGTCCGACGCGCAGCTCGGCGCCGTGCTGGCGCCCAAGGTGGCCGGCACCGTCCACCTGGACCGGGCGGCCGCCGAGGTCGATCTCGACTTCTTCGTGCTGTTCTCGTCGGTCAGCAGCGCCCTGGGCAACGTGGGACAGGCCGATTACGCCGCGGCCAACGGCTTCATGGACCACTTCGCGGCCTATCGCAACCGCCTGGCCGACAGCGGGCAAAGGCGCGGCCGGACCGTGGCGATCAACTGGCCGCTGTGGCAGGAAGGCGGCATGCAGATCGATGCGGCGAGCCGCGAGCTGCTGTTCCAGGCCAGCGGTGCGCGGCCGCTGCGCACCGGCACCGGCATCGCCGCGTTTTATCGCAGCCTCGCCTCAAGCCACGGCCAGGCGCTGGTGCTGGAAGGCGACCTGCCGCGGTTGCGGCGCGTGCTCGCCGGCCCGGTGCGGCGCACGCCCGCCGCGGCCGTGCCGGCGCCCGTCGCCGCGGTGCCGGCTGCGGCCGGCGGCGACGCGCGTCTGCCGGAACGGACCGCGGACTACCTGCGCAGGCAGTTCGCGGACGTGCTGAAGGTTCCCGCACAAAAGATCAACCCGCGCGCACCGCTGGAAAACTACGGCATCGATTCGGTCGTGGCGATGAAGCTGACCAATGTGCTGGAGCAGACCTTCGGTTCCCTGCCCAAGACGTTGTTCTTCGAATACCAGACGATCGCCGCTCTCGCCGGCTATCTGCTCAATTCGTTCCCGGAGACCGTGCGCCAGGTGCTCGATCCCGCCGGCGCGGCCGCGGCCCAACCCGCTGCCGCGGTCGCGGCCCCGCCGGCGCTGGCCGTCCCGCGCCGCGCCAGGCGGTTCCCCGCGCCGGACGCACGGCGCGAACGCGACGTGGCGATCGTCGGCGTGAGCGGCCGCTATCCGATGGCCGGGGACCTGGCCGAGTTCTGGGACAACCTGAAGGCCGGCCGCGACTGCATCACGGAGGTGCCGCCCGAGCGCTGGGACCATGCGCGGTATTTCGATCCCGACCGCAGCAAGGCCGGCAAGAGCTATGCCAAATGGGGCGGCTTCCTGGCCGACGTCGACAAGTTCGACCCGCTGTTCTTCAACATCTCGCCGCGCGAAGCGGAGATCATCGACCCGCAGGAGCGCCTGTTCCTGCAGACCGCCTGGCAGACCATCGAGGACGCGGGCTACAGCCGCGAGAGCCTGGCGGGCCGGCGCGTCGGCGTGTACGTCGGCGCCATGTGGGGACACTATGAGCTGTACGGCGCGGATGCCGCGTCGGGCGCGATCCCGACGTCGTCCCACGCCTCGATCGCCAACCGGGTGTCGTACTTCTTCGACCTGCGCGGCCCGAGCATCGCACTCGACACCATGTGCTCGTCCTCGCTGACGGCGATCCACCTGGCCTGCGAAGAGATCCGGCGCGGGAACATCGATGCGGCGCTGGCCGGCGGCGTGAACCTGTCGATCCACCCGCAGAAGTATCTCAACCTGAGCCAGGGAAAATTCGCCGCGAGCGATGGCCGCTGCCGCAGCTTCGGCGCGGGCGGCGACGGCTACGTGCCGGGAGAGGGTGTGGGCGCGGTCCTGCTCAAGCCCCTCGACGATGCGCTGCGCGACGGCGACCAGGTCTACGCCGTCGTCCGCGCGAGCGCCTTGAACCACGGCGGCAAGACGAATGGCTACACCGTGCCCAATCCGAACGCCCAGGGCGACCTGATACTGGACGCCATGAAGAAGGCGGGCGTCGAGCCGGACAGCCTCGGTTACGTGGAGACGCACGGCACCGGCACGTCGCTGGGCGATCCGATCGAGATCGCCGGCCTGCAACAGGCGTTCGCCGCCCACGCGGGCCGCAACGGCCGCCTGCCGATCGGTTCCGTCAAGTCGAACATCGGCCACCTCGAAGCGGCGGCCGGCATCGCCGCGGTGACCAAGGCGCTGCTGCAGTTCAAGCATGGCCAGCTCGTGCCGTCGCTGCATGCCGAGCCGCTCAATCCCAACATCGATTTCGCGAACTCGCCGTTCCACGTCCAGACCACGCTCGCCGACTGGCGGCGCAGCGGGACGCAGCCGCGGCGCGCGGCGGTGAGCTCCTTCGGTGCGGGCGGCGCCAATGCGCATCTGATCCTGGAAGAACATGTCGATACCCGGCCCGCGCGCCGGGTCGCCGATGCCGGCACGCCCCACGTGTTCCTGCTGTCCGCGCGCGATCCGGCCGGGCTGGCGCGCCATGCCGCCGGCGTCGCCGCCTTCCTTGCGGAGCGCCCGGAGCTGCCGCTGGGCGACATCGCCTACACGTCGCAGGTGGGCCGCACCCACATGCCGGCGCGCCTGGCGCTGATCGCGTCCAGCGTCGCGCAGCTGCACGACAAGCTGGTGGGCTGGAGCGCGTCGCGCGAGCCGGACGACGTGTTCCATGCGAATGCGAACGACCGGGCCTACGACGCCGGCCAACTGATCCAGGGCGAAGCCGGCCAGGCGTTCCTGCGCGGCCTGCTGGCCAACGGGGACCTGGCGAAGGCCGCGACGCTGTGGACCATGGGCGCCGCCATCGACTGGGCGCCGCTGCACGCCGGCGCCGCGCCGCGCAGGGTGAGCCTGCCCGCCTACCCGTTCGCGAAGGAGCGCTACTGGGTCCAGGCCGCGGCCGCGCACCCGGTGGCGCCCGCCGTCGCGGAGGCGCCGCGCCGGCTGTACTACCGCCCGCAGTGGACGGCGCGGCCGCTTGCCGGCGCGACGCCGCCGGCCGGGCCGCTGCTGGTCCTCGACGGCTCGGACGCGTTCTTCGCCGCGCTGAAAGGGCAGGTCGAGGGCAGCGGCATCACCCTGGCGCTCCCCGGCAACGCGTTCGCCGAAATCGCGCCGGGCGTGTTCACGCTCGATCCGGGCAGCGAAGCGCAGTTCGGCCAGCTGCTGGCCGCGCTCCAGGACCGGGACCAGCTCCCGCGCGCCGTCCTGCATCGTCATGCATCGCCCGATGCCGGCGAGGCGCTGCGGCTCGGGGTCGGCGCCTTGCAGAACCTGTGCAAGGCGCTGATCGGCCGGAAGGCCGGCGGCAAGGTGCGGTTCCTGTCGTTCTTCGACGGCGGCGACGATGCCGGCATGCCGTTCGGCGCCGCGCTCGCCGGTTTCTACAAGAGCCTGAGCCTCGAACATCCCGGCTACGACGCGAAGGTGGTGGACATGCGCTCCGACGCGGCCGGGCCGGCGGAGCAGGTCCGCATCGCGATGGCGGAGCTGGGCGGAGACGATTGGGCCGCCGGAGAAATCGGTTACCTCGGTGCCGGTGTCCGTCACGTGCGGGAATACGTTGCGTACGAAGCCAACCGGGCGACGGACATGCCGCTCCGGCAGGGCGGCGTGTACCTGGTCACGGGCGGCCTGGGAGGACTGGGCTGGATCGTCGCCGGCTACCTTGCGCGCCATGTCGGCGCCCGGCTGGTGCTGGTCGGCCGTTCGGCGCTGTCGGCCGCGAACGCGGCGCGTGTCGCGACCCTCGCGGCGACGGGCGGCGAAGCCGTCTACCTGCAGGCGGACGTGGCGCGCCAGGACGATGTCGAGTCGGTCGTACGCCAGGCGAAGGCGCGGTTCGGGCGCATCGATGGCGTGTTCCATGGCGCTGGGACCACGCGCGACGCCTTCCTGCTCAAGAAGACCCCGGACGACCTGGCCGCGGTGCTGGCGCCGAAGGTCCACGGCACGCTCAACCTCGAGCGCGCGACCCGCGCCGAGGCGCTCGACCTGTTCGTGCTGTTCTCGTCGGTCGCCGGCGCGTTCGGGAACCTGGGCCAATGCGACTACGCCTATGCCAATCGCTTCCTCGATGCGTTCGCCGAGCAGCGGGAAGCCCTGAGGCTGGCGGGCCGGCGCAGCGGCAGGACGCTCGCCATCGACTGGCCGTACTGGGCAGACGGCGGCATGACCGTCCCGGCCGAGGCGCTCGCATTCTCCGCCAGCCGGATGGGCATGCATCCGCTGCCGACGGGCGAGGGCATCCGCTGCCTCGAGGACCTGCTGGGTTCCGGACTGGCACAGGCGATCGCGCTGTATGGCGTCCCGTCCAAGGTCGGCGCCTACATGGCGCGACGCGCGGCACCCGTCGCCGTCGCGGCAGCAGCGGTCCGCGTCGGTGGGGCGCCGGCCGATCCGGTGCCGCGCCTGGCGCAGATGCAGGACTACCTCAAGGGCCTGCTCGGCGCCGAGATCAAGCTGGCTCCGGACCGGATCGATGCACGCGAGCGCTTCGAGGCGTTCGGGATCGACTCGATTGCGGTGGGCCGCCTGAACGAGGCGCTGGCGCGCGCGTTCGGCGCGCTGCCGCAGACGCTGTTCTACGAATACGAGAGCATCGACGACCTGGCGCGGTATTTCGTGCGCGAGCACGCGGACGCGCTGGCGAACCTGTTCGGCGACGCCGCGTCCGTGCCCGCGGCCGTCGCCGAGGACGCGCCGGCCGTACCTGGTGCGGCGCAGCCGATCCGCCCGGCGGACGGCGCGGAACCGGTCGCGATCATCGGCGTGCACGGCTACTATCCGCAATCGCGCGACCTGGACGATTACTGGGACCACCTGCGCGCGGGGCGCGACCTGGTCGGCCCCGTGCCGGCCGAACGCTGGGATGCGCAGCGGTTCTACGACGCCGACCCCGCCCGGGCCGCGGACGGCAAGATCTATTGCAAGTGGGGCGCCTTCCTCGATGACGTCGACAAGTTCGACGCGCCGTTCTTCAACGTCGAACGCGCGGAAGCGGCCGCGATGGACCCGCAGGAACGGCTGTTCCTGCAGTCGGTCTGGTCCGCCTTCGAAGACGCCGGCTACACCCGCGAGAGCCTCAAGCGGCGGTTCCCGAAAGCGCGCAGCGCCGGCGTGGGCGTGTTCGTCGGCGTGACGACCAATTCGTACCAGTTGCTGGCGAGCGAAGGGACGGCGGCGAGCGCGCTGCCGTGGTCGATCGCGAACCGCGTGTCGTACTTCTTCGACTTCCAGGGACCGAGCATGCCGGTGGACACCGCCTGTTCGTCGTCGTCGGTGGCGATCCACCTGGCGTGCGAAAGCCTGCGGCGCAACGAGTGCCAGGTCGCGGTGGCCGGCGGCGTGAACCTGTATCTGCATCCGTCCAAATACCAGGGCCTGTGCCGCAAACGCATGCTGGCGCGCGAAGGCAAGTGCCGCAGCTATGGCGCCGGCGACGACGGATTCGTGCCGGGCGAGGGCGTCGGTACGCTGATCCTCAAGCCGCTCGCCCGCGCGATCGAGGATGGCGACACGATCCACGCGGTGATCCGCGCCAGCGCGTTCGAGCACAGCGGCCGCTCGAACGGGTATTCGGCGCCCAATCCGAACGCGCAAGCGGGCCTCATCGGCCGCACGCTGGCCGCGGCCGGCGTCGCGGCGGAGTCGATCGGCTATGTCGAAGGACACGGCACCGGCACGCAGCTGGGCGACAGCCTCGAAGTCGCCGCGCTCGCGCAGGCATTCGGCCGCGAGACCGACCGGCGCCAGTTCTGCGCGCTCGGCTCGGTCAAGGCCAACGTGGGGCATGCCGAATCCGCGGCGGGGGTCGCCGCGGTCACCAAGGTCCTGCTGCAGATGAAGCACCGGCAGCTGGCGCCGACCATTCACGCCGATGTCGCGAACCCGGACATCGAGTTCGAGCGCTCGCCGTTCTACCTGCAGCGGCGGCTGGCCGACTGGACGCCCGCGGCCGCGCATCCGCGCCGCGCCCTCGTCAATTCGTTCGGGGCCGGCGGCGTGAACGCGTGCGTGCTGCTCGAAGAATACGTGCAGGCGCCGGCGACGCGGCCGCTTGCCGCCGGTCCGCAGCTCATCGTGTTGTCCGCGCGGACCGGCGCAAGCCTGCGCGAACTGGCGGTGCGCCTGCTGGCCCACCTGCGCAAGAACCACGCGACCGGATTGGCGGACGTGGCGTACACCCTGCAGACGGCGCGCGAACCCATGTCCGAGCGCCTCGCCTTCGTGGCGCAGGACCTGGCCGGCCTGGCCGCCACGCTGGAACGCTGGACGGCCGGCGAGGCGTGTGCCGGCATCCATCGCGGCAGCGTCGATCCGCGCAGCGCCGCAAAGCGCCCCGACAACGCGGCCGAGGCGCGCGACCTGGAAGCGCTCGCGCAGGCCTGGGTGAAGGGCCGCACGATCGCCTGGGACGAGCTCGACCCGCACCGCGCGGCGCGGCGCATTCCGCTGCCTGCCTATCCGTTTGCGCAAGAACGGCATTGGGTGAACGAGGCCCCGCGGCCCGGCGCGCAACAACCTGCCGCATTGCATCCGCTGGTCTCGCACAATTCGTCGACCCTGCGGGAAGTGAGCTTCACGTCGATGCTGTCGGGCGACGCGTTCTATGCGCGCGACCACCAGGTGAACGGGCGGCGCGTCTTCCCTGGCGCCGGACTGCTCGAGATGGCCTGCGCGTCCGGCGCGCTGGCGGCAGGCAGGAACGTGCGCCGCATCCAGAGCGTCGTCTTCGTGCAGCCGCTCGTGTTCACCCACGCGCAGCAGCCGGTCCAGGTGTCGCTGCAGCCCGCGGACGACGATGCCGGGTACATCATCACCTCGTACGATGCGGACCGCGAGAAGGTCGTCCATTGCGAAGGCGTGCTCCGGTTCGACGACGGCGCCGGCGAATCCGGCCGCGACGACCATCTGCCGGTCGCGGAACTGATCCGCGCGTCGTCGCGCACGGTGGACGGCAGCGAGTATTACCGGCGGTTCGCGCAAGCGGGCATCGGCTACGGACCCGCCTTCCGCACGATGCAGACGCTGCATGCCGGTGCGTCGTTCGCGCTGTCGATCCTGTCGGTCGCGGACGACTTGAGCGAGGGCTTCGACGATTACACCCTCCATCCGGCGATCATCGACGGCGCCCTGCAGACCGTGGCCGGCCTGGCGGGCGGCGGCGAAGCGTCGGTGCCGTACCTGCCCTTTGCGATCGACGACGTCGAGATCCTGCACCCCCTGGCGCGCACCTGTTACGTGCACGTGGAAGAGGCAGGGCCGCAGTCGGCGGGCAGCACGGACATCAGGAAATTCAACATCAGGATCGCGAACGAAAGAGGCCTGGTCCTGGTGGCGCTGAAACAGTTCTGCGTACGGGCCTTCAGGTCGCAGCCTGCCAACCATCGTTCACCGCACCGCCCGGAACGTATCACGGGTGCCAACTTAGCCTAGAGAATGCCATGAAAAGAGTACTGAGCTGGACGTCGCACTACCTTACCGGTGTCCCCGATTGGGTCCGGAAACGCAAGGCGCTCGTGTTGTTGATGCTTGCCGCCGCAACCGCCTTTTTCATCGTCGGGATGTCGAAGCTGCAGTTCGACTTCACGATCGAACGATGGCTCAAGCAGGATGACGCCGCGTTCGTGGCGTACAACCAGTTCCACGACCAGTTCGGCAGCGACGACGGCGTGGTGATCGTGTATCGCCCGAAGGACGGCAATGTCTTTTCCGCCGCGTCCCTGAAAGCGGTGAAGGGCATCCGCGACGAGCTGCTCAATTATCACGCGAAGGTCAAGGCCGGGGAGAGCTCGGCCCTCGACCATGTCCTCAAGGTCGATACGCTCGTCAACGCCCCGGTCCTCACGGTCAAGCAGGACGCGATGGTGTCGCACTGGCTGGTCGGCGACACGGTTCCGACAGCCGAACCGGCACTGGCCGCGATCCGCAGGACCGCCTGGTCGGAACGGGATTTCGTCCTGAAGTATTTCTCGAAGGACGAGAAGTACGGCGCCATCTACATCAAGACCGATTTCGGCGCCATCCCGATCAATGCCGGGGAGGCCAGCGCGGCCGGCCAGACCGTCAACATGACGGTGGGCGATCCGCAGGCGAAGGCGGGCGGGGCGGAAGAACCGCTGCGCTTCAAGCCGACCGACATGGCCGATTACGTGGCCCTGAACGCCGCGCTGAACGAGATCCTGGCCCGGCCGGAATATGCGGCGCACCTCGAGTACTACAAGGTCGGCAATACCATCGACTCCGACAACCAGGTCAAGATGGGCAAGGAAATGGGCCTGCTCTACATGGTCGGCCTGCTCATCATGCTGACCACCCTGTTCATGATTTTCCGCTCGTTCGCGGGCGCCCTGTGGCCGGCGGTGATCATCGTCCTGTCCACCATCTGGACGTTCGGCATCGCCGGCTGGACCGGCATGTCGATTTCGCCGTTCGTGATCCTGACCATCCTGCTGATCCTGACGATCGGCATGGCCGACGTCACCCACATGACGTCGAGCTACCTGTACTTCCGCGCCGAGGGCCATGACACGGCGGCCGCGATCCGCGAGGCCTATGAAAAAGCGGGCCTGGCGTGCTTCCTGACGACGATCACGACGATCGCCGGCATGCTGTCCCTGTTGTCGGGCAGCCTGGTCCCGGTGATTAATTTTTCGCTGATGTCGGCGATCGGCGTGGGCGTCGTGTTCTTCCTCACGATGCATCTGCTGCCGGTGCTGCTGGATATCTGGTCGCCGGCGCCCGATCCGGCCAGGCGCAACACCGGCCTGGCGGCGCTGATCGCAAGGCTCACGCCGAATTTCGTGCCTGCGCTGCAGCGCGCGCTGGACAAGATCGTGCCGATGGTGGAACAGAAGCCGTGGGCCTTCATTACGCCGTTCCTGCTGCTGTTCGTCGCCTCCGTCTGGGGAGCGCTGCACGTCAAGGTCGACTACAGCGTGTACGACCAGTATTCGAAGCAGTCGAACTTCTACCAGGCCATCAAGCTGCTGGACCAGAAGATGGCCGGTTCGTCGCAGATGTCGCTGTACGTCGACCTCGGCGAGGACAACGGCTTCCAGGACCCGGCGGTATTGCGCGTGATCGACGACCTGCAGCACAAGTTCGAAAAGGACTACGGCAAGTACGTCGTCAGCACGGGTTCGATCGTCAACGTGGTCAAGGACGCCTACCAGAAGCAGAACGACGGGCGTCCGGACATGTATGCCATCCCGTCGAAACGCGAGGTCCTGTCGCAGACGCTGTTCACGTTCAACGTGGCCAATCCGGAGGAACGCGAAAAGCTGGTCAGCGAGAGCTACCGCAAGGCCAACATCACCGTGACGCTGCGCGGCTACGGATCGTCCGAGTACACGAAGGTGTTCGAACGCATGAAGCAGGATATCCATGCCTCGCTCGACCTGATCAGGAAAGACTACCCGAACGCCAGGGTGTCGATCACCGGCCTGTTCGCGATGGGCATGAAGGCCGCCGATTATCTCGTCACGAACGAGCTGCAGAGCTTCGGCCTCAGTCTCCTGGTCATCTCCGGCATGCTGCTGGTGATCTTCAATTCGTTCAAGGCCGGCGCGGTCTCGCTGATTCCCAACGTGGTGCCGTCGTTCCTCGTGCTGGGCGTGCTGGGCTGGCTGAACATCCCGCTCGATTTCTACACGATGATGCTGGCGCCGATCGCGGTCGGCATCGCGGTCGACGACACCATCCATTTCGTCTCCGTGTACCGCACCGAAGTCCTGCACGACGGCGATATCCGGCGCGCGCTGGTCGACACGGTGAAGGAGTGCGGACAGTCGACGGTGTTCGCGTCGATGATCCTCGGCTTCGGTTTCGGCATCATGTCCGTCGCCACCACGCCGGGCCTGGCCAGCCTCGGCAAGCTCGGTTTCCTCGCCATTTTCTCCGGCCTCGTATGCGAATTGTTCCTGACCCCGGCCTTGATCCTCGTGTTCAAGCTGCGGTTCCAGGCGAAACAGGACGAGGTGGCCGCACCGCTGGCCGCCGCACCTCAACCGTGACATCGAAAGGATCAGCCATGAAGTCTGCTTTTGGCGCGCGTGCGCGCACCGCCGCGATGGGGGCCCTGCTGGCCATGCCGGGCATGCTGTATGCGATGACGGCCACCGACATCATGAAATCGTCGGACGACGTGTACCGCAAGGCCTTCACCACCGCGGTCATCAAGGTGAAGCTGTCGACCTGCCGCTACGTGATCGGCAACGGCGGCACGAACTGCAAGGAACAGCCGCGCGTGACCGTGCTGGAAGTCGGCGAGAAAAAATGGGGGAGCGACAAAAAGGATTCGCGCGCGATTTCCCTGGTGCTCCAGCCGGTCACCGACAAGGGCATCGGCATGCTCACCTACGAATACGCCGATTCGGACCGCGAGAACGACGTGCTGCTCTACCTGCCGGCGCTGGAAAAGGTGCGGCGCGTGGTGTCGGGCGGCGACGGCAACGAAGACGGCGGCAGCTTCTTCGGGACCGAGTTCTTCGTCGACGACACCCAGTTGAAGAAGGTCGACGACTACACCTACACGATGGTCGGCGAAGACGTGCAGGACGGGCGGCCGGTGTGGATCGTCGAATCGACGCCGACCGAAAAGCGGGCGCACAAGACCCAGTACGGCAAATCGCGGCTGTGGGTCGACAAGGAACGCAAGCTGATCCTGCGCGAAGACATCTACAACCGTGCCGGTAAGCTGTATCGCCAGCGCCTGAACAAGGCGTTCGCCCTGATCGACAACGTCTGGATCGCGCGCGAGCAGACGATGAACAATCTGTCCACGAACCGGATCACGGTGATCCAGAACCTGTCCGCGGCGTACAACAAGGAGGTGCCGGACGAGCTGATGACGGAACGCAGCCTGACCGATTTCACCTTCAAGGAAAAAATCCTGGCGACCCTGCGCAGCCATTACAAGTAAGCCGCAAAGGACGATCATGACGACTACCAGGAACATGGATGACGACATCGCGGTGATCGGGATCGATTGCCGCTTTCCCGGCGCCGCCGACGCGGCGCAGTTCTGGGACAACCTCGCGGGCGGCGTGAACAGCATCCGCGAAGTCCCGCCCGGGCGGTTCGACTGGCGCCGCTATTTCGGCGACCCGCGCGAACCGAACAAGACCAACAGCAAATGGGGCGGCTTCATCGAGGACGTGGACAAATTCGACAATGATTTCTTCCACGTCTCGCCCACCGAAGCGCAGCTCATGGACCCGCAGCAGCGGCTGATGCTGGAACTGTGCTGGGGGTGCCTGGAGGATGCCGGCTACCTGCCGGGCAGCCTGGCCGGCAGCGATACCGGCGTCTTCGTGGGCGTGGCGGGACTGGATTACCGCGAGCTGCTGGAGGCCAGGGTGCCGTCGGTGGAAGCGCACCGGTCGACCGGCAACTACCTGTCGCTCGTCGCCAACCGCGTCTCGTATTTCCTCGACCTGCGCGGACCCAGCATCCCGTACGACACCGCCTGTTCGAGCGCGCTGTACGCCCTGCATTACGCGGCGCAGTCGATCAGCAGCGGCGAAACGGGCATGGCGCTGGTGGCCGGCATCAACATCATCCTCACGCCGTCGACCTTCATTTCGTTTTCCAAGACCGGAATGCTGTCGCCGACCGGGCAATGCCGCACGTTCGATGCGGGCGCCGACGGCTACGTGCGCGGCGAGGGCGGCGGTGTCATCCTGATCAAGCCGCTGAAGAAGGCGGTCGAGGACGGCGACCATATCTACGGCGTGATCAAGGGTTCGGCCATCAACCACGGCGGCCGCGCGCAGACGCTGACGTCGCCGAACGCGTTCGCGCAGTCGCAGGTCATCCAGGAGGCGTACAAGCGGGCCGGCATTTCGCCCGACCGCGTCAGCTATATCGAGGCGCACGGCACCGCCACGCCGAAGGGCGACCCGCTCGAGATCACCGGCCTGAAACGCGCGTGGCGGTATCTCGAACGGCACTTCAACGTCAAGGCCAGCGAGGGGACGTGCGCGATCGGCGCGCTCAAGACCAATATCGGCCACCTGGAGACGGCGTCCGGCATCGCGGGAATCATCAAGGTCCTGCTGGCGTTCCAGCACCGCCAGTTGCCGCCGCTGGTCAATTTCAGCCAGCTCAATCCGAACATCGAGCTGGGCGGCTCGCCGTTCTACCTGGTGAAGGCACTGCAGGACTGGCAGGCGTCCGGGCCCGCGGGCGGCGCGGCGCGGGCGCTGGTCGCCGGCGTCAGCTCGTTCGGTTTCGGCGGCACCAACGCGCACGTCGTGCTGCAGTCGTACGAGGCGGTTCAATAAACCCGGCATGACCGGATCCCGAGGGGCAGGTATGAAAACAGTCAACGCAGAAAAATTCCATCAATTGTATGGCGCAAGAAAGCAGCGGATCAATTATCAGGACAAGGACCTGCTCGACTACGCGCTCATGATCGTCGTGTGCGCGGCGCTGATCTGGTTCGCGTACGGGCCGCGCCACCTCATGACCGTGATCGGCCTGCCGCTCTGCGGGTTCATGCTGGTCACGTTCCCGCTCCGCCACGGCGTGAAATGGAAGGTGCCGCTGGCGCTCAGGCGTCCGCAGGAGATCGTGTATTCGCTCGTGCACAAGGTCCGGAACATCAAGCCGCAGTACTTCATCGCGCTGGCCCTGCTGGCGCTCGAGAACTACCTGATCGCGGTGACCCCGGACCTGCCGCACCACGTGGCGTGGACCCACCAGGTCGCGGTGGGACTGTTCTGGGCGCACTTCATCTTCATCGCCGGCTACCGCAGCGTGATCCTCGCCGCGCACCTGATGAAGAAGGACCACGTGCGCAACGTGCTGATGGAGTCGGTCTGGAAATCGAACGTCGAGCGCGAATCGCGGGTGGTGCCGGAGATCGTCCACGCCTACTGCACCGGGATGCTGACGCATATCGTGTACCTGATACCGTGGTACCTGGTCATCCGGTACGCCAACTTCTCACTCGTGTTCATGCCGCTGACCTGCGTCCTCGCCTTCGTGGTCCAGAAGCGCAGCGTGAAGAACCTGAACGACTGGTTCTATCGCGACCACTGGCTCGGCCACAACTCGGAATTCGATTTCGTCTATCTCCACGGCACCCACCACGACGCGCTGCCGTGCGCGTTGATCGGCGTGGCGGGGAACGGCTACCTCGAGGGTTTTTTTCGCAGCGCGCTCGCGTTTCCGATCCCGTTCTACAACCCGCTGGTGGCCGCCTTTTTCTACACGGCGGACGTGAAGGTGGACATGGAACTGCACCAGTACATTCCGGGGGTGTATCCGAAGCTGAGCCGCGAATTCCTGTCCGTGATCCAGCATTCGCTCCACCACTACGGGCGGCTGGAGCCGTACGGGTTCGCCATCAACCTGGACCAGCCGATTTCCGCCGAACTGAAAAAGCGCACCAGCGTGCTGCCCGATGAACTCAAGTATTCGATCCGGCTCGACGAGCAGCTGAACGGCTACGAATGGGACGGCCCGCGGTTCAGGTGGTTCATGGACCTCGTGCACAAATACCACGATACCCCGGATGCGCCGCCGCGGGAACCGGCGGATGGACTCGATGCCCGGGCACAGGGCTGACCGGCGACCCGCATGGGAGGGGAGATGAAAATCGACTGGATCGCGGAGATGTTCGCCGCGCTGCGCGACTGCGGCGAGAACATTTCGATCGTCTTCGGGGAAGAGCGTGCGCCTGCGGCCGACGGCAAGCCGCGCTGGTTCGAACTGCCGCATGACCGCTACGACGGCGTCAGCGGGCTTGCGCATCTGCTGGCCGACGGCGGCGCGGCGCCCGGCCGCCTGCCCGAATGGCGCGGCGAGCGCTTCACGCCGTGGCGCGGCCTGCGCGGATTGTCGTCGGTCCTGGATGCGCTGCCGGTGCGGCGGCAACGATGGAAGAGCGCATTCCACTGGACCCGCCCGGTGGCGTTTCTGCCGGTCGGGCAGCGCCTGGCGTGGCGGCTGTTCACGCCCGGGGAGACCGCGCGGATCGCCGCCGCGGCGCGGGCGGCCGGGGTGACGGTCAACAGCTACCTGCTGTGCCACCTGGACCGGGCCGTGGCGGCCGAGCTGGTGGCGCCCGGCGCGGCGCGGCGCTGGATGGTGCCGGTGAATCTGCGCGGCGCGGTGACGCGCCCTTCGGTGCAGGCGCCGCACATGTCGTTCCTGGCCGTCGACCTCGAAGGCGATGCCGCGCCGCAGGCGGTCCAGCAACGCGTCGACCGCCTGAAGCGGCGCGGCTGTCACTGGGGCATGTGGCTCATGCTCCACCTGGGCCGCTTGCTGGGCAAGGAAGGCATGCGCAAGGACATCCGCAAGCGCGAGCGCCAGAAACACGGCGTGACCGGGATGTTTTCCAACCTGGGAAGCTGGCACGTCGACGGGGCCGGCAGCTGGCTCTTTTGTCCCGCGATCAGCCGCGTCTATCCGGTCGGCGCCGGCTGCGTGACGATGAATGGCCGGATGGCCCTGGCGATCCAGCTGCACGAAGCGCTCGGCAGGGACCTGCACTGCACCTGGTCGCTATTGAACACATGGAGCGACGCGTGCCTGCCGCAACCCGCGCACGCACGGCTCGAAGTCGTCTCCTGATTTTTTTGCCAACCCAAACCTTAACAATCCATCGAGGCACCCGTCATGGTCAAAGCAGGAATCGAAGCAATGAACGTATTTGCCGGCACGGCGTTTCTGGACGTCGAAAAGCTTGCCGCGTACCGGGACCTGGACCGCACCAGGTTCGACAATCTGATGATGCGGCAGAAGAGCGTCGCGCTGCCGTACGAGGACCCGATCACGTTCGCGGTCAACGCCGCGAAGCCGATCATCGACAGTCTCACGCCGGAAGAGAAAAACCGAATCGAGATGGTGATCACGTGCACCGAATCGGCGTTCGATTTCGGCAAATCGATGAGCACCTACTGCCACGACCTGCTGGGACTGAACCGCAACTGCCGGCTGTTCGAAGTGAAGAACGCCTGCTTCTCCGGCGTCGCGGGCCTGCAGAACGCGATCAATTTCGTCCTGGCCCAGGTGTCGCCCGGCGCCAAGGCGCTGGTGATCGCGACCGATATCTCGCGCTTCATCCTGGAAGAGGGCGGCAACGCGTTCAAGATGGAATGGGCGTTCGCCGAACCGAGCGGCGGCGCCGGCGCGGTCGCCATGCTGGTGAGCGAAACGCCGTACGTCTTCCAGGTCGATGCGGGTGCGAACGGTTCGTACGGCTACGAGGTGATGGATACCTGCCGCCCGTCGACCGACTCGGAAGCGGGCGATTCGGACCTGTCGCTGCTCTCGTACCTGGACTGCGCCGAAAACGCCTTCCTCGAATACCAGAAGCGCGTGCGCGGCGCCGACTATGCCAATACCTTCGGCTACCTCGCCTACCACACGCCGTTCGGCGGCATGGTCAAGGGCGCGCACCGCAACATGATGCGCAAATATGCGCGCGGCTTTTCGCCGGGCGATATCGAGGCCGACTTCAAGCGCCGTTTCGGTCCCGGCATCACCTACTGCCAGCGGGTCGGCAACATCATGGGCGCGACGGCCATGATGGCGCTCGCCAGCACCATCGACAACGGCGATTTCGGGACGCCGCAACGCGTCGGCGTGTTTTCGTACGGTTCCGGGTGCTGCTCGGAGTTCTTCAGCGGCGTGGTGAACAAGGAAGGCCAGGAACGGATCCGCCAGTCGCGGATCAGGCAGCACCTCGACAATCGCTACGAACTGACGATGGACGAATACGAGAACCTCCTGCGCGGCAGCAAGGCGGTGCGCTTCGGCACGCGCAACGTCGTGCTGGACACCGATTTCGTCCCGCAGGCCAGGAAGGCGCACGGCAGGCCGGTGCTGTTCCTGAAAGAGATCAAGGAATACCGCAGGATCTACGAATGGATCTCATGACCGGCGCGGCGCCGCGCGAGACGCTCGTGGTCCGGTTCGAAGACGATATCTGCTTCATCCGGATCCACCGCCCCGGCGCCAACAACACGATCGACGACCTGCTGGTGCGCGAGTTCACCGAGGTCCTCGACCTGTGCGAAGCGAGCGTGAAGATCGTGGTGATCGAGGGCTCGCCCGAGGTGTTCTGCTTCGGTGCGGATTTCAAGGCGATCCAGCGGCGCGTGGAGGGCGGCCAGTCCGGGCAGATCTTCGATCCGGGCCCGATGTACGACCTGTGGCTGCGCCTGGCGACGGGGCCGTACGTCACGGTCGCGCATGTGCGCGGCCAGGCCAATGCCGGCGGCATCGGCTTCGTCGCCGCCTGCGACATCGTGCTGTGCGACGAGGGCGCGAGCTTCGGCCTGTCGGAACTGCTGTTCGGGCTGATGCCGGCCTGCGTCATGCCGTTCCTGGCGCGCAGGATGGGTTTTGCGAAGGCCAATTACATGACCCTGATGACCGAGCCGGTTTCCGCGCGCTGCGCGCACGAGTGGGGGCTGGTCGACGAGTGCGCGCCCGACAGCCAGAACCTGCTGCGCAAGAAGCTGCTGCGCCTGCGCCGCCTGTCCAAGCCGGCCATCCTGCGCTACAAGCGCTACATGAACGCGCTGGACGATTCTCTGGCCGCATTCAAGGCCAGGGCACTGGCGGCGAACGTCGAGGTGTTCGGCGACCGGGACAACCTGCAGAAGATCGCCCGCTACGTGAAGACCGGGCAGTTTCCCTGGGAAGGAGGGTGACCATGCACGAGCAGGCAGTCGTGACGACGGCGATCGAACCCGGCATCGTGCAGGTCACGATGCAGGACCGGGCCAACAAGAATACCTTTTCGCGCGAACTGGCGGAGGGCCTGATCGGCGCCTTTGCGGAGGTCGGCGCGGATGCCCGTCACCGGGTCGTGATCCTGACCGGCTACGACAGTTATTTCGCCAGCGGCGGCACCAAGGAGGGCTTGCTGTTCCTCTCGGAGGGCAAGGGACGCTTTTCCGACCGCGACTTCTACAGCCTGGCGCTGAACTGCCCGATTCCCGTGATCGCGGCGATGCAGGGGCACGGCGTGGGCGGCGGGTTCGTGCTCGGGCTCTTTGCCGATTTTCCGGTCCTGAGCCGCGAGAGCGTCTACACGGCCAACTTCATGAAGTACGGCTTCACGCCGGGCATGGGCTCGACCTTCGTGCTGCCGCAAAAGCTGGGGATCGGCCTGGCGGAGGAAATGATGATCACCGCCCGGACGTATCGCGGCGAAGAGCTGCAAAGGCGCGGCATGCCGTTCCCGGTCCTGCCGCGTGCCGAGGTCATGGCGTATGCGCTCGAGCTGGCGCGGACGATCGCGGAAAAGCCGCGGGTGTCCCTGGTCACGCTGAAGGACCACCTGGTGGCCCCGCTGCGCCGGGGGCTGCCGCCGGTGATCGACCAGGAACTGGCGATGCACGAAGCGACCTTTCACCAGCCCGAAGTCAAGGCGCGCATCGAGGCATTGTTCGGCAATTAGCGGTCGGGACAAAGGAGGCCAGGCAGGGACGCGGGGCGGGAGTTTTTTGCGACGTACTGTTCATTCACGAGGTGATCACATGGACACTGGAAGCTATTACGTTTTTGGCCTGGGCTCGGGTGCCGATGACCTGCACTACATCGGCTGGACCGAAAAATCGCCGGGGCGGGAACCGCAGCAGATCTATTCCGACCTGGCCGGCAGCGGCCGGGACGATGTCGCGCGCTGGGTCACGCAGGCGCTCGACAGCGGCGCGATCGATATTTTCGAGATCGAGACGGCACGCTCGGCCGAGGATGCGCGCGAATGCGCGCAGTTCTGGGGGGAGTATTACCGCTGGCTCGGACTGGAGGTGAAAGCGGTGCTGTGCTGACCGGGTGCCGGGCGCCGCGGCGGCGTCCGGCGTACCGCTTTCCTAGAAATGCAGCGCGACGCCGACGGTGAGCGCCTCGATCTTGTAGCCGACGCCGGCGCTGTCCGTGCCCTTGAGCACGCGCGCCCACTCGGCATTGGCGGAGACCGATTTCGTGATCGGCACGTCCACGCCGACGCCGTAGGAAACGCCATGGTCGGCCGCCGACATGCTCACGCCGAGCGCCTTGATGCTCGCCGTTTCCTTGCCTTTCGAATAGCCGAGCAGCACGTACGGCGCCGCCGCCGCCAGCGGCAGCCTGCCTTTTGCGTACAGGCCGTACACATAGTCGAGCTTGAGGTCGAGGTTCATGCCGGAAAACATCGTGTCGTCGCTCTTGACGCCGGCCCCGTAGCGGCCTTCGATCGCAAAATTCGGCGTCAGCTCGATGCCGCCCTTGATGGCCAGCGCCAGCGGATGGATCGCCGACGCCTGGTCGCCCTTGTCCGTCATCCGCGAGAAATCCGCGCCGACGTAGAGGTTGTCGGCGGCCTGGGCGGCTGGGGCAAGCGCCAGGACGGCGGTGCCGGTGGCGATTGCGCTGATAAACTTCGTTAGCATGAGACATTCCTTCGCTGTTGGTGAACAGGCGGAATATAGCTGCCGAAGATCAGCGGGGAAACTACACAAGAATGTAGTCACGGTGGCGAGCCCGGCGGGAGAACAGCGGTATGCGATCGGTCGTGCCGGCACGGCGAAGTCCGCCACGCCGCCGGTCGTTGCCTTATAATGGCCGGCTCGCCTGCGTGCGTCTCGTGCGCGGCCCGCCGCGTCGCAACGCCGTCGTTCGACGCGACCGGACGCGCCTGTCGGGCGCGCTGCGGTCTTCCGTCCGCCGCGGCCCGCAAAGCCCTGTTCCCGCAGGGCTTTCTATTTTTGAATCGGTATTAGAGGTCCCCCATGGAAATCAAGGTCAACTTTCTCGACAAGCTGCGTCTCGAAGCCAGGTTCGACGACTTCACGGTGATCGCCGACCAGCCCATCCGCTATAAAGGCGATGGCTCGGCGCCCGGTCCGTTCGATTATTTTCTGGCCTCGTCGGCCCTGTGCGCGGCGTACTTCGTGAAGTTGTACTGTTCGACCCGGAACATCCCGACCGAAAATATCCGGCTCTCCCAGAACAATATCGTCGACCCGGAAAACCGGTATCAGCAGATTTTCAAGATCCAGGTCGAGCTGCCGCCGGATATCTCCGACAAGGACCGCCAGGGCATCCTGCGCTCGATCGACCGCTGCACCGTGAAAAAGGTCGTGCAGGCCGGGCCCGAGTTCGTGATCGAGGAGGTCGAGAACCTGGATGCCGATGCGCAGGCGCTGCTGACGTTGCAGCCTGCCGACGGCGCGCGCACGTATATCCCGGGCAAGGACCTGCCGCTGGAGCAGACGATCGCGAACATGTCGGCCCTGCTGGCGGGGCTCGGCATCAAGATCGAGATCGCGTCCTGGCGCAATATCGTTCCCAACGTGTGGTCGCTGCACATCCGCGATGCGCACTCGCCGATGTGTTTTACGAACGGCAAGGGCGCGACCAAGGAAAGCGCGCTGGCGTCCGCGCTGGGCGAATACATCGAGCGCCTGAGCTGCAACCACTTCTATGCCGGCGCGTACTGGGGCGAGGAGATCGCCAACGGCCCGTTCGTCCATTACCCGAACGAGCGCTGGTTCCAGCCCGGCCCCGACGGCGCGCTGCCGGCCGGCATCCTCGACGACTACTGCCTGGCGATCTACGACCCCGACGGCGAACTGCAAGGGGCGCATCTCTATGACACCAACTCCGGCAACGTGGCGCGCGGCATCTGTTCGCTGCCGTTCGTGCGGCATTCCGACGGTGAAACCGTGTATTTCCCGTCCAACCTCATCGAAAACCTGTACGCCAGCAATGGCATGAGTGCCGGCAATACGCTGGCCGAAGCGCAGGTGCAATGCCTGTCCGAGATCTTCGAGCGGGCGGTCAAGCGTGAAATCCTGGAAGGCGAACTCGCCTTGCCCGACGTCCCGCAGGACGTGCTGGCGAAATACCCGGGCATCGTGGCCGGCATCCAGGCCCTGGAAGAGCAGGGGTTCCCGGTGCTGGTCAAGGATGCGTCGCTGGGCGGCATGTATCCGGTAATGTGCGTGACGTTGATGAATCCGCGCACCGGCGGCGTCTTCGCCTCGTTCGGCGCGCACCCGAGCTTCGAGGTGGCGCTGGAACGCAGCCTGACGGAATTGCTGCAGGGGCGCAGTTTCGAAGGCTTGAACGATTTGCCGCAGCCCACCTTCGCAAGCCATGCGGTGACCGAGCCCAACAACTTCGTCGAGCACTTCATCGATTCGAGCGGCATCGTGTCGTGGCGCTTCTTCAGTGCCAGGGCCGACCACGATTTCGTCGAGTGGGATTTTTCCGCGCAGGGCGACGACGCCAACGCCGAGGAAGCCGCGACCCTGCTCGGCATTCTCGAAGAGCTGGGCAAGGAAGTGTACATGGCGGAGTACGACCAGCTCGGCGCCGTTGCCTGCCGCATCCTGGTGCCCGGCTATTCCGAGATCTACCCGGTGGAGGACCTGGTCTGGGACAACACGAACAAGGCATTGCTGTTCCGCGCCGACATCCTGAACCTGCACGGCCTGGACGATGCCGCCCTGGCCGCGCTGCTCGACCGCCTGGAGAACAACGAGCTGGACGAGTACTCCGACATCGCCACGCTGATCGGCATCGAATTCGACGAGAACACGGAGTGGGGCCAGTTGACGGTCCTCGAGCTGAAGCTCTTGATCCACCTCGCCCTGCAGCAACTGGAGGAGGCGCACGAGCTGGTGGGTGCCTTCCTGCAGTACAACGACAACACCGTCGAGCGCCGCCTGTTCTACCAGGCACTGAACGTGGTGTTGGAAGTGCTGCTCGCGGACGACCTGGAACTGGACGACTACGTGGTCAATTTCCGCCGGATGTATGGCGACGCGCGCATGGACGCGGTGCTGGGATCGGTGGACGGCACCGTGCGCTTCCACGGGCTGACGCCGACCGGCATGGCCCTGGAGGGGCTCGACCGGCACCAGCGCCTGCTCGACAGCTACAAGAAACTGCTCAAGGCGCGGGCGAAGGCCGTTCAGCCGCTGTGACGGCGGCAGCGGGGCGGCTCGCGCGGTCCCGTGCGCCATCCGCCGTGCGTATTCGTTATATTTAATTCAACAGCCGGCAGCCGCCGGACGACTGTCTGGATGAATGTAGCGAGGACATGAGGGTATCGAACGACTGGTACGCGCGCCGGCGCCTGCACGCGGCGCTGCTGCTGCCGCTGCTGCTGGCGGCCGGCGCCGCCGGGGCCGCGCCGGCCGCCGCCGACGATCCGCTGGGTACAAAAGTGCCGGCCAGGAGCGACGGCGACCGTCCGTACGAGAGCTATGGCGCGGCCGCGCTGGAGATCGTCGCTTTCCAGGCCGCGTTGAACCGTGTCGACCATGCGTTCGTCCGTCCGGACGACTATGGCGTGAGCGTGGGATCGGTCCGCCGCAACCTGCGCAGCAGCTGGGTGGTCGACCGCGACCCGTTCGAGATCAACCAGCTGGGCCATCCGTACCAGGGTTCCATGTATTTCGGCCTCGGGCGCAGCAACGGGCTCACGTTCTGGGAATCGCTGGGCGCCGCGTTTGCCGGCAGCGCGGTGTGGGAGCTCGCCGGCGAGACGACGCCGCCGTCGCGCAACGACCAGATCACCACCAGCTTCGGCGGCAGCTTCCTGGGCGAATCGCTGTACCGCATGGCGAACCTGGTGCTGGAGCAGGGTTACGGCCTGGCGCCGCCATGGCGCGAAGCCGCGGCGGCGGTCGTCTCGCCGCCGCTGGGATTCAACCGCTACGTCCGCCCGGGGCACGGGTCCGGCATCTGGAACAGCAACGACCCGGCCGTGTACGCGCGGCTGCAGCTGGGCCTGGGCGGCATCTCGCGCCGCATCGTGGGGCCGTCGCTGGCCCCGCGGCGCAACGAGGTCGCGGCCGACTTCGCGCTCGACTACGGCCTGCCCGGCAAGTCCGGCTATACCTATCGCCGGCCTTTCGATTATTTCCTGTTCCGGCTCAGGCTGTCGAACGTCCAGGGCGTCGAAAGCCTGGCGTCGCGCGGCCTGCTGTTCGGCGCCCCGTATGCGGCCAGCCGCGACCTGCGCGGCATCGTCGGGTTGTACGGCAGCTACGACTATCTGGCGCCGGAGGTGTTCCGGGTCGCCAGCACGGGCCTGTCCCTGGGCAGCAATGCGCAGCTGTGGCTGGCCGACGGCGTCGCGCTGCTGGGGCACGCGTCGGCCGGCGTCGGCTATACGTCGACCGGCACCGTCCGCGCCAGCACGGGCGGGCAATACAATTACGGCTTCGCGCCGCAGGCGATGGCGACGCTGCGCCTGACCGGCGGCGACAGGATCGCGCTCGACCTGGCCGCGCGCGAGTTCTTCGACGGCAAGCTGACCAGTCCCGAGACCGCCGGCACCGACCGCGTGTTCCGGGGCGACGCCTCGCTGACGTACCGGCTGGCCGGCCGCCATGCGCTCACGCTCAAGTACATCACGTCGCGCCGGACGCTTGCGTTCACGAACGTCCCGGAACGGCAGCAGCGGCGCGATACGGTCGGCCTTTATTATTCATACCAGCCCACGCGCGGCTTCGGCGCCGTGGACTGGTGAGCATCCCGTCCGGAACGGCGTGCCGGCGCGCATGGGCGCCTATAATGCGGCGATGAAAGACAATCTATGGGAACTGCTGCCGGCGCGCCGGCAGGTCGGGTTGCGCCGCCTCGAGGCGCCGGGTCCGGATGACGCCGCCCTGGCGCGCATCCTGCACGCGGCCGCGCAGGCGCCCGACCATGGCCTGCTGCGGCCGTGGCGCTTCGTGCTGATCCCGCAGGGCAGGCGCGCCGACCTCGGCGCCGCCTTCGAGGAAGCGCTGGCGCGGCGCGATCCCGGCGCCGACGCTGCCGCGCGGGCCGCCGCCCGCGAGAAGGCGCAGCACGCGCCGTGCCTTTTGGTGGCGATCCTCGTCGACGCCCCCGCCACGCCCATCCCGACCGCCGAAAAACTCGTGTCGCTGGGCTGCGCCGTCCAGAACATGCTGCTGGCCGCGCAGGCGCTGGGCCTTGGCAGCGGCCTCGCGAGCGGCGGGGCGCTCGACACGCCGGGCATGCGGCGCCTGCTGCGTCTCGAGGCGCACGAGCAGGCCGTCTGCTTCATCGGCCTCGGCACGGCCGCCGTCACGAAACCGCCGCGGGAACGTCCGCAGCCGGAACAGTTCTTTTCGAGCCTGTGACTTGGCCGCGCGGCCGCGCCGGCGTCGGCCGTGACAAATGTGACATCGCCTGACGGGCGCCGGGCCGCCAAGTGTCTTTGTTATGACACAGTTCCCGCAAATAAGACGAACATTCCGTGCGGCAATGTTTTATAGTCTAAGATGTAGAGCTTGATTTTTCTAAAGCTTCCGTCGAGTATTTCGGGTCACTGCCATGAATGCAGCCAAATCACAACATGCCGCGTCCGCGGACCACGGTAGCGCGTACCGGTCGGCCAGGTCCGGCGCGGTTGTCGTGCCGCCTTGCCCCGAGGGTTACGTGGCACTGGAATGGCTCGAACATGCGCCGGGCTTCGTCGCCTGCCTCGTCGGTCCGGATCTCGTGTTCGCCCATGCGAACGACGCCTACAAGCGCCTGGTGGGGCGCGAGGAACTGGTCGGCCTGCCGTTCCACGTCGCGCTGCCGGACGTGGCCGAGCAGGGCGTGTTGCCGCTGTTGAAGTCGGCCCTGGCGACGGGCGAACGGCTGATCCAGTCCGCCCGCCCGGTGCGCCTGGCCAGTTTTGGCGGTGGCACGCAGCTGCGTTACGTCGATTTCGTGGCCCAGCCGATTCCGCACGTCGAGGGCGGCGGCGGCCTGCTGATCCTGGGCAGCGACGTGACGATGGAAACGGTGTCGCAGCGCGACCTGCAGTTCAGCCTGACGCATGACGTGCTCACGGGGCTGCCGAATCACGCGCTGTTTCGCGACCGGCTCGAACACGCGCTGCGGCGCGCCGCACGCGCGCAACGGCCGTTGCAGGTGGCGGCCCTTCACCTCGACCTGTTCAAGCGCGTCAACGCGCTGGTCGGCCACGAGGGTGGCGAGCGCATCCTGCGCGAGATCGCGGGCCGCATCGAACGCGCCGCCGGGCCGGACGTGACGGTCGCGCGCGACAGCGGCGACAAGTTCCTGTTGCTGCTGGAAGGCGACCCGCAGCCGAACGCGGCGGCCAGGATCCAGGACGTGGTCCGGGCCGTGGCGGAACCGTTCGAGCATGCCGAACATGCCATCTACGTGACCTGTTGCGTGGGCGGCGCGGCATTCCCCCTGAGCGGCCAGACGGCCGACAGCCTGTTGCTGGCGGCCGACCGCGCGCTGGCCTGCGCGCAGGAAGCGGGCGCCGGCATGCAGCGCTGGGACGATACCTTGCCCGACGACGCCGGGCTCACGCGGCTCCAGCTGGGCTTCGCGTTGCGCGAAGCGCTGGCGGGCGGCGGCCTGTCCGTGCATTACCAGCCCCGGGTCGACCTCGTCAGCGGCGAGATCTGCGCCGTCGAGGCGTCGGTGTGCCTGGACGGGGAGGGCGCGGCCGTATCGTCCGCCATGTTGAACGGCATCGCGGAAGAATGCGGCTTGAGCGCGGAACTGGGCGACTGGGTGCTGCGCGCCGCTGCCGCGCAAGGCGCGCGCTGGCACGCGATGGGCTATACCGGATTGCGGGTCGCCGTCAACCTGTCGGCGCGCCAGTTCGGCATGCGCGACCTGGAAGGGGCGATCGTGCGTGCGCTGGCCGATGCGGGCCTGCCGGCGTCCTGCCTGGATCTCGGGCTGACCGAGAACCTGCTGGTGGAAGACGTCGACCGCGTGGTCGAAGGCCTGCACGCGCTGCGGCACCTCGGCATCCGCCTGTGCCTCGACGATTTCGGGACCGGCGCCTCCAGCCTCGTCAACCTGCAGCGCCTGCCGGTGGACGTGCTCAAGATCGACGGTTCGTTCCTGCGCCGCGTGCCCGACGACGACGGCGCAGCGGCAGTCGTCGATGCGATCGTCACGATGGGCCACAGCCTGGGCATGCGCGTCGTGGCCGACGGCGTCGAGCGCGAGGGCCAGTGCGAATTCCTGGCGCGCCACATGTGCGACGAGGTGCAGGGCGACTTCGTGTCGCAGCCGGTCCCGTTCGAGGCCATGGCCGCCCTGCTGCAGGCCGGGCCGGGGCTGGCGCCGCGGCTGCTGCGCTTCAACCGCACGCAGCCCACGCTGCTGCTGGTGGACGACGAACCGAGCATCCTGTCGTCGCTGCGCCGCCTGTTGCGCGGCGAAGGCTACCGCATCCTGACGGCGAACAGCGGCAGCGAGGGCTTGCAGGTGCTGTCCGAACATACCGTCGACGTGATCGTGTCCGACCAGCGCATGCCGGAGATGACCGGGGTCGAATTCCTGCGCACCGTGCGCCAGTCGTATCCGGACACCGTGCGCATCGTCCTGTCCGGCTTCACCGAACTGCAGACGGTGACGGACGCCGTGAACGCCGGGGCGATCTACAAATTCCTGACCAAGCCCTGGGACGACGAACAGCTGCGCAGCCACATCCAGGAAGCCGTGGCCTATGGCGCGATGGCCAACGAGAACCACCTGCTGACGCTGGAGGTGCGCACGGCGAACCAGAAGCTCGCCGCCGTGAACCGCCAGCTCGAGTCGGTGCTGGCGCGCCAGCAAAGCGAAATCGAACGGGGCGAGATCAGCCTGGACATCGTGCACGAGGCGCTCGACAACGTGCCCGTGCCGGTGCTCGCGAGCGACGACCTCGGCATGATCGTGCTGGCCAACCGGGCCGCGCTGACCCTGTTCGCCGGACGGGGACAGGTGCTGGGCTGCGACGTCCGGCAACTGTTCCCCGGCCTGCCGGACCGGTTGCCCGCGGGCGAGGTGTTGTCGTTCGAGCACCATGTGGGCGGCAAGCGGTTCGCGGCCGACCTGCGGCCGATGGGCAGCGGCAGCCAGTCGCGCGGCTGGCTGATCGCCTTCGCCGCGCCCGAGAGCGATGGCGGCGCCGCGCAGCCGGCGGCGTGAACTTCCGATCGATCCATAGAACAGAGAGCGTCAGAATCCATGAAACGTTTCCGTGTAGTTCCCATCGACGAGGCCCGCGAGGGCGTCCTGCTGTCCGATGACGTCCGGGACGACGACGGCAACATCGTGCTTCCCCGGGCGACGGCGCTGAGCGGGGCGATGATCCGGACCCTGGCGCGGCGCGGCATCGGGGCGGTGCGGATCGTCGACGAAGCGCTGACGGAGGAACAGCTGGGCGCCGAGCGCCTGCGCGTGCAGGCGCGGCTGTCCTGGCTGTGCCGCCACGCGGGCGACGGCCGGGCGATCGGCCTGTTGCGCACCGTGGTCGAACAATACCGGATGGCGGGGCTGGCATGACGGCGGTCGACCTCGCCCCGGTGGTGACGAGCCTGCGCGACCTGCCGGTGCTGCCGTCCATCGTCCTCGACCTGATCCATTCCTTCGAGCGCGACGACGTCGACGTGACGACCCTGGCGGAAAAGATGTCGCGCGACCAGGCCCTGGCCGCGAAGCTGCTGCGCCTGGCGAATTCGTCGTTCTACGGCCTGGCCGCGAAGGTCAAGACGGTCAAGCAGGCGATCGTCGTGCTCGGCTTCGACAGCGCGCGGGCGCTGGCCGTGGCCAGCCGCATCATCGACGGCTTCAGCGGCAGCGGCTGCCCGCGGGTCGACGTGGCGGATTTCTGGCGCCATTCGATCGCGACCGCGCTGTGCGCGAAAAACCTCGCGCGCCAGGCCGGCCTCGACCAGGACGCCGCGTTCATCGCCGGCCTGTTGCACGACATCGGCCGGCTGGTGCTGGCGATCAGTTTCCCTGACCGGTATGCGGAGGTGCTCGACGACTGCGAGCGCAACGACGCGACCATCTACGCGGCCGAGCTGCGCGTGTTCGGCCTGGACCACCAGCGCGCCGGCCAGATGCTGGCCGAAGCGTGGAAGTTCCCGCCCCTGATCCAGCGCGCGATCGGCCAGCATCATGCGCCGGCCGGCGCCGACCTGGGCGATCTGCCCGGCGTCGTGCACGCGGCCAACGCAATGGTCCACGCGCTCGAGCTGGGCGGGGGACGGCATGTCGCCGTGCCGCGCCTGCTCGACACGGCCTGGGACAGCCTCGGCCTGACGCCGGAGCACCTGCTGGCCGTCTGCCGCGAGACGGAAGGGCAGTTCGACGAAGCATGCCGGCTTTTAATGTAGGACCAGATCATGAACGACAACGTCGATATGGTGGCGATGAACCGCGAATCGGTCGAGGCGGAACTGCTGCGCCGCAACCAGGAACTCACCGAGCTGAACGAGAAGCTCTCGATGGCGCAGGCGCAACTGCTGCAGTCGGAAAAGCTGGCGTCCATCGGCCAGCTCGCGGCCGGCGTCGCGCACGAGATCAACAACCCGATCAGCTTCGTGTTTTCCAACTTCGGTACGCTGGAAACCTATGTCGACAACCTGTTGCGCGTGCTGGTCCGCTACGAACAGGCCGAGCGCTTCATCGCCGATCCCGGCGTGCTCAAGGACATCGCCGCCCTGCGCGAGCAGGTCGACCTCGATTTCCTGCAGGACGACATCCTGGTCCTGATGTCGGAATCGCGCGAGGGCATCGACCGGGTGCGCAAGATCGTCCAGGACCTCAAGGATTTCTCGCGCGTGGACGCGCACCAGGAATGGCAATGGGCCGATCTCCATCACGGCATCGACTCGACGCTCAACATCGTCAATAATGAAGTCAAGTACAAGGCCGACATCGTCAAGGAATACGGGGCCATCCCCGAGGTCGAGTGTCTGCCGTCCCAGATCAACCAGGTCATCATGAACATCGTCGTCAACGGCGCCCAGGCCATCGACGGGCCGCGCGGGCGCATCACGATCCGCACCGGCACCGTCGAAGATCACGTGTGGATCGAGATCGCCGACAACGGCAGCGGCATCCCGCCGGCGATCCGGTCGCGCATCTTCGATCCGTTCTTCACGACCAAGCCCATCGGGACCGGGACGGGCCTCGGCCTCTCGCTGTCGTACGGCATCATACAAAAACACCGCGGCCGCATCGACGTGCAGAGCGAGGAAGGCGCCGGTACGGTCTTCCGCATCGAGCTGCCGATCCGGCACGTCGAGGACGACGACGCGACGGAGGCGCAGCCATGAACATGACCGCTACCATGAGGTCGGACGAGCCCGCGGGCACGATCCTGTGCGTCGACGACGAACCGAACATCCTGGCGTCGCTGCGGCGCCTGTTCCGCCGGGAAAATTACAAGGTCCTGTGCGCGGGCAGCGCGGCGGCCGGCTGGGCCGTGCTGGAAGAGGAACACGTCGACATCGTAATTTCCGACATGCAGATGCCGGAAGTGAACGGCACCGAATTCCTCGAGCGCGTGCGCCAGCGCTGGCCCGGCACCCTGCGCCTGCTGCTGACGGGCCACGCCGACCACGAAGCCACCATCGGCGCGATCAACCGCGGCGAGGTCTACCGCTACATCACGAAGCCGTGGAACGAGGAAGCCATCCTGCTCGTGGTGCGCGACGCGCTGGAACGCCAGGCGTTGCAGCGCGAAAAAGAGCGGCTGGAAGAACTGACCAAGCAGCAGAACGACCAGCTGCGCGACCTGAATGCGACGCTCGAGCAGCGCGTGCGCGACCGGACGGCGGAACTCAGTTCGGCCCAGAAATCCCTCCAGGCATCGCACGAGCGGCTCAAGACCAACTTCCTCACGCTCATCAAGGTGCTGTCGGGCCTGGTCGAGACGCGCGGCGGCGCCGTGCCCGGACACGGCCGCCGGATCGCCGACCTCGGACGCCGCATCGCCCTGCGCATGGGCTTGTCCGCGCGCGAGGCGCAGGACGTGTTCGTGGCCGGCCTGCTGCATGAAATCGGCAAGACCGGGTTTCCCGACACGCTGATCGGCGTGCCGGAATCGGTGCTGAAAGGGGATCACCTGGGGCAGTACCGCAAATATCCCCACCTCGGCGAGCAATTACTCATGCCGCTCGAGGAATTACGCGAACCGGCGCGCATCATCCGCGCCCACCGCGAGCGCTTCGACGGCGCCGGCTTTCCGGAAGGCGTGGCCGGTTTCGACATTCCGCTCGGCGCCCGCATCCTCGCCGTAGCCCACGATTTCGAAGCGCTGCAGCAGGGCGTGCTCGTACAGCGGCGCACGGACGCCGCGGCGGCAACCGAACTCGTGGCGGAAAGCCGCGGCAAGCGGTACGATCCCGCCGTCGTCGAAGCGTTCTACGACATCCGGACGGGACGCAGCGTCGCCGAGGAAATCGCCGACGTCGCCATGGGCGTGGCGCAGCTCAAGCCGGGCATGGTGCTCAGCCGCGACCTGCTGTCGCCGGACGGCGCGCTGCTGCTGTCGGCCGACCATGTCCTCTCCGACCGCATGCTGAAACAGCTCACCGAATTCGAGCGCCGCTCGGGCAATCAATTGCAACTCTTCGTGAAATCAGGAACCGCCGATGCGCCGCATTCTCATTCTTGACGACGAACCCTCCGTGCTGAATGCCCTGCGCCGTACGCTGCGCGTGGCATTTCCGGAGGACGTCGTCATCGAAGCCTTCGACGAGCCGGAAGCGGCCGTCCACCGCGCCGGCGAGCAGGACTTCGACGTCGTCATCTCCGACTACCGCATGCCGGGCCTCAACGGGGCCGACGTGCTCCAGCTGGTCAAGGGACTGCAGCCGGACGCGATCCGCATCGTCGTCAGCGCCACCACCGAAGTCCTCGACGTCCTCAATGCCGTGAACCGCGCCGAAGTGTTCCGCTACCTGGCCAAGCCATGGCTGGAGGAAGAACTGGTCGCGACCGTCACCGAAGCGTTCGCGCGCCGCGACGGGCAGCTGCGCGCGAAGCAGCCGGCGGCCGCGGCGCCGGCGGCCGGCGCGCACGACGACGTGTTGCGCCAGCTCGAACGGGATGAGCCGGGCATCACCCGGGTCGACTGGGACGAACACGGGAACATCCGCCTGTTCTGACCCGACGGCGTCGGCCGGCAGCAGGCCGTTTCTCCGGGCATTGGCATATCAATGTTTCAGGGGTAATATGTGTTGCATCAGGGAATTTTGTTTAAATGCGGCGGAGTGACATCTCATGGGTTTTTTTTCTCGTTTAGTGGGCGGATCGGATGGCGGCGCCAACCAGGCTGCGGCTGCGGCCGCCAGTGCCCAGGAGCAGGAGCAGCAGGCGGAACGCATCAGTCATGACATCGACGCCGCCTACTACCGCTGGCTGACCGGGTCCGCCAGGTTCGACGCGCCCGCCGAGGTGGAGACCGCGATCCTCGACCAGGTCCGCGCGCTGGCCGCGCGTCCGGCCGATGCGGCCGAACTGGTGCCGCGCGTGCCGGAAGTGATTCCCAAGCTGTTGCAGAGCCTGGCCGAGGAAGACGTGTCGGCCTCGGAACTGTCGCGCCTCGTCGTGCAGGACGTCGTGCTCGTGGCGGAAGTGATCCGCGAAGCCAACAGCGCGTATTACCGTCCGATGACGCAGGTGAAAACGGTCGAGGCCGCCATCATGATGCTCGGCCAGAACGGCCTGCGCATGCTGCTGGCCCGCGTCGCGTTCCGGCCCGTCATCAAGATGCAGGCCGAGGGATTCTCGAAACGGGTGGCGCCGCACGTATGGGGCCAGTCCGAGCGCTGCGCGCTGGCCGCGAGCCTCGTCGCGCCCGGCCTCACCGCCGGCGTGTTCGAAGCCTACCTGGCCGGCCTGATGCAGAACGTCGGGCTGATCGTCGCATTCCGCCTCGCCGACCGCCTGTGCCAGAACGGCACCATCCCCGGGTCCACCGACTTCGGCATCGAATTGCTGGCCTGCGGGCGGCAGATGTCGGCCGGGATCGCGCGCCACTGGGAATTTCCGCCAGAGGTCACGGATGCGATCGCGCAGGCGGGCGACCCGGACGGGCCCTACCTCGCGCAGGCGCTCAGCCTGGGCGACCGCATCGCCAAGCTGCGCCTCCTGCTCGACGCCGGCATCGTGGCCGAGGACGACGCGCTCGTGACGGAGGGCCTGGACAGTTTCCAGCGCCGCTGCCTGGGCAAGCTGAGCCACGTGGAAGGCTGAGTCCGGATTGCGCCGGTAACCGCAATTGCGGCCAGGAATGTCAATTTTTCGCAACAATATATCGATAACGTTTGTCGTTTAATTTACGACAAAAACGCCGGTTTTGACGCGCCTCTATGCGCTCATCTGCAATTTATTGTCAGAAATTTCATGAATTCAGCGGATTCTGGCCCCCGCCGGGCGGGCGCGGGCCGTACGTACGCGTGCGGCGCGCACGGACTCGGTGAGACGCGGGCGCCAAGGTCCGCTACGATCAGACTCAGGTGAGACAGTGCCATCGGTCGCATGGCCCTCACGTCGACAGGAGTGCACCATGATTTCCTCCGCTTTTGCGCCCGAAGCGGCCCGGCAACCGGACACGGCCCCGGCAGGACTGCAGGTCCTCGAATTCATTTGCCGGGGACAGCGCTTCGCCGTGCCGCTGGCGTCCGTGCGGCGGGCCGTGCTCAGCGCGCGGCCGGTGCCGCTGCCGGGGGCGGCGGACATCGTGCTCGGCGTGCTCGACGTGGGCGGCGAGACCGTGACCGTCCTCGACTTCGCGCGCCGCGCCTGCGGCCGCCCGACGGCCATCACACCCACGCAACAATTCCTCATCGTCGAGTCGAACGGTTTTCCGTGCGCACTCGTCGTCGACAGCATCGTCGGCCCGGGCACGGCGCCAGCGGCGGCCGCCTGGCCGGCCGCCGCGGGTTCGGCCGGCTTCGTCGACGGCGCGCTCCACTTGCCCGACGGCCTGTGCCTGGTGATCGAACCGGCGCGCTTCCTGTTCGACCACGAACGGGCGCAACTGGCCCAGGCGCTGGCAGGAGCCGCCGGTGAACGCCACTGAACACGCCGTCCCCATGGCGGGCGTCCCGGCGGCGGGCGCGCCCGTGGCCGGCGTGCTGGACCTGGCCGCGCAGCGGGTCGAGGCCGAGACGGGCCTGGCCTTCGCCGGCGCCAAGCGCAGGCAGTTCGACGCCGCGCTGGGCCGGATGGCCGAGGCGCTCGGCCTGCCGGGCGCGCCGGCGTGCGCATCGTGGCTGCTGGCCGGTCCGTGGGACGACGCCCGCAGCGCCCTGTGCGCGCGCTTCCTCACCGTCGGCGAAACCTATTTCTTCCGCGAGCCCCGCGCCCTCGACCTGGTCTGCGACTACGCGCTGGCGCACCTCGCGCGCGCCGAGGCCAGGCCCCTGCGTATCTGGAGCGCCGGCTGCTGCACCGGCGAGGAACCGTATTCGATCGCGATGACGCTGCGGCGCCGCGTGCCGCGGCTTCCGCCCGCCGACGTGACGATCCTCGCCACCGACCTGAACGAGGCGTTCCTCGACTTCGCGCGCGAAGGCAAGTACCGGCGCTGGTCGTTCCGCCGCAGCGACCCGGCCGACCTGGCGGCATTTTTCCGGCCGCTCGCCGACGGCCGCTTCGAGATCGACCCGCAACTGCGCGAGCAGATCCGCTTCGCCGGCCTGAATCTCGCCACCGGCGCGTATCCGTCCGCCGCCACCGGAACGCTGGCGATGGACGTCATCTTTTGCCGCAATGTGCTCATGTATTTCGGGCCGGAGCAGGTCAAGCGCGTGATCGAGCGCCTGCGCGACTGCCTCGTCGACGGCGGCTGGCTCGTGGTCAATGCGAGCGAGGCGTCGACCCAGTTGTTCGCCGGTTTTACGCCGGTGTACCACGAGGATGCGGTGTTCTTCCGCAAGGGTGCGCCGCCCGCGCCGGTGCCGTCCACGGTCGCGGCGCCGGCGGCGCCGGTTTTCACGCCGCCCGTCGCGGCGCCCGCCGCGGCACAAAGGCCGCATCCTGCACAGCCATCCGCGCCGCTGATCGCGCCGGTCGTGGCGGCGCCCGATTCCGCCATGGCGCGCGTGCGGGCGCTGGCCGACGCGGGCCGGCGCGAGGAAGCGCTGCAATGCCTGCGCCGCGCCGTCGAGGCGGAGGCGTCGTCGGCCCCGCTGCAGCAGGACGCGGCGCTGTTCGCGCTCGAACACGGCGACCGCACGCTGGCGCGGCATTGCCTGCGGCGCCTGCTGTACCTCGAACCGGACAGCGCCATCGGCCATTACCTGGCCGCGCTGATCGAAGACGCCGCGGGCCGGCGGCCGCGCGCACGCAGCCTGCTGCGCGATTGCGGCCGGCTGGCGGCCGACGCCGACCTGCGCGGCGCCGTCCAGCATTGGCTGGAGCGCCTGTCATGACCGATATGCCGAACGACATCCCTGCCTTCGACTGGGCCGCCTTGTCGCGCCGGCTCGAGGCGGCGGCCGCCGCGCTGGCCGCGCTCGACCGCGCCGATCCGGCCGCCCAGGAACGCCTGCTCGCCGACCGCGCCGCCGCGCTGGCCGCCATCGCCGCCGCGCCGGCGCAGGAACCGGCCGGCGGCGTGGAGGTGCTGGCATTCCGCTGCGGCGGCGAGCGCTATGCGTTCGACACCGCGTGGGTCGCACGCGTGCTGCCGTTGCTGCCCCTGACCCTGCTGCCCGGCGTTCCGGATCACGTGGCCGGCATCACGATGTGGGAGGGCGAGGTGCTGGCCGTGCTCGACCTGCGCGTGCTGCTTGCCCTGCCGTTGTCCGAACTGGCCGAACCCGGCGCCCTCATCGTGCTGCGCGGCGAGGACAACCGGTTCGCCGTGCTGGCCGACGCGATCGACGGCGCCCGCCGTTTCGCCCCCGAAGACATGGGCCACAGCCTGCCGATGCTGGCCGACCCGGACGCCAGCTACCTGCTGGGCGTCGCCCGAGACCGCACCGCGCTGCTCGACGCGCGGCGCCTGCTTGCCGATACCACCCTGGTCGTGAATGCGGACCACTGATACTGGAGATTTTTCATGCCCACGCTTGCCGACCTGTCCACCCGCGCGAAACTGATGCTCGGTTTCGGCCTGCTCGTCGTGGCGATGGCGCTGACCAGCGCCTCGTCCTACGCCGGCCTCGCGCGCCAGCGCGCGGCGCAGCAACAGCTGTTCAATGACGACCTGGCGATCGTGCTCAAGGTGCTGGAACTGCGCGGCGCGATCAACCGCGAGCGCGTGGCCCTGTTGTCGACGCTGGTCGCCGGCAGCACCACGCAGGCGGGCTTCGGGCGCCAGCTGGAAGCGGAAGAGGCCACGATCCGCGGCCTGCTGGGCGACCTGGCCGCATTCACGCAGACGGACCAGGGTTTTGCCGCCGACTATGCGCGCCTGGCCGGCGCGTACAAGGACTACGGCGCCGTGCGCGACAGCGACGTGCTGGCGGCCGTCAAGGCGGGCCAGCGCGCCACCGCCGGGGAAGCGGCGACGGGCCGGCTCCAGAACACGTTCGACCGGCTCAAGGGCATCGCCGACGACATCGGCGCGAAGCAGCTGGCGCAGGCGCAGGAGCGCATGCGCGACGGCGCGGCGCTCGTGGAGAACGCGGGCGCCACGCTGATCGCCGTGAACCTGGCGGCCGTGCTGCTGGCGATCGTCCTGGCGTACTGGCTCAACCGCGCGATCGCGACGCCGCTGCGCCAGGCGACGGTGGTGGCCGCGCGCATCGCGACCGGCGACCTGCGTGTCGACGTGCCGGCCAACGGCAGCCGCGACGAGGTGGGACAGTTGCTGCGTGCGCTGGACGGCATGGTCCGGTCGTGGCGCGGCCTGGCCGCCGAGACCACCAGCGGCGTCGCCACGCTGACCGGCGCCGCGAGCGAGATCATGTCCAGCAGCGCGCAGGCGGCGGCCAGCACGGCCGAGACGGCGGCCGCCGTCAGCGAGACCACGGCCACGGTCGAGGAGGTCAAGCAGACGTCGCTGCTGGCGTCCGAAAAGTCGCGCGCCGTGTCCGACGCGGCGCAGCAGGCGGCGCGCACGGCCGCCGACGGCCGCCGCGCGCTGGAGGAGAGCATGAAGGGCATGCAGACCATCCAGGAAAAAATGGAAGCGATCGCCGGCACGGTCGTGCGCCTGTCCGAACGCAGCCACGCGATCGGCGAAATCACCGCGACCGTCGCCAGCCTGGCCGAGCAGTCGAACCTGCTGGCCGTGAACGCGGCGATCGAGGCCGCCAAGGCCGGCGAGCACGGCAAGGGGTTCGCCGTCGTGGCGCAGGAAGTCAAGAGCCTGGCGGAGCAGTCGCGCCAGGCCACGCGCCAGGTGCGCGAGATCCTCGGCGAGATCCAGAAGAGCGTGGGCGCGGCCGTGATGATCACGGAGCAGGGCGCCAAGACGGTGGCGCAGGGCGTCGAGCAGACGACCCAGGCCGGGCAGGCGATCCGCGGGCTGACGGACAACATGACGGAGGCCGCGCAGGCGGCCGTGCAGATCGCCGTGTCGAGCCAGCAGCAGCTGGCCGGCATGGACCAGGTGGCGCTGGCGATGGAGAACATCCAGCAGGCCAGCGCGGAAAATGCGGCCGGCTCGCGCCAGGCGGAGGCGTCGGCCCGCAACCTGCATGCGCTGGGGCTGTCGCTGCGCCAGACCATGGACCGCTTCCAGCTGTGACCGCGCGATGACCGACGAGCAGTTCCAGCAGCGGTTGCGCGGCATCTTCACCGAAGAGGCGCGCGAGCACCTGGCGCAGATCGACGTCGGGCTGGTCGCGCTCGAGCAGGCGCCCGAGCCCCAGCGCGCCGCGCTGCACGAGCGCGTCCTCAAGGTGCTGCACACGCTCAAGGGCGCGGCGCGCACCGTCGACGAGCTCGAACTGGAGCGGCTGTGCCACGCGCTGGAAGGCGTGCTGGCGGCGGCGCGCGAGACCGGCGCGCACGCGACGGCCGAACAGTTCGACCTGCTGCACAAGGCCGCCGCCGCCGCGCGCCAGGTCGTCGATGCGCCGGGCCTGCGCAGCCGCAAGGTGGCGGGTCTGCTGGCGGCGCAGGTCGATGCCGCCGCGCGCGCGCTGCCGGCGCAGGCGTCCGCCCGGCCGGCGCCGGCCGACGCGCCGCTGCCCGCTGCCGCCGCCGGCGTGCCCGTGCCGGCGGCGGCGCCGGACCACGGTGCGGACGACGAACCGGACGACGAACCGGACGCCGGCACCGCCGACGCGGCCGACGACGACCCGGGCGAACGCATCCGCGTCGACGGCCGCTGCATCGATTCGATCCGCGCGCACGCCGAGGCGCTGCTGCCGGTCGAACTCAAGCTGCGCCACCACGTCGAGGAATTGCGCGGGATCGCGGCCGGGATCGCGACCCGGCGGCGCGAAGGCCCGGCCGCCATCGGCGCCGACGACGGCGCGGACCTGGAACTCGCGTGCACCCGGCTGGCCGCGCGACTGGAACACACGGGCAAGGAGCTGCACGGCGTGCGCGCGCGCCTGTTCGACGCCGCGCTGGAAACGGCGCTGGTGCCGTCCGCCGCGGCGCTGAACGAGCTGCCGGCGCTCGTGCGCAACCTGGCGCGCGGGCACGGCAAGGAGGTCCGGCTCGAGACCCGGGGCGCCGACGTGGACATCGACCGGCGCGTGCTGGGCGTCGTGCGCGAAGCGCTGATCCATCTCGTCACCAATGCGGTCGACCACGGGATCGAGACGCCCGCGCAGCGCACCGGGGCCGGCAAGGACCCGGTGGGCCGCATCGAGATCGTCGTCGCCCAGCGCGACGCGCGGATGGTGTCGGTGCGGGTCGCCGACGACGGCGCCGGAATCGATATCGAGGCCGTCGCGCAGGCGGCCGCCCGGCGCGCGGGGCTGACGGACGCCGAGCTGGCGCAGATGAGCGAGCAGCAGCGCGTGCACCTGGCGCTGCGCGCCGGCGTGTCGACCCGCGCCGAGGTCACGCCCGTGTCCGGACGGGGCGTGGGGCTGGCGATCGTGGCCGACAAGGTGGCGGCCAGCGGCGGCCAGCTCGTGGTCGCGACGGCGCCCGGCGCCGGCGCGTCGTTCGAACTGCTGCTGCCGGTGGGCGTGGCGAGCCTGCGCGCGCTCGTCGTCGACGTCGCCGGCGCGCGCTACGCCGTGCCGCTGGCGGGCCTCGAAGCGGTGCGCAGCGAGGCGCAGGCCGAGATCCGCACGGTCGAGGGCAGGGAAACCGTGCTGGCGGGGACGCGGGTGCTGCCGCTCGTGCGGCTCGCCGCGCTGTTCGGGACGGCCCGGCCCGGGCAGGAGGAGGGCCGTGGCGTCGTGATCGTCGCGACGGCGGGCGGCCAGTCGTTCGGCATGCTGGCCGACGCCATCGTCGCCGAGCAGGACCTGCTGCCCAAGAGCTTCGGCCCGCTGTTGCGCCGCGTGCGTTATTTCAGCGGGGCGGCGCAACTGGGGGACGGCATGCTGGCGCCCGTGATCGCGCTGGACGACGTCGCCGCGCGCGGGCTGACCGGCACGTCCGGCGCGCCGGCGGCGGCGGCGCCGGTGGCCGGGCCGCGGCGCGTGCTCGTCGTCGAGGATTCCGTCACGTCGCGCCTGCTGCTCAAGCACATCCTGGAAGGCGCCGGATGCGGCGTCGACACGGCGGTCGACGGCCTGGACGCGTTGTCGCGGCTGCGCGCCGGCAATTACGACGCGGTCGTCAGCGACGTCGAGATGCCGAACATGGACGGCCTGGCGCTCACCGCCGCGATCCGGGCCAATCCGGCCACGGCCGAGCTGCCGGTGATCCTGGTGACGTCGCTGCAGACGCCGGAACAGCGCGAGGCGGGTCTGCGCGCCGGCGCGGACGCCTATTTCACCAAGGGCAGCTTCGACCAGGACCGCCTGCTGGCGACCGTGCGCCGGGTCGCGGGGATGGAGGCGCCATGATCCGGGTCCTCGTCGTCGACGATTCGAATTCGGTGCGCGAACTGCTCGTGCACATCCTCGGCACGGCGCCCGGCCTGGCGGTGGTGGGCTGCGCCGCCGACGGCGAGGAGGCGCTGCGGATGGCGCACGAACTCAGTCCGGACGTGATCACGATGGACCTGCAGATGCCGCGCATGGACGGCTACGAGGCGATCCGCCGCATCATGCAGGCGTGCCCCACGCGCATCGTCGTCGTCAGCGGCAGCGACGACCGGGCCGAGGTCGACGCCAGCTTCCGTGCGATCGAGGCGGGCGCGCTGGTGCTGGTGCGGCGTCCGTACGGCGTCGGCAATCCGGCGCATGCCGACAGCGCCCGCGCGCTCGTGCGCACCGTGAAGGCGATGGCCGAGGTGCGGGTGGTGCGGCGCTGGGGCGATGCGCGGCGCGCGGCGCGGCCGCTGCACGGATCGGCGCGGCGGCTGGTCGCCATCGGCGCGTCGACCGGCGGACCGACCGTCCTGCGCGACATCCTGGCCGAACTGCCGGCCGGCTTTCCGCTGCCCGTGGTGATGGTCCAGCACCTCGCACCCGGCTTCATGGACGGCCTGGCCGCGTGGCTGGCCGACGCCGCCGGCTATCCGGTGGAGGTGATCCAGGACGGCATGCCGCTGGCCGGCGGACGGGCCTACCTCGTGCCCGAAAGCTGGCAGGCGGCCATCGGTCCGGGACTCGTGTGCCGGCTGCTGCAGGCGCCGCCGGAACACGGCATGTGCCCGTCCGTGTCCTACCTGTTCCGCAACATCGATGCCGAACTGCGCCCGGCCACCGCGGCCGTCCTCCTGACCGGCATGGGCAAGGACGGGGCGGCGGAACTCAAGCAGCTGCGCGAGCAGGGCGCGCTGACGATCGCCCAGGACCGCGCCAGCTCCGTCGTGTACGGCATGCCCGGCGAAGCCTTGCGCCTCGACGCCGCGATGCTGGTGCTCGAGCCGGCGGAAATCGGCAAGGTGCTGGCGCGCCTGCCCGCCGAGCCGTTTCCGTCCACCGTTTTTCCAACGAATGGAGACCCCCCATGAACCCGTCTCCCGACAACGCGCAGGACATCGAGATCCTGGTGGTGGAGGACAGCGCCACCCAGGCCCGCCAGCTGGCGCAACTGCTGGCCAAGGCCGGCTTTCGCGTGCGCGTGGCCGTCGACGGCCGCGCGGGCCTGGAGGCCGCGCGCGAGCGTGCGCCCACGCTGATCGTGACCGACATCGCGATGCCGCGCATGGACGGCTTCGAGATGTGCCAGGCGATCAAGAAGGACGAGGCGCTGCGCGACATCCCGGTGATCCTGCTCACGTCCCTCTCCAGCCTGTACGACGTGATCAAGGGCCTGGACTGCGGCGCCGACAACTTCATCCGCAAGCCGTTCGAGGCCGACTACCTGCTGGGCCGCATCCGCTTCATCCTGGCCAACCGCGCGCTGCGCTCCAACGAGCGGGTGCAGCTGGGGATGAAGATCAGCCTGGGCGGCCAGACCCATTTCATCACCGCGGAACGCCAGCAGATCTTCGACCTCCTGATCTCGACGTACGAAGAAGCGATCCACATGACGGAGCAGCTGCGTACCCAGCAGGAACGCATCAAGCATTCCTACCAGTCGCTCGAAGGGCTGTACCGCGTCGCCGAGGCGATCAACCCGGTGCTGTCGGAACAGGACGTGGCCGAGCGCGCGCTCGACCGCGTGCTGGACCTGCCGGGCGTGACGGGTGCGACGATCCGGCTGCTGGGTGTCGACGGCCGGCCCGCGTTCGCCGTCGCCCGCGACGCCACCGGCGCCGCGGTGGCGCCATGCGAGTGCACGGTCGTGCCGGGCCAGCCGGCCGGCGTGGCGCGCGCCACGTGCCGCGGGGAGCCCAGCCTGCGCGTGCCGCTCACCACCGGCGTGCGCAATCGCGGGATGATGTGCCTGACCCTCGGCGACGGGGCGCTCGCCGACGACGACCGCCAGGTGCTGGAGACGGTCGGCAGCCAGATCGCCGTCGCGATCGAACGCGCGCACCTGTACGGGAACATGGAACGGCTGGTGGACGAACGCACGGCGGCGCTGGAGTCGGAGCGCGCGCTGCTGTCGGCCGTCGTGAACCTGTCCGGGGCCCTCGTCTGCGTGTTCGACGGCGACGGCAATATCCGCCTGTTCAACCCGGCCTGCGAACAGAGTTCTGGCTGGCGCGCGGACGAGGTGCTGGGCCGGCCGTTCCGCGACCTGTTCCGCCGCGCCGACAACGCGCCCGTGGAATTCAACGCGTCGCCGGCCGGCGCCGTTCCCGTGCAGCAGAGCGGCGAATGGCTCGCGCGCGACGGCAGCGTGCGTTCCGTGATCTGGTCCTCGACGATGCTGCGCCGCGCCGACGGCTCGGTGCAATACGTGGTCACGACCGGGATGGACGTGACGGAGCTGCGCCGCGCCGAGGAAAAGCTGCGCTACCTTTCCAACTTCGACCGCGAGACCGGCCTGCCGAACGACGTGCTGCTGCGCGACCGCGTGCGCCAGATGCAGGCGCGCGTCGCCGACGGCAAGCCGCTGCTGGGCTACATGCTGCTGCGGATGACGCGCCTGCAGGTGATCCGCGCCAGCCTGGGACTGGAGGCCGAACAGGCGCTGCTGCGCCAGGCCGCGTCGCGCCTGAGCGAACTGGCGCACGGCGATCTGACGGTCGCGCGCACGGGCGAGCGCACGTTCGCGCTCGCCGCGCTGCGCACGAACGAGGCGGAGCTGGCCGCGCTGGCGCGCCAGGTGCTGGAGACGATGGACGGGATCTACGTCTACGGGGACGAAGAGCTGCACCTCGATCCGTGCGTCGGCATCGCGCTGTTCCCGAACGACGCCGACGACTACGACGGCCTCAACCAGGACGCCGAGGCGGCGCTGCAGCGCGCGCTGGCCAGCAAGGACGAGCGCTACGCCTTCTATCGTCCGGAACTGAACGACGGCGTGTATGAGCGCTTCCGCTTCGAAAACGCCTTGCGGCGCGCGCTCGAACGCGGCGAGCTGACCGTGTACTACCAGCCGCAGGCGAGCCTCTCCACGGGGCGGATCGTCGGCTTCGAGGCGCTGCTGCGCTGGCAGCATCCGGAACAGGGGCTGATCCCGCCGGGGCGCTTCATCGCGCTGGCGGAAGAGACGGGCCTGATCCTGGCCATCGGCGAGCGCGTGCTGCGCCAGGCCTGCGAACAATGCCGCGCGTGGCAGCGCGACGGGCTGCGCGCGGTGCCGGTCTCGGTCAACCTGTCGGCGCGCCAGTTCTCGGAACGGATCGTGGACACGGTCGGCCGCATCCTCGCGGAGACGGGGCTGGAGCCCCGGCTGCTCGAACTGGAGCTGACCGAAAGCGCGTCGATGGAAGATCCGCAGAAGACCGTGGACATCCTGTGCAAGCTGAAGGACATGGGCGTGCGCCTCGCGATCGACGATTTCGGCACCGGCTACTCGAACCTGAATTACCTCAAGCGCTTCCCGGTCGACCGGCTCAAGCTCGACCAGTCGTTCGTGCGCGACCTGACCTCCGATCCGGACGACCTGGCGATCTCGCGCGCCGTGATCGCCATGGGACACGGCCTGCGGCTCGACGTGATCGCGGAAGGCGTGGAGACGGAAGGGCAGCTGGCGCTGCTGGCGCAGAACGGCTGCGACGAGATCCAGGGTTATCTGTTCGGACGCCCCGCGCCCGCGGACGACTGCGCGCGCATGCTGCGCGAGGACAAGGCGCTCGCGCTGGACGCCCTGCAGCCGCAGCCCTACCATCGCACGCTCCTGTACGTGGACGACGAGGTCAACCTGCTGGCCGCGATCCGGCGCGCCATGCGCCACAGCGGCTACCGCGTGCTGGTGGCGGCCAGCGCGCGCGAGGCGTTCGAGCTGCTTGCCACCACCGAGGTCGGGGTGATCGTGTGCGACCAGCGCATGCGCGGCATGAGCGGCACCGAATTCCTCGCGCGCGTGAAGCAGATGTATCCGCACGCGGTGCGCATGGTGCTGTCCGGGTACACGGACCTGCAGTCGGTCACGGATGCGGTGAACCGGGGCGCGATCTTCAAGTTCCTGACCAAGCCGTGGATCGACGAGGAGCTGGACGAGGCGGTGCGCGAGGCGTTCGCCGAATTCGAAGCGAAACGGGGGACGGCGCCGGCCCATCCGTGAGGCGGCGGGGCGTGCTATCGCGCTTTTGGATACCGGCCCGGCCAATTCATATAGCTGGGCGCGGGAGGGCTGGCCCATACTAGGGGTTTCCCTTTCGACATCCTCGACAACGACCGATCTCGTGACCATGACGCTCATTCCCCGTTCCCTCTCCATCATCGCGTGCGGCGTGGCGCTGCTGTGCGGCGCCGCACAGGCGGCCGACATGCCCGTGCGCGAACGCCTCTCGTTCGACGCCGGCTGGCGCTTCGCGAAAGGCGATCCGGCCGGCAGCGGCCAGCTCGACGACGCCAGGCTCAAGGACCCGGCGACGGCCATTCCCGCCGCGCAGCCGGGTTTCGACGACGCCGCGTGGCGCAAGCTCGACCTGCCCCACGACTGGGGCATCGAGGGACCGTTCAAGCAGGCATACCCGGGCGAGACGGGCAAGCTGCCGTGGTGGGGCGTGGGCTGGTACCGCAAGCACTTCACCCTGCCGGCGGGCGACGCCGGCCGCCGCGTCTACCTGGACATCGATGGCGCCATGTCGCACGCCGCCGTCTGGGTCAACGGGCACTACGTCGGCGGCTGGCCGTACGGCTATGCGTCGTGGCGCGTGGACCTGACGCCGTATGCGAAGCCGGGCAGCGACAACGTCGTGGCGATCCGGCTCGACAACCCGCCGGATTCGTCGCGCTGGTATCCGGGCGGCGGCATCTACCGCAACGTCTGGCTCGTCAAGACGGCGCCCGTGCACGTGGCGCAGTACGGCACGTTCGTGACGACGCCGCAGGTGACCAGGGACGCGGCCACCGTCGCCGTGCAGACGACGGTGGAGAGCGACGGCCAGGCCGCGCAGGTGCAGGTCGCGACCGAAATCTATCTGCTCGACGCCGCCGGCAAGCGCGGCGCGGCGCCGGTCGCGCGCCAGACGGCGTCGGCGCCGGCCAAGGTCGTGGCGGACCGCGAGGCCCAGCTCACGCAGACCTTGACGGTCCCGCAGCCGCGCCTGTGGAGCATCGCGACCCCGCAGCGCTACGTGGCCGTCACCACCGTCACCGACAACGGCAAGGTGACGGACGTCGTCGAGACCCCGTTCGGCATCCGCACCGCCGTGTTCGACGCGGTGCGCGGCTTCATCCTGAACGGCAAGCGCGTGCCGCTGCAGGGCGTGTGCATGCACCACGACATGGGCGCGCTGGGCACCGCGGTCAATGTGCGCGCGCTGGAACGCCAGCTGGAACTGCTGCGCGAGATGGGGACGAACGCGATCCGCACCAGCCACAACCCGCCGGCGCCCGAGCTGCTGGACCTGGCCGACCGCATGGGCTTCGTCGTGCTCGACGAAGCGTTCGACATGTGGCAGATCCCCAAGAAGCCGAACGACTACCACCTGTTGTTCGACGAATGGCACGAGAAGGACTTGCGCGCGCAGATCCGGCGCGACCGCAGCCACCCGAGCGTGATCGCCTGGAGCATCGGCAACGAGATCCCGGAGCAGGGCAAGCCGGAAGGCTGGAAGCTGGCCGCGCGACTGGCCGAGATCGCGCGCGGCGAAGACCGCACGCGCCCCGTCACGATGGCGGACAACCACGTCGATTCGGCATATAACGGCTTCCAGAACGTCGTCGACCTGTTCGGCTACAACTACAAGCCGGGCCTGTACGGCAAGGTGCATGCGGCCGCGCCTTACCTGCCGCTGTTCGGCAGCGAGACGGCATCGACGATCAGCTCGCGCGGCGAATACTTCTTCCCCGTCAGCGACGACAAATCGAAAGGTGCGGCCAACTTCCAGGTCAGCAGCTACGACCTGACGGCGCCGCCGTGGGCCACGACGCCCGACGCCGAATTCAAGGGCCAGGACGACAACCCGTTCGTGGCCGGCGAATTCGTGTGGACCGGCTTCGACTACCTGGGCGAGCCGACGCCGTACAACGACGACGCGTCGAACCTGCTGAACTTCACCGACCCCGCCCAGCAGGCGCGGGCCGCGCAGGAACTGGCGACGATGAAGAAGATCGCGATGCCGTCGCGCAGCTCCTACTTCGGCATCATCGACCTGGCCGGCTTCAAGAAGGACCGCTTCTACCTGTACCAGGCCCGCTGGCGCCCGGACCTGCCGATGGCGCACCTGCTGCCGCACTGGAACTGGCCGGAGCGCGTGGGCCAGGTGACGCCGGTGCACCTGTACACGTCCGGCGACGAGGCGGAGCTGTTCCTGAATGGTAAATCGCTCGGCCGCAAGAAGCGCGGCCCGCGCGACTACCGCCTGCGCTGGGACGACGTCGTGTACCAGCCGGGTACGCTGAAAGCCGTCGTCTACAAGCACGGCAAGCGCTGGGCCGAGGACACCGTCGCCACGACCGGCAAGCCGGCCAGGCTGCTGCTGTCGGCCGACCGCGCCAGGCTCGCGGCGGACGGTAAGGACCTGGCGTTCGTGACGGTCACCGTCGCCGACAAGGACGGCCACCAGGTGCCGCGCTCGCACGACCGCATCACCTTCACGCTGTCCGGGCCGGGCGAGATCGTCGCGACCGACAACGGCGACGCGACGAACCTGGAGCCGTTCCAGTCGCATGAGCGCAACGCGTTCAACGGCCTGGCGCTGGCGATCGTGAAGACGCGCGCCGGGGAGGGCGGCAAGCTGACCCTGACGGCCAGCGCCGACGGCCTGGCACCGACCCAGGTGACGCTGGACAGCCAGCCGCAGTAAAGGCGGGAGCGTGCGCGGACGCCCATTCATGCGGCGTCCGCGCTCGGGTTTGGCTACAATCGTATTCGATCGCGAGGAGAGAGCCATGCCACGACAGCACGATCAGCACGATGATTTCGACGCCTTCATGCGCCGGCGCATCCAGGCGTCCGACGCGTTCGTGAACGGCGACTACGGCCCGCTCGGCGCCATGGCGGCGGACAAGCCACCCGCCACCCTCTTCGGTCCGAAGGGCGATTGCGTCGCGGGGCCCGACGCCGTGAATGCCGCGAACCGCGAGGGTGCCGCGCATTTCGGTCCCGGCAGCGACAACCGCTTCGAGGTCATGCACAGCGCGGCCGATGGCGATCTCGCGTACTGGACGGGCATCCAGCGCTCGGTCGTCAACGTCAAGGGCCAGGCGCAGCCCGTGCCCATGGATTTGCGCGTGACCGAGATTTTCCGGCGCGAGGACGGCGCCTGGAAGCTGATCCACCGGCATGCCGACCGCCTGGGCGGCGACAAGCCCGGCTGACGCCGTCGATCCGGCGCGAGTGTTGTAATCCGGAGATAGTGACTGAAACTCTTGCATATAAGAGTTTCAACAAAGCACCATTTGTTGGCGTTTCCTCCGGATAATGTAATCTCCCGCCATACGTCGAGCCACCGCCATGGAATTTGAAGTTTTCGAATCGTTGACGTCGAGCCCCGCCCCGGGCGACGCCACTTCGCCGCTGGTCCGGCTCCAATATCTGATCGACAACACGCCGGGCATCATCTACGCGACCGTGCCGAGCGGCGACTTCAAGATGACGTTCGTGAGCAACAACGCGTACCACGTCCTGGGCTATCGCCCGGAAGAGATGCTGGCGGATCCGAACTTCTGGTTCGACCATATCCATCCGGACGATGCCCCGAGCATCTTTTCGAGCCTGGCCCAGCTGTTCGTGGAAGGCGAGAAAACCTATGAATACCGGTTCCGTACGGCGAGCGGCGAATTCCTGTGGATGCACGACCGCCTGCGCCTGATCTACGACGACCGCGGCACGCCGGTCGAGGTGATCGGTTCGCTGACCGACATCACCCAGCGCAAGCGCATGGAACAGAAGCAGGAGCAGTTGATCGCGCGCCTCAGCGAGGCCCACGACCAGCTGCTGCAATCGGAAAAGATGGCGTCGATCGGCCAGCTGGCGGCGGGCGTGGCGCACGAGATCAACAATCCGATTGGCTTCGTGAATTCGAACATGGGGACGTTGCGGCACTACGTGGGCACCTTGCTGTCGGTGGTCGACGCGTACGGCGAGGCCGTGCAAAAAGCGGCGCCCGGCTCGGCGCTGGCCGCGGAGATCGAAGCGATCAGCCGCAAGGCCGACCTCGGCTACCTGAAGGACGACATCGCCGACCTGGTGAGCGAGTCGATGGACGGGCTCAAGCGGGTGAAGGATATCGTCCAGGCGCTGAAGGACTTTTCCCACGTCGGCCAGAGCGACTGGCAGTATGCGGACGTGCACGCGGGACTCGACACGACGCTGAACATCGTCGCCAACGAAATCAAGTACAAGGCCACGGTCGAGAAGCACTACGGCAAGCTCCCGGAAATCAAGTGCCTCGCGTCGCAGCTGAACCAGGTGTTCATGAACCTGCTCGTCAACGCCGCCCAGGCCATCCAGAGCCGCGGCGTGATCACGATCGCCACCGGCGCCCAGGACGGCTGGGTGTGGGTGAAGATCAGCGACAACGGCTGCGGCATTCCGCAGGAAAACCTGAAACGTGTGTTCGAACCGTTCTTCACGACCAAGCCGGTCGGCAGCGGCACGGGCCTGGGCCTGTCCCTGTCGTACAGCATCGTCAACAAGCACGGCGGCCGCATCGACGTCGCCTCGAAGCCGGGCGTCGGCACCGTCTTCACGATCCGGCTGCCGCTCGTTCCACCGGCGTCGACGGCGCCGGCGGAGCAAGCTTGAATACGCCCCGGGAATCCGTTCGAAATTAGATTCCTCATCGCACGTTTCAGTGCTGCACAGAAATTTTACGCACAAGCCCTTGGTTTCCAGGGGCTTTTTTATTGCATCCTCACGTGCCACCAAGCAAGAGTTTTATTAGCATCAAACCGATGGAATGCAAGGTCGTTAGCATTGTTCGTTATTCGTTATTCGTTGTTCGTTGTTCGCATTGGCACGCAGTGCACTAATCACTATCGATGAGGAGATTTGCATGAACCTCAAGGATTTGACCGAGATATTTGGCGGCCTGTCCGAAGCAAATCGCCCGATACGATTGCGGTTGTCCATGGCACATCAGGCGATTGAAGACGTCCTGCTCGTCAAGCGCGTCTCGGGCAATGAAACGATGTGTGGCGAATTCGAATACCGCCTTCTGTGCGTGTCGACGCGCTCCGACCTGCCGTTAAAGGGATTCAAAGGAATATTCCGCCAAACTGGTTACGAGCATCAATCCAGTTACAAGAATTCAGCAGCGATTGCGTCGACGCTGTACAGCATCGTGCGTATCGCTCAAACGGCAACGTGGAAGTGTTAAAAATGTTCGGGATCATGATTAAACTGCGACGCACTTGTCTGATTCCTTTGGTCGCGATATTCTTGCTGAGCGCGTGCGGCCGCAATCCGAAAGAATGGGAAACCCCAAATATGACCGCACTTACGCCACGCCTGCAAACAGTATTCGAAAAGACAAAAACTGTCTGCTTTGGGCGTTTTCTGGTTGATGTGCCGGAATCGACGGATGTCGTGTGGGGAAAGACTATAGTTCCGTTGGACGTAAGCGTCTACCCGAACGGCGCAGATAAGGTAAAGGGATTGGCACAAAAATTAATTGATGATTTAAAAAACGAAAAGGCAATTAATCACGATTATGTTCCACTGTTGATATCAGTCGACGACTTAACGCAGCCTGAAGGAACGTTGATCACTGGATATGAAGATTTCCAGGCGATTAACGGCTTGAAGATGAGTGGATATTTTAAATTAAACAACGATGGTGTGGTGATTAATGCGCGTCCTTTGAGAGCAGCCAAGGATCGGACTGTGGCTCTCATTAATGGCATTGCGCGGCGCTTGCGGCACCGTGCTGGCCATGAGGTGCCGGCGGAACCAGGTAATTGTATTGAGTCCGCTTTCCTGATGGATACGCCGAATCCTACGGAAGAGGACCTTCTTGAGCACATCAGTATCGGACTCCGCTTGAAAGAATTTTCAGACGCGCATTTCTCGATTCACGTTGCTCCTTCAAATCCCGACAATCCGGAAGGCGACTCTCTCGAAACCCAGTTCAAGCGCACCTTTGCAGACATGACGAGCCCCGAAGAGAAAAAAGTACTTGCCAATACAAAAATCTTCCGCCAAAGCGCACGTCAGATTCATGATTGGAAAACCGGTTTCGAAGTATTGATGCGCACACCGGATGAGGATGGGTCCTTTTCCCACCACGATTTTCGGATGAAATTTGTCGGCGTGCCACACGATGCGTTCAAACCTTATGCCGATATCCAGTTTCAAACCGGTGTCAGCGATAACGCGGCCGGTCGAACCAAAGCGAGTCTGACCGACGAGGAGGCGCTCGCGGTATGGGACAAAATCACGAGTACGATACGCCTGCGCCCGACACGTGCCGCGCCGGCCAGGACAGCCGACGCGGATTCCGGACCCCGCCGTCCACTCGGGGAACTCGCGGCGACCGGTCGCGTATGTCCGCAGACCGGGACGTGGGAGTCTGTCGATACGGTACAAGATATCGAAGGAGGCATGCGCCTGCATATCCGAGCCGGCGAGCGGATGCCGCATGCGATATCGCATGGCGAGTCGTCCCTGTGGCAAAAGCTCAAGGGGGAACGGTCCGTTTATCGTGCGGCGACGATGTGGAAACTCGTGGATTACGATGACGCCCCGCCTTCCCGGGACATTGCCGCGAAAGATTCCGCCGACGCCGACGCCGGCGATGGCAACCGGACCTCGCCGAAGAAGGAAGGGTGACCAATGCGTAATGTGATTCGAATCGGCGACCCCACGTCCCACGGCGGCAAGGTCGAGAAAGTCAACGCAACGCATTTTACGGTCGACGGCAAGGCAGTTGCCTGTGTCGGCGATCTATGCAGTTGTCCGATCAACGGGCATGACAACTGTACGATTGCTGAAGGCGATCCGCATCACGTCATCAACGGCGTTGCAGTTGCCTACGACGGGCATAAAACCTCGTGCGGTGCCGCGCTGATTGCTACGACGGGAACGTTCGGCGGACAGTGAACACGTCGTCGTCCGAACGCGATCAAGTCGGCTGACTCCTCGTGCAGGGCAATTATCTGCTTTTCGTTCTCCGACCTGTCAGCCAGCCCCGGCGCAATGCGCGCTGAAGGCGGTCCTGCCGTGCTGGATCCGGCCTCCGACCAAAATCGACGCTGTCAGGCACAGTACGATTTCCATGTGGTCCACGCGCTTACACCTCCTGTGCGGCAAACGCGACTTAGCCCGGTGCGCGGTCGGGTCCCTTGTTCGCTTTCAGGGGGCGCTTGACGATATTCACGGATGGATTGTCGTCGGGTGAATACTATCCAGCGGATTTTCAAGCGAAATATCGAACATGTTGAGAGACAATGAATGCACCGTCATGCCCGTCTGAATGTCGTGCATATGCTACAGATTGATACATTGTGATAGAATTTCCGTGCAGAAACATGTAGTGTTGGCCCATGCGCCGCCTGCGGCGATGCGCGCCACGAGGTTCATCATGTCTTACCGTATGCTCAAGTCCCGCCCGCGCGGCTTTACCCTGGTCGAACTGCTGGCCGTCGTCGCCATCGTCGGCATCCTGTCCGCGATCGCCTATCCCGCCTATGGGGCCTACCTGGTGCGCGGCAATCGCTCGGCCGCGCAGGGTTACCTGCTGACCCTGGCACAAGCGCAGGCGCAATATTTTGCCGACGCGCACAGTTATGCGGCCACGCCGGACGCGCTCAGCCTGCCCGTGCCGGACCAGGTCGCGTCAAACTACGACATCACCATCGATGCGCCCGACGTCGCGCCGCCGTCGTTCACCATCACGGCCAGGCCGAAGGGGACGCGCCAGACCGGCGACAGCGTGCTCACCATCGACAACAGCGGCGCCCGCACGCCGTCCACCGTATGGTAAGCCGGCGCCGCGGCCGCGGGTTCACGCTGATCGAGCTGCTGACCGTCGTGGCCATCACCTCGATCCTCTCGGCCATGGCCGCGCCCGCGTTCAAGAGCATGGTGGCGGGGCAGCGCGCGCGCGTCGCCGGCACCGAGCTGTACGCGGCCCTCGTGCTCGCGCGCAGCGAAGCGATCAAGCGCGACACCCAGGTGACGTTGCAACCGGTCACCGGCGGCTGGCAGGCCGGCTGGCGCATTCCGAATCCGTCCGATACCGGCCACCCGGTCGCGAACCACGGCCCGGTGACGGACGCCACCATTACCGGACCGGACTCGGTCGTGTACCTGCCCAACGGCCGGGTGGCCAGCGATACGGCGCCGTCGTTCGACATCGCCGTCGACGGCGCGTCCAGCCACCGCTGCGTGCTGGTCGACCTCAGCGGGCGTCCGCGCATGCCCGCCACGGGGTGCTGACATGAAGCGCATGCCGCGACGCCACGCCAGCGCGGGCCTGAGCCTCGTCGAGGTGCTCGTCACGGTCATCGTGCTCGCCTTCGGCCTGCTGGGCATCGCCGCGTTGCAGGCCAAGGTGCAGGTCGGGTCGATCGAATCGTACCAGCGCGCCCAGGCCGTCGTGCTGCTGGACGACCTGCGCGCGCGCATGCTCGGCAACGCCGCCCATGCGGCCGACTACGTGACGGCCACGCCGCTCGGCCCCGCCGACGGCCAGCCGGCCGACTGCACCACACTCGCCATCGGCAGCGCGCGCGACCTGTGCGAATGGAGCCAGGAACTCAACGGCGCGGCCGAGCAGACCGCCGCCGGCGCGGCCAACGGGGCGATGGTCGGCGCGCGCGGCTGCGTCGAGCAGTTGCAGGCGCCCGACCCGACGGCCGGCATCTGCCAGCCCGGCATCTACCGCCTCAGCGTCGCATGGCAGGGCCTGCATGCGACGCGGGCGTCGTCGCTGACGTGCGGCGCCAACCAGTATGGCCCGGACGCCAACCGGCGCGCGATCGCCGTGCAGGTCGCGATCGGCCTGCCCGACTGCAGTTAGGACCCATGATGGCCGCCCAACCCTTGCTTCACCGCCGCACCGCCGGCTTTTCCCTGCCCGAACTGCTCGTGTCCGTCACGATGGGCCTGTTGATCGTGATTGCCATGGTCACGCTGTTCTTCCACAACAGCCGCGCCCAGGCCGAGATCGAGCGCGCCAACCGCCAGATCGAAAGCGGGCGCTACGCCGTCGACCTGCTGTCCAACGACCTGCGCAACGCCGGCTTCTACGGCGAATTCGATCCGACCCTGCTGCCCGACCCGGCCGCCGTGCCCGATCCGTGCGCCGCGACGCTGGCCGCCCTCAAGGCCATGCTGCCGCTGCACGTGCAGGGTTTCGACGACGACGACGCGCGGCCGTCCTGCGTGTCCGACGTGCGCCCGGGGACCGCGCTGATCGTCGTGCGCCACACGCGCGCCTGCGTCAGCGGCGATCCGAACTGCAGCGCCAACGATCCCGCGGGCCCGCTGTTCCAGGCTTCGCTGTGCGACAACGCGAGCGAGCTGGGGTCGGCCAATCCGGCCGACTGGTATGCGCTGGACGTCGACCCGGCACAACTCACGCGCCACCAGCGCGACTGCACGACCGCGGCCGGCAGCGGCACGCTGGCGGTGACGCGCCGCTTCCAGACCCACATCTATTTTGTCGCCAACAACGACGTGGCGGGCGACGGCATCCCGACGCTGAAACGCGCCGAGCTGCGCTACACGGACGGCCAGCTCGACTTCGGGACGATCGTGCCGCTGGTCGAGGGCGTCGAGAACCTGCAGTTCGAATACGGCATCGACACCCATGGCGACGGCACCGTCGGCCTGTACACGAGCGCCCCGGCGAGCGCGAACGGCTGCGCCGCGCCGGCCTGCGCGGCCGCCAACTGGCGCAACGTGGTGGCCGTGCGCCTGCACGTGCTGGCGCGCAGCCCGAGCGCGACGCCGGGCTATGTCGATACGAAGACGTACAGCCTCGGCACGGCCGCCGACGGCAGCGCGCGCACGGCCGGGCCGTTCAACAACGGCTACAAGCGCCACGTGTTCCAGACGCTCGTCACACTGGCGAACCCGGTCGGAAGGAAACAGCCATGACGTACCCACGCCGCCAGCAGGGCATCACGCTGGTGACCGCCCTGATCATGCTGCTCCTGCTTACGATGCTGGCGCTGGCCAGCGTCAACCTGGGCAACTCGAACCTGCAGGTGGTCGGCAACATGCAGCGCCGCGACCAGGCGCTCGCCGCCGCCCACGCCGTGCTGGAGGAGACGATCAGTTCGCCCCGGTTCACGACGACGCCCGGCAGCGCGCTGTCCAATCCGTGCGACGGCCCGAACCAGCGCTGCGTCGACACGGACGGCGACGGCAAGACCGACGTCAAGGTCACGCTCAGCCCGCCGCCCAGCTGCGTGAAGGTCCAGGCGATCAAGAATTCCGACCTCGACCTGAACAACAGCGAGGACGCCGGCTGCGCCGTCGGCGCCGGCCAGAACTTCGGCGTCGCCGGCGCGTCCGACGGCAATTCCGATTGCGAGAACAGTGTCTGGGACGTCAGCGCCGTCGCCACCGACACCGCGACGCAGGCCTCCGTCAAGGTCGTCCAGGGCGTCGCCGTGCGCATCGCCAAGGACGACGTCGCCACCAACTGTCCGCAACCCGGAGCAAGCCCATGACCCGTTCCCGTCCCGCCGCCGCCCTCGCGCTGGCGCTGTCCGCGAGCCTCGCCGGCCTGCCGATCCGTGCGGCCGCCGACGACATCGACATCTTCACCGGCGCGTCTGGCGGCAGCGCCGTCAATCCGCGCATCCTGATCGTGCTCGACAACACGTCGAACTGGTCGCGCCAGAGCCAGAAATGGCCGGGCGGCCTGCAGCAGGGCCAGTCGGAGGCGCGTGCGATCAGCAACCTGCTGCCCACGCTGGGCAGCACCGTCAGCATGGGCCTGATGGAATTCGTCACCGGCGGCAACGCCAACATGGACGGCGGCTTCATCCGCTCCGCCATCCGCCCGCTGGACAGCACGGCCAAGGCCAGCTTCGCGAGCCAGCTGGGGACCATCTACGGCAACGTCACGTCGCCGGACGAGAAACGCAACTCGAACACGCCGTACGGCGATTTGATGTACGACGTGTACAACTACTTCGCGGGCGCCGACGCGTATTCGCCGGGCGGCGTCATCGCCAGCATCGCGGACAGCGGAGGCTACACGACGCCGTACTCGACGTTTCGCTCGCCGCTGACGGCCGCGAACACCTGCGGCAAGAGCTTCGTCATCTTCATCGGCAACCCGAACTCCAGCGGCCCGTCCAGCGACAGCGCCGCCAATACGGCGGCCCTCAACGCGCTCAACGGCACGCCGACGACGCAACTGGGGTTGCCGAACTTCACGAGCCAGAACGCGACGAGCACCAGCAACCTGGGCGTCACCGGCGCGTGCTACGCCAGCCCGACGGCCGCGGCGGCCGAGTTGAATGCGTACGCGACGCAGTGCGCCAACTTCACCGAAGGCTGCTCGATCGGTGCCGCGACGGCCAACGTGCAACCGGTCGCGTGCCCGGCCGGGAGCCTGTCGTACACCGTGACGCAATCCGTCTACCACCCGGCCACGACGAGTCCGGGCCAGCCCGTGCAGGGCACCGTCACGACGTCGACCGGCACCACGTCCGGCTATTACGCGACGGCCGGCGACGTGCCGGCGAGCGACCACGGCAACCTCACGTGCCCGTCGTCGTCGACCGCCACCAGCGGCACCACGACGACGGAAACGAGCTACAGCTGCACCTATTCCGTCGGCGCCGCGATCGGCACGGCGGGCACCACGACGGACAGCGCCACGGCAAGCCAGAATCCGAACCACAAGGGCGCGGGCTGCTATACCGGCGTCGGCACCGCGTCGGGCAACTGGAATCCGGCGACGACGAGCGACTTCGGCGGCCTGTCCTGCCCGGCCAACAGCAGCTGCACGTATGCGGGCAGCCTGGCCGGCAATGCCAGCGGCTGCACGGGCAACGGCTACCGCCAGGTGACCGTGACCCAGACCGCCACGAGCAAGCGCCAATACACGATCACGCAGACGGTGACGCCGACCACGGTCAGCAACGCCACCACGCCGGGCTCCACGACGACCACGAACCTCGGCATGACGTCGCAGTGCTATGCCAGCGCGCCGGCGTCGACGTCCGATTACGCGTCGTCGTGCACCGGCACGAACATCAGCTGCACGTACAACAATGCGCCGACCAGCAGCACGCTGGCGTCGTGCCCGGCGGGCACGAGCGCCTACAACATCGTCGGCACGAACATCGTGCTGACCGACGTCCCGACCGGCACCACGACGCCCGACACGGGCCCGCGCAACGCCGACGAGTGGGCGCGCCTGCTGCACGACCGGGGCGTGCCCGTCACCGGAACAACGGTGCGCTCGCCGGTGACGACGTACACGATCGACGTCTACAACGCCCAGCCGAACGCCACGCAGACGGCACTCCTGATGAGCATGGCCAAGGCCGGCGGCGGCAAGTATTTCGCCGCCAGGAACGAGCAGGCGATCCTCGACGCGCTGCGCCAGATCATCATCGAGATCCAGGCCGTGAACACGACGTTCGCGTCGACCAGCCTGCCGGTCAATGCGACGAACCGTTCGCAGAACGAGAACCAGGTGTTCATCGGCATGTTCCGTCCCGATCCGGACGCCCGCCCCCGCTGGTTCGGCAACCTCAAGCGCTACCAGCTGATCAGCAGCGGCGCGGACATCGAACTGGGCGACGTCAACGGCCACGTCGCCGTCAACACGCTCACCGGCTTCGTCACGCCGTGCGCGGCCAGTTACTGGACGTCGGATTCGGGCAGCTACTGGAGCGGCCTCGGCATCAATCCCGATCCGGCCGGCGCCTGCGCCCCGGACGGCGCGAGCCCGTATTCGGACTTGCCGGACGGTCCGCAGGTCGAGAAGGGCGGCGCCGCCGAGATCCTGCGCCAGGGTAACGTCGCCGGCGCGTGGAGCGGCGCACAAGCCGTCAACCGCAACATGCTGACCTTGTCCGGGACCGCGCTGACGGCCTTCAACACGGCCAGCACGGGCCTCGCCGCGGACGTCGTGAACTTCATCCAGGGTGCGGACGTCGACAACGAAAAGGGCACCGGCAGCACGACGACGACGCGCCCGTCCATCCACGGCGACGTGATCCACTCGCGCCCGCTGCCCGTCAATTTCGGCGGCACGACGGGCGTGCGCGTGTTCTACGGCGCCAACGACGGCGCCTTGCATGCCGTGAACGCCAGCAACGGCACCGAGAGCTGGTCCTTCGTCGCCCCCGAGTTCTTCGGCCGCCTGCAGCGGCTGATGGACAACACGCCGCTCGTGAGCTATCCGAACATGAGCGCATCGATCACGCCGGCGCCGGCGCGCAAGGATTATTTCTTCGACGGCTCGATCGGCCTGTACCAGAACGCCGACGACTCCAAGGTCTGGATCTTCCCGGCCATGCGCCGCGGCGGACGCATGCTGTACGGGCTGGACGTGAGCAATCCGGACAGCCCCGTGTTCAAGTGGAAGGCCGGCTGTCCGAACCTGGGCGACGACACCGGCTGCACGGCCGGCATGTCCGGCATCGGCCAGACCTGGTCGACGCCGAACGTCGCCTTCGTCAAAGGCTATTCGACCACGACGCCGGTACTGGTCGTGGGCGGCGGGTACGACGCCTGCGAGGACGCCGACACGGCGGCGCCCGCGTGCGGCAGCGGCAAGGGCGGCTTCGTGTACGTGCTGGATGCGAACACGGGCACCGTGCTGCGCGCCTTCCCGACCGACCGCGCGGTGGCGGCCGACGTGGCCCTCGTCGACGTCGACAACGACGGCTATCCCGACTACGCCTACGCGGCCGACACGGGCGGCGGCATCTACCGGATCGACTTCGTGGGCAGCTACGCGGGACGCGTGCCCGCCGCGCCCGACGCCTGGACCTCGCGCAAGGTCGCGTACACGACGGGCGGCGGCCGCAAGTTCCTGTTCGCGCCGGCGCTGCTGGCGACCCAGGGCAAGGTCTATGTGGCGCTCGGCAGCGGCGACCGCGAACATCCGCTGCAGGCGCAATACCCCTACAGCGGCGTGACGAACCGTTTCTACGTCTACCTGGACGACCTGGCGGCGGCCACCGGCACGCCGGCCACGAACCTCGATGCGATGACGGACTACAGCACGGCCACCGACTGCGCGACCGCGAAAATCCTGCCCAACGCGGGCGTGAAGGGCTGGTACATGGACCTGAACCAGTACGGCCAGGGCGAGCAGGTGGTCACGTCCGCGCTGATCGCCAGCGGCATGATCACGTTCAGCACCAACCGTCCGGTCCCGCCCGACGGGGCGAGCTGCTCGACGTCGCTCGGCGAGGCGCGCGGCTACTGGGTCAACCTGCTGAACGGCTCGGGCGCGATCAACGTGCCGGGCCTGTGCGGCGGGACGCGCTCGTCGATCTTCGTCGGGGGCGGACTGCCGCCGTCGCCGGTCAAGGCCAGCAGCGTGCCGATCGGGGGCAAGGCGGTGTCCGTCGTGCTGGGCGCCGTGCAGAAGGGCAGCAACGGTTCCTCCGGGGCCAGCGTGGCGATCTCGCCGCAGCGCATCCGGCCGGCCATCGCGTCCAAGCGCAAGCGCGTCTACACCTATACGGCTGGGGATTGATGAACACGCTTCATAACGTCATTGAACGACCGCGGGGTATTCGGCCGGGCGAGCGACCGTTATATTGGGTCCTTTACCGAAAGGACTCCCATGGAACTCAAGCGCCCCGGCTCCCAGCCGTCGATCAAAGGCCCGGAGCAATATTTCACTGGCACAGTCCGCATCGATCCGCTGAACGCGCCGCCCGCGCCGGCGCGCGTGTCGGTGGCGAGCGTGACGTTCGAACCGGGCGCGCGCTCGGCCTGGCATACGCATCCGCTCGGCCAGACGCTCGTCGTGACGGCCGGCTGCGGCTGGACGCGGTGCGAGGGCGGGCCGAAAGTGGAGATCCGTGCCGGCGACGTCATCTGGTGCCCGCCCGGCCACAAGCACTGGCACGGCGCGACGGCGACGACCGCCATGACCCACATCGCCATCCAGGAAGCGCTGGACGGTGTGAACGTCGTGTGGATGGACAAGGTCGGCGACGAGGATTACCTGGGCCAGTGAGGTTGCGCGCGGATTTGGCCGCAACGCCCACCCACGTTGTTCCCGCGCAGGCGGGAACGACGGGATGCCCAGTGGCCTGGGTCAGGCCTGCGCGGGGACGACGGGAGGCCGGGCGGTATTCTTGCCCTCAGCCCGTCTTTTCCACGGCCTTGACCATGCACTTCGACAGCTTGTCGAAGTGGGCCAGCGCGGCCTGCGTGAGCGTGACCTGCTTGCGCCGCGTGTCCTCGGTGTCCGTCAACATGATCCAGCCCTTCTCGCGCATCGACGTCAGGCGGCTGTGCACGGTCGCGGGCGCGCCGAGCTCCTTCTTGGCCATCATGTCGCGCACGCACAGCCGCTGGCCGTTCTGCATGGCGCGCGCGACGGTGCCGAGGATGCGTTCTTCCAGCGGATCGAGGGAAGGCAGGGACGGCAGCCCGCGCAAGGCTTCGGCAAGTTGCAGAAAGCGCAGATAGATGTCGGCGGGCCGGGTAGATTTGCTCATGCGCAGATTATAATGCGAGTGCCCACCGAACTCCATCCATCGTCGACGATCCCGCCATGCCTATCCCAACTGCTCCACGCAACGATGTCGTGCAGGGCGTGGCCGAACGGGCCGGGATCGCGTGTGCCGGCGTGATCGGATCGGCCGTGTTCTACGTGGCGCTGGCGCGCTTGCAGGACTGGGTGTTCCCGCACGTCGAATTCGTCCGCGGCGTCGGCTGGCTCTATCTGCCGGCGGGCGCGCGGCTGCTGTGTCCGCTGCTGCTGGGCCTGCCCGGCGCCATCGGCGTGCTGGTCGGGTCGTGGTGCGAGTGCTTCTTCCACCTGTACCCGGACGACCCCGTGCGCTCGCTGGCCGGCGGCATCAGCTCGGCCCTGGCCCCTTACCTCGTGTACCTGTTCGCGCTGCGCGTGCTGGGCATGCAGGCGTCGCTCTCGAACCTGACGTCGCGCCGGCTGCTGCTGCTCGTGCCGCTGTTCGGCGTCGCCAGTCCGCTGATGCACCATCTGTGGTTCTGGCTCCACGGCGACCCCGTCAACCTGGCGCAGGGCTTCACGGTCATGGCCGTCGGGGACATGGTCGGTGCGCTGCTCGTCCTGTACGCCCTCAAGGCCATGCTGGTCCTGCTGCCGGCGCCGCCACGCCGCCGCTGACCCGTTTCATGACGCGGCGGGCATGATTCCACCGCCGATACATGAACGGCATTCATAAGGTCAAGCAATCCCGACCGGGTTATCCGCCCGGCGTTTGCCGTTACCATCGTCGACCATCGATGCAACGACCAACGTCACGAAAGGATCGCACCCATGACCGTCAAAGCCTATGGCGCACATGCCGCCGACAAGCCGCTCGAATCCCTGACCATCGCCCGCCGCGCGCCGGGCCCGCACGACGTCCAGATCGAGATCGCCTATTGCGGCGTGTGCCACTCCGACCTGCACACGGTGAAGGCCGAATGGGCCGGCACCCTGTATCCGTGCGTGCCGGGCCATGAGATCGTCGGCCGCGTGTCCGCCGTCGGCGCGCACGTGACGGGCTTCCGGACCGGCGACCTCGTCGGCGTCGGCTGCATGGTCGACAGCTGCCGGCACTGCGCCGATTGCGAGGCCGGCCTCGAAAACTATTGCGACGCCATGGTCGGCACCTACAACGGCGCCACCGGCGACGCGCCGGGCCATACGCTGGGCGGCTACGCCGAACGCATCGTCGTGCACGAGCGCTACGTGCTGCGGGTGCGCCATCCGGAACACCAGCTGGCGGCCGTCGCGCCGCTGCTGTGCGCCGGCATCACGACGTATTCGCCGCTGCGCCACTGGCACGCGGGTCCGGGCAAGACGGTCGGCATCGTCGGCATCGGCGGCCTGGGCCACATGGGCATCAAGCTGGCGCGTGCCATGGGCGCCCACGTCGTCGCCTTCACGACCTCCGAATCGAAGCGCCGCGACGCCGAGGCGCTCGGTGCACACGAGGTCGTCGTGTCGCGCGACGCCGCCGCGCTGGCCGCGCGGGCGCGCAGCCTGGACCTGATCGTCGACACGGTCGCCGCCCCGCACGACCTCGACGCCTATCTCACCCTGCTGAAGCGCGACGGCACGCTGGTGCTGGTCGGCGCGCCGGCCACACCGCACCCGTCGCCGCAGGTGTTCGACCTGATCATGAAGCGCCGCGCGCTGGCCGGCTCGATGATCGGCGGCATTCCGGAAACCCAGGAGATGCTCGATTTCTGCGCGGCGCACGGCATCGTCGCGGACATCGAGCTGATCCGGGCCGACGGGATCAACGCCGCGTACGAGCGCATGCTGGCGGGCGACGTCAAGTACCGCTTCGTGATCGACAACGCCACGCTGGCGGCCTGATTCATGCAGCCACAAGTGTCATCGATCGACGCCGGCGCGGCGCCGCATGTGCCCGCCGCGCCCGCGGCCTGGGGCGCCGTGTTCGCGCTGGCGCTCGCCGCGTTCGCGCTGGTCGCGTCCGAGTTCATGCCCGTCAGCCTGCTCACGCCGATCGCCGCCGACCTGCACATCAGCGAGGGACAGGCGGGGCAGGCCATCGCCGTCTCGGGCGCGTTCGCGCTCGTGACCAGCCTCGCGATCGCGCGGCTGGCCGGCCGGCTCGACCGCAAGATCCTGCTGCTGGGCCTGTGCCTGACGATGATCGTGTCGGGCACGATCGCCGCGTTCGCGCCGAACTACACCGTGTTCATGGTGGGGCGGGCGTTCATCGGCGTCGCGATCGGCGGGTTCTGGTCGATGTCGGCGGCGACCGCGATGCGGCTCGTGCCGGATCACCTCGTGCCGCGCGCGCTGGCGATCGTCAACGGCGGCAATGCGCTGGCGACCGTCGTCGCGGCGCCCGCCGGCAGCTTCCTCGGCGCGCTGGTCGGCTGGCGCGGCGCGTTTTTCTGCGTCGTGCCCGTCGCGGCGCTGGCATTCGCCTGGAAGTTCGTCAGCCTGCCGCCGCTGGCCGCCGCGCCGGGGGCGCGGTCCGGCAACGTGTTCGCGCTGCTGAAGCGGCCCGCCGTCGCGTACGGCATGGCGGCCGTCAGCGTGTTCTTCATGGGCCAGTTCGCGCTGTTCACGTACCTGCGGCCATTCCTCGAAACGGTCACCCACGTGAGCGTGAACACATTGACGGGCATGCTGCTGGCGATCGGCGTGGCCGGCTTCGTCGGCACGACGGCCATCGGGGCGTTCCTCGACAAGCACCTGTACCGCACGCTGGTCGTCATCCCGCTGGCGATGGCCGTGCTGGCCGTCGCGCTCGTCGCGTGGGGCGGCTCGGCGCCCGTCGTCGCCGTGCTGCTGGCCGCGTGGGGCCTCGTCGGGACGGCGGCCCCCGTCGGGTGGTGGACCTGGCTCGCGCGCACGCTGCCGCAGGACGCCGAGGCGGGCGGCGGCCTGATCGTGGCCGTCGTCCAGCTGGCGATCGGCCTCGGCGCGACCCTGGGCGGGGTCTTGTTCGATGCCTGGGGCTACCGCGCCACGTTCGGGCTGGGCGCGCTGCTGCTCGTCGTCGCCGCGGTGCTGGCCGGCAAGGCCGCGCGGGCTTAGAATCAGGGGATGGCACGCGATAACCTCAGCGACATCCTCGTCTTCCTCGCCGTCGCGCGCGAGCGCAGCTTCACGCGCGCGGCCGCCAAGCTCGGCATGACGCAGTCGGCGCTCAGCCACACGATCCGCGCGCTGGAAAGCCGGCTCGGCGTACGCCTGCTGACGCGCACCACCCGGAGCGTGTCGCCCACCGAGGCCGGCGAGCGCCTGTTGCAGAACGTGGGGCCGCGGCTGGAAGAGATCGACGCCGAGATCGCCGCCGTCAGCGAACTGGGCGACACGCCGTCCGGCACCGTGCGCATCACGGCCACGGACCACGTGATCGACAACGTCCTGTGGCCGCGGCTGGCCGCCGTGCTGCCGCGATACCCGGACATCCAGGTCGAGATCAGCGCCGAATACCGCATGGTGGACGTGGCCGCCGAACGCTTCGACATCGGCGTGCGCTGGGGCGACCAGGTCGAGAAGGACATGATCGCCGTGAGGCTGACGCCCGACACGCAGACGATGATCGTCGCCGCGCCCGCGTATTTCGCGCACCGTCCGGTGCCCAGGTGCGCGCAGGACCTCATGAAGCACGACTGCATCCGGCTGCGCCTCGCCGGCGGCGGCCTGTACGCGTGGGAGCTGCGCCATGACGGCGCGGACGTCGAAACGCGCGTGCGCGGCCAGTTCATCTTCAACGGCGTCTACCAGATGGTCGGCGCGGCCCTCGCCGGCTGCGGCATCGCGTTCGTCACCGAGGACATGGCGTTGGCGCATGTGCGCGCGGGACGGCTGGTGAGCGTGATGGCCGACTGGTGCCCCAAGTTTCCCGGCCTGCATGCGTATTACCCGAGCCGGCGGCATGCGTCGCGCGCGCTGGCCGTTGTGCTGGATGCGATCCGCCACAACGGGTGACGGCGGTGCCGGCGTGGCTTGATTTCTGCGTGGCTTTTTCGTGCTTACCATGTCTCCGCAGAGGGTGGCGCACGGTTGAATCGCATGCCTGAACGGATGGCCCGGATGTTCTAGAATGGTTCGCCTGCGGTGCCTTCGCACGCCGCATGGAGGACCGCATGGACCTGCTCGAGGCAATCGACGATCCGGCCGCATTGCGCGCGCTGCCCCGCGCGCACCTGCAGCCGCTGGCGCAGCAGCTGCGCCGCTTCCTGCTCGACACGGTGGCGCGCACGGGCGGCCATCTCGCGTCGAACCTGGGAACGGTGGAACTGACGATCGCGCTGCACTACGTGTTCGACACGCCGCGCGACCGCATCGTGTGGGACGTCGGCCACCAGAGCTATGGCCACAAGGTGCTGACGGGGCGCCGCGCGCAGATGCACACCTTGCGCCAGGCGGGCGGCCTGTCCGGCTTTCCGCGCCGCTGCGAGAGCGTGCACGACACGTTCGGCACGGCGCATTCGTCGACGGCCATCTCCGCCGCGCTCGGCATGGCGCGGGCCGCGCTGCTGCAGGGCGACGGCCGCCACGCGGTGGCCGTCTGCGGCGACGGGGCGCTCTCCGCCGGCATCGCGTTCGAAGCCCTGAACAACGCCGGCGCCGGTCCCGGCCTGCGCCTGCTCGTCGTCCTCAACGACAACGGCATGTCCATTTCGCCGGCCGTCGGTGCACTGAGCCGCCATCTCGCCGACCTCGCGGCCGGCCGCATCGGACCGGGCGCGTCGCTGTTCGATGCGCTGGGCTGTGCCTACGCGGGGCCCGTCGACGGCCACGACCTCGACGCGCTGGTGCCCGCGCTCGACGCGGCCCGGCGCCGCACGGGCCCGCAGGTGCTGCACGTCGTCACGCGCAAGGGCAAGGGGTATGCGCCGGCGGAAGCGGCGCCCACGCTGTACCACGGCACGGGGCGCTTCGATCCGGCCCGCGGCCTGCCCGACACCGTGCGCGGGCGGCCCGCCTACACGGACGTCTTCGGCGACTGGCTGTGCGACATGGCGGCGCACGACGTCCGCCTGGTCGGCATCACGCCCGCCATGCGCGAAGGCTCCGGGCTCGTGCGCTTCGCCGAGCGCTTCCCCGACCGCTACGTGGACGTGGGCATCGCCGAGCAGCACGCGCTGACGTTCGCGGGCGGCCTCGCCGTCGAAGGCATGAAGCCGGTCGTCGCGATCTATTCGACATTCCTGCAGCGTGCCTATGACCAGTTGATCCACGACGTGGCGCGGCAAAACCTGGACGTGACGTTCGCGCTCGACCGCGCCGGCCTCGTCGGGGCGGACGGCGCCACGCATGCGGGCAACTACGACATCGCCTACCTGCGCTGCGTGCCGAACATGGTGTTGATGGCGGCGTCCGACGAAGCCGAGTGCCGGCGCATGCTCACCACCGCCTACCGCCATCCGGGACCGGCCGCCGTGCGCTATCCGCGCGGGCCCGGCCCCGGCGCGATCCCTGCGCCCGACCTCGACGCGCTGCCGTTCGGCCGCGGCGAGGTGCGCCGGCACGGGGCCGGCATCGCCATCCTCGCGTTCGGGCCGATGCTGGCGCCGAGCCTGGAAGCGGGCGCGGAACTGGGGGCGACGGTGGCGAACATGCGCTTCGTGAAACCGCTCGACGCGGAACTCGTGGCGGCGCTGGCGCGCGATCATGCGCGGCTCGTGACGGTGGAAGAGGGCGCCGTCATGGGCGGCGCCGGGGCGGCCGTGGCGGAGACGCTGGCAGCGGCCGGCATCCACCGGCCGCTGCTGATGCTGGGCCTGCCCGACCTGTTCATCGAGCACGGCGACCCGGCGGCCCTGCTCGGGGCCGCCGGGCTCGACGCGGCCGGCATCGCGGGCGCCATCCGCCAGCGTTATCCGGTCGACGCGCGGCGGCTCGTCGCCAGCAGCAACTGAATGGCAACCAGGCGCAACCGAAGCGAGGCCCACATGCTTGACGATACGCAGGTGCTCGCCGTGCCGGCCCGGACGCCGGCCAGCTCGTTCGGCATCGCGATGCGCCTGCTGCCGGCGGACCGGCGGGCGGCCATGTTCGGCATCTACGCATTCTGCCGCGCCGTCGACGACATCGCCGACGGGCCCGCGCCGGCCGCCGAGCGGCGCGCCGCCCTCGAGCGGTGGCGCGCCGACGTCGATGCCGGCTACGGCGGGGCGGCGCCGCCGCGCATGCGCGCGCTGGCGCCGCATATCGCGGCGTACGGTCTGGCGCGGGCCGACTTCCACGCCGTCATCGACGGCATGCTGATGGACGCGCAGGACCGCCCCCTCTGCGCGCCGCCGGCGGACACGCTCGACCTGTATTGCGACCGCGTGGCCGCCGCCGTGGGGCGGCTGTCCGTGCGCGTATTCGGCCTGCCGCCCGACGACGGCCTGCTGCTCGCCCACCACCTGGGCCGCGCGCTGCAGCTCACGAACATCCTGCGCGACATCGACGAGGACGCCGCCATCGGCCGCGCCTACCTGCCGCGCGAACTGTTGCTGGCGGCCGGGGTCGAACCCCGCGTGTGCGCGGCGGGCGCCGGCGAGATCGCCGCGCACCCGGCGCTGCCCCGGGCCTGCATCGACCTGGCCGCGCAGGCGCGCCGGCACTACGCGGCGGCCCGCTTCGTCCTGCGCGGCCACCGGGGCGCCGGCGGCCGCGCGCCGCGCCTGATGGGCGCCGTCTACGAAGCGTTGCTCGCGCGGCTGGCGGCGCGCGGCTGGGGCGGTCCGCGCACGCCGGTCCGGCTGGGGCGGCTTGAGCGCATCGGCATCCTGCTCAGGCACACGATCCTGTAGACACGGGAGGTGGACCATGCGTTATGAGACTTTTCGTGCGGCGGCCCAGGCCGGCGCCATCGAAGCGGAACGCACGCGGACGGCGCGCGCGCGCCTGCAGCCCGCCATCGACGCGGCGCTCGCGGCCGTGCTGGCCGAGCAGCGTCCGGACGGTCACTGGGTCTACGAGCTGGAAGCGGACGCCACCATCCCGGCCGAATACGTGCTGATGGTGCACTATCTGGGCGAAACGCCGGACGCGGCGCTGGAGCGCAAGATTGCCCGCTACCTGCGCCGCCGCCAGGGCGGGCACGGCGGCTGGCCGCTGTTCCACGGCGGCGCCTTCGACACGAGCGCCAGCGTGAAGGCCTATTTTGCCCTCAAGCTGACCGGCGATGCGCCCGACGCACCGCACATGGCGCGCGCCCGGGAGGCGATCCGCGCCCACGGCGGCGCCGAACGGAGCAATGTCTTCACGCGCATGCTGCTCGCGCTGTTCGGCGAGATGCCGTGGACGGCCGTGCCCGTGATGCCGGTGGAAATCGCCTTGCTGCCGCGCTGGTCGCCGTTCCACATGTCGAAGGTGTCGTACTGGACGCGCACGGTGCTCACGCCGCTGCTCGTGCTGGGCGCGCTGCGGCCGCGCGCGCGCAACCCGCGCGCCCTGGGCGTGGGCGAATTGTTCGTCGCGCCGCCCGCGAGCCTCGGGCTGGCGCCGCGTGCGCCGCACCAGCACCGCCTGTGGTTCGCGCTGTTCCGGACGCTCGAGGCGCAGTTGCGCCTGCTCGCGCCGCGCCTGCCCGCCCGCCTGCGCCGGCGCGCGATCGAGCACGCGGCCGCGTTCGTGCGCGCGCGCCTGAACGGCGAGCACGGCCTGGGCGCCATCTTCCCTGCGATGGTCAACGCCGTGCAGATGCTCGACGTGCTGGGCCATCCGCCGGACGCGCCCGAGGCCGCCGCCGCGCGCCGCGCCATCGACCGCCTGCTCGTCGACCACGGCGACGAGGCGTATTGCCAGCCCTGCGTGTCGCCCGTGTGGGACACGGCCCTGATGTGCCACGCGCTGCTGGAAACGGGCGTGCCGGCCGCGATCGATGCCGCGCGCCGCGGCCTCGACTGGCTGCTGCCGCTGCAGATCGTCGACCGGCCGGGCGACTGGGCGACGCGCCGGCCGGGCGTGCGGCCGGGCGGCTGGGCTTTCCAGTACGAGAACGCCTGCTATCCGGACGTCGACGACACGGCCGTCGTGGCGATGGCGATGCACCGGGCCTCGCACCTCGAACCGCAGCCGGTGCCGGACCGCTACTCCGATGCCGTCGCGCGCGCCCGCGAGTGGATCGTCGGCATGCAGAGCCGCGGCGGCGGCTGGGGCGCGTTCGAGGCCGACAACACGCACCACTACCTGAACCACATCCCGTTCGCCGACCACGGCGCGCTGCTCGACCCGCCGACTGCCGACGTGTCCGCCCGGTGCCTGTCGATGCTGGCCCAGCTGGAGCCGGGCGCATGCATGCGCCGCCGGGCGCCGGCCGCGCGGGCGCTGGGCTGGCTGCTGCGCCGGCAGGAAGCCAACGGCAGCTGGCACGGACGGTGGGGCGTGAACTATGTCTACGGCACCTGGTGCGCGTTGTGCGCGCTGGCCGCCGCCGGCCTGCCGCCGGATGCGCCGCCCGTCGCGCGGGCCGCCCGCTGGCTCGCGTTCGTACAGAATCCGGACGGCGGCTGGGGCGAGGGCGGCGAGAGCTACCGGCTCGACTACAAAGGCCACGCGTGGGCGCCGTCGACGGCGTCGCAGACGGCGTGGGCGCTGCTGGGCCTGATGGCGGCCGGCGCCGTCGACACCCCGGCCGTGGCGCGCGGCATCGCCTGGCTCGTCGACCGCCAGCGCCCGGACGGCCTGTGGGACGAACCGCAGCACACGGCCACGGGCTTCCCCCGCGTGTTCTACCTGCGCTACCACGGCTACGCCCGCTACTTCCCGCTGTGGGCGCTGGCGCGCTACCGCAACCTGCGTGCGGGCGGCAGCGGCCGGGTGGCGTTCGGGATGTAGATCGTGGATGCGTTGCCGCACGCGTGCGCGCTGGCCGTCTGCGGGATGCCGTTCGAAGCGGCGATCGCGGACGGGCCCTGCGTCGTGACCGTGTGCGGGCCGGGTCCGTGGCGGGTCGCGCACAGGCTGCACGGCGTGCTCGACGTGCCGACGCCGCCGCATGCGGACGGCGCGCCGCGCCCCACCGGCATCATGAGCTTCGGCTGCGCGGGCGGACTCGACCCGGGTCTCGCCTGCGGCACCTGTATCGTGGCGACGGGTGTGCTGACGCCGGACGGCATCGTCGCGGCCGATCCGGGCTGGACGCGCGCGCTGCTGGCCCGCCTGCCCGGCGCCCGGCTCGCGCTGCTGGCCGGGGTCGATGCGCCGCTGGCCACGAGCGCCGCCAAGGCGTCGCTGTGGCGCGCCGGCGGCGCCGTCGCCGCGGACATGGAATCGCACGCCGCCGCGCTGGCCGCGCGCCGCCACGGCATCCCGTTCGCGGCCTGCCGCGTCGTGCTCGATCCCGCCTGGCGCAGCCTGCCGGCGTGCGTGCTGGCCGGCATGGACGGGGACGGCGTCGCCGCGCCCTGGCCCATGCTGCGCGGACTGGCCGCGGCGCCGGCGCAACTCGGGGCCGTGTGCGCGCTGGCCCGCGACGCATGGGTGGCGCGGCGGACGCTGCGGCGCGTGCGTGCATGTCTCGGCGCCGCGCTGGCCCTGCCGCCGCCGTGAGCGCGGCGTCAGCGGTCGTTGCCGTACGCCGGCAGCGGCGTTTCCTTGCCCCGGTCGAGGAGGGAGCGGCGCCGGCCGAGATAGGCGTCGCGCACGAACAGGTAACGGTCGAGGGCGGCCTGCTCCAGCAGGTTCGTCGCATTCAGGTAGCGCGCCCGGGTGCTGACGAAGTCGACGCCCCACAAGGTGTTGCGTACTGCCGGGCGCGTCCGGTTGACGGGCGCCGCGTACTGGTCGACCCCGAAGCCGGCCGCGTCGCGGAACGTGCTCGGCCCGAACAGCGGCAGCACGAGGTAGGGGCCGCCGGGCACGCCGTAGTGGCCCAGCGTGAGGCCGAAGTCCTGGTCGTGCCTGGCGATGCCGGCCGGCGTGGCGATGTCCAGCACGCCGAGCAGGCCGAACGTGCTGTTGACGGCCACGCGCATCAGGTCGTTCATGCCGTCCATCAGGCGCAGCTGGGCGAAATCGTTGAACATCACGGTGACGTCGCCCAGGTTCGAGAAGACGTTGTCGACGCCGGTACGGACGGGCCGCGGCACGACGCGGTTGTACGTGCGCGCGACCGGTTGCGCGATGTGGCGGTCGAGCGCGTCGTTGAAGCGGAAGGTGGCGCGGTTGAGCGGCTCCAGCGGATCGGCCGGATCGCGTTGCGGGCCGGAGGCGCAGCCGCACAGGATCAGGAGCGGCAGAGCGGCCAGGACGCGTCGGCGTGACGGGCAGCGTGGCATGGCGGTCCTCGTTCAGGAAGGTGGGGGCGGCGGGCGAGGCTGCCCCAGCAGGACGGGCTGGAAGAACACGGCGCCGATCAGCGTGCAGACGAGCGCCAGCACCAGCAGCTTGCCCATGCTGGCGGTGCCGGGATGGTGCGACAGCCACAGGCTGCCGAACGCGGTGCCGGTGGTGGCCGCGCTGAGGACGATGGCTTGCGTGAGCGGATGCTCCAGCCGGGCCGGCTGGCCGGCGCGCCACGCCACGATGTAATAGATCTTGAACGCGACGCCGACGCCGAGCAGCAGCGGCAGCGCGATGATGTTCGCGAAATTCAGGTGGATGCCCAGCAGCACGCAGGCCTCGAGCGTGGCCAGGCTCGATACGAGCAGCGGCACCATCGTCAGCAGCACGTCGCCGACCCGGCGGAACGCGAGCAGCAGGAGCAGCGCGATGGTCGCGACCGCGAGCAGCGCCGCCTGCACGAACGCGGCGATGACCAGGTCGGCCGCGTGGCGCACGGAGATCGGGCCGCCGGTGGCGTCCGGCGCGATGCGCAGCACGGCGTCGGCGAAGCGTCCCAGCCGGTTGTCGGCGCCGACACGCGTGCCCGTGGGCCGTTTCGGGCCGATGTCGACGAGCGCGCGGCCGTCCGGTGCGATCCAGGCGCGCCGCATGGCGGCGGGCAGCGCCGCGAGCGTGACCGGCTGCGGCCGCAGCGCGAGGCGCAACGCGTCCAGCGCCAGCCGCAGCGTGCCCGCGAGCGCGTGGTCGGCCCGGTCGCGCGCGGCCGGCGCGGCGCGCGCCAGCGCGGCGAGGGCCCGCGCGAGGCGCTCGGCCGCATCCGCCCCCGGCCCGGGATGGTCGAGCGCGGCATTGCGCAGCGCCAGCGCGGCCGTGCGCACGGCCGCCACGCGCTGCGGGTCCGTCGCCGGCGCGGCCGGAGGCCGGTCCAGCACGGGCAGCAGGCGCGCCGCGGCGGCCGCGATGCGTTCCAGTTTTTCCGGCTGCCGGTCGGGGACGAGGCTCGCCGCCGTCAGCGCGTGCGCCACGTCGGGCAGCTGTTCCAGGCGCGCGGCGAGCGCCGCCGCCTGCGCGACCGATGGGGCCAGCACCTGCACGTTGTCGAGGCCGACGTCGGTGCCCTGCGCGAGGGAGGCCAGCGTCGCCATCGATTCGCTGCCGGGATTTTTCAGGTGCAGCGGATCGAAGTCGAATTCCAGGCGCCACAACAGGGGAATGCCGCCGAGGACGAGCGCCAGCGTGACGGCGAGCACGGTCTTGCGGTGGGCCTGCAGCGCGCGGTCGACGCCCGCCAGCCATGGGTAGCCGGGCGCGCGCGCGCCGGCGGGCGGGTCGGCGAGGCGGATCAGCGCCGGCAGCACCGTCACGCATGCCGGCAGCGCGACGCACAGGATGCCGACGCCGGCGATCTGCCCAAGCTCGGCCACGCCGCGGTAGGCCGTGGGCAGGAACGCGAGGAAGCCGAGGGCGGTCGCCGTCGCCGCGAGGGTGAGCGGCAGCGCGAGTGCGCGCGCCGTCGCCAGCAGCGCCGTGCCGGTGCCGGGCCGCACGCGCCGCAGTTCGCGGAAGCGCATGCCGAACTGGATGCCGAAGTCGATGCCCAGCCCGACGAACAGGATCGCGAACGCGATGGAGATGAGGTTCAGCGCGCCCACCATCATGAGCCCCAGCGCGGCCGTCAGCGCGAGGCCGCCGAGCATCGTCGCGCACAGCGCCAGCACCAGCGGCGCCGAGCGCAGCGCCCGCCACAGCAGCACGAGCACGATCGCGACGGGCACCGCGCCGACGAGCGGCGAACCTTCCTGCAGCGACGCGAATTCGTCGTCGGACAGCGGCACGGGCCCCGTCAGCGCCACGTGCGCCCCGTAGCGTTCGGCCAGGCGCAGGCTTGCCGCGGCCGCGCGGATCGCGTCGCTGGACGCGGCGCCCGGCAGCAGGGCGTGGTAGTCGAGCACCGGCCGGACTTCCACGAGGCCCGCCTCCGCGGCGGCCGGCGCATCGTCCGCGAGATGTTGCCAGGACAGGGCCGCGGGCCGCCCGGCGAGGACCGCCTCGACCGTGGCCGCGCTCTGCGCCAGCAGCGGCGCCATCTGCCGGAGCGTGACCTGGCCCGTCAGCAACGGCGTCCCCAGGGTGACCGACAGCAGGTTCGCCAGGCCGCGCAGCGACGGGTCGCGCGCGAGGGCGTCGAGCAGGGGCCGCGCGGCGGCGAGCCGGTCGGTCAGGACGTGCACCCGGGCGGCGTCGAGGTAGAGCAGGCCGTTGCGCCGGAAAAAATCGTCGCCGGGACCGAGGTCCACCGTGCGGAACAGGGCGGGCTGCCGGCGCAGGCGGTCGGCCAGCTCGCGCGCCGCCCGGGCCGCGAACTCGGGTGCGGGGGCGCGGACGACGGCCAGCGTCGTGTCGCCCCGGTTCGGGAACGCGGCGGCGATGGCGGCGTCGCGCCGGGCCCATGGCGCATTCGCGTCGATCAACTGCCCGACGTCCGTATTGATCGCAAAATGGCGTGCGACATAAAGCCCGGATGCAATTACCAACAGTGCGAACGCCCCGACCACCGCCCACGGATGGCGGCATGACAGGTGGACGAGTCTGGCGATCGGGTTAGTCAGCATGGCGCACCGGGAAGCTGCCTCCATTAGACCGGAGAACGGCGCCGCGGTCCCGTGATCCGGCGCATGTGCGCGCGGATTGGCGCAGCGGCCCGTGTTTCCTGCCGCCGGCGTCGCGCGCAAGGAACAGCGGCGGGAACATGCGCGGCGGATGCATGGTCTTATGCCTGTGCCGAACGGAGACCGTATGAAACCGACCCCATGCCTGCTTGCCCTTGCCTTGTCGATGCCGCCGGCGGCCTTTGCCCGGCAGGTGGACCCGCGCGGACCGGAGCAAATGCTCAAGGGCACGATCGACAAGGTCATGGGCGCCATCCGCAGCGACCCCGGCGCGCGCGCCGGCGACCCCGAGCGGACGCTCGAGATCGTCCGCCGCGACTTCCTGCCGTCCACCGACTTCATGCTCACGACGCAGTACGCGGTGGGCAGCGCATGGACGCACGCGACGCCCGCCCAGCGCGACGCCCTGTTCCGCGAATTCCAGACGCTGCTGGCCCGCACCTACGCCATCCAGTTGACGCAGATGCGGCAGGACGACACGCAATTCCGCTACGCGCCGACCGACCGTCCGGCAGCGGACGCCGACGACGCCGTCGTCAGGACGACCGTGGTGACCGGCGGCGACACCATGGCCATCGATTACCGGATGCGCCGGACGGCGGCGGGCTGGAAGATCTACGACATCGACATGATGGGCGCGTGGCTGATCCAGGTGTACCGCCAGCAATTTGCGGCGCGGCTGGCGTCCGGCGGCATCGACGGCCTGATCAGCTACCTGGCGGCGCATAATCGCGGACCCTGAGGGGACGCCGGCGCAGTTCGAACCACTGCCACGAGACGAGGGCCGGCACCCCGGTCGCGAGCTCGCGCATCCGCTTGACGAGCGCCAGCGACAGCGCGACCTCCCCACCGACGCCGGCCAGCTGGCCGAACAGCAGCACGGCGGCTTCCTGCACGCCCAGGCCCGCTGGCACCATGAAGCCCGCGTGGCGCACGGCCTGCGTCAGCGCCTCGATGGCGAGCGCGGCCTGCACACCGACGGGATGGCCGAGCAGCATCAGGGCATACCACGTCTCGAACGTGCCCAGCGCATACGCCAGCAGCGACCACAGCGCCGCGCGCGCAAGACGGGTTCGTTGCCCGAACAGGCGCTTGACGCCGGCGTCGATGTCCAGGCCGTCCAGGCGCGCCCCGCCGAGCTCGTGCAGCGCGGGCAGGCGCCGCGCCCACCGCGCGATCCGCGCGAACGGCGCGCCCCGCGCCAGCCACCACCACGCGAGCAGCGGCAGCGGCAGCGACAGCAACAAGGCGGCCACGACGACCCCGACCGGGCCCGGACCGGCGGCGAGCCGCAGCATCAGCACGGCGCCGAGACCGCAGAACAGATACAGCACGACGATCGTCAACAGCACCTCCACGACGACGCTGGCGGCGACGCCCGCCTTGTCGGGAATGCGGCGGCACGCGAGCCGCACCCCGACCACTTCACCGCCGATATTCGCCACCGGCAGCAGGCGATTGACTGCCTCGCGCACGAAGGCGACCCACAGCAGGAACAGGGGCCCGGCCGCGCGGGCGCGATCGAACGGTTCGAGCAGCACCCGCCACGCGCGCATGTCGAGCGCCTGCGTGGCGATGCGGGCCGGCACGATCGGCAGCAGCGCCCAGCCGGCGCGTCCGACGGCGGCCGCGATGCCGGACCCGCCCTCCGCATGGATGAGCATGGCAAGCAGCGCGAGTCCGGCCGCCGCCGCCAGCCAGGTCATCGTGCGGGGCCCGCTCATGGCGTGCCCCTGTCCTGGCCGTCGGCGTGTGCCCCGACGGTGCCCGCCGGCGGGCCGGTGGCCCTGGCCGCGCGCGGCGCGGCGTCCGTACCGCCTGTTGCGGGGACGAGGTCGGCAAATCCACCCATGCGCCAGCCGCGCGCACGGAGGGCGTCGCACGTGGCGCGCACGCGCGGCGCGACGAGCGCGGCGAATTCGGCGGCGTGGCGGTAGCCGCGCATCGACGGCGCGATCGCCGCACCCGAGTCGAGCGCGGGGTGCAGGTAGAGTTCGCCGATGCCCGATGCCGGCAGGCCGCGCAGCGCCGCCAGCAGGGCCGGCTCATCGAAGCGGCCCGACTGGCGGATGCCGATCACGTAATCGTTATGGGCGATGCGCGCGGCATCCAGCCGCGCTTCGAGCAGCGCCAGCCATGGACGCAGCCATGCCCCGGACTGCCACGGCGGCCCGGTCTCGCGCGGCAGTCGCACGGCGCGCAGGCCGAACTCGCGGCCGATGCGGATGACGAGCGACAGGATCGTCGGATGCAGGTGAAAATGCTTGTGGGCGTTGACGTGGTCGAGCGCCAGGCCGCTGGCGGCGAACGCGTCGAACTGGGCGCGGATCTCCCGCGCCAGTTGGCGGCGCACGCGCGGCAGGCAAAAGAAGCGCATGCCGGCGCTTGCCATCCGTGTGCCGAAGCGTCCGCTGCCGTCCACCAGATCGGGGATCGCCCGGGGCGGCAGCACGGCCGGTCCGTCGGCGAGGACGAGGTGCAGCCCGACGCGCAGGCCCGGCAGGGCGTGGGCGCGGGCGATCGCGTCGGCGGCCGCGGACGCGCCCACCATCAGGCTGGCGGCCGTCAGGATGCCGTCCCGGTGCGCGCGCTCGACGGCCGCGTTCACGCTCGGGTGCAGGCCGAAGTCGTCGGCCGTGACGATCAGGCCCGGCGAGCGCAGCGCCTGCGGACCTGCCGCCGTGCCGGCCCGGCCGTTCATGACTGCGCGGCGCCGTGGGTGCGCAGGAAGTGAAAGAATTCGATGCCTTCGCGCAGGCGGCGCCGGGTCATGTCCCAGCTGTGCAGCATGTCGCTGACGATCTCCCAGATCTTGGAAGGACGAAAGTAAAAGCTGCGGTAAAACTGTTCCACGCCATGGTAGATCTCGTCGCGCGACAGGTGCGGATAGCTGAGCGCGGCCAGTTGCACGCCGCTGCCGTCGACGAGGGGGATCGTCCTGTGCGGCGGTATCCAGTCGTTTTCCAGTGCCTGTTCGTACAGCCGGGTGCCGGGATACGGGGCCGCCAGCGAGACCTGGATCGTGTGCGGGTTGATTTCCTTGGCGAACGCGATCGATTTCGCGATGGTCTCCCGCGTCTCGCCGGGGAGCCCGAGGATGAACGTGCCGTGCACCATGATGCCGAGCGCGCGGCAATCGGCGGCGAAGCGGCGCGCGATATCGGTGCGCAAACCCTTTTTGATGTTCAGGAGAATCTGGTCGTCGCCGGATTCGTAGCCCACGAGTAGCAGCCGCAGACCATTTTCCTTCATCACCTTGAGAGTCGAATACGGCACGTTCGCCTTCGCATTGCATGACCACGTGACGCCCAGCTCGCCCAGGCCCCGCGCGATGGCCTCGGCGCGGGGGCGGAAGTCGGTGAACGTGTCGTCGTCGAACATGATCTCCTTCACTTCCGGCATGTTCTCCTTGATCCAGCGGACCTCGGCCAGCACGTTTTCCGCCGAGCGGGTGCGGTAGCGGTGTCCGCCGACGGTCTGCGGCCACAGGCAGAACGTGCAGCGCGACCGGCATCCGCGCCCCGTGTACAGCGAGACGTACGGATAGTTCAGGTAGCCGATGAAGTAGTTACGGATGTTCAGGTCGCGCCGGTAGACGGGCGCGACGAACGGCAATGCATCCATGTCTTCGAGGATGGCGCGCGGCGGATTGTGGCGGATTTCGCCGGCGGCGTCGCGCCAGCTGACGCCCGCGATGTCCGCCAGCGGCAGGCCCTGGGCGATGTCGCGGCAGGTAAAGTCGAATTCCTCGCGGGCGACGAAATCGATGACGGGGCCCGCCCGCAGCGAACCGCCGGGATCGACGGCGACCTTGGCGCCCACCATGCCGATGCGTACCGCGGGGTGCGTGGCCTTGAGCATGCCGGCGAAGCGTACGTCGCCGGGAAACGAGGGCGTGCTCGTGTGGATGATCACGAGTTCGTACCGTTGCGCGATCTCCAGCGCCTGCGCGACCGTGAGGCCGTCCGCGGGGGCGTCGAGCAGCCGGCTGCCCGGCACGAGGGCGGCCGGCTGGGCCAGCCACGTCGGATACCAGAACGAGCGGATTTCGCGCTTCGCCTGGTAGCGCGAGCCGGCGCCGCCGTCGAAACCGTCGAACGAAGGCGCCTGCAGGAACAGGGTCTCCAGCATCGCTGTCTTCATGATCGCTGCCTCCATGATCGTTGGCGCCAGGACGGCCGTGCGCCGGGTTCCGCGGCGGGTGCGCGTCCCGTGTCGATGGGCAGGTCGTGCCCGCGCCAGCGTGCCGTCGTACCGGCGAAGCCGCTGAGCCATTCCAGCAACAGCAGGCAGTCGCGCAGCGGCGCGTAGCGGGCATGACCCGGCGCCGGCACGCCGGGGGCGGGCTGGCGCCAGTGCAGGCCGAGGCGCGCGGCGGCGCCGGCGAGGGCCAACGCGCCGTTCCATGCCGTCGGCGCCAGCGCCAGGCCGAGCGCCAGCATCGGCAAGGTGAACGTGATGAAGGAACACGCGTAGCCGGGCGGGTTCAGCGAGCGGATGGTCTGCATCCAGCGCCGTTCCCGTGCCCACAGCGCGCGCAGGCTGTTCTCGGCCACGTCGGTGCCGACGCAGACATCCGACAGGACGGTCGCGAGACCCAGGCCCCGCGTGAGCTCGCCGAGCCGGTAGTCGTCGGCCAGGCGGTTCTTCAGGACCTCGATGCCGCCGATCGCGCGCAGCGTCGCGGCGCGTACGGCGATCGTGGCGCCGAACGCGAAGGCGCGGGTGCCACCGCTGGCCGCGACCTCGACGGACGGCGTGAACCACGTATCGATGAAGAGTGCGCCGATGCGGGGCCAGAATCCGTCCAGCGGGCGCCCGTGGTACAGGCAGGTGACGATGCCGACGGCCGGCTCGGCCAGCGGCGCCGTCACGCGCGCCAGGTAATCGGGCCCGACGGCGATGTCGCTGTCGGCCAGCACGAGCCAGGGATGGCGCGCGGCGCCCATCATGTTGATCAGGTTGCTCACCTTGAGATTGCTGCCGTGGACGCGCGGATCGACGACGAGCCGCATGTCGACGGCGGGGAAGCGGCGCGCCAGCCGCTCGACGACGGCGATGGCCGGATCGTCCGGATCGCGGACGCCGAACACGAGCTGGTAATGCGGATGATGTTGCATGCACAGGCCGGCGAGATTGGCCTCCAGCCGCGGCTCGGCGCCGCACAGGGGCTTGAGTACGGTAACGGGTGCCCGGGCATGCGCCGCATCCGTTCGGGCGCCGCCGCGGCAGAACAGCGCGGCCAGCGCGTACAGCGCCGCCAGCAGCGTCAGCGCCGTGCCGGCAACGGCGGCGAAGGACGGCAGGGCCGGCGCGATCATTGCGCCCCTCCGTTCATCCCGGCCTTGCGGCCCCGGATCTCTTCCAGCCGGATGGCCACCTGGTGCGCATGCACGTGTTGCGCGGGACGCTGGTCGCGCAGCGGAATGTCGGGCGCCATTGCCCCGCTCGTCGCCACGCCCCGCAGCGCGACCCTGGCGGCGGCCAGCGGGTGGGCGAGCGTATCCTCGACGGCGCTGGCTTCGTAGCCGCTGTGCACCATGCAGTCCGCGCATTTTTCGTAGCGGCCCGTGCCGTAGGCATCCCAGTCGGTCTCGTCCATCAGGGCGCGGAACGAGCGGGCATAGCCTTCGCCCAGCAGGTAGCAGGGGCGTTGCCAGCCGAATACCGTGCGCGTCGGGTTGCCCCAGGGCGTGCAGCGGTAGGTCTGGTTCCCGGCGAGGAAGTCGAGAAACAGGCTGGACTGGCTGAACGCCCAGCGGCGTCCGCCGTCGCCGTGCGCCAATATGTCCCGGAACAATTGCTTGGTGCGGCTGCGCGCGAGGAAATGCTGCTGCTCGGGGGCGCGTTCGTAGGCGTACCCGGGCGACACGGTGATGCCGTCCACCTCCATGTCCTTCAGCGTGTCGAAAAAGCCGGCGACACGCTCCGGCCGCGCGTCGTTGAACAGCGTGCAGTTGACGTTGACGCGGAAACCCGCCGCCTTGGCGCGCCGGATCGCGGCGACGGCGCGCCGGTAGACGCCCGGCTGGCAGACGGAGCGGTCGTGCATGTCTTCGTCGCCGTCGAGGTGGACGGACCACGTGAAGAACGGGCCCGGGCGGTACTCGTCGAGCTTTCGTTCCAGCAGCAGGGCATTGGTGCACAGGTAGACGAATTTGCGGCGGGCGACGACGCCGGCGACGATCGCGGGCATGTCCTTGTGCAGCAGCGGCTCGCCGCCGGCGATGGAGACGACGGGCGCGCCGCATTCGTCGACGGCGCCCAGGCATTCGTCCACCGACAGGCGCTGGTCGAGGATCTCGCCCGGATAATCGATCTTGCCGCAGCCCGCGCAGGCCAGGTTGCAGCGGAACAGCGGCTCGAGCATCAGCGCGAGCGGATAGCGGCGCTCGCCGGCCAGGTGCTTGCGCAGTACGTAGGCGCCGACCAGGGCTTTCTGCAGGAACGGGATCGCCATGACGTCTCCTCTCGAGCGGGTCAGCCGGGACCGGGCCGGGCCGGCGCGTCCGCGAGCGCGCGCGGCAGCTTGAATTCGATGTGCTCCTCGATGCCGTCCATCGTCGAGACGTCGACGGGCCCGAGCGCGCGCAGCGCATCGATCACGTGTTCGACCGTGGCTTCGGGCGCGGACGCGCCGGCCGTGATGCCGACGACGCCCGCCTGCGCGACCCAGGCGGGATCGAGCTCGCCGCCATCGGCCAGCAGCCACGTGGGCGTGCCGGTCGCGGCGCCGATCTCGCGCAGGCGGTTCGAGTTCGAGCTGTTCGGCGCGCCGACGACGAGCAGCACGTCGACCTGGCGGCACAGGTCGCGCACGGCGCGCTGGCGGTTCTGGGTGGCATAACAGATGTCGCGCACGTCGGGGCCGACGATGTCCGTGAAGCGCCGCCGCAGCGCGGCGATGACGCCGCGCGTGTCGTCCACGCTGAGCGTCGTCTGCGTCACGTAGGCGAGGGGCGTGTCCGGCGGCAGGTCGAGGGCGTCGGCGTCGCGCTCGTCGCGCACGAGCAGGACGCGGCCGTCGATCCGGCCCATCGTCCCCTCGACCTCGGGGTGGCCCGGGTGGCCGATCAGGATCACGGTCCGGCCGCTCGCGGCGTACTGGCGTCCCTGGAGGTGGACCTTGGCGACGAGCGGACAGGTGGCGTCCAGCACGCGCAGGTCGCGCGCCCGGGCGTCGGACTCGACCGTGCGCGCCACGCCATGCGCGCTGAACACCGTCACCGCCTGCCGCGGCACGTCGCCCAGGTCCTCGACGAAGACGGCGCCCTTGGCGCGCAGCCCGTTCACGACGGCCTGGTTGTGGACGATTTCGTGGCGCACATAAACAGGCGCACCGTACCGCTCGAGCGCGTGCTCGACGATGTCGATGGCCCGGACGACGCCCGCGCAAAACCCGCGCGGCTGGGCAAGGATGACGTGCATGACGGTTCCCGGCGGTGCTTTCCGTTTGGTGCAGGTTGGAGTCGGCGCCGGCCCGCAAGTTCGGTCGGCGCGTTTGATCCAGATGCGTATGCGGATCGCATACCAGACTAGAATGCGACGCAGATGGACGCCGGAAGGAGGCAACGGTGGCGGGCAGGGACCTCGTGCTGGTCACGGGCGCGGCCGGATTCGTCGGCGCCGCCGTGGCGCGCGCGGCGCTGGCGCGGGGCTACGCCGTCCGCGCCCTGGTGCGCGCAAGTAGCCCGCGCCGTAACCTGGCCGGGCTCGAGGCCGAGCTGGCCGAAGGCGACCTGCGCGACCCGGCGGCCGTCGGGCGCGCGCTGGCCGGTGCGCGCTTCCTGCTGCATGTCGCGGCGGATTACCGGCTGTGGGCGCGCGAGCCCGGCGAGATCGTGCGCAACAACCTGGACGGGACCCGGGTCGTGATGCGGGCCGCGCTGGCGGCCGGGGTCGAGCGCGTCGTCGTCACCAGCAGCGTGGCCACGCTGCGCGTCGGCCCGTCGACCGTGGCCGCCACGGAAGACGAGCCGCTGGCGGAACACGACGCCATCGGCGCGTACAAGCGCAGCAAGGTGGCGGCCGAACGGCTGGTCGGGCGCATGGTCGCGCAGGACGGCTTGCCGGCCGTGATCGTCAATCCGTCGACGCCGGTCGGCGCGCGCGACGTGCGTCCGACGCCGACCGGGCGCATCGTCGTCGAGGCAGCCCGCGGACGGATGCCGGCGTTCGTGGAGACGGGCCTGAACGTCGTCGACGTCGAGGACGTCGCGCGCGGGCACCTGCTCGCGCTGGAGTGCGGGCGCGTGGGCGAGCGCTACATCCTCGGCGGGCAGAACGTGATGTTGCGGGACCTGCTGGCCGAGATCGCGCAGGTCGCGGGCCGCGCGCCGCCGCGCCTGAGGCTGCCGGCCGCGCCGCTGGTGCCGCTGGCGTACGCGGCCGAGGCCCTCGCGCGCCTGCGCGGGCGGGAGCCGTTCCTGACCGTGGACGGCTTGCGGATGTCGCGCAACCGGATGTTCTATTCGTCCGCGAAGGCGGAGCGGGAACTCGGCTACCGGCCCGGACCGTACTGCGCCGGCGTGCGGGAGGCGGTCGCGTGGTTCGGGCGCGAGGGCTATCTCGACTAGCTCAGCGCCGGCGGCCGAACGGCCTGGACGGACGCGGCACGAAACGTGGCACAAACCGCAGGACAAAACGCAGCACAAGACGCGCCAGGCGCGGCATGGTCGCTGGCCGCAACAGCCGTTCGTCGTAGCCGGCGAAGCGCCGGTCGTTTTCCTCGAGGCACAGTGCGACCAGGTCGCGGAGCCGGATGCCGTCGTCCGCCACCGACTGGGCGCCGTGCAGCGTGAAGTTATTGTCCGGTTCGCGCGCGCCGCCGCGCGGGTCGACGGCGCGCGCGAGGCCGATCCGCTCCCACGCGAGGAAGCACCAGACGGCGGCGACCCTCGCTTCGAAGCGCACGCGGCGCCGGAAGGGCAGACGGGCGCGGTGCCAGGCGGCCCAGTTGGCGAAGAACAGGATGTGGCGGCACTCTTCCTGCATCACGGGTTCGAACGTGTCGACGAGCGCCGGCGGGAACAGTCCGGAACGCCGCGCCAGTTCGAACAGGCCGAAGGCGAAAAAGCTGTCGATGCATTCGCTGTAGCCCGTGACGAGATAGGCCCATTCCCGGTCGCGGGGCAGGGGCGGCGCCGGCTCGGGCGCCAGTTCGATGCCGTACGCCGCGGCCATGCGCGACAGGACTTCCTTGTGGCGCTGTTCTTCCCACGCGTTCAGCGCGAGCGCGTCGCGCATGCCGGGCTCGTCGAGCGTGCCGGCATAGGCCGCCATGCGCAGGCGCGCCTTGCCTTCCGTCTGGACGGCGATGTCCCAGATCGGCAGTGCCACGATGCGCGCGCGGATTGCCGGGGCCAGGACGGGCCAGTCCAGCACGGCGGGACGATAAGGATTGAAGGTCTCGCGAAACATGCGGCAGCTTGCGTCCGCGTGCCGGTCCGAGCCGGGCACGAGCGGACCGTCGGCGGGATAGCGCCAATGCCGCATGCGGGCATCCGCCGCGGCCAGCCGGGCGGCCGCGCCGGGCAGCGATGCGTCGGCCGGATCCGGTTGCGGTGGCGGGCGGAAGCCCGGCACCAGCGTGGCGACGTCGAACGTGTCCGTGGCGTGGTCGTGCATGCTGCCCCCGTCGGTCGGCAATGATGCGCAAGGCATCCCTTCATCTCTGGACAGGTTTCGACCCGGAAGGTTCGCGTTCCGACGCATTCGCTTGCGCCGGAACGCGGCGCTCGACGATGGCGGTCACCTCATCCGTCGGCCAGGCAAACCATCTTGATCTCCATCTGCAAGGCCACCAGCAACGTGGTCTGAACGAAGCTGAGCTCACCCCTGACGGGATGCCTGAATTGCCGTTCGCCGCCCTCGCGATGCAGCACGTCCTGCTTGTCCCAGCACTGCGCAAAGGGTTCGCTGTCCCGGCGCAATTGCTCGACGAGCGCCTGCATGTCCGCGTCCGCCGGCCGCCGGTGGAAGTCGGCGCGGAACTCGGCCGCCAGGCGCCGCGCCCGCGTGTCCCAGTCCACGATGAGTTCGCGTGCGGCGGGATGCAGGAAGACGTAGCGGAGCAGGTTGCGGTCGGTTGCGTCCGGGGCCAGCCAGCCGACGAACAGGGCGGCCGCGGCGTCGTTCCAGGCGCGCGCCGTCCAGGTGTGATCGAGCAGGTAGGCCGGCGCGGACATCAGCCCCGGCAGCGCCAGCAGGGCGGGCGGCAGGTCGTCGGCGTGCTCGGCGCCCGCGCGCGGGTCTTTCTTGCCGGCGAGGTCGAACAGTGAGGCGCGCTCGGCCGCGGACAGCTGCAGCGCGTCGGCCAGGCGCGCCAGCGCGGCCACGGACGGCTGGACGTCGCGGCCCTGTTCCAGCCACGTGATCCACGTGACGCCCAGGCCGGCCGCGTCGGCCAGCTCTTCGCGCCGCAGGCCTGGCGTGCGGCGCCGGCTGCCGGGCCTGGCAGGCGTCAGGCGTGCGCGATGGGCGCGGATGAATGCGCCGAGCAGCCGGCGCTGGTGAGAGTCGGTCATGGTGGTCGAAATACCAGTATAAACAGGCTCCTTGTAACAGGAAAACCTGTGGCCCACAATGGGTTTTTCACGTTCAAAGGAGCAAGCATGACGACCGCCACCCACGATGCAACCGTTCTCGAACAATACGATTCCCGCGCGCAGGCCTATCTGGCGAGCGCCGTGCATGCCAGCGGCGCCGACCTGGAACGCATGGCCGCCGTGATCGGCAGCCGTCCGCACGCCGTCGCACTGGACATGGGATGCGGCGGCGGCCATGTGGCGTTCCGCATGGCCGGCCTCGTCGGGAAGGTCGTCGCTTACGACCTGTCGGCCGCGATGCTGGAGACGGTCGCCGCCGAGGCCCGCAAGCGGGGCCTGGACAACATCGTCACGAAGCGGGGCGCGGCCGAGGCGCTGCCTTGTCCGTCCGGGTCGTTCGACGTCGTCGCCACCCGCTACAGCGCGCACCACTGGGGCGCGTTCACGGACGGCCTGGCGCAGATGCGGCGGGTGGTCAAGCCGGACGGCCTGGCGCTGTTCATGGACGTCGTCTCGCCCGGCGTCCCGTTGCTCGACACCTGGCTGCAGTCGCTGGAACTGCTGCGCGATCCGTCGCACGTGCGGAACGGCACGCTGGCCGAGTGGAAGGCGGCGCTGGCGTCCCTCGGCTTCGCGGTCGGGGAGGTGGCGACGTACAAGCTGCGGCTCGACTTCGGCGCGTGGATCGAACGGATGCAAACGCCCGACGTGCACGTCGCCGCGATCCGGTCGCTGCAGCGGCGCGCGTCGGCCGAGGTGAAGGACTATTTCGCGCTCGAGGACGACGGCAGCTTCACGATCGACTCGGCCCTGATCGTCGCGCGCCCGGTCTAGGCCTGCAGGCGGTCGACGCGCAGCCGCTGGCGGCCGTCGCTCAGCGCGCGCACGGCCAGCAGGGCCGCGCCGCTCGCCGCCAGGCCGCTCGCGCCGGCCAGCAGGAACATCAGCAGGATCTGGTACTTGACGGCGTCCATCGGGTCCATGCCGGCCAGCAGCTGGCCCGTCATGATGCCCGGCAGGGTGATGATGCCGGCGGCCGACATCTGGTTGGCGACGGGGATCATGCCGCGCCGCGTCGCGCTGCGGACCAGTGGGGCGATGGCGTCGCGGAACGGGGTGCCGAGGGCCAGTCGCGCTTCGATGCGGGCGCGCTCGCGCACGACGCCGTCGAGGATGCCGTCCAGTGCGAGGCTGGCGGCGTTCAGCACGCTGCCGAGCACGATGCCCATCAGCGGAATCGCGTAGCGCGGTTCGTACCACGGCGTCGGGCGCACGGCCGTCGTCAGGGCCAGCAGCACCGTCGCGAAGCCGGCGCACGACACGACGGCGGCGCTGATCCGGTAATTCATGTGGCGCCCGAGGCGCTGCCTCGGCCGCGTCGCGACCTCGCGCGCGGCGGCGGCGATCATGAACACGACGACGGCCAGCGTCGCCGCCGCGGACGCCGTCGCGAACACGTGGCGCAGCACGACGCCGACGATCGTCAGTTGCGCCGTCATACGCACGGCCGCGACGAGGATCTGGCGGTGCAGCCCGAGGCGCAGCGCCAGCGACAGCGCGGCATCCAGCACGATCAACGTCGCGGCCGCGAGCAGGTCCCAGGCGCCGAGGTGGATGGCGTTCATGGCGCGACGAGCTGCCCCTGTTCGAGGCGGAAGATGCGGTGCGCGAGGCGGCGCGCCTGTTCGCCGGCGTGCGTCGCGATCAGCACGGCCATGCCGCGCGCGAGGCCGTCGCGCAGCAGCGCTTCCACGCGCGCGACGGCGTCCGGGTCGAGGGCCGCCGTCGGTTCGTCGAGCAGCAGCACGCGCGGGCGCCGGGCCAGCGAGCGGACGAGGGCGAGGCGCTGGCGTTCGCCCGTCGACAGGCGGTCGAGCTCCGCGTCCAGCAGCCGGGCCGGCAGTCCCAATGCCGCGAGCGCGGCGTCGACGGCATCCTGGTCGCAAGCCGTGAAGTGCGCACTGGCCGTCGCCTCCCACCATGCCGGCTCGGCCGCCTGGTAGACGACGGCGGCGCGCCAGGCCGGGGCCGGCATCGACGCGGCGGGGCAGCCGTCGAGCAGGGCGGCGCCGTCGTGCGGGTCGAGGTCGGCCAGCATGCGCAGCAGGACGCTCTTGCCGGCGCCGGACGGGCCCTGGATGGCGATGCATTCGCCCGCGCGCACGTCGAACGTGAACGGACCGCCGAACGGCGAACGCAGGCCGCGTGCGGACAGCAGCACGGGCGCGGCGGTGCGGGCGGCGGCGTCGGTCACGAGCGTGCGGCGGCCCGGATCATGTCGAACGGAGAGGCGTCGGGCACGGACGAGCGCGAATTCAGCAGGCTGCTGTCGAAGTGGCCGAACCCGCCCGCGGCGCTCTGCCGGTCGTGCCAGTGGCGCAGGGGCGTGTCGTCGCCGCCGGACTGCGCTTCCGCTTCCAGCTGCTGCACGCGGGCCGTCAGCGTGGCGACGGTGTTGCGCAGCTCGGCCAGTTCGTGCTCGCGCTCGCGCAGCGCGGCGTCGTGGGCGGCGCGCAGCAGGCGCACGCGCTCGTCGAAGTCGGCGTGCAGGCGGTCGGCCAGCTCGTCGACGAGGGCGTGCAGGGCGCGGCCCGTGTCTTCGCGCCCGATGCCGGGGGCGGCTTGCGCGGCCCCTTCTTCGCTGCGCAGCTCCTTGAGGTATTTGTGGATGGTCGACTTGGAGCCGCTGTCGCCCAGCGCGTGGCGCAGCGCGTCGACGGACGGGTGGCGCCCCGCCGCCAGCAGGCGGTCGCGGGCTTCCCTGACCTGTGATTTCGTGAGTCCGCTGCGCGCCATATCGTCTCCGTGTCGTCGTGCCGGATCAGAAACCGGCGTGGTTCACCCGTCCGCGGTGCCGCACGCGATGCCATTGCCCACGCGCGGCGGGGACGGTCAGCATTGTACTGCCGACGGCGATCGTCGTGCTTCCCTGGTGTTCGCAGGTCGCCTGTGGCATCAGGTAACGATGCGATGGCCGGCACGCGGCCGTAGCGGCAGTTGAACATTTGAAAAGGAATGCCTGCCTGCCGTGCGCGGACGTTTGCCGGACTGGCAAGCATCTGCCGCCACGGCGCGACACTCTGGCGCCGGTCGCAAAAAAATCCGCCCGCGCCGCCCGTCCGCCGCGCCGCTATGCTCTACAATAGGTGCTCGGTCGCGTGGCGAATGGCGTTCGTGCCAGGCGCGCGCAAGCATCAGGAACACGGATCAATGCTTCACCTGCACAACTCGTGGCGCCGCAAGGCGCTGGTGGTCGCCGGCCTGGCCCTGGCCGCGGCGGTCCACGCGTCGGCGGCACCTGCCGCGGCCGACCGCGCCGGCCCCGGCGTGTATATCGAAGAGATGACGTCGCCGGAACTGCGCGACCGCATCGCGGCCGGCGCCACGACGGCCCTCGTGCCCATCGGCGGCACCGAGCAGAGCGGCCCGCACATCGTCCTCGGCAAGCACAACGTGCGCGCCCGCGTGCTGGCGGGGCGGATCGCCGCGCGGCTGGGCGATGCCGTCGTCGCGCCCGTCGTCGCCTATGTGCCGGAAGGGTCGATCACGCCCCCGGCCGCGCACATGCGGTTCGCGGGCACCCTGTCGATTCCCGATGCCGCGTTCGAATCCCTGCTCGAATCCACCGCGCTGAGCCTGTGCCGGCACGGCATCCGCGACGTGTTCTTCCTGGGCGACCACGGCGGCTACCAGCGCAACGAAGACAAGGCCGCCGCGCGCGTGAACCGGGCCGGCGGTTGCCGCGCCCATGCCCTGGGCGCGTATTACGAGGCCGCGACGACCACGTTCAACGCCGACCTGAAGCAGCGCGGCTTCGCCGACGCCGAGATCGGCACGCACGCGGGCCTGGCCGACACGGCGCTGTCGCTGGCCGTCGACCCCGCGCTCGTGCGTCCCGCGCAGGTGGCCGTGGGCGCCCGCGGCGGCGTGCGCGCGGGCGTGCACGGCGATCCGACCCGCGCGACCGCGGAACTGGGCCGCATCGGCGTCGAGCGCATCGTCGACGCGTCCGTGGCCGCGATCCGCGCCGCCCGCCAGGGCGCGCCAGACCAGAATCCGAATCCTTCCCATCGAAAGTAAAGAAGCCATCGTGTCATCCAAAACTACCGTTGGTGCCGTCCTGGCCCTGTCCGTCCTGGCCGGCGGCGTCGTCGCGTCGCGTGTCGTCGCTGCGTCCGCCCCGATCCCCGTCCCGGCAACGGCGACCGCCGCCGTCGCGACCGTGCCGGGCATGCCGCCCGTCGTCGATCCGCGCAATGTGTACAGCGAGATCGGCCCCACGCACCTGAGCCCCGTCGTGAAAGGCGATCTGGAACGCGTGTACGTGCCGAACCTGCGTTCGAACGACGTCAGTGTCATCGATCCCGCGACGATGAAGGTCGTGGACACCTTCAAGGTCGGCCGCAGCCCGCAGCACGTGATCCCGTCGTGGGACCTGCGCACGCTGTGGGTGGCGAACAATGCCGAGCGGCGCGGCGACGGCAGCCTGACGCCCATCGACCCGCGCACCGGCAAGCCGGGGCCGAACGTGACCGTCGACGACCCGTACAATATGTATTTCACGCCGGACGGCAAGTCGGCGATCGTCGTGGCCGAGGCGCGCCACCGCCTCGACTTCCGCGACCCGCACACGATGGCGATGCAGTACGCCATCGAGGTGCCGCAGTGCGGCGGCATCAACCACGCGGAATTCTCGATCGACGGCCGCTACGCGCTGTTCACGTGCGAATTCGACGGCAGCCTCGCGAAGATCGACATGGTCAACCGCAAGGTGCTCGGCTACCTGAAACTGTCGATGCCGTCGACGCGCTTCCGCGAAGGCGTCGACCCGACGGCGCCGGGCGCCAGCGAGATCTGCACGGCCAAGAAGGGCATGCCGCAGGACGTGCGCATCTCGCCCGACGGCAAGCGCTTCTACGTGGCCGACATGGATGCGGACGGCGTGCACGTCGTCGACGGCGACAACCTGAAGCAGATCGGCTTCGTCCCCGTCGGGATCGGCACGCACGGCCTGTATCCGAGCCGCGACGGCAAATACCTGTACATCTCGAGCCGCGGCACGCACCGCATCCACGGCAAGCGCAAGGGACCGGGCAGCGTGGCCGTGCTGGACTTCGCGACCGGGAAGATCATCGCCAACTGGCCCGTGCCGGGCGGCGGCAGTCCGGACATGGGCAACGTCAGCGCGGACGGCAAGTGGCTGTGGCTGTCGGGCCGCTTCGACGACGTCGTCTACCGCATCGACACGAAGACGGGCGACATGCAGAAGGTGAAGGTCGGCGGCGAGCCGCACGGCCTGACCGTGTGGCCGCAACCGGGCCGCTATTCGCTCGGGCACACGGGCAACCTGCGCTGACCGCGCGGGGCGCCGGCCCCGCCGCTCAGTGAATCGACCCGGCGGCGCGCGCCGCACGCGGGCGCCGCATGCCGGCCGGCGGCGCGCGCGGCGCGTCCGTGCCGGCATCCCACGGCAGCGACAACACGGCCCCCAGCGCATCCGCGACCTGGCGGCCCAGCACGACGTCGCCCCCTTCGATCTGCGGCAGCGTGCGGTGCAGCGCGCACAGCACGACGGCGTAGTCGGCGCGGCGCGGATGCAGGCAGGCGTCGCCGAGCCGCTCGAGCAGCGCCTCCTCGCGCCGGAAATCCGCTTCGACCGTCGCCACGACGGCGGGAAAATCCTGTACGAAGATGTCGTCCGATTGCGCCTGCAGGGCGGCGATGCGGGCGCACAGGCGTTCGCGGCTGTCGCGCACGGCTGCGCAGGCGGCGTGCGGGTCCGCGTCGGGTTGGTGGAAGTGCATGATCTGCCTCAATCTCGTCGATGATGAGGAGCAGTGTCTTTGGTGCGCTTGGTTTGTTGTTTGATTTATCGCAAACGCGGCGGATTCCGTCGCTCAGTGTGCGAGCAATAGCGGCACGCGGGCCCGTTCCAGCAGTTCGCGCGTGACGCCGCCGAGCATCCATTCGCGGTAGCGGCCGTGGCCGTAGGCGCCCGTCACCATCAGGCCGGCGCGGCAGTCGTGCGCCAGGCCCATCAACGCGTCGCCGACGGTGGCGCGGGTGCGTTCGACGACCACGTCGACCCGCGCCCCGTGCCGGGCCAGGTACAGCGCCATGTCGGCGCCGGGCTGCTCGCCGTGCAGGTCTCCGGAGGCCTCCGGATTGACGAGGGCCAGCCGCACGATGTCCGCACGCACGAGCAGCGGCAGGGCGGCGGCGATCGCGGCGATGGCCTGCATGCTGCCGTCCCAGCCGACGACGGCGGTGCCGGGCAGCGGCGCGTCCGCATGATCCGGCGGCACCACCAGCACCGGACGGGCGCCGTGCAGCGCCATGTGATCCGGCAGGGCGCGCGCCCGTACCGGCGGCGCGGGATCGGCCTGGGTGCCGCGGCTCAGCACGACGAGGTCGGCATAGCGCGACTGCAGCAGCAGCGCGTAGCGGGCCTCGTCCTCGATCAGGCGGGCTTCGAAGGAGGCCACGCCCAGGCGGCGCGCCGCGTCCTCGAAGCTGTCCAGGCGCGCGCGGGCGCCGGCGCGCAGGTTCTCGAAATCGGGGCCGGCCGTCGTCGCGGCCACCGCGCCCGTCAGCAGCGCGTAGTCGAGCCAGCCGATGCCCGTGTCGGCGCTGCCGACGAGGTGGGCGTCGAAGGTGTTGGCGAGCAGGGCGGCGGCGCGCAGGCGGCTGTCCTGCGCGGGGCCGCCGTCGACATGCACGAGGATGGTCTTGATCATGGCGCCGCTCCCGGGACGGGTATGCGGTGAGTGTAGGCCGGGGCAGCGGGGACGTCAGGAATTCGTTTGATTCGCGTCAAGCCGAATGCAGATAACGTCGTATCGTTTGCCAGACCAGAACTTTTCAGTTTATGTCAGCACGACAGAATGGCAAATTGATTCCGCCAATCTCATCGGTCCGCGCGATCAGAAAAATCATCGGCGGAGCGTCTTGCATGAGCATATGCTTGAAACGTATATACATATACGGAGACAACGATGAAATTCGGAATCGCGCCCGCCCGCATGAAGGCTCATCTGCACCTGTCGCACGTCCACCGGCCGCACTTCCACATGCCGCACGTCCACCGCGACTGGCATGCGTTCGAACCCGTGCTGCGCGTCTGCCAGATTATCCTGCTGGTCCTCCTGGCCCTGCCGTTCGCGCAGTTCGTGGCCAAGACCATCGTGTGGGCGTTCAAATCGCTGTTCGGCTGAATCGATCAGCGGATTGATCCGCGCCGGCGGCGCGGGTGCTTTAGCATGAACCGGATCCCGACTTCCGATCCGGAACATCATGCCTGTGCCTTTTTCGTCCCGCCGCCGCGTCGTCCTGTCGTTGTTGTCCCTCCCTGCCTGGCACCTTGCGGCCCGTGCCGCGGCGCCCGCAAGCAAACGCCTGTCCATTCTTGACGCCGGCGCCGTGGCCGATGGCGCCACGGTCAATACGCGCGCCATCCAGGCCGCCGTCGACCGACTGGCGGCGCAGGGCGGCGGCACGGTCGTCGTGCCGGCCGGCGTGTTCGTCAGCGGCGCGTTGTTTCTCAAGCCGGACGTCCATCTGCACCTCGACCGGGGCGCCGTCCTCCGGTGTTCGACGGACATGCGGCATTTCCCCGTCCAGCGCACGCGCATCGAAGGCCACTTCGAAGAGCGCTTCAATCCGGGCCTGATCAATGCCGCGGGCTGCGACGGCCTGCAGATCACGGGCGAAGGCACGCTGGACGGCGCCGGCCGGCCGATCTGGGACCGGTTCTGGGCGTTGCGCAAGGCGGCCAGGGACAAGGGGAGCTTCCGCAACCTCGACCTGCCGCGCGCCCGGCTGGCCGTGATCGAGGCGTCGCGCGGCGTGACGATAGACGGGATCACGTTCAAGGATTCGCAGTTCTGGAACCTGCACCTGTACCGCTGCCGCGACGTGGTGGTGCGCAATACGAGCTTCCAGGTGCCGGACGATTACGTGCAGGCGCCCAGCACGGACGGCATCGACATCGACAGCTGCCAGGACGTCCTCGTCGACGGCTGCCATTTTTCCGTGACGGACGACTGCATCGCGGCCAAGGGCTCGAAGGGCCCGCGCGCGCTGGAGGACAAGGACAGCCCGCCGGTGGAGCGCATCCGCGTGCGCAACTGCGTGTTCCGGCGCGGCCACGCGATGTTCACGCTGGGGAGCGAGGCGACGGTCGTGCGCGACGTCGTCGTCGAACATTGCCGCGTGCAGGACGTGGGCAGTGTCGCCCACCTTAAGTTGCGGCCGGACACGCCGCAGCGCTACGAAGACATCCACTTCCGCGACCTGGTGCTCGATTCGGACAAGGGCGAGATCGTGTCGGTCCGGCCGTGGAGCCAGTACTTCGACCTGAAAGGCGAGGCGCCGCCGCATTCCACCGTGCGCGGCGTCACGCTGGAAGGCATCCGCGGCCGTTTCGGCGCCTTCGGCACCATCGCGCCGAATCCGGGCCAGACCGACATCGCGGCCATCGTGCTGAGGAACATCGATGTGCAACTAACCGACACGCGGCTGCGGGTCAAGGGCGCGGCCGCGCCGGTGCTGGAGAACGTCGTCGTCAACGGCAAGCCCTACGCGGCGGACGCGCAGGGCTGAGCCGTTCGTTTGCCTGCCGGGGATCAGCGCACCAGGCAGGGACGCTTGTTGTCGAACTTCCAGTTCGGCACCAGGAACTGCATCGCGACGGCGTCGTCGCGCGCGCCCAGCCCCATGTTCCTGTAGGCCTGGTGCGCTTTTTCCAGTTCGGCTTCATCGAGCTCGATGCCGAGGCCCGGTTTCGCCGGGACGTGCACGAGCCCGCCTTCGATCTTCAGCGGCTCTTTCGTGACGCGCTGGCCGTCCTGCCAGATCCAGTGGGTGTCGATCGCGGTGACCTTGCCCGGCGCCGCCGCGCCCACGTGCGTGAACATGGCGAGCGAGATGTCGAAGTGGTTGTTCGAGTGCGAACCCCACGTCAGGCCGAACATCTGGCACAGCTGCGCCACCCGCACGGAACCCTGCATCGTCCAGAAGTGCGGGTCGGCGAGCGGGATGTCGACGGATTGCAGCTGGATCGAATGGGCCATCTGGCGCCAGTCGGTGGCGATCATGTTGGTCGCCGTCGGCAGGCCGGTGGCGCGGCGGAATTCGGCCATCACTTCGCGGCCCGAAAAACCGTTCTCGGCGCCGCACGGGTCTTCCGCATACGCGAGGATGCCGTGCTTGTCGCGGCACACGCGGATCGCTTCCTGCAGCGACCAGGCGCCGTTCGGGTCCAGCGTGATGCGCGCGTCCGGGAAGCGCTCGTGCATCGCGACGATCGCTTCCATCTCTTCGTCGGCGGACAGCACGCCGCCTTTCAGCTTGAAGTCGTTGAAGCCGTAGCGCTCGCGCGCGGCCTCGCACAGGCGCACGACGGCTTCCGGCGTCAGCGCCTCCTCGTTGCGCAGGCGGAGCCAGGCGTCGGCGGCGTCCGGCTCGCTGCGGTAGGCCAGCGGCGTCTTCCTGCGGTCGCCCACGTAGAACAGGTAGCCCAGTATCTCGACGGCACTACGCTGCATGCCTTCGCCCAGCAGCGCCGCGACGGGCACGTTCATGAACTGGCCCAGCAGGTCGAGCAGCGCGGATTCCACGGCCGTGACGGCGTGGATGGTCGTGCGCAGGTCGAACGTCTGCTGGCCGCGCCCGCCCGCATCGCGGTCGGCGAAGGCGCCGCGCATCGCGTTCAGGACGTTGTTGTACTCACCCAGCGTCTTGCCGACGACGAGGGGCCGCGCATCCTCGATGGTCTGGCGGATCTTCTCGCCGCCCGGCACCTCGCCCAGGCCCGTGTTGCCGGCGCTGTCCTTGAGGATGACGATGTTGCGGGTGAACCAGGGACCGTGCGCGCCGGAGAGGTTGAGCAGCATGCTGTCCTGGCCGGCGACGGGGACGACGCGCAGTTCGGTGACGACGGGGGCTTTGGTGCCGATAGTGTTCATGGTGAAAGACGTTGGGTGGGATGAATGGAAGAGTCTACTGGTTCACGAGCGACTTCACGAGCTTGACGCGCTTGATGTCGCCGACGATGAACAGGTAGCACACGATGGCCAGCGCCGCGTTGGCGCCGACGAAGAGCAGGGCGCCGGCGAACGAGCCGGTGTTCTGGACGATGTAGCCGATGACGATGGGCGTCGTGATGCCGGCCGTGTTGCCGAAGGTATTGAACAGGGCGCCGGACAGGCCGCCCGCTTCCTTCGACGACGTGTCCGACACGACGGCCCAGCCCAGCGCGCCGACGCCCTTGCCGAAGAACGCGAGCGACATGGCGGCGACGACGAGCGTATCCGCTTCGATGTAGTTACACGCGATCATGGTCATCGACATCAGCATGCCCAGCACGATCGGCACCTTGCGCGACACCGACAGCGAATAGCCGGCGCGGCTCAGGCGGTCCGAGATCCAGCCGCCGGTGATGCCGCCGAGGAAGCCGGCGATGGCGGGCAGCGACGCGACGAAGCCGGCCTTCAGGATCGTCATGTGGCGTTCCTGCACGAGGTAGACGGGGAACCAGGTCAGGAAGAAATAGGTCAGCGTCGTGATGCAGTACTGGCCGATGTACACGCCCAGCAGCATGCGGTTGCCCAGCAATTCCTTGATGCAGGCGAACGTGTCCACCTGGCTCGGCTGGGCCGTGCGGCTGCCGCTGTCCAGGTCGACGAGCGCGCCGCCGTCCTGGATGTATTTCAGTTCGCCGGCGCTGACCGACGGGTGGTCCTTGGGACCGTAGATGGTCTTGAGCCAGACGAAGGCCATCACGATGCCCAGGCCGCCCATCACGTAGAACACGCTGTGCCAGCCGTAGCTGTGCACGAGCCAGCCCATGATCGGCGCGAACAGCACGGTGGCGAAGTATTGCGCCGAATTGAACACGGCGGCGGCCAGGCCCCGTTCGTGCGTGGGGAACCACGCCGACGCGATGCGGCTGTTGCCCGGGAACGAAGGCGCTTCCGCCGCCCCGACGAGCAGGCGCAGCGTGAACAGCGTGGCAACCGCGGCGCCGCCCGCCACGAATCCCACCGTCCCGGTCAGCATGGTGAAGACGGACCACAGGAAGATGCTGCAGAAGTAGGTGATCTTGGAGCCGAAGCGGTCCAGCAGCCAGCCGCCGGGCAGCTGGGCGATGACGTAGGACCAGGCGAACGCGGAAAACACGAAGCCCATCTGGACCGCGTCCAGGCCGAGTTCCTTCTTGATGCCGGGTGCCGCGATCGAGATCGTCGCGCGGTCGGCGTAGTTGATGGTCGTGATCGCGAACAGCATCGCGAGGATCATCCAGCGCGTCCTGGTCTGGACCTTGGCCGCTGCCGCGGCATTGACGGATCGGGATTGTTCCACGGTAGTCTCCGGTTGTCGGTTATCGTTGGTCATGGAGGTCAGGACGTGTGGCGGATGCCGAGGTCGTAGCCGGTGCTGCCGGTGCCGGATTCGGTATTGTTGGCCACCGTGTAGCCGGCGCCGGCGGCGAGCGCGGCGAGGAGGGCTGCTGTTTTGTTCATAATCTCTTCCATTGTTGCGTTAAAGAAGAGAGACATGCTGTTACCTGGCCGGCCGACCGCAGTGAGAGTGTCTCCTGATGCTACCCGGATCGATGGTCCGGGTGGCTTGTGTTCTGCAAATGATCATATGTCTTGATCGATTCACGAACAAGCCAAACTGTGATGCGTAACATTCAGGAATTGAATCAATCAGCGATGGAAGGTCGGCAGGACCTCGCGCAGGAACAGCCGCAGGACGGGATTCTCGTTGTCGCGCCGGAACGTGCAGATCATCTCGACGGGCTCCGTCGCCATCTCGCGCATGACGATCCCGTCGAATTTCAGGTTGGCGGCGCCGGCCGCGATGAGGGCGGCGCCGACGCCGGCCCGGACCAGCGCCAGCATCGTGTGCACCTGCCCGATGTGCTCGACGACGTCGGGCACGACGCCGGCGCGGGCGAAGCGTTCGCTCAGCATCTGGTAGAACGGGCGCGCTTCGTACGGGGAGTACATCACGAACGGCCGGCCGTGCAGGTCGGCGAGCGTGGGCGCCAGGGGCCAGCGGTCGGCATCGTCCGCATGGACCGCGAGCATCAGCGGTTCGGTCAGCAGCGGCCGGCTTTCGAGTTCGCCGTTGATCGTGTGGGGCCGCATCAGCCCCAGGTCCAGTTCGCCCGAGTTGAGCGCCTCCACCTGCGCGGTGCTGACGAGTTCCTTGAGGTTGAGCGAGACGCCCGGCGCGCGCTCGCGCAGCCGCCGCACGACTTCCGGCAGCAGGCTGTAGCCCGAGGCCGACGTGAAGCCGATGGCCAGCGTCCCTTGCTCGCCCTTGGCGGCGCGGCGCGCGGTGAACGTGGCTTCCTCGGCGATGCGCAGGATGCGCGCCGCCTCCGGAAAGAACGCCTTGCCGGCCGCGGTCAGCCTGACGGTGCGGCTGTTGCGTTCCAGCAGGCGGGCGCCGACGTGGTGTTCGAGCAGGCGGATCTGCCGGCTCAGCGGCGGCTGCGTCATGTTCAGGCGCTCCGCCGCGCGGCTGAAATGCAATTCCTCGGCGACGGCCACGAAGCAGCGGAGCTGGCTGATCTCGAACATGATGGTTTTTCCTGTGACGATCGGGTGGCGACGAGCGCGATTATGACCCATGCGCCGGGGCCGCGGGCACCGTGCTATCGTTGGGCTCGAGCCTAATGCGAAGGAGACCCCATGAGATTCGACCAGCGCATCGCCATCGTCACCGGCGCCGCCGGCGGCATCGGCCTGGCCACGGCGCGCCGCCTGCTGGGCGAGGGCGCCAGCGTGATGCTGGCCGGCCACCACCAGGACACCGTCGACGCCGCCGCCGCCGGACTGGCGCGGGAAGCGGATGCCGCGCGCATCGCGACCATCGCCTGCGACGTGGCGCGCGAAGACCAGGTGATCGCCACGGTGGACGCCACGATCAAGCGCTTCGGCGGCTGGGACCTGGCCGTCAACAATGCGGGCACGATGTCGTTCAAGCCCATCGAGCAGCAGACGGAACAGGACTGGCGCGCCATCCTCGACGTCGACCTGCTCGGCGCCTTCTTCTTCACCAAGCAGGCCTTCCTGCGCATGCGCCGGGGCGGGGCCATCGTCAACGTGTCGAGCGTGCATGCGGTCGAGACCGAGCCGCTCGTCGCGCCGTATGCGGCCGCGAAGGCGGCGCTGCTGTCGCTCACGCGGTCGGCGGCGCTGGAGGGCAAGGCCAAGGGCATCCGCGTGAACGCCGTGCTGCCCGGCGCCGTCGACACGCCCATGCTGTGGGATAACCCGAACGTGAAGGCCGGCGTCGAAGTGATCGACAAGGCCGACGTCGGCGCCGCGGAAGACCTGGCCGCGGCCATCGCCTTCCTGCTCGCGGACGAAGCCCGCTTCGTCGACGGCACCTCGCTGCGGGTCGACGGCGCGCGGCTGGCGCGCCTGTAGCACCACACGCCGTCGCCTGCCCCGTAGGGTGGGCACCCCGTGCCCACGATTGCGTTCGAAGGACGCATACGCCTGGTGGGCGGAGGCCGCCCACCCTACCGTCGCGCACGCCGCCGTAGGGTGGGCAACCCTTGCCCACGCGGACGTTCGCGTCGCGTCGCCGTCCGGTCGCGTTGCCGTCCGGGTCACGTCACCGTCCGCGTCGGCTCGCCGGAATACGCCCTCAGTGCCAGCGCACCGGCATCAGCATCTTCGAGCGGAACCAGCGCGCCAGCAGGTTGCCGCACATCCGCACCGGCCCGAGGTGGCCCATCACGTGGCGCTGGTACGTGAGGCCGTACATCGCCAGCGCGAACGGGCCCTTGACGTGCAGGTGGCGGTTGCCGATCGCGCGGCGCAGGATGCCGACCGCGCCCGCCCGCCCCAGCGACACGAGCGTGCCGTAGTCGCGGTACTGGAAGCCCGGCAGCGTGTCCGGCGCCTTGTGCGCCAGCAGCTTCGCGAGATAGACGGCCTGCTGGCGCGCCGCCTGGGCGCTGGGCGGCGCCATCGCCGTCTTGTCCGGATTGAGCAGCGTGCAGCAATCGCCCATCGCGTGGATGTCCGGGTCGGTCACGCTGCGTAAGCGCGCGTCGACCACGACCTGGTCGTTGCGGTTCAGCGCCACGTTGAGGCCCGTGCTGAATTGCGGGCCTTTCACGCCGGCCGCCCACACGGTGATCTCGGCGGGGAACACGCGGCCGTCCGTCGTTTCGACTTCGTCCGCGCGCACCTCGGCGATCGCCGTGCCGGTGCAGATCTCGATGCCCATCGCGCCCAGCTTGCGCACGGCCAGCCCGGACGCTTCCGCATCCAGCGACGGCAGCACCTGCGGGCCGCGTTCGACGATGCGGATGTGTACCTGGTGCGGCGATTCCAGCCCGGCGAGGCCGTAATGGGCGAGCGTGTCGACCGTGTGGCGCAGGTCGGCCGCCAGTTCGATGCCGGTCGGGCCGGCGCCCACGATGACGATGTCGAGCAGCGGCGCGCCGGCGTCCGTGCGGGCATTGCGGCGCCGTCCCGCCTGGGCGCACAGGCCGAGGAAGCGCTGGCGGAAGGCTTCGGCGCCCTTCACGCTGTCGAGCGCCAGGCAGTGTTCCTGCGCGCCGGGGATGCCGAAGAAATTCGTCACGGAGCCGTAGGCCAGCACCACGCGGTCGTAGGCGATGACGGTGTGCGCGTCCGGCGCGTCGCTCATGTCGTACGTGCGGCTGCGCACCGTGAGCGTGCGGCGGGCGCGGTCGACGTCGACGACTTCGCCGCACACGAACGTGAAGTGGTTGTCGATGGCCTGGCGCGCGTAGTCGATCATGTGGTCGGCCGGATCGATGGTGCCGGCGGCGACGGCGTGCAGCAGGGGTTTCCAGAAGTGCATGGGTGCGCTGTCGATGAGGATCACGCGATCCTTGTGGCTGCTGCCCAGGCGGCGTCCGAGCCGGGTGGCGAGTTCGAGGCCGGCGACGCCGCCTCCGACGATGACGATGGACTGCATGGTGTGCTCCCTTCTTTTTCGAATCGATGTGGGCGAGGGCGACCCGGCCGAGCGGGACTCCCGGCTTCGCTGCGTTCGCGCATCCGCCGGGAGCAGCGCCCGCGGATGCCGGGAAGACTGCTCAGTGTGTCGTGGTGGGCATGCTTACCTTGCGCACGTCCTTGCGCATGACGACCGCTTTCGGTGTCTGTACGCCGATGTGCGCGGTGCGGGCCGCGGCGATGGCGCGCGGCGAGGTCGTCACGGCCAGCGCGCTGTCGGGCGGCACGCCCAGCTGGCCCAGTACGACGGAGTACGGCGCCTTGTGGCCGCGCGCGCCGAAGTCGGCGCCGGTCAGCACGACGGAAAAGATGTGGTGGGCGGTGTCGCCGAAGCGGCGGCGCAGCTGTTCGCCGGCCTGTTCGTGCGGCAGTTCGGAGATCAGGGCGCATGGCAGGCCGTTCTCGATCGCCTGGTCCAGCAGGCGCACGGCGTCCGCAGCCGGCACATTCGCCGCGGTCTCGGCCGCTCGTGTGCTCGGGAATGCGGATAAGTCGAAGATGAACGCTTGTGCCGTCATGATGATCTCCTTTTGTGGGCCGTTGTCGCTTGAATTATCTTTACTATACGGCTGGGACGGATAAAATAAAAATAAATAATTTTTAAAATCCGATAAGGAATCACTTATGTATCCAGCCAGCTTCAAACAGCTGCAGGCCGTGATGCTCGTGGCGCGCCACCAGAGCGTCTCGCGCGCCGCCGAGGCGATGCACGTGACGCAGCCCGCGGTGTCGCTGCACCTCAAGCTGCTGGAGGAGGCGGCCGGTGTGCCGCTCACGCGCCGCCAGGGCCGCAACATCCAGATGACGGCGGCGGGCGAGCTGCTGGTGAGTTACGCGGAGCGCATCCTCGGCCTGTGGGAAGAGGCGGGCGACGAGATCGCGGCGCTGAAGGGCGTGACGTCCGGCACGCTGCGCATCGGCGCCGTGATGACGGCGGAGCACCTGCTGCCGCCGATGCTCGTGCGCTTCACGACCGGACGGCCGCACGTGCGCATCAAGCTGCAGGTGGGCTCGCGCCCGGAGGTGATCGGCATGCTCAGTCGCGACGAGATCGACCTGGCCATCATGGGCACGCCGCCGCGCGAATTCCCGACCAGCGCCAGCCGCTTCGCGCGCCACCCGATGGCCTTCTTCGTCGCGCCCGGCCATCCGCTGCTGGCCATGGAGGCGGTGACCCTGGCCGACATCGCCGCCCACAACCTCCTCGTGCGCGAGCGCGGATCGGGCACGCGCGCGGCGATCGAACGCCGTTACGAGGAAGAGGGCGTGGCGCTCGCGATCGGGTCGGAGTTGTCGAGCAACGAGGCGATCAAGCAGATGACGGCGGCGGGCCTGGGCGTCGCCTTCCTGTCGGTGCACGCCTGCACGCTGGAGGTGCGCAACCAGCTATTGAGCGTGCTGCCGGTGCCGGGCGTCGTCGTGCAGGGCGAGTGGCACGTGATGCACAAGGCGGCGCGCGCGATTCCGACCGTGGCCGCGTCGTTCCACGAGTTCATGGTGGAGCATGGGCAGCAGGTCATTTCGGACGAGCTGGAAAGTATCGCCTGGAGATGACCAACGTGCGCTCGACGACCGAACGCCATCGGCCGAGCCTTTCGCGCGACTCCACGCCGTATCGCGAAGGGCGATCGGCCGTCGCGGTCTTTCGGCAGCGCGCGGCGACACCAGGTTGTCACTCAACCGCATCTTCGCCCCGGTTCCCGTCATCCTGCGAAGGTGGAATCAACGAGGCTTCGCCGGCGCCAGGTCGACGCGGGTGAATTGCAGGCTCCATGCCCTGTCGGTGCTGAGTGAGAACCCCGTGCAGCCGGACGTTGGGCTGCATTGATAGTCGAGGTTGACGCCCCCGAAGCGGAAACTGGCGCCGAATTCGTCCTTGCCCTTGGCATCGAGGGGAGCCGTGCCGCGCGGGTAAGTCAGAGTCAAGCCGTCCTTTCCTAACGCGACCGTGTACAGCACGTGCAGTTCATCGCTGTAAAACTCGCCCTCGAACCTGGCCAGCGTTTCCGCCGGCGGAGTTTGACGCGCCACCCGCGGCGCGGGAATATCATGTCCGCCCTGGTGGAGGACACCGCCTGCGACGATGCCATCCTTGCCCGGTGCATCGAAGGTGAACTGGGCATTGATCGCCTTCGCAAAGAAACTGCGTTGACCATAAGGGAATACAGGAATCCGGGGCTGGCCCGTTCCTTGTGCCCACAGATGGCCATCTTCTTTTGTGAAATGGACGCCTTGGACGCCTGCTTGCGGCGACAGCGCGTAATAGCCGACCAGCGCATCCAGACCTGCCGGGTCGAATGCGACTTCCCTGAACATTTTGTCTGGCGACATCGGTGCGGCAGGCGCTGCAGGCACTTCGTGGTCCAGGTAGATGTCGGCGACTTTGCGCACCAGCTCGTCTTTGTCGAGGTCGGGCGAGTTGGCCAGCACCACGACGGAGAAATGCTGGTCGGGAAAGCGTGTCAGCTGGGTGTGAAAGCCGCTGATGTCGCCGCCATGCTCGACGATGCGCCGGCCCCGGTAGGAATCGATCAGCAGACCGGACGCGTAGTTGTTGGGATGGCCGTTGCCGAGTGTGCCGGGCACTTGCATTTGCGCGAGCAGGTCCATGCCGCCGACCCGGCCGTCATAAAAATTCCTGTCCCATCGTGCCAGATCGCCGGCTGTCGTGACGGCCCCGCCTGCGCCATCGGCCGCCTCGCAGACGGCCACATAGTCGTAGCCTCCAGCTCCGGACGGCAGATAGGAACGAACACGCTGCGGCACGAGCGTGCCGTAGCCATTCAGGAATTGCGTGTGCTTCATCCCGAGTGGTTCGAAGATGCGCATTCGTGCGAACTCGGCCAGCGGCATTCCAGACACACGCTGGACGATCTGCCCCAGCAGCAGATAGCCCGTGTTGGAGTATAAAAATTGCTGGCCGGGCGCGAAGTTCAGCGCGCGCTGACGTTTCACTAGAGCGAACACGTCTTCCTGCGTAACGACCTCGTCGATGCGCGCTCCCTTCAAGAACATCAGGTCGAAGTAGTCGCGCAGGCCGCTGGTATGGTGCAGCAATTGGCGGATCGTGATGGTCTTCCCGAAATCCGGCACTTCCGGCAAGTACTTCCGGACGTCATCGTCCAGCGCCAGCTTGCCGTCTTGCGCCAGCAGGTAGATCGACAACGCGGTGAACTGTTTGGAATTCGAACCGATGGTGAAGCTCGCGGCTGGCGTCATCGGTACGTTGTGCTCCAGATCGGCGTACCCGTAGCCCTTGCTCAGCACGACCTTGCCCTCACGGATCACCTCGACCACCGCGCCCGGCATGCCTGGCCGATTCCAGGCTGCGAACAGCGAGTCAACCGCTCGCTCCGGCGCTTCACCCGGTTGGGCGCTCGTCGCAGGCGCTGCACCAGCCATGGCTGACGGCGCCAGGACGGCCATCATGGCCGCAAGCAGGGCGATATGCTTCATCGTGATGTCCTTTCGGTAGCTCGATGGTAGCAGTATGGCAGAGTTATTGAAGAAATATGTAATTTATAAGGAAATTATTTTTTCCATGCAATGGTAGATATGAGTTCCTTCAAATGGCACTCCGGGTGCCGCATCAGGGGGGCGGACGGCGCCACGTTCGGAACCTTCATCAGTTAATCCGGGCCATGCTCCGGCGACGACTTTTTCCATGGTCTAGTGAAGCCATTTGAGACCGAATTAGTGCATGTTTGCCAATTGGGGAGCGCAGTGATGCAGCAAGTGGGTCCGCTTCTTGCGCCGGTAGCGGACGGTCTGCACAGATCAGTGTAGCCGGCTGTTGTCTACTGAGCAACTAGAGGGTTTTGTTAGGCGTACGGTGATCAGAGACCATTTTCCGGCGAAGCTGTTCACTGGTTCTTTCGACATCCTTCTCTTCCTCGCCTCTTTGATCAGCATATGAGGCTCGGCCACATTCTCGATCGGAACACCCGCCCATCCTTTCGACCGGCGACGGCTTCGCGAACCTGTGCGGTCGCCGCATCCGGAAAGGCCTGATCGGTCGCTCCCCGGGACGGCATCTGTCCTCTCAAACCAGCATCGATTGCTGGGCGAAGATACCCGCCATCGCGCCCTGCGATGATGCCTGGGTGACCGACGGCAAGAAGGGCGTGGCGAGGTCGCCGGCGGCGTAGATGCCCGGCATGCTGGTTTGGCGGCGCTCGTCGACTTTGAGGGCGATGCCGACGGGCGTATCCATCGTGGCGAGGCCCAGTGATTCATGCAGCCTTGCGGACGGCTTGTTGCGCGGATGGGCGAACAGGATGTCGACCGCGATTTTGCGGCCTGTATCGAGATCGACGGTTGTGATATGGCCCTTGTGATGGGCGATCTCGACGATCCGGCCATCGACCACAGGGATGTTGCGGTGCGCCAGATCGGCCTGGATATCGGGCGGAATGTCATGACCATCGGCGAAGACAGTCAACTTGTCAGTCCAATCGTGGAACAGCTTGACCGACTGGTGCGACTGCGGGCCGGACCAGACGAGGCCCCAATGCTGGCCGGCGACTTCAAAGCCGTCGCAATAGGGGCAGGGGACGATGGACGTACCCCAGCATTCGGCAAAGCCGGGAACATCAGGCATCTGGTCGGCGACGCCATAACTCAGGATCAGGCGGCGCGCCCGAAGGCTTTCGCCATCGCCGGTGAGGACGGAGAAATCGTCGATGGCGCCGGAGACACTGTCGGCCCGGGCGTTGACCAGGCTGATCGTGGGATAACGCGCCAACTGCTGCCGCGCCTGGGCCAGGATGTCCAGCGGTGGCTTGTGATCGTGGCCGAGCAGGCCATGCGAGTGGCCGGCGAAGCGATTGCGCGGCAGGCCGGTATCGAGAACGGTGACCTTGCGGCGGGCACGGCCGAGCTGCAGCGCGGCGGCGAGGCCGGCAAAGCTGCCGCCGATGATGATGACGTCATTCATGGTAATGAACTCCGTGTCGTGGATGGATGGGGCTGGGCCTGGTGCATTGGCTTGCACATTTCAAATACTACGTGGTATCGTAATACCTGAATTTGAATACTGTCAAGTACTGGAATTATCGTGACCGAAAACAACCAGGGCCGGCGCGGCCGGCCCGCCAATGACGCGCTGGGCCAAACGATAGTCGACGCCGCATGCGAACTCTTTGTGGAATTGGGTTTTCAAGCCACGACAATGGACAAGGTCGCCCAGCGGGCGAAGATATCCAAGCTAAGCATCTATCGGCACTTTGAGAATAAAGAAGCGCTGTTCAGCGCGGCCATCGCGGCCCGCTGCCATCAGTTTGCGCCACAGGCCCTCTTTGAAGGCGTCGATGGTTCGGCCGAAGAGCAGCTCATGGCGGTGGGATCATCCCTGCTTCGCACGCTATTGAGCCCGGACGTCAGCGGTGTCGAAGCCATGATCATGGCCGACAAGACGAATCAAAAGTCGTTAAGCAGGCTCCATTACGAAGCCGGACCCGCGCATGTCATTGCGCAAATCGAGACCCTGTTGCGTCAGTTGCACGCGAAGGCCGTTCTGAACGTGCCCGATCCTCTCGGGTCCGCCCGATTGTTTGCCGCGCTTTTCAAAGGATCCGATCTCCTGGCTATCGCACGTTTCGATGAAGCGAGAGCAGAGGACAACAACGAAATCGAATCCTATTGCCGGTCGGCCGTCGCCATGTTCATCGGCGCGCACGGTGGCAACGACCGACGACACGCGACGATGTGATCGCTTTATTCGATCGGATCGAGATCCTGTGGAAGCTTGCCAAGCATTTCTGGCGTCGCTTCGTTGCCAGGAACGGCGCAGATTTGCTCGACGCGTTCAATCCTTGATGAGAGGTTGCGGCAGCAAGTTCACGATAAATTTTGCCTGATGAGTTAGCTGATATATAATCCGTATACGTTCTATATATGGAGTATATGATGGGCATCGTTAACATCGAAGACGAGCTGCACGACCAGATTCGCAAGGCGAGCACCGTATCGTGCCGATCCATCAACGCGCAGGCCGCGTTCTGGGTCCGCATCGGCATGCTGTGCGAACTGCATCCGACCCAGAGCTTCAACGAGATCATGGCGCGCGAACTGCGGGCGGCGGGCGTCGTCCCGCAAGCCATCAAGGTGGCGTCATGACGAAGCGGCCGGAAGAAATCGCGCTGATGGCGGCAGCGGGCAAGCTGCTGGCGGAGGTGTTCGGCCACCTCGACCGCCTGGACCTGATCGGCATGACGACCATGCAGGTGAACGACGTGGTCGACGACTTCATCGTGCACACGCTGGACGCGCGCCCCGCCAGCAAGGGGCAGTACGGCTTCGCCTACGCCATGAACACGTCGCGCAACGACGTCGTGTGCCACGGCGTGCCGTCGGCGGCGGAGGTCCTGCGCAGCGGCGACATCGTCAATTTCGACATCACGCTCGAAAAAGACGGCTACATCGCCGACTCCAGCAAGACCTATCTCGTGGGCGACGTGGCGGCGGAGGCACGGCGGCTCGTGCAGGTGACGTACGAGGCGATGTGGAAGGGCATCCGCGCGGTCCGTCCCGGCGCGCGGCTGGGCGACGTGGGGCATGCGATCGAACGGCATGCGCGGCGCCACGGGTATGCCGTCGTGCGCGAATACTGCGGGCACGGGATCGGGCGCGAGATGCACGAACCGCCGCAGGTGCTGCACTGGGGCCGTCCGCGCACGGGCCTCATGCTGCGCGAAGGGATGGTGTTCACCATCGAGCCGATGCTCAACGCGGGCCGGAACGCCGTGCGCACCGAGGACGACGGCTGGACGGTGGTGACGTGCGACGGGGCGTTGTCGGCGCAGTTCGAGCACACGGTGGCCGTCACGGGCAGCGGCGTGCGCGTGCTGACCTTGCGGGCCGGCGAAAAGATGCCGAACTAATACGTTTCCGTGGGTCAATTAATACGTCACAACTTGATTTGTGGAATCTGACGTTTCCCGGTGTTACTATTTGGGGCTACGTTTGGAGGAAGCATGGTTGTACGCCGGTTATTGTTGGGCCTGCTGCTCGTCTGCCAGGCGGCCGTGGCCCAGCCCGGCGATCCGCATGCGGACTTCACCCGCGAACTGACCGCGATCCGGGAAGAGGCCTACGTCACGCCGCGGGCGGCGCTGCGCCGGCTCGACGTCCTGAGGCAGGGCCACACGGGCCGCGAACTGGGCCAGGTGCTGGTCGTGACGAGCGGCGCCTATTGGTGGCTCAAGGACATGAACCGGGCCGTCGACGCCGCCCTCGGCGCGGAACGCCTCGGCCGCGAACTGCATGACGACGACCTGCTGGCCCAGGCGATGCTGCACCATGCGTATGCGCTGTCCAAGTATGTGCACGACCAGGAAGCGGCCCGCCGCCTGGTCCAGGGCGCCGCGCGGCTCGCGGACGACACGGCCGACCCCTATCTGAAAACCGAGGCGCTCGTCACGCAGGGCATGCTGGCCGAAGAGGATGGCGACACGCCCGGCGGCATCGAACTCGTGACCCGCGCGGTGGACGTCGCCCGGGCCGGCAACGATCCGGACGCGTTGCAGATGGCGTTGCGCGAACAGGCGCGCCTGCTGGCCGGCGTCGGCAAATTCACCGAGGCGCTGGCGCGCACCGACGAGATGATCGCCGCCGCGCGCGCGCGCGGCATTCCCGGCCAGCTCGCGCACGCGCGCCTGGCCGAGTACGCGACGGCCGCGCGCGCGGGCAATCCGAAGCGGGCGGAAAGCGCGCTGCGGGCCGCGGTCGACCTGCTCGAGAAGCTCGATGCGCAGGAGCGGCTCGCGGTGCCGCTGGCGAACCTCTCCGAACTCTACATGCAGGGCCGGCGCTACGGCGAAGCGGAGCGGGCGGCCACGAAGGCGCTGCGCATCTCGCGCGCGGTCGGCGACGACTACGGCATCCGCCTCGCCACGTTCGAACTCGGGCTCACGCAGATCTATTTCCGCAACATCGCCGAAGGCAGGGCCATGGCGGACAAGGCGCTCGAGGCCCTGAAGAACGACGACCAGTACGTCCGCATGCTGCTCAATTACGGCCATGCGCTGGGCCAGGTCGGCTTCGGCGAGGCGGCCCTGACGATCTACGAGAAGGCCGGTTCCGTGTCCCTCGCCGCGTGGCGCAAGGAAAAGGAGCTGTCGTACGAGGCGCTGCAGCGCGCGCGCGACAACCAGAAGAAGCAGTCGGAGCTCGCCGCGCTCCACCACGAGAGCGTATTGAAAGCCGCGGAATTGAAGGGCGCGCGGCGCCAGCGCAGCCTGTGGGTGGCCCTCAGCGCCACGACGTGCGTCGCCGTCGTCCTGATCGCCTTCCTGTACGGGCGCGTGGCCAAGGCCAACAAGGCGCTGAAGCAGAAGAACGAGCAGCTGTTCATGCAGAGCACGCGCGATTCGCTGACGGGGCTCTTCAACCGCCACTATTTTTACGAGCAGGTCGTGCCGCGCCATCACCGCCAGGCCGGCGCCGCATCGGACCGGCGCGCCGGTGGCGAGGGCCGCACGGGCGGCGTGTTCCTGCTGATGGACATCGACCGCTTCAAGTCGATCAACGACACGCTGGGCCATGGCGCGGGCGACGTCGTGCTGAAGAACGTCGCGGCGCGGCTGGCCGCCACCTTGCGCGAACAGGATGTGCTGATCCGCTGGGGCGGCGAGGAATTCCTGGCCTACCTGCCCGGCATCGGCACGGAGGAGGCGCGCCAGGTCTGCGCCCGCGTTCTGGCGGCCGTGGGCGGCACGCCGATCGCGCTCGACGACCGCGAACTCACGGCGACGATCTCGATCGGCTTCTGCCCGAAAGCCCTGCATCCGGACGCCCACGATCCGGACTGGGAACAACTGGTGCACCTGGCCGACCTGTGCCTGTACGCAGCCAAGACGGGCGGCCGCAACCAGGCGGTCGGCATCCTCGACGCCGGCGTGCTGGCGCCGCACGTGATCGCCGCGGCCGATGCGGACCTGAAGCGCTCGGCCGCCGATGGCCACCTCGCGCTGCTGACCGTCAGGGGACCGGCCGCCGTGCCGGCCCGGGCGGCCGCCTGACCATCGTCATCCCACGCCGAGCTGCCGTTCCCAATACCCGGGCGTGTTGTACACCGCCTTGAGGTGATCGATGAAATGCCGGATCTTCGCCGGCAGGTAGCGCTGCTGCGGGAACACGGCCTGGATCGGGTAATTGCCGACCGCGTACTCGTCCAGCACCGTCACCAGTTCGCCCCGTTTCAGCTCGGCCTGGATCTCCCACGTGGAGCGCCAGCCGATGCCCAGTCCCTGCTTGACCCAGTCGAACAGCAGCTCGCCGTCGTTGCAGGCGAGGTCGCCGTCCACGCGCACGGCGAACAGCCTGCCGTCGCGCCGGAACGTCCAGCCGCGCTGCTGGCCGCCCTGCAGGTTGAAGGCCAGGCAGTTGTGCTGCGCGAGGTCTTCCGGCGTGCGCGGCACGCCGTTGCGCTCGAAGTAGTCGGGCGTGCCGCAGACCACGCGCCGGTTCGGGAACAGCGGGATCGCGACGTAGTTCGGGTCCGTGACTTCGCCGATGCGGATCGCCATGTCGTAGCCTTCCCGCACCAGGTCGACGACGCTGTCCGTGAAGTTGAACGACATCTTGAGTTCCGTGTGGATGGCGCGAAAAGGCGGTGCCTGCGGCGCCACATGCTTGCGCCCGAACGCCGCCGGGGCCGACACGACGAGGTGGCCGCGCACCGTGCTGCGGCCCGCGCTGATGCTGTTTTCCGTGATGTCGAAATCGCGCAGCAGCTGGCGGCATGGTTCGATGAACTGTTCGCCCAGCGCCGTGAGCGTGAGGCCGCGTGTCGAGCGGTGCATGAGGCGCACGCCGAGGCGCTGTTCGAGGGCGTCCAGGCGCCGGCCCATGACGACGGGCGTCACGCCTTCCGCGAGGGCCGCGCCGGCGAAACTCCCTTTTTCCGTGATGAGGACAAAACTCCGTATTTCGGTGTAGCGATCCATGCTGTCTTTCTCATTCAATACTTAAAGTATCGACAGTGCCGATAATAGCAGCAATTCATCTTGTGCTGGGTAATCGATATGCTGGGTCGTCAGTCAAAACCAACCAATGAAACGGAGGAGAACATGGCCCGAATGAGAGCGATCGACGCCGCAGCGGAAGTGCTGCGCAAGGAAGGTGTGAGCACGGTGTTCGGCGTGCCCGGCGCCGCGATCAACCCGTTTTACTCGGCAATGAAGAAAAACGGCGGCTTCGAGCACGTGCTCGCCCGCCACGTGGAAGGCGCCTCGCACATGGCCGAGGGCTACACCCGCGCCAAGGCCGGCAACATCGGCGTCTGCATCGGCACCTCGGGTCCGGCCGGCACCGACATGATCACGGGCCTGTACTCCGCCCTGGCCGATTCGATACCTATCCTATGCATCACGGGCCAGGCACCGCGTGCCCGCCTGTACAAGGAAGACTTCCAGGCCGTCGACATCGAGTCGATCGCCAAGCCGGTCACCAAGTGGGCCGTCACCGTGCGCGAGCCGGACCTCGTCCCGCGCGTGTTCCAGCAAGCTTTCCACATCATGCGTTCCGGCCGCCCCGGCCCGGTGCTGATCGACCTGCCGTTCGACGTGCAGGTGGCCGAGATCGAATTCGACATCGAGACCTATGAGCCGCTGCCGGTCTACAAGCCCGCGGCGACCCGCGCCCAGGCCGAGAAGGCCCTGGCCATGCTGAACGCGGCCGAGCGTCCGCTGATCGTCTGCGGCGGCGGCGTGTACAACGCGGATGCCGCGGCCCGCCTGCAGGAATTCGCCGAGATCGTCGGCGTGCCCGTGATCCCGACCCTGATGGGCTGGGGCGCGATTCCCGACGACCACCCGCTGATGGCCGGCATGGTCGGCCTGCAGACGTCGCACCGCTACGGCAACGCGACGATGCTGGAATCCGACTTCGTCATCGGCATCGGCAACCGCTGGGCGAACCGCCACACCGGCTCCGTCGACGTGTACAAGAAGGGCCGCAAGTTCGTCCACATCGACATCGAACCCACGCAGATCGGCCGCGTGTTCGGCCCGGACTACGGCATCGTCTCCGACGCCGGCGCCGCGCTGGACCTGATGATCGACGTCGCCCGCGGCATGAAATCCATCGGCGGCCTGCCGGACCGCAGCGCCTGGGCCGCGCAATGCCAGGAACGCAAGCGCACCATGCTGCGCAAGACGCACTTCGAGAACGCGCCGATCAAGCCGCAGCGCGTGTACGAAGAAATGAACCGCGCGTTCGGCAAGGACACGACGTACGTCAGCACGATCGGCCTGTCGCAGATCGCCGCCGCGCAGTTCCTGCACGTGTACAAGCCGCGCAACTGGATCAACTGCGGCCAGGCCGGCCCGCTGGGCTGGACCGTGCCCGCCGCGCTGGGCGTCGTCGCTTCGGGCGCCAAGACCGACGTCGTCGCGATCTCGGGCGACTACGACTTCCAGTTCATGATCGAGGAACTGGCCGTCGGCGCGCAATTCAAGCTGCCGTACCTGCACGTCGTCGTGAACAACGCGTACCTCGGCCTGATCCGCCAGTCGCAGCGCGGCTTCGACATGGATTACTGCGTCCAGCTGGCGTTCGAGAACATCAACGCGCCGGACCTCGGTGCCTACGGCGTCGACCACGTGGCGGTCGCCGAAGGCCTCGGCTGCAAGGCGATCCGGGTGCGCAACGTCGACGACATCCAGCCGGCGTTCGCCGAAGCGAAGGCCCTGATGGCCCGGCACCGCGTGCCGGTGATCGTCGAGATCATCCTGGAGCGCGTGACCAACATCTCGATGGGCACGGAGATCGACGCCGTCAACGAGTTCGAGGCGCTGGCCGAACAACCGGGCGACGCACCGACCGCCATCCGCGCCTGAACGCGGCCGGCACTGAAAGAGTAGGAGACAAACATGCCAAGATTTGCAGCCAACCTGACGATGCTGTTCAACGAACTGCCGTTCCTCGACCGCTTCGAGGCCGCGCACGACGCGGGATTCAAGGGCGTCGAGTATCTGTTCCCGTACGGCTTCGAGAAGGAAGCGCTGGCGGAACGCCTGCAGCAGTTCGGCCTGACGCAGGTCCTGCACAACCTGCCGGCCGGCGACTGGGACAAGGGTGAGCGCGGCATCGCCGTGCTGCCCGGCCGCGAGGCCGAGTTCCGCGAGGGCGTGGCCCGCGCCATCGAGTACGCCAAGGCGCTCAACTGCCGCCAGGTGAACTGCCTGGTCGGCATCGCCCCGGCGGGTGTCGATGCGGGCACCTTGCGCCGCACCGTCATCGAGAACCTGCGCTACGCGGCGACGCAACTGAAGCAGGCCGGCATCCGCCTGCTGATCGAGCCGATCAACACGTACGACATCCCGGGCTTCTACCTGAACACGACGCAGCAGGCGCTGGACCTGATCGAGTCGGTCGGCGCGGACAACCTGTTCGTCCAGTACGACGTCTACCACGCCCAGCGCACGGAAGGCGAACTGGCGAAGACGGTCGAACGCCACCTGGCCAAAATCGCGCACATCCAGGTCGCCGACAACCCGGGCCGCAACGAGCCGGGCACGGGCGAGATCAACTACCCGTGGCTGTTCAAGCACCTGGACCGCATCGGCTACGACGGCTGGATCGGCTGCGAATACAAGCCGGCCGCCGACACCCGCGCGGGCCTGGACTGGATCGCCAGGCTGGCCGCGCAGTAAGCCCTGTCACTAAAAAACTGAAGGAGAATCATCATGGCAAACATCGGATTCATCGGCCTGGGCATCATGGGTGCCCCGATGGCGGGTCACCTCATCAACGACGGCCACACGCTGTTCACGAACACCGTCGGCCCGACCCCGTCGGCCCTCGTCGAAGCGGGCGCCCGCGTGTGCCTGAACGGCGCCGAAGTGGCATCGCAGTCGGACATCATCTTCATCATGGTCCCGGACACCCCGCAGGTGGACGAGGTCCTGTTCGGCAAGGACGGCGTCGCCTCAAGCCTGAAGGCCGGCAAGATCGTCGTCGACATGAGCTCGATCTCCCCGGTCGCCACCAAGGACTTCGCCAAACGCGTCAATGCGCTGGGCTGCGAATACCTGGACGCGCCGGTGTCGGGCGGCGAAGTGGGCGCCAAGGCCGCGAGCCTGACCATCATGGTTGGCGGCAGCGAGGCGGCCTTCGCGAAAGTGAAGCCCCTGTTCGACAAGATGGGCAAGAACATCACCCTCGTCGGCGGCAACGGCGACGGCCAGATCACCAAGGTCGCCAACCAGATCATCGTCGCGCTGACCATCGAAGCGGTGGGCGAGGCGCTGCTGCTGGCCGCCAAGGCCGGCGCCGATCCGGCCCGCGTGCGCGAAGCGCTGATGGGCGGTTTCGCCAACTCGCGCATCCTCGAAGTGCACGGCGAACGGATGGTCAAGCGTACGTTCGCGCCGGGCTTCCGCATCGACCTGCACCGCAAGGACCTGAACCTGGCGCTGACCACCGGCCGCCAGCTCGGCGTGCCGCTGCCGAACACCGCCACCGCGCAGGAACTGTTCAACACCTGCGCCGCGCACGACGGCGGCAGCTGGGACCACTCGGCCATGGTGCGCGCGCTCGAGATCATGGCGAACTTCGAGATCGGCCAGAAGCAGTAACGCCAACACAACGCCAACGTGCGCGTGGGCTCGGGGAGCCCACCCTACGGACGTGACAAACCGTAGGGTGGGCACCCCGTGCCCACCAGGCGAAAGCCGCCCATCTCGAGGCTGCACCGGGAACCACATGGAGACTTTGATGACTACGATGAATCCGCGCGAACTGCTCGCCAGCATGTTCACCGCCGCCGTGGATGCGGCCCAGCCTTCGCTGTGCATTCCGCGCAACCTGCCGGCGCCGCCCAGGGGCCGCACGGTCGTGATCGGCGCCGGCAAGGCGTCGGCCGCGATGGCCCAGGCGCTGGAGCGGAGCTGGCCCGGGCCGCTGTCGGGCCTCGTCGTCACGCGCTACGGCTATGCCGTGCCGTGCGAGCGCATCGAGATCGTCGAAGCCGCCCACCCGGTGCCGGACGCCGCCGGCCGCGAAGCCGCCCAGCGCATGCTGCGCACGGTGCGCGGCCTGTCGGCGGACGACCTCGTGCTCTGCCTGATCTCCGGCGGCGGCTCGTCGCTGCTGCCGCTGCCGGGCGAGGGCGTCACGCTGGAAGACAAGCAGGCGATCAACCGCGCGCTGCTCGCGTCCGGCGCCAGCATCACCGAAATGAACTGCGTGCGCCGGCACCTGTCGGCCATCAAGGGCGGCCGGCTGGCCGCGGCCTGCCACCCGGCGCGCGTGGTCAACCTCCTGATTTCCGATGTCCCGGGCGACAACCCGATGGACATCGCGTCCGGCCCCACCGTGGCCGACCCGACCACCTGCGCGGACGCGCTGGAAGTCGTGCGCCGCTACGGCATCGACTTGCCCGAGGGCGCGCGCCGCCTGCTGGAATCCGGCGCAGGCGAGACGGTCAAGCCGGGTGCGCGCCGCCTGGAATACGTCGAAACGCATATCGTCGCCTCGCCGCAGATGGCGCTGGAAGCGGCGGCGGAAGTCGCCCGCAAGGCCGGCGTCACGCCGCTGATCCTCGGCGACAGCATCGAAGGCGAAGCGCGCGACGTGGCCAAGGTCATGGCCGGCATCGCCCTGCAGGCCAAACGCCACGGCCAGCCGGTGGCGGGACCGTGCGTGCTGCTGTCCGGCGGCGAGACGACCGTCACCATCCGCGGCGACGGCCGCGGCGGGCGCAACGTCGAATTCCTGCTGGCGCTCGCCGTCGCGCTGGACGGTGCTGCCGGCATCCACGCGCTGGCGGGGGACACCGACGGCGTCGACGGCGCCGAGGAAATCGCCGGCGCGTTCGTCACGCCCGACACGCTGGCTCGCGGCTGGGAGCGCGGCATGCCGCCGCGCGCGAGCCTCGAGAACAACGATGCGCACACGTTCTTCCGTGCGCTGGGCGATTCCCTCATCACGGGTCCCACGCTGACGAACGTGAACGATTTCCGCGCGATCTACGTGGCCTAGACCACGTTCGCGCACCCGAGACTTCCCTTTAGCGGGTACGCCGCGGCGGCGGCGTACCCGTTTTTTTTATTCCAAGACTAGGACTGATCCCATGCTACGCCAACGCCGCGCCCGCATCCTGGCCACCCTCGGCCCCTCCAGTTCCACCCCCGACCAAATCTACGCGCTGGCATTGGCCGGCGCCGACGTCTTCCGCCTCAACTTCAGCCACGGCAGCCACGACGACCACGCCGCGCGCTTCAACACGATCCGCGCCGTCGAGCGCGACATCGGCCGGCCGATCGGCATCCTGATGGACCTGCAGGGACCCAAGCTGCGCGTCGGCCGCATGGCCGGCGGCAAGGCGATGCTGGAGACGGGCAGCCGCTTCCGCCTCGACCTCGACACCGCCGAGGGCACGGCGGCCCGCGCCGGCATGCCGCACCCGGAAATCTTCGCCGCGCTGCGCCCCGGCACCGACCTGCTGCTGGACGACGGCAAGCTGCGCCTGTGCGTGGACGCCTGCGGCCCGGACTTCGCCGAGACGACCGTGATGGCCGGCGGCGCGCTGTCCGACCGCAAGGGCGTCAACGTGCCGGGCGTCGTGCTGCCGATCTCGCCGTTGACACACAAGGACCGCGCCGACCTGGCGTTCGGCCTGGCGCTGGGCGTGGACTGGGTCGCGCTGTCGTTCGTGCAGCGCCCCGAAGACATCGTCGAGGCGCGCGCCCTGATCGGCGACCGCGCGTGGATCATGGCCAAGCTGGAAAAGCCGGCGGCGATCGATGCGCTGGACGGTATCGTCGCGCTGGCCGACGGCATCATGGTGGCGCGCGGCGACCTGGGCGTGGAACTCCCGCCGCAACAGGTGCCCGTGCTGCAGCGCCGGATCGTGCATGCCGCGCGCGCCGCCGGCCGTCCCGTCGTCGTCGCCACGCAGATGCTGGAATCGATGACGTCCGCGCCGGTGCCGACGCGCGCCGAAGTGTCCGACGTCGCCACCGCGATCTACGAGGGCGCCGACGCCGTCATGCTGTCGGCCGAATCGGCGTCGGGCCAGTATCCGGTGCAATCGGTCACCGTGATGGACAATGTGATCCGCGAAGTGGAGCAGGACCCGCGCTGGCGCGACGGCCTGGACGCGAGCCACAAGCCGGCCGACAGGACGACGGCCGACGCCATCTGCTGCGCGCTGCGCCGCGTGACCAACCTGCTGGCGCCCGCCGCGACGGTCACGTACACGGCCAGCGGCGCGACGTGCCTGCGCGCGAGCCGCGAGCGGCCGTCCGCGACTATCCTCGCGCTGACGCCGCGCGCCGAGATCGCACGCCGCCTGGCGCTCGTGTGGGGCGTGCATCCGGTGCCGTTCCAGGAAGCGGAGGGGTTCGAGCGCATGGTGGCGGACGGCGTGGCGGCCGCGCAGCAGCACGGCCTGGCCGACGTGGGCGACGACGTCGTGGTGGTGGCGGGCTTCCCGTCCGGCCGTCCGGGCCGCACGAACCTGCTGCACGTCGTGCGCGTGGGCGAGGAACCCGGCATGTGACATTCCGCGCATCTTCCCGCGTGGCGTGTCTGGTAACGTAGCATTCCACCACCGACAGGAGATGCGCACCATGGAGCACATGAAGACCCAGTTGGAAAAAGCGCAGGCGTTCGTCGACCTGCACCGGCGCGGTAACTGCTTCGTCATCCCGAACCCGTGGGACGCGGGATCGGCGAAGCTGCTGCGGCACCTGGGTGTGCCGGCGCTCGCCGGCACCAGCGCCGGCTTCGCGTTCTCGCAAGGGAAGACGGATCCGACCATCACCGTGCAGGACATGCTGCCGCACCTGGCCCAACTGGCCGCGGCGACGGACCTGCCGCTGTCCGCCGACCTGCAGTCGGGCTTCGGCCCATCCGCCGACGATGCGGCCCGTACGATCATCGAAGCGGCGGCGACGGGCATCGTGGGCGGCTCCATCGAGGATGCGACCGGCGATCCGGACGACCCGCTGTACGACATCGGCCTTGCCACCGATCGCATCCGCGCGGCGGCCGAGGCGGCACGCTCGCTCGGCTTCAAGTTCGTGCTGACGGGCCGCGCCGAAAACTTCCGCGTCGGCAGGCCGGATCTCGGCGACACCATCCGCCGCCTGCAGGCCTACCAGGAGGCCGGCGCGGACGTGCTGTTCGCACCGGGCCTGCGCACCGCGGACGAGATCGCGGAAGTCGTGCGGTCGGTCGACCGGCCGGTCAACATCATGATGGGCATGCCCGGCATGCCGCTCACGGTTCCCGAACTGGCCCGTCTCGGCGTCACGCGCGTGAGCCTGGGCGCGTCGCTCGCGCGCGCCGCGTACGGGGCGCTCGTGCGCGCCGCGCGCGAAGTCCTGGAGCAGGGGACCTTCGCCTACGCCGACGATGCGCTCGACGCCGCGACGCTGAATCGCATCTTCGCGCCGGCCTGAGTTGTACCGGAACGGAACACCCGGGTGATCCGAAGTGGCGCAGTGGCGTGCGTGCGGCCGTCGATGTCGTAGCGCCTGGCCCTGGAATGGTTCCTGCAGTGATAGCAGCGACAAACTATCACGGAGACAGGGACCCCACCGACCATGGCACAACGTACGAACCTGCGCGCGGCCGTGCTGGCGGCCGCCGTCGCGGCCCTCTGGCATGGAGGCGCTGCAGCCGATCCATTGCCGGCCGTCGTCGAAATCGTCGGCACGACGCCGCTGCCGGGCCTGGGCGTCGCGCGCGAACGGGTCGCCGCGAACGTGCAGACCCTGGACGGCGCCGCCGTCAACGCGAAGGACGGCGCCACGCTGCCGGACGCGTTGAACCGCCGGCTGGGCAGCGTCTTCGTCAACGAAATCCAGGGCAATCCACTCCAGCCGGACGTCAACTACCGCGGCTTCACGGCGTCGCCGCTGCTCGGCACGCCGCAGGGACTGTCGGTGTACATGGACGGCGTGCGCATGAACCAGCCGTTCGGCGACGTCGTCGGCTGGGACCTGATCCCGCGCGCCGCCATCGCGTCGCTGACCCTGATGCCGGGCTCGAATCCGCTGTTCGGACTGAACACGCTGGGCGGCGCGCTCGTCGTCCGGACCAAGGATGGCGAGCACGATCCCGGCACGGTGCTGGATGTGCAGACGGGCGGCTACGGACGCGCGGAGACCGGATTCGAACACGGCGGCCATGACGGGCGCGGCCTGCACTGGTACGTCACCGGCACCGCGTTTCGCGACCACGGCTGGCGCGACGATTCGCCCACGCGCCTCGGCCAGTTGTTCGGCAAGGCCGGATGGCGCGGCGGGTCGAGCGACGTGGCGCTGAGTGCCGCATTCTCGTCCAGCCGCCTTGCCGGCAACGGCTTGCAGGAGGAGCGGCTGCTCGCGCGGGACGCCGCCAGCGTCTACACGAAGCCGGACGTGACCAGGAACCGCGCCGCGCTGCTGAATCTGACGGCCAGCCGCGACGTCGGCGCCGGCGTCCTGCTGTCCGGGAACGCCTACTACCGCCGCATCCGCGCGTCGACCGTCAACGGGGACCTGAACGACGATGCGCTCGTGGACGACGTACCGAATGGACTCGTCAACCGCACGGCCAGCACGCAGGCGAGTGCGGGATTGAGCGGACAGGCGTCGCTGCCCAAGGGGCTGACGGCCGGCGCGGCGTTCGACGCGAGCCGCGTGGACTTCCGCCAGAGCGTGCAATTCGGCGCCGTGAATCCAGACCGCGGCATCGCGCCGGTCGGCGTGTTCGACGACGACAGGGCGGTCGACCTCGACGGCCGCGCGCGCACGTGGAGCGTGTATGCGATGGACACGCTGCGCCTGCGCGACGGCCTGCACGTGACCCTGTCCGGCCGCTACAACCGCACGGCCGTCCACAACCGCGACCGCATCCATCCCGGCGGCGGCAGCGGTTCGCTGGACGGCGACCATCGCTACGGCCGCTTCAATCCCGCGGCCGGCATGACGTGGTCGCCGTCGCGGCAACTGAATGCCTATGCCGGCTACGACGAAGGCAGCCGCACGCCGACCGCGGTGGAACTGGGCTGCGCCGATCCGGCGAATCCGTGCAAGCTGCCGAATGCGATGGCGGGCGATCCGCCGCTGCGGCAGGTCGTCACGCGCACGTGGGAAGCGGGCGTGCGCGGGACGATCCGCGGCGTGCACTGGAGCGCCGGCGTGTTCCGCGCGACGAACCACGACGACATCCTGTTCGTCGCCGACGACGCGGCGGGCTTCGGCTATTTCCGCAACGTCGGCCGCACGCGCCGCCAGGGCGTCGAGCTGGGCGCCGACGGCCATGCCGGCACGGTGGAGATGTCCGTGCACTACACGTACCTGGCCGCGACGTTCGAAAGCGCGGAGACCATCAACGGTGCCGGCAACAGCAGCGCCGATGCGGACGGCAATATCGCGGTCCGCCCCGGCGATCGCCTGCCCCTGATGCCGCGCCACGTAGGCAAGGCGCGCGCCGGGTGGCAGGTCACGCCCGCGTGGTCGGCGGAACTGGGCGTGCAGGCCGTATCGGATTCGACGGCGCGCGGCAACGAGAACGGCCTGCATCGTCCGGACGGCACGGGGTTCCTGGGCAGCGGCAGGACGGCGGGCCATGCCGTGTTCGACCTCGGGACGACCTTTGCGCCGGCGCCGCGCCTGCGCCTGTTCGCCCAGGTCGACAACCTGTTCGACCGGCGCTACGCGACGGCGGCGCAGCTCGGCGCCACCGGCTTCTCGACGGACGGCACGTTCATGGCACGGGGCGGCGATGCGCGCGTCGTGCACTCGACCTTTTACGCGCCCGGCGCCCCGCGCACGATCCGCTTCGGCGTGCGCTGCACGTTCGACTGAGCCTGCACGCGCTTCACACCCACAGCCGGTACATCCAGAACGACTCGTCGTCGGCGAAGCGGCGCGCGAATTCCGCCGGCGCGAAGCCGGTGATGCGGCGCACGGCGCGCGTCATGTGGGCCTGGTCGGCGAAGCCTTCGTCCAGCGCCATCGCGGCCCAGTCGAGCCGCTGGCCGGCATCGTGGCGGTCGCGCGCGGCGAAGAACAGGCCTTCGGTGCGCACGATCGCCTGCCATTCGCGCAGCGAGCGGCCGCTGAACGACTTGATGCGGCGCTCGACGTGGCGCGGGCTGTGTTCGCGCCGCCACTCGTGCGCCTGCCACGCGAGGCGTTCGACCCAGTGCCGGCCGAGCTGGCGCAGCGACGCCTGGCCGGAATCGCGCCCGCGCAGCGCCTGCCAGCGGCGCGCGAGGTGGCGCGCCAGCACGTCGATCAGATCCTCGTCGGCGCTGGTGCGCAGCGCGTCCCAGAACGGCGTCCATTCGGCGCCCATGACGTCTTCGGCCGGCACGAAACGGTCCTGGATGCGCGCGAGATCCAGCCCGAACAGGGCTTGCGCGGCGTCGGCGCGGAACAGCGCCATGCAGCCGTGTCCCGTCGTCGGCGCCCAGGTCGTGCAGGGATCGGCCTGCGTGCCCGAGACGACGCAGGGTGAGCCGAACGGTTGCCATTCCAGGCCGTGCGCGCCTTGCCTGACCTGGCCGACGTCGACGTCGCGGAACCACGACAGCGTGACGAGCGGCGACGACGGGAAATGCGACAGGCGCTGGACGTTGTCGAGCTGCAGGCCGCGGGTGTCGCGCCCGGCCAGCGCGACGAGCGCGCCCTGCAGCGACGGCGGGGGCAGGCGCAGCCAGTCGGTCGGCCGGCCGGACGGCGCGGCGCGCGGCGCGCGCGCGAGCGGGTCGGGGCAGGTCAGGGGTTGGGTCGGCATCATGGCGTGCAAGTATAGCAACGATGTCATTTCGTTCACAGGACTGCCCGCAGCCATGCCATGGCCCGTGTGCACGCTTTTTATATGGATTCAAGCTTGCGGATTAATAAATTCAATCTTGAACCGAATTAAGTTTTCGTTACCTGGTTTCTCGATGTGTGTAAATTATTGTATCAATCGGCTGCGGCTCGACGTAAACCGGCCATCAATAAAAGAACTTGATCCTGGAAACAAAGACGGGATTAGACCGTGCGGAAGTGCACGCCATGCGAACGTCGACCTGAAAGGACACATCATGGTTTCCATCACAGGCCAGCTGTTGAGGGAAAAGCTGCCGCAATGTCAGGATCCGGACGGTTGGGCCGAAACACTCAACCAGGTCATGCCCGAATTCGACATCACGACCCCGTCCCGGGCGGCGGCTTTCATTGCACAAACCGGCATCGAGTCGGCCGGCTTCAGTGTATTGGAGGAAAATCTTTTCTTTACCACGGCGCTACGACTGGGCAAGGTCTGGCCCAGCCGCTTTCCCGGCGGCGCAAACGCCGCCGCTTATCTGCGCAACCCCGAGGCGCTGGGAAATTTCGTGTACGCGAACCGGATGGGAAACGGCGACGTGACATCCGGCGACGGTTTTCGCTTCCGCGGACGTGGCCTGCTGCAGATTACCGGGCGAACCAATTATGGCCAGGTCGCGAAGCAGATCGGCCTGCCATTGCAGGACAAACCCGAAATGCTGGGAGAACGCGCCAATGCCGCACGCAGCGCAGCGTACTTTTGGCAGGCGCATCATTTGAATGCCCTGGCGGATTCCGGTGCGGGCCATCCCAGGGAGGAAGACTTCGTTCGGATGACCATGATCATCAACGGTGGAAAACAGGCGCTGGCGCAGCGCGAGGCGCTGTTTGCGCGATTGAGCGCGGCATTGGGCGCCTGACGTATGGAAAATCCCCCGCAGGTCGACCGCTTGCTGGTCGAACGGTTTGTACGCGGCAACGGCACGATCTTCGTCGGTGCGGGGGTGTCGCTTGCTTCCCGGCTGCCCACCTGGAAAAAGCTGATGGCTCCCCTGAAAGAGGAACTCGGTCCCGATGCCGACGACCTCGATCTGTTACAGGTCGCCGAGCTGTATGAAGTCAAGCATGGGCGCAGTGCACTGGTCCAGCACTTGAAAGAACAGTTGGGCCACGTGAAATTCCGGGTCAATAAAACCCACGAGCTGCTCGTGTCGCTGCCGGTTCAACGCATCTATACGACCAATTTCGATAACCTCCTCGAACAGGCGTCCCAGAAAAAACAGATCAACCGGCACGTCATCTACAACGCGTCGCACGTCGGTTTGTCCGACACGTCCATGCTGTCGATCATCAAGCTCCACGGGGACCTGGCCGATCCGAATTCCATCGTGCTGACGGCGCGCGACTTCTACAGCTATGCGGCCAAGAACCCGGCGGTGGCGGACCTGTTGAAAGTCGAACTGCAGACGCGGACCGTCCTGTTCATCGGCTACAGCTTCAGCGATCCGAACCTGGCAATGATTCTCGGAAATGCGGTCTTCCAGACCGGCACGACCCCGCCATTGATTTATGCGATCCAGTTTCAACCGACGGAATTGTCCATCCTCGCCATGAAGGCGCGCGGGGTCACGGTGATCCCGATCGACGCAAAGCCCGGGACGTCCGACGCGGAAAAGAAGATCGAAGAATGGCTGCAGCAATTCAGCAGGTCGCTGAACAGCATGGAACGCCGACGCCAGCAGGTACTCGGGACAAGGAAATTTCCAGCGAGCAGTCCCTTGCTGATGAGACACCCGTATTCCGTGAGGAGCGAGCGCGTGACCGATCGGATCAGGAGCGGGCTGTCGTCCGAATTCCGTGTCATCGTGGTGAGAGGGGAAGCCGGCGTCGGTAAAACGCATCTGGTGGCCGACGCCGCCAAGAAGAAACTCCAGCCCAGCAATCGCTCGCTCTGGATAGAGGGTTTCGAACAAATCATCTGGATCCGCCCGGTCTTGCGGAAGAACGGCGGCTTCCACACGCTGGACCAGATCTTCAGTTCGATTACATCCCAGCTGGACGGCAACGTACAGTTGGACGACAGCGAATCGGAACGGCTGCGTCACAAGATCGAGGCGCTGCTGCAGGAGCGCCGTGTGCTGATCGTGATCGAAGATCTCGACGATCCTCGCGCCGATCAACATCAATCCCGGGCGGAGGAGCAGCGCGACGCGGAGGCCACGCGCTTCGACGATATCAAGGCCTGGCTGGAAGACATCGGGAATTTCTCCTATGCCCGCAGCAGAATCGTCGTGACGACGCGAACCGCCGTCGTGGCGGGATTCATGGTCGAGGTGACGCGGCTCGGCGGCGCCGATGCGGTCAAAATGGTGCACGAACACGCGCGCGCCATCATGCTGCGCCGCCATTTCGATGCGCTCGCCACCGTCGAGAAAAAGGTGGTCGATCTCACGATGGGGAATCCCCAGGCGATCCGATTGGCGCTGGGCCTGATCAACGGGGCGCCGAAGGACGATTGGCTCGACGCGGCAATCGAGCGTTCCCGCGCCGGCGGGAGCCAGGGAATCGAACCGGTCTTCGATTCGATCACGGCCGCGATCTGGGAAAAACTGCCGGTGGACGGGGAAGCGCGCCGCGTGGTCGAAGCGATGGCGGCGTTTCCCGCCGAAGAATGGGTGCCGTCGGCATTGTTGAAATGCGCGGCGAAAACCGCGGACGACAATGTGCTCCAGCAGGCCCTGCAGACTTGCCTGCGATTCGGCCTGCTCGGCTATGACGCACTGTACGACAACTATTTCATGCACCGGACGATCAAGGAGGCGCTCAGCCGTCAAAATCTGATCGACCAGGTGCAGCTGAATCATGCCCGCACCGAGCTCGCCCGCCATCTTCTCGCCTTCCTGAGCGCGGACGGCGTCGTTTGCCGGCCCGAGATTCCCGAACGATACTGGAATGCGCTCGTCCGGGAAGAGTTCGTAAAGATCGATCCGTATTGGCCCATCATCGAAAGCCTGATGTGGTGGGCCGAAGATCAGCCGATCATCGTGGACTTCCTGCTTCTGCTGGTCCACTACATGGACAGCCGTTTCCTGAACGGTCACCGGCTGTATTTCGTCAATAAGGCGATGGCGATGGCCAGCGACCTGGACAAACGCACGCGGGCGCTGCTGAACATCGATGCACTGGGCTGGACATATATCGAAGAGGGCTCGGACATCCAGGCCATGAAATACATCGACCAGGGTTTGCAGTTGCTGACGGACCAGGACAACGATCTGCGGGCGCTTGCCAGTGCCTGGAAAGCGCGGATCTGCGCGAAGCAGGACCGTATCTTCGAGGCCCGGATCCACATCGGTAACGCCAAGCGGTTCGTGAAATCCTGTCCGAGGAAATTCTGGATCAAGGCCCGCGTGTGCATGATGGCGGGCGACGTGAAACTGATGGAGAAGAAGCCGAATGCGGCGGAGAAGCAGTATCTCGATGCGGAAGCGAACGAAGAACGGTATGGCGGCGAACTCGGCTATCAAACGGATCCCCGCATCGGTTTCGCATTGTTGCGTAAAGCCGATGCGGAGCCGAAGAACGCCGGTCCCGTCATCGACAAGGCGAGGCAGCGGTTCACGCGGCTTGCCGAAAACGAACACGTCCCGACCGGCCGCCTGTATGGGGAATATGGTCTGGCATTGATCGCTTCTCGAGAAAATTCGACCGACGACGCGCTCCTACAACTGAGAAAAATCCTCAAGGAGATTTCGGCCCGCCAGGGCGAAAATAACGTGCTGTTGAAACTGGCAAAAGAAAGTTATGAAAGCCTTGCCAGCTCGAAAGTGCTATCGCATTGAAACGCAGGGCACGCGCTCGCGTTCGAACGAGACGCCATTTTCAAATACCGTTGCCGTATCGAGCCATGTCGTTTCCGTTCAATACCGCGCCGCGCCCCCGGCCGACAATGCATGGCATGAAAACGACCACGCCCCCATCCTGCCCCTTCCATGCCGGCGCGACGCATGCGGCCCCGGCATCCCATCCACCCGGCACCTGGCCTCCCGGCCCGCCGGCCGGCCTGACGGGCTGGCGCTTCCTGCGCCAGATGTCGGGCGACATGCTCGGCACCTTGTCGGGCTGGCGGCGCGAGTACGGCGACATGGTGCACCTGCCCATCTGGCCCGAGCACCAGGTCATCGTCACCCATCCGCAACTGGTGCGCGATCTGCTCGTCGACCAGCACGACGCGCTGGTCCGCTGGGAACGCGGCATCGAGGTATTCGCGCAGGTGCACGGCCACAGCACGCTCACGTCCGAGGGCGCCGCGTGGCGCACGAAACGCCAGGCGCTGCAGCCCGCGTTCAGCCCCAGGGCCGTGCAGGCGTTCATGCCCGCCATCGCGTCCGCCGCCGACGCCGCGTTCGCGCACTGGCCGCGGGCGGACGACGCATGGCCGATCGAGAGCGCGTTCACGTCGCTGGGCATGGAGGTGATCGTGCGGATGATGTTCTCCAGCGGGATCGCGGCCGACGCGCGCGAGGCCGAGTGGGCCGTGCACGTGTGCTCCGTCGCCGGCAATGCCGAGATGTATTGGCCCGCCAGCTGGCCGGACTGGATGCCGTGGAAGCGCACCAAACGCCGCGCCCGCGCCACGCTCGACCGCCTGATCGCCGGCCAGGTCGACGCGCGCATGAAGATGGCGCGGGAGGGCTGGCCGCAGGACCTGCTCACCCGCTTGTTGACCTTGCACGTCGAGGACCCGGCGGCGTGGCCGCTCAAGGCCGTGCGCGACGAGTGCATGACGGCGTTCCTGGCCGGCCACGAGACGACGGCCGCGACCCTGACGTGGTGGTCCTGGTGCATGGCCGCGCATCCGGACGCGCAGGCGGCCGCGCGCGCGGAGGTCGACGCCGTGCTGCAGGGCAGGGCGCCCACGGCCGCGGATCTGCCGGCGCTGGATTACCTGGGGCGCACCCTGCAGGAGACGCTGCGCCTGTATCCGGCCGCGCCGGTCCTGATCTCGCGGCGCGCGCTGCGGCCCGTCACGCTGGGCGGCTGGCAGCTCCCGGCGCGGACGATTTTCGCGGTGCCGCTGCACCTGATGCACCACGACGCGCGCTGGTTCCCGGAGCCGCAGGCGTTCCGCCCCGAGCGCTTCGCGGAAGGCGCCCCGGCCATCCCGCGCGGCGCGTTCATGCCGTTCGGGACGGGGCCGCGCGTGTGCCTGGGCCAGCATCTCGCGCTGGCCGAGATGACGCTGCTCGCGGCCATGTTCCTGCAGCGCTACTCGGTCGCCGTGCCAAGCGGGATGGCGCCGCCGCGGCCCGTCTTCAACATCACCCTGCGGCCGGAGACGCCGCTGACGCTGCGCCTGACGGCCCGGTAGGGTGGGCACCCCGTGCCCACGCGCAGCCGGCCCCGGCACGGACGGACCCCGGTCATTCACGCGTCGGTTGAACGCGTGGGCGGGGGCCGCCCACCCTACGACATCGTGCGCATATGTGACGTTCGCGTGCCGCATGCGTGCGCGTGGGCTGGGGCCGCCCACCCTACGACATCGTGCATGCGCCCGTAGGGTGGGCACCCCGTGCCCACGCGCAGCCGGCTCCGACATGGACGGGCACGCCGGTTATTCATGCACCGGCTGAACGCGTGGGCGGCGCGACAATGAAAACGGGCGCCGGAGCGCCCGCTGCCGCGAGGGCGGAGGAAGCCTTAGTCGAGCAGGTCGAACAGCGTGCGCGCGACGACCTTGGTCGCGCGGCGCAGGTCTTCCAGGTCGATGTGCTCGTCGGCGCGCTTGGCGTTGCTCTCGCCGACCGTGCGCGGACCGCAGCCGTACAGCACGGCCGGGACGCCCGCCTCGCCGAACAGGCGCGCATCCGTGTACAGCGGCGTGCCGGCCGCGCCGATCTCCTCGCCGAACACGCTGGTGGCGTGGCGCGACAGGGCGTCGACCAGCGGCTGGTTGCCGTCCAGCGGCTTCAATGCGTTCGCCAGCAGCATGCGCTTGATCTCGATGGTGATGCCGGGGCAGTCGGCGACGGCGTCCTGGATCACCTTGTGCAGCGTCGCTTCGACCTCGAGCGGGTTCTCTTCCGGGATCATGCGGCGGTCGAGCTTCAGCACGACCTTGCCCGGCACGACGTTGGTATTGGTGCCGCCTTCGATCAGGCCCACGTTCAGGTAAGGATGGTTGATGCCCTTGACCTGGCTCTTGACCTGCTTGTACTGCGTGTTCTGGTCGTACAGCGCGACGAGGATGCGGGTCGCGGCCTGCAGCGCGTCGACGCCCGTTTCCGGCACGGCCGCATGGCCCATCTTGCCGTTGACCGTCACTTCCATCTGCAGGCAGCCGTTGTGCGCGGTGACGACCTGGTAGCTGAAGCCCGCGGCGATCAGGAGGTCGGGCTTGACGAGGCCTTGCTGCAGCAGCCAGCCCGGGCCCAGTTCGCCGCCGAATTCCTCGTCGTAGGTGAAGTACAGTTCGACGCCGCCCTTGAGCGGGGCGCCCAGCGCTTCCAGGGCGCGGGTCGCGAACGTGAAGGTCGCGAAATCGCACTTGCTGACGGCGGCGGCGCGGCCGAACAGTTGGCCGTCGACGACTTCGCCGCCGTACGGATCATGGCTCCAGCCGTCGCCCGGCGGCACCACGTCGCCGTGCGCGTTCATCGCGACGGTGCGGCCCGCGCCGTATTTGCGGCGCACGACCAGGTTCGTGATCGTCTCCAGGCCGGCCGCCTTGACGGTCGGCGCCGGCACCGGGTGCTTCTCGGCGTCGAAGCCGAATTCGCGCAGCAGGTCGGCCGCGCGCTCGGCGTGCGGGGCGTTGTTGCCCGGCGGGGTGTCGGTCGGCACGCGCACGAGCTCCTGCAGGAAGCGCACTTCCTCGTCGAAATGGGCGTCGATCCAGGCGTCCAGCGCTTCGTAGGGGGCGGCGGTGTTGTTGGTAGCGGTCGTGGTCATGTCAGAAGTCCGATGCGAGTTGGTCGAGAAGGGCTTGGTACGCCTGGACGCACAGTTCGGCGTCGTCGTTGGTGATGGATTCGAGCGGGTTGTGGCTGATGCCCGCGTTCAGCCCGCGCAGGAACAGCATGGCCTGCGGCATGATGTCGTGCAGTTTCATCGCGTCGTGGCCGGCGCCGCTGGGCATGCGGAATACGGGCAGGCCGAGCGTTTCGACGGCGCGCTCCCAGCGCTGGCGCCAATCGGCGGCGCACGGGGCGGCGGCCGCGCGCATCGTTTCCTCGAGCGTGTACTGCAGCCCGCGGCGCTCGCAGATGGCCGCCAGTTCCGCCTGGATGTCGGCGGCCGCGGCGTCGCGCACCTCATTGGTCGTGGCGCGCACGTCCAGCGAGAAGCGGCAGCGGCCCGGCACGACGTTGATCGAGCCGTTCGGCACCTCCAGCATGCCGACGGTGGCGACGAGGTCGGCGACCGCGCCGCCGCGCTTCTCGGCGAACAGCACCAGTTCGGCCGCCGCGGCCGCGGCATCGCGGCGCATCGTCATCGGCGTGGTGCCGGCGTGGCTGGCGACGCCGACGATCTCGCCGACGAAACGCACGCTGCCGTTGATCGATGTGACGACGCCCAGCGGCAGGTCGAGGTCGTTCAGCACCGGCCCCTGTTCGATGTGCGTCTCGACGAAGCCGAGGTAGCGCGCCGGATCGCGTTTCAGCGCGGCGATGTCGTCGACCTTCAGGCCGGCGTGCTCGATCGCGGCGCGCATCGTGATGCCGTCGGCGTCCTTCTGATCGAGCCAGTTCGCGTCGAACGACCCGGTGAGGGCGCCCGAGCCGAGGAACACGGCTTTGTAGCGCTGGCCTTCCTCTTCGGCGAAGCCGACGACTTCGATGCCGTAGGCGAGGCGCTTGCCCTGGCGGTGCAGTTCGCGCACGCAGGCCATCGGCACGAGGATGCCCAGGCGGCCGTCGTACTTGCCGCCGTTGCGGACGGTGTCGTAGTGAGAGCCGGTCAGCAGGCGTTTGGCGGCGGGATCGGCACCGTGATAGATGCCGACGACGTTGCCGACGGCGTCGATGGTCACGTCGTCGAAGCCGCATTCCTCGCGCATCCACTGCGCCAGGTGCAGCGCCGTGGCGCGGTGCGCATCGGTCAGGTAGGTCACGCACAGCTCGCCGCGCTCGGCGTAGCCGGGTTCGGTGTGGGCGGCCAGCTGTTCGTGCCAGTCCCACACGTCGTTGCCGAGCGCCGGGTGCTGGTCGAACTTGTCGTCCAGGCGGATCTCGGCGATGCGGTGGATGTTGCGCAGCGCTTCGGCGAACTCGAAGTCCGGCCCGTTGCCCAGGCGGCGCGCGAAGGTGGCGATGATCTCGGCCTTCTGCAGGCCGAGGCCGCGCGGGCCGCGCACCGCGAGGATGAACGGGAAGCCGAACTTGGCGTTGTAGTCGGCGTTCAGCTTCTGGATCGTCGCGAATTCCTCCGGCGTGCAATTCGTCAGGCCGGCCTTGTTCTGTTCATTCGTCGATTCCGCCGTCAGCGATTTGCTGACCATCGCCTTGCCCGCGAGCTCCGGGTGGGCGCGGATCAGGCCCAGTTGTTCGTCGCGAGAGGCGTCGCGCACGGCTTCGACGAGGCCGCGCTTCAGTTGCGCGAGCGTCGCGAACGGGCGCCTGGCCCAGGCGCGGCCGGCGATCCACGGCGAATGCTCGTAGACGCCGTCCAGCAGCGCGGTGAAATGCGCCTCGTCGGCGGCGTTGAGTGTCTCCAGCGTTAACATTGTCATTACTCCCACGCGAATGCGGTGTCGGGGTTGTAGGGGTGCACGTTCTTCCAGTGGCGCGCGATGTCGATGCGGCGCGCGACCCACACGCGATCGTGCTGTTCGATGTAGTCCAGGAAGCGCTGCAGCGCGCGGAAGCGTCCCGGCCGGCCCAGCAGGCGGCAGTGCATGCCGATCGACAGGATCGACGGGCGGTCGCCGCCTTCCTGGTAATGGACGTCGAACGCGTCGCGCAGATACGCCAGGAACGGATCGCCGTGCGAAAAACCCTGGGGCAGCGCGAACCGCATGTCGTTCGTGTCCAGCGTGTACGGCACGACCAGTTGCGGCGCCTGGGTGCCGTCCGTCTTGCGCACCTTGAGCCAGAACGGCAGGTCGTCGCCGTAGTAGTCGCTGTCGTATTCGAAGCCGCCGTAATCGGCGACGAGGCGGCGCGTGTTCGGGCTGTCGCGGCCCGTGTACCAGCCCAGCGCGCGTTCGCCGGTCAGGCGTTCGATGGCGTCCATGCCGCGCGCCATGTCGGCGCGCTCCGCCGCTTCGTCCATGTTCTGGTAGCTGATCCAGCGCCAGCCATGGCAGGCGATCTCGTGGCCGAGTTCCTTGAACGCGCTCGTCACGTCCGGGGAGCGTTCCAGCGCCATGCCGACGCCGAAGATCGTCAGCGGCAGGCCGCGCTTTTCGAATTCGCGCAGGATGCGCCAGACGCCGACTCGCGAGCCGTATTCGTAGATGCTCTCCATCGACAGGTGACGGGTCGGGAACGACGCCGGGTTGAACATCTCGGACAGGAATTGTTCGCTGCCGGCGTCGCCGTGCAGCACGCTGTTCTCGCCGCCTTCTTCGTAGTTCAGGACGAACTGCACGGCGACGCGGGCGCGTCCCGGCCAGTCGGCGTACGGCTGTTCGCGGCCGTAGCCGGCGAGGTCACGTGGGTAGTGTTGGGTCATGATGGCTCGTTCGTGGTTCACGGATGAAGGATGTCGGCCAGGTCCACGCGCTGCGGATCGAGGTGCAGGTTGTGCTGCACGTTGGCCAGGTGTTTCGAGACGAGGCGCATGGCCGCCTTGACGTCGCGCTTTTCGAAGGCGTCGACGATGGCCACGTGCTCGTCCAGCGATTCCTCCGCCGACTGCGACGACTGGCGCATCAGCGCGATCAGCGAGGAGCGCGTCAACAGCTCGGACAGCATCTGCACCAGCACCTGGTTGCCGAGCATCTGCGCCAGCACGAGGTGGAAGTCGCCCAGCAGGCGGGTGCGGCCCGGGACTTCGGCGTTGGCGACGGCGGCCTGTTCCAGCTGCAGGTGTTCGCGCAACTGCTTGATCTGGGCGTCGGTGATCGTCGCGCACAACTGCTTCGTCACGGCCGTCTCGAGGATAGTGCGCACTTCGAACACGTCGTTCGCTTCCTCGGCCGTGGGCGTGGCGACGAACGCGCCGCGCGCCGGTTCCAGCACCACGAGGCGGTCGCGCGACAACTGGTTGAACGCCTGGCGCACGACGGTGCGCGACACCTTGAAGATGTCGCCGATCTTCTGTTCGGACAGTTTGGTGCCCGGCATCAGGCGGCGCTCGGCGATCGCGGTGGTGATGGCGTCGACGATGCGCTGCGTGGCGCCGCCGGCCGGCGCGCCCGCGGGCGTATCATGGGTCAACGGGACGATCTTCAGGGGCGTTCGGGCTCGGCTCATGGTCGCTTTAAACAATAAGTGATTGACATCGTGCTTGGAGTGTATACACTTTTCCAAAAAAAGAAAACACAAAGTGTATGCAATTTTTTCGCCAACCAAGAAAGGAAAACAGATGGGACACCTCAGCACCCACGTGCTCGACACCATGAACGGCTGCCCGGCGGCCGGCATGCGCGTGACGCTCGAAGCGCTCGACGGCAACGGCGCGCGCACGATCAGGACGCTCACGCTCAACAGCGACGGCCGCAACGACGGCGGTCCGCTGCTGAACGCGGAAACGATGGCGGTCGGCCGCTATCGCCTGACGTTCGCCGTCGCGGCGTACTTCCGCGAGAAGGGCGTGAGCCTGCCCGAGCCGGCCTTCCTCGACGTCGTGCCGCTGGAGTTCGGGATTTCGGACGCGGCCGGCCACTATCACGTGCCGCTGCTGGTCAGCCCGTGGTCGTATTCGACCTACCGTGGCTCGTAAGCATCAAGCCTTGTTCTTGTCATAAAAAATCTCCCCATTTTCGACAAGATCGTATACAGTTGTAGATGTCGCCGCGGAGCACATCGGCAGAAGGGCCCAGCCCGACGCCGGTGGTTGCGATGATTTGCCCCTCACAGAGCCCGCTGTGGTGATGGGACAGTACGTGCAGTCGTTCATGCCGTACTTCCTTTCGTAAGAGGCTCTATGGAATCCTATCTGCTCGACTGGGCCAACCTGCTGTTGCGCTGGACCCACGTCATCACGGCGATCGCCTGGATCGGCGCATCGTTCTACTTCGTCTTCCTCGACAATTCGCTGACCAGGCCGACCTCTCCCGACCTCGTGGAGAAGGGCGTCGACGGCGAGCTGTGGGCCGTGCACGGCGGCGGCTTCTACCACCCGCAAAAATACCTCGTGGCGCCGAAGTCGATGCCCGAAGGCCTGCACTGGTTCTACTGGGAGAGCTACGCCACGTGGCTGTCCGGTTTCGGCCTGTTCACGGTGCTGTACCTGTTCAATGCCGGCACCTTCATGGTCGACAAGCAGGTGCACGACTGGACGCCGGGCGCCGCCGTCGGCACCGCGCTGGGCTTCCTCGTCGCGTTCTGGCTCGTGTACGACACGATCTGCCGCACGTTCGGCCGCAAGAAGAACGGCGACGCCATCGTCGGCGGGATCGTCTTCGTGTTCGTCGTGTTCGCCGCCTGGCTGGCCTGCCAGCTGTACGCGGGCCGCGCCGCCTTCCTGCTGGTGGGCGCCATGCTGGCCACGTCGATGAGCGCGAACGTGTTCTTCTGGATCATCCCGGGCCAGCGCAAGGTCGTCGCCCAGCTCAAGGCCGGCCAGCCGGTCGACCCGATCTACGGCTGGCGCGCCAAGCAGCGCAGCGTCCATAACACTTATTTCACGCTGCCGGTGCTGTTCGCGATGTTGTCGAACCACTACGGCTGGCTCTATTCGGGCGACAACAACTGGGTCGTTCTGGTACTGATGATGCTGACGGGCGCCCTGATCCGCCAGAGCTTCGTCGCGCGCCACAAGGCCATGGTCCACGGCAAGCGCGTGCCGTGGGAATTCGCCGGCTTCGGCGTCGCCGCCCTGATGGGTCTCATCGTCTACCTGGTCCCGAAACCCGAGATCGATGTGCCGGCCATCGCGTCCGCCGCGCCCACCGCTGCCGTCGCCAACAGCGGCGCCGCCGCCGGCGCCAGCGCGCAGAACGTCAGCTTCGAACAGGTGAAAGGCGTCGTCGCCCAGCGTTGCTCGATGTGCCACTCGGCCGCCATGGCGTCGAAAGGCATCTCGTTCGATTCGCCCGAATCGATCAAGCGCCACGCCCAGGAGATGTACCAGCAGGCCGTCGTGCTCAAGCAGATGCCGCTGAATAACGCGACCCAGATCACACCCGACGAGCGCAACCTGATCAAGCGCTGGTACGAGGAGGGCGCCCCGGTCAACTGATCACCAGGGGCCCCGTGCCCCGGCCGGCCGCGTCACGAGCGCGGCCGGCGCCCGGCGGGCAGCATGCATCCTTCGTTTCGAACGCAGTAACGCAGTACGCAGTACGCAGTACACGCAGTACACGCAGTACGGCAGCACCGGCAGTTCTAAAACCAAAGGGGGACCACCCCCGACCAGGAGACAAGCATGACCCAAACTTCCCGCCATCCCGTGGATGAGCGATTGCCCCTCGGGCGCCTGACCGCGCTCGGCCTGCAGCACGTCCTCGTCATGTACGCCGGCGCCATCGCCGTGCCGCTGATCGTCGGACGCGCCCTCAAGCTTCCCCCTGAACAGGTCAGCATGCTGATCTCGGCCGACCTGTTCTGCTGCGGAATCGTGACGCTCATCCAGTCCCTCGGGCTGACATCCTGGTTCGGCATCCGCCTGCCGGTGATGATGGGCGTGACCTTCGCGGCCGTCGGCCCGATGGTCGCCATCGCGAACGCGGTGCCCGGCGTCGACGGGGCGCGCGCGATCTTCGGCGCCGGCATCGGCGCCGGTGCCGTGGCGCTGCTCATCGCGCCGTTGATGAGTCGCCTGCTGCGCTTCTTCCCGCCCGTCGTCACGGGCACCATCATCCTGATCATCGGCGTGACCCTGATGCGCGTCGGCGTGGGCTGGGCCATGGGCGGTCCGGACAACACGGCGCAGAGCGTCGACACGGTCAAGCTGGCCGCGATGGTCGACGCGGCGCGCGCCGGCGCGGCGCAGGCGGCAAGCGCGCTGCCGCCGGGCGGTGCGGCGCCCGCCCTGAAGCTGGCCGGCCCCGTGCCGATGACGCCGAACCCGAACTACGGCGCGCTGGACCACCTGGGCATCGCCGCCTTCGTGCTGGCCGTCGTGCTGTGCCTCGTGCGTTATACCCGTGGCTTCCTCGCCAATATTTCCGTCCTGCTGGGCATCGTCGCCGGCTGCATCGTGACGTTCGCGTTCGGCGAGATGAGCTTCGCCAAGGTCGGCCAGGCCGCCTGGTTCCGGCTCGTGACGCCGCTGGCGTTCGGCGCCCCCACGTTCGATCTCGTCATGATCGTCACGTTCGCCGTCGTCATGATCGTCGTGATGATCGAGTCGGCCGGCATGTTCCTCGCGTTGTCCGAACTGACGGGCAAGGACCTCGACCGCAAGCAGCTCGCGGCCGGCCTGCGCACGGACGGCCTGGGCACGCTGATCGGCGGCCTGCTGAACACCTTTCCGCACACGAGCTTTTCGCAGAACGTGGGCCTGGTCGCCGTCACCGGCGTCAAGAGCCGCTGGGTGTGCGTGGCCGGCGGCTGCATCATGATCGTGCTGGGCATGCTGCCGAAAATGGCGGCGCTGGTGGAGGCGATCCCGCAGTTCGTGCTGGGCGGCGCAGGCCTCGTCATGTTCGGCATGGTTGCCGCGGCAGGCATCCGCATCCTGACCCGCGTCGACTTCCGGAGCAACCGCTACAACCTGTATATTGTCGCCCTGTCGATCGGCTTCGGCCTGATCCCGCTGGTGGCGCCGCGCTGGGCCCAACAGATGGCCCACAGCCTGCATCCGTTGCTGGAGTCGGGCATCCTGCTGACCGCCGTCGCCGCGGTCGCGCTGAACCTCTTCTTTAACGGAACCCGCGACATCCCCGCCGAGAGCCACGGGGATGCGGGCGCCACCAACAACCACCAATCAATCGTCCAAGGGAGCAAAGCATGAAAAAAACCGTCCTGACCATGGCGCTGTGCGCGTGCGCGGCAACGTCCGTCCAGGCCGCCGAGTGGAGCGACACCTCGATCGGCTACCGCACCGGCGGCCGTTTCCGCGAGCCGTTCAACGGCGCCGACATCCACAAGGACATCCTCGACATCAACCACGTGAGCGGTTATGCCTACGGCACCAACTTCTTCAACCTGGATGTCCTGCTGTCGAACAAGACCGACCCGTCGGCGCCGGGCGCGAGCTCGGGCGCGCAGGAGTTCTACCTCCTGTACCGCAACACCGTTTCGCTGACCAAGGCAACCGGCAATCCGTTCGCCTACGGCCCCGTGACCGACGTCGGCATGACCTTCGGTTTCGACGTCAACACGAAGGACGACGCCGGCTACAACTCGAAGAAGCGCATGCTGGTCGTCGGCCCGACCTTCTCGTTCAAGGCGCCGGGCCTGCTGAACGTGGGCATCTACGGCCTGTGGGAGAGCAACGCGCCGACCAACGAGTTCTCGGGCGTCTCGACCCCGCGCTACCGCTACGACACGCACCCGATGCTGGGCGCCGTGTGGGCGTTCCCGGTGGGCGCGACGGGCTGGTCGTGGGAAGGTTTCGCCAACTGGATCGCCTCGAAGGGCAAGGACGAATTCGGCAACCAGACGGCGCCGGAAACGAACATCGACATGCAGCTGCTGTACGACGTCGGCCCGCTGCTGGGCGCCAAGCCGAAGACCTTCCGCGCCGGTTTCGAGTACCAGTACTGGCACAACAAGTTCGGCAACGACAGCAAGCACGTGCCGGGCGCATCGGCCAGCACGCCGATGGTGAAGGCCGAATACCACTTCTGATTTCCGAGTAGGACGGGACGGCACGGCGGTGCCGGCCTGTCGTTGCCACCGGCGCGCTTGCCTTCGGGCGGCGCGCCGTTTTTTTTGCCACCGGGGTCAGAGCCCGGTTTGGATCAATGTCCCGATGCGCAACGACCGCCAACGTCGGCGCCCGCACGAACTTACGCGGAAGCACTTGCACCAAAACGTGCTCTGACCCCGAATTGTCGACTCCGAATTGTCGCCTCGTTTGCGGGCATGCGTGCCATCGGTATTTACCACGCTGGTGCGGCCTTGCACCAGCAGACGGCGCGGGCACGAAAGCAGTGCGCCGGTGCCCGATCGGCCGGCGCTTCGCCGGCCCGGCCGCCATCCCGGCAGCGGGCCCGTTTCTTGCATGACTCCCTTCGACGGCGCGACCGACGCCGGATCACCGATCAATCCATGCCGCCTCAGCGCGGCCCCTAGGGAGAAGTTTCATGGCGTACCTGGTGCCTTCAGAATTCGTGACCAAGATGGTCGACGCGGGCGAATCCAAAATCTATATGTCCACGCGCGATGCGCTGATCCGCGCCTACATGGCGGGCGCCATCCTCGCGCTGGGGGCGGTGTTCGCCGTCAGCAGCTCGGTGGCGACGGGCGTGCCGCTGATCGGCGCGCTGCTGTTCCCGGCCGGCTTCTGCATCCTGTACCTGCTCGGTTTCGACCTGCTGACCGGCGTGTTCGTCCTCACGCCGCTGGCGCTGATCGACAAGCGTCCCGGCGTCACGCTGCCGCGCGTGATCAAGCACTGGGGCATCGTCTTCCTCGGTAACTTCCTCGGCGCGTTCACCGTGGCCGTGCTGATGTCGTACATCTTCACGTTCGGCTTCCACACGGACGGCGGCGTGCTGGCCAAGACGATCGGTTCGATCGGCGAGAAGCGCACCCTCGGCTATGCGGAATACGGCTTCGCCGGCATGGTCACGCTGTTCATCCGCGGCATGCTGTGCAACTGGATGGTGTCGACCGGCGTCGTCGGCGCCATGATCTCGACGACCGTCGGCGGCAAGGTCATCGCCATGTGGATGCCGGTGACGCTGTTCTTCGCGATGGCGTTCGAGCACTCGGTGGTCAACATGTTCCTGTTCCCGTTCGGGATCCTGACCGGCGCCCACTTCACCTTCCTCGACTACCTGCTGTGGAACGAGATCCCGACCGTGCTCGGCAACCTCGTCGGCGGTCTCGCCTTCACGGGTTTGACCCTGTATTCGACGCACGTGAAGACGGCGCCCAAGCGTTCGTTCAACTGAGCGGCGCGGCGCAAGGGCCGGCGTCCATGTCGCAACCATTGACCCTGTCCGTCGGCCAGCACACGGACCGGGGCCGCAAACCGTCCAACCAGGATTGCCACGGCGCGGTGATGCCGCGCGCGCCGCTGCGCGCGACCAAGGGCGCGGCGCTCGCGCTGGCGGACGGCATCGGCAGCAGCGCCGTGAGCCACGTCGCCAGCGCCACCGCCGTCGCGTCCTTCCTCGAGGATTACTACGCCACGCCGGACGCGTGGTCGGTCCGGACCTCCGCCGAGCGCGTGCTGGCCGCGGCCAACGCCTGGCTGTACGCGCAGACGCGCCAAAGCCAGGAGCGGTACGACCAGGACCGCGGCTATGTCTGCACCTTTTCGGCGCTGGTCATCAAGTCGAACACGGCCCACCTGTTCCACGTCGGCGACGCGCGCATCCATCGCATCCACCTCGGGGAGCAGGGCGCCAGCCTCGAACAGCTGACGACGGATCATCGGGTCTGGGTGTCGCCCGAGCGCAGCTACCTGAGCCGCGCGCTGGGCGTGCAGGACCGGATCGACATCGATTACCGCGCCGTGGCGCTGGAGGCGGGCGACCTGTTCATGCTGGCCACGGACGGCGTGTACGAGCATCTGACCGGCGCCGACGTGCACGCCGCGCTGCACGGCGCGCCGGACCTGGACGAGGCGGCGCGCCGCCTGGTGGCGCGCGCGCTGGACAACGGCAGCGCCGACAATCTCACCGTGCAGCTGGTGCGCATCGAATCGCTGCAGGCGCGCGAAGCGTCCGAGCTGCTGCGCCAGATGGCCGGGCTGCCGCTGGCGCCGCTGCTGGCGCCGCGCGCGGAACTCGACGGCTACCGCATCGTGCGCGAGGTGCACGGCAGCAGCCGCAGCCACGTCTACCTCGCGCTCGACCCGGACAGCGGCGCGCACGTGATCCTCAAGGTGCCGTCGATCGACCTCGCCGCCGACCGCGCCCACATGGAACGGTTCGTGATGGAGGAGTGGATCATGGGGCGCGTGCACAGCGCCCACGTGGTCAAGCCCGCGCTGCCGGCGCGCCCGCGCAGCTGCGTCTACGTCGCCACCGGGTACATCGAGGGCGTCACGCTGGCGCAGTGGCTGCGCGACCATCCGCGCCCCGGCCTGGATGCCGTGCGGCGCATCGTCGACCAGGTGGCGAAAGGCTTGCGCGCCTTGCACCGGCTCGAGATGCTGCACCAGGACGTCCGTCCGGACAACGTCATGATCGACGCCGACGGCACCGTCACGATCATCGACCTGGGTTCGGTGAGCGTGGCCGGCGTCATCGAGATGGCGCCGCACGCGCCCGACTGGACCCTGCAGGGCGCCGCCCTGTATGCCGCGCCCGAGTACTTCCTGGGCGAACGCGGCACCGTGCGCTCCGACGTGTTCGCGCTGGGCGTGCTGACCTACTGGATGCTGACGGGCGCGCTGCCGTACGGCGTCGGGATTCCACGCGCGGCCGGGCGCGCCGCGCAGCGCAAGCTCGCGTACACGTCCGCGCGCGAGCACGAGCCGGCGCTGCCGGCCTGGGTCGACGCGGCGCTGGCGAAGGCGCTGCGGATCGACCCGCGCCGGCGCTACGAGGACGTGGCCGAATTCGTGTACGACCTGCACCACCCGAACCGCGCCTTCCTCGAGCGCACCCGTGCGCCCCTGATCGAACGCAGTCCGCTCCTGTTCTGGAAGGCGCTGTCGTTCGCGCTGGTGCTGGTGCTGCTGGCGGACCTGGCGTTGCGGC
>NZ_LMCY01000011.1:32974-71395 GCF_001425685.1 Massilia sp. Root335 | reverse complement strand
CCCGCGCAAAATTGGGTCCCCGCCTGCGCGGGGACGACGTGCTAATGACGACGTGCTAAGGATTCCGGAAACAGCGCTTTTCACGTCGTATCAGTCAGATGGACCCTAGCGCCCCCCGATGTGACGATGTGCGCATTTTCGCCGTCGAACACGCTGTAGACTCCGGAATCGCCTACCCGACTGGAGTTCGAATGAAACCGCTTGCCTCGCTTTTCGTCGTTGCCGCCATGCTGGCGCTGGGCACATCCGGCAGGGCAGCAGCGCAAGCCAACGATGTTTCCTTCGTGGCCGGCGTGTACAGCTCAGCCCACACGATCACGATCGGTGGCGCCAAGGTCGAGACCAGCGGCTATGGCGACATCGACCGGTCGGGACGTATCACGGCCTTCGAGCAGCAGGGCGAGGGGCCGGATGCGGCGGGAAGCGGGTGCTACGTGCTGGCACGCGGAACGGCGACCAACGCCGGACTGCAGGGGCGGCATCTGACGTTCGGCGTGTCGCCGACAGGGGCCCCGGTCTTTCAGACGCTTGCCGGCGACAGCGATATCTTCGGCATTCTCGTCGAGCCGGGCGCGCACGGGACGATGCGCTGGTTTTTTCATTGGGGCAGACCAAACAGCACGGCCACCATCGAGGGGAGTCATAACGTCGTGACCGCGTCGAACGGGGCGACGTATGCCATCAACGGCCCGGCCCTGGCGTCGCCGACGCCCGAGGAGTTGCAGGGCATGCGCTGCCGCGCCGACCGGGACTGATTCATTGACGGGCTGCGGCGGTCGCCCGCGCGAACGCCGCCGCGAATGCGCGCCCGGCCGCCTGCGCGCGCGGCGCGCCGACGTCGAACGTGCAATGGCGCAGCGCCGGCGTGCCCGCCAGTCCGGCGTCGGCCAGCATGTGCTCCGCGCGCAAGGCGCCGAGCATCCCGTCCAGCATGACCTCCTGCATGTCCAGCGCCGCGTTGTCGGTGTGGCCGGCATCGAGCACGCTGGGCGCGAACGCCATCGACGTCGCGCCGTGGCGGATCGCCTCGCGCATCGCGACGCGGCAGGCGCGCCGCAGCAGGTCGCCGTCCAGCGCCGTGGGATCGCCCATGCCGATCACCAGCACGGCACGCGGCGTCACGCCCGGCGGCGGCGTCGTGACCAGCAGCGTTTCCATCGGCTGCGCCTGGAACGCGCCCGCCGCGCGCATGCGCGCCAGTTGGCCGCCGAGCGCCTGGTCCAGGGCGAGCAGCCCGCCGGCCATGGCGCCGCCCAGTTCGTGCTCGAACATGCAGGCCACGCTGAAGTCGGCGTCGGCGTGCGCCGGGCCCCAGGCGACGACGTCGAACGCGACACCGTCGAGGGTGCCGATCGGCAGGCGGGCGGGGGCGGAGGCGGTAGCGGTCATGGTGGTGCAATGCTAACGCGGATTGCGCCGCGCCGCATCCGCCAAAGGTCAGGGGCTGCGGACATATAATGCCGGACGCAGCGATAAATCGGACAGGGAGAACACACGCGTGAACGCAGTAGAAAAAGCCAGCGCCTTCGTCGGCAAGACCTTTTCGGTGTGGGTCCTCCTGTTCGCCGCCCTGGGATTCTTCGCGCCGCCGCTGTTCACCGGCTACAAGACCTGGATCGCGCCGCTGCTCGGCATCGTCATGTTCGGCATGGGCCTCACGCTGTCGGCGGCGGATTTTCGCGAGGTCTTCCGGCGGCCGAAGGACGTGGCGATCGGCGTCGTCGGGCACTACCTCATCATGCCCGGCATCGCCTACCTGCTCGCGCTCGCGCTGCGCCTGCCGCCCGAGATCGCGGTCGGCGTGATCCTCGTCGGCTGCTGCCCGAGCGGGACCGCGTCGAACGTGATGACCTTCCTGTCCAGGGGCGACGTCGCGCTCGGGGTGTCGATCGGGTCGGTGTCCACCTTGATCGCGCCGTTCGCGACGCCGGCCCTCGTGTCGCTGCTCGCGGGCGGGTGGATGCACATTAATACGACCTCGCTGTTCGTCGACATCGTGCAGGTCGTGATCCTGCCGATCGCGCTCGGCATCGCAGCCAAGACCCTGTTCGCCCGGCAGGCGGCGGCCAGCGTCAAGGCGCTGCCGCTGGTGTCCACGGTGGCGATCGTGCTGATCATCGCGATCATCGTCGCGCTGAACCAGGCCAAGCTGCTGACGAACGGCCTCCTGATATTCGCGGCGGTCATCCTGCACAACCTGCTCGGCTTCGCGCTGGGCTATGTGTTCGCCAGGATGTTCGGCATGAACCTCGCCAAGCGCAAGGCGGTGATGTTCGAGACGGGCATGCAGAATTCCGGACTGGGCGCGGCGCTGGCGTCCGCGCATTTCAGTCCTCTCGCCGCCGTGCCGAGCGCGCTGTTCAGCGTGTGGCACAACCTGTCCGGCTCCGCGCTGGCGACGTGGTTCGCGCGCAGAACGGATTAGCCGCCATGGCCCGGGCGGAAACGGTCCGACTGCCGCGATCCTGTCGTGCCTGGCCCGAATCCGGTGCAGAACACCGCCATGGAACGGCGACGGGAATGCTTGGCATCGGCATCGTGTCGATTGGCAAAAATTTATCGGTCAACGGTACATTGACGGTACACGGCTGTGCAATCGTTTACAATCTCGTCAACATTGCAGCGCGCTGACGTGCGGGAGGCAAGGCCACGTTCCCGTCGCGCAACCGATATTGGCGCCGCCGCGGCCGCCGTCCGACGACAACGACAACGACAACGAACCATCGTATGCACATACGGACTCTCGGACTCGAACGATCTATCCGCTTGCCGTCATTTGCCGGGTTCCAGCGGACCGTGGCTCCTGGCGAAGTCGAGGCGGGGGGAGAGTGCGGGCACATTGCACTCACGGACGGCCCGGCACGCGCTGGCGATCCTGTCGTCGAAGGACTGCCGTGCTCCTGATCCGCGCGCGCCAGCAATCGATTCTCGAAGAAGACCAGCGTCGGGCCTTCGCGCAGCGCTTGTTCGAGGCGCTTGCGGCGCTGCGGCCTGAGGCGATCGAGGCGAGGGGGAGGGCGGCCGTCCGCGCGCACGTGAGTACCGGCCTGGATCGGGCCCTGGCCCGCGGGATCGTGTCGGAACAGGCGCTTTGGCAGTGGGCGCAGATCGTCCTCGTCCACGGCGCCGAGTTCGATTCGATGTCCTGGGCCGCGCCCCTGCTCGAGCCTGTGCCGCGTTCGATCACCGACGGCAACGACCTCATGACGGCACTTTATGCGGAAGCGGCGCGACGTGTGGCCGGCACGGGAGAGGTCGAGTGAAGAAGCGGATCGAGGCGTGCCTTCTCCAGCTTTGCGTGGCCATCAAGACGTTCATGGAAGGGAATGTCCTCGACCGCAAGGCCATCGAAGCCTTCGAGTCCGCGCTCCAGAAAATGTCGTCCCTGCTGCGCGCGCTCGGGCGGGACCTCCTGCAAGCGCAAGCCAACCACGGCTTGCCGTTGCTTCCGGCAGAGATCAAGGAAAACGCGTTGTTCGAGGCGCAGATCACGGCATTGATGACGCTGCGCAGCCACGCCGCGTTCGGGGCGCGCGTGGCCCGGCGCACCCGGTTGCTCGCGCAGACGACCTCCCGGTATGTCAACGGCGGCCTGGTCGACCTGGCGACCGGTCAGCAATTGCTTGGAACGATTGCCTACCATGGTCACGAACTCAAGCAATTTCATCAACGATGCAGGTCGATCGCAACGAGCGAGGCGCTGGAGTTAATCCACAAGAACGCTGGCAAGAATCCGGCGGTTTGGTTGAGGAAAATTGCTTCTCGGCTGCTCGCGGCCGAGACGACATGGACGCAGAAGGTCACGGACTTCGAGAAGAAGACGGTGCAGGCCGGGCAGTCCTTTTCCTCCAGCAAGTCCGCCGTGACCAGCATCATCCCCTGTGGCATGCCGGGCATGGCCGGTTTGCCGGATACGACGGAGCAAATCGAATGCATTGCCGTCTATCGGGGCCTGCATTTTCGCCGCGACTACTTCAGCGATTTCGATATCCTGAACCAGAGTCTTGCCTCGCTGGACCAGATTCCGGCCTCGAGCGAAGAGGCCCGCCACCGCGCGAACGTCGAGCCGGGGCTGGTCGAATCGCAGGCGCAAATGGATCAACTCGACGACGAAGCCATGGGCATCGCCCGCAAGTTGCGCGCCGTCGAGGGCGAGGCGGTCAAGCAGCACTGGAGCGGGAACAAGCAGGGCGACCAATACTACAGCCTCATCCAGCGCTACATCAATACGTATGGTGCCTTCAGCACCGAAATCAAACAGGCCGACAAGGCGCCCGCACTGTATCGAGGTCTCGACTTCAGCCTGACGCCCTTCGTATCGTTCTCGTTCAATCCCGTGCACTCGATCCGCTACGTGCTGGGCATCAAAACGCCGGAAGAGCAGTCCCAGCAACGGCGCCGTCAGGGAACGATGGGCGAGCTCTACATTTATCTCATTCCACTCGTCCCCGACAACATCCTGCGCCTTAACAACGTGCTGCAACTCGCGGCGCAGAAGAGCCTGTCGATCAAGGCGCGCATCCTCAACGAGGCCGAGGTGAACGTTCTCGGAGGTATGTCGTCGGCCTGTCTCGTGGGGCGTCTCCTCGTCGGTGCGTCGGGGGACGACTTCTATGCGCCGGACGAAGAGGGTGGCAATCCGATGAAGCAATCGAAGCTCGACAACTGGCAGGAAGAATTGGCGGCGCGCGCCATCGGCTGTGCGACGAGCGAGGCCCAGCAGCTGCGCTGGAAGATAGTCGGCTACGAGTCGCTCCCGACGATTTCTTCCGCTGCCCTGATAAATCCCTATTTCGGCGTGGCCAATATGCCGACGGAGAAAGCCCGCCTCAACTCCGCCGAGAAACGTTCGGTCCAGGCCCAGCGCGCGCTGGCCCGGAAGGTTACGGCATTCAACAAGGGCTTTTCCTCGGTCGGCGGTACCGCCGCAAGCCTTTCATGGGACGCGGCGTCGGACGAGTTCGAGGGCGAGGGCGAGGACGAGGACGAGGACGAGGACCCACAAGGCCCCGGCTCGGGCAATCCGGACGACATCGTCATGTTCGAACCACTGCAAGTGCCTTCGTATCCGAAATCGGTCGCCGAGTTTCTCCAGCAACAAGGTGTTCAGACGCCCGATGCCTCGCTTGCGAACCTGTTCGAACACTTCAACGAGGGCCAGGCCACGCCTGAAGGACACAATTGCCTCATCCATACCCTCGCTCAGCTGGAAGCCAATGATCCGAACGTCATGCCTGACTTCGGCCAGGAGCGCCTGGCCTACGGTCTTCCGACCGGCGCGACGATCGACGTAGGCACGACCGGTCACCGCATGGCGGTCACGCGTGGATTGCACGTCCAGATATACGCAATCGGATACGGCGGGGCAGTTCAAAACATGACTTCGGTCGGCAACGCGGCGGGAACAGATTGCACGATCCTGCAATTCGGCGCCCACTTCGTGCCACTGTGGCCAAAGTAGGATCGCTCGCCACGCGTCGTCCGGACCGCATGCCTACTGCCCGGCGAGAATCGCCTCCACCGCCGCGATCTCGTCCCCGCTGAGCGGCGCCATCTGCACGGCCCGCACGGCATCGAGCACCTGTTGCGGCCTGCTGGCCCCGATCAGCACCGACGCGATGGCCGGCTGGCGCTTCACCCACGCGAGCGCCAGCTGCGCGAGCGTGCGCCCGCCCGTGCGCGCGACCTCGTTCAGCGCCGCGACCATGTGCAGGCGCTGCGGCGTGATGTGTTCCGGCTTCAGGAACCCGACGGACCCCGCCGCGCGCGAATCGGCCGGCAGCGCGCCGCCGAGATAGCGGTCGGTGAGGAGGCCCTGCGCCAGCGGCGAGAACGCGATGCCGCCGATGCCTTCGCGTTCCAGCACGGGCAGCAGGTCGGTCTCGGGCTGGCGCGCGAGCATGTTGTAGCGCATCTGGTGGATGACGAACGGCGTGCCCAGGCGGCGCAGTTCGGCCGCCGCGGCGGCCGTGCGCTCGCCGCCGTAGTTCGAGATGCCGGCGTACAGCGCGCGCCCGCTGCGCACGATGTAATCGAGCGCCGCCATCGTCTCCTCGAGCGGCGTGTCGGGATCGGGACGGTGGTGATAGAAGACGTCGACGTAGTCCAGGCCCATGCGCGTCAGGCTCTGGTCCAGGCTCGCGACGAGGTATTTGCGGCTGCCCCAGTCGCCGTAAGGACCCGGCCACATCGTGTAGCCGGCCTTTGTGCAGACGACGATCTCGTCGCGGTGCGGCTTCAGGTCCAGCTCGAGGATGCGGCCGAAATTCGTCTCGGCCGATCCGGGCGGCGGACCGTAGTTGTTGGCGAGGTCGTAGCACGTGATGCCGTGGTCGAACGCCGTGCGCACGATGTCGCGCTGGCGTTCGAAGTCATCATGGCCGCCGAAGTTGTGCCACAAGCCCAGCGCCACGGCGGACAGCCGCAGGCCGCTGCGGCCGCAGTGCGGATACGGCATGGTGCCGTAGCGGCCGGCGGCCGCCTGCCAGCTCATGGCGTCACCGTGCCGGCGCCGGCGGCCGGGCGGCAGACGTAGATCGTGGCCGGCTTGCCGTCCGGCGAGCGGTACTCGCGCTCGACCGCCGCGCGGGCCGCATCGACCAGCGCATGCGGCACCACGGCCACGACGCAGCCGCCGAAGCCGCCGCCCGTCATGCGCACGCCGCCTTCGAGGCCGATCACGCCCTTGACGATGTCGACCAGCTTGTCGATGGGCGGCACGGTGATCTCGAAATCGTCGCGCATCGATGCGTGCGACGCGGCCATCAGCTCGCCCAGGCGCGCGAGGTCGCCGCCGGCCAGCGCGTCGGCGGCGGCCAGGACGCGGTCGTCCTCCGTCACGACGTGGCGCGCACGGCGCAGCACGACCGGGTCCAGTTCGGCGCCGCGGGCTTCCAGCGTCGCGAGGTCGAGGTCGCGCAGCGCGGGCAGGCCGAAGTGGCGGGCAGCCGCCTCGCACTGTTCGCGGCGCACGTTGTAGGCGCTGTCGACCAGGCCGCGCGTCACGTTCGAATTGAAGATCATGATGGCGGCGTTGTCCGGCACCGGGACGGGCTTCACGTCGAGCGAACGGCAGTCGATCAGCAGCGCGTGGCCGGCGACGCCGCAGGCGGAGCTGATCTGGTCCATGTTGCCGCACTTGGTGCCGACGAAGTCGTTTTCCGACGCCTGCGCGATCAGCGCGATGTCGACCGGGGACAGCGTTTCGAAGCCGGGCAGGGTCGCGAACAGGCGGCCGACGGCGACCGACAGCGAGGCCGACGACGACAGGCCCGCGCCCTGCGGCACGTCGCCGGCGATGGCCAGGTCCATGCCCTGCATCGGCAGGCCGCGCGCGACGAACTGCGCGACCACGCCGCGCACGTAGTTCGCCCACATCGGCGCCTCAAGGCGGGCGATCGGCGCGTCGAGGTCGTATTCGTCGAGCGCGTCGGCATAGTCGGCGGCCACCACGCGCACCTTGCGGTCGGCGCGCGGACGCGCCGCGATGGCGGTGCGGTAGTCGATGGCGCAGGGCAGCACGAGGCCGTCGTTGTAATCGGTGTGTTCGCCGATCAGGTTGACGCGGCCGGGGGCCTGGACGAACAGCGTCGGCGCGGTGCCGAAGGCGGTTTCGAAGGCGGCGGCAGTACGGTCGGTGCGGGAAATGAGGCGGTTATCGGTCATGTCAGGTCGATTGAGGGGATGCGGTTTCAAGGTAGTGCACTTCGGATTGCGCGCGCAGGCGTTCGGCTGCCTGTTCCGGGGTCAGGTCGCGCTGGGCCTCGGCAAGCATCTCGAACCCGACCATGAACTTGCGCACCGATGCGGAACGGAGCAGCGGCGGGTAGAAGTGGGCGTGCAGCTGCCAGCCGGCGCCGTCTTCGGTGCTGGCGCCCTGCACGGGATACGGCGCGCCGTGCCAGCCCATCGAGTACGGGAACGAGGTCTGGAACAGGTTGTCGTAGCGGGTCGTCAGGCGTTTCAGCAGGACGGCCAGGTCGGCGCGCTGGGCCGGTTGCAGCTCTTCCAGGCGGCGCACGGCGAAGCGCGGCAGCACCAGCGTCTCGAACGGCCACGCGGCCCAGTACGGGACGATGGCGACCCAGTGCTCGGTCTGGACGACCACGCGTTCGCCGGCGGCGATCTCGCGCTCGGCCACGTCCAGCAGCATGCGGCGGCCGTGTTCGGCGTGGTAGGCGGCCTGCTGGCGGTCTTCGGCGGCCGGCAGGTTCGGCACGTAGCTCGTGGCCCAGATCTGGCCGTGCGGGTGCGGGTTCGAACAGCCCATCACGGCGCCCTTGTTCTCGAACACCTGGACCCAGCGGTAGGTGGCGCCCAGTTCGGCGGCCTGCGCGCACCACGTGTCGATCACGCCTTCGATGGCCGGGAGCGACAGCTGGGGCAGGGACTTGGCGTGGTCCGGCGAGAAGCAGATCACGCGGCTCGTGCCGCGCGCGCTCATCGTGTGGAACAGCGGGTCGGCGCCCGGCGCGGCTTCCGGGGTGTCCGGCATCAGCGCGGCGAAGTCGTTCTCGAACACATAGGTGCCCGTGTAGTCGGGATTCTTTTCGCCGTTGACGCGGGTATTCCCCGGGCACAGGTAGCAGGTCGGGTCGTGCGACGGGCGCGCCGAGCGGTCGATGGCTTCCTGCTGCCCCTGCCACGGACGCTTGGCGCGGTGCGGGGACACGAGGACCCAGTCGCCCATGAGGGGGTTGTAACGGCGGTGCGGATGGTCGGATGGATTGAACATGGTCTTCTTCTGCGATTCGGATGGACGGAAAGCCGCAGCCGGCCGGGCGGGAAGCGGCGCGCAGGCCGGCGGTAGCAGAGGCTGGCGCCGGCGTTTGCGGCCATTCTACCGTCGGTCGCGGCGCGCACGGCTGCCCTGGCGTGCGGACTTTTCCTGAGGCAAGAAGCTTAGCGTGACGCCGGGAAACGAGTTATGCCCAATGCTGGGGGATATATCTTGTTTTGATATGGTAAAGGTATGTTAAGTCAGCGCGGCCGCTGCAGACGCAGCAGCAGCCAGGCGATGGCGCCCGTCACCAGGGCCGTAAAGCCAAGCACGACCCAGAACCCGTGCGGATGCTGCGCCAGCGGCACCCCGCCCACGTTCATGCCCAGCAGGCCGGCGATCAAGTTGATGGGCAGGGCCATCACCGTCACGATGGTCAGCAGGAACAGGCTGCGGTTGTTGTCCTCGTTCACCTGGGCCGCGATCTCTTCCTGCAGCAGCTTGATCCGTTCCTGCAGCGCGGCGAGGTCGGACAGCACGACCGTGAATTCCTCGGTCGACTGGCGCAGCTCCTGGCGGTCTTCCGGCGCGACCCAGGCCGGCGGCCGCTGCAGCAGGCGGAACAGGGCGGCCGGTTCCGGCGCCAGCAGCCGTTGCAGGCGGACGAGCACCCGGCGCAGCGCGCCCAGGTCCTCGCGCCGGCGCGTGACCCGGCCGGCCAGCAGCTGGTCCTCGGTGGCGTCGACCCGCGCCACGGCGTCGCGCACGATGTTGACGAGGACGTCGGCCTGGTCGCGCAGCAGGTGCACGAGCAGCTCGACGCTCGAGCGCAGCGGCGCGCCCTGCAGCACGTCCTGGCGCAGGCGCTCGATCGATTCCAACGGCTTGCGGCGAGCAGTGATGACGCCGCGCGGCGTCACGTGCGCCCACAAGGTGGAGATCTCGGCCGTGTCGACGGAAAAATTATGCAGCACGTCGTTGACGACGGCGATCAGGGCGTCGTCCGCGATCTCGATGCGGGTCGAGCGCGAGCCCTGGTGCAGGGTTTCGTAGAATTCGTCCGGCAGGCCGGCGTGGGCGCGCAGCCAGCGCTCGCTGGCTGCGTTCGAGAGATTGAAGTGCAGCCAGACGAACTGGCCGGGCACGGGGGCGCGCAACCACGCCTCGGCTTCCCCCGCGTCGACCGGCAGCGCCGGCCCGGCGCCGTTCAACAGGAAGCCCCAGACGAGCCCCGAGATGTCGGAGCCGTAGTTGAACGCCGGTGTCGCCATCATCCATCCCATGCAGAGTGAGGTGACGGCATTGTAGTGCAAGCGTATGACACCGTCGTTCCCGCGGAGGCGAGAACCCAGGTCGCGTGCATGGCGCCCAAGTCAAACGCGGACGATGTGCGAAAAAATGAGGTTCCCGCCTGCGCGGGAACGACGGCTTATGGACAACGGGCCGACAGCGCTCCGTCGCAGCGCTTGGCGCGGATCGTGCTCACACGTCGTTCCCGCGGAGGCGGGAACGACGGCCTCTGTTTACGCCGACAGGACCGTGTCGTAGCGCTTCCCGCCGATGGTCACGTTGGCCAGTTTCAGTCCCCGCACATTGTACGTGTACCACGGGTGGTCGGCATCGACGGGCGTGCCGAAGTCGCAGTCCGCGATCGTCACGTCGCGCACCGGCAGGACGGCGGGCGCCGGCGCCGGGCCGTTGTAGTCGGAAGCGACGGGGCCGAGGATGACGAAGGCCTGGTAGCACGACGCCTGCCTGCCGTCCTTCGTCTTCACGTTGCCCACCCTGACGTTCGAGATGTGGACGTTGCGCACCTCGGGCGGACGCACGCGCACGTTGTCCGCGCGCGGCGTGTAGTCGCAGTCGAACGTGACGACCGCGCCGGCGGCCGTGGCGACCGTCTTCGACGCGATCGGGGACCCGGGCAGCGACGCGTAGAACGAGGGGCTCGTCTGCACGCCGTTCGGGATGCTCACGTTGCGCACGTAAAAATTGCGCAGGAAGCCGCCGCGGTTCATGTTCGTCTTCAGCCGGATGGCCGTGTTCAGCGGATTCGTCGCCCAGTTCATGTTCTCGAACACGAGGTCCTGCGCGTACACGTTCTGGATGCCGCCGGCCATCTCGCTGCCCAGCGTGACGGCGCCGTGGCCGCTCTGCATCGTGCATTTCTGGATGACGATGTTCTGCGACGGGCCGTATTGCGTATCGAGGTTCTTGCCGGCCTTGATGGCGATGCAGTCGTCGCCCGTGTTGAACTGGCAGCCTTCGACGAGCACCGTGTCGCAGGCTTCCGGATCGAAGCCGTCGCTGTTCGGGCCCAGGCTGTTCGCGTGCACCTTGCGGATCGCGAGATTGCGGCAGGCGACCGGGTGGTGCTGCCAGAACGGCGTGTGCGTCACCTGGTAGCCCTCCAGCAGCACGTTCGTGCACCCGATCAGTTGGATCATCGGCGGGCGCAGGTAATGCCCCAGGCCGAACACGCGCTTCTCGAGCGGCACGCCGGCTTCCGACAGCGCGGGCAGGTAGGCGTCGTCCGCGCGCCACTTGTCGCCGTCGCCCTGGATCAGCCGGCGCCTGTCATCCGGCAGGTTGGGCGCGACCTCCGCCAGCGACTTCGGATTCAGTTCGTTGACGTGGTTCTGCGCCAGCTTGCCGGGCACGTAGTTCGGCGATTTGTCCTGGGCGACGGAGTTGACGGTCGCGTTCCTGCCCTTCCACGTCCACCAGCAGTCGGCGCGGCCGGCGAACGGCACGCCGCCCTGGCCGTCGAGGATCGCGGTCCAGTCGTCGCCGGTGAGGGCGATGTTGTCCTGGTTGCGGGCGTAGATCATCGAGGAGAAGTTCAGGCAGTCGTTGCTCTGCCAGCGCGACACGACCAGCTTGCCGTTCGGTCCGCAATCGACGTCGCCGTATTTCGCGTAGTCGGCCGGATCGTTGCTGAAGTAGACGTGGGCGCCGCGCGCGAGGTGCACGTTCACGTTCGACAGCAGCACGATGGGACCGGCGCAGAACCAGTCGCCGCGCGGGATGACGACGCGCCCGCCGCCCTCGCCGTGGCATTTTTCGATGGCGGCCCGGATCGCGGCGTAGCAGTCGTGCGCACCCGGCGCGGGCGTCTGCACGGTTGCCTGGTCTTCGAACGAGATCCACGCCTTCACGGGCACGAGCTTGCACGGCGCCGCGCCGAAGTCGGTCACGGGGTAATCGGCCTTGCGGAACTTGACCGGATTGGCGAGGCGCCGCGCGATGCGCGCCGCTTCCCGCCACGGATCGCCGGCGCCCGCGGCCTTGTTCGCCGCGGCCAGCGCGTGGGCGGGGCCGGACAGCGCGAGGCCGGCGACGGCGGCGCTCTTCAAGAAGCCACGGCGGGCGTCGAAGGGATGCTTCATGGTGTCTCCGTCATTCATTGGTGTTGTCGTATTCGCCGAGATAGATGTCGGCGGGGACGGGGCGGGGCCCGTCGCCCAGCGCCGCGGCCGGGTCGAAGGCGGTGCCGGCCAGGTTGTTCCAGTAATCGTCGGAGCTGAACTGCGCCGGGCGGTGCGCCAGCGTGCCGTTGCGGTTCCATTCCGACCACGGCGCCGTCTTTTCGAAATACGGGCCGATGCGCGAGCGCAGGATCACGGCCTTGCCGACCGTCTCCAGCGTGCGCTTGCGGATCGTGCCGTTCGGGGCCTTGTACACGTCGACGTCGCCCAGCCGGCACGTATAGCCGTCGACGGGGACGAAGCCGTACGGCGTGCAGCGCTCGTTGTGGAACCACTGGCGGGCGAAATGGAACCGCGTATGCGCCGCGCCCGGCGCATCGCTGGTGAAGCGGCAGCCGTCGAACACGAAGCCGTATTTCGCGCGCCGGTTCGTGTCCGGCGCCGCCACGTACGACGCGGCGCGGCCGCCGACGGCGTGCACGTCGCAGTCCTTGAAGACGGCGATGGTGTCGCCGAAGATGAAGTCGACGTCGCCCTCGATGTGCGCGTCGTGGAAGAAGCTGCGCACCGTCGCGCTGCCGTCCTTCGAGCTGAGGAACAGCGTGTCCTGGAGGCCGAGCAGGCGCACGCGTTCGAACTGCGCCTTGTCGGCGCCGTCCACGCGCAGCGCGACGGCCTGGTGGTGCACGCGGCTGCCGCCGGTCGTGTCCGGGCAGTTGTCGCCGCTGCATTCCGGATGCGCCATGGCGCCGTCGCGGTTGTACGCATTCTCGATCGTGAGATCGCGGGCCTGGAAGCCGTCCGCGCGCACCCACACCGTGGCGGAGCCCGTCGTCTGGAGGGCAGGCAAATCCTTCAGCGCGTCGTACATCGCACGGATTGACGCCGGCGCGTGTTCGAATTCGGCGCCATGGCGGGCGCGGTAGGCGGCGCCCGTCGTCGACGCGTCCAGGGCCGCGCTGATGCGCACGGCCTGCGCGTCGGCCCCGGCCCCGAGAAGCGTGATCGGCGGCGCGCCGGGCGGCACGTAGACGAGTTCACGGTAGGTGCCGGGGTTGACGCGGATGACGATGCGCCGCGTGCCGCCGGCCGCCACGGCGCGCCCGACCGCCGCCTGCACGGTGGCGAAGCGGGTGGCGCCGTCGGCCGGCGCGCGCGGGTCGACCGTGTAGTCGGCCTTGATGTCGGCCTTGATGTCGGCCTTGCCCGCGAGCGGATCGGCCAGCGGGTCCCACGGGTCGACGCGCTCGTTGCCGACCGGGCCCACGTATTTCAGCACCTCGCGGTAGTCGTAGGCGCGGGCTTGTGCGGCCGTCAGTTGCGGGCGCGGGTCGCGGACCGCCCGCTCGGGAAACGGCGCGAACCGTCCCGCGCAGTCGGACGCCGCGCCGAACGCGCCCTGCAGGCGCGCGTGTTCCTGCTTCACCTCCGACCCGGCGGCGATGGCCACGTCCTGCAGGGCCAGCACGAGCGGATGCGCGTCGTCGTAGCCCTGCAGCAGGATGCGGCCCGGCGTCGTGCTGCGCACCCGTTCCAGGCGGATGCCGGCATAGTCGGGCACCAGGCTGCCCGGCTGCGCGGGTTGTTCGTAATGCGTCGTGATCTCGATCGGCGAGCGGACATCGCGCAGGCAGACGTCGCGGTAGACGACGTCGTCGACCTTCCCGCCGCGCATGTCGTTGCTCTTGATGCGCAGGCCGGACGTCGTCCCGTCCATCGTGAGGTCCTCGACGAGCATGCGGTGCACGCCGCCGTTCGTCTCGCTGCCGATCGACATGCCGTGGCCGCTGTAGAAGCGGTTGTGCAGGATCGAGATATTCTCGGTCGGCCCGGCGCCGCCGGCCTTGACGGCCACGTTGTCGTCGCCGGTGCGGATGACGCTGTGCGCGATGGTGACGTTGCGCGACGAGATCGGATCGATGCCGTCCGTGTTGCGCGCGTCGTGCGGCGTGTCGATCGTGACGCCCCACGCGGTGAAGCCGTCGACGCTGTTCAGCGTGACGTGGAAGTTCGGTGAATTCTTGAGCGTGATGCGGTACAGGGTGAAGTCGCGTGCCTTGTCGAGCTGGATCAGGCGCGGCACGTTTTGCCGGGTCTTTTCCTTTTGCGCGCGGCGGGCGATCTGCCACCAGGTCTCGGCCTTGCCGTCGATGCGCTGGCCGCCCTGGCCGTCGATGGTGCCGGCGCCCATGATGCCGGCGCCGCGTACATTGTCCGCCGTGATGAACGGACGGCAGCCGCGGCCCGATGCGTCGTTCGTGCCGCACGTGCCGGCGCCGCGGTCGAACAGGCGCGGATCGGTGCTCGCGTACAGCGTGGCGCCCGCGTCGACGAGCAGGGTCACGCCGGCGCGCAGCTGCAGGGGGCCGGACACGAAGCTGCGGGCGTCATTGCTGGCCGCGAGCACGACGGCGTGGCCGGGCGCGCACTTGTCGATGGCGGCCTGGATGCGCGCGGCGTCGTCGCGGCCCGTGGCGGTGGCGTCGCCGGTCAGCACCGCGCACGCGGGCGGCACGACGGGCTCGCGCACGGCGCGCGCGTCCTGGGCGTGCGCGTGCGCGGCCGCGAGCGCGCACGCGAGGAGCGCGCCGCGTCTCAAGGCTTGCCTCCGTCCTTGAAGTAATGGGCCGTCTCGGGCCGCGCGGCGACCAGTTCGCGCTCGACCATGCGCGCGAAGAAGTCCGCGCCCTTGGCGCCGAGATGGGTGCGGTCGAACGCCGTCTTGGCGGGGCCGGCCCGTTCGACCTTGCTGAGATCGACCGGCTCGCCGTAGCCGGGCGGGCGCGGCACGACGGCCAGCGTGTCCGCCTCGTCCTGGCCCATGGCCTGGACGGCGGCGACGCTGTCGGCGTTCAGGTCGAGCAGCGCCGCATGTTCCTGCCTGGCCGCGGCGCGCGTGGCGGCGGCCCATGGCGCCAGGTCGTCCGCGAGATACGCGCCCTTGAAGGTGCGGCGCGTCAGCGGCGTGACGAGGACCGGGATCCCGTTCGCCGCGCGCGTCTCCTGCGCGTAGCGCGCCATGTTGGCCGGGAACTGGGTCACGAGGTCGGTGGCGCGCTTGCCCTTGCCCGGCTGGTCGTTGTGGCCGAACTGTACGAGGACGTACGTGGCCTTGAACGTGCCGCCGTCCTTGAGCATGCGCTGGACTTCGTCCCAGCGGCCTTCGTAGCGGAAGCTGCTGGAACTGCGACCGCCGCGCGCGAGGTTGACGCAGGTGACGTCGGGCGTGAAGCGGGCGCACAGCGCGTCGCCGTAGCCGCTCTTCGTGGCCATGGTCGAGTCGCCGACGAGGATGACGCGGATGGGAGCATGCGCCGCGTCGGCCGCGGCGGCGTGGCCGGCCACGACGAGGGCGGCCAGTGCGAGACGATTGAATTGCATCGATGTCCTTTCGGTGGAATGACGTGCGCCGCAGCGCATGCCCGGCGGACCGGGCACGCGCTGCGGCGGTTGACGGCGACGATCAGTCGAAATCGTAGCTGACGCGCAGGTTCCAGGTGCGGCCGGTCGGATTCGCCACGCTGCTCAGGTAGCCGTTGCTGTAGATCGTGTTGTTGGTGATCGGCGGGGCCTTGTCGAACAGGTTCGTGACGCCGGCCGTGATGCGGACCTGCTTCTGCGCGACGACCGAGCCGGTCAGGTTCCACGTCGAGAACGACGGGATGTCGCGGAAGTACTGCGACGAGACCGCCGTGTTGGCGTCGCGGTAGGCGCTGTTGAAGTTGTTCGTCAGCTGGGCCGAGTAGTCCCCGCTCTGCCACTTCAGGCGCAGGTTGTGCTTCCAGCGGAACGTGATGATCGGCAGGCTGGACGTGGTGCCGTTGCTGGCCCAGCCGAACTGGCCGACGTTCGACATCCACGGGCCGTTCGGCACGAGCTGGTTGTCGAAGCGGGTCAGGTAGGTGCCGTCGATGGCGGCGTCGAACTTGCCGTAGCGGCTGTTCGCGATCTCCCAGTTCGCCGACACGTCGACGCCCGCGGCGATCTGGCCGCCCAGGTTCATCGTCGTGTTGTTGATGTAGGCGAGCGAGCCGTCGGGGTTCCGCACGAACTGGTTCTTGTAGTCGGCGTAGTTGGTGAAGTAGACGTTCTCCGGCAGGTTGGCCAGCATGTCCTTCATGTTGACCTGCCAGTAGTCCAGCGACGCGGTGAACGCGCGGGTCGGTTCGAACACGACGCCCAGCGTGCCGCCCTTCGAGCGTTCCGGCTGCAGGGTGTTGTTGGAACCGGTCAGCTTGTTCAGCTTCGCGTTGCAGACGTCGGCCGCGACGGCGCCGGGGACGGCCGTGCCGGTGCCGGGGATCAGCGGCGTCGCGCTCGGGCACTGGACCGGATCGTCCCAGCGTCCGGCCGTCGTCGTGTTGGCGACGGTCGTGCGGTAGCCGTAGCGGTCGAACAGGGTCGGCGCGCGGAAGCCCGTATTGGCGGAGCCGCGGAACATGATGGTCTTGGTCGGCTGCCAGCGGAAGCTGATCTTCGGCGTGACGGTCGAGCCGACGTCGCTGTACTTGTCGATGCGCAGGGCGCCGTTCAGGTCCAGGGTCTTGGTGACGGGCGCGTCGATCTCGGTGTAGATGCCGGCCACGTTGCGCGCGCTTTCGCCGTGCGCCGCGACGGCCTTGGCGTACGTGATGTCGACGGCCTGCGCCAGCTTGGTGTCCTCGTTGGTGTCGCGGTGCAGGTCGGCGCCCAGCGCGAGCGCGAGGTCGCCGCCGGCCAGCGCCATCAGGCTGCGGCTGATCGTGCCGTCGAAGCCGTAGTACGAGCTCTTCGAACTGCGGTTCTGCATGCCGTCGGCGGCGATCGATTCGAGGTAGTCGCGGCCCGCCTGGTCCTGCAGGCCGAACGGGTTCAGGACGCCGTTCGCCAGGCCGTTGATCAGGCCGATGCCGGAGAAGTAGCCCGATTTGTAGTAGCCCTTGCGCAGCGACAGGCCGTAGCTCATGCCGGCCTTGTAGTCCCAACCGGCGACGGTGCCGTCCGCGGACAGCAGCAGGCGCTGGTTGAGCTGGTTGTCGCGCGTGACGGCCGGGCCGAAGTCGGCCACGGCCCAGGAGACGGTCAGCGGCTGGTTCGTGATGCCGGCGACGGCCGGCACGCCGCCGCTCTTGCCCGGATACCACGGGCTGGTCGACGGCAGGATCGCCTTCGCGCTGCCGACCGCCACCACCTGCGTCGGGTTCTTCTGGCCGAAGATCGATTCGTCGCCGCGCGTGTATTCGACCGTGATGGTGTTGTCGGCGTCGATCTTCTTCGTCGCCTTGGCATACATCGTCAGCTGCTTGTTCGGGTGCAGCGCCGAGCCGTACGTGTCGTCGTTCAGGACGCAGGTGTTCTTCGCGCCCTGGATCGAGTACGGGCTCAGGCAACCGCTCGCGTAGTAGGGGTTCGCCGCGTTCTTGTTGGCGGAGCTGGTGAAGTTGGCCGGCGTCGCGTAACCGCCGCTCGCGGCGCTGCGCGGCAGGCCGATCGCGGCCATCGCCGCGTCGTCCGGAATGAAGCCGGCGCGGTCGGACAGCAGCAGGCGGCTGCGCTGGTGGAAGTCGACGGTGCCGTAGACGTTCCAGCCGTCGCGTTCGAGGTTGCCCTTGCCGAAGGTGGCCTGGATGCGCTGCTCGTCGCCGCCGCCGTGGCGTTGCGGCTGCACCAGCTGCACGGTGACGTTGCCGCCCTCGACTTCGCGCTTGGTGATGAAGTTGACGACGCCGCCGATGGCGTCCGAGCCGTAGATCGACGATGCGCCGTCGCGCAGGATCTCGACGCGCTGCAGGGCGCTGATCGGGATCGTGTCGAGGTTGGCGTAGCCGTCGGCGATGGCTTCATTCGCGAGGCGGCGGCCGTTCAGCAGCACGAGGGTGCGGTTCACGCCCAGGCCGCGCAGGTTGATGTTCGTGCCGGAGCCGGCGTTCGACGGCTGCAGCGACGCCGACTGCGGCAGCGCCATCATCACGTCGGCCAGCGTGGTCATGCCTTGCTTGACCAGTTCGTCGGCCTTGATCGTCGTGACGGGCAGCGCTTCCTCGGCGGCCAGGCGCTTGATGCTGGAGCCGGTGACTTCGACGCGCTGGATCGCGCCGTCGGCCTGCTGTGCCCAGGCCTGGTGGGTGAGGCTCAGCACGGCGAGGGCGATCGAGGACAGTACGAACTGGCGGGTGTGGTGACGGGGCGGGGTGCTGCTGGGGTATTTCATGAAGCTGTCTCCTGTTTATTATCGATGACGTTTCGGCGTCGCCTTGGCGGTCGCGCCGATGGGTGCTTCCTGCAAAACCAGACCTGGCTAGGCGAAATCCGCACGTGCTTGCGTGCGGCTCTTTGGTGGAATCATTCTAAAGTGGTCTGGCCACAAGATCAATGTGGTCAGACCAGATTTGCCAAATAATGTGTTGGGAAATTGACACGCCCCGGGGCGCGGGCGTCAGTTCGGGCCGGCGTCGAGCGCGACGTGCACGGGATGCGCGATGCGCCGGGCCTCGGCCGCCACGTACGCCTGCCATGCCGCCTTCGACGTGATGCGGCCGGCGCGGTCCCAGGCGGCGCCGACCCAGTAGCGCAGCGGCTTGCCCGATTCGACTCGGGCCAGCACGAGGTCGTTCAGCGCGTCCTCCGCATAGCCGGAAGCTGCCGGCAGCACGACGGCCGTGCCGAACGCGCCGTTCGTCGCCTGCTCGACCCATTGCAGCAGCGCGTGGTCGGCGTCGTCGCGCACGAGGGCGACGCGCGCGGCCTGCTTCTTGTCCGCCGGGGTCTTGTTCAGGCCCACGGCCACGGTCAACGCGGCCGGTCCGGAAAACGTGAACGTGCTGTCGATCCGGTCCAGCTGGTGGCCGGCGTCGACGGTGAAGCGTTTCACTTCCGTGACCTTCGTGCCGGCGGCATCCCAGGCGTCGTACGCCAGTTCGAACACGGCGCGGACCGGGCCGTTGGCCAGCACTTTCCAGGTCGCGTAATTGCGGCTCGTGGCGAGGCGCGCGCCATCCCACACGCCCGTTCCGCCGGCCCCGCGCGAACGGCCGACGTTGTACATGTCCATGCCTTCGCCCTCGTCGTGGTGGTAGTGGTCGTGGCCCTTGTTGTACCAGCGGTCGACGATCGGGTAATCCACGCGCTTGAACCAGATATCGAGGCCGCTCGTCTCCAGCACTTCCTTGCCGCTGCCGGGCGGCGCCGGCGCGGCGAGGGCCGGGCCGTAGGTGCGGTGGCCGATGACGTCGTTCTCCCACGCGAAATCGTCGAGGCGTTCCGGCACGTAGCGGGCGAACGCCCTGGGCGCGAACGGCGGCGAGAGCGCGGCGTTCTTTTCGACGATGAACGTGGCGGTCTTCTCGCCGGGCGCGAAGTCGTGCTGGAACAGCAGTTCGCCGTACGCGACGCCGATGCCCTTCGGATCCTTCGCTTGCGGCGCGACGTTCGTCACCTGATAGGGCAGCACGTGGCCGGCCGCATCCTTCACGACGATGTGCTGGATCAGCGCGCCGGGCAGCGCGGCGTTGACGTCCTTCCACGGGATCTCGATCGTCTCGGACGGGCGCGCCGCATCGAGGTCGTGGGTGACGGTGACGGTGAGGCGCTCGGCAGCGCCGGCACCGGCGGGGAGCAGCGCGGCGGCCGCGCAGAGCAGGAATCGGGTGCGCATGATTCGGGCTTCCATGTGGGCGCTCAGGGATGTTCGCGGTAGCTGGTCTGCCCGCCGTCCCTGGGCACGTAGTGATAGGTGCGGACGCGGTACTGGATGTCGATCGCCGGATTGTTCAGCAGGCGGATCATCTCGGCGCCGGCCAGCAGCGTGGGGCCGTAGCCGTGCAGCGCGGCCGTGCTGGTGGGGCGGTGGTAGTAATAGACCTGGTCGCTCGCGAACGTCGTGCCCACGCACGTGCCCTCGACGCGGCCCTGCGCGTCGATGCGCGCGGACAGCGCGTTCCAGCCGGCCTGCGCGATCGATCCCCAGGTCGCGGGGCTGATCCAGCCTTCGTTGACGGCGTGCGCGATCACGTAGACGAAGATGGCGCTGGCCGATGTCTCGAGGTAGGAATCGTCGCGGTCGATCATCTGGTGCCACAGGCCGGCGCCGGACTGGCGTTCGGCGATGCCGCGCAACGATTTCTTCAACTGCGCCATCACCTGCGGATAGCCGGGATGGTCGTGCGGCAGCACGTCGAGCAGGTCGGACATCGCCAGCACCGCCCAGCCGTTCGCGCGGCCCCAGTAGAAGCGCGGCGCGTCCGGATTGTTAGCGTTCCAGCCGTGCGTGTACAGATTCTTCTGCGGATCGAACAGGTAGCCCGACATCTGCAGCACGTTCCTGACGGCGTCGTCGAAGTAGGCGCGCTCGCCCGTCATGCGGCCGAGTTCCGCCAGCGCTGGAATCCCCATGTACATATCGTCGGCCCACAGCGACACGGCCTGCGGGCGCTGGCGCGCGAGGGTGCCGTCGGGCAGGCGGAACTGGCGTTTCGCGACCCAGTCGCCGCACACGCGGATCTGGGCCCCGAGGTCGGGCCCGACGCCTTTGCTGCGCGCGCGCATCATCGCGGCGCACATCGAGCCGGCGTCGTCGAGCGAGCGCGGATCGATGAAGCGCGCGAAGCTGTTGGCGCGTTCGAGGTGGAAGCGCTGTTCCTGGGCGCGGAAATACGGGAGTTTGTCGGCGAAGAACTGCAGGTGGCGGGCGGTGAGGGCGGTGTAGCTCTTGTCGCCCGTGACCGCGGCCGCCTTGAGCAGGCCGGCATGCACGACGCCCATCTCGTAGGCCTGCAGGCTGAAACCGGCGTCCGCCGTCGCGACGACCGCGTCGGCCACGGGCGTGCCGAAATCGGTGATGGGGGCGCCGCTGCCCTTGTGGACGACGCGGGTCGGCGTCTGGCTGTCGAGGTAGCCGCGGACGCGCTGCAGCGCCGCCGCGATCTCGGCCACGGCGGGTTTCTTGTACGGCACGGGATACGTGCCCTCGCCGGCGTCGTTGCGGTTCTTGTTGTCGGGGTTGCGAATGGGGCCGTCCGCGTGGGCGGGTGCGGCGAGGCATGCGAAGGCGGCCAGGATGGCGAGCAATCTGGTTGGCGGTTGCAACGTAGTCTCCAGTCGTTTTTATCGGATGGACGGTCCTCGCGCCGTGCGGCCGGGCCGTTCTTAATCTGGTCGGACCATTCTAGGTTGGTCTGACCACTTTGGCAAGGCGGACTAGCCGCGACGTGTTGTTCCGTGGCATACTGGGGCGACTCGGGAGGCGGTGGAGACGGTATGGCGGGATCGGAACGCAGGAGGGTGTGGGTGGCGGCAGGCGTGGCGGTGCTGCTCGCCGCGTGCGCGCAGCAGCAAGTGAAGGCGCCCGCGCCCGAGAGTTACACGGCGGCGACGACGTACGCGAAGCTGGCCCCCAAATATCCGTTCATCCGCATCGCGAGCGGCGCCGTGCCCGCATCCGTGCGCGCCGTCACGAACGTCACCTACGCGCGCCGCGAGGAGGGCGCGCAGCCACATGACCTCAAGCTCGATCTCTACCTGCCCGCGGCCGGCGGCCCGGCGTCGCGGCCTGCCATCGTGTTCGTGCACGGCGGCGGCTGGCGCGCGGGCGTGCGCGCGAACTTCGCGCCGATGGCGATCCGCATGGCCGAACGGGGTTATGCGGCCGCCACCATCGACTACCGGCTGGCGTCGGACGCGCCGTATCCGGCGGCCATCCACGACGTCAAGGCCGCCGTCCGCTGGGTGCGCGCGCATGCGGCCGACTACGGCATCGACCCGGCCCGCATCGCCGTCGCGGGCGCGTCGGCCGGGGGCCAGATCGCGGCGCTGACGGGCGTGACGAACGCCGAGTCCCGCTTCGATCCGGACGCGCGCCCCGGGGACGTGTCGAGCGCCGTGCAGGCGATCGTCAACATCGACGGCCTGTCCGATTTCACGTCGGAGGAAGCGCGCAAATACGAGGACGATCCGGCCAAGCAGCCGTCATCGGCGGGGGCGTGGTTCGGCGGGCGCTATGCGGAAAAGGCGGCGCTGTGGCGCGACGCGTCGCCGCTGTTCCACGTGGGTCCGGGCACGCCGCCGATCCTGTTCATCGGCAGCGCGCAGCGGCGTTTCAGCCTGGGGCGGGAAGAGGTCGTCGCGAAGCTGAAGGCGCTGGGCATCGCGACCGGCGTCGTGCTCGTGCCGGATACGCCGCACAGCTTCTGGCTGTTCGATCCGTGGCTGGCGCCCACGGTGGAGGCGACGGATGGCTTCTTGCGGGAACATCTCGGCCAGGGGCGCCGAAACTGATCGGCGACATGCCCGCGGCGCGGGCATCCGGCACGAAAAACTACTTTCTCGGATCGGGGATGATGCGAGCGGGGGAGCCGTACAAGACCAATACCTTGTCATTGACGGCAAACGTCGGATTCGCACCTTGAACGATCGTCATCAGATTATCGTTTTCGGTTTGCACGACATATTCGAAGCCGGACTGGTGCGTTGCGCCCTGCTCGATTGCCGCCCCCGCGACCGCGCCCACGACCGCGCCGGCGATCGCGCCCGCGACGTTGGCGCGATCGCCATGTCCGATTCCGGAGCCGGCGGTCGCGCCCAATGCGCCACCGGCCGTCCCGCCCGCGCCCGTCGTTCCGGCGATATCGACGGGCCGCACGCTGATGACCTTCGCGGCGACCGTTCGATTTACCTGGCCGACCGAACCCACCGAATACGAGGTAGGCGATATATTGGAAGCGCAGCCGTACATGCCCAGGATCGCGACACAAGCGGCTGCGATGAGTTTTTTACCCATCATTTCTGACTCACCTTTACGGGGAACATGGGTTTCGACACGTCCACGGTCTGCAGGGCCTGCAGGAATTGGGTGATATTGTTTTGTACGGATCGGTTAATCGATTCGCGGACCCGCGTCACACCGGAAAACGCGTAATCGTAAGGTACTTCGCCCTTCGAGCTAATGTCTTGCGTATAGATCACGGCCCCGTTCTTGCGGTCGAGAAGTTCGTAACGGGCCGCGACTTCGGTCGTCATGCCGGCTCCGAAACTCGGAATGTCGAGCTTCAGAATCTTCACCGTCAGGTTGACCTTGTTGGAAGCATCATCGTTGAAGATCGCCATCTTGTTGAGCGCTTCCTGCAGCGAGGTTTGCCAGAGCTGCGGGACGAGTGTTTCCATGCCGGCCGGCAGGTCACCCGTCTTCTCGTCGGCGCGGGCAATGCCGACTGTCATCGATTTCAGTTCCGCATCGATTTTTTTTGTGCTGTACCCGACATTCGGTACGGAGAAATTGATAGGAGGCGCAGATTGGCAGCCCGCCAGTACGAAGGCCACGCTCAGGATTGCTAATGTCTTTTTCATGATGTTCCCCTGGGACGGCATCTTGGCGTGCCGTGTCGCAATAACAAGTATAGCCTGCAGGAAAGTATCTAAAACTCACCAATTATTGCGAATCCTGATGGGGACATTCCCCTATTTGAGCTCGTCACCTGCTCCGAACGGATCCTCCAGGCTCGCCGCCGGCTCGGTGAACCACTTCGGCCCGGATGCCGTCATGTAGAAATGGTCTTCCAGCCGGATCCCGAATTCGCCCGGCACGACGATCATCGGCTCGTTCGAAAAGCACATGCCCGGTTCGAGCGGGCGGCGTTCGCCGCCGACGAGGTACGGGCCTTCATGGATGTCGAGGCCGATGCCATGCCCGGTCCGGTGCGGCAGGCCGGGCAGCTTGTAGCCGGGCCCGAACCCGTTCGCTTCGAGCGAGCGGCGGGCGGCCTTGTCGACGTCTTCGCAGGGGACGCCCAGCCGCGCGGCCTCGAACGCCGCGCGCTGCGCCGCCTGTTCCGCGTTCCACACGAAGCGCTGGCGCTCGGACGGCGCGCCGAACACATAGGTGCGGGTGATGTCGGAGATATAGTTGTGGACCTTGCAGCCCGTGTCGATCAGCACCGTATCGCCGCGTTTCAGCGTCTGGACGTAGTTGACGCCATGCGGATACGACGTCGCCTCGCCGAACAGCACGATGCAGAAATACGAGCCGCTCGCGCCGGCCTTGCGGTGCGCGAGGTGGATGAATTCCTCCACGTCCGCCGTCGTGATCCCTTCGTGCAGGATCGACGCGGCCGCCACGTGCACGGCCATCGTCATGTCCATCGCGCGCTGGATCAACGCGATCTCCGCATCCGACTTGCGCATGCGGCAATGGGACGTGACCGGATGCGCGTTCCGGACGACGTAGCCGGACGTCGCGGCGCGGATGGCGTCGAACAGGAACAGCGGCGTGCTCTCGTCGACGGCCAGCGTGGCGCCGTCGGCCGCGACGCCGAGCCGCGCCAGCACGGCGCGCAGCAGTACGGCCGGATTCTCGTGCTCGTCCCAGCAGGCGATCTCGCCTTCGACGGCCATGAAGTTGCGGATCGTGTTTTCCTCGAACGAGGGCGCGATGTACACCAGGTCGCCCCGCGCCGGCAGGACCGCGCCGACCATGCGTTCGCTTGGGCTCCATCGCGTGCCCGTGAAATACGTCAGGTTGCTGCCCGCGTTGAGATACGTCGCCGCGATGCCCTGCGCCTGCATGAACGCCTGGGCGCGGGCGATGCGCGACCGGTATTCGTCCGGCGCGATCGGCACCGCGCCTGCCGTCATGTTCGTCAGCGCATCGAGCGCGGCCTGCTTGTTGGTGCCACCGATAGTCATGGTTCTCCCTGGTTCATTCGATCTGCGACAACGTCCGCGCCGAGGCGGGCATGATCGGTATCCGGACGTCGTGTTGCGGCCATCCGTACAAAAATTCGCACGCCGGGCCGCACGTCTTGCCCTGGCACGGCCCCATGCCGACGCGGGTCGCCAGTTTCGCTTCGCGCCAGTCGCGGTGCGGCAGCAGGCTGGCCGCGGGGACGTCTTCGCAGCGGCACACGATGGTATCCGGCTGGCACATCGCGCGCAGCGCATCGTCCGGCGCGAACGTGCGCGCCAGCAGCGCGGCGAACGCGCGCGCGGTGCGCAGCACGGGGATGTCCCGTGCCGCCGGGCGCAGGCCCAGCGCGGCGAGTGCCGCGATCCGTCCTTCGGCCACCGCCTTGTCCACGCCGCCGATCCCGGTGCATTCGCCCGCGGCCCAGATGTCCGCGCGGCTCGTCTTCAGCAGGCCGTCGACGCGCACGGCGCCGTCGCCGACGTCGCAGCGCAGCGCGCGCGCGAGGTCCGTGTTCGGCACGAGGCCGAAGCCCGCGGCCAGGAAATCGCAGGCGTATTCCGTTTGCCTGCCCCCGGCCTGGACGACGACGCTGCGGAGCATGTCGTCGCCCCGCGCCGCGACGATCTGCGCGCCCGTCACATATGGCACGCCGCGCAGGCCCGCGAACAGCGACGCCGCCTGCAGAAACTTCTTCCTGTGCCGCGACAGCAGCTTGACGCCGAACGCCGACAGGCGCGACAGGGGCTGGTGCTCGACGACGGCCGCCACCTGCGCGCCGGCCCTGACGGCCGTCAGCGCGGTCGCGAGCAGCAGTGGTCCGGAGCCGGCGACGACGACGCGGCGTCCGGCGACCGGCATGCCGCCCTTGATCAGGGCTTGCAGCCCGCCTGCGCCGGTGACGCCGGGGAGCGTCCATCCCGGAAACGGCAGCGACAGTTCGCGCGCGCCGGTGCAGAGCACGAGGCGCGCGAAGCCGACGGGCACGCCGCGGCCCTCCGTCTCCAGCAACAGCGTGTTGGCGTCGACGCAGCCGATGACCTGGGCGTCCTGCATGTGCGTGAAGCCCGGGTGGCCGTGCAGCGTCTTCCAGAAGGCCTGCGCGCGGGCGTCGGTCCATTGGGCCGGGCCGCCGCGCCAGATCTGGCCGCCCGGCGCGTGATTATCGTCGATCAGGCACACCCTTGCACCGGCATCGAGCGCCGTCTGCGCAGCGGCCAGGCCCGCCGGGCCGCTCCCGACGATGTGCAGCAGCTTGTCGGTGGTCACCGTCCGCCTCCCGTCACGATGGCCATGCCGGGCCGGCAGGCCGTGCGGCAGGCGAGACGGTCGGCGTGGCCGTCGACCGTCACGCGGCATTCCTGGCACTGGCCGATGCCGCAGAACGCGAAGCGGCGCCGGCCCGTGACGGAGTGGCGCGTGCACAGGGATCCGGCGGCGACGATGGCCGCGACGACGGACGCGCCCATGGGGACGCCGACCGCGACGCCGTCGACGGTCACTTCACAGGTCATCTCAGGCTGGTTCATGGGCGAATCTCGCGGGCGAATAGGGCGTGGCATCGATGGGGGCGGGGCATGCCAGCATCAGGTCGGCCAGCAGGCGCGCCGTGCCGAACGCCGTCGTCACGCCCAGCCCTTCGTGGCCGGCGGCGAGCCAGACGTGTTCCAGCGCCGGATGCGGCCCGATGACCGGGCGAGCGTCGCGCGTCGCGGGGCGCAGCCCGGTCCAGCTGCGGATGATCGTCATGTCCGCGAGGCCGGGCAGCAGCGCGATGGCCGCGCGCAGCACGTGGGCGAGCACGCGCGGGTCGACGCCGGTGTGGTCGATCCCGTCCTGGCGGCACGACCCGATCAGCCATTGGCCCGTGATGCGCGGCTGTACGTTCGCGGCGACGGCAAGGGCGTCGCTGCCGGCCTCGGTCTGGCCGTATCCCATGCTGACCACCTGGTGCGCCAGCGTGCGCGGATAGCGCGCCGTGATGGCGAGGTGGCCCTTGCGCGGAAAGACGGGGATGTCGGGCAGCAGGCGCGCGACACCCGGCCCCGCCGCGACGACGACGTCGCCCGCGTCGATGCGTTGGCCGGACGACAGCGTCACGGCGCCGCGGCCGATGCCGGCGACCGTCGCGCCGAACAGCGTCCGTCCGCCTCGGGCGACAAGCTGCGCGGCCAGGTCGCGGGCGACCGCGGGCGGGTACACGACGCCGTCCCGCGCGACCCGCACGCCGCCCGCGAGGCCGGCGCGCAGCGCGGGCTCGGTCCGGGCCAGCCGGCTGCCCGTCAGCGCTTCCGCATCCCAGCCGCGCCGGCCCAGGCGTTCCGCGCGGGCGAGCGCGTGGGCCATCTGGGCGTCGTCCTCGGCCACCCACAGCGTGCCGCAGCGGACGTGTTCCGCGAGGCCGGCGTGCGTGGCCAGGTACTCGTCCCAGCGCGCCAGCGACAGCAGGCACAGGTCGAGTTCATCTTCGGTCTCGTCGAGGGCGACGAGGTGGCCCATGCCGGCCGCCGTCACGCCCGCGCCGGGATGGCGCGCGTCGACGAGCAGCACGTCGCGCCCGCGCGCCTGCAGTTCCAGCGCGCAGGCGGCACCGACGATGCCGGCGCCGACGACGATGACGTCCGGCGATCTCACGCGAATGCGGGGAGCGCGGGACGGCAGGCCAGGGCGGCGCGGATCGTCTGCTCCACCTGCGCGCGGCGCGCGCCCGCGAGCGGCAGGCGGGGCGCGCGTACGCGCTCGTTCGAGCCGATGGCCAGGTGCTCGGCGAGCTTGATGTTCTGGACGAGGAAGGTGGAGACGTCCAGGTCCAGCAACGGCCGGAACCAGCGATAGATGCGCAGCGCCTCGTCGTGGCGCCGTGCCTGGACGAGGCGCCAGATCGCCACCGTCTCGTGCGGGAACGCGAGGCCCACGCCGGCCACCCAGCCGACCGCGCCGACGGCGAGCGCTTCGAACGCGAGGTTGTCCACGCCCGTCAGCAGGTCGAAGCGGTCGCCGAAGCGGTTGATGATGTCGGTGCTGCGGCGGATGTCGTCCGACGATTCCTTGACGGCGACGAAGCGCGCGTCGTCCGCCAGCGCTTCCATGATCTCGACCGTCACGTCGACGCGGTAGGCGAGGCGGTTCGAATAGATCATGACCGGCAGGTCGCCGGCCGCGGCGACGGCCTTCAGCGTCGCCACCGTCTCGCGCGGATCGGTGTGGTAGATCGTGCTGGGCACGACCATCAGGCCGTCCGCCCCCGCCTTGGCGGCCTTCTTCGCCAGCGCGCATGCGTCCCGCGTCGACGCTTCGGCGACGGTGAGCAGCGCCGGTTTGGCGCCGCTCACCTGCTTGCACAGCCTGAAGACCTCGATGCGCTCGTCCTGGGACAGCATCGGCCCTTCGCCCAGCGAACCGCAGGCGATGAGCCCGTCCACGCCGGCATCCATCTGGATCTGGAAGCAGCGCAGCATTTCGTCATGATCCAGCGAGTCGTCGTCCTTGAACTTGGTGGTGACGGCCGGAAGAACACCTTTCCACATATTGTCGGTCTCCTTGGGTGGGGCGATTGAAAGCATCCATGCTAGGCCGGAATGCCGGCCGGGTCTTGCGTGAACCGCGCGCCGGGCGCGCCGAAATCGGCACAGCATCCCGCAGCCGTTTGCCATGCCGGCGCGTTGCGCCTATATTGTCGCCATGGAGGGAAACATGATCGACACCATCGGCACGGAAGCCGTCGAAGCGATGTTCGATGCGCTGGACGACATCGCATTTTTCGTGAAGGACCGGGACGGGCGCTATCTCAGCATCAACCGCACGATGGTGCGGCGGTGCGGAGTTCGGCACAAGAGCGACGTGCTCGGGAAGACGGCGCTGGAACTGTTCCCGCGCGCGCTCGCCGAGACCTATCTGGCGCAGGACCGGAAAGTCATCGACCAGGGCGCGCCGATCGACAAGCAGCTCGAGCTGCACATCTATCCCGGGCGCAGCCGCGGCTGGTGCATCACCAAGAAAGTGCCGCTGTTCGGCACGGACGGCGCGATCGTCGGCCTGATCGGCACGTCGCAGGATCTCGGCCTGCTCGACGACCTGCATCCGGCCTACCGGCAGATCGCCCGCATCGCGCAGCACATCAGCGAACACTATCGGCACAACATCTCGCTCGCGGCGCTGGCGGAAGAGGCGGGCCTGTCGTTGTCGCGGGTGGAGCGGCTGTTCCAGAAGGTGTTCCAGCATTCGCCGCGCCAGCTGCTCGTGCAATGCAGGCTGTCCGCCGCGCGCGCGCTCATCGAGCGCAACCCGGCCGCGAAGATCGCGGACATCGCGTACGAATGCGGTTACACGGACCACAGCGCCTTCAGCCGCCAGTTCAAGTCGTATGTCGGCATGAGCCCGACCGAATACGGCATGCACATGAAAAAAAGCGCATGAGGCTATCCCGCGGCGGGGATGCCCCATGCGAACGGATCGTCGTCGTCGAACAGCAGCGTCGATTCGCCGCTGATCCATGCGGTGCCGCGGATCGTCGGCGCGATACGGTCGCCGTCGCGCCGGTAGCTGCCTTCGAACACGCTGCCGATGATGCTTTCCTGGCGCCAGACGGCGCCTTCCGCGAGTTTGCCGTCGGCCGCCAGGCAGGCCAGTTTCGCGCTGGTGCCGGTGCCGCAGGGCGAGCGGTCGTAGGCTTTGCCGGGGCATAGCACGAAATTCCTGCTGTCCGCGGTATCCGACGGCGCGAACAATTCGACGTGGTCGATGGCCGCGCCGTCCGTGCCGGTGATGCCTTGTTCGCCCAGTGCCGCCATGACCGCTTGCGCAAACGCCGTCAGTGCGGGGATATCGGCCGGACCGATGCCGAATGCGTGGCGCTCGACGAGAAAAAACCAGTTGCCGCCCCAGGCGACGTCGCCCCGCACCGTGCCGTAGCCGCCGACGTCGACTTCCACGCCGCGCTGCCTGCGATACGACGGGACGTTGTCGATGCTCACCGAACCGTCCGCGTGGAGTTCGGCCGTCACGACGCCGACGGGCGTGTCGATGCGGTGGCGTCCCGCCGCGATGCGTCCCAGGTGGGCCAGCGACACGACCAGGCCGATCGTGCCGTGTCCGCACATGCCCAGGTAGCCGACGTTATTGAAAAAGATGACGCCCGCGGCGCACCCAGGCGCATGCGGCTCGCACAACAGCGCCCCCACGAGCACGTCGGAACCGCGCGGTTCGCATACGGTGCCGGTGCGGATGTGGTCGTGGTCGGCGCGCATGCGCGCGAGCCGCGCGGCCAAGGGGCCATGCCCCAGATCGGGGCCGCCGTCGACGATGAGCCGGGTCGGCTCGCCGCCAGTGTGTGAATCGATGATCGCGATTTTCTTCATGTGCGTGTCTGCCGTCGGAAGCGTCGAACGCAAGGTTAAGGCGGCGCGGCCGTGCGGTCTTGTCGTTTCTGGGCCGGTCCGGCGGGGAAACCGGCATACCCGGCAGGGGCGCGTCGATACCAATGGACGGGCCGAACTGCTAGAATCCGCGCTGCCTGTCGAAACCCGTCCATCGGCATGGCACCGTATGGAACGACGAACCATTGAGTATCTATCGACCGCCACGCCTCGCTGCCGCACTCCTCATATCGTATGCGGCCATGGTCCCGGGCGCGCATGCGCTGGATGGCCATTTCCGCATCGGCGACTATCATCACGACGTCTGGGGCCCGAAGGAAGGCGCTCCGTCGACCATCCTGTCGATTGCGCAGACCAGTGACGGCTGGCTGTGGATCGGCACGTACCGCGGCCTGTATCGTTTCGACGGCGTCCGGTTCGAACGCTTCGTGCCGTTCCCGGGCGAGTCGCTGACCTACAGCGCGATCTCCACGCTTGCCGCCGCGCCCAACGGCGACCTGTTGATCGCCTACCTGACCGGCGGTTTCAGCATCCTGCGCAACGGGCATCTGCTGCACATGACGTCCGTGCAGGAACAGCCTTTCGCGAATACGTTCACCGTGCTGGCCGACGTCGACGGGACGTACTGGATCGGCGCCATCGACGGCTTGATGCACCTGGCTGGGCGCACGTGGGAACACGTCGGCGCGGCGTGGCGTTATCCGGGGACCCGGACCGACAACCTGGCGCTCGACCGCTACGGCCGGCTGTTCGTCAGCGACGGCGCGAACGTGCATGTGCTGGACCGCGCCGGCCGCAGGTTCCGTCCCACGGGGCTGCGCAGCGTGGAAATGGGCGCCGACTTCGTCTACGATCCCACCGGGGCGCTGTGGATCGGCACGGACGACCGGATGACGCCCGTCGCCGTCGACCCGGGCGGCGTCAGGCCGACGTACAAGGTGAACACGCCGCCGGCCATGACGATCCGCAGGCTGTTCGACCGCGACGGCAATCTCTGGCTGGCGCCGGACGACAACGCCGTGTGCATGCTGCCGCGCGACCGCCTGCCGGCTGCGGGCGCGTTTTCCACGGCGGCGCTGCGGACCGCGCAGGACTGCACCGGTGGGCGCCGCGCCGACCAGAAAGTCATCGGGTTGCTGGAGGACCGCGACGGCAACGTCTGGATGGCGACCATGAACGGCCTCGAACGCTTCCGGCACAATCGTTTGCGCACGATTCCTTACAGCGGTCCGTCGTTTCGCACAGCGCTCGCGCGCGATCCCGGCGGCGCCGTCACGGCCGTCGCGGGCGGCGTCGAAACCCGCTACTACGCGATCGAGGTCACGGGCCTGCAGCCGGCGCGGCGGCACGCGGACGCCACGCTGCAGCGGTCCGGCATCGACGGCACGGTCGTGCTGGCGACGCCCGCGGGCCTGGTCGTGCGCGAGCGCGGGCGCGAGCGCACGATCCCTTATCCGGTGCCGGCGCCGGCGCCGACGGACCCGATCCGGCGCCTGCTCCAGGAAGGACCCGATGCGTTCTGGGTCGGGTGGACCCGGCATGGGCTGTGGCGCTTTGCCGGCGGCGCCTGGAGCAAGCCCGCGGACTACGGCACGCCGGTGGCCAGGGCGGGCGACGCGTCCGACGGACGGGGCAATGTCTGGCTGGCGTATGCCAACAACACGATCGTCAGGCTCGGCCCGGCGGGCGCGCGCAAGTACGATGCGCGGGATGGCGTGGACGTGCGCGTGGCGACGTTCATCGACGTGCAGCGTGAAGTCCTCGCGGCCGGGGACGGCGGGTTGCAGGTGTTGTCCGGCGGGCGCTTCCGCCATGTCCGTGCCGCCGACCCCGACGTCCTCACCGGCGTCAACGGCCTCGTGATCGCGCCGGACGGCGACCGCTGGTTCAACACGCACCGTGGCGTGCTGCACGTGCGGGCCATCGACTGGCAGGCGGCGATGCACACGCCCGCCGCGCTCCTGCGCTACGAATTGCTGGACCGGCTCGACGGCTTCCCGGACGGCGCCCAGATCGGCATCGTCGCGACCGCGGCCGGCGCACCGGACGGCCGCATGTGGTTCGCGGCCAGCACCGGCATCGCCCTGTACGACCCGGCGCACGACCACCTCGCGACGGCGCCGCCGCCGCCGGTCATCCGCGCCGTGACCGCCAACGGCAGGCGCTTCGATCCAACCGAAACGATCCGTCTCGCGCCCGGGACGGATCACGTGGGCGTGGAATTCACGGCGCTCAGCTACACGGTGCCGGAGCGCACCGTGTTCCGCTATCGCCTCGACGGCGTCGAGCGCGACTGGCAAGGTCCGTCGGACCGGCGTTACGCATCGTATGCGAACCTCGGGCCGGGCACGTACACGTTCGAGCTCCAGGCCGCGCTCCGAGGCGGCGGCTGGAGCGGACGGACGGCCCGGATCGGCGTCGAGATCCGTCCGTATTTCACGCAGACCTGGTGGTTCCCGGTGCTGTGCGCGCTGGCGGCGGCCGGCGCGGCCGTGCTGTTCTACCGCTGGCGCCTGCGCGAGGTGACGGCGCGCCTGCACCTGCTGTTGCGCGAGCGCCAGCGCATCGCGCGCACGCTGCACGACACCTTCCTGCAAAGCCTCCAGGCCCTGGTCTGGCGGTTCGAGCAGATCATGGACAACCTGCCCGCGCAGCACCAGGACAGGGCGCTGCTGGACCTGACGCTGGCGCAGGCGAACGAGGTGATGACGGAGGGCCGCCACCAGATCGTCGGACTGCGCCCCGGTAGCGACGGGAGCACCGCCCTGGAAGCGCGCGTGGCGGCCATGCTCGAGTCGTTCCGGCTGCGCTTCCCGCAATCGATCGAACTCACCGTCGTGAATCCGGACGGCGCGATCCTCGTGCCGATCGTGGCGGACGAGGCGTTCCATATCGCGCATGAAGCGCTGCGCAATGCGCTGCACCACGGCCAGGGCACGCGGGTCCGCGTCGACCTGCACTACACGGCGGCGGCGTTCGTGCTGCGTGTCGGCGACGACGGCCGGGGCATCGAGGCGGCGGTGCTGGCGAAGGGAGGGCGCGACGGCCACTGGGGACTGACCGGCATGCGCGAGCGCGCCCGTGTCGTCAAAGGGGTGCTGCGCATCGAGAGCGGCGCGGCGGGGACGGTCGTCACCCTGCGCGTGGCCAAGGGTGCGGCTTACGGCCGGTCGCGCCGGGCCTGAACGCGCGCCAGTTCGCGGTCCAGCGCATTCGCGAACCGCTGCCGGTCCGCCTGGCTGAACGCGGCCGGGCCGCCCGTGTCGACGCCGCTGCCGCGCAGCTCTTCCATGAACGAGCGCATCGTGAGCTGCTGGGCGATGGTGTCCTTCGTGTACCACTCGCCGCGCGGGTTGAGCGGCAAGCCGCCTTTTTCCAGCACCAGGGCGGCCAGCGGAATGTCGCCGGTCACGACGATGTCGCCGGGCTGCACACGCGCGACGATTTCGGCGTCGGCGGCATCCGCGCCGGCCGGGACCTGCAGCGCGCGGATGAAGCGCGAGCCCGGCACGCGCATCAGCTGGTTGGCGACCAGCGTGACGTCGATCTGCAGGCGGTCGGCCACCCGGTACAGGATGTCCTTGATGACGGCGGGGCAGGCGTCGGCGTCGACCCAGATGTCCATGACGGCGCCCGTCACCCGCGCGAGAACGTGCGCGTGACGCGATCGAGGTGGGCGCGCATCGCCTGGCGCGCGCCGGCCACGTCGTGCGAGGCGATGGCGGCCAGGATGGCGCGGTGGTCGAGGAGCGTCAACTGGCGCAGTTCCTCGGTCTGGAAGTGCTCCGTCAGCTTGTGCCACAGGCTGCCGCGCTGGGCCCACAGGTATTCGATCACGCCGACGAGGGCGCTGTTGCCGGCCGCGCGCGCGATCGCGAGGTGGAAATTGCGGTCGGCCGATTCGTTCTCGCCCAGGTTGTCCTGGTTCTGTTCCATCTGTTCGACGGCGACGAGGATCGCGTCCACGGCGGCCGGCGTCGCGTTCTTCGCGGCCAGCGCCGCGACTTCGACTTCGATCACGCGGCGCGCGGCCAGCACTTCGAACGGACCGGGGCCGGCGGCCGGCCGCGCGGACTTGGGCGCCGCCTGTTCGCTGACGTAGACGCCGGACCCGCCGCGCACTTCGACGACGCCGCCCAGCTCCAGCGCGATCAGCGCTTCGCGCAGCGACGTGCGCGAGACGCCCAGCTTCGTCGCGAGGTCGCGTTCGGCCGGCAGGCGTTCGCCCGGCTTGATGTTCTCTTCCCGGATCAGCGCTTCGATCCGGCTCGACACCACGCGATACAGTCGCGGTTCGGTCGCAATCGCATCGGGTGGCGCGGGCATTTTTCTCATTGTGTGCAGTCCAGGAAAATGTGGAGGCGATTGCCAAGGTCGCATCTTAGTTTGGTCCGGATAATGTTGCAAGTGGTCAGACCAAAGTGGTCATTTGGGCTGATCGCGCGGGCCATTTCGCAACAGTTGGGCGCGGCGCGACGGTCCGCCCGGGGCCTCGCTGCCACGCCACTGTGCATACGCATGTACAATGGAAATATTGCCATGCAGATCACGCGCACGGCACCACCCCGACAGCCGATGAATCGAACCATGACGACCGCCTACCCGAGCCTGAGCCATGCCCAGCGCATTCCGCTCGCCGCCGAAATCCATTCGCGTCCCTTCCTCCGGCTGGAAGCGCCCGAAGCCATCACCCACCTGGCCGTGTACCGCGCCAGCGAATCCGGCTCGCGCAGCGCGCACGGCCCGAACCAGCATGCGCTGCTGGCCGCGCTGTGCGGTCATTTCGGGGTGGCCGCGCCGAACGTGACGGCCAATCACTTCTACCACGACTTCGGCCGCTTCCGCCTCAAGTGGGAGTGCCACACGGAGTTCGCCACCTACACGTTCACGGAAAAGGCCGCGCCCGGGCCGTCGCTGGCCGACGCGTTCGCGCGCATGCCGCTCGCGCACCTGCCGCAGGCGTGGATACTGGGCCTGCACGGCCACCTGATGTCCGCCGCCCACGTGCTGCTCGAACGCGGGGCCGCCGATCCGGCCGTGCTGCAGGAGAGCTTCGCCGGCAGCCACCTGGTCGGCTCGCGCGTCATGCAGGGCGGCGAGGTGTGGACGGACTTCGTGATCCAGTCCGACGGCTTTTCGCGCTTCGTGCTGCGCGACGTCGAGATGCGCGCGCAGCAGGCCGGCCGCCTGGCGCAGCGCGTGCTGGAGATCGACACCTATCGCATGATGGCGCTGCTCGGACTTCCGGCCGCGCGCGCCGTGTCCGCCGCGCTCGACGACATCGAGGCCGAACTGGCGCTGCTCGCCGAGCGCATGGTCGCCGGCGAAGCGGTGGCCGGCGACCAGGCGCTGCTCGAACAGATCACGCGGCTGGCCGCCCGCCTCGAAAAGCTCTCGCTCGACAATGGCTACCGCTTCTCGGCGTCGAAAGCGTATTACCGGCTCGTGAAGGCGCGCATCGAAGAATTGCGCGAGGCCCGCATCGAGGGCGTGCCGACCGTCGAGGAATTCATGGACCGCCGCCTCACGCCCGCCATGAACACCTGCGAGGCGACGGCCGCGCGCCAGGAAGCGCTGGCGCGCCGCATCGCCAACGTCAACGACCTGCTGCGCACGCGCGTCTCGATCGTCCAGGAAAACCAGAACCGCCAGATCCTGCAGTCGATGGACCGCCGCGCCGCCCAGCAGCTGCGCCTGCAGCAGGCCGTCGAAGGCCTGTCGGTGGCGGCGATCTCGTACTACGTGGTGGGCTTGTTGGGGTATGCGGGCAAGGGCCTGAAAAGCGTGGGCGTCCCGGTCAATCCGGACATGCTCACGGGTGTGCTGGTGCCCGTCGTGGCGGGCGTCGTGTGGCTCGCGCTGCGCCGCATGCACAAGCAGATGCACAAGCGCGGGCACTGATCCATGCTGCTCGACCTGCATCTGGTGCCGACCTTCGGCGCGCTGGCGCTGGCCATCGTGCTGCTGTGGGTGCCGGCGCCGCCCGTGCGCGGCAACCGCGAGTGGGCCTGGTGCGCCGGGCTGCTGCTCGCGTGCGCGGCCGGACTCGCGTCCGGTGTGCTGGACTGGCGCGGCCTGCTCGCCATCGCCGCGTATCTCGCGCTGGCGTTCGGCGCGCGCGCCAGCGAACGGGCGTGGCTGCGCATCCTGCTCCTCGTGCTGACGGGCGTGTGCGCCTTGCTGCTGGCGCTGCACCGCCTGCCCGGTTTCCACAACCCCGTGCTGGCCGACCGCGTGCAGGTCTCGGCCGGCGCGATCCCGTTCACGCTGTACGCGAACTTCGACAAGGCCGTCGCCGGCATCGTGCTGGCCGGCGTGTTCTGCGCGCCGATCCGCACGCGGGCGGAATGGCTGCCGATGCTGCGCCGTACGCTGCCCGTGCTGCTGGCGACCCTCGTCGTCGTCCTCGGCGCCGGCATGGTGCTCGGCGTCGTGCGGCCGGACGTCAAGTGGACGGCGCTGACGCCCTGGTTCCTCGCCAATAACCTCCTGATCACCTGCGTGACGGAGGAGGCGTTCTTCCGCGGCTTCCTGCTCGGCGGACTGGCGCGCGGGATGGCCTGGTGGCGTTACGGCACGGCGGTCGCGGTCGTCGTGTCGACCGTGCTGTTCGGGCTCGCGCACGCGCCCGGCGGGGCGCTGCTCGTGGTGTTCGCCACCCTGGCGGGCCTCGGCAATGCGGCCGCGTACCTGCGGTCCGGGCGCATCGAGGGCGCGATCCTCACGCACTTCGCGCTGAACGCCGTCCACTTCGTCGCGTTCACGTATCCGGCCCTCGCACACCGAGCCGCATGAAACTTCTGTAACACGGTGTGACACCGTACCGTGCGCGCGGGGCGCGCGGACTATGATCGGTCATCGTCTTCACGTTCATCGACCATCATGACCGCACGTACATCGACATGGCCGGTCGGCGTCGGCCTGGCGCTGGCGTTTGCCGCCGCGCCCGCGCTGGCGCAGGACCCGCCCGCGCGCGTGGGCCGCATCGCGTATCTCGCCGGCCCCGTCAGCTTTTCTCCCGCCGGCGCCGCCGACTGGGCCCAGGCGCCGCTCAACCGTCCGCTCGTCCCCGGCGACCGCCTGTGGACGGATGCCGGCGCGCGCGACGAGGCCGAGTTCGGATCGGCCGTCGCGCGCATGGACGCCGGCACGCTGTTGACCGTGCTCGGGGCCGACGAACGCACGACCCAGCTGCAGGTGTCGCAGGGCCGCATCGACCTGCACGTGCGCCGCCTCGCGGACGGCGAAACGGTGGAGGTGGACACGCCCAACCTCGCCTTCGTCGCGCGCCAGCCGGGCGATTACCGCCTTGCCGTCGCGCCGGACGGCGGCACGACGGATGTCACGGTGCTGCGCGGCGCCGGCGACGTGTATGGCGACGGTACGTCGCTCGCCCTCGCGCCCGGACAGGGCTACCGCTTCGGCGGCCAGGACCTGAACAACTACGTGCCGCTGCAGCCGGCGCCGCCGGACGATTTCGACCGCTGGGCGCTGGGACGCGATGCGCGCTACGAGCATGCCGTCGCGCGCCGCTACGTGCCGCAGGGCGTCGTCGGGGCCGAGGACCTCGACGACTACGGCAGCTGGCGCAGCGTGCCCGACTACGGCACCGTGTGGGTGCCCGACCGCGCGCCGCGCGACTGGGCCCCGTACCACGACGGCCACTGGGCGTGGGTCGATCCGTGGGGCTGGACCTGGATCGACGACCAGCCGTACGGGTATGCCGTGTCGCACTACGGACGCTGGGTCCGCACGCCGGACACCTGGGCATGGGTGCCCGCGCCGGCGCAGGCGCGCCCGGTGTATGCGCCCGCGCTGGTGGCCTTCGTCGGCGCCGTGCTGACGCTGGGCGGGCGGTCCGGCCCGGGCGTCGGCTGGTTCCCGCTCGCGCCGCACGAGGCCTACCGGCCGCCGTATCACGCGAGCCCGACCTACATCACGAACGTCAACGTGAGCAATACGGTGATCCGCCGGACGCAGATCGTCAACAACATCAACAACGTCACCAATATCCGCTACGTGAACCGCAACGTGCCGGGCGCGATGGTGGCGATGCCCGCGCAGCAGTTCGCGCAAGCCACGTCAACGCGCCGCGCCGCGCTCCTGCTGCCGCCCGGCGTGGCGCGCGCGGCGCCCGTGCTGGCGGCGCCCCAGGCGCGGCCGCTGCCGCAGAGCCGCGTCGGCACCGCACCGGCCGGACGGCTGCCGCCGGCGCCGGTCATGCAGCGCGTCGCCGTGACGCGCGCG
>NZ_LMCY01000011.1:0-32948 GCF_001425685.1 Massilia sp. Root335 | reverse complement strand
CCCGCCGTGTTCGCGCCGGCGGGTGCGCACGGCGTGCATGGCGCGCACGGCGTGCCCGCGCCGGCGCGGCCGGGGGTGCAACTGGCCGCCCACGGCCCGGTGCCGCCGCTGCGCGTGCTGCGGCCCGCGCTCGGCCAGCCGCGCGTGCCGCAACCCGTGCACGGCGCCGACGCCGCCGGCCGCCGGTTCGTCCAGGGCGCCCGCGGTCCGGTCCCCGCGGCCGTCCAGCCGATGGCCGCACTGCCGGGCGCGCGCAAACCGCGGCCGGATCATCCGGTGGCGGCGCTGGCGGGCGTGCCGCCGGACGTGGTGCCGGGGCGTCCCGGCGCGCCGCTTGCGCCGCTTGCGCCACATTCGGGCGCGCGGCCGCAGGCACCGGACTTTGCGCACGGTCCGGCGAATGGTCCGCTGCGCGCGCCGCAGGCCCCCGAATTTGCGCGCGGTCCGGCGAACGGTGCGCCGCACGCGCCGCCGGCACCGTCGCCGGGTGCGGCGGCGCGGCATGAGCAGCGCGGCCCCGTTCCGCTGGCGCCAGTCGCGCCGGCGGAACAGCGCTTCGCGGCGCACGGCATGACGCCGCAGGCGCAGGCCCCGGGCGCGCCGCCGCGGCCGGACGAACGTCGCGCGATGCCGGCGGCGCACGGCCAGGCTCCGCAGCCGGCAGCGCACCGTGCCGCGCCGCAGCCGCCGGCACATGCCGAGGCCGCGCAGCAGGCTGTCCACGTGCAGGCGGCGCCACCGCACGCTCCCGCACCGCATCCGCAGCCGTCGGCTCCGCAGCCGCATCCAACCGTGCCGCATCCGCAGCCTGCGCAGCATGCCGTACCGCAGCCGGCCCCGCGGCCGCATCCGCCGGCACCGCATCCGCAGCCCGCACCGCACGCCGCACCGCAGCCGCAGCCGCATCCGTCAGCGTCGCAGCCGCATCCGCAGCGCGCGCCGCATGCCGCGCCGCAGCCGACCCTGCATCCGCCAGCTCCGCATCCACAGCCTCCGGCGCCACGGCCGCATCCGCCCGCACCGCATCCGCAGGCTGCGCCGCAGCCGGCCGCGCACGCGCCGTCGCATCCGGCACCACCGGCGCCGGCGCACGGCGGCGGCAAAGGCGGCGACCACGGGCACAAGCACGAGGAGCAAGGCGGTCACTGATCGCGCGGACCCGTGCGCGCCGGCGGTGTAAGATGAGCTTCCCCGAGTTCATCGCCGGCCCGTGCGCGCCGGCCGCGCCATGCCGACACCACACCGCCCAGCCACCGCCATCGATCATCGACACGGAGCGGCATCATGATGCTGCTGCTCCTCTTCCTGGCGGGGTTGTGGGCCGGCGTGCAGAACGCGCTGGCCGGCGGCGGGTCGTTCGTCACGCTGCCGGCGCTGATCGTGTCCGGCATGACGCCGCTGGCCGCGAACATCACGTCCACCGTCGCGCTGTTCCCCGCGCAGATCACGTCGGGATTCGCCGGACGCCGGCTGGTCAGCGGCGCGGGCGGCCTGCCGTTCTGGGCGCTGTTCGTGCTGAGCATCGCCGGCGGCGCGGCGGGCGGGCTGTTGTTATTGCATACGTCGCCGGCCGTCTTTGCGCGGCTCGTGCCCTGGCTCGTGCTGTTCGCGACGGCCGTGTTCACGTGGGGAAGCTTCTTCCGCAAGCCCGGCGCCGCCGGCGCCGTGCACCTGGGGCCTGCCGCGACGGGCGTCGCGCAATTCCTGATCGCCGTGTACGGCGGCTATTTCGGCGGCGGCATCGGCATCCTGATGCTGGCCGCGCTGACGATGGCGGGCCTCGCCGCGCGCAATGCGGGGGCCACCAAGAACGTGCTGGCCGGCGTGATGAACGCGTCCGCCGTCGTGCTGTTCCTCGCGTCGCCCCAGCTGCACTGGCTGCAGTGCGGCGTGCTGGCGGCGGGGGCCGTCATCGGCGGGCTCGCTGGCGCGTGGGCGCTGCATCGCGTGAACGAGCGGGCGCTGCGCGTGGCGATCGTGTGCATCGGCGTCGCGCTGACCGCCGGGCTGTTCCTGAAGCCGATCTGACGCACGCGCGCGCCGCGCGCTGGACACCGCCTCCGGCTTGGTCTACAGTGGAATCATGCGGTATCGCCATGAATGATGCCGCCGGGAAGGTAGGTGCGCCATGCTGGATTTTCTATACGGCCTCGAACCGGATCTCTCGCTGCACGCCGTCGTGCTCGCGGCCGGCTGCGCGACGTTTTTCGTGGTACTGCTGTGGCGGCGTTGCCCCAACTGCAGCTGGCAGGAGTGGTCCAGCGAGTTGCTGGGCCGCGACAACAAGGACGACGCAACGGAGGAGTGATTCCCTGCCGGTCAGCGCTGCTGCAGCATCGACGGCACCATCGCGGCCTTCAGGACGACGCCCGGCTCGCCGTCGTGCGTGCCGCTGCCCAGCCACAGCGCGCCGGCCTTGCACATCCTCATCGCGAACGGTCGGCCCGCCAGCAGCCTGCCGGCCAGCTCGCTGATGGCCGGGTTGTGACCGACGAGGATGACGACGCCGTCGCCCGCGGGCCAGCCCGTGGCTTTCAGCAGGTCGTCCGCGGCGCGGCCGGGTGCGATCTCGGCGCGGATGTCGTAAGGGAGGGCGAGGGCATCCGCCGTCTGGCGCGCGCGATTGGCCGGGCTGCATAGAATGCGCGCCCGGGCGGGGAGGTAGCCGTGCAGCCAGTGCGCCATGCTTCGGGCTTGCTCCCGGCCCCTGCCGGTCAGGTTGCGTGCCAGGTCAGGTTCGGTGTCTTCCGCCTCGGCGTGGCGCCACAAGATCAGATCCATGTCCGACTCCTCGTTCCGTGCGCACCGGTGCGCGCGGCCCATCTTAGCCTGTTTGCCGCGGCGGCGCCGTCCCGCAGTCGATCGTCGGCGGCCGCGTTCCTCGTCCGTCAGGGCAGCAGCAGCGCCAGTTCCTGCGCGCCCTGGCGCAGCACCGGCAGGAATTCCTCCACCATGCGCTCCGGCGTCGCGCGCGACGCGTGCGCGCCCACGTTCAGCGCGGCCAGCACGCGGCCCGACGCGCCGCGCACGGGCACGGCGATCGAGCGCAGGCCCAGTTCCAGTTCCTCGTCGTTGACGGCGTAACCGTCGCGGCGTACCTGCGCCAGCACGTCGCGCAGGCGCGCGGGGTCCGTCACGGTGCGCGCCGTCATGGGCGCGAGGGTCGTGCGGGCCAGGTAGGCATCCAGCTCGTCCTGCGGCAGCTGCGCCAGCAGCACGCGGCCCAGCGAGCTGCAATATGCGGGCAGGCGGCTGCCGGCGGACAGCGACACCGACATCACGCGCGACGCCGCCGCGCGCGCCACGTACAGCACCTGGTCTTCCTCCAGCACGGCCAGCGAGCTCGATTCGCCCAGCGCCTTGCTGACGCCGTTCAGGCACGGCTGCGCGGCGGCCGTCAGCGGCGTCGAGGACAGGTACGAATACCCCAGGGTCAGGACCTTCGGCCGCAGGCTGAAGTTGTTCAGTTCCGCATCGACGTAGCCGAGCTGCCTGAGCGTGTGCAGGCAGCGGCGCACGGCCGCGCGCGGGATGCCCGTCTGCTGGCTGATCTGGGCGATGGTCTGCGGCTTGCGCGTGTCGGCGAACGCGCGCAGCACGGCCAGGCCGCGCGCGAGCGAGGTCATGAAGTCGGGATCGGCGAGGGCGTCGATGTCTTCCGCGATGGTGCGCGGCGCGGCTGGGGTGGCGGTGGTCGATGACATGTTGAAATTGTAATCGATCGGGATCGGCCTTCAGGAAGCGCTTGACCGGCGGCGGCACGCAGGCGTACACTTTTTGTGCGGTAAACGAATCATTGTGCGATTATCGCACACCACAACCAAGGTGACATCCCATGATCGATAAAACTTGTGCATCGCTGGAGCGCGCCGTGGCCGACATCCACGACGGCGCCACCGTCATGATCGGCGGCTTCGGCAACGCCGGCATGCCCTCCAGCCTGATCGACGCGCTGATCGCCCACGGCGCGCGCGAACTCACCATCGTGAACAACAATGCCGGCAACGGCGACACGGGCCTGGCCGCGCTCATCAAGGAAAAGCGCGTGCGGAAGATCGTGTGCTCGTTCCCGCGCCAGTCCGATTCGTGGCATTTCGACGCGCTGTACCGCGCCGGCGCGATCGAGCTGGAACTCACGCCGCAGGGCAATCTCGCGGAACGCATCCGCGCGGCCGGCGCCGGCATCGGCGGCTTCTTCACGCCCACCGGCTACGGCACCCTGCTGGCGGAGGGCAAGGAGACGCGCGTCATCGACGGCAAGAATTACGTGTTCGAGACCCCGATCCACGCCGACTTCGCGCTGATCAAGGCGCTGCGCGGCGACCGCTGGGGCAATCTCGTGTACCGCAAGACGGCGCGCAACTTCGGCCCGATCATGGCGATGGCCGCGAAGACGACCATCGCGCAGGTGCATGACATCGTCCCGCTCGGCGACCTCGATCCGGAAGCGATCGTCACCCCCGGTATCTTCGTCCAGCGCGTCGTCAAGGAGGCAGTATGACCATTACCAGCCGTTTTACCCGCGACCAGATGGCCGCGCGCGTCGCCCGGGACATCCCCGAGGGCGCCTACGTCAACCTGGGCATCGGCCTGCCCACGAAGGTCGCCAACTACCTGCCGCCCGAGCGCGAAGTGTTCCTGCACAGTGAGAACGGCCTGCTCGGCATGGGCCCCGCGCCGGCGCCCGGCGAGGAAGACGAGGACCTGATCAACGCCGGCAAGCAGCCCGTCACCCTGCTGCCGGGCGGCGCCTATTTCCACCACGCGGACTCGTTCGCGATGATGCGCGGCGGCCACCTGGACATCTGCGTGCTGGGCGCCTTCCAGGTGTCGCACACGGGCGACCTCGCCAACTGGCACACGGGCGCGCCGGACGCGATTCCCGCCGTCGGCGGCGCGATGGACCTCGCGATCGGCGCCAAGCAGGTGTTCGTGATGATGGAACACCAGACCAAGACGGGCGAGAGCAAGATCGTCGAGCGCTGCACGTATCCGCTGACGGGTGTCGAGTGCGTCAGCCGCATCTATACCGACCTGGCCGTGCTGGACGTCACGCCCGCCGGCCTGCGCGTGCGCGAGATGGTTCCCGGGCTCACCCTGGCCGACCTGCAGGCCGTCACGGCCGCGCCGCTGCTGGCGCCCAACGAATAAAAGGAGAATGAACATGACCGACGCATTCATCGTCGACGCCATCCGCACCCCCATCGGCCGCTACGGCGGCGCGCTGAAGGATGTGCGGGCGGACGACCTGGGCGCCATCCCCATCCGCGAACTGATGCGGCGTAATCCGGACGTCGACTGGTCCGCCGTCGACGACGTGATCTACGGCTGCGCCAACCAGGCCGGCGAGGACAACCGCAACGTGGCGCGCATGGCGCTGCTCCTGGCCGGCTTGCCGCAGGAGGTGCCGGGCTCCACCGTCAACCGCCTGTGCGGGTCCGGTCTGGACGCCGTCGGCATTGCCGCGCGCGCCATCAAGAGCGGCGAGGCACGCCTGCTGATCGCGGGCGGCGTCGAATCGATGACGCGCGCGCCGTTCGTGATGGGCAAGGCGGAATCCGCATTCTCGCGCAGCGCCAACATCTACGACACGACGATCGGCTGGCGCTTCCCGAATCCGCTGATGCACGCGCTGTACGGCACGGATGCGATGCCGGAAACGGCGGAGAACGTGGCGGACGACCACGGGATCTCGCGCGCCGACCAGGATGCCTTCGCGCTCGCGAGCCAGGTGAAGGCGGCGCGCGCGCAGCAGGACGGCACGTACGACGCCGAGATCGTGCCGGTGCTGGTCCCGCAAAAGAAAGGCGATCCCATTCGTTTTGCGCAGGACGAGCATCCGCGCGCGACGAGCCTGGAAACGCTGGCGAAGCTGAAACCGGTCGTGCGGCCCGGCGGCACGGTCACGGCCGGCAATGCGTCCGGCGTGAACGACGGCGCCTGCGCGCTGCTGCTGGCGAATGCGGAGGCCGCCGCGCAATACGGCTTGAGGCCGCGCGCCCGCATCGTCGGCATGGCGACGGCCGGCGTGGCGCCGCGCGTGATGGGCATCGGCCCGGCGCCCGCCGTGCAGAAGCTGTTGCGCCAGACCGGCATGACGCTGGACCAGTTCGACGTGATCGAGCTGAACGAGGCGTTTGCCGCGCAGGGACTGGCCGTGCTGCGGCTGCTGGGCATCGCGGACGACGATCCGCGCGTGAATCCGAACGGCGGCGCGATCGCACTCGGCCATCCGCTCGGGATGAGCGGGGCGCGGCTCGTCACGGCGGCCACTTACCAGCTGCAGCGGACCGGCGGGCGGTTCGCGCTGTGCACCATGTGCATCGGCGTGGGGCAGGGGATCGCGGTGGTGATCGAGCGCGTTTAAATACGCTTACGTTACGCATGGTGGGCGGAGGCCGCCCACCCTACGACGCATGCCGTACGGTGGGCACCCCGTGCCCGCCGTTTACGATGCGCTGCGACGGTCGAGCCAGTACATGTAGGGTGGGCACCCCGTGCCCGCCATTTACGATGCGTCCCGACCGTCCAGCCAGTCGAAGATCTGCGGCCAGATTTTTTCGTGCGCGCTGCGCCCCACGAGCACGCCCACGTGCTGCAGGTTGACGCCGACGTCGCCCTGGTAGTGCAGCACCTTCTTGCGGGGGCTCGACGTCGCGTCGTGGAACGGGATCAGGGCATCCGGCGGAATCAGCTTGCTGCGCGGATCGACCACGCTCAGCAGCGGCGAGCGCAGGTCGTGCGGCCCGATCGTGCGGCTGCCGACGGCCAGCTTGCCCTGCATGAACGCGTCGCGGCGGTACAGCGATTCGACGATCTCCGTGAACAACCGGCCCGGCAGCGGGAATTCGTCGTGCGTCCAGCGCTCCACGCGCATGTGCGTGACCATGGCTTGCGGGTCCGCCATCGACAGCCAGCGGTCTGTCCAGCGCTCCCACTGGAATGCCTGCGGCTCGGCCATCGCGCTCATCATGTTGAGGAAGACGCCGGGCACCTGGCGGAACGTGTCGGCGATGGGGCGGGCGTGCGGCGTCGCGTCGATCAGGCGCGCGAAGCAGCTCGACGCCGGCGTGAAGTGCAGCGGCGACTCCAGCAGCATCGTCGCGCTGACGGCATCCGGGTGCAGGCAGCCGTGGATGGCGGCCAGGATGCCGCCCAGCGAATGGCCGGCGAGGACGACCTGCTCCGGCCCGCCGTCGGCCGCGATGGCGCGGCGGCAGGCGGCCAGCAGGTGGTCGCCGTAGTCGTCCAGGCCGAAGTGGTCGTGGGTGTCCGGCAGCGCCACCCATTCGGCCAGGTAGACCCGCCAGCCGCGCTCCAGCCAGCGCCGCACGACGCTGACCTCGGGCGCGAGGTCCCAGATATACGGGCGCTTGATGGGCGCGGGCACGATCAGCACGGCGGGGCCGCCGTTCGCCGTGATGTCGGCCGGCGCGCCGTAGCGGCGCACGTTCAGGCCGGGTTCCGCGTGCAGGACCGTCGACGGCGTCTGCTGCGGGCCGTAGCCCGCGCGGTCCAGCATGTCGCCGCGCGCCCGGCGGCTGCGGTCCATGTTCTTGAGGGCCTGCGCACCGAGCATGCCCATCGTGGTGTTCCAGTTGCTTGCCTGCATGGCGATTCGTCCGAGGTCAGAGTGGAAGACACCGCACTCTACGCCACCCGGCCCCGGGCTCCAATCGCGCGCGACTGGAATCTGGCCCGGGTTTGCGAAGCGTTAAACAGGGAGCGTTGACGATGCCTGCAGGCTATTGTGCATGATTAAAACAGGTGGCGGCGCACCGTCCGCCACCCGTGCCGGGCTTACTCGACCCAGCTGTGGCCGTCGCGCGCGAGCAGCGCGAACGACTCGGCCGGACCCCACGAGCCGGCCGCGTACGGATGCGGCTTCTCGTCCAGCGTCTGCCAGCCTTCGATGATCGGGTCGGCCCATTCCCACGCCGCTTCCAGTTCGTCGCGGCGCATGAAGTGGGTGAGGCGGCCGCGCACGACGTCGATCAGGAGGCGCTCGTAGGCTTCGGCGCGGCGCTGCTGGAACGCGGACTGCAGGTCGAGGTTCAGCGCGACCTGCTGCATCTCCATGCCGCTGCCGGGCTGCTTGGCCATGATCTGCAGCTTGATCGCTTCTTCCGGCTGCAGTTCGATGACGAGGCGGTTGGCGACGGCGCCGGCCGACTGCGGGAACAGCGGGAACGGCGGATTCGCGAACTCGACCACGATCTTCGACGAGCGGCGCGCCATGCGCTTGCCGGTGCGCAGGTAGAACGGGACCTTGGACCAGCGCCACGTATCGATGAAGGCGCGCAGGGCGACGAAGGTTTCCGTCTTGCTCTCTTGCGGCACGTTCTTTTCTTCCAGGTAACCAGGCACTTCCTGGTTGCCGGACACGCCGCGGATGTACTGGCCGCGCACCGTGTCGCGCGCGATGTCGGCCAGGGTCAGGCGGCGCAGCGAGCGCAGCACCTTGAGTTTTTCGTCGCGCACGGCGTCCGGCGACAGCGACGTCGGCGGTTCCATCGCGACGATGCACAGCAGTTGCAGCAGGTGGTTCTGCACCATGTCGCGCATGGCGCCGGCGCCGTCGTAGAAGCCGGCGCGGCTGCCCACGCCCACTTCCTCGGCCACGGTGATCTGCACGCTGGAAATGTTCGGCGCGCGCCACAGCGGTTCCAGGATCGAGTTACCGAAGCGCAGCACCATCAGGTTCTGCACGGTTTCCTTGCCCAGGTAGTGGTCGATGCGGTAGATCTGCGATTCGGCGAAGTGGCGGCCGACGTCTTCGTTGATGGCGATCGCGGACGCCAGGTCCGTGCCCAGCGGCTTTTCCAGCACGACGCGGGCATTGGCGTCGACGAGGTTGCTCGCGGCCAGCTTGTCGCAGATGGTGGTGAACAGGGACGGCGCCGTCGACAGGTAGAACACGCGCTGCGCGCCGGCGCGCGAGGCGCTGGCCAGTGCCGAAAAATCGGGCGCGGCCTGCACGTCCAGGCGCACGTACTCGAGCAGTTTCAGGAAGCCGTCCCAGGTCTTCTCGTTGAAATTGCTGGCGGCGATGAACGAACGCGAATTCGCTTCGATGTGGGCAAGGTAGGCGTCGCGGCCGAAATCCTGGCGGCCGGTGGACAGGATGCGCGTCGTCGGCGGCAGGTTGCCGTGCAGGAAAGCCATATACAGCGCCGGCAGCAGCTTGCGCATCGCAAGGTCGCCCATGCCGCCGAAGATGATCATGTCGAGGGGGAGGCCGTTGTCTGTCTCTGTCGAGTGGGTCTGCATGTTGTTCTGAATCTTCGAAGTTGAGATGGTTGCCCGGTACGCTGTCGCGGCACCAAAGGGAAAACGTGGCCGGGCAGGGCTGGGCGGATGCAACCCGCTGCGCGCCCGTGTGTCGGTGCGGCATGCGTGCGGCGGCGGACGTCGTGCGCCGGCTTGTGGCCGGTCGGCGACGCCGCGGTCGGGCGGGATGGATACGCCTGTGTCCTGGAACCGACGATTGTACACCGGGCCGGCACCGGGGTTCGCGTGGCGCCGGTGCCGGTTCGGTCTATATTAAAAACTGATAACAAATGACGAATAAGTGATGGCCCCGGCATGCGCCGGCGCGTTAACATGGCAACTCGTGCGGTGGCGTGGTGGCCACCAGCACGGCCTCGACTTACTTACTCTCGATATCACTTCAGGGCGCCTTCGCGGCGCCCTTTTTTTTCACGCGGCGGGCGTGCCGATCATCCAGCCGTGCGGCGCCAGCGTGGCGGATTCGCCCTGCCAGCCCGACGCATAGAGCGGCCGCACATGCGCGAGGCCGGCATCGAACGCCAGCGGCGCCGCCGACAGGTTCGCGAGCACGACGATGCGCTCGCCGTCGTATGCACGGACGAAGCCGACGGCGCCGGCCGGCACGCCGTCCAGGAACGTCGTGGCGCCCCGGCGCAGCGCGGCGTGGCGGCGGCGCAGGCCGATCAGGGTCTGGTAATGCGCGTACGCGGCGGCGTCGAACGCATCCCAGTCGAGCCGCCAGCCGTCGAACAGCACCTGCCAGCCGGTCCACGTGGGCTCGTTGAATTCCTGCCCCATCAGGATGTGCGGCACGCCGTCCAGCGCCAGCAGCACGGCCGCCGCCGGACGGTGGGCGGCGCGGCCCAGGAAGGCGCACGCGCGTCCCTGCTCCTTGTCTTCCAGCCAGCGCATGCGCAGGGCGCCGCGCGGGAAGCTGTACGTCGATTCGTTCCAGTAGCGCGCGAACGCGGCGCCGTCGGCCGTGCCGTGCGCGCAGCGGCGCAGCATCTCGCGCGTGCCGCCTTCGTACGTGAGGTCGCATGCGGCCAGGTGGTGGAATTCGTCGTACGACTGGGACACGAGGGCGATGTCCGGGCGCACCGCCGCCAGCGCCGCGCGGATCTCGTCGAGGAAATCGCAGGGCGTGATGTCGGAATCGTCGAAGCGCAGGCCGTCGAAGCCGAAGCGCTCGATCCAGCCGCGCATGCTGTCGATCAGGGTGCGCCGCAGCGCGCGGTCGGCGAAGTCGAACCCGGCGAATTCGGTGCGGTTGGGGACGGCGTAATAAATGCTGCCGTCGGCGCGCCGCGTGTACCAGTGCGGATGCGTGCGCGTGAAGGGATGGTCGATGCTGCTGCGGTTGAGCGTCCAGTCGAGCAGCACGCGCATGCCGCGCGCGTGCGCGGCGTCGACCAGCGCGCGCAGCGCCGCCGCGTCGCCCAGACGCGGCGCGATGGCGTCGAAATCGCGCACCGCGTACGGGTCGCCCGCCGTGCCGCGCCGGCCTTCGATGCCGGCGGGGTGGATGGGCATGATCCAGAGGATGTCGACGCCCAGCTCGCCCAGGTAGGGCAGCCTGGCGCGCACGCCGTCGAAGTCGCCGCCGAACGCGGGCACCGACAGCTGGTAGATCACGCCGTCGCGCAGCCAGTCGGGGCTCGCCAGCGCGGCGCGCGCATGCAGCGGGCCGGGCGCTGCGGCACACAGGCCGGCCTGGCGCATCAGCACCGATCCCGCGTCGTCGACCGTCAGGCAGGAGTTGTTCTGGCCGTCTTCCGAGATCCACGGATTGGCGGGATCGACGATCCAGTCCGTGCCGTCGACGACGAATTTATACAGGTGGCGTCCGGCCGGCACGGGCAGCACCGCCTGCCAGCGGGTGGGCGAGACGCGTTCCAGCATGCAGGCGTCGCCCACCCAGCTGTTGAACGTGCCTGCCAGCGCGACGGTGCGGATGCCGGGCGCGGCGTCGCAGGTGAAGCGCACGCCGCCGGGGACGGCGTGCGGCAGCAGGGCCGGGTCGGGGCGGAATTGCAGGTCCATGGTTGTTCTTTCAGGGTCGTTCGTCGGCCGGCGCGAGCGCGATGCGCAGCAGGCCGGTGTTGGCGCGCATGGACGGCAGCGCGAGCGCCAGGCGGCGGCGCTGTCCGTCCCATTCGAACGGCAGGGCGCGTCCGTCCAGGCTGACGCCGGCGGGACGCGTGCCGATATTGTGGATGATGACGCTCACCTCGCGCGGGGCCGGCGTGTAGTGCTTGCCGGTTTCGTCGCTCAATTCGATGGTCAGCGCGTTGCCGGACAGCCGGCTGGCGAAATGCAGCACCTGGTATTGGCCGCGCTCGAACGCGTCCGGCGTGCTGCCGTCGTCGTCGTAGATTTTTCCGTGGCCGGCATGCACCGCGGGGTCGTGGTAGTAGTGCACGGCCAGCTTCGCGAGCGAATAGTCGCGCGTGCTCTGCACCGGTTCCACCTCGCCGATGAAGGCGCCGGCCCGCACGAACACGGGAATGTGGTCGGGCACCAGGTCCACCATGTGGATGGTGCCGCCCGCGTATTCGCGGTCGGTGGCGAAGTCGAACCACGGGCCGCGCCTGGGCAGGTAGACCGGCTGGCGCTGCGCGTGCGACGTCAGCACCGGCGACACGAGCATGTCGTCGCCCCACAGATAGGTGTCCGAGACGAGGCGCAGCGCGGGGTTGTCCGGTTCGTCGAACATCAGGGGCCGCATCAGCGGCATGCCGCTGACGTGGTTGTCGAACGCCAGCGTGTAGTTGTAGGGCAGCAGGCGGTAGCGCAGGCGCGCCGCGGCGCGCGCCGCCGCCATCGGGGCGGGGGCGCGGTACACGGGTTCGGAAGCGACTTCCTCCTGGCCGTGCGGCCGGAACACCGGCTGGAACGTCCCGTATTGCATCCAGCGCGCGTACAACTCGTCGTCCAGGTTGGCGCCGGCGAAGCCGCCCAGGTCGGAGTGCATGTAGGCCACGCCCTGCATGCCCATCTGCAGCGACAGTTCCGGCTGTCCCTGCAGGCCGCCCCACGTGCGGTTCGAGTCGCCCGACGACGGAATCAGGCCGTAGCGCTGGGAGCCCGAGTAGCCCGCGCGCGCCAGGATGAACGGGCGCTCGTTCGGGTAGTCGCGGCGGTAGCCGTCGGCCATCATGCGCGCCCATTCGTGGCCGTACAGGTTGTGCACCTGGTCGGCGCTGCCGGTCTGGTGGCGCATCGCGGACGGATGGCCTTCCGGCTCGCCCAGGTCGCAGAAGCAGCCGGCCACGCCCTGCGCGTGCAGGTCCTTGTAGCGTTCCCAGAACCAGTCGCGCGCGGCCGGCTTGAAGATGTCGATCAGGCCCGTGCGGCCGAAATAGACGTCGTACACGAGCGGCTTGCCGTCCGGCCCCTTGGCCAGCACGTCGCGCCGCAGCGCTTCCTGCCAGCGTTTCGAGGCCGTCATCACATACGGTTCGATGCTGACGATGGTCTTGACGCCCTTGGCCGCGAAGTCGGCCATCATCTTGCGCGCGTCCGGGAACCGCTCCTTCGTGAATTCGAGGTTGCCGACCTGGCCCTTCATGTCCACGCCATACCAGTAGATGTCGAAGATGATGGCGTCGAGCGGGATGCCGGCCGCGATGTATTTGTCCACCGTGGCGCGCGCCTCGGCTTCGGAGTGGTAGCCGAAGCGGCTGGCGAAGCTGCCCAGTGCCCAGCGCGGCGGCATCGGCTGGCGGCCGGTCAGCGCCGTGTAGCTGGCCAGCAGTTCCGGCCAGCTGTCGGCCGCGATCACCTGGTAGGTGCTGCGTCCGCCGCGGACCTCGAAGGCGAGGGTGTCGTCGTGGCGGCTGTCGATGTCGACGTCGCCGCGCTGCGGATTGTCGAAGTGGATCGCGTACAGCCGGGACGACAGCACCAGCGGCAAGGCGTAGGCGACCTGCTCGGAATGGGTCTCGTAGCCGTAATGCGCCTTGTTGTACAGCGGCAGCCGGTAGCCGCGCCGGTTCATGCCCAGCACGCGGCCGCCCGCGCCATAGATCGTTTCGTCCGGCGTCAGCGTGAAGTCGATGCGCTCGCCTTGCGCCGTGCGTGCGTAGCCGTGCTTTTCCGCCGTCAGCGGCTGGCCGCGATACGTGTACGAGATCGCGAACGGCGCCCGGCGCACGGTGACGCCGAGCGCGCCCAGGTCGAATTCGAGGCCGCCGTCGCGCTCGCGCACGGCCGCGCGCGCGGGCAGCGCCGCCGGCTTCAGCACGACCGCGTGCGAGACCGGATCGAAGCGTTCGCCGGCCGGCACGAAGGTGGTTTCCACGATCTTGTCGGTGTACGGCTGGATGCGGACCACGCCGTCGCTGACGGTGAGGTCGAGGCGGCCGTCATGTTGACTCCAGGAAATTAAATGGCGGTCGGCCGCGAGGGCGGGCGTGAGTGTTGCGGAAAGGATAAGCAACAAGGTGCAGCGGAATGGCATGGTCGTCACGGGGGTCCGGTGGAGTGAAATTTTCAACGAAGCAAGTCGATGTATGTAATTAAACTACGACAATTACATAAAGTAAACATTGTTAGGACAAAATGCCCGTGATATGCTTTCTCGTTGTATTTATGTCTATTCAGGTTATACGTAACTTTGCTACACATGACGGGATCGCAATGAGAACAACTTTCCGCGCCGCCACGCTTTTGCTGGCATGCGCACTATCGGGCGCGGTTGCCGCCCAGGACGAAGAGGGCTTCCACGGGTATTTACGCGCCGGCTTCGGCGGCAGTTCGACGGGCGGGCCGCAGAGCTGCTACAGCCTCGGCGGCAACACGCTGAAATACCGGCTCGGCAACGAGTGCGACGCCTACACCAAGTTCGGCTACACCAAGCAGGTGGCGCAGGCGGACGACGTGACCTTCTTCGCCACGCTGTGGCTGGCCGCGTACAGCCCCCATTCGGATTTCGACGGCGCCCGGACCGAGATCAACAAGGCGTATGTCGAGGCGCGCGGCCTGCCGTTCCTGAACGGCGGCACGGCCTGGATCGGCAAGCGCGATTACCTGTGGAGCGACATCCACATGCTCGACCTGTGGTACGTCATCCCGACCTACAACAGCACGGGCGCGGGGTTCGACCGGATTCCCGCGGGCCCCGGCAAGTTCTCGTATGCCGTGTTCAAGGACAACGACCACAACATCGCCAGCCGCACGACCGGCGCGGTCGTCGACACGTCGGCGGCCATGCGCCACAACTTCGTCTACCAGGACCTGCCGGTGAACCCGGGCGGTTCGCTGAACGCGATCGCCACGCTGGTGCAGGCGCAGGGCGGCCCCGGGCGGCATGGCGGGTGGCAGATGACGGTCTTTCACAAGCAGTACGGCGTGGCCGGCGGCGTCAACACGGCGGTGCTGCAGTACGGCGTCGGCCCCGGCACCGGGGTGGGGCCGGGCGCGGACGAGGGCGTCGCGCTGTTCGGTCCGTCCGGCAGCACCATGCTGGGCCACGACGTGAGCGAAATGCGCGCCTTCGATTATTTGTGGATCCAGCCGCGGCCCGATTTCGGCATGTCGTTCGTCGTGCTGATGCAGCGCGATAAGTCGAATGCCCAGGGCAGCAGCACCTGGGCCAGCATCGGCGCCCGTCCCCTCTTCGGCCTGGGCCGCTACGTCAAGCTGCAGTTCGAATTCGGCACCGATCGCCTGACCGATCCGGCCGGCGGGCCCGCCAGCCGGCTCACCAAGTTCACCGTCGCGCCCACGATTTCCGCCGGACCGGGGCTGTGGTCGCGCCCGGAATTGCGCGCCTTCGTCACGTACGGCAAGTGGAACGGCGCGGCGACGCCGCTGGTCAATGCCGCCAACGGTTCCGGTCCGGTCTACGGCACGCGCACGAGCGGGCTGTCGTCCGGGATCCAGGTCGAGGCCTTTTTCTGAAAGCGCGGGGAAACATGATGCGTAAAACGCTGGCGCTGGCCGTGTCCGGCCTCGCCCTCGCGCTGGATGCCCGGGGCCAGGACTACGCCATCCGCCACCTCGAACCCCTGTCGTGGTGGACGGGCATGAAGAATCCGCACGTGCAGTTGATGGTGCACGGCGACCGCATCGGCGAGCTGACGCCGCGCGTGGCGTACGACGGCGTGCGGATCGCGCACGTCGAGCGCGTCGCCAATCCGGACTACCTGTTCATCGATCTCGACATCGGCGCGCACGCGCGGCCCGGCGAGTTCATGCTGCGGTTCGCGAAGAACGGCAGGGACGTGCTGAGCCATCCGTACCGGCTCGCCGCGCGCGCGCCGGGTTCCGCCCGGCGCCGCGGCTTCGGGCCCGCCGACGCCATCTACCTGCTGGTGCCGGACCGCTTCGCGAACGGCGACCCGGGCAACGACAGCGTGCCGGCATTGACGGCGGAAGCGACGGACCGCGCCGACCCGGACGGCCGCCACGGCGGCGACATCCGCGGGATCCGCGACCATCTCGGCTACATCGCGGACCTGGGTTTCACGATGCTGTGGCCGGCCCCGCTCAACGAGAACGACATGTCGAAGTACTCGTACGCCGGTTATTCGATCACCGACTTCTACCACGTCGACGCACGCTTCGGCAGCAACGAGGACTACCGCCGGCTGGTGGCCGACGCGAAGGCGAAGGGGCTGGGCGTGATCCACGACATGGTGTTCAACCACGTCGGCGCCGGGCACTGGTGGATGAAGGACCTGCCGGCCGCCGACTGGGTCAATCCGGCCGGCAGGTTCAACCGCCATGCGCACGTCACCGTGGAGGACATGCACGCCTCGCTCGACGACCGCGGCAACTTCACCGACGGCTGGTTCGACGCCAACAAGCCGGACCTCAACCAGCGCAACCCGCTGCTCGCCACCTACCTGATCCAGAACACGATCTGGTGGACCGAATATCTCGGCGTGGCCGGCATCCGCATCGACACGTACTCGTATTCCGACAAGGCGTTTCTCGCGCGCTGGGCCCGGGCCTACCGCGCCGAGTATCCGAACCTGACGATGGTGGGCGAGGACTGGCACGACAGTCCGGCCGTCGTCTCGTACTGGCAGCAGGGCAAGCGCAATCGCGACGGCTACCGCGCGCCGCTGCCCGCCGTGATGGACTTCCCGCTGCACTATGCCTGGCTGGCTGGCATGACGCAGGCGCCGGGGGAGCACACTGGCCTGGCGCGGATCTACGAATTGCTGGCCCTCGACTTCCTGTACCCGGATCCGGGCCGGCTGGTGATCTTCCCCGGCAACCACGACACGCCGCGCTTCTATTCCTCGCTGGGCGAGGACTTCGACCTGTACAAGATGAGCATCGCCTGGTACGCGACCACGCGCGGCGTGCCGCAGCTGTTTGCCGGCGACGAGATCCTGGCGACCAGCCCCCTCGAGCGCGCCGACGGCCTCGTACGCGCCGATTTCCCCGGCGGCTGGGCGGGCGACCCGGTCGATGCCTTCAGCGGCCGGGCCTTGTCGGCGCGGCAGCAGGAAGCGCAGCGGCTCGTGCGCACGCTGTTCAACTGGCGCAAGCATTCGGCGGCGGTCGGGCAGGGCAGGCTGGTGCACTTCACGCCGGAACACGGCACCTACGTGTATTTCCGCTGTCACGGCACCGACAAGGTCATGGTCGCGCTCAACGAGAACCGGGCCGAGACCGTGCTCGCGACCGCGCGCTTCGGCGAGATGCTGGGTGCGCATGCCACCGGGACCGACGTCGTGACGGGCAAGACCTACGATCTCGCCGAGCGGATCACGTTGCCGCCGCGCTCGGCGCTGGTGCTGGAGATCCGGCAGTAGCGGTCGAGTAACGCATTCTTTTCAAATGGAGAATCAAATGAACAATATCGAACCAACGTTGGGACAGGATGTGCCCGCACCGCTGGGCGGCGCCGTGCCGCTGCGCGCGCTGCGGGAAGCGGCCGGCCGGCTGCTCCTGCCGCTGTGGCGCGGCGACCTGAAGTTCAGGCGCACGGGCTGGCAGTTCGCACTGCTCGTCGCGGCCGCGGCGGCGGCCGTCGTGTACGGCGCCTGGCAGCAGGACGTCATCCACGACTTCAGCGCCATGGCCGGCGCCAGGGTCGCGTACGTCTTCTACATGGTGCCGGCCCTCGACCTCGGCACGCAGGACCGGCCGCTGGCCGAACTCCTGGTCTGGATCGCCATCGGGCGCGCGCTGTTCGACATCCTGTGCGCCTGGCTCGACATGGTGTTCCACAAGCGGATCACCGGCCGCCCGTTCGACTGGGAATCGATGATCAACGTCGCGCTGGTGAACGGCCTGTTTTCGTGCGCCGCCTTCTTCGCCGTGCTGAACCAGCCGGTGCGCCGCTTCCTGGCGCATTACGACGCGCTGGTCGCCCAGGTGCCGACCCTGGTCGACCTGAACGGATCGGTGGCGCTGGCGGCGGCGGTGCTGATCGGCGATTTCTGCTTCTACTGGTCGCATCGCCTGTGCCACGAGACGCGCTGCTTCTGGAACCTGGGCCACATCAACCACCACCGCAACCGCAACCTGACGCAGATGACCTGCGCCATCGAACCGGGCTGGCTCCCGCTGCAGGCGGCCGGCGGCGCGGCGCTGCTGCTGTTGCCCGTGCTGTCCAAGCTGTTCACCGCCGATATCCGCGATGCCGGCGCCGCGCTGGCCGTGCTGATGGTGATCGATGCGCTGGTCGACCCGTCCCACTCGATCTTCATGTACTGGGTCGAGTCGAAATCGCGCGTGCTGCGGGCGCTGCGCCATGTGTTCGTCACCGTCGGCGTGCACTACATGCATCACTCGTGCGAGGTGACGGGGCCGCACGGCACGGGGGCCAATTTCGGCGCGCGGCTGAGCATCTGGGACCGCCTGTTCGGCACGTATGTCGAGCCGACCGGGCAACTCCCGCGCACCGGCCTGTTCGATCCACACGCGGACCTCTGCGTGAACCCGTTGCGCTACGTGGTGCTGCCGTATCTGCGCATGGGCCTGGAGCTGCGCCGCAACCGGGTGAGCGACTGGCCTTTCATCCTGTTCGGCAGCACGGACTACGAGCCGCCGAATCCCGTCCCGCTGAGCCGCTAGGCCGGAGCACCCCATGCTGAACGATACCGCACTCGAAACGCTGTTTTACGCGGCCCGCACCCACCACGGCTGGCACGACCGCGACGTCACCGACGCCCAGTTGGCGCGCCTGTACGACCTGCTGAAATGGGCGCCGACCTCGGCCAACGGGGCGCCGGCCCGCTTCGTGTTCGTGAAGTCGCGGGCAGCCAGGGACAAGCTGGCGGCCTGCATGGCGCCCGGGAACCAGGCCAGGACGGCGCAGGCGCCGGTCACCGTCGTCGTCGGGATGGACATGGCGTTCCACGACAAACTGCCGCAGTTGTCGCCGGCCGTGGATGCGCGCGCCTGGTTCGCAGGGAACGACGCCCTGATCGCGGCCACCGCCTTCCGCAACTCGTCGCTGCAGGGCGCCTACCTGATCATGGCGGCGCGCGCCATCGGCCTGGATTGCGGTCCGATGTCCGGCTTCGACCACGCACAGGTGGACGACGCGTTCTTTGCCGGCACCGCCATCCGCTCCAATTTCGTGTGCAGCATCGGCTATGGCGACGCGTCCTGCCTGCGTCCGCGCGCGCCGCGGCTGGGCTTCGGGGAAGCGTGCCGGATCGCCTGAGGCCGGACGTCAGGTGCTGTCCCGCTCCACGATGGTGAAGCCGATGTCGCGCACGACCTCGGGAATGTCCTTGCCCGCGATCCGGTCGATGAGGAAGTTCGCCGCGATGCCGCCCATCGCGCGGCCGTCGATGCGCACGGTGGTCAGGGCAGGGTACAGCTCGGCCGCGAACGGGTGGTCGCCGAGGCCGACGACGGCCAGCCGGCCCGGCACGTCGATGTCCAGCACGCGCGCTTCCGTCAGCACGCCGAGCGCGACCATGTCCGAACTGCAGAAGACGGCGTCGATGTCGGGATGCGCCGCCAGCAGCGCGCGCAGGGCGACGCGGCCGTTCGCGGCCGTGCCCGGCGCGGGGATGGAGTGGAACGGCACCTGGCCGTCCGGACCTTGCATGTCGAGGCGCACGGCCGCCTGCGCGAAGGCGTTGTTGCGGCGCTGGGCGCGTTCGTCGGAAGCGCTGATCACGGCCACGCGGCGGCGCCCGCGCTGGTACAGGAATTCCGCCACCGCCTGGCCCGCGTCCTCGTGCGAAAAACCGACCAGCATGTCGGCCGGCGTGGGCGTCAGGTCCCACGTCTCGACGAGCGGAATGGCGCTGGCCTGCAGGCGGCGCCGGCCCTGCGCGGACCGCATGATGCCGGCGAGGACGATGCCGTCCGGCCGGCGCCCGATGATCGCTTCGAGCAGTTCGTCCTCGCGCGAATTCACATAACCCGCCTGCCCCAGGATGAGCTGGTAGCCGGCGCCGGCCAGCGTCTCCGTCAGCGACTGGATCATGTCGAGGAACACGGAGCCCGCGATGGTGGGCAGGATCGCCGCGATCATGCGGCTCTTCGTCGACGCCAGGCTGCCGGCGAGCAGGTTGGGCACATAGCCGGTGCGCTCGATCGCCGAGCGCACTTTCTGCACGAGGTCGGCCGATACCTTTTCCGGCGAATTCAGCACGCGCGACACCGTGATCGGCGCCACGCCCGCGACGCGGGCCACGTCCACGAGCGTGAGTCCGCCTTTCGTGCGGCGTGTCTTCTTCGGCGGTTCGGCCGGCATGTTCATGCAGCCTCCGGGCGGCCTGCGCGGCAAATGCGGTTCGGGAACTTTTGAAAATCGGTCATGTCTATTATTGCGCTCTTTTTAAATGGGTCGCATAGCGAAGGGAATCGATAGGACTCTACGTGCTCTCATGGATAGCAACAAGATACCATTTCCCTTTTCCGCAAAAGTGGAGCGGGAAGGGAAATGTTTTTCATAAGTCATTTAGAGATTTAATTGATTGCGCTACCAAAACAATGTTCAGAATTGGGCCGCCGAGAGAGTTGTTGTTTATAGGCAAAACTGCGCCAATTAGATATAGCGGATTATTGTGATGGTAGCGCTATCTAAAATAGCCTGAAATCGTGCACCCCGGATCAGGCAGCGAACGCCTGATAACCGCTGCGATTTGCCCGCAACCGCGCGTTCGTGAAGAGCGGCGCGTTACGTTTGCCGGCCTGGGTCCCTCTGCGGATTGGATTTATCGCTCGTGTCCTGTTCAATTTTCTGCCGCCACATTTCGGCCCGAAACCACCACCTTGCACAAGCGTGTTGCGCTTTTCGGACGAATTGTCGAGCTATCAAATTTCAGCATACTTTTTCGCAAATAAAATATACATACGATGTTAGCGTACAACAGTGATGTTATGGCGTTTGACAAAAATCACGCTGAATCACTACACTCATGAAACCGATTACAAGACCATAACGACTACATCGCCTGTGCAATAAATAAAGCATGGAGACAACAATGCCAACCTCCGCCGGCCATCGCCGATCATTCCGGACCGGGACCATGATCCCGACCTCTCTACAACGCCGATCCGGCCGTGCCGCGTTCCGGCAAGCAGCCCCGAATTCGCACTGACCCATTATTGCGGCCGCCGCAGGGTGGCCGTATTCATCCGCAGTCGTAACCAGCCCCGCCGTTGAAGCGGGGCACCACAAACAGAGCACAGGAGACTACATGACTCGATTCAAGAGAACCGCGATCGCCGTCGCAGTGGGCCAGATCGCATTGCTCGCCGGCGGCACCGCGCTGGCGCAGACCCAGGCAACCCAGGACGCCAACGTCGTCGTCGTGACGGGCCAGCGCGCCGCGCTGCAGTCCGCACAGAAGATCAAGCAGAATTCGGACGAGATCGTCGACTCGGTCGTGGCCGACGACATCGGCAAGCTGCCGGACCGCTCGGTGACGGAAGTGCTGCAGCGCGTCGTCGGCGTCACGATCGACCGCACCATGTCCAAGGGCGACCCGGAACACTACTCGGTCGAAGGCTCGGGCGTGAACGTGCGCGGCCTCTCGTACGTCCGCTCGGAACTGAACGGCCGCGATTCGTTCTCCGCCAACGGCGGCCGCGCGCTGAACTTCGAAGACGTGCCGCCCGAACTGATGGCCGGCGTCGACATCTACAAGAATCCGTCCGCCGAACAGATCGAAGGCGCCGTGGGCGGCCTCGTGAATCTGCGCACGGCGATGCCGTTCGACTACAAGGGCCGCAAGTTTGCCTTGACGGTGGAAGACACCTACTCGGAACTCAAGAAAGGCAAGCGCCAGCCGTCCGCCTCCTTCATGTTCTCGAACCGCTGGAAGACCGGCTTCGGCGAAGTCGGCGCCCTCGTCGACCTCGCGTATTCGGAGCACGGCGACCGCACGGACGCGTTCCAGGTCGAGCCCTACTATCCGCGCGCCGACGTCGTGTCGGGCAAGACCGTCTGGGTGCCGAAAGGCTCGCAATGGCGCACGCTGCAATTCGAGCGCAAGCGCGAAGGCGCCTACGGCGCACTGCAGTGGAAGAAGGACAGCACGCTCAGCTCCTCGCTCACCTTCTTCAAGTCGCGCTACAAGATGCACTGGGACGAGCAGGCGATCTTCGCCCAGTCCAGCCCCTACAACATCAAGGTCAGCCCGGACGCCACGTTCGATTCGAAGGGCGCGCTGCTGACCGGCACGCTGACCGATCCGCAGGACAACGGCATCAACTTCGGCGGCGACACGCGCTCGGCCGACCGCAAGTCGGACACGACGGACATCGCGTGGAACGTGCGCTGGCGCCCGAACGACCGCTGGACCCTGAGCACGGACCTGCAGCGCATCCGCGCCACGACCAGCAGCTTCGACTCGACCGTGGCCACCGGCGTGCAGATGCCGAGCGAGACGGTCGACCTGCGCGGCGACGTGCCCTCGCTGTCGTTCACGGACGCCGACCGCGCCTACCTGGCGGATCCGAGCCATTACTACTGGGCGTTCACGATGGAACACCAGGACCGCAGCAAGGCCGGCGAATGGGCCTGGCGGTCGGACGCGAAGTATGACTTCGACCATCCGGTGCTGCGCGACATCCGTTTCGGCGTGCGCCTGACGGACCGCGACTCGCGCAACGAGAACTCGAACCCGAGCTACAACTGGGCGGCCGTCACCCAGACCTGGCAGGTCGGTCCGACCAGCACGCTGTCGAGCCTCGCGTACCTGGGCGACCCGCGCTTCAACAACCAGGTGCAGATCCACTCGTTCAACAACTTCTTCAACAACAACACGTCAGTGCCGGCGCTGGTCTTCCCGGCCGTGTCGCTGGCGACCGGCTATCCGGGCACGTATGCCCAGCTGCACACGTATCCGAACATGCTGTGTAACGACGGCAGCGGCAAGTGCACGTCGTGGAATCCGGCCACGTTCGGCACCGACCCGGCCGGCATCAACGACCAGAAGGAGAAGACCGGCGCGCTGTATTCGCAACTGCGCTTCGGCTTCGACGACCTGAAATACCCCGTCGACGGCAACATCGGCGTGCGCTACGTGAAGACCGACATGACGGCGCACGGCTACACGGTGTTCACGCCGAGCACGTCGACCGGCCCGGCCATTCCGGTCTTCACCGGCTTCTCCCAGAAGCAGGACTTCAGCAACAGCTACAACAACGTGCTGCCGAGCCTGAACCTGCGCATGAAGGCGACCGACAAGCTGCAGTTCCGCTTCGGCCTGTCCACCGGCATCTCGCGCCCCGATTTCAGCGACCTGCAGGGCTACACGACGCTGTCGCAGAACGTGGACAATTCCAGCGGCCTCGTTACCTACACGGGTACGGGCACCGGCAATCCGAACCTGCGCCCCGTCCGTTCGCACCAGTATGACTTGACGGCCGAGTGGTATTTCGCGCCGTCCGGCTCGCTGACCTTCGCGCTGTTCAACAAGCAGCTGAAGGACGTCATCATCAAGCAGTCCTACGGCTATAACGTGTCGGACAACACCGGCAAGCCGTACACGTTCACCGTGACGGGCCCCGTGAACGGCGCGGACGGCCATGCGCGCGGCGCCGAGATCGCGTACCAGCAGTACTTCGACATGCTGCCGGGCTGGCTGTCGGGCTTCGGCGTCCAGGCGAACTTCACCTTTGTCGACAGCAAGATCGACCTGCACACGCCGGTGCACTCCGTGTATTGCTCGGGCGGGAATACGGCCGACAACTACAACCTGAACCTGAACGGCTGCGACATCGACGGCAAGACGTTCGGCGACCTGCCGCTGATCGGCCTGTCGCGCCAGACGTACAACCTGGCGCTCATGTACGACAAGGGACCGCTGTCGGCACGCCTGGCCTGGAACTGGCGCTCGAAGAACCTGCAGAACGTGAACGTGAACGGCACGCAGGGCACGGACGGCACCGATACCAACCCGAGCAGCCCGACCTATGGCCAGCACAACGTGGCGTGGGCGTTGCCGGTGTGGTCCGACGGCTACGGCCAGCTCGACGCCTCGGTGTTCTACAACATCACGGAGCGGCTGGCGTTCGGCGTGGAAGCGCAGAACCTGACGGACTCCAAGACCCGCCAGCTGATGCAGCAGGGCATCGGGTTCAAGGGCCGCGCATGGTTCGTGTCGGGGCCGCGCTATACGGCCAAGATGCGCTACAGCTTCTGATGTAACACCGTCGTCCCTGCGAAGGCAGGGACCCCAGTTCTGCGGGCGTCTCGTCGGCGCATGCAAAATAGGGCCCCCGCCTCCGCGGGGGCGACGTTCATACGATCACAGTCCTTCCAACCCCAACGCCTTCGCGTTCGTCCGCAGGAACGCCACCTGCGCCGCCCGCGTGTCCGGCCCGTCGTAAGGCAGCAGGGTCCACAGCTCCGACGCCTGCATGTGCCGCCCCGGCGCCAGCCGGACGTACGGCGCATGCACTTCCATCTCCATCAGTCCCTTGTCGGGCGCGTCCGGCTGCCAGTCGTTGTACAACTCGATCTGGCCCTGGTCCGGATGGATGGCCGCGCGCGGCTGGTGCGCGAACTGGATCACCAGCACCTGGCCGTCGTGGAAGCCCGCCATCCAGCCGCCCGCCGGCTGCAGCAGCATCTTGCCGTTGCGGTGCGGCTGGCCTTTGCCGGCCGGGTAGGCGTCGAGCGAGAACAGCCCGTCCGCCAGCGTCCACGTGAGCGGCACCATGTCCGGCTTGGGTTCGATGGCCTGCTGGCGCACGTCCTCGCGGCGTGCGACCGGCACATAGACCCGCGTGTCGGCGTGGGCGCGCGTATTGAACCAGATGTCCCAGGCCACCTGGCTCGTGCGGATGTTCGCCGCGTCGACGTCCAGGCGCAGGCTGTGCGGCTTGCCGGCGACGAGGCTGTAGCGCTTCACGAGCTGCAGGCCGTTCACGGGGCTGGCCGGGCTCGCGAGCGTGATGGCGTCGGCGCGCTTGTCCTCGACCTTGTAGCGGGCGAGGCTCAGCCAGGGATCGGGCGGCCAGGGCGCACCGGCGCGCGCGGGGTTCACGTCCTGGTGCGACCACCATTCCTTTTGCGGTCCGACCCAGATTTCGTGGCCGAGATACCCGACGTTGTCGGTGCTCGCGTCGACGGGCGCGCCGGGATCGCCGGCCCGGGTATCGACTTTGAGGAAGTTGGGTTGGCCGGCCAGCCCGAACGACAGCAGGCGGCCGCCGATGGCGTCCGTGACGGTCGCGCGCACGCTGCCGTTGTCGAGGGTGTGGACGGGAATGTCGGACGCCGCGTGGGCGGCGGCCATGAGGGCGCAGGGCAGGGCCAGCGCGAGGGCGGTCTTGCGTGGAATGGGCATGATATGTCGGGCTGTGTGAAATCGGTTTCAGCCTGACAGCTTAGCAAAGAATCCGGCACTCGGGGGCGCGTCCCCGAGTGTTTGCCGGGCTTCTTTTCGCAGTTTCCACCCCAAGTTCGCATGCTGCGAGATGCGACGATCTTGGGCCCCTGCCTGCGCAGGGGCGACGGTCTTACTGCTGGCGATACGAGCCAGTCAAATGGACGCTGGCGCGCTTCTTTTTGGCAGAAGGTCCTAGCGCGCTTCTGCCACCGCCAGCGCCGTCATGTTGACGATGCGGCGCACGGTCGCGCTCGGGCTCAGGATGTGCACGGACTTCGCCGCGCCCAGCAGGATCGGGCCGACCGTCACGCCCTTGCCCGACGTGACCTTGAGCACGTTGAACAGGATGTTGGCGGCGTCCAGCGACGGCATCACGAGCAGGTTGGCGCTGCCGGCGAAACCGTCATCCGACTGGTACACGCGGCGGATGTCTTCCGACAGCGCGGCGTCGCCATGCACTTCGCCCAGCACCGGCAGTTCCGGCGCGCTCGTGGCGAGCAGGGCGCGCGCGTCGCGCATGCGCTGCGCGGACGGACGCTGGGACGAGCCGAAGATCGAATGCGACACCAGCGCCGCCTTCGGTTCCACGCCGAAGTGACGCATCTCTGTCGCGGCCAGCTTCGTGATCGCCGCCAGTTCCTGCGCCGACGGATTGTCGTTGACATAGGTGTCGGTGATGAACAGGGTCATCTTGTCGAGCACCAGCGCGTTCATCGCGGCCAGCACGTCGGCGCCCGGCGCGAGGCCGATCTCGTTCTTCACGTGCGCCAGGTGGGTGTCGTAGCTGCCCTGCATGCCGCAGATCAGCGAGTCGACCTGGCCGGCGTTCAGCAGATGGGCACCTTGCAGGGTCGTGTCGCCCTCGGCCTCGACGAGCGTGTAGTCGACGTCGCGCTTCAGGCGCAGGCCGGACTGCTTGATCGCTTTTTCCACGTCGGCCGCGCGGCCGATCAGGACGGGCTTCGCGAGACCCTCGTCGACGACGGTCTGCACGGCGCGCAGCACGCGCGGTTCGCTGCCGTCGGCGTAGGCGACGCGTTTCGGCGCGGCCTTGGCCTTGGCGAACACGGGCTTCATGAAGAAGCCGGTGTGGTAGATCATCTCGCCCAGTTTGTCGCGGTAGGCGTCCATGTCGGCGATCGGACGGGTGGCGACGCCCGACGCTTCCGCGGCCCTGGCGACGGCCGGCGCGATGGCGGCCATCAGGCGCGGGTCGAACGGTTTCGGGATGATGTAGTCGGGGCCGAAGGTCAGGTCCTGGCCGGCGTACGCGGCGGCGACGGCGTCGTTGGCTTCCGCCTCGGCCAGTTCGGCGATCGCGCTCACGCACGCCAGCTTCATCTCGGTCGTGATGCGCGTCGCGCCGCAATCGAGGGCGCCGCGGAAGATGTACGGGAAGCACAGCACGTTGTTGACCTGGTTCGGATAGTCCGAACGGCCGGTCGCCACGATGCAGTCCGGCCTGGCGGCCTTCGCCACTTCGGGACGGATCTCCGGCTCCGGGTTCGCGAGGGCCAGGATGACGGGGCGGTCGGCCATGGTCTTCACCATGTCGCCGGTGAGCACGCCCGCCGTCGAGCAGCCGAGGAACACGTCGGCGCCGTTCACGATGTCGGCCAGCGTGCGCGCGCTCGTATCCTGCGCGTAGCGGGCCTTGTTGGCTTCCATGTTCGCTTCGCGGCCCTGCCAGATCACGCCCTTCGAATCGGCGACGAACACGTTCTCGCGTTTCACGCCCAGGCTCACCATCATGTCGAGGCAGGCGATGGCCGCCGCGCCCGCGCCGGACGCCACCAGTTTCACCCGGCCGATGTCCTTGCCGACGACCTTCAGCGCGTTGAGCAGCGCGGCGGACGAGATGATGGCGGTGCCGTGCTGGTCGTCGTGGAAGACGGGGATGTTCATCCGCTCGGACAGCTTCTTCTCGATGTAGAAGCACTCGGGCGCCTTGATGTCTTCCAGGTTGATGCCGCCGACGGTCGGCTCGAGCATCGCGATCGCTTCGATGAGTTTATCGGGATCGTTCTCGGCCAGCTCCAGGTCGAACACGTCGACGCCGGCGAATTTCTTGAACAGGCAGCCTTTGCCCTCCATGACGGGCTTGCTGGCCAGCGGGCCGATATTGCCCAGGCCGAGGACCGCGGTGCCGTTCGAGATCACGGCGACCAGGTTGCCCCGCGACGTGTATTCGGCGGCGGTGGCCGGGTTGGCGGCGATCTCCTCGCAGGCGTAGGCCACGCCGGGCGAATAGGCGAGCGACAGGTCGCGCTGGTTGGACAGGGGTTTCGTCGCCACGACCTCGATCTTGCCGCGCACGGGGCTGCGGTGGTATTCGAGCGCGTCGGCGCGTAACTGGGTGTCTTTAGCCTCGTTCAGGCTGCTTTCGGTACTCATTGCTTCTCCTATGCCGCTTGGCGCGGACGATGTTGTGTATTCTTTGCTGCCGTCCCGTGCGCGGCAGGGACCGCGGGGGTGACGTGTGCCGGGACATGCGCCGCGTTTCGAGTCGAAAGCGGTGCCGCGGGCACCGCCCGTCGCCCGCACGGCGCGGATGGCCGGGGCTGTACGCGCGCTCCTGGCGCAGGCGTAGACGGGGGCGCCGTGGTCGACGGCGATACGCGATCATACGTGATCGCGGGCTTTGTTGCTTAGTTCGCCAGATATTACGTATATCACTGCGGCCTGAACATGCGGAACAGTTGCGCCGGCCCGACCTCGAAATAGTCGGCCGGACCGCCGCCGCGCAGGATGTGGCCCGCGCGCGCCGTGTCGTAGACGCCGTCCGTGAGCAGCGCCCGGTCGATGTGCACGCCGACCACTTCACCCAGCACGAGCCAGCTCGGCACGGCCTGCCCGTCGGCGCCCTGCAGCCGCACGACCTGGGTGAGCCGGCACTCGAACGAGACGGGCGCTTCCAGTACGCGCGGCACGTCGACGAGCCGCGACGCCACGGGTGTCAGGCCGGCCAGCGCGAATTCGTCGACGTCGGGCGGCACGGCGGCGCAGGTGGCGTTCATGCGGTCGGCGAGGGCGCGCGTGGCCAGGTTCCAGCAGAACGCGCCCGTTTCCTCGACGTTGCGGACGGTGTCCTTGTAGCCGATGCTGGCGAATCCGACGATGGGCGGCGTGTAATTGAAGGCGTTGAAGAAGCTGTACGGCGCGAGGTTGAGGGTGCCGGCGCGGCTGCGCGACGAGATCCAGCCGATGGGACGCGGCCCGACGATGGCGTTGAAGGGATCGTGCGGCAGGCCGTGGCCGGCGCGCGGTTCGTAGAAATGGATGCTGTCGTTCATCGGGACTCCTGTGTGCGGCCGTCACGATACCGCATCGGGCCGCGGGTGTGGGCAACGCCATCGTTTCCCGGTTGTTTGCAACTAACCGACGCGTCGCGACACCAAAACTCGCAGGGCGGGCACCCCGTGCCCGCGCGGAAGGTTCGCATGTCGCACGCATCCGCGTGGGCGGGGGCCGCCCACCCTACGATACCGTGCGTACGTGTGACGTTCGCGTGTCGCACGCGGGCGGGGCCGCCCGCCCTACGACATCGTGCACGCGCCCGTAGGGTGGGCACCCCGTGCCCACACGTGACGCTCGCATGTCGCTTGCATCCGTGTGGGCGGAGGTCGCCGACCCCGAGCGTTCCACCGGCACTTGAATGGACACCGACATCGTTCCATCGAACGATGTCACACCATTCACCCGCCGAACGCCACCTCAGGCACTCCGCACACCCCCGGCCGCACGAGCAGCACCGCACCCGCCAGCGGATCGTCCTCGCGCCCCGGCTGCACGATCGAGGTGACGAGCAGGGTATCGAGCGCCGGCCCGCCGAAGCAGGGCATCGACGGCTTCGGCACCGGCAGCGCCAGTTCGCGGTCCAGCTTCCCGCCCGGCGTGAAGCGCAGCAGGCTGCCGCCGTCGTTGCCGGCGACCCAGTAGCAGCCGTCGCTGTCCATCGTGGCGCCGTCCGGCCGGCCCGCGTACGCGGCCATGTCGGCGAACAGGCGCCGGCCGTGCGGGACGCCGGCGTCCACGTCGTAGTCGAACGCCCACACGCGCCGGCGCGTGGGATGCGAGTCGGACAGGTACATCGTGCGGCCGTCGGGCGACCAGGCGAGGCCGTTCTGCGTGACGAGGCCGGAGACGAGCGGCGCCGACAGCCCGGCCGCGTCGTAGCGGTACAGGCGGCCGATCGGCAGCGCCGCGGCCATGTCCATCCACATCGTGCCGCTCCAGAAGCGGCCCTGGCGGTCCGTGCGGCCGTCGTTGAAGCGCATGCCGGGCGCCAGTTCCGGCGGCGCGCCCAGGCGCTCGGCGCGCACGGTGCCGTCATCCTGCAGGTCGACGGCGAAGACGCCGGTCTCCATGCCGGCGATCAGGCCGCCCCTGGCGCGCGGCGCGATGCAGGCGACCATCTCGGCCGCCGTCCAGTGGCGCGTGCTGCCGGTCGCATGATCCAGGCGCCAGATGCGGCGCGCGGGGATGTCGACCCAGTACCAGGCCTGCTCGGCCGCGTGCCACACCGGGCTCTCGCCGACGGTGCAGCGCACGCCACTGATGCTTTCCACGACCGCGTCAGGCATGCGCCAGCTCCTCCGGCAGGCGGGCCGTCGCCTGGGTCGGCACGAGCATCTTCATGATGATCCACGCCGCCAGGTACGCCAGCGCGCAGAACGCGAACATGATCATGTAGCCGGTCTGGATCTGGCCCAGGCCGCCGTAGTAGTCGAACAGCCTGCCGCCGACCTTGGTGACGAGCACGCCGCCGATGCCGCCCGCCAGTCCGCCGATGCCGACCACCGACGCGACGCAATGGCGCGGGAACAGGTCCGACGTGATCGTCAGCAGGTTGGCCGACCACGCCTGGTGCGCCGAGGCCCCGACGCCGATCAGGATCACGGGCACCCAGTAGCCGAAGTGGCCCAGCGGCTGCGCCAGCAGCACGACGAGCGGGAAGAAGGCGATGATGAGCATGGCCTTCATGCGGCTGTCGTACGGCGCGTCGCCGCGGCGCATGAAGCGCGTCGGCAGCGCGCCGCCGCCGATGCTGCCCACCATCGTCATGCTGTACAGGACGGCCAGCGGCAGCACGAGGTCGGACGTGGCCATGCCGTATTTGTCGGTCAGGTATTTCGGCAGCCAGAACAGGAAGAACCACCACACGCCGTCCGTCAGGAATTTACCGACGATGAACGCCCACGTCTGGCGCAGGCCGAGCAGCGTACGCCAGCCGGGCGCGGGGCCGGTCGCGGCCACCGGCGCGGCGCCGGCGTCGTCGCTGCGGATGTAGTCGAGTTCCGTGCGCGACAGGCGGCGCTGGCGTGCCGGCTCGTCGAACAGGAACACCCAGAACACGACCCACAGGAAGCCGATGCCGCCGATCCAGATGAACGCGGCCTGCCAGCCCCAGATCGCGGCGAGCACGGGCACCGTCAGCGGCGCCAGGATCGCGCCGATGTTGGCGCCGGAATTGAAGATGCCCGTCGCGAACGAACGCTCGGACTTGGGGAAGTATTCGGCGGTGGCGCGGATCGCGGCCGGGAAGTTGCCCGCCTCGCCGATCGCGAGGATCGTGCGCGCGACGATGAAGCCGAGGACGGAGGCCGGCACGGCGAGGCCGAGAATGGCCTTGAGGCCGGCGCCGAGTTCGATCGAATACGCGTGGGCGACGGCGCCGCCCGACCAGATGACGATGGCGAGCGTGTACGCGGTCTTGGTGCCGAGGCGGTCGACGATGCGGCCCGCGAGCAGCAGGGCGATCGCGTACACGAACTGGAACGCGGCGGCGATGTTGGCGTAGTCGGTGTTCGACCAGCCGAATTCCTTCGACAGCGACGGCGCGAGAAGGCTCAGCACCTGGCGGTCGAGGTAGTTGACGGTGGTGGCGAAGAACAGCAGCGCGCAGATGGTCCACCGGAAGTTGCCGCCGGCGGTCGGGGCGGCGTCGCTTGTGCGATTGCGTGTCATGGTCAGGCCTTCTATCAGGTTGTGCCGACTTGTGCGCGGCCGGCGTCTCCTCCGGCCGTTGCCGTCGCCGCCGGATGGGCGGGCGACGGCGGGTGGCCGGCACATCGTACCAGCCACCCTGTGCTGCTAAACGTCTACATGATGATTATTTCGCGACCTGCAGCGTGCCGTCGACCATGCGCGCGAGACCCAGCGGGTTGTCGTCGCGCAGGGCTTCCGGCAGCAGGTCGGCCGGCACGTCCTGGTAGCACACCGGACGCAGGAAGCGTTCGATGGCGGTGGCGCCCACCGACGTCGAGCGGCTGTCGGACGTGGCCGGGAACGGGCCGCCGTGGACCATCGCGTGCGACACTTCGACGCCGGTCGGGAAGCCGTTGAACAGCACGCGGCCGGCCTTGCGCTCCAGCGTCGGCAGCAGGCCGGCGGCCAGTTCGCGGTCGGCGGCGGCGGCGTGCACGGTGGCCGTCAGCTGGCCTTCCAGGTGGCGCGCCACGGCCAGCATCTCGGCTTCGTCGCGGCACGCGATCACCAGCGACGCCGGGCCGAAGATCTCTTCGTCCAGCGCCGGGCTGGCGATGTACGTGGCGGCGTCGGTGGCGTACAGCGCGGCCTGCGCGGCGCAGCCGGTGCCTTCGGCGCTGCCTTGCGCGACCAGTTCCACGTTGGCGATGCCGGAGCGGCGGCCGACGGCGTCGACGTAAGCCTGATGGATGCCGGCGGTGAGCATCGTGCCCGCACCCTTGGCGCCCAAGGCCTCGGCGGCGGCGGCGCGGAACGCGTCCAGGTCCTTGCCGGCCAGGGCGATCACGAGGCCCGGGTTGGTGCAGAACTGGCCCACGCCCAGCGTGAGCGAATCGACGAAGGCGCCGGCCAGTTTGGCGCCGCCGGCGGCGAGGGCGCCCGGCAGCATGAACACCGGATTGATGCTGCTCATTTCGGCATAGACGGGGATCGGCTCGTGGCGCGCGTTCGCCGTGCGCACGAGGGCGAGGCCGCCCTGGCGCGAACCGGTGAAGCCGACCGCCTTGATGGCCGGATGCGCGGCCAGCGCCTGGCCGGCCACGCGGCCTTCGCCGATCAGCATCGAGAACACGCCGTCCGGCATGCCGCAGTCCTCGGCCGCCTGGCGCACGGCCTTGCCGACCAGTTCCGACGTGCCCAGGTGGGCGCTGTGCGCCTTCACCACGACCGGGCAGCCGGCCGCCAGCGCGGACGCGGTGTCGCCGCCGGCGACGGAGAATGCGAGAGGGAAGTTGGACGCGCCGAACACGGCGACGGGGCCCAGGCCGATCTTGCGCATGCGCAGGTCGGAGCGCGGCGGCGTGCGCTGCGGCAGGGCGGAATCCAGCGTCGCTTCCAGGAAGTGCCCGTCGCGCACGACCTTGGCGAACAGGCGCAGCTGGTTGCAGGTGCGTCCGCGTTCGCCTTCCAGGCGTGCCGCCGGCAGGCCGGATTCGGCGGACGCGCGCTCGATCAGCAGCGGGCCGATGTCCATGATGCGGTCGGCGATGGTTTCCAGGAAGCGTGCGCGCTGTTCGAGCGGCAGGCTGCGGTACGGGTCGAACGCGAGTTCCGCCTGCGCGCACGCGGCGGCGACGTCGTCTTCCGTCGCGAGGCCGAATTCCGGCTCCATCTGCGCGCGGGTCGACGGATTGAAGGCACGGGTCGTGCCGGCGCTGCCGCGCACGACGCGGCGGCCGATGATCATTTCACCTTGGATGCTCATGTGTCTGTTTTCCTGGTCGTAGCGGTGGTTATTGGGCGCCCTGGGCGATGATCAGCTTGTGCAGCATGTCCGATTCTTCCGGCGTCAGGTCGGTCAGCGGTGCGCGCACCGGGCCGCCGTCGTGGCCGACCAGGCGCGCGCCGGCCTTGACGATCGACACGGCGTAGCCGGCCTTGCGGTTGCGGATCGCCAGGTAGGGCAGGAAGAATTCG
>NZ_LMCY01000010.1:73818-74068 GCF_001425685.1 Massilia sp. Root335 | reverse complement strand
CAGCGCCATACGAGCCGAACCCTTGATGATCGGCAGGTCGTCGCCCGGGAACTCGTACTTCGAGAGGAGCTCGCGCACTTCCATTTCGACCAGTTCCAGCAGTTCCGCGTCGTCGACCAGGTCGCACTTGTTCAGGAACACGATGATGTACGGAACACCCACCTGGCGAGCCAGCAGGATGTGTTCGCGGGTCTGCGGCATCGGACCGTCAGCGGCCGAGCACACCAGGATCGCGCCGTCCATCTGGGCA
>NZ_LMCY01000010.1:24687-73792 GCF_001425685.1 Massilia sp. Root335 | reverse complement strand
GTGTGCGGTGTTGATCGTGATGCCGCGCGCTTTTTCTTCCGGCGCCGCGTCGATCTGATCGTACGCCTTGGCTTCGCCGCCGAATTTCTTCGACAGAACGGTTGCGATTGCAGCCGTCAGGGTGGTTTTGCCGTGGTCAACGTGACCAATGGTACCGACGTTCACGTGCGGCTTGGTCCGTTCGAATTTACCTTTTGCCATTTCGATCTTCCTTTAAAAGAGCAATTTATTTTATTTGCGGGACAGAGCAGGGCTCATCGCTTTCTGCTCTGTCCTCAACTGATTATGACTGACTAATTACTTGGATTTTGCCGTCACGATGGCGTCCATCACATGCTTCGGTGCTTCAGCATAGTGCTTGAATTCCATCGTGTAGGTCGCACGACCCTGGGTTGCCGAACGCAGCACGGTCGAGTAACCGAACATTTCCGACAGCGGGACTTCGGCCTTGATGATCTTGCCGCCACCGCCCGGGATCTCGTCCATGCCCTGCACCATACCGCGGCGGGACGACAGGTCGCCCATCACGGTACCGGCGTAGTCTTCCGGCGTCTCGACTTCCACGGCCATCATCGGCTCGAGGATGACCGGGTTGGCGCGACGGCAGCCTTCCTTGAATGCCATCGAACCGGCCATGCGGAACGCGTTTTCGTTCGAGTCCACGTCGTGGTACGAACCGAAGGTCAGCGTCACTTTGACGTCGACCACCGGGTAGCCGGCCATCACGCCGCTCGACAGCGTCTCGCGCACACCCTTCTCGACCGCCGGGATGAATTCACGCGGAATCACACCACCCTTGATGGCGTCGATGAACTCGAAGCCCTTGCCCGGTTCCTGCGGCTCGATCGACAGCACGGCGTGGCCGTACTGGCCGCGACCACCCGACTGCTTGACGAACTTGCCTTCGACGTCGCTGACCGACTTGCGGATCGTTTCGCGGTAGGCAACCTGCGGCTTGCCGACGGTCGCTTCCACGCCGAATTCACGCTTCATGCGGTCGACGATGATCTCCAGGTGCAGCTCGCCCATACCACCGATGATGGTCTGGCCCGATTCTTCATCGGTACGCACGCGGAACGACGGGTCTTCCTGAGCCAGACGATTCAGTGCCAGGCCCATCTTTTCCTGGTCGGCCTTGGTCTTCGGCTCGACGGCCTGCTGGATCACCGGCTCCGGGAACACCATCTTTTCCAGGATGATCGGTGCCGCCGGGTCGCACAGCGTTTCGCCGGTCGTCGCTTCTTTCAGGCCGACAGCAGCGGCGATGTCGCCGGCGCGGACTTCCTTGATCTCTTCGCGCTGGTTCGCGTGCATCTGCAGAATACGGCCGACGCGTTCCTTCTTGCTCTTGATCGGGTTGAACACGGTGTCGCCCGACTTGATGACGCCCGAGTACACGCGGAAGAAGATCAGCTGGCCGACGAACGGGTCGGTCATGATCTTGAATGCCAGCGCGGCGAATTTCTCATCGTCCGATGCCTGACGGGTGACCGGCTGGTCGTCCTCGTCGGTACCGCCGACCGGCGGGATGTCGACCGGCGACGGCAGGTACTCGATGACCGCGTCGAGCATGGCCTGCACGCCCTTGTTCTTGAAGGCGGTGCCGCACATCATCGGAACGATTTCCGAAGCGATGGTGCGCTGGCGCAGTGCGGCCTTGATCTCGGCTTCCGACAGCTCGCCTTCTTCGAGGTACTTGTTCATCAGGTCTTCGTTCGCTTCAGCAGCGGTCTCGACCAGCTTCTCGCGCCATTCCTTGGCCGTTTCCAGCAGCTCGGCCGGGATTTCGCGGTAGTCGAACTTCATGCCCTGCGACGCGTCGTCCCAGTAGATCGCCTGCATCTTGACCAGGTCGACCACGCCGAGGAAGTTGTCTTCGGCGCCGATCGGGATCTGCAGCGGGATCGGGTTGGCCTTCAGGCGGGCGCGCATCTGCTCGTACACCTTGAAGAAGTTCGCACCGGTACGGTCCATCTTGTTGACGAACGCCAGACGCGGAACCTTGTATTTGTTAGCCTGACGCCACACGGTTTCCGACTGCGGCTGCACGCCGCCGACTGCGCAGTAGACCATGCAGGCGCCGTCCAGGACGCGCATCGAACGCTCCACCTCGATGGTGAAGTCGACGTGGCCCGGGGTGTCGATGATGTTGAAGCGGTGCGGCTCGAAGTTGTTGGCCATACCCTTCCAGAAGCAGGTCGTCGCTGCCGAGGTAATGGTGATGCCGCGCTCTTGCTCTTGCTCCATCCAGTCCATGGTAGCTGCACCGTCGTGCACTTCACCGATCTTGTGGTTCACACCGGTGTAGAACAGGATGCGCTCGGTGGTCGTGGTCTTACCGGCGTCGATGTGAGCGGAGATACCGATGTTACGGTAGCGCTCAATAGGGGTAGTGCGTGCCATAAATTTTCCTAACTTTTGAATGGACAAAACCGAGCAGCATTCTGGTGATCAAAATGAGCTCGGCCTGAACAACTGATACTGCATGGCCGCACGACCCCGGAGGCGTTCTGCCCCCAAGGAAGTAGGCCATTCGCTTAGAAGCGGAAGTGCGAGAACGCCTTGTTCGCTTCAGCCATACGGTGCACCTCGTCACGACGCTTCATCGCGCCGCCGCGGCCTTCTGCTGCTTCCATCAGCTCGCCACCCAAGCGCTGCTGCATGGATTTCTCGCTACGCTTGTTTGCGGCTTCGCGCAACCAACGCATAGACAGGGCCATACGGCGGACCGGACGCACTTCAACCGGCACCTGGTAGTTGGCGCCACCGACGCGGCGGGACTTCACCTCGACCATCGGCTTGCAGTTGTTGATCGCGGTTGCGAACACTTCCAGCGGGTCCTTGCCCGATTTGGTCTGGATGTAGTCGAATGCACCGTAGATGATGTTTTCTGCGACCGACTTCTTGCCGGACAACATCAGAACGTTGACGAACTTGGCGAGATCGATGTTGCCGAATTTCGGATCCGGCAGAATTTCGCGCTTGGGTACTTCACGACGACGTGGCATTTCAATTCCTTCCTGTCTTCAGTTGAGTGCTTGCGCACTCGCGAAAGGTCATCATGACCCTTCACTTACTCGGCCTTCCGGCCGCCTCAACTAACTCAATATTAATTTACCCGGATTGCAAGAAGATTACTTCTTGGCAGCCTTGGCACGCTTGGCACCGTACTTCGAACGGGCCTGCTTACGGTCTTTCACGCCCTGGGTATCCAGTGCACCGCGGACCATGTGGTAACGCACACCCGGCAAGTCTTTCACACGACCGCCGCGCAGCAGAACGACCGAGTGTTCCTGCAGGTTGTGGCCTTCACCGCCGATGTACGAAATGACTTCGAAACCGTTGGTCAGGCGAACTTTGGCGACCTTACGCAGTGCCGAGTTCGGCTTCTTCGGGGTCGTCGTGTAGACACGGGTGCAGACACCGCGCTTTTGCGGGCAGTTTTCCAGTGCCGGCGACTTGCTCTTCACAACCGCGGCTTCACGCGGCTTGCGAATCAGTTGATTGATGGTTGGCATCGTTCTAAATCCAACAAAATTACTGCTACGTTGATGACCCGGGAGCTCTTGCTTCCCGGGGACTGAAACCGAGTCCCGACACAGCCTGCACAGGCGACGACAGCCACTCACCAGCGGGAGCGGCTGTTATGCGTAAACCATGCGCAGAATAATTCGAGAACTCGCGAGTATAGACCTGAAGCCGGGCCGGGTCAACAAACTTGCTGACCGGGCACCGCGACAGCGGCGGAAGAATGTGTAAACCCGAAGTGATTGTCGTGATAACGACACAACCAGTGTACGCCGGATTTCATCCATTGTGCAGAGGGAATAGCGTTACCTGTAGCAAAAAACGGATAATAGCGGACTTCGCCCCTGCCCTTGCCGCCCAGGCACGCTTCGATGTCATTTCTGCTACGCCCGCGCAACCTGTACGTCGCGCTCACTTATCTGCTGCTCTCCTGCGTGCCCTACGTGGCGCCACTGTACGGTACGCCGCTCGCGCATCCGGGCCAGGTGGCCGGCCTCGAACTGCTGGCCTGGCTCGGGGTGTGGTCCGTATTCAAGCGTCCCGCTTATTTCCACTGGCTGCTGCTGCCCGCCTTCCTGGGCCTGCCCATCGAGCTTTATTTATATGCGTTCTACGGCCAGGGCATTTCCACGCACCACCTCGGCATCATCACAGAGACGAGCCCGGCCGAGGCAATGGAATTCCTCGGCAACAAGGTCTGGCTGCTGATCGGCGTGTTCATCGGCGTGCTCGCGTGGTTCGTCACGAGCTGGATCGCGGCCTGGCGCACGCGCGACCTCGACTGGGCCGACGTCTCCCGTCCCGTCGTGCTGGCCGTGCTGGCGCTCGTGGCCGCCGTGTTCGGCTACGGCCTCAAATACGGCGTCGCCCCGCCGCTGGCGGGCGCCGCGGCCCCGGCCGCAGCCGGCGTGCGGCTGGTCAAGGCGCAGCCGGTGCCGTCCGACAGCGTCGAGGCCGCCAGCGAAGAGACCGCCCCGCCGCACCCATCCAGCATTCCCCGCCCCGCCTCACTGCCGCCGCTGGCGCACTGGATGCAGTTGCCGTTCGACCTGGACACGTTTTCCCATTCCTGGCCGTTCGGGCTGGCCGCGCGCGGCGTCGATTTTTACAAGGAACGGGTCTATCTGGCGGACCTCAACCGGAGAAGCGCCAATTTCCACTTCCACGCCCACCTGGCCGAGCCGAACGACGCGCCGCAGATCGTCGTGATGGTGATCGGCGAGTCGTCGCGCTACGACCGCTGGAGCATCAACGGCTACGACCGCGACACGAATCCGCTGCTGTCGCAGGAAGCCAACCTCGTCCCGCTGCGCGACGTGATCACGTCGGTGTCCGCCACGCGGCTGTCGGTGCCCGTCATCATCTCGCGCAAGCCGGCCACGCAAAGCCTCAAGGATGGGTTCTCGGAAAAATCCTTCCTGACCGCCTTCAAGGAAGCGGGCTATAAAACGTTCTGGCTGTCGAACCAGATCTCGTTCGGCAAGTTCGACACGCCCGTGTCCGTGTTCGCCAAGGAAGCGGACGTCATCGACTTCCTGAACCTGGGCGGCTTCACGGACAATTCGAATTACGACGAGGTGCTGTTCGGCCCGCTGAAACACGCCGTGGCCGACCCGGCGCCGAAAAAACTGATCGTGCTGCACACGCTGGGCAGCCACTGGAACTACAGCCACCGCTATCCCAAGCAGTTCGACAAATGGCTGCCGTCGCTGTACGGCGTCGACAAGCCGGCGTACACGGACATCCGGATCAAGCAGCAGCTGAACAACAGCTACGACAGCTCGATCCTGTACACGGACTGGTTCCTCGACCACGTGATCGGCACGCTGAAGGACGCCAACCAGCCGGCCGCCATGGTGTACGTGGCCGACCACGGCCAGACCCTGTACGACGGCAGCTGCCGCCTCGCCTTCCACGGCCACAACACGCAATACGAATTCCACGTCCCCGCGTTCGCCTGGTATTCGGACGCGTACGCGGAACGCTTCCCGGACAAGGTCACGCAACTGCGCCGCCACCGCAAGGCGAAGCTCGCGACGGAAAACATGTTCCACACCCTGCTCGACCTGGGCGACGTGCGCTACCCGGACGAACATCTGGACTGGAGCTTCGTGAACGCCGCGTTCAAGCAGCACAAGCGCTACGTCGACAGCTATGGCTGGACCGACTACGACAACGCCACCATCAAGGGCGATTGCCACGAAGTGATCGCGAAGGGCAAGCCGCTTCCGCGCGACTGATGCGCCCCCTCAAACCGGGGTCAGAGCCCGATTTTGAGCAATTTCCAAAAATCGGGCTCTGACCCCGGCCGTGCTGACCCCGGCCATGCTCCCAGACTACGGGGCGAGCAACTCGGCCCCCGCGTCGCTGCGGCGCTGCCGCGCCAGCCAGGCCGCCACCTGTTCGGCCTTGCGCTGGACGGCGGCGTCGAAGCCATGCTCGGCCAGCAGCGCGACGCCGTTCGTGCGATCCAGCACGCCGGGTTCCATCGTCAACCCGTCGGCGCCGCGCACGATGCGCCACGGCGCCAGCGCATGCGCCAGCACGGCGGCCAGCACGAGGTTGTGCGACGAGACGACCACCAGCGCGTGCCGGGCCAGTTCGTCGACGACGGCCGCCGCGGCCGATACGGATTCCTCGTGATTCGTGCCGCGGAAGATTTCGTCGACGAGGCAGAGGACGGATCGCTCGCCGCGCGCGCGCACGAGCAGCGCCCGCGCACGCGCCAGCTCGGCGACATATAAACTCCGGCCGCCGAGCAGCGAATCCTCGTTCTGCATGCTGGCGACTACCGGCAGCGGCGGCAGGCCGGCGCTGCGCGCATAACAAAAGCCGAACGCGCGCGCGACCACGAGGTTCAAGCCGAGCATGCGCAGGAACGTGCTCTTGCCGACGCCGTTCTGGCCCGACAGGAACGCGCCCTTGCCTTCCAATGCCACCGACAATCCCCGCGCCTCGTCGAGCAGCGGATGCGCCCCGCCGTCCAGCGCCAGCGTGCGTGCGCCCGTCCGCGTGGCCCAGCACCACGTGCAGCGCTCGCGCAGGTGGCGCGCCAGCGCGACGTCGGCTTCCAGTCCGGCGCACAGCAAGTAGCATTCGCGCAGAAAATCGCGTTGGCCGAACACGAGACCAAGCGTGCTGTAGTAATGGCGCACGTCGGCCGCCGCGAACCAGTCCGCGTAGTCGCGCGCGCCCGGCACGCCGGACGCGGCCAGCAGCGAGCGGTCGAGCGATCGGCTCAGGCGCCCGGCGGGCGCGCCGCGGCCCGTGAACGGGGCGGCCAGCGCATTGCCGCTGCCGTCCAGCAGCGAGCAGGCGCGCAACAGCACCTGCAGCGCGCGCAGCGTGCGCGTCCAGCGGCCGATGCGGTCCTGGTGGCGCATGTGCACCATGACGAGGACGTACATCGCGACGCCGACGCCGACCCAGCCCCACGGCGACACGAGCAGCGCGGCCGCGATCGACGCCATCAGCAGCACCGGCAACCAGAGCAGCGCGCCGACCCAGCGCGGACGCGCCGGCTGCGCGTCCGCGAACAGCAGCATGGCCACGTCGATGTCCGCATGGCGCAGGCAGGCCAGTGTGTGCCGCAGGGTGTCCAGCTGCGCAGGATCGTCCAGCAGCGCCTCGATGCGTGCGCGCCGCGCCGCCACCGCCGCGTCGTCCGCGCCGCCGCGCAGATCGCGCTCGAGCACCTGGCGGCCGAAGATGCTCGTGCCCGGCGCGAGCATCTCCATGTAGCGCGGCAGCAGCAGGTCGCGCCAGGTCGCGTCGTCGATGGTATCCGCGGCGTCGGGCGGCACGGCCGCGCGCAACGCCGCCACCTCGTCCGGCGTGAACGGCTGGTCGCCCGGGTCGGGCTCGGGCGGCGCCATGAGCCGCGCGCCGCGCGACACCAGCGGACGCAATGCGTCACACAGACGAGACAAAAAAGGAGGCATGCAGGACTTTCCACGGCGTCGCCGTATCATTGTTAGCAAGAAACTGTGGCCGCTTTCCAGAATATCAAGACCGTCCGCACTGTCCGGCCAGGCCGCGCGCGGACAACTGCGGACGCCACCGTATCCGGCGCGCACCCAATGAAATCAACGGGTTAGTGTCTGGCACGGATCGTGCAAATACGACACTGTCCACAACCCGTGTCCACATCATGATCCGCGATACATCACAACAAGACGCCGCCATCGCCCCGCCGCCAGGTTACAAACTGAAGCGCCGCGCGCTCTGGGTCGGCAGCGCCGTCATCGTGGCCGCCCTGTGCGCCGGCCTCGTGTCCACCTGGCGCGGCAGCGAGGCGTCCGTCAGCGCATCGCGCCTGCGCATCGCCGAGGTCACGCGCGGCACGCTCGTGCGCGACGCATCCGTCAACGGCCGCGTCGTCGCCGCCGTCAGCCCGACGCTGTACGCCAAGGCGCCGTCCACCGTCAACCTGAAGGTCGCCGCCGGCGACACGGTGAAAAAGGGGCAAGTGCTGGCCGTGCTGGAATCGCCCGACCTCACGGACGTGCTGAAACGCGAGACGTCCGCCTACGAGGGCCTGAAGGCCGAGGTGGCGCGCCAGGGCATCCTGTCGCGCAAGCAGAAGCTGCTGGCGCAGAAGGACGCGGACACCGCCGAGATCGACCGCCTGTCCGCCCAGCGCACGCTGGAACGCTACGACAGCGTGGGCCAGTTGGGCGTCATCGCCAAGATCGATTACCAGAAGGCGAAGGACGCGCTGCAGTCGGCCCAGATCCGCGCCAGGCACGCGGCGGAGGCGTCCGTGCTGGAAGGCGAGGACGTCGCGCTCGCGCTCAAGACCAAGATGAACGACCTGGAACGGGCGCGCCTGTCGATGGAAGAGGCGCAGCGCCGCGTCGACGAACTGACGGTGCGCGCGCCGGTCGACGGCTTCATCGGCACCTTGAACGTGCAGGACCGCATGGTCGTCGCGGCGAACGCGCCGCTGATGACGCTCGTCGACCTGTCGAAACTCGAAGTCGAGGTCGAGGTGCCGGAGACGTATGCGGCCGACCTGGGCCTGGGCATGAACGCCGAGGTCACCCTGCCCTCCGGCACCGCGACGGGCAAGCTGTCGGCGCTGTCGCCGGAAGTCGTCAAGAGCATGGTGCTGGCGCGCGTGCGCTTCGACGGCGCGCAGCCCAAGGGCCTGCGCCAGAGCCAGCGCGTGACGGCGCGCCTGCTCATCGAGGAAAAGCCGAACGTCTTGACGCTGCCGCGCGGCCCGTTCGTCGAAAGCGAGGGCGGACGCTATGCCTACGTCGTGCGCGACGGGATCGCCACGCGCACGCCGATCCGCATGGGCGCCACGAGCATCTCGGCCGTCGAAATCCTCTCCGGCCTGAAGCAGGGCGACAAGGTCGTCGTCGCCGGCACCGACACGTTCAACAACGCACAACGCATCTCGATCAATCAATAACGAATCCAAAGGACCCGCCATGCTGCGCATGACCAATCTCTCCAAGGTATATCGCACCCACATGATCGAGACGCACGCGCTGCGCGGCTTCGAGATCGAAGTCAAGGAAGGCGAATTCGTCACCGTCACCGGCCCGTCCGGCTCGGGCAAGACGAGCTTCCTCAACATCGCCGGCCTGCTCGAGGAATTCACGGCGGGCGAATACATCCTCGACGGCGTCAACGTGAAGGGCCTGGACGACAACGCCCGCTCGCGCCTGCGCAACGAAAAACTGGGCTTCATCTTCCAGGGCTTTAACCTGATCCCCGACCTGAACCTGTTCGACAACGTCGACGTCCCGCTGCGCTACCGCGGCTTCAACGCGAGCGAGCGCAAGAGACGCATCGAGGACGCGCTGGCCAAGGTCGGCCTGGCTTCGCGCATGAAGCATTATCCGGCCGAGCTGTCCGGCGGCCAGCAGCAGCGCGTGGCGATCGCGCGCGCGCTGGCCGGTTCGCCCAAGCTGCTGCTGGCGGACGAACCGACCGGCAACCTCGATACCCAGATGGCGCGCGGCGTGATGGAACTGCTGGAAGAAATCAACGCGGCCGGCACGACGATCCTGATGGTCACGCACGATCCGGAACTGGCCGTGCGCACCACGCGCAACGTGCACATCATCGACGGCCAGGTGTCGGACCTCGTGCGCCGCGGCCCGACGCTCGTCGACAGCCAGGCCACGACGGTCACCGCATAAGGAGCGCGCCATGTTCGGCTATTACTTCAGGCTTGGCGTGCGCAGCCTGCGCCGCAACCCCGCCCTCACGGCGCTGATGATCCTCACGCTGGCCGTCGGCGTCGCGGCCAGCGTGTCGACGCTGACGATCCTGCACATGATGTCGAGCGACCCGATCCCGCAAAAGAGCAGCCGCCTGTTCGTGCCGCTGCTCGACCCGGGCCAGGCCGACGACTACACGCCGGGCGACGAACCGATCGACATCCAGATCACGTACCAGGACGCGCAGAACATGCTGAAAAGCGGCCAGGGCGTGCGCCGCACGGCGCTGTACGGGCTGCAGGCGCCGGTGCAGCCGCCGCGTACCGACATCGCGCCGTTCAACATGACGGGCCTCGCGCCCACGCGCGACTTCTTCGCCATGCTCGACGTGCCGTTCATCCACGGCCAGGCCTGGACGGAACAGGACGATGCGCGCGGCGCCGACGTCGTCGTGCTCAGCCGCGACATCGCCGAAAAACTGTATGGCAGCGCCGATCCGGTGGGCAAGCGCCTCACCTTGCTGGGCGCCCCGTTCACCGTGGTGGGCGTGACCGACAAGTGGATGGCGCTGCCGCGCTTCTACCGCCTGGCCGGCGGGGTGCGCTACGGCGACGGCGAGGAATTCTTCATCCCGCTCGCCACCGCCATCCGCCACGAGGTCACGCACAACGGCAACATGAGCTGCTCGAGCAATTCGGGCGCGGGTTTCGCCGCCCGCCTCACCTCCGAATGCACGTGGATCACGGCGTGGTTCGAGACCGCGGCGGCAAGCGACCGCGCCGACCTGCAGACGTGGCTCGACAACTACGCGGCCGAGCAGCGCAAGCTGGGGCGCCTGAAACGCAATGCGCCGAACCGTCTGTTCAACGTGCCGGAATGGCTGGAGTACACGAAGGTCGTCGGCAAGGACAGCAAGCTGCAGACCTGGCTCGCCTTCGGTTTCCTCGTGCTGTGCCTCGTGAACACGGTCGGCCTGCTGCTGGCGAAGTTCTCCGTGCGCGCCTCCGAGATCGGCGTGCGGCGCGCGCTGGGCGCCTCGCGCGCCGAGATCTTCCGCCAGTTCCTCATCGAGACGGGCGTCGTGGGCCTCGTCGGCGGCCTGCTCGGGCTCGTGCTGGCCTTCGGCGCGCTGGCCCTCATCGCCATGCAGGGCAAGCAGACGGCCGCGGTGGCGCACATGGATTGGCAGATGCTGATCCTCACGTTCCTGATGTCGGTCGGCGCCGCCATCCTCGCCGGCCTGCTGCCGACCTGGCGCGCCTGCCAGGTCACGCCGGCCATCCAGTTGAAGTCGCAATAAGATCGCAATAAGGAGAACCGCCATGGAAATCCGTCCCATCGTGTCCGCGCTGTTGCGCAACAAGACCGGCCCGATCCTCGTCGCGCTGCAGGTCGCACTGAGCCTGGCGATCCTGTCCAACGCCGCCCACATCGTCAACGAACGCCGCGCCGTCGCCGCGCGTCCGTCCGGCCTGGCCGACGAACATTCGACGTTCTACATCTCGGTGCGCACCCTGTCGAACGACACGCCCGAGCAGCAGCTGGCCACCATCAAGCGCGAGACCGCGCTGCTGCGCGCCGTGCCCGGCGTGGCCTCGGTCGCGCACACGACCCAGATGCCGATGGGCCGCAGCGGCAGCAACACGAGCGTGGCCGTCGACCGCCGCCAGACCCGCGCCAGCGCCATCGCATCGACCTATTTTTCGGGCGATTCGCTCGTCAAGACGTATGGCCTGAAGCTGGTCGAAGGCCGCGACTTCCTGCCCGCGGAACTCGTTGACGTCAACCAGGACACGAGCACCGAGGCGCCGCCGCAGGTCATCGTCACCAAGGCGCTGGCCGAGAAGATGTGGCCGGGCCAGTCCGCGGTCGGCAAGACGATGTTCTTCGGCACCGGCACCGATGCCCAGCCGGCGCAGGTGGTCGGCGTCGTCGAGACGCTGATGAGCACCCAGGCCGAGGTCGGCGAATCCGGCATGTATTCCGTCATCAGCCCGGCGCGCCTGTACGGCGGTGGGCCGGTCGAGCTGTACGCGATCCGCGCCGAGCCGGGCCAGCGCGACCGCGTGATGAAGGAAGTCGAGGAAGCCCTGCGCAAGTCGTCGGCCACGCCGATGATCACGAAAATGAAGACGTCCGACGAAGACCGCAAGGAGCGCTACCGTGCCGACGTCGCGCTGCAGTGGATGCTGATCACGGTGGGCGTGCTGCTCCTCCTGATCACGGCCAGCGGCATCGTCGGCATGGCCAGCCTGTGGGTCACGCAGCGCCGCAAGCAGATCGGCGTGCGCCGCGCGCTGGGCGCGAAGAAGACCGACATCCTGCGCTACTTCATCATGGAGAACTTCATGATCACGAGCGCCGGTGTGTTCGGCGGCGTCGCGCTGGGTCTCGCGTTGAACCAGCTCCTCGTGAGCAAGCTGGAGATGGCGCGCCTGCCGGCCGGCTACCTCGTGTTCGGCGCCCTCGGCTTCTGGCTGCTGGGCGTGCTGGCGGCCTACGGCCCGGCGTGGCGCGCGGCCGGCATTTCGCCGGCGACGGCCACCCGCAGCGTCTGACCCGGCAGTGATATGCTAGCGGGCATGCCTACCGTATTGATCATCGATGACAACGCCGCCGTCGGCATCGCGCTCGACGTCCTGTTCTCGCTGCACGACATCGCCGCGCTGCGTGCCGCCTCGCCCGAGGAGGGCCTCGCCCTTCTCGCGCGCGAGCCGGTCGACCTGGTCATCCAGGACATGAACTTCACGGCCGACACCACGTCGGGCGAGGAAGGCGTGGCGCTGTTCCGGGAGATCCGCGCGCGGCATCCGGACCTGCCCGTGATCCTGCTGACGGCGTGGACGCACCTGGACGCGGCCGTCGACCTGATCAAGGCGGGCGCCGCCGACTATCTGTCCAAGCCGTGGAACGACGACCGCCTGCTGGCGACCGTGACGAACCTGATCGAGCTGGGACAGGCCAACCGCGCCCTGGGCCAGCGCCTGCAGCGCGAACGCCGCGCGCGGCGCGAACTGGAACAGAACTTCGACCTGCGCGGCCTGGTGTGGGCCGACCCGGCCACGGAACGCGTGCTGAGCCTCGCCTGCCAGGTGGCGCGCGCCGACGTGCCGATCCTGATCACGGGGCCGAACGGCACCGGCAAGGAACGCATCGCCGAGATCATCCAGGCCAACTCGATGGTCCGCGACGGCCCGTTCGTCGTGCTGAACTGCGGCGCCCTGCCCTCCGAACTGATCGAAGCGGAACTGTTCGGCGCCGACGCGGGCGCGTACACGGGCGCGTCGAAGGCGCGCGAGGGCAAGTTCGAGGCGGCCGACGGCGGCACGCTGTTCCTCGACGAAATCGGCAACCTGCCGCTGGCCGGGCAGATGAAACTCCTGCGCGTGCTGGAGACGGGCCGCTTCGAGCGCCTCGGTTCCAACCGCGAGCGCCAGGTGCAGGTGCGCGTGATCAGCGCGACGAACGCCGACCTGGGTGCCATGATCCGCGCCGGCACGTTTCGCGAAGATCTGTACTACCGCCTGAACGTCATCGAACTGAAGCTGCCGGCGCTGGCCGCGCGCCCCGGCGACATCCTGCCGCTGGCGCACGGCTTTCTCGCGCGCGGCAAGAACCTGCACCCGGGTGCGGAAGCCGCGCTGCTGGCCCACGCCTGGCCGGGCAATGTGCGCGAGCTGAAAAACGTGATGGCGCGCGCGAACCTGCTGGCCCAGGGCGACACGATCAAGGCGGCCGACCTCGGCCTGCCGCTGCCGGCGGGCGGCATGCCCGATGCGGAGCCGGACCGCGACGCCATCATCCAGGCGCTGGCGCGCGCCGGCGGCGTGATCGCGCAGGCGGCCGCCGAACTCGGGCTGTCGCGCCAGGCGCTGTACCGGCGCATGGAACGGCTGGGTATCGCACGCGCGGCATGAAATTCCGGCTGTCCCTCGTCACGCGCTGGTCGGCCCTCGTCGCCACCTTGCTGGCGGTCGGGATCCTGATCGCGCTGGCGCTCGACCACCTGCTGCCGGGCCGGCCGCTGGCCGTGCTGGGCATCTGCCTGCTGTGCGTCGTCCCCATCTCGATCATCACCCTGCGCTCGCAGATTCAACCGATCCTGTCGCTGTTCCGCGCCCTCGAAGGGACCGTGGCCAGCTACCGCGACGGCGATTTTTCGTTCAGCCTGCACTGGCCGCAGAACGACGAACTGTCGGACCTCATCGCCGCCCACAACGCGCTCGGCGAAGTCCTGCGCGAACAGCGCCTGGACCTCGTGCAGCGCGAACTGCTGCTCGACACGATGGTGCAGAACACGCCCGTCGCCATGCTGCTCGTGACGGAACCGCCCGGCGCGTCCGAGCGCAACGCGCGCGTGATCGTCTACGCCAACGTGGCCGCGCGCCAGCTGCTGTTCGCGGGCCACAAGCTGGAAGGCCACGCGCTGCACGAGGTGCTGGCGCAAACGCCGGCGCTCGTCGAAGCGCTGGCGCGCGGCGGCGACGGCCTGTTCACGGCCGGCGACGGCGAAGAGGAAGAGGTGTATCACCTGGCGCGCCGCAACTTCAGCCTGAACGGCCGCCGCCACGAACTGCTGCTGCTGCGCCAGCTGACGGCCGAACTGCGGCGCCAGGAAGTGCAGACCTGGAAAAAAGTCATCCGCGTCATCAGCCACGAATTGAACAATTCGCTGGCCCCGCTCGCGTCGCTCGCCCATTCCGGCACGGAGCTCGTGCGGCGCGGCCAGACCGAGCGCCTGCCGCAGATCCTGCAAACCATCGGCGAGCGCACGCGCCACCTGGAGAGTTTCATTCTCGGCTATGCCCGTTTCGCCAAGCTGCCGGCGCCCCGCCTCGACACCATTCCCTGGGCCGACGTCGTCGCCGGGCTGGCGGAGCAGGTCGAGTTCCGGATCAAGGGCGACCTGCCCGAATCACCGGCCCGCATCGATCGCGCGCAGATGGAACAGGCCCTGCTCAACCTCCTCAAGAATGCCCACGAATCCGGCTCGCGCCCGGAAGACGTCGAACTGCATGTGCGGCGGGTGCAGGATGTCGTGCGCGTCGACGTGCTCGATCGCGGCAGCGGCATGAACGACGCCGTGCTGACCAACGCCCTGGTCCCGTTCTACTCCACCAAGCGCAGCGGCACGGGCCTGGGCCTGGCGCTGGCGCGCGAAATCGCCGAAGCCCACGGCGGCCGCATCACGCTCGGCAACCGCGACGGCGGCGGCCTGGCCGTCACCCTGATCCTCCCCGCCTGAAGTCGACACTTCGGGGTCAGAGCCCGGTTTTGGGCAATTTCCCGCCGAAGCGCACGATCGTGCGATACTCCGGGTTTCGTCGACTTTGGAGTATTCGAAGGATGATGCGACTTCCCTTGTTTTGCATGACCGCGCTGGCGCTGGCCGGCTGCGTCCAGTCCCCGGCCACGCGCACGGCCGCCGCGCAGCCGCAGCCGCCGCAACAGCAGCAGCCGGGCCAGGACTGCGCGCCTCCCGTCTATCCGCCCGCGGCGCTGCAGGCGCGCATGAGCGGCGTGTCGATGATGGCCTTCCTCGTCGGCAGCGACGGCACCGTGCGCGAATCGCGCCTGCTCAAGTCGAGCGGTTACGCCATCCTCGACCAGGCCGCCGAAGCCGCGCTCCGGCTGTGCCGCTTCAAGCCGGCGCTGAAGAACGGCCACACGGTCGCGGCGTGGCAACCCGTCCAATACGCCTGGTCGCTGCCGTAATGTCGAACGCCAGGGATCCCCGCTTTTCCCGGCCCGGCCACCCGCCGGCCACCATCACCGAATTCGAGGGCGTGCGCTCGCTGCACCTCGGCACCTCGTGGGTGCAGGGCGCGATGCGCCTGGCGCGGCCGGATGCGATCGAGCTCGAATACGTGCAGATGATGATGATGTGGATGCTGTTCCTGCCGGACCCGCGCCGCATCGTGCAGCTGGGCCTCGGCAGCGCCGCGCTGACCAAGTTCTGCCACCAGCGCTTTGCGCAGGCGCGCGTGACGGCCGTCGAACTGAATCCGAACGTGATCGCCATCTGCCGCGAGCATTTCGGCCTGCCGCCCGACGGCGACCGCCTGGACGTGCGCGAGATGGACGCCCTCGACTTCGTGCTGGACCCGGCCAACCACGGCACGGTCGACGTGCTGCAGGTCGACCTGTACGACGAGGAAGCGCGCGGTCCCGTGCTCGACACCCCCGAGTTCTACGCGGCCTGCGCCGCCTGCCTCAAGATCGGGGGCATCATGACCGCCAACGTGTTCGGCGATTTTTCCAACTACGACAAGAACCTGGAGGCGATGGAGGACGCGTTCGACGCCGTCGTCTGGCTGCCCGAGGTCCACGACGCCAACATCGTCGTCATCGCCTTCAAGGACGCGCCGCAGATCGATTTCGCCGTGCTGTACGAGCGCGCCGGCGACATCAAGCGGCGCTACAACCTGCCGGCCAAGAACTGGGTCAACGGGTTGAAGGAGTGGATGCGCGATCACCAGGGCTGAGCGCCGGCGCCGGCGCCGGCATCGCCTCGTGCCACCACGCGCCGCCCTCCTGCGGCTGCAGCAGCGACAGGCGTTCGCCCATCATCGGCGTCGCCACCTGCACGCCGGCCGCGCGCGCGAGGCCGCGGATACGCTCGAACGGTTCGTACCACGGATGCAGCGCCAGGTCGAAGGTGCCGTTATGGACCGGCACCATCCAGCGCCCGCGCAGGTCGAGGTGGGCCTGCAGCGTCTGTTCCGGCAGCATGTGCACTTCCGGCCACATCGTGTTGTACGCGCCGTTCTCGAGGAACGTCACGTCGAACGGGCCAAAGCGCTCGCCGATGGTCCTGAAATCGTCGTGATAGCCCGTGTCGCCGCTGAAGAACAGGCGCAGGCCGCCCGCCTCGATCACCCACGACACCCACAACGTGCGGTCGCCGTCGCGCAGGCCCCGGCCCGAGAAATGCCGCGACGGCGCGGCCGTCAGGCGCATGCCGTCGACTTCCGTCGTCTGCCACCAGTCGAGCTGGCGCACCTGCGCGCGGTCGGCGCCCCAGCCGACGATGCGGTCGCCCACGCCGAGCGGCGCGACGAACAGATCGGTCCTGGGTATCAAGCGCACGATGCTGTCGTGGTCCAGGTGGTCGTAATGGTCGTGCGACAGGATCACGCCGGCGAGCCGCGGCAGCGCCTCGATGCCGATCGGCGGCGCGTGGAAGCGCTTCGGCCCCGCCCATTGCACCGGCGCCGCGCGCTCGGAAAACACGGGGTCCGTGAGCCAGTAGCGGCCATCCAGCTTGAACAGCATGGTCGAATGGCCCAGGCGCCACAGGCTCGCGTCGGGCGCGGACTCGATGTCGGCCGTCGTCAGCGTGCGTACGGGCAGCGCCTGGTCCGGCACCGCCGTCTTCGGCTTCGCGGTCGCGAGCTTCCAGATCAGGGACAGCATCTCGCCGATGCCTTGCCGGCGGCGCGGCACGACGTTGCGGAAACGGCCATCGGGAAGACGGGGCGCGGCGGTGGCGGCAGGAAGTTCGGACATGGCGGTGGCGGTTCATTGGATCGACGATCGATCATCGCACGTTCCGGACAAACGTGCCGGGGTGGCCGGACTTATCGATTCCCCGCAACCGGAACGTCGCCCCCGCGCAGGCGGGCGCCCAAGTTTAATGTGCGTTACGGCGGCGCTGGCTGAAATTGGGTTCCCGCCTGCGCGGGAACGACGGGCGTTAATGCGGAAACGACGGACTTTGTCGCCGGAACGGAGGACTTTATTGCGGGGCGCTGCGCCGTCAGTCACATCGCCCTAGCGCCGCTCCCGCCACCACAGCCCGAGCATCGCCAGCGCGAACGCGACGCCGAACGGCCACACGGGCAGCGGCCGCGCGCCCGCCTTGCGCGCCACCGGCGTGCGCGCCGCGTAGTGCGCGGTCGCGGTGCGGCGCTCGCTGCGCTGCCACAGCGGCCAGTCGCCCGGCGCGTACACATAGATTTGCCCCTCGCTCGCATGCGCCCGCAGGTGCAGCCAGCCGCTGGCCGCCGGCCACACGGCCACGCAGGACGCGTCCACCCGCTCCGGGCGGCGCTGCCAGGACAGCGTCTGCTTCAGCGCCGCCACGGTCACCTCCCCGCTCACACCGCGCGCGCACACGGCCAGGCGCTGATGCGGCAACGGCATCTCGTCCGGCGCCAGCCAGGCGACGTCCGCGCGGCGCTGCACGCGCAGGCGGTCGAATATCCCCTGCCACCACAGCGCCAGCTGGCGCGGCTGCGCGATCGCGTAGCGGTGCCAGTCGCCCACGCCCAGCCAGGCGATGCGGCCGTGCTTCCAGTCGCGCGTCCACAGGCCGTCCGCACCGGACCAGTCGCCGGCGCGCTCCGCGTCCGGATTCAGCCCGGCCGATGCCATCGGCAGCGCCGTCCCGAGCGTCCGGTTGGCCGGCTGCGGCGCCAGCGGCAGGTGCAGGCTGTTCGTCCACACCCCGGCGTCACGGGCGTTCGCGCCCAGCACGAGCAGCGGCGTGCCATCCGCAACGCGCGCCAGCAGCGCGCCGCGGGCGGCGGCGCCGGCCTGTTCGAACCAGGCCGCGTCCACGATTTCCAGGTCCGGCGCCGCCATGTCCGCACGGGCCGTCTCGGCACGTTCGACACCCTTGCCCAGCGCGACCTGCCAGTCGATGACGGCCTGGCTGTGCGCGAGCAGGTCGTCCAGCACGCGCAGGTCGAACGACGGCGCGCCGAACCGGCCGCGCACCCGCAGCGGCGCCGGCGCCGTCACCGTGAACGGCACCGGACCTTCGTCGACGACCTTGCCGGCCGCGTCCAGCAGGCGCGCCTTCAGCACCAGCCGTTCGGCCACGGGCGGCAGCCATTGCACGGAAAGGTCGCCGGCGTCCTTCGCTTCCGCGAGCACCTGGCCGTTCGCCATCGACAGTTGCAGGCGCCCGGGCGCCGCCCACGAGCGGTGCACGGTCAGCGTGAACACGCGGCCCAGCGCGAGCGTGGATGGGAAGTCGAGGCCGATGGCCGGCGTGTCCGGTCGTTGCCAATCGAGCGGCCTGGCCGGCAGATCGTCCCATTCGGCCGCGCGCAGGCCGTCGCCGGACAGGCGCAACGTGCGCACGCCGGCATCGACGGGCACGGTGAATTCGCCGACGGTGCCCGCCAGCGCCACGCCGGCGGCCAGCGCCAGCGCGGCGTCGATCCAGCGCCGGCGCGCGGCATACGCCAGCGCGGCCAGCAGGCCGATGACGGCAGCGGCAACGGCAGTCGTCATCGACCGTCTCCCTTCAACGCCTGCACGAACGGCGTCTCGACGACGGGCCGCGCCTGCAGCAGCACGGGCGCATCCGCCACCCCGCCGCGCAGCCACGCCGCCAACGGGGCGCGCGCGGCCGGCTTGCCGTCGGCCACGTCCTGGATCGCGCGCTGCGCCGCGAGCCGCTGCTCGTCGCCGCCGATGTGCGCGCGTACCCAGTCGTGCGCGGTGCGCGTCCACAGCGCGGGCAGCGGACCGTCCCCGCCGAGCGCTTGCACGAGGCCGCGCACATTCTCCGGCACGATTTCGCCGGCCTCGGACTGGGCGCGTTGGTAGCTGGCGCTGCCCGCCATGTCGCCGCTCATGCGCTTGTCCTCCTTGATCGCCGGCGGGGCGAACGCGGTTTTATGCAGGTAGATGCGTTCCGCCTGCTGCAATTCCTTGATCGCGTCCAGCGCCTTGTACTCGGGCGGCAGCGCCGTCTTCGGCGTGATGGCGCGCAGCGCCTTTTCCGCATCCCACATCGCGGACAGCGCGCGGCGCAGCAGCTTTTTCGTCGCGTCGTCGAACAGGGTTGCGTTCTCGGCCTGGTCGTGCGCATGGCCGAATTCGCGCAGCACGTCGACCTTGCCGCCGTGTGCCCCGTGCCCGTCATGGTCGTCGTCCTTGCCGAACAGCGTGGACTCCTCGCCGAGGAACTGGCCGTAGCGACGGCGCAGCGCGGCCTGGTCGGACGCGATGCCTTCGCTGCGCTCGCGCACCTCGTCCGCTCGCATCTTTTTGCCGCGCAGGTCCGCCACCAGTTGCTCGGTGTCGATGATCACCTGGCGCTGGCTGCGCAGGCTTTCCGGCTTGACGAGCGTGGGCAGCGCCGTCGTCTCGTCGTCCTGCGCCGACGGCGGCGCGGGCAGGCGCAGCGTGTACGTGGGCGACTGCACCATGTGCGGCTTGGCCGCGTTGTCGCCGGCGCGCACAAAGAAATACAGCTCGTCGCCCGGCTCCATGCCGAGCTCCGTCAGCAGCCAGTTCCTGCTCCAGCTGCGCCGGCGCGGATCGCTCGACGCGGGCAGCGGCAGTTCGCGGTCGCTGAAGCGGATGTTCTCGCCGCTGCCGCGCGCCAGGGTCAGGTGCAGGGTCGCCTGGCGGACGCGGTAGTCGTCGGTGACGGTCACCGCGACGGCCGCGTTCTGCGCATCGCGCGGCAGATCCTTCGTCATCCCGTTCGGCTGCGTGACGGCGATTTCCGGTGGCTGGTCCGGGATCACCTTGAGCGTATAGCGCGTGCCGCGCCAGCGCCAGAAGATGGATTCCGTCGCCGTCCAGCGCGCGCATGCTCCGGCCGCGTGCAGCGTCTGGCCGTCACTGAGTTCGATCGTTTCGCCCGCCGCCCGCGGATCGTCGAGGCACCATTCGACGGCCGTCTGTTCCGGCACCTGTACATCCTGCGGGGCGGACGACGACGGCGCCATGCCCGTGTACGCCGGCGGCGCCAGTTTGACGACCAGCCCCGCGTGCGGCGCGGGCGCGGATGCGTGCTTGCCGGCGGCGCGGACCGCGGCGGCTTGCGTGCCGGCCGCATGCGGCAGCACCGCGGCGCTCCACGCCAGCCCGGCCAGTAACAGGTTCGCGCCCAGCCACGGCAGGCCGAGGGAAATGCGTTCCGCGGCGATGGCACGCAGCCGGCGCGGCGTCAGCGCGGCATCGATGCGGGCGATGAGGCGCCGCCGCTGCAGTTGCGCGACGGCCCCTGCCGGTTCCTGCGCCAGCAGCGCGGCGCTGTCTTCCATCTCCGGCACCGCGCCGTCGATCCAGTTCGCCCAGCCGTGCGCCACACGGCGCTGCAGGTGCAGTCCGTCCCAGGCGCAGAACGCGGACCAGGCCAGCAGGCCGGGACCGCCGCGCAGCAGCAGCCACGGCACGGCGCCCACTGTCCACAAGGCGGCCCGGCGCAGCATGGCGGCACGCGCCAGGCGTCGCGCGAGGTCAAGGTCGCCGGGCATGGGTCACGCTCCTTTCCAGGGCAAACAGCACGACGAGCGCGAGGCCCAGCCAGCGGCGCAGCGCGCCGGATGCCGCGTTGGCCGAACCTGCGTCCGGCGCGGCGGCATCCGCAACGAGCACCTGCGCCGGCGCCGTGTACGGCAGCGGCCCCACGTGCAGCCGCTGCCACGCGGCGAACAGGGCGCGCGCGCCGTCCGGATCGCGCGGCGGCCAGCCGTCCGCGTGCCACAGGCGGCCGCGCGGGCTGTCGGCCCAGCGCATGCCGTCGATGTTCGCGGCCCCGGCCAGTTCGGGAAACGCGTCCGCATCCGCTACCCACCACAGCGGCGCACGCAGGCCGGCGGGCGGCGCGTCCGGACGATCCCAGACGATGACGTCCGTGCGCGGCCCCGGCACGGCATCGACGACGACATGCCACGATCCTTCCGCCGCCGCGAACAGCCGGCGCCACGCATCCGGACGCTCGCTGAATACCGCGACGTGCCGCTCGGCCGGCGGTGCCTGCATCGAGGAAGTGCGCAGCAGGACGGCGTGGCGGAAGCGCGGCAGCACGGCCGGCATGACGGCGTCGCCCACGACGAGCAGCCGCGCGCGCGGTGCGAATTCGCGCTCGTGCGCATGCAGCCACGCGGCGAAGTCGCGGTCGGGCAGGTCGATACGCGGCGCATCCTTGAAGGCGGCGGCCTCGCGCGCGACGACGGCGGACGGCGTGCCCGGCACCACGAGCACCGTGTCGCCGCGCCACGCCAGCACGAGGTCGGCCAGCAGCGCGATCAGGGTCACGAGCAGCAGGCAGCGCAGCAGCAACAGGACCACGTCGTGCCAGCGCCACACGCGCTGCTGTTGCGGCCTTGCGTCCGGCAGGAAGCGCGCGGAGGCGAGCGGCGCCGTTTTCGTCTGCGCACGCTTCCGGCGGTGCCACAGGATGGGCAGCAGCACGACCGGCAGCGTCCACCACCAACTCGTCTGGATCATGCCGCCCGCACTCCCGCCACGTGCGCGCGCAGCCAGGCACGCAGGACTTCACCCGGCGCCTGCTCGATGCGCGCCTGGATCAGCGGCACGTCGTGCCGGCGGCACTCCCGCGTCACGGCGTCGAAGTGGCCGGCGCGATTGCGCGCGTAGACGTCGCGGTCGAAACGGTGGACGGCGCCGCCGTGCTCGGGGTCGCGGTACGACGGCGCCGGATCGAACGCGGCATCCGCTTCGGCCTGCGTGTGCAGGCACAGGGCGCGCACGTCGTGGCGCATGCGGCGCAGGCGCAGCAGCGCGTCCGACAGCGCCGACGGCCAGTCGAGGAAATCGCTCGCGGCGCACACGACGCCGGGCGCGCGGCCGAAGCGCAGGCTGGCGCGCAAGGTGTCGGCGCCGGGCAGCACGCCGCCCGCCTCGACGCCGTTCAGGCGCGCCAGCACGCGCTGCAGCTGGCGCGGTCCGCGCGCGGCCGGCAGGAAGTCGGCGCGCTCGCCGTGGCACACGACGAGGCCGAACGCGTCGCCCTGGCGCTGGGCGACGGCGGCCACGCAGGCCAGCAGCACGCGCGCGTACTGCAGCTTCGTCAGCCCGTCGATGGCGCGGCTGGGCTCCGCCATCGACGCCGTCGCATCCAGCACGAGCCAGACGGCCACGTGGCTGTCGCGCTCGGCCTCGCGCACAAAGTACCGGTCGGCACGCGCCAGCAGTTTCCAGTCGACGCGGCGCCACTCGTCGCCGGGCACGTAGGCACGATACTCCGAGAACTCGACGCCGGCGCCGCGCTCCCGTCCCGCGTGGATACCGTGCCCGAGCCCCGCCAGCACATGGCGTACCACGAGGTCGAGGTTCGTCGTGTGCGCGATCAGCGCGGAACCGGCCAGCACGTTTTACCCTGCCTGGACATCGGCGCACAAGGCGGCGAGGATGTCGGCGATGGCGACGCCGTCCGCCTCGGCCTCGAAATTACGCAGCACGCGGTGCGCCAGCACGGGCAGCAACATGGCTTTGACGTCGTCGCGCGTGACGGCGAGGCGGCCGCGCATCAGCGCGCGCGCCTTGGCCGCCAGCACGAGGGCCTGGCCGGCGCGCGGGCCGGCGCCCCAGCCGATATGCTTGCGGATCGCCGCCACGGGCGAGTCGCCCGGCCGCGTCGCGCGTACGAGGCGCGTGGCGTAGCGCAGCATGGCGTCCGAGATCCCGATGTCGCGCACCAGCTGCTGCAGGCGCAGCAGGGTGTCCACGTCGAGCGCCGGGACGGCGTCGGCCAGGCCCGCGTGCGTCGTCGCGCCGACCATCATCATCTCTTCGTCCTCGGTCGGGTAGCCGACGTCGATGCGCAGCAGGAAGCGGTCGAGCTGCGCTTCCGGCAGCGGGTACGTGCCGGCCTGCTCGATCGGGTTCTGCGTGGCCAGCACGAAGAACGGCTGCGGCAGGCGATGCGTCTGGCCGGCGAACGTCACGCTGCGCTCCTGCATCGCTTCCAGCAGCGCGGACTGGGTCTTGGGCGGCGCGCGGTTGATCTCGTCGGCGAGCAGCACCTGCGTGAACACGGGGCCGCGCTGGAAGCGGAACACGCGCTGGCGCGTGGCCGGGTCTTCTTCCAGGATCTCGGTGCCGACGATATCGGACGGCATCAGGTCGGGCGTGAACTGCACGCGCCGGAACTGCATGTCCGTCGCCTGCGCCAGCGACTTCACGAGCAGCGTCTTGCCGAGGCCAGGCACGCCCTCGACGAGCGCATGGCCGCCGCCCAGCAGGCACGTCACGAGCAGGTCGATCACGTCGCGCTGGCCGACGATCACGCGGCCCATGCTCTCCTTGAGCGCGTTCACTTTCGCCACCAGGTCGGCGATCTCGTTCTCAGTCCATGCCGCTTCTGCCACAGCTCATGCTCCCAATGCGTATTGAATGATGTTCACTGCAAAACGGGTGTTGTCGACCGCGAGCCAGCGCTTGTTGCGGAAGTCGTAGTCCCACTCGCAGCCGTAATCCTTGTTCGAGTACAGCATCCCGATGCGGCCGTTCACCTCGATCGCGCGCAGGTATTCGTGCACGAGATCGTCGCCCCAGCCGTTCAGCTCCACGGCCGTGTTGGGCGGGCCGTCGAAGTGGAAAAAGGCGGAATACAGGCGGTGGTCGTTGGGGACTTTATGCAGCGCCTTCGGGCCGAAGATGCGCGCCATCTCGGCCTCGAACGATTTGGCGAACAGGCCGTCGATGTCGTGGTTGCAGTCGTCCACGAACACGAAGCCGCCGCCCTTCACGTAGCGTTCGAAGTTGCGCCGCTCGCCCGGCGTGAACTGCACGAGCTTGTGCCCGGCCAGGTAGCAGAACGGCGCTTCCAGCATCTTCGGGTCCGACAGCGCGACGATGCGCTCGGCCGTGTCCACCCGCAAGGTCGTGTACTCGACGAGCGAGTTCAGGACGTTGCTGGGCATGCGCTGGTCCACGTCCCAATCGCCGGATTCGTAGGTCAGCCGCGTGAAGTAGAAATCGTACGTCGCCATGCGCTCAGCCGATCCTGCGGCCCGTGTTGAAGAAGGTACGGCGTTCCATTCGATGCTCCGATTACACGTGGTCTTGCGTTACGTGGGCTCGGGGAGCCCACCCTGCGTCGACACGTACCGTTCTGATCAAACGGCGTCCGACAGCGACGTGAAGTTGAAATCGCGTACCTTCATCGGCGGAATCAGCATCTGGAACGGCACCTCGTCGCCCGCGATGACGACCGGCTTGCCGATCTCGTCGATGTTGTTGAGCATCGTGACGGGGCTCTCGTTGAAGCGGAAGTTCTTGATCGGATACTTGATCTTGCCGTTCTCGATGTAGAACGTGCCGTCGCGCGTGAGGCCCGTCAGCAGCACGGTCTGCGGGTCGACGGAGCGGATGTACCACGTGCGCGTCACGAGCACGCCCTTCTTGGTATTCGCGATCAGCTCCGCCGTCGACTTGCCGGTACCGGCCATGATGATGTTGCCCGGTGCGGCCGTCGGCTGCACGCCCTTCTTCTTCGCCCAGTACTGCGAGTAGTTCAGGGCGTTGACCTTGCCGTCCTTGATCAGGTCCATGCGCCGGCGCGCGATCAGGTTCCCGGTGTCCCACGGCAGCACGGGCACGTCCGGGTTCCACGGGTCGGCCCAGATGTTCACCTGCTGGTCGAACAGCTTGTCGCCCAGGCGCGAGGCGCCGCCCTTCTTCGACAGGAAGCTGCGGCCTTCGTCCGTCTCGCGCGCGTCGAAGGCGGACAGCATGTAGCCGAGCAGCTCGGACGTGGCGGCCGGTTCCAGGATCACGGTGTAGCGGCCCGGTTCCAGCGCTTTGGCGTCGACCGAACGCAGCGCCTTTTCGATCGCGACGTCGGCCGCTTCGCGCGCGTCGAACTTGTTGGCGTCCGTGGCCGAGCGCTTGACCCAGCCGGAGCCGCGGCCGTCTTCGGTGCGCACGGTGCAGGTGAAATCGAGGCCCGTCTGTTCCTGGTGGCCGAACACGCCGTTCGAGTTGGCCACGCTGGAGAACGACGTGACGTCCGAGAAAAAGCCGGCGGCGACGAGCTTGTTCTTCTTGCAGGCTTCGATCGCATACGCGGCCGTCTGGGCGCGGAATTCCGGATCGATGGCGGCCGTCCTGGCGTTGAAGGTCTGCGACGCCTTGTAGTCCTGCTTGCCGACGGCCGGCATGAATTCCGGATTTTCCGGCGCCAGGCGCGCCAGGTCCTCGGCGCGGCGCACGACTTTTTCCAGCGACTTGTCGTCGAACTCGTTGATGGTGGCGGTGCCCTGGCGTTTGCCGAAGGCGACCGTCACGGCGATGTTCGTGTCGTCCGCCAGGCCGGCCGTGGAGACCTGGTTGCGCGCGAAGCGGATGTTGCCGTTGCGGCTGCCGTCGACGGTAACGATGCATTCGTCCGCCTTCGAGAAGGACAGGACGCGGTCGCAAATGTGCTTGGTTTGTTCCTGGGTCAGGATGGTCATGGTATGGGGTCTCCTGCCTTAGCCGATCTTGCGGGCGGTGTTGATGACGTTGATGCCGTTGAAGCGCGCGGTCGATGAACCGTGCGACACGATGCTGATCTGCGGAGGCTGGCCCTTGCCGTCGAAGAAGGAGCCGCCCATGCGCCAGTCGCGCTCATCGCAGACCGCCGTGCAGGCATTCCAGAAGTCCTGCGTGTTCGACTGGTACGCCACGTCTTCCAGCATGTGGCCGATCTTGCCGTTGTTGATCTCGTAGAACAGCTGGCCGCCGAACTGGAAGTTGTAGCGCTGCTGGTCGATCGAGAACGAGCCGTCGCCCACGATATAGATGCCCTTCTTGATGTCCTTGACCATCTCGTCCGGCGTGAGCTTCTTGCTGCCGGCCTGCAGCGAGACGTTCGGCATGCGCTGGAACTGCACGTTGCTCCAGCTGTCCGCGTACGAGCAGCCGTCCGATTCCGTCTTGCCGATGATGTGCGCCTGGTCGCGCGTGGCCTGGTAGCTGACGAGGATGCCGTCCCTGATGAGGTCCCAGCGCTTGGTCCGGACGCCTTCGTCGTCGTATCCGACGTTGCCCAGCGAGCCCGGGGTCGTCTTGTCGGCGACGATGTTCACGTGCGGCGAACCGTAGTTGAACTTCTTCGATTCCCATTTATCGAGCGTGGCGAAGCTCGTGCCGGCGTAATTGGCCTCGTAGCCCAGCACGCGATCGAGTTCGGTCGGGTGGCCGACGGATTCGTGGATCGTCAGGTACAGGTGTTCGGGCGACAGCATCAGGTCGTACTTGCCCGGCGTGACCGACTTTGCCGCCAGCTTGCGCCTGGCGTCGCGGCCCGCGGCGCGCGCGTCCTCGATGATGTCATAGGACTTCGTGTACAGCGTGGCGACGCCGCCGGCCGCCTTGAGCTTGTGTTCGGGCCTGGCGTCCAGGTATTCGTAACCCATGCCGACCGGCGCCGACAGGCCATTCCGCGAGCGGAACTTGCCGCTGGCCTTGTCGACCGCCGTCGCGGAGAACGGCGCCCACAGGCGCTGGATGTCCTGGTCGATATACGAACCGTCGGTGGACGCGAAGTACTTCTGCTGGTGTACCTGGAACAGCATCGACTGCATGAAGCTCGCGCCGGCGTCCATGCCCGCCTTGTTCGCCGCGATCAGCAGTTCGGCCTTGTCCTTGATGGGCACCGTGCGCCAGTCCCGGACGACCGGGGTCGCCCACGCCACCTCGCCCACGCCCTTCACGGGTGCCAGCCGTACCGGTTCCGACTGCAGCCTGGCGTTCGCCTTCGCGATCGCCACCGCCTGGCGCGCGGCGCCCGCGATGCCGTCCGGCGTCATGTCGTTGGTGGCGGCGAAGCCGTACGCGCCATTGCACACCACGCGCACGCCGACGCCGGCCGATTCCGTGTTCGTCACGTTCTCGACGTTCAGGTCGCGGGTGACGACGTACTGGTTCAAATAGCGGCCGATGCGCACGTCGCAATAACTCGCGCCTGCCTTGGTGGCGGCATTCAGCGCGGTGTCGGCCAGCGCCTTCTTGGCCGCGACGGACATCGAGGTCGACATCTCCTCGGCCGCGATGGCGTTGCCGAACACGGGCACCAGCATGGCGCCGGCGGTGCCGGCACCGATTTTAAGGAAGGTACGGCGTTCCATGGGGTCTCCTGAAATCACACAACATTTTTTTTGACTGCGGACCGGATGGCGGCCCGCTCGTTCTTTTTGACTGCTGCGGTGCGAGGAAAAGCGCAGCCACCTTAGCAGCAAGTTGACGTTTTATACAGGCAATCTTCATGCCATGGACGAGGCCGCGGATTTGGCGGCGTTGCGGCCGTTCGCGGTGTCCGCGGCTGTCCGGCCGGTGTCCGCGAGCGGCGACCGGACACCGCATATATGCATGGCCAACATTACGGAATGGTTACGCGTGACATTTCGTGCATTTTTACAGTTACTCACCGTGTATATTGCGACGGCAACGCTTGCATGTCACATTTCGCATACCGGAATAGGGAATCCATGAAGATCGTCCGCCTCGCCGCGGCCGCCGCGCTCGCGCTGGCCGGCTGCACGCTCCACGCCCAGGAAATCAGCCAGGCCACCGCCCCGCCGACCGCCGCGCCGTCCGTTTCCCCTACCGTCGAGAACTCGGTGGTCAAGATCTTCAGCACGCTGCGTCGTCCGGACCCGTTCAAGCCCTGGACCAAGGCCACGCCGCAGGACATCACCGGATCGGGCGTCGTCATCGAGGGCAAGCGCATCCTGACCAACGCCCACGTGGTCGGCTACGCGAGCCAGGTGCAGGTGCAGGCGAGCCAGGACGGCGACAAGGTCGGCGCCACCGTCGTTGCGATCGCGCGCGGCATGGACCTGGCCCTGCTGAAGCTGGATGACGAATCGTTCTTCGACAAGCACCATCCGGTCAAGCGCGCGAGCGTGCTGCCGGACGTGCGCGAGGCCGTGATGGCGTACGGCTACCCGCTCGGCGGCACGTCGCTGTCCGTCACCAAGGGCATCGTCTCGCGTGTCGAATTCGTCCACTACGGGTACGGCAGCGCGGGCCTGCGCGTGCAGATCGACGCGCCGATCAACCCCGGCAACAGCGGCGGCCCCGTGATCGACGGCGACAAGATGGTCGGCCTCGCGTTCTCGGTGGCGGCGAACGCCCAGAACATCGGCTACGTGATCCCCAACGAGGAAGTGGAACTGTTCCTGCGCGACGTGGCCGACGGCCGCTACGACGGCAAGCCGCTGCTGCTGGACGACGTCCAGACCCTGGAAAATCCGGTCCTGCGCCAATACCTCAAGCTCGACAAGTCGGTCGACGGCGTCGTCGTGCACCGCCCCTACCGCAGCGATGCCGCGTATCCGCTGAAGGAATGGGACGTCATCACGCGCATCGGCGAGTACCCGATCGACGACCAGGGCATGGTCAAGCTGGGCCCGAACCTGCGCGTGCGCTTCCAGTATCGCGTGCAGCAGGTCGCGAAGGACGGCAAGGTGCCGCTGACCATCGTCCGCGACGGCAAGACCATGCAGGTGCAGGTGCCCGTCGGCGGCCCGCGTCCCCTCCTGATCCCGCCGCTGGAAGGCACCTACCCGTCGTACTTCGTGTACGGCCCGATCGTGTTCTCGCGCGCCACGGCCGAATACCTCTCCTTCATCACCGCCAACGCCCATCTGCAGAACGCCTACGGCTTCAACGCCAGCCCGCTCGTCACGCGCCGCGGCGACGAGCCGGACGCGCAGCACGAGGAACTCGTCGTCGTCAGCTCGCCGTTCTTCCCGCACAAGGTCGTCGCCGGCTACAGCAACCGCTTCGGCTCCGTCGTGGAATCCGTCAACGGCGTGCCCGTGCACAGCCTGCGCCACCTGGTCGCCCTGCTGCGCGACCTCAAGGACGACCTGGTCGTGCTGCGCTTCGACCAGCGCATCGGCGAGACGATGGTCTTGCCGCGCAAGGCGATGGTCGACGCGACCGAAGGCATCCTGCAGGACAACGGCATCCGTTCGCAGGGCTCGCCCGACATGATGGCCGTCTGGAACGGCAAGAAGATCTGATGGGGCGCGCGACTTCCTGGCGCAGCGCGGTCCGCGCGGTCGTGGTGGCGGCCTGCGTGCCGGCCCTGTGTCTCGGTGCGGGCGCGTCGCCCCTGCCCACGCCGGCCCAGCTGGCCGCGCTGGCCTTCCCCGGCTGGAGCGACAGCGCGGCCGGGCGCGTGCACAGCGCCACGCTGCCGCCCCTTCCCGGCATGGCGCATGGCATCTACGCCGGCTGGAACACGGGCACGAACCGGGTGCTCGTCGAACCGAAACTGGTGCTGCGCACGGACGCGACGCACGTGACGCTCGTCGCGGGCCTCGTGCCGGCCGGCGACGACGGGCACTCCACCGCCGTCCATGCGACGCCGATGGCGCTGGCGGCCTACCAGTTCGAGCAGCGCCGCGGCACCTGGGGCGTGAGCGCACGCCAGGGCATCTTCGCGCTGCGCGGTTTTTCCGGCGCCGCCGCGGTGCGCGAAGTCGCGCTGGCCGCGCGGCACCCGGCCTTGGCCGTCGAATACGGCAGCTGCTGGCAAGGCTATTGCGGCACCTGGCTCGCCGTGTACGAAGTGGGCCGCGACATGATCCGGCGCGAACCGGCCGTGGAGCTGGCGCTGTCCGGCATCAACGTCGACAGCGCGGCGGATTGCCAGCGCCGCCTGGCGCCGCTCATCAAGCCGCACGCGCAGGATCCGGCCGCGCACGACGATGGCGGCGGGCCGGAGCCGCACGACTGCTACGCGATCGAGGGCAGCTGGACGATCGACGCCACGCACGACCAGCCCGGCGACCTGACCGTCCACTACCAGGGCGCGATCAGCCGCGCCGAGGCGTTCGCTGGGCCGCCGGCCGCGATCGACCAGCGCCAGGTGCTCCGCTACGGCAACGGCAAGTACCGGGCGATTTCCGGCTTCTCGCCGGTGCCGGCGATCTGACGTGCGGCTTTCAATCTGACCCGCGGCTTCAATACCGTCGCCCCTGCGAAGGCAGGGGCCCAAGTTTTTGCGCGGCCACGCACGCGAAATCAGGTTCCCGCCTGCGCGGGAACGACGGATCAAGGGGATTTTTTCTTCACCGGCGTGAAGTTCAAATCCTGGAAGTCGTAGCTGAAATCCGTCTCGGTGGAAATCGGCTGCATCTTCATGCGCTCGATGCTGCCGTCCGGGTTGAGCGCGAACGTCACGTAGGCGTCCGCGTTGAAGTTGCGCTCCTTCCAGCGCACGATGAACGTGTCGTGCTGGTAGTGTTCCAGCTCGCCCGTGAGGTCGGGCGTGCGCGACAGCGTCAACACCTGTTTGCCGCCGACGTGCCTGATCGTCGCGATGCCGTACCACGGGTCCTGGTAGTCGCCGTCGTACGCCGTGCGCGCCAGCGACGGTTGCGACTTCGCCGCGCGCGCCGCGCCGGCCGTGCCGAGGCGCGCCAGTTCCTTCGCGTGCTTCTCGTCCTCGACGGCCTTGACCGCGCCGATCCAGTCGGTGCCGGCGGCCGGGTTCAGCATGCGGTCGAGCAGCTGGTACTGCAGCGCATTCAGCGCGCCGCCGCTTTCGGCATTGGTCAGGATCGCGATGCCGATCTTCGCTTCCGGCACCAGCAGCACCTTCGAATAAAAGCCCTGCAGCGCACCGCTGTGCATGGCCAGGAGCCGGCCCTGCCAGTCGCGCAGCTGGAAGCCGAGGCCGTAGGCCAGGAAGTTCGGGCGCGTGCCGGCCAGCCTCGGATCGGGTTCGCTGATGCGCATCGGCGTCTGCGCCGTCCACATCTCGCGCGCCTGCTTCGCGCTGAACAGCCGCACTTCCTTGCCGTCGGCGCCCATCCCGACGCGGCCTCCGGCCAGCAGCACGTTCATCCAGCGCGCGATGTCCTCGGCATTCGTGTTGATGCCGACGGCGCCCACCGCGTTCGGCACGGGCATCGCCTTCACGGCCGCTATCCTGTCGTTGATCTTGCTGTGGGCATTCGCCACGTCCGGATTGCCCGCGTTCTCGAGAAGGCTCGTCGTCGTCGACGCCATGCCCACCGGCGCGAGGATGCGTTCGTGGATCGTCTCGCCCCACGTCTTGCCCGACTTGCTCGCGACGATCTTGCCGGCCACGATGTACAGCAGGTTGTCGTACGCATAGCTGCTGCGGAAGCTCGTGGCCGGGCGGATGTAGCGCAGCTTGTGGATGATTTCGTCGGTCGAGAAATTCGTCGTCGGCCACCACAGCAGGTCGCCCGCGCCGAGACCCAGGCCGCTGCGGTGCGTGAGCAGGTCGCGCACCGTCATCTCGTGCGTGACGTACGCGTCGTACATCTGGAAGTCCGGCAGGTGCTTCGTGACCGGATCGTCCCACGCCAGCTTGCCTTCGTCGACGAGCATCGCCAGCGCGGCCGCCGTGAACGCCTTGGAGTTCGACGCGATCTCGAACAGCGTCTTGCCGTCGACCTTGCCGGGGGCGCCCAGCTTGCGCACGCCGAAGCCTTGCGTGGCCACGACCTTGCCGTCCTTGACGACGGCGATCGCGATGCCGGGCACGTCGAACGATTTCATGGTGCGTTCGACGTCGTCCGCCAGGTGCGCATTCAGGGCGGCGGCGGCGTCGAACGCGGCGGCGGAAGCGGTGGAAGCGGGAGGTGCGGCGGGGGCGGCGGGGACGGCGGGCGCCTGCGCCAGTGCGGCGCCGGAGAAAGCGAGCAGGATCGCTGCTGCGATGCGGTTCATGGATTGCACTCTTGGGTTCCTCGAATGGTGATTGACCCCGGATGACGGGAGCGCCGAGCAGGATAGCATTTTCGCCCGGGGCTCTGCTATGATCCGCCTTTCACCGCTCGACCTTCCGCGCTGCGCCGCGGTTCCCAGATGGACGCCTTCCTCGTATCCACCGGTATCGTCGCCCTCGCCGAAATCGGCGACAAGACGCAGTTGCTGGCCTTTTTGCTCGCCGCGCGCTTCCGCCGTCCGTTGCCGATCGTCGGCGGCATCCTCGTCGCGACGATCGCCAACCACGCCTTCGCGGCCGCCGTCGGCGCCCTCGTCGGCAGGCTGCTGGGCCCCGACGTCATGCGCTGGGTGCTGGGCATCGCCTTCCTCGGCATGGCCGCCTGGATCATGGTGCCGGACGAAGTCGATGACGACGAGCCCCCGCTGGCGCGCTTCGGCGTCTTCCTCGCCACCGCGATCGCGTTCTTCGTCGCCGAGATGGGCGACAAGACGCAGATCGCGACCGTCGCGCTGGCGGCGCGCTACAGCGCCGCCGTGTCCGTGGTCGCCGGCACGACGCTCGGCATGATGATCGCGAACGTGCCGGCAGTGTACTTCGGCGACCGCATCGCCGCGCGTCTCAACGCCAACCCGGGATCGCTGAAACTCGTGCACGGCCTGGCCGCGCTCATCTTCGCGGTACTCGGCATCGCGACCTTGCTCGGCGCGGGGCGCAACCTCGGGTTCTAAGGCTGCGCCGCCTGCGTGATCCACACGGGCGCCGACCACAGCACACGGCCGTCGTCCTGCGTGACCTTCGCGTAATAAAAATGCGCGCCGGGCGCCGGCACGGTCGTGACGTCGGCCTTGTCGGACAGCTGGCTCACGTCGCCGTTGCGGCCCGGGACGCCTTCCACGATCGCCACCGTCGCGGCCCGCCGGCCGGACGCGCTGGCGTACGCCACCTGCAGGCGCAGCGCTCCCGTGTTGTCGAAGCGCTCGCCCATCAGGTGTCCGTTCGCGGTGAAGACCACCTGCGCATCCTTGTCCATCGTGGCGAACACGCGGCGCGCGCGCACGGCGTCGAGAAAGCTGGCGCGATCAAGCGGCACGCCGTTCGGGATCAGGACGGCGCTGCGGTTGCTGTACGACGCGCCCCAGTTGGCGCAGTGGTTGTCCTGGTTGCTGCTGAACGCGACGTGGTAGCCCGCTTCCAGCAGCTTGTTGCAGGCCTGTTCGAAATTGCTGCGCCGGGTTTCTCCCTCGTTCTCGCTGGCCGAGAATGCGGAGCTGTTGACCACTTCGCACAAGGCCATGACGGCGTCGCCGTCCGCCGTGTACGCAAGCGGCGTGCCGTTCACGGCGAACTGGCCCGTCAACGCCGGATGATTGAACTGGCCCGTCAGGCCGCGCTGGCGCATCAGCGCATACAGCGCGGCGTAGTCGCTCTTGGCCGTTTCCGTGTCGGCGATCAGCTCGCCCTTCGCGTTCTTCTCCCAGCCGAGCAGCTCGTCGCTGTCGAAGATGTTCAGGTGGCCGCCGTTGCCGATCACGCCCCACTCCATGCCGTACAAGGCCAGGAAGCCCGGATTCGCACCGGTGTAGTCGCGCGCCGTTTTCAGGCCCGCCTGGTACATGGCCTTCGCTTTCACGGGATCGGCGTCCGGGTTCGTGCCGTCCGAACCGTCGTACATGTGGTTGTGCTCCGAGACCATCAGGATGTCCAGGCCGTGGTTGCGGGCGTACGGGTAGGCGGCGTCGGGGCCGTAGGGCGCCGTCTGCGGGTCCTGCGCGCCGTGGCAGGTGGCGACGGGGCCGCCGCCGTCGCTGTCGCGCGTCTGGCTGTGCAGGTTGCCGTAATAGACCGTGTACGGCAGCGCGCCCGGCGCCGGCGCGGCCATCATGCGCGCATGTCCCGTCGCCAGCGGCGCAAAGGCCGGCAGCGCCGGTGCCGGCAGCGTGCCCACGGCGATGTCCCAGGACTGGTCGGCCGTCTCGCCCCCGGCGGCGGCATGCAGGCGCACGTGATAGATGCCGGGCGCGGGCCGGCGGCCGGCCAGGCTGCCGGTCCAGCGCACGACCACATCGACCGGCCTGCCGGTCAGCGCCAGGTGCCCGTGCCACTGCGCGACGCGGCGGCCGGACGGCGCGACGAGGTCCACACGCCACGTCACGGGGACGCGCCCGCGCAGGCCGGGATAGTCGAACGACAGCGCGAACGCGCGCGCATCCGGGCGCGCGCCGGCGTCGCCGCGGTACGGCGCCAGCAAGGTCGCTTCGAATTCGCGGTGTTCGCGCGTGGCGGCCGCCGCGGGGTTGAACACGCCGGCCGCAGCCAGCACCAGGGAAAGAGTGGGGATTAAGGTTTTCATGATGCAATTTTTGCAATTGCATGCATTTCCACCTTGATCCAAGGCTCATAAAATTGTCAGATAGATATTAATTTATTGACAAATTTTAAGGCCGCATCTGTTCGAACGCCGTCCTGCCCGCATGCGGCGCGCTGGCGGCCGCGTCGTGGCGGGAAGTCACGTGCAGTTCCACCTCGTGCGTGCGGCCGTCGTCCGCCAGCGCGATCGTGCTGCCCTGCTGCGCCACGCCGTCCACCCGGAGCAGCGGCGCGTCCGCGCGGCGCACGGCGATCGTGTAGTGGCTGCCGCGGTAGCGATAGTGCAGGCAGAAGCCCTCCCAGCCGGCGGGCAGGCGCGGCACGAGCGTCAGCGTGTCGCCCGCGCGCGTCACGCCCAGCAGGGATTCGACGATCAGCCGGTACATCCAGCCGGCCGACCCCGTGTACCAGCTCCAGCCGCCCCGTCCCACGTGCGGCGCGGCCGCATACACGTCGGCCGTCATCACATACGGTTCGGCTTTATACACGTCGCAGGCTGCCTCCGTGCGCGCGTGGTTGAGCGGGTTGATCATGCGTGCCAGTTCCCACGCCCGTTCCGTGTCGCCCAGCTGCGCGAACGCCATCGCCGTCCAGATCGCGGCGTGCGTGTACTGGCCGCCGTTCTCGCGCACGCCCGGCACGTAGCCGCGGATATAGCCCGGGTCGAGCCGGCCCTGGTCGAACGGCGGATCGAGCAGCTGGACCAGCGCCGCGTCGCGCCGCACGAGATGCGCATCGACGGCATCCATCGCGATGCGCGCCCGTCCGCGGTCGGCGGCGCCGGACAGCACGGCCCAGCTCTGCGCGATCGAATCGATGCGGCACTCGTCGTTGTCGCGCGAGCCGAGCGGGGTGCCGTCGTCGAAATAGGCGCGCCGATACCATTCGCCATCCCACGCGTTGTCCTCGATGTTGTGCGCGAGGACCTGGGCCGCGCTGCGGCAGGTGGTGCAGAAACCGTAGTCGCCGCGGCGGTCGGCCAGGTCGGCGAAGCGGCACAGCACGTCGTACAGGAAGAAGCCGAGCCAGACGCTCTCGCCGCGGCCGCCGTTGCCGACGCGGTCCATGCCGTCGTTCCAGTCGCAGGTGCCGATCAGCGGCAGGCCGTGCGGGCCGAACGCGAGGGCGCGCCGCAGCGCGCGCACGCAATGTTCGTAGATGCTGGCCTGCTCGCGCGACTGGCCGGGTACGTCGAACCACGATTCCTCGTCCTGCTTGAGCGCGCGGCCTTCGATGAACGGCGCGACCTCGTCCAGCAGCGAATCGTCGCCGGTGACGCCGACGTAGCGATGCACGGCGAGCGGCAGCCACAGATAGTCGTCCGAGCAGCGCGTGCGTACGCCGCGCCCGGTCGGCGGATGCCACCAGTGCTGCACATCGCCTTCGACGAACTGGTGGCCGGCGAACAGCAGGATGTGGTCGCGCAGCAGTTCCGGGCGCGCGTGCACGGTGGCCATCGCATCCTGCAGCTGGTCGCGGAAGCCGTAGGCGCCGCCCGACTGGTAATAGCCGCTGCGCGCCCACATGCGGCAGGCGATCGTCTGGTACATCAGCCAGCCATTGGCGAGCGCGTCGAATTCCGGTTCCGGCGTCTCGATGCGCACGGCACCCAGCGTCTCGTCCCAGAAGTCGCGCACGCGCGCCAGGTCGGCGGCGGCCGTCGCCGCGCCGCTGTGGCGCTGGACCATGCCGGAAGCGTCCAGGTTGCGGCGGCCGCCGACGCCGAGCATGAACACCAGTTCCTGCTCCTCGCCCGGCTGCAGCTCGACGACGGTCTGCAGCGCCGCGCAAGGATCGAGCGCGGCGCCCGCGCGGCCGGACAGGGTCGCGCGTCCGAGCGCGGCCGGATCGGCCAGGCTGCGGTCGCGGCCGATGAATTCGGCGCGGTCGCACGTGAAGGCCACGTGCTCGGCATCGAGGTGGAAGAAAGCGACGCGGCCGGAGAAGTCGGCGTTGTAGGCATTGCGGGCGAACAGCGCGCCGCTGACGGGGTCCTGCTCCGTCACCACGTGCAGCGCCGATTTCGCACGCAGGTCGCCCAGCACCCATTCCACGTAACCGGTCACGGACAGCCGGCGCGCGACGGCATCGTCGTTGCGCAGCTTGACGACGACATGCTTGAGCGGCGCGTCCAGCGCCACATACGTCAGCAGCTCGCTGTGGATGCCGTGCGCCGCGTGCTCGAACACGCTGTAGCCGAAGCCGTGGCGCGTGACGTACTCGCCGCCCGACGGCGCCGGCAGCGCGGTCGGCGACCAGAACACGCCGGTCTGTTCGTCGCGCACATAAAACACTTCGCCGCCGCGGTCGGCCACCGGATCGTTGTCCCACGGCGTCAACCGGAATTCATGGGCGTTCTGGTTCCAGCTGTAGGCCTGGCCGCTTTCCGACACGACGCTGCCGAACATGGGGCTGGCCAGCACGTTGGCCCACGGCGCCGGCGTGGGCCGGCCCGGACCCGTGCGGATGACGTATTCGCGCCCGTCCTCGCTGAAGCCGCCGATGCCGTTGTCCAGCACCAGCGCGGGCGCCGCCGGCCTGGCCGGCGCGTGCTGCCGCGCGGGCAAGGCCGGCACGAACGCCGGCGGCAGCTCGACCTTGCGCGCGGCCGCGCGGCGCAGCTGTTCGGCCAGGCCGCCATGCTCGTCGGACAGGATCACGCGCGCCACGGCCTGCATCAGCACGCGGTCCTCGTTCGGGATCTGGTCGGGCATGCGCACGAACACGCCGCCCGGCCGGTCGATCGACTGCGCGTCGAGGCCGGACGCGATCAGGCTCATGATCTGGTCGTGCAGCGCCTGGCGGTAGCCGCCCGTCTTCGACTCGCCGTCCTCGCACCAGATCACGAGGTCGACGACGAGCCCTTTCAGCCGCCACCACGCGTGCGCCTGGACCAGCTGGCGCGCCAGTTCGATGTTGGCGGCGGCGCGCATGTGCAGCAGCACGATCGGGTAGTCGCCCGAGATCGCGTAGGGCCACAAGCCCGACTGGCCGCGCTGGTTGCGCGCGATGATGGCCGGGTCGGCGCGCAACGCGGCCTGCGGATGGAGCACGTTGCCGGCCAGGCGCGCATACAGCTGGGCGTCCGCCTCGCTCGCGTTCAGCTGGCGCAGCACCACCTGGCCGTGCGTCCACGCCAGTTCGGACACGCGGTCGGCCAGGTGGCGGTCCTGGTATTTGTCGATCAGGCGCAGCGCCTGTTCGCGCGTATCGGCCGCGCCCAGCACGATATCGACGCTCACTTCCTGGTGCGGGGCGAGGCGCACGACGCGGCGGATCGCCACCGCCGGATCGAGCACGGCGCCGGCCGACCCGCCGAGCGGCGCGCGTCCTTCCAGCGCGGCCGGACGCGCATTGCCGCGGCCGCGGCCGATGAACGCCGCGCGGCTCGTTTCGAATTCGGGCAGCGACGCGTCCACGTTCTCGCCATGCACCGTCATCAGGTTCAGCAGCCACGGCACGGCTTCTTCCTTGTGGCGCGGGCGGCGCGCGCACAGGATCGCGCCGCGCTCGGCCAGGATCTCCGTCTGCACGAACAGTTTGGAAAACGCCGGATGCGCGGCGTCGGCGGCGGCCGGCGCCAGCACCACCTCCGCATAGCTCGTCAGCTCGATCGTGCGGGTCGTCCCCGTCTTGTTGGCGATGCGCAGGCGGCGCAGCTCGATGTCGTCCTCGGGCGAGACGACGATCTCCGTGTGCAGCTCGATGCCGCGGTCGCGCCGGCGGAACTCCGCGCGGGCCTCGGAGAACACGGCCTCGTAGTGTTCGGGCCGCGCCAGGGTGGGCTGCCACGTGTTCGACCACACGGCGCCGTCGTCCAGGTCGCGCACGTAGCAGAAGTGGCCGCGGTCGTCGACGGTCGGGTCTTCGCGCCAGCGCGTGACGGCCAGGTCGCGCCAGACGCTGTAGCCGCCGCCGCCGGCCGTCACCATCACGTGGTAGCGGCCGTTGGACAGCAACTGCACTTCCTGCGGCGCCGCATCGGGCCGCGCCACGGTGCGCGCCGTCATGCCTGCGTCCGGCGTCGGCAGGCGCAGTTCCTCGGCGTCGGCGCGCGCGGACGCATGCGCGCCCGCGGCCGGCACGCGCTCCTGCAACAGCAGCAGCGTGGCCCGGAATTGCGGGTCGCTCTCGAAGCGGCGCTGCATGGGCCGGTCGTGCAGCAGGTACGACAGCGCGAGGAATCCCATGCCCTGGTGGTGCACCATGAACGAGCGCACGATGGCGCAGGCCTGCCCGTGCGGCAGGCGCGCCGGCGTATAGTCGACGGCCTCGTAGAAGCCGTAGCGGCCCGTGAAGCCCAGCTTCGCCATGCGTTCCAGGTTGGCGCACGCACGTTCCGGCTCGACCATCAGCGCCATCATCGTGGCGTACGGCGCGACGACGAGGTCTTCGCCGAGGCCGCGTTTCGCACCCGTGCCGGGCACGCCGAACGCGCGGTACTGGTAATTCAGCGCGGCGTCCACCGCGTTGTAGCCGGACTCGGAGATGCCCCACGGGACGTTGCGCCGGCGGCCATACTCGGCCTGGGCGCGCACGATGCCGCGACAGGTCTGGTCGAGCAGCGTATCGCGGTACGTCGGCATCACCAGGAGCGGCATCAGGTATTCGAACATCGATCCGCTCCACGACAGCAGCAACTGCTGGCCGTGCACGAGGCACAGCTGGCGGCCCAGCGCGAACCAGTGCTCCTGCGGGAACTGGCCTTGCGCGATGCCGACGAAGCTGGCCAGGCGCGCTTCCGACGCGAGCAGGTCGTAGCTGCCGGCGTCCAGCCGGCGCTCGGCGACGTGGTAGCCGATCGCCAGCAGGCCCGTGTCTTCGTTGTACAGGAAGCGGAAATCCATGTCGGCGCACGCGCGCGCGTCGCGGACCAGCTGCGCGATCTCCTGCAGGCGCGCCCGCGCGTTGACGCAGCCTTCCGCCACGAGGCGCGCGAGCAGCAGCTGGCGCGTGCGCTCTTCCGGCGCCAGGTCGTCGCCGGGCGCCTTCATGCCGAAGCTGGCCAGCTCGCGCAAGGTCGGGATGCGCGTGAGGGTCGAATCGATCACGTATTCCTGCACGACGCGCATCCACGGCGCCATCAGGAGCAGGTCGTCCCGGGCGGCGGCCGTTTGCGCCGCCAGCTTGCCGGCCCAGTCGCGCAACTGCGGGTCGGCGTCGAGCGGCACGACGGTGCACAGCGCCTCGGCCTGGCGCGCCAGCGCCTGCAGGCACTCGGCGAGACCCGGCAGCGTGCCCGCGTTGCGGCAGCGCTCGGGCGTCAGCTGCTGGCGCAGCGCGGCGATCGCCTCGCGTACGGCGGGCATCGCGGGTGTCGCATGTTCCTCGACGACGTCGAGCGTGTCGCGGATGCCGTCCAGCGCGCGGCTGGACGCGATGGGCTCGTCGGCCAGGCCTTCCAGGCCGGCGGCGAGCGTGAACAGGTGCCCGGCCAGGTTGCCGCTGTCGACGGCCGACACGTATTGCGGCGGCAGCGGCGCCAGCGTCCGCGTGTCGTACCAGTTGTAGAAATGGCCGCGGTGGCGTTCCAGCCGGGCCATCGTGCCCAGGGTCGCGCGCGTGCGCGCCAGCAGTTCGCTCGTCGCTGCGTGGCCGAAGTCCCAGGCCGTGACGTTGGCCAGCAGCGCCAGCCCCAGATTCGTCGGCGACGTGCGGTGCGCGACGACCGGCGCCGGATGTTCCTGCATATTGTCCGGCGGGAGCCAGTTGTCCTGCGCCGTGACGTGGTCCTCGAAGAACGCCCAGGTGCGGCGCGCCAGCACGCGCAGGAAGCGGCGCTGGCTGCCCGAGAGGTGCGGCACGGGACGCGCGGCCGGCAGGCTGACCCACCACGCCACGACCGGCGACAGGAACCACAGCAACAGCAGCGGCGCGGCGGCGAACAGTGCGAACGGATTCGCAAAGCTGAGCAGGACGGCGGCGCCGACCGCGAATGCGGGCGCGAACCACATGTTCTGCCAGTTCGATTCCATGTCGGTGCTGGAGCGCGACAGGCTCGACGCCCGCCACTCGAGCCGGCGCCGTTTCGACACGCGCATGCGCCACGCGGCGCGCGCGATCGCGTCCAGGCCGTAGCTGGCTTCGTGCGGCAGGAAGGCCGTGTTCAGCAGCGCGTGGCCCAGGCCGATGCGCGTGGACTGCGCCCAGTTCAGCAGGTGCTGGCCCAGCGGGAGGTCGTGCGGCTTGTCGGCGAGGCCGATCAAGGCGCCCAGCGCGAACGGCAGGAAGAACACGGCCAGCACGGCCGCGCTCCAGAACGCGGGTGCCGCCAGCAGGGTCCAGCACAACAGCAGCGCGACGGTCAGCGTGGGCGCGACGAGGCTGCGGCGCAGGTTGTCGAACAGCTTCCAGCGCGCCAGCGGCGGCAGCGGATTGGGTTCCGTGCGGCCGTCGGCCAGCGGCACGCGCGCGCGCAGCCAGCCGGCCAGCTGCCAGTCGCCGCGGATCCAGCGGTGCCGCCGGCTGACGTCGTCGCTGTAGCGCGCCGGGCAGGCTTCCACGAGCGCGGCGTCGCTGAGCAGGCCGGAACGCGCATAGCAGCCTTCCAGCAGGTCGTGCGACAGCACGCGGTCGTCCGGAAAGCGTCCGCGCAGCACGCGCTCGAACGCTTCCAGGTCGTAGATGCCCTTGCCCGTGAACGAGCCTTCGCCGAACAGGTCCTGGTAGACGTCGGACACGGTGCGCGTGTACGGATCGATGCCCGGCTCGCCGCCGCACAGCCGTTCGTAGCGCGATGCATCCTCCGGCGGCAGCGCCGCCGTCACGCGCGGCTGCAGCAGGCCGTAGCCTTCCACCACGCGCCGGCCGTCGGCCGAGAACACGGGATGGTTGAGCGGATGCGCCATCGCGGCGACGAAGGCGCGCGCGGCGTCGCGCGGCAGCTGGGTGTCGGCGTCGAGCGTGATCACATAGCGGATCTCGTCCAGGCCGTCGACCGGGCCCTCGATGACGGCGAACGGCGCGCGCTCGCCGCGCAACAGGAACGTATTCAGGTCTTCCAGCTTGCCGCGCTTGCGCTCGCGGCCGATCCAGGCGCCCTCGCCTTCGCTCCACACGCGCTGGCGGTGCAGCAGCAGGAACGGGCCCGCCTCGTCGTACTTCGCGTTCAACGCGGCGATGGCGGCGCGCGCCTGTTCGATCAGTTCGGCGTCGCCGTACACCTCTTGCCGCGGCGCGTCGACCAGGTCGGTCAGGAGGCAGAAGCGCAAGTGCGGATCGCGGTTGGCCAGGTAGCGCACCTCGAGCGCGTCGACCAGCGCCGCCACGTTGTCGCGGCTGTACAGCAGCGCCGGCACGACGACGATGGCGCGCGCATCGGGCGGGATGCCGGCACTGAAATCCATGCGCGGCAGCGGCGCCGGCGCCACCAGCCGCGTGGCCATCAGGTTGACGAGGGCCTGCGCCAGCTGGCTCGCGCCGAGCACACCCAGCACCCCGATGGCGACGAGCAGGCCGGGGCCGGCGCCCTCCTGCAGCGCATGCACGACGGCCGCCGCCGCGAACAGCGCCGTGAACGCGCCGATGGCGCCCAGGTAGGACAGCAGCGGACGCGCGCGCGCCGCGCGGCGCAGCGCGGCCTTGAGGCCGGGGCGCATGTTCAGGCGCGCTTCCAGTTGGGGCAAGCCGTTGCCGGCCAGGTAGTAACCGACGTGGCGCAGGCGCGCGTCCAGGCCGCCCTCGCCGACCGTGCGCGGTTCCGCCGCCAGCGCGAGGGCCTCGGTCGCGACCTCCGTCTCGCTGCGGCCGCTGGCGCGCGCGAGGCGTTCGACCACGTGGCGATAATGGTCGCGCGTGGCGAAGTCCATCCTGCCGTAGACGCCGGCCGGGTCGCCGCGCAGCGCCTGCTCGACGGCGCTCATCGTCTCGACGAATTCGCGCCAGTCGGTGCTGCCGAGCAGGCGCAGGCTGGCGATCGTGTTGGAGACCGAGACCTGGTCGGTGGCCTGCTGCGTGACGTCGGCCTGCACGGCCTGGTCGATCGTGCGGCCTTCGTCGGCGAGACGCGTGGCGATCCATTGCAATGCCTGCGTGAGCGGGCCGCTGCGGCCCTGCAGCCGGCGCGTGAGTTCGGCCACGAAGCCGGAGCCCATCGGCTGCACGTCGCGCGCCATGTCGGCCACGACGAGAATGAGGTCACCGGGGCGCTCGTCGGCCTTGGCCGTCATGCGGTCGGCCCAGCGGTTGGCCTGTTCGCGCTGGCGCCGGCTGTCGGCCTGGCGCGCGGCGATGCGGCGCAGGTTGTCGATCAGCGCGAGGCGCAGCATGATCGGGATCGCCCACAACTCGCCCAGTGCCAGCGGCGTCCCCTCCTGGTAGGCGGCGACGAAGCGCGCCAGGCTTTCCGGCTCCAGGCGGCCGTCGCCATGCGCGATCAACTCCAGCGCCAGCTGGTACACGCGCGGGCTGTCGCACGCATCGGCATCCTGCAGGCAGGGCAGCTCGCGGCTGTAGTCCTTGGGCAGGTGGCTGCGCGCGAGGCGGATCTGCTCCTCGATCAGGTAGTAATTATCGAGCAGCCATTCGGCCGCCGGCGCCAGGCGCACGCCGGCCTTGGCGGCGAGGGTGAGGCCGGCGCAGGCGTCGGCGATGACGCCGGCGTTGTCGGCCAGGCGCGCCAGCAGGCGGTCGCTGCCCGGCTGGCTGCTCAGCTGATGGCGCGCGGCGAGGCGGCGGCCGTGCACGGCCATCTGGGCGGCGGAAAACAGTTCGGCGCGCAGCGGTGCGTCGTCGTTGGCGAGGCCGCGGGCTGCGGGCGGATGCGCTTTTTCTTCTTTCAACAGGAACCTCATGGTGGCGTGCGCAACCGACCGCCGGCTGACGCGGGACGCGACCATTCGGGTGAGAGCGAAAAGACTCGAGGGCGCACGGCTTTTGCCATGCTAAGAGATCATGTGCCTGAAAACTGTGCGGTAGCGTACACAGGTTGACAATCGGTATGTTCAGGCCAGCGCGAGACCGCCCACGAGGGTCCACGCCTGCGCATGTCCCGCCCGGCGCAGGCACTGGGCCGCCTTCGCGCTGCGATTGCCGCTGCGGCACACGAAAACGACGGGACGCGCCGGTTCCGACAACCACGCCGCCACGTGTTCCGCCAGTCGCGACAGCGGCACGTTGTGCGCCGCGCGGCCGTGCAACGCCATCGCGCCGGCCGCCGCCTCGAAGCCTTCGCGCACGTCGACGAGCAGCGCGTCTTCGTGGCGGCGCAGGAAACCGTCCAGCGCTTCCGGATGCAGCTGCCAGGCCGCACCGGCAGCGCATTCGCGCGGCGCGGCCAGCGTGGTGCAGGCCAGGCCGTCGACGTCGGCGTCGTGGCACTGCACGGCGCCGTCCTGCGCGAAGCGCGCCAGGCGCGCGGCGTCGACGGTGCCGAAGACGTGGCGCACGTTCGTGCGCGGCAGGCGGCCCGCCTCCGCGGCGCCCAGCAGGTAGCCGTCCGGCAGTCGGGCCAGCACGGCGCTGCCGATGGCAATGCAGGGCGCATGACTGCCGTCGTCCAGCGCGACGGCGGCGCAATCCGCGTCGTCGAACGTGTGCATGCGCAGGCCCGCGTCGCGCACGAGCGCGGCGATGCGCTCCGCCTGCCCGCGCGGCGGATCGAGCACGACGCACGTGGCGGCATCGAACACGATCCAGCCGTGCCGCCCTTCGCCGCTGACCTGCATGATGCCGGGATTCCCGCCGCTGAGCGGTGACGTGCGCAGCGCCTCGCCGCAGCGCCGGATGCGCGCGCAGGCGGCGTCGATGAAGGCGTCGTCCGCGAGCGGCCCGATCGACAGGCGCACGGCCGCGCCGCTGCGCGACAAGGGCAGGCCCATCGCGTCCAGCACATAACTGGGCGTGGATTTGGCGGCGGAACAGGCCGAACCCGCGCTGACGCGCACGCCGGCCGCGTCGAACAGGTCGAGCAGGTCCTTGCCGGACACGCCGGGCACGGAGAAATTCAGCGTGGTCGGCAAGGTGTGTTCGAACGGCGCGTTGAACGCGACGGCGGGAAAGGCGTCGCGCAGGGCGGCCGCCAGCCGGTCGCGCATGGCCGCCAGTTCGGCGTGGCCGCGGAACGTCGTCCCCTCTTCCAGCGCGGCCAGCACGGCGCCGAGGGCGGCGATGCCGGGCATGTTCTCGGTGCCGGACCGCTGCCCGCCTTCCTGGCCGCCGCCGATCATCAGCGGCGTGTAGGGCGCGCCGTCGCGCACGTACAGGATGCCGATGCCCTTTGGCGCATGCAGCTTGTGGCCGGAGAACGGCGCGTAATCGATGCGCGTGTCCGCCAGGGCGAGCGGCAGCTTGCCCAGCGCCTGCACGCAATCGACCATCCAGTAGGCCTTCGATCCGCCCTCGCGCAGCACGCGCGCGATGCCGTCGAGGTCCGAGATCGCGCCCGTCTCGTTGTTGGCCGCCATCGTGCAGACCATGGCGGCGCGCGGCGCCAGGTCGCGCAGGACGTCGAGGCGGTGCCGTCCCGTGGCGTCGACGGGCAGCGGCTGCAGCGTCAGGCCGGTGCCGAGCAGGCGGTTCCAGTGCGCGAGGCTTTCCGACACGGCCTTGTGCTCGGTGGTGCCGTAGACCAGCAGGTCGCCGCACGCCTCGCCGGCCGCGCGGCGTTCGCGCACGGCGACGAGCGCGGACAACACGGCGGTCTGGATGCCTTCCGTGGCGCCGCTGGTGAACAACACCCGTCCCGGCCCGGCGCCGAGCACGCGGCGCGCACGCGCGCGGGTCGTGTCGAGGATGCGTTTGGCGCGCAGGCCGGTGGCGTGGCTGCTGCTCGGATTGCCGAACGAGGCCTGCATCGCGTCGACGGCGGCGGCGATTGCGGAAGGCAGGACCGGCGAAGTGGCGTTTGCGTCGAGGTAGATGTCGGGGGCCATGAAATAATTGCTAAAAGTCCAAAAATAAATGCGCCATGAGCGCGATTGTTGAGTAATATGTTACGGTTTAGTGCCGAAAATGACGTACTAAAGAATCTTTTCTTTTTCCTGGGCTGAAGAACGAACATTCTAGATACCGCGACATGGACAAGATGAATTCACTCGACAAATACGACTGCGCGATTTTGGCAGCCCTGCAGGCGGACGCGACCCTGTCGATCTCCGGCTTGAGCGAGAAGGTCGGGCTGTCCAGCACCCCGTGCTGGAAACGGGTCAAGCGCCTGGAGGAAGAGGGATACATCGAAAGCCGGGTCAGCATCGTCAACCGGAACAAGGTCGGCCTGCCCGTCACCGTGTTCGTCAGCGTGCGCACCAACGAGCACGACGAAAAATGGCTGGAGCGCTTCGCCTCCGCCGTCGTCGCGCTGCCCGAGGTCCTGGAATTCCACCGCATGAGCGGCGACGTCGATTACCTGCTCAAGGTCGTCACCACCGACATCGACGGCTACGACCGCTTCTACAAAAAGCTGATCAGGACGGCCCAGCTGTCCGGCGTCTCCTCCGCGTTCTCGATGGAGCAGATCAAGTGCACCACCGCGCTGCCGCTGGAACTGATCTCGCACGGGCTGCCCGCCTGACCTGTTTGCACGCCACGCCGATCGTGCGATGATGGCGGCCGTTGCACAACAACGGAGACATACAAATGGCATCAACGATGAAAACCGTGGCGCTGGCGGCGATCCTGCTGGCGACCGGGACCTCCGCGCTCGCCCAGGACCAGGTCGTGCGCATCGGCGTGAGCGGCCCGCTGTCGGGCGCCAATGCCTTCGCCGGCAAGGATGACGAGAACGGCGTGCGCCTCGCGGTCGAGGAACTCAACGCGCACAAGCTCAAGGTGGGCGCCAAGACCCTGAAATTCGAACTGCTGTCCGAAGACGACCAGGGCGACCCGAAAGCGGGCGTGAACGTCGCGCAGAAATTCGCCGACGCCGGCGTCAAGTTCGTGCTCGGCCCGTACAACTCGGGCGTGGCGATTCCCGCCGCGCGCGTCTACAACGATGCCGGCATCCTGATGTCGACCGTGGGCACGAGCCCCAAGATCACCCAGGCGCGCTACCCGAACGTGTTCCGCATCGTCGCCAGCGATGCCCAGGTGGGCGCGTCGATGGCGTCGTACGCCGCCAAGGCGCTGAAACTCAAGACGGTCGGCGTGATCGACGACCGCACCGCGTTCGGCCAGGGCATCGCCGACGAATTCGCGAAGCAGGCGCGCGCCGCCGGCGTTGCCGTCGCCGGCCGCGAATTCACCAACGACAAGGCGAGCGACTTTTCCGCCATCCTCACCGCGTTCCGCGCGAAGAAGGTCGACGCCATCTTCTTCGGCGGCTATGCGCCGCAGGGCGCCCCGATGGCGCGCCAGATGAAGCAGCTCGGGATGGCGAACGTGCGCCTGCTGGGCGGCGACACCCTGTGCAGCCCGGAGATGGCCAAGCTGGGCGGCGACGCGGTCGGGGAAAACGTGATGTGCGCGCAGGCCGGCGCGATGCTCGACAAGCAGGCCGGCGGCCCCGCGTTCAAGACCCGCTACAAGCAGCGCTTCCAGCACGACCCGGACGTGTACGCGCCCGCGTTCTACGACCAGACGATGTTCATCGCCCGCGCCATGCAGGCCGCGAACACGACGGACGCCGCCGCCGTCGGCAAGCAACTGCACGCGATGAGCTACGACGGCGTGTCCGGCACCTACGGCTACGATGCGAACGGCAACCTGAAGAAGACGGCCGTCACGGTCTACACCTTCAAGGGCGGCCAGCTCGCGCCGCTGGCCAATTATTAAAGAACGCCCGTAAAGACTGGGCCTCCGGCGACGCCAGGCGTATCCTTGGCGTCGCCTCTTTTTACACCTCGAGCACACACATGAAACAGACCCTTACCCTGGGCACCATCGCCGCCGCCTGCCTCATCGCCTGTGCGCCGGCCGCGGTTGCAACTGCCGCCGACAACGCGACCAAGCCCACGGCCACGGCCGGCGCCACGAACGCCGCCGCAAACGCCGCCACCGCCGCCACCACCGCCGAATCGAAAAAGCTGAACAAGCTGGCCGACGAATACTGGGACGCGCAGGCCCGCTTCGATCCGGTCTCCGCCGGCGAGAGCGGCGACAACCGCTTCGCCGACCAGATCGGCATGTCGATCGCGCCGAAGAACCGCGCGCACCAGTTCGCGCTGTACAAGGGCTACCTGAAACGCCTGCACACGATCCGCCGCGACGGCCTCGCCCAGCGCGACCAGACCAGCTACGACATCCTCGACTATGAGCTGAAGACCGCGCTGCGCTTCGAGCCGTTCCCCGAGCACCTGCTGCCGCTGAACCAGATGGACGCCCTGCCCGTCACGCTCGCGAACTACAGCAGCGGCCAGCAGGCGCAGTCGCTGGCCACCGTGAAGGATTACCGGGCCTACCTGAGCCGCCTGAACCAGCTCGGTCCGTGGATCGACCAGGCCATCGCGAACATGCGCGAAGGGATGAAGCGCGGCGTCGTGCAGCCGAAGGCGATCATGGAGGCCGCGCTGCCCCAGTTCAAGCAGCTGGTGGCCGCCAGGGCCGAGGACAGCATCTATTACACGCCGGTGAAGAACTTCCCGGCGGCCTTCTCCGACACCGACAAGAAGACGCTGACGGCGAGCTATCGCAGCACCATCGATAGCAAGCTCAATCCGGCCCTGAAGCGCCTGGCCGACTTCATCGAGCACGATTACCTGCCGGCCTGCCGCACGAGCACCGGCTGGAGCGCGCTGCCGCAGGGGATGGACTGGTATCTCGCGCGCGTCGCCAGCCAGACGACGACCGACCTGCAACCGGAACAGATCCACCAGATCGGCTTGCGGGAAGTCGCGCGCATCCAGGGAGAATATGCGCGCATCGGTCCGAAGATGGGCTACAACGGTCCGGCGGCCGGCCTGCCGGTGTGGGTGTCGCAACAGGCGAAGTACAAGCCGTTCAAGACCGAGGGCGAGATCATCGACGTCTACCGCAAGCTGAACGCGCAGCTGCAGACCAAGCTGCCGGCGCTGTTCTCGCTGCGTCCCAAGACGCCGCTCGACCTGCGCCTGGAGCCGGAACTGTCGCGCGCGACGGCCTCCGACCACTACACGCCGCCGGCCGCGGACGGCTCGCGTCCGGGCGTGTTCTGGTCCGTCGTGAACGATCCGACGCAGTACGGCAGCACCGGCATGGTCACGCTGTTCCTGCACGAAGGCCAGCCGGGCCACCACTTCCACATCGCGCTGATGCAGGAGCTGGGCCTGCCGAACTTCCGCAAGTTCGGCGGCAACAACGCCTTTACCGAAGGCTGGGCGCTGTACGCCGAGACGCTGGGCACGGAGATGGGCCTGTACGACAAGCCGGAAGACTGGTTCGGCCACCTGAACGACGAAATGCTGCGCGCCGTGCGCCTCGTCGTCGACACCGGCATGCACGCGAAGGGCTGGACGCGCGAGCAGTCGATCAAGTACATGCGCGAGACGCTGGGCTATTCGGAAGCGGATGCACGCAACGCGACCGAGCGCTACATGGCGTGGCCGGCGCAGGCGCTGGGCTACAAGATCGGCGCACTCAAGATCCAGGAATTGCGTGCCCGCGCGGAGAAGGCACTCGGGCCGAAATTCAGCCTCCCCAAATTCCACGAGATCGTGCTGGGCGAAGGCACGCTGCCGCTGGCGCTGCTGGAGAAGAAGGTGGATCG
>NZ_LMCY01000010.1:24538-24630 GCF_001425685.1 Massilia sp. Root335 | reverse complement strand
GTTTGCGTGACGCGGCGGTTTGGCGGGCACGGGGTGCCCGCCCTACGGCATCATTTGTCGGGTGTGATCCGCCACGGTTCGACAGCGCCTGA
>NZ_LMCY01000010.1:0-24479 GCF_001425685.1 Massilia sp. Root335 | reverse complement strand
GTTTGCGTGACGCGGCGGTTTGGCGGGCACGGGGTGCCCGCCCTACGGCATCATTTGTCGGGTACGATCCGCCACAGCACGCCGCCGCCGTCATCGACGACCAGCAACGCCCCATCCGCCGCCACCGTCACCGCGGCCGGACGTCCCCACACGTCACGGTCGGACAGCACCATGCCGGTCATGAAATCCTGGTACTGGCCGGTCGGCGCGCCGTTCTTCATCATCACGCGCACGACCTTGTAGCCGGTGCGGATGCCGCGATTCCACGAACCGTGCAGCGCGAGGAAGATGTCGCCGTCGTACTCTTTCGGGAACGCGTGCCTGCTGCCTTGCGGGGCGTGGTACACCGTCATGCCCAGCGGCGCGGAGTGCGCCTGGATCAGCGTGTCGGGCACCGTGACCTTGTCCTTCAGGTCCGGCCGGATGCCCTTCAGGCGCGGGTCTTCGTGCGCGCCCAGGTAGTACCACGGCCAGCCGTAGAAGCCGCCGCGCTTGACGCGCGTGACGTAGTCGGGCGGCAGGTTGTCGCCCAGTTCGTCGCGCTCGTTGACGCTGCAATACAGGTCGCCCGTGTCCGGATGCACGAACATGCCGACGCAGTTGCGCAGGCCGTTGGCGTAGTTGCGGCGATGCTTGCCGTCGGGGTCGAACGCGAGCACGGTGGCGCGGTCGGTCTCTTCGCCCCACGCCGCACCCATGCCGTGTTCCGACTCCCATTGCGCCAGCGGCTGCGGCGGCTTGTTGCCGATGCCCTGCGCGACGTTGGTGGCCGAGCCGACGGACACGAACAAGGTTTTTCCGTCCTGCGAAAACGCCAGCGTGCGCGTGATGTGGTTGCCCATGCCGTCGACCAGCTTGTCGACGATCGTCTCGGCATTCCCTTTCGCTTTCAGGTCGCCCGTCGCGTACGTAAAACGCACCACGGAATTCGCATTTGCCACGTACAGGTATTTGGGATTCGCGGCCGGCCACAACGCCAGGCCGTAGGGGCGCGACAGGCCCGTCGCGAACACGCTGCTTGACGCCACCGTGTCGCCGCCGCTGCCCAGGCGCAGGATGCGGACTTCGCCCTTGCCCGAGTCGGCCAGGATGATGTCGCCGTTCGGCGCGCGCAGCGCGTAGCGCGCCTTGCCGGATTCCGCCAGCACGCTCACCTTGAAACCTTTCGGCACGGCCGGCAGCACGCCGTCCGGACGCTTCGCGAGCTTGGGACCATTCCCCGCGCTCTCGCTGGCGAACGGCGCGACCAGCTGGTCGACCGTGATGTGGTGCACGTCGCCCGGCTTGTCGTCGGTCCAGGCGCCGGCGCGTTCTCCGCTCGCCGCCTTCGCCGCTGCCGGCGCGGCGGTCTTGCCGCTCTGCGCCGCGAGATAGTCGATCACGGCGGCGCGCTGCTTCGCATCGGCCACCGCGACCGGCATCGCGGTGCCCGGCACGTCCTTGCCCGGGTCGCGCAGGAAGATGTCGAGTTCCGCGCGCGTCCACGTCTTGCCGGCGGCGCCGGCCCTGGTCAGCGCGTCGGTATAGTTATAGCCCGGCGCCGACGCGGCCTTGCGGCCGACGACGTTGAACAGCGGCGGGCCCGCGCGCGAGCCCATGCCGGCGTCGGCCGTGTGGCAGCTGGCGCAGTTCTGCTCGAAATAGGTCTGGCCGGCGGATGGCGCGGCCGTTGCCATCGATGCGGCACCCAGCAGTGCCAGCGCGGCGGCAATCTTGTTGTTCATGTTTCCCCCTCCCGTGGGTCGTTCAGTCGATACAGTCGATTCAGTCGATCATGAAAACCGGATAGCGGCGCCACTCCGGCTCGCGCCAGCGCGCGCAGTTGGCGAAGATGAAGTCGAGCACCGCGCCCTGGTCGTGCAGCAGGTCGGGGTGCGCGGCCTTCCACGCGTCGAACTTCGCCGCGAGTTCGGGCTCGGCGGCCAGCATGCGCTCGGCCTCGTCCTCGAACACGTAATCCGAATACGCTTCCTTCTTTTCCAGCACGCTGTTGAAGAAACCCCAGCGGAAGAAGCTGTCGTGGGCCTGCGGTTCCAGCGTCTCGACGGCATAGCGGGCCTGGTCCTGCGCCAGCGGGACAATGTAGTCGCCGGCGCGGATGACGACCGTCTCGCGCACGCGCTCCAGCTGCACCTCGTCGTGGAACATGTGCCCCTCGTACGCGTGCGCCCGCGACGCTACCTCCGCGATGCGGTATGCGGACACCTCCTGCGTGCGCTCGGTGTCGACGCGTTCGAGCTTGACGCCGTTCCAGCGCAGGCGCTCGATCGCTTCGCGCCACTGCTGCGGCACGACGTAGGCCTTGGGCGCCGGGACGACGACGTCGGCCGGGAAGCGGTTGTAGTGCGCGATGTCGCGCTCGAACGGTTCGTTGCGGTCGTAGTACAGGCGCTGGTAGTCGCCCAGCACGCTCGCCTTGTACTTGGCCGCATAGCCCTTGAAGCGGAAGGTGGACGGATGCGCTTCGTCCATCGCCCAGTGCACGGGCCATTCGCGGCGCGTGCGGCCGGCCGCGCGCGCGGCACGGCGCAGCGCGACGATCCTGTCGCCGTTGGCGGTCGTGAAGTCCAGCGCCGTCTCGACGAGCGCGCGCATCGAGTGATAGCGGTCGGCGAACGGTTTCAGCATGTGCGTCTCGGGCATGAAGCCGATCGTGTCGTGCAGCGCCGCATAGCCCGTCGAGAAGCGCGCCGTCTCGAGGAAATCGGCGATGCCCTCGTCGGGGCTCGTCTTGACCGGGTTCACGTACGGGCACATCGGCCAGCCGCGCTTGTCCATGTCCGCATACAGGGCGGGCAGCATGGTGTCGCGCAGGAAGGCGCCGAGATCTCCGCCCAATTTGTCGGCCTGGGTCGGGATCAGGGTCATCGTGTAGCTGTAGTCGGCGCCGTTGGACGTGTGCGTGTCGACCATCACGTCCGGGTCCCATTCCGTGAACAGTTTATTGAATGTCTGCGCCGTCAGCGTGTCGCACTTGACGAAGTCGCGGTTCAGGTCGAGGTGGCGGCTGTTGCCGCGAAAGCCGAACGCTTCCGGGCCGTCCTGGTTCACCCGCGACGTGTTGGCGCGGTTGAAGGCGCCGTCCACGTTGTACAGCGGGACGAACAGGAACACGGTGCGGCCCAGCGCGGCCAGGCGGTCCGGCTGCTGGCACAAGTCGCGCACGAGCGCCATGCACGCATCGACGCCTTCCGGTTCGCCCGGATGGATGCCGTTGTTGTTGAAGAAGACGGGACGTTGCGCCGCCTTGATCTGCGCGCGGTCGAACACGCCGTCGGCCGAGATGACGCCGGCGTGGATCGGCACGCCCGCGTCGGAAGTCCCGACCACGGAAAAGCGCAGCACCTGGGGGTATTGGTGTGCAAGGTCATCGTACCAGGCGATGCAATCGGACCAGGTCGTGGTCTGATTCTGGTTGCCCTTCTCGAAAGGCGTCTGCAATGCGTTGAGCATGGTGGTTGTTTTGCTGGCGAGTGGAAGACTGAGGTCGCTACTGTACCCCAGAAGACTGCTTTCAGGCAGTCGTCACGTCGTTCAGCGGCAGGGTGATGGCGACGAGGGTGCCCTCGCCGGGGCGCGACTGCATGTGGATGCTGCCGCCGAGGGCGAACACGCGCTCGCGCATGCCGATGATGCCGATGCCTTCCGACGCCACGGCCGGATCGAAGCCTTCGCCGTCGTCCTGCACTTCGATGTGCAGCGCCCCGTCCTCGTCCGACAGCGTGAGGCTGACGCGCGCGAAGCCGGCTTCCGAATGCTTCATGATGTTCGACAGCGCTTCCTGCACGATGCGGTAGGCGGAAATCGCCAGCTCGTTGCCGATCCTGGAGAAGTCGCCCTGCGATTCGAATTCGAAGTGCACGCCGGAGCTGCTGCGGTAGTGGCTGACCATCTCCTCGACGGCGCCGTGCAGGCCGAGCATGTCCAGCACTTCCGGACGCAGGCGGCGCACCAGGCGGCGGCCATTGGCGTACAGGTCCAGCGCCAGCTTGGTGATGGCTTGCGCCTTGGCGCGCACCTGGTCGATCTCCTCGCTCGGCGTGGCCTTGGCCGCGAGCTGCTGGATCGTCTGCGATTCCAGGCGCACCGCGATCAGCGATGCGTTCAGTTCATCGTGGATCTCGACCGCGATGGATTTCCGCTCGTCCTCGATGATGCTGTTGACCTTCTGGATCAGCTTGCGCTTGTCGGCGTCGGCGCGCAGCGCCTCGTTGCGCGACGCGAGCAGGTCGCGCGTGCGCTCGGCCACCTTGTTTTCCAGGTCCTGCTTCGATTGGTCCAGCGCCACCGACATGTCGCCGATCGACGCCTGCAGCTCGCCCACCTCGCCGCCCGTCGTGACGGGCAGCTGCACGCGGTAGTTGCCGCCGCGGATGCGCCGCAGCACGGAGATCGCCTCGCGCAGCGGCACCGTCAGGCTGCGCGCCAGGATGTACGCGAGCGCGCCGCTCGCGGCCAGCGCCAGCGCGGCCATCGCCAGCTCGACGCGGAAGCGGTGCAGCTGCTTGGCCAGCATGTTCGTGGGCGACATCGTCACGCGCACGAGGCCCACGATTTCCGTGGTGAGCGTCGGCGGGCGCGTGTCGCTGGAGGCGGAGACGTGCGGCGTGCCGTTGTCCGAGAACAGGTTGATCCACACGACCTGCTTGCGGATCGGCGCCTCGAACGAGCGGCCCTCGGCCTCGATCGGGTGCTCGGACACGACCGACACCTGGTTCTGGCCGTTCATGTCGACGACTTCGATGCGGTACACGCTGCTGTCCGACTGCACGAGGCCATTGATGGTCAGGCTCAGGTCCGACAGGTTGCCGGAGATGACGTTGTATTCGCTCGTCTCCGCCAGCGCGCGCGCGAGGATGCGGCCGCGTTCCGCCAGTTCCTCGTCGACCTGGGCCCGGTGCGCGTACCACGAATACCAGACGAAGGACGTGAACAGCAGGGTCACGGGCAACATGGTGATGAACGCCATGCGCAGGCCGATGCTCCAGCCGCGCCAGAACTGCAGGGCGCCGGGCCGCAGCTTCGCGGGCCGCAGTTTCGCCGACCGCAGGGCGGCCGCGCGCAGCGACGCGTCGCGCAGGGCGGTCGGCCGCTTCATGGCTGGTGCGCCGGCATGGGCCGGGCGAAGTTGCGCACGTTGTCCGGCACCTCGACGTCGAGCGAGTGCGCGACGCCCTCGTTGACGATGGTGTGGAAGTAGCGCGGGAACTGGGGCGGCGGCAGCTCGCCGCCGGCCACGTAGCCGGCCACGATCTCGGCCAGCTGCGCATTGATGTCCTCGACCTCGGAATACGTCGTCGCCAGCGCGCCGGCCTTCACCATGTCGGCCGAGAAGCCGATCACGCCCTGCTTGTGGCGGTAGGTCGAGAGCAGGATGTTGCGGAAGTTTTCCGTGTTGTAGACGGCGCTGTCGGGCAGCGCCAGCAGCACCTCGGTCTGGGCGATCTGGGTCAGCAGGCGGTTGATGTCCTCGTCCGGGTCCGGCTCCAGCACGTTCACGTGTTCGCTTTCCAGCAGCGGCTTGAGGAAGGCGGTGTCCGGACCGAGGATGGCGGCCACGCGCACGGGACGCCGGTACAGCAGCGCCACGAGGCGCAGCTGGTCGGCCGGCGCCGGTTCGGCATACACGGCCGTGAACGACGCGGCGCGCGCCGCCGGCAAGGTGCCGACGATGGAGCGCACGACCTGGCTCGACGTGAACGTGGAGATGACGACGCAGTCGCAGCGGCGCTGCGCGACCTCGCGCAACGCGGCCGGGCCGACGGTCACGTACAGCATGCGCCGGTGCTGGGCCAGCTCGGTGCGGAACACGGCGAACACGGGCACGAGGCGGCGCACCATGTCGTCCACGATGCGGCGCGTGATGGCGCTGTCGTCGGTGGTGACGATCTGGTAGCGGTAGCCCTGGATGGGTTCCGGCCTGATCTCGTGGGTGGTGGTGGCGTGCGCGGTGGCGGTCAGCGCCAGGGCGGCCAGAAACAGGCCGCGCCGGATGCGCGCGCGGCAACCGGATCCCCGCCTGCGCGGGGACGACGCTCGATACCCGTCGCTCCCGCGCAGGCGGGAGCCCAAGGTTGCAAACCGGATCACGGACGACAGCACGGCGACGAAACGGTTCAGGGCTCGATCAAGCCGTGCTTGACCGCGAGCTTGGTGATGTACGCCTGCCGGTGCACCCCCAGCTTTTCCTTCACGGACTGGCTGATGTTGCTGATGGTCTTGGTCGACAGGTTGAGGCGCTCGGCGATCTCCATATTGGTGAGACCTTCGGCCATCAGCTTGAAGATCTCCAGGCTGCGCTCGTCCAGCTGCGATTGCGGAGAAACGTCGCCGCGCACGGCCAGGCTGGCCAGGCGCTCCGCGATCTGCGGCAGGAAGTACAGCTTGCCCGCATGCGCGTGGCGCACGGCGTCGGCCAGGTCGGCCGGGTCGCAATCCTTGGTGACGAAGGCGTGCGCGCCCAGGCGGTAGGTTTCCTTGATCAGGCTGTCCTGGTCGAACTGGCTGAGGAACACGATCTTCGCCTTGGGGTCGTTCCTGAGGATGTTCTGCGCCGCGTCCATCCCCGTCAGCTCGGTGCCGAAGCGGATGTCGAGCACCGCGACGTCCGGCCGGAATTCCGCATACATCGCGGCCGCTTCGCTCGGGCTCTTGGCCTGGCCTACCACTTCCATTCCCTGCGCCGACAGCGACAGCGCGAACCCGGTCATCACGATCGGGTGGTCGTCCGCCAGCATCACGCGGATCGGCTTTTGCTCTTTCTGCACGTTTGATTCTCCAGGCTACTTCTGCTTTCAAGCGAAAGCACAAAGACGATTATTCCACACAACAGCAATGGGCGCGAGGCGGGTTGCGACCATTTTCCTGCAGGCCCGGATGGGGGTGGCGCACAAGTGGAATTACAAACTGCTACGAAATCGCTTTACGTATTGCTATGACATAGCATATATTGGTTCTGTTCGTTGGATTTTCCGCTTCGCTCCGATTTACGTCCGGCAATGCCGGCAACAACAAGAAGGAGGATGGCCATGCAATTCACGAGTCTCTCGAGCGGCAACCGCCCCGACGGCAAAGCCGCGAAAATCGCCCTCGTCGCCGGCCTGCACGTGGTCCTCGGCACGCTTTTCATCCACAGCCTGAATACGAAGAAGATTTCGCTGTCCAGCCTGCCGGAACAGGTGCTCGTCATGATCGAGCCGGACCGGCCGCCACCGCCGCCGCCGCCCGAGCCGCCGAAGCCGGCGCAGCAACTGGCGCCGCCGGATATCGTGGTGCCGAAGGTCGAGGTGGACGTCGCCCCGCCGCCGGTGCCGGACCCTGTCCAGGCGACCACGGCGTCGGATCCGTCGCCATTCCCGGCCATGCCGTCCGACCCCGTGCCGGAAGCGCCGGCCACGCCCAGCGCCAACCCCGGCCAGATGCGCACGGCCGTCTTCGCGGACGCCAACGGCTGCGCCCTCCCCGACTATCCGGCCGCCGCCGCGCGCCGGGGCGACACGGGCACCACGACGCTGGCCCTGCTGGTGGGCCCCGACGGCCGCGTGAGTTCGGCGCGCATCGACCGGTCGAGCGGCTCGCGCGACCTGGACCGGGCCGCCATCAATGCGCTCAGCCAATGCAAGTTCAAACCCGCCACGAACAACGGCGTGGCGGAAGCCGGATGGGCGAAGCTCGCCTTCGTCTGGAAGCTCGACTAGTTGTTGTCCCCTCCTTGGCCCGCTCCCTCCGGCGGGCTTTTTTTTGTATAAAACCATAAGAACGACGGGAGACGCACGATGCGTCACGCACCATCATTGGCCGTCTGCGCGGCCTGCGGCCTGGCGCTGCTGCTCGCCTGGCTCGCGCTGCAGCCGTATGCGGCGCCCGTGCCGACCGGCCCCTTCCTGCCGGGCTACGGCACCGGTCGCGCGCTGGCGCACGTGGGGGCGCTCGCGCAGGCGCCGCGCCCGGCCGACGTGCTGCGCTTTCGCTGATGCCGGTGCGCCGACGGTGCGTCACCCGCCGCGCCGCCATCCCTTCCCGACCGAATAGCCCAGCAACGACAACCCCACGACGATCAACGCCAGGCTGGCCGGTCCTGGCACCCGCGATGGGTCCATCAGCGCATAGGCGGCCAGGACGCTGGACAAGTTCATGATCGTTTCCCGTTCGTTCGTATCGTAAAAGAAGCAGGCAAGGGCCCCGGCCTGTGCCGGGCTCCTGCTTCGAGCCTGGAAACATGATACGAAGGCGACACGCGCCGGCCCAGCCCCACCCGGGGGGTGACTCACATGCGCGCGGCGGCGGGGCGCAACTGCTCCAGCAGGCCGGCCTCGGACGAGCAGCCGAATTTTTCGTAGACGGCCTTGACGCAGTCGCGCAGCACGGCGTCGCTGACTTCCATGTTGGCGCGCGCCGATTCGCGGCCGCCGCCGACGCCCATCCAGAACGCCACCTCGGCCTGCTGCGGCGACAGCTCGACGGCGCCGAGCGCGCGCCAGATGCGCAGCGGCAGCGGCACGACAAACTTCATGAAGATGCCGACCGTGCGGATATAGGCCGGGTCGTCGGCATGGAGGGCCGCCGCGCCGCCGGCGCTCATCCACTGGGCGCGCGCTTCCAGCACGCCGCCGGCCATGGCGAGCGTCCCGAGCGGCAGCAGCCACGGATAACGGTCGCCGTGCGCCACGGATTCCACGAGGCGCAGGCAGAACGGCGGCAAGGTGCGGCGATTGAACACCTGGCGCTCCTGCGCGGCCAGCTGGTCGAGCAGCGCGCCGGCCGAATCGCTCAGGTACAGGATCTGGCCGTCGACGGTGGCCAGCAGCATGGCCTCGTCCTCGACGACGCCGGCGCTGCCGGTCGCCAGTTCGGGCGCGTTGCGCAGCACGTGGTCGAAATACGCCGCCACGCGCTGCAGGTCTTCCTCGTCGTGGCGGTCGAACGGCGGCTCCTCGTGGCGCCACAGCGTGATGTCTCCTGCCTGGCGGCCGTCGTGCGCGAGCGGCACCTGCAGCGTATGCAGCGCGGGCGTGCCCGGCGCGGTGAAGCCGGCGTAGTCGCGGAACGCATAGCCGCTGGGCGGCGGCAGCACCGGCACATAGGCCGCGTCGCTCCCGGCCAGCGGCGACGTTGCGGCCGGCGCGACGCGCAGCGCCAGCTCGGCGCAGCCGTTCGGAATGAGCTCGCGCACGAGGGCAAATGCATCCTGGACGATCGTCATGAGGTCCAGTCCCGCGTAGCACAGGATGCGCAGGCGGGCCCATTGACGGCTGTTCTTTTTGCGGGCCACGGGTCGGCTGTCGGCTGAGTGAAAGGACGGTAACGTAAAGCGCGGCCAATACTGATCGTTATGACAATGGATGTCAACCTGCTGCGCCAGCTTGCGCCGGGACGGCGGCCGGACGATCGCCCGGGATTGTCCGGCCCGGGCTCGCGAGTCGTCCGCTTACTGGATGACGCCGCAGGCGATGCGCTCGCCCCCGCCGCCCAGCGGTTTCGGTTGATCCGAGAAATTATCGCCGCCGGCGTGAATCATCAGGGCCTTGCCCTTCACCTCGGACAGCCTGGTCAGGCGCGGCGCCGTCACCGCCGTGCGTGCCCCGCCGTTGTCCGACACCACGAGCGCCGGCAAATCGCCCAGGTGGCCGTCGCCGGACGGGCCGGCATGGTGCTTGGACGCCGTCGGATCGAAGTGCCCGCCGGCCGCGCCGGCCGCGACCTTTTTCCCATCCTTTTCGTTGGCGCCGCAACTGGCGATTTCGTGCACGTGGAAGCCGTGCGCGCCCGGCGGCAGGCTCGTCAGATTGGGCGTGAACACGAGGCCGTTCGAGGATTCGGTAACCGTCACGCTGCCGATCATCTTGCCGGTGCCGTCGGCGCTTACCAGGGTCATCGGGGCGTGCAACTGGTCGGCGGCGTGGGCGCCGGCGGCTGCGGTGAGCGCACATGCGAGTGCGATGAGCGATTTCAAAGTCATGCCGTCTCCTTTCAGGGTTCTTTCAGGTTGGGAATGTGTCGCGGGGATAGTGTATTCGATAAAAATTGATCAAGGTGAACGGGATCGGAAGCTTGAGGTGACGCAACGAAGATCGGGGGCTCTGCGGGAACAATGGCGGGTCCGTGGCTGCTGCCACGACGGTGAGGAGACAACATGCTTGAGCCCGCACAACCGGACCAGCCGGACGAACAGCAGTACATCCAGGAAGTTCACAACAACCTCATCGAGGCGCATCCCGAGCTTGCCGCCGACGGCGGCCTGCTGGACCGGCTCGAGCGCGCGTATGCCCATGCCGTGGTATTGGGGTTCACGGACAGCGAGGCGATCATGCAATTCCTCCGCTACGAAACATCGGCCCCGAATTTTTATCGCCAACCGGCGATCGACGCCTGGCTCAGGACGCCGGGTCAATCTGTCGAGCAGCGGTTCGCGGACGTGATGGCGCGGGTCAAGTCGCGGTTGCGGCGGGACTGACGGCCAGGACGTCATCGGTCGCGCGCACCTCGGCATACTCGCCGTGCAGGTTCGCCAGCGCCATCAGGTGGACATCCTCGGCGCTGCGCAGCGTGCCGCCGAAGTCCGCCTTATCGAAAGTAAAGCAGGCATCCGCGACGACGGTCGTCGAGAACCCCAGATTGCCGGCCGTGCGCGCCGTCGCCTCGACGGAATTGTTCGTGCTCACACCCGCGATGACGACGTGGCGGATGCCGCGCGCATGCAGCCACCGTTCGAGCCCGGTATTGATGAAGGCATCCGGGACGTTCTTTTCGACGACGTGTTCGTGCGCCAGCGGCATAAAGCGTTCCTGGAATTCGGCGCCGCTCTGGCCGGGCGCAAAGACCGACGTCGGCGCGCGGCTGATGTGGCGCACGAGCACGACGGGATGATCCCGCTCCCGCCACGCGGCCAGCAGACTGGCGATGTTGTCTTCCGCCTGCGGGTTGTTCCGGGGCGGCAGGGTCGGGCTGAGCATGCCTTTTTGCATGTCGATGATGAGCAGGGCGATCATGGCGTTCTCGCGTAATCGGTGGCTGGCACCGCTTCGCCGAAATGCGCCAGAATAACATCGATGAAGCTGCGCAGCCTGGACGGGCGGTAGCGGTCCGGCAGTTCGTAATCGGCAAGCACCTGGACGTGGCGTGCATGAAAAACGCTCTAGTGTTATCGTTGTCGGTCCAACAACACTACCCGCGGTGCCCAAGGACCTTCATGCTTCTCTACGTCGACGCCCAATACGCCAGTCCCTACGCGATGTCCGTTTTTGTCGGACTCAAGGAAAAAAATATCTCTTTCGATATGCAAACGCTCGATCTGGGAGCGGGCGCAAACCACATGCCCGATTACGCCGTCACGTCGCTGACGCAGCGCGTACCCACTCTGATCGAGGGCGACTTTTCGTTGTCCGAGTCCTCGGCGATCACCGAATATCTCGATGAGATACATGCGGGTGTTGCGCTGTATCCCGCCGCTCCCAAAGCGAAAGCACGAGCCCGACAAATCCAGGCGTGGCTCAGAAGCGATCTGCTGCCGATACGGCAGGAACGTTCGACGGAAGTCCTCTTTTATCGCCCGTCCGATGCGCCTCTTTCCATCGCCGCCGGGCAAGCCGCGCAAAAGCTGTTCGACGCTGCGGACAGGCTGCTGGCACCGGGCCGAGAACACTTGTTTGACACTTGGTGTATCGCGGACGTGGATCTCGCATTGATGTTGAACCGTCTTGTCCTGAATGGCGATGCCGTACCGGTGCGGCTCGCTGACTATGCGAAAAGGCAATGGGAACGAGCGTCGGTTCAGGCATGGGTGAACCTGGCGCGTCCTCCGCTCTGATCGAACGGCATCTCAAAAAAAAAACGGCACCCCTCGAGGTGCCGTTTTCATCAGCTGTTTACGCTACGACTGAAGCAATTACTCGCCGTCGCCGTGATGCTGCTCGACCGAAGCCGCAGCCTGCTGCTGGTCTTCCATCGCCTGCAGTTCGGCAGCCATGTTGGCCTTCTCCTGCTGCAGCAGCGCTGCGCGCTCTTCGGCTTCCCACGCTTCTTTCTCCTTGCGGGCGCGGTGGAAGGCGAGACCCGTACCGCCCGGGATCAGGCGGCCGACGATGACGTTTTCCTTCAGGCCGCGCAGACCGTCGCGCTTGCCCATGATCGCCGCTTCGGTCAGCACGCGGGTGGTTTCCTGGAACGATGCGGCCGAGATGAACGAGTCGGTCGACAGCGATGCCTTCGTGATACCCAGCAGCACGTTCTCGTAGGTCGCCGGCAGCTTGCCTGCGGCCGTGACGCGGTCGTTCTCTTCCAGCAGTTCCGAACGCTCCACCTGCTCGCCGACGATGTAGTCGGTGTCGCCGGCTTCGACGATCTGCACGCGGCGCAGCATCTGGCGAACGATCACCTCGATGTGCTTGTCGTTGATCTTCACGCCCTGCAAACGGTACACGTCCTGCACTTCGTCGACGATGTAGCGGGCCAGCGCTTCGATACCCAGCAGGCGCAGGATGTCCTGCGGATCGGCCGGGCCGTCCACGATCATCTCGCCCTTGTTCACCACCTGGCCGTCGTGCACCAGCACTTGCTTGTCCTTGGTGATCAGGAACTCGTGCTTGTTGCCGTCCATGTCGGTGATTTCCAGGCGCTGCTTGCCCTTGGTCTCTTTACCGAATGCGACCGTACCGGTGACTTCCGCCAGCATGCCCGCATCTTTCGGCGAACGGGCTTCGAACAGCTCGGCAACGCGCGGCAGACCACCGGTAATGTCACGGGTCTTCTGCGATTCGGTCGGGATACGTGCGAGCACTTCACCCACCGATGCCTGCTGGCCGTCCTTCACCATGATCAGCGCGCCGACCTGGAAACCGATCGTCACGGCATGTTCCGTGCCGGCGATCTTGACTTCCTGGCCTTGTTCGTTCAGCAGCTTGACCTGCGGACGCAGGACCTTGCTGGCCGAACCGCGGCGTTTCGGGTCGATCGCCACCAGGGTCGACAGGCCGGTCACGTCGTCGACCTGGCGAGCGACGGTGACGCCCTCTTCCACGTTCTCGAACTTGATCGTGCCGCCGTATTCCGTGATGATCGGACGGGTCAGCGGGTCCCACGTCGCCAGCGGCAGGCCGGCTTTCACCACCATGCCGTCCTGGACAGCCAGGGTCGCGCCGTACGGCACCTTGTGACGCTCGCGCTCGCGGCCGTGGTCGTCCGTGATCAGCACTTCGCCCGAACGCGAAATGACGATCTGGGCGCCCTTGCCGTTGGTCACGTAACGCATGGTCGCCGTGAAGCGGACCGTACCGTTCGACTTGGCTTCGACCGACGATGCCACCGCCGCACGCGATGCCGCACCACCGATGTGGAACGTACGCATGGTCAGCTGGGTACCCGGCTCACCGATCGACTGCGCAGCCACGACGCCGACGGCTTCGCCGGAGTTGACCAGCATGCCGCGGCCCAGGTCGCGGCCGTAGCACTTCGCGCACAGGCCGTAACGGGTGTCGCAGTTCAGCGGCGTGCGGACCTTCACCTCGTCGATGCCCAGACGCTCGATCTCTTCGACCATGTCTTCGTCCAGCAGCGTGCCGGCTTCGTACAGGGTTTCCTGCGTTTCCGGATTGACGATGTCGTTACCGGCCACGCGGCCCAGGATACGGTCGCGCAGGGCTTCGATCACTTCACCGCCTTCGACCATCGCCTTCATCAGCGTGCCGTTGGAGGTGCCGCAATCGTCTTCCGTCACGACCAGGTCCTGCGTCACGTCGACCAGGCGACGGGTCAGGTAACCCGAGTTCGCGGTCTTCAGCGCGGTGTCGGCCAGACCTTTACGGGCGCCGTGCGTCGAGATGAAGTACTGCAGAACGTTCAGGCCTTCGCGGAAGTTCGCGGTAATCGGCGTTTCGATGATCGAGCCGTCCGGCTTCGCCATCAGGCCGCGCATACCGGCCAGCTGGCGGATCTGGGCTGCGGAACCGCGGGCGCCCGAGTCGGCCATCATGTAGATGGCGTTGAACGACTCTTGCGTGCCCTGCGTGCCGTCGCGCTTCGTGACCGGCTCGACTTTGAGCTGGTCCATCATCGCCTTGCCGACTTCGTCCGAGGTCTTGCCCCAGATGTCGACGACCTTGTTGTAACGCTCGCCGGCCGTGACCAGACCCGACGAGTATTGCTGTTCGATCTGCTTCACTTCCGCTTCGGCGGTCGCGATCATGCCCTTCTTGACGTCCGGGATCAGCATGTCGTCGACGGCGATCGAGATACCGGCGCGCGTCGCCAGGCGGAAGCCCGACTGCATCAGCTTGTCGGCAAACACGACGGTCGCACGCAGGCCGCACTTGCGGAACGACGTGTTGATCAGCTTGCTGATCTCTTTCTTCTTCAGCGCGCGGTTCAGCACCGAGAACGGCAGGCCTTTCGGCAGGATCTCGGACAGGATCGCACGGCCGACCGTGGTCTCGTAGCGGGTCAGCGTCTGGTCGAAACCGCCTTCGGCGTTACGCGGGAATTCCACGATACGCACGGTGATGCGGGTCGCCAGTTCGACTTCCTTGTTGTCGTACGCGCGGATGACTTCCGACACGTCCGGGAACATCATGCCTTCGCCCTTGGCGTTGATCGCCTCGCGCGACGCGTAGTACAGGCCCAGCACGATATCCTGGGACGGCACGATCGACGGTTCGCCGTTCGACGGGAACAGGATGTTGTTCGAAGCCAGCATCAAGGTGCGGGCTTCCATCTGCGCTTCGATCGACAGCGGAACGTGGACTGCCATCTGGTCGCCGTCGAAGTCGGCGTTGAACGCCGCGCAGACCAGCGGGTGCAGCTGGATCGCCTTGCCTTCGATCAGGACCGGCTCGAACGCCTGGATACCGAGACGGTGCAGCGTCGGCGCACGGTTCAGCATGACCGGGTGTTCCTTGATGACTTCTTCCAGGATGTCCCAGACGACCGGTTCCTGCTGCTCGACGAGCTTCTTCGCGGCCTTGATGGTGGTCGCGAGACCCATCAGTTCCAGCTTGTTGAAGATGAACGGCTTGAACAGTTCCAGGGCCATCAGCTTCGGCAGGCCGCACTGGTGCAGTTTCAGCTGCGGACCCACCACGATGACCGAACGGCCCGAGTAGTCGACGCGCTTGCCCAGCAGGTTCTGACGGAAGCGGCCGCCCTTGCCCTTGATCATTTCAGCCAGCGACTTCAGCGGACGCTTGTTGGCGCCGGTCATCGCCTTGCCGCGACGGCCGTTGTCCAGCAGCGAGTCGACCGCTTCCTGCAGCATGCGCTTTTCGTTGCGCGTGATGATCTCCGGCGCGCGCAGTTCCATCAGGCGCTTCAGGCGATTGTTACGGTTGATGACGCGGCGGTACAGGTCGTTCAGGTCGGACGTCGCGAAACGGCCGCCGTCCAGCGGGACGAGCGGACGCAGCTCCGGCGGCAGGACCGGGAGCACTTCCATGATCATCCAGTCCGGCTTGATGCCCGAACGCTGGAACGCCTCGAGCACTTTCAGGCGCTTGGCGTATTTCTTGATCTTCGCTTCCGACTTCGATTCCTTCAGCTCGACGCGCAGGGCTTCGGCTTCGCGGTCGATGTCGATCGAGCGCAGCAGTTCACGGATGCCTTCGGCGCCCATGAATGCGGTGAAGTCGTCGCCGTACTCTTCGTACTTGGCGGCGTAGTCGTCTTCCGACATGATCTGGCACTTCTTCAGCGGCGTCATGCCCGGATCGGTCACGACGTACGCTTCGAAGTACAGCACGCGTTCGATGTCGCGCAGGGTCATGTCCAGGACCATGCCCAGACGCGACGGCAGCGACTTCAGGAACCAGATGTGCGCGGTCGGCGAGGCCAGCTCGATGTGGCCCATGCGCTCACGGCGCACCTTGGCCAGGGTGACTTCGACGCCGCACTTCTCGCAGATGACGCCGCGGTGCTTCAGGCGCTTGTACTTGCCGCACAGGCATTCGTAGTCCTTGATCGGACCAAATATCTTGGCGCAAAACAGGCCGTCGCGTTCCGGCTTGAACGTACGGTAGTTGATGGTCTCCGGCTTCTTGACTTCGCCGAACGACCACGAACGGATTTTCTCGGGCGACGCCAGGCCGATCTTGATGGCGTCGAAGCTCTCGTTTTGCTGAACTTGCTTGAATAGATCGAGCAGTGCTTTCATTTATCACTCCGGGTGATTGAATTCTTTACTTCACTTCCGTCATCCCCGCGAAGGCGGGGATCCAGGTTCGTAGCTGAGCCGCAAACCTGGGCCCCCGCCTGCGCGGGGGCGACGGGGTACTGGCAATTAGTTGCGCTCGAGATCGATGTCGATACCCAGCGAACGGATCTCTTTCACCAGCACGTTGAACGATTCCGGCATACCCGCGTCGATCACGTGGTCGCCCTTGACCAGGTTCTCGTACACCTTGGTACGGCCGTTCACGTCGTCCGACTTGACGGTCAGCATTTCCTGCAGCACGTACGATGCGCCGTACGCTTCCAGTGCCCACACCTCCATCTCACCGAAGCGCTGGCCGCCGAACTGGGCTTTACCACCCAGCGGCTGCTGCGTCACCAGCGAGTACGGACCGGTCGAGCGCGCGTGCATCTTGTCGTCGACCAGGTGGTGCAGCTTCAGCATGTGCATGAAGCCCACGGTCACCTTGCGTTCGAACGCTTCGCCGGTGCGGCCGTCGAACATCGTGACCTGGTTCTTCGACGGGGTCATGCCCAGGTGCTTCGCGATCGGGTCGGGGAAGGCCAGGTCCAGCATGCGGCGGATTTCTTCTTCGTGCGCACCGTCGAACACCGGGGTCGCGAACGGCACGCCGTTCTTGAGGTTGTTCGCCAGTTCGACGATTTCCTCGTCGCTGAAGTTGTCCAGGTCTTCCTTCTTGCCCGTTTCGTTGTAGATCTTGCCCAGGAAGGCGCGCAGTTGCTCCGTCTCCGCCTTGGCCTTGATCATTTCGCCCAGGCGCAGGCCCAGACCCTTCGCTGCCCAACCCAGGTGGGTTTCCAGGATCTGGCCGACGTTCATACGCGACGGCACGCCCAGCGGGTTCAGCACGACGTCGGCCGGGGTACCGTCGGCCATGAACGGCATGTCTTCCACCGGCACGATACGCGAGACCACACCCTTGTTACCGTGGCGGCCTGCCATCTTGTCGCCCGACTGCAGGCGGCGCTTGACGGCCAGGTAGACCTTGACCATCTTCTGCACGCCCGGCTGCAGCTCGTCGCCCTGCGTCAGCTTCTTGCGCTTCTCTTCGAAGGCCAGGTCGAACTGGTGGCGCTTCTCGTTGATCGACTCCTTCATCGCCTCCAGTGCGTTGGCGGTTTCGTCGTCGGCCGGGCGGATGTCGAACCAGTGGAACTTGTCCAGGTCGTCCAGGTAGGCCTTGTCGATCACGGCACCCTTGGCCAGCTTCTTCGGACCGCCGTTGACGGTCTTGCCGACCAGCAGACGCTCCAGACGCTGGAACGCGTCGCCTTCGACGATACGCAGCTGGTCGTTCAGGTCCAGGCGGAAGCGCTTCAGCTCGTCGTCGATGATCTGCTGGGCGCGCTTGTCGCGCACGATGCCTTCACGGGTGAACACTTGCACGTCGATCACCGTACCGACCATGCCCGACGGCACGCGCAGCGAGGTGTCCTTCACGTCCGACGCTTTTTCGCCGAAGATCGCGCGCAGCAGCTTCTCTTCCGGGGTCAGCTGGGTTTCGCCCTTCGGCGTCACTTTACCGACCAGCACGTCACCGGCCTGCACTTCGGCGCCGATGTAGACGATGCCCGACTCGTCCAGGCGAGCCAGCTGGTTTTCCGCCAGGTTCGAGATGTCGCGGGTGATTTCTTCCGGTCCCAGCTTGGTGTCGCGCGCGACGACCGACAGTTCCTCGATGTGGATCGAGGTGTAGCGGTCATCCTTGACGACGTTTTCCGAGATGAGGATCGAGTCCTCGAAGTTCAGGCCGTTCCACGGCATGAACGCCACCAGCATGTTCTGGCCCAGTGCCAGCTCGCCCAGGTCGGTCGAGGCGCCGTCGGCGATGACGTCGCCGCGTGCCACGCGATCGCCCACTTTCACGATCGGACGCTGGTTGATGTTGGTGTTCTGGTTCGAACGGGTGTACTTGATCAGGTTGTAGATGTCGACACCGACTTCGCCAGCCTGCGCTTCGTCGTCGTTCACGCGGATCACCACGCGGCCGGCATCGACGTAATCGACGGTACCGCCACGGGTCGCCTGCACGGTCGTGCCCGAGTCGACCGCCACGGTGCGCTCGATGCCGGTACCGACGAAGGCTTTTTCCGGGCGCAGGCAAGGCACGGCCTGGCGCTGCATGTTGGCGCCCATCAGTGCACGGTTCGCGTCATCGTGCTCGAGGAACGGAATCAGCGACGCTGCGACCGACACGATCTGGCCCGGGGCCACGTCCATGTACTGGATGCGTTCCGGCGAGACCAGGATCGTTTCGCCGGCTTCACGTGCCGACACCAGCTCGTCGACCAGCGTGCCGGTCGCGTCGATCGCGGCGTTCGCCTGGGCGATGATGTAGCGGCCTTCCTCGATCGCCGACAGGTATTCGATCTTGTCGGTGACCTTGGAGCCGTCGACCTTGCGGTACGGGGTTTCCAGGAAGCCGTATTCGTTCAGGCGGGCAAACAGTGCCAGCGAGTTGATCAGGCCGATGTTCGGGCCTTCTGGCGTTTCGATCGGGCAGACGCGGCCGTAGTGGGTCGGGTGCACGTCGCGGACTTCGAAGCCGGCGCGCTCGCGGGTCAGGCCGCCCGGGCCCAGTGCGGAGACACGGCGTTTGTGCGTGATTTCCGACAGCGGGTTGGTCTGGTCCATGAACTGCGACAGCTGCGACGAACCGAAGAATTCGCGGATCGCGGCCGAGATCGGCTTGCTGTTGATCAGGTCGTGCGGCATCAGGTTGTCCGCTTCGGCCTGGCCGAGGCGTTCCTTGACGGCGCGCTCCACGCGCACGAGGCCGGCGCGGAACTGGTTTTCGGCCAGCTCGCCCACGCAACGCACGCGGCGGTTACCCAGGTGATCGATGTCGTCGACTTCGCCGCGGCCATTGCGCAGCTCGACCAGGATCTTGATCACGGCCAGGATGTCTTCGTTCGACAGGGTCATGTCGCCGACCAGCTCGTCGCGGCCGATGCGGCGGTTGAACTTCATGCGGCCCACGGCCGACAGGTCGTAGCGTTCCGGGCTGTAGAACAGGCCGTGGAACAGCGCTTCCACCGACTCCTCGGTCGGCGGTTCGCCAGGACGCATCATGCGGTAGATCGCGACACGTGCCGCGGTCTGGTCGGCGGTGTCGTCGGTGCGCAGGGTCTGCGAGATGTACGCGCCCTGGTCCAGGTCGTTGGTGTACAGCGTCTGGATCGCGTCGATGTTGGCATCGCGCAGCTTGCCCAGCAGCTCGTCGGTCAGCTCGTCGTTGGCGTTGGCGATGATCTCGCCGGTGTCGCCGTCGACGACGTTCTTCGCCAGCACGCGGCCGATCAGGTAGTCTTCCGGCACCGAGATGTGGGTGATGCCGGCGGTCTCGACGTCGCGCACGTTCTTGGCGTTGATGCGCTTATCCTTCGTCACGAGCGTCTTGCCCGACTTCGGATCGACGATGTCGAAGCGCGCGACTTCGCCGCGCAGGCGTTCGGCCACGAATTCCAGCTCCGCGCCTTCCGAGCGCAGGTTGAAGTTGTCGAACACGAAGAAGTTGGCGAGGATCTGCTCCGGCGTCATGCCGATGGCTTTCAGCAGGATCGTCACCGGCATCTTGCGGCGGCGGTCGACGCGGAAGAACAGGATGTCCTTCGGGTCGAACTCGAAGTCCAGCCACGAGCCGCGGTAAGGAATGATACGTGCCGAGAACAGCAGCTTGCCCGACGAGTGCGTCTTGCCGCGGTCGTGCTCGAAGAACACGCCCGGCGAACGGTGCAGCTGCGAGACGATCACGCGTTCGGTGCCGTTGATCACGAACGAGCCGTTGGCGGTCATGAGCGGCAGTTCGCCCATGTACACTTCCTGTTCCTTCATTTCCTTCACGACCGGCTTGGTCGGCGATTCCTTGTCCAGGATCACCAGACGCACCTTGGCGCGCAGCGGCGACGCGAAGGTCAGGCCGCGTTGTTGGCATTCCTTGACGTCGAAAGCGGGGTCACCCAGTACGTAAGAGAGGAATTCGAGACGCGCAAAACCGTTGTGCGACACGATCGGGAAGATGGAGGTGAAAGCCGATTGCAGACCTTCGTTCTTGCGTGCGGAGGGCCCAGCGTCCGCCTGCAGGAAATTCTCGTAAGACTCCAGCTGCGTAGCGAGGAGGTAGGGAACGTTGTGAACGTTGGCGCGCTTCGCGAACGACTTGCGAATGCGTTTCTTCTCAGTAAATGAGTAGTGCATGGACACTCCGTGAGTGACAGAAAGGATGAGAATTCAGGAATTGCCAGTGGTTAAGCAACCACATGCAAGGCCTCAAATCTCGCCGCATTCCGCCGGGTGATTAGGAACCGGTGCTGCTGTGTTACGATAATGCTGTGCTGCGGTGCTTCTAAAACAGGGGTGCCGCGTAGTTGTCGTAGGGACGACAAAAGAGCCAAAGCCGCATACCCCACCTTCCGGCGGGGATCTGCGCGCTTTGACTCCGGCGCCGGGCGCTGTTTCCAGCGCCCTTTGCATATGTATTACTTGAGCTCGGCCTTGGCGCCAGCTTCTTCCAGCTTCTTCTTGGCGGCTTCAGCGTCAGCTTTCGGCAGGGCTTCCTTGACGGTCTTCGGTGCACCGTCAACGACGTCCTTGGCTTCTTTCAGGCCCAGGCCGGTGATTTCGCGGACGGCCTTGATGACGCCGACCTTGTTCGCGCCGACTTCGGTCAGCACGACGTTGAATTCGGTCTGCTCTTCAACAGCTGCTGCAGCGGCGCCGCCGCCAGCTGCCGGTGCCGACATTGCAGCTGCCGACACGCCGAACTTCTCTTCGAAAGCCTTGACCAGGTCGTTCAGTTCCATGACCGACATTGCGCCAACTGCGTCCAGGAACTCTTCTTTGCTAATTGCCATTTGAAACTCCAAATATATGTTGTGTAGTTAGTACTTGACCAAAAAGGCAGGGCTTATTCAGCCGCTGCGGTTTCCGCTGCCGGAGCTGCGGAACCTTCGCCTTTTTGTGCTGCCACGGCAGCCAGAACGCGTGCAAAGCCGGAGACCGGAGCCTGCATGACACCCAGCAGCTGGGCGATGAGGACTTCACGGCTCGGGATGCTTGCCAGTGCCGAAACACCAGCGACATCCAGATTCTTACCAGCGTAGTTACCGCCCTTCACGACCAGCTTGTCATTGGTCTTGGAGAAGTCGGCCAGCACTTTGGCTGCTGCGACGGCGTCATCCGAGATCGAGTAGATCAGCGGACCAACCATCGAATCAGCCAGCGGTGCAAACTGGGTGCCTTCCACAGCGCGACGTGCCAGCGTGTTCTTCAGAACACGCAGGTACACGCCCTGCGAACGAGCGGCTGCACGGAGTTTCGTCAAGTGACTAACCTGGATGCCACGGTACTCGGCGACGACGATGGTTTGCGCAGTTGCTACTTTTGCGGAAACTTCTTCGACGACGGCCTTTTTGTCATTCAGATTAAGACCCACGGTCAATCTCCTTAAATGATGTGGAGGAAATCCCCCGCATCGGTTCGAACACGGCGTCCGAAGTTAAGAAGCGAGACTAACGAATACAACTACGTAGCATCGACTACAAAACTTGCTCGGGTTCGCCATCTGCGTTGGGTGATCTATTAACCTCCAGCTCAACCTCTGCCTTTGGCCCAACGGTCTTTGATTGCCTGGCAGCTTGACGCCGCCAGCCCAAAGATCTGCCCCACGATAAAACCATGAGGTCTAAACTTGGATCCCCGCCTTCGCGGGGAGTCGCTCTCGGCAGTGCCGAGAAGGACGAGAACGAGTTCTCGTCGCTTTATTTTTTACTTAAGCAGCCAGGGTGCCGTGATCGACACGGACGCCGGCGCCCATGGTCGACGAGATGGCGACCTTGCGCAGGTAGATACCCTTCGACGAAGCCGGCTTGGCCTTGTTCAGGGCATCGATCAGCGCGACCAGGTTGGTCTTGAGCTGTTCGTCGCTGAACGACTTGCGGCCGATCGTGGCGTGGATGATACCTGCCTTGTCGGTACGGTACTGGACCTGACCGGCCTTGGCGTTCTTGACGGCGCCAGCCACGTCCGGGGTCACGGTGCCGACCTTCGGGTTCGGCATCAGGCCGCGCGGGCCCAGGATCTGGCCCAGGGTACCGACGATACGCATGGTGTCCGGCGAAGCGATCACGATGTCGAACGGCATGTCGCCGGCCTTGACGCGTTCTGCCAGGTCTTCCATGCCGACGATGTCGGCGCCGGCGGCTTTAGCCTGCTCGGCCTTGTCGCCCTGTGCGAAGACGGCGACGCGGACGGTCTTGCCCGTACCGGCCGGCAGGACGACGGAACCGCGAACGACCTGGTCCGACTTCTTCGGATCCACGCCCAGCTGCACGGCGACGTCGATCGACTCGTTGAACTTGGCGGTTGCGAATTCCTTGACGATTGCGACGGCGTTGTCGAAAGCGTAGGCCTTGTTACGGTCTACTTTGGCTTTCATTTCTTTGACGCGCTTGGACAGCTTAGCCATTTAGATACCCTCCACCGTGATGCCCATCGAACGTGCCGAGCCGGCGATGATGCGCACAGCGGCATCCATGTCGGCAGCGGTCAGGTCCGGCTGTTTGGTTTTTGCGATTTCTTCAGCCTGGGCACGGGTCAGCGTGCCGACCTTGTCGGTATGCGGCTTCGGCGAACCCTTGGTCACGCCAGCGAATTTCTTGATCAGGTACGTTGCCGGCGGGGTCTTCATCTCGAAAGTGAAGGACTTGTCCGCGAAGGCGGTGATCACGACCGGAATCGGCATGCCCGGTTCCATGCCTTGCGTCTTGGCATTGAAGGCCTTGCAGAATTCCATGATGTTCAGACCGCGCTGGCCGAGGGCCGGGCCGATCGGAGGGGAGGGATTTGCTTTACCAGCCGGCACTTGCAGCTTGATAAAACCGACGATTTTCTTTGCCATGATTGGCTCCTTTGTCGATTATGAGTGGTAGCGCTCCACCGATACCACTTATCCGGCGGAGCTCCTCTTATCGGATTCCGCCTTGCTGCTGCGACGCTCCGATTCGGCGTTTTAGACTTTCTCTACCTGCCCGAACTCCAGTTCCACCGGAGTCGCGCGGCCGAAGATGGTGACAGACACCCGCACCTTCGATTTTTCGTAGTTGACTTCCTCGACGCTGCCGTTGAAGTCGGTGAACGGGCCTTCCTTGATGCGCACCTGCTCGCCCACTTCGTACAGCACCTTGGGCCGCGGCTTCTCGACACCCTCCTGGACCTGCTGCATGATCTTGTCGATCTCGCGCGCCGGAATCGGGGTCGGCTTGTTGCTCTTGCCGCCGATGAAGCCGGTGACTTTCGGCGTGTTCTTCACGAGGTGCCAGGTCTCGTCGGTCATTTCCATCTCGACCAGCACATAACCCGGGAAGAAGCGACGCTCGGACACCGATTTGCTGCCGTTCTTGACTTCGACCACTTCTTCGGTCGGAACCAGGATGCGGCCGAACTGCTCCTGCATGCCGCCGCGCTCGATGCGATCGGTCAGGCCGCGCATCACGCTCTTTTCCATGCCCGAGTAGACATGCACGACGTACCAGCGCTTGTTGCTGACCGGGACACTCAGCGGCGCAGCAGCGTCTTGTGCCGGAACGCCGGCCGCCGGGACTTCACCCGGCACGTTTTCAGCGTTTTCGCTCATTACTGTTTCCACCCAAGGATCACGTCGTACATCAGGAACTCAAGAATCTTATCCGTGCCCCACAGGAAAATTGCCATCACCAGCACGAACCCGAACACCACGGCGGTGATCTGGGTCGCTTCCTTGCGGGTAGGCCATACAACCTTCTTCGTTTCACGTACGGATTCCTTCGCGAAGCTCAGGAAGTCGCGACCGGTGGCGGAAGTCCACAACAGCAGGACGGCAATAGCCAAACCAGCCACGAGTGCGCCTGCGCACATCAGGGCTGGTTTGTTCTGGCCTTTCAGAATGAAAAAGCCGACCACGCCTGCAATCGTAGCAACCACTGCCAGCGCGACCTTGAACTTGTCGTTCGCGGTGCCGACGGTTTGCACGGATTGATTAGACATACTTAATTTACTTTCGGGTGCCTGGCACCGAATTCGGTGGCAGGGGCGGAGGGCATCGAACCCCCAACCTTCGGTTTTGGAGACCGACGCTCTGCCAATTGAGCTACGCCCCTACAAAAACTTCTAGTTGAATCGAGCATTATACGCGAGGTGGATACTTCGCGCAACACTCTATTGTTGGGCGGAACAGAAACGTTCCGCCCGGAGGTACTACCTTACTGCGATCAGGCCAGGATCTTGGCAACCACGCCGGCGCCGACGGTACGGCCGCCTTCGCGGATTG
>NZ_LMCY01000009.1:2842-2936 GCF_001425685.1 Massilia sp. Root335 | reverse complement strand
CGTGGTCAACGCGCCTGCCTGGGCCGACGTCAGCGCGGCGATCTGCGCGGTCGTCAGGCCGGCGACCTGGTTGGTCTTCATCGCGGCCAGGTCA
>NZ_LMCY01000009.1:2575-2682 GCF_001425685.1 Massilia sp. Root335 | reverse complement strand
CGACTTGCATCGTGCTCAGCGCAGCGATCTGGGCCGTGGTCAATGCACCCGCCTGGGCCGACGTCAGCGCGGCGATCTGCGCGGTCGTCAGGCCGGCAACCTGGTTC
>NZ_LMCY01000009.1:2332-2456 GCF_001425685.1 Massilia sp. Root335 | reverse complement strand
AACGGTGCTCAGGCCGGCGACCTGGGCGGTCGTCAGCGCGGCCACCTGATTGGTCTTCAGCGCGGCCAGGTCAGCCGTGTTGATGGCGGCCACCTGCACGGTGCTCAGGGCAGCGATCTGCGCG
>NZ_LMCY01000009.1:2115-2260 GCF_001425685.1 Massilia sp. Root335 | reverse complement strand
GATCTCGGCGGTCGTCAGGCCGCTGGCGACTTGCATCGTGCTCAGCGCAGCGATCTGGGCCGTCGTCAACGCACCGGCCTGGGCCGACGACAGCGCGGCGATCTGCGCCGTGGTCAGGCCGGCGACCTGGTTCGTCTTCATCGCG
>NZ_LMCY01000009.1:1950-2016 GCF_001425685.1 Massilia sp. Root335 | reverse complement strand
GACGGTGTTCAGCGCGGCGATCTGCATGCTGCTCAGGCTGCTCACCTGGGCGCTGCTCAGGCCAAT
>NZ_LMCY01000009.1:1719-1822 GCF_001425685.1 Massilia sp. Root335 | reverse complement strand
TGCTCAGGCCGGCGACCTGGGCGGTCGTCAGCGCGGCAACCTGATTGGTCTTCAGCGCGGCCAAGTCAGCCGTGTTGATGGCAGCCACCTGGACGGTGCTCAA
>NZ_LMCY01000009.1:1487-1623 GCF_001425685.1 Massilia sp. Root335 | reverse complement strand
TTGCATCGTGCTCAGCGCAGCGATCTGGGCCGTGGTCAATGCACCCGCCTGGGCCGACGACAGTGCAGCGATCTGCGCGGTCGTCAGGCCGGCGACCTGGTTCGTCTTCATCGCGGCCAGGTCAGCCGTTTCGATT
>NZ_LMCY01000009.1:1189-1373 GCF_001425685.1 Massilia sp. Root335 | reverse complement strand
CGTGGTCAGCGCACCCATCTGGTTGGTCTTCAGACCGGCGATCTCGGCGGTCGTCAGGCCGCTCGCCACCTGGGCGGTGCTCAGGGCAGCGATCTGGGCCGTCGTCAACGCACCTGCCTGGGCCGACGACAGCGCGGCGATCTGCGCCGTGGTCAGGCCGGCAACCTGGTTGGTCTTCATGGCA
>NZ_LMCY01000009.1:853-1077 GCF_001425685.1 Massilia sp. Root335 | reverse complement strand
GCCAGGTCAGCCGTGTTGATGGCAGCCACCTGGACGGTGCTCAGGGCAGCGATCTGCGCGGTGGTCAGGGCACCCATCTGGTTGCTCTTCAGGCCGGCGATCTCAGCCGTCGTCAGGCCGCTCGCCACCTGGGCGGTGCTCAGGGCAGCGATCTGGGCGGTCGTCAACGCACCTGCCTGGGCCGACGACAGTGCAGCGATTTGCGCGGTCGTCAGGCCGGCAAC
>NZ_LMCY01000009.1:594-719 GCF_001425685.1 Massilia sp. Root335 | reverse complement strand
CGGCGGTCGTCAGGCCGCTGGCGACTTGCATCGTGCTCAGGGCAGCGATCTGCGAGGTGGTCAGTGCGCCTGCCTGGGCCGACGACAGCGCGGCGATCTGCGCGGTCGTCAGGCCGGCAAACTGA
>NZ_LMCY01000009.1:335-432 GCF_001425685.1 Massilia sp. Root335 | reverse complement strand
GGTCGTCAGGCCGCTGGCGACTTGCATCGTGCTCAGGGCAGCGATCTGCGAGGTGGTCAACGCGCCTGCCTGGGCCGACGACAGTGCAGCGATCTGG
>NZ_LMCY01000009.1:0-179 GCF_001425685.1 Massilia sp. Root335 | reverse complement strand
GTCAGCCGTGTTGATGGCGGCGACCTGCACGGTGCTCAGCGCGGCGATCTGCGCCGTGGTCAGGGCACCCATCTGGTTGGTCTTCAGACCGGCGATCTCGGCGGTCGTCAGGCCGTTCGCCACCTGGGCGGTGCTCAGGGCAGCGATCTGCGAGGTGGTCAGTGCACCCGCCTGGGCCG
>NZ_LMCY01000008.1:385802-430305 GCF_001425685.1 Massilia sp. Root335 | reverse complement strand
AGCCCGCACATCGACAAGCCGGCCAAACGCGCCGACGGCACCGCCTGGTGCGCCAGCCCGCACGGCGACACGCCGGCCAAACGCGGCGACAGCACCGCCTGGTGCGCCAGCCCGCACGGCGACAAGCCGGCCAAACGCGCCGACGGCACCGCCTGGTGCGCCAGCCCGCACATCAACACGCCGGCCAAACGCGGCGACAGCACCGCCTGGTGCGCCAGCCCGCACATCGACAAGCTCATCAACCGCGGCGGCCACACCTTGGGCGCTGCCTGAGGCCCGGGAACGCCACCACGTCCCGCAGTCTCCTGGCGCGGCCGCTCCCACGCAGGCGGCGCCAGCCTGATCCGCCCCGTACCCCGGGACGGATCTTTTTTGTTTGCGGCTCAGGCCGCGCCGGTCACGCCCTCCATCCGCACCATCAGCGCGCGCAGCTCGCGGATGCTGTAGTCGGACACTTCGTGCATGCGCAGCAGGATGGTGGCGCCGATCGGCAGGGTGTTGTGGCGGATCTTGCTGATCACGGGCGGCGCCACTTCCAGCACGCGCGACAGCGCGGCGTCGTTCTTGAGCTTGAGTTTGTTGATGATGGCATCGAGCACCCGGTTCGGGTCATACTCGGCGCCCTCGGGTATCCGTCGGATGGGCATTGATGGTCCTTCGCTAGTGACATCCATGGGAAATTCTCCACGACCCGAGGCGGGTAATGGAAAATCTGCCAGTTTTGGGAAATATAGATTATTTGTATGGTCGCTCTACGGCGAACCCAAATGATACATGGATCAGTTGCGAAATGCTTAAGCCGCCCTTATTTCGACGCCCGGGCCAGCGCGGCGACGGCCGCTTCGACGCGCGGATGCAGCAGGCGGGCGCGCAGCTCCGTCCCGATCCGGCGATTGTCCAGCCGGCGCGATTCCGACATGAACGACAGCAGCATCGGCGACACGGCCTTCTCCAGCTCGGTCCGGGCCAGCCGCGGCGGCCGCGCGAGGCCGAAGGCGTCGGCCACGAGGTCGAAATAGTCGCCCATCTTCAGGCGCGAATCGTCGGACGCGTTGTACACCCGCCCCGGCCGCGCGCGGAACAGCGCCAGCGCGCACAGGCGCGCCAGGTCGTCGGCGTGGATGTGGTTCGTGTACACGTCGTCGACCGGCGCCAGCGCCGGCGTGCCGCGCTGCAGCCGTTCGATGGGCAGGCGGTCGGCCGCGTAAATGCCGGGCGCGCGCAGGATCGCCACCTTGCCCCCGCCGGCCACGGCCCAGGCACGCAGGACGCGTTCGGCGTCCACGCGGCGGCGGGCGCGGGCGTTGCGCGGGGCCACCGGCGTCGTCTCGGGAGTCGCCGCGCCGCCGCGGTCGCCGTAGACGCCCGTGGTGCTGACATAAACCACCCGCGCGCCCTCGGGTAGAATGGCGGTCAAATTGCGCGTGCGCAAATCGAGCGCACCGTCCTGCTGAGGCGGCGCAAGATGCACGACCCGCTGCGCCAGTCCGGCCAGTCGTTTCATCGTCTCGGGCCGGTCGAGGTCGGCCACGACCGGGACCGCGCCCGCCGCGCGCAACGCGGCAGCACGGGCCGGCTGGCTCGTCACGGCGAACACCCGAAAGCGCTCGCGCACTAGCGGCAGCAGACGCATGCCGACATCGCCGCAGCCCACGATCAGGAGGCGCGGCTTGTTGAACCTGACATTGTTTTTTGTATTCATTCCGAGGATTGTATGACGTTTCAGATCACTGTCCAGCCCAGCGGCCATCACTACGACTGCGCGGGGGACGAAACCGTGCTCGCGGCCGCGATCCGTTCCGGCATCGGCCTGCCGTACGGCTGCAAGAACGGCGCCTGCGGTTCCTGCAAGGGCAAGGTCGTCGAAGGGACGATCCAGCACAAGCCGCACCAGGCGCGCGCCCTGTCCGACCAGGAGAAACTGCAGGGCTATGCGCTGATGTGCTGCGCCGTCCCCGAGGGCGACCTGGTGATCGAAGCGCGTGAAGTCGGCGGCAGCAGCGAGTACCCGGTGCGCAAGATGCCGACCCGCGTCACGTCGATCCGCCGCGCCGCGCCGGACGTGGTCATCCTCACGCTGCAGTTGCCGGCCAACGAAGCCCTCGCCTACCGCGCCGGCCAGTACGTCGAATTCATGCTCAAGGACGGCAAGCGCCGCGCGTACAGCATCGCCAGCGCACCGTCGCTGGGCGGCCCCATCGAACTGCACATCCGGCACCTGCCGGGCGGACTGTTCACGGACCACGTGTTCGGGGCGATGAAGGAGCGCGACATCCTGCGCTTCGAAGGCCCGCTGGGCACCTTCTTCCTGCGCGAGGAATCCGCCAAGCCGATCGTGCTGCTGGCGTCCGGCACCGGCTTCGCGCCCGTCAAGGCCCTCGTCGAGCACATGATCCACCTGAAGTCGGAGCGTCCCGTCGCGCTGTACTGGGGCGGCCGCCGGCCGCAGGACCTGTACATGCACGAACTGTGCGAACAATGGGCGCGCGAGCTGCCGCATTTCACCTACGTGCCGGTCATCTCGGACGCCCTGCCGGAAGACGGCTGGACGGGCCGCACCGGCTTCGTCCACGCGGCCGTGATGCAGGACATTCCCGACCTGTCCAACCACCAGGTGTACGCATGCGGCGCGCCGGTCATGGTCGATTCGGCGCGGCGCGACTACGTCGCCCGGTGCGGCCTGCCGGACGACGAGTTCTACGCCGACGCCTTCACGACAGAGGCCGACCTGGCCCAGCCGTGACGCGCGGACAGGGGCGCATGCAGATGCGATTCTTGTATATCTCGACAAGAATTTGGAGTAAGGTCGCGGTTGCCCCGGCCACGTCCGGCCGGCTCCCAACAAGAAAGGGTCGAACATATGCATAAGACGCTCCGCCGTGCCCCTGTCCTGCTTGCCCTGTCGGCCGCCCTGCTGACGGGCGCCCTCCCTGCCCACGCCGCCGACCAGGCGGGCGCCAACTGGCAATCCGTCCTCGCCAGCCCGATCCGCAGCGACGACGACCGCAAGGCCGACGCGCACCGCAAATCGGGCGAGTTCCTGACGTTCGCCGAAGTGAAACCGGGCATGAAGGTGCTCGACGTCGCGTCGGGCGGCGGCGCCACCGCGGCGCTGCTGACGGCGGCCGTCGGCACCAAGGGCGCCGTCTGGGCCCAGAATGGCAAGCCGAATCCGAAGCTGGAACAGCGCGTGGGCCAGGCCACGCTGCCGAACCTGCATGCGGTCGTGGCGGACTACAACGATCCGGTCCCGAAAGGCACGCCGCCGCTGGACCTCATCACGATCAACATGTCGTACCACGACATCGTGAACACCCCGACCGACCGCGCCGCGATGAACAAGCACCTGTACGATGCGCTCAAGCCGGGCGGCCACCTCGTCATCGTCGACAATGCGGCCAAGAAGGGCGCCGGCCTGACTGCCACCAAGACGCTGCACCGCATCGACGAGGACACGCTGGTCGACGAGGTGACGAAAGCCGGCTTCAAGGTCGACGCCCGCAGCGATTACCTGCGCGCCCCGTCCGACCCGCGCGAGCAGCCGTTCTTCGAGATGAAGGGTGCGCCGGACGACAAGTTCGCGGTCCGGTTCGTCAAAAAATAATTTCGCGGCCCCCATGGTGGGCACGGGTGCACGCACACCAACCGTAGGGTGGGCGGCCCCCGCCCACGCGCACGTTCGCGGTTCGCCGGCGTCCGCGTGGGCACGGTGTGCCCACCCTACGTATTGACAGCGCAGTTCGCCGACATCAGGCACAATGAGGGTTGCATTCCTGCCAGTACCCTCACCCAACCTATGTCCGTCCTTTCTCCGACAGGCCGTCTTGCCGTCCTGCGCAATCCGAATGTCGCGTTCTACCTGTCGTCGCGCTTCCTCGGCACGCTCGCCATCCAGATGCAGAGCGTGGCCGTCGGCTGGCAGGTCTACCAGATCACCCACAGCCTGTTCGCCCTCGGCCTCATCGGCCTGGCCCAGTTCGCGCCCTTCCTGCTGCTCATCCTGTGGGCCGGCCACGTGGCCGATACGCACAACCGCCGCAAGATCGTCCTGCTGTGCATGGCCACCCAGCTGCTGTGCAGCCTGCTGCTCGTCGCGTTCACGCTGTCCGGCAGCACGACCGTCTGGCCCGTGTACGCCGTGCTCGTGCTGTACGGCAGCGCGCGCGCCTTCATGATGCCGGCCTCGCAGGCCGTGCTGCGCAACCTCGTCTCCACGCAGGATTTCTCGCAGGCCGTGGCATTGAGCTCGTCCACGTTCCAGGTGTCCGTGATCGTCGGTCCGGTGCTGGGCGGCCTGTTGTACGTGTTCGGGCCGAACGTCGTCTACGCCGTGTCGAGCACCCTCCTGGCCGTGGCCGTGCTGCTGATGGCCCGCACCAGAAGCGCGCCGCAGGCCAGGAACAAGGCGCCCGTCAGCTGGCACACGCTGCTGGAGGGATTGCGCTTCGTGTGGTCGCGTCCGATCGTGCTGGGCGCCATCTCGCTCGACCTGTTCGCCGTGCTGTTCGGCGGCGCCACCGCCCTGCTGCCCGCCTACGCCCACGACGTGCTGCAGGCCGGCCCGACGAGCCTCGGCCTGCTGCGCACGGCGCCGGGCGCGGGTGCCACGCTGTGCTCGATCGCGCTGGCGTTCCGGCCCATCACGCGCAGGGTCGGCGCCTGGATGTTCGGCGGCGTCGCCCTGTTCGGCGCGGCCACCGTGACGATGGGCGTCACGCACAGCTTCTACGTCGCCCTCGGCGCCCTGTTCCTGCTGGGCGCGGGCGATATGGTGAGCGTCTACATCCGCCACCTGCTCGTCCAGTACGAAACGCCGGACGAGATCCGCGGCCGCGTCAGCGCCGTGAATGCCGTGTTCATCGGCGCCTCCAACGAACTGGGCGAATTCGAATCGGGCCTCACGGCCAGCTGGTTCGGCCTCGTGCGCGCGATCGTGTTCGGCGGCGTCGCCACCCTCGTCGTCACGGGCACGTGGATGAAGCTGTTCCCCGTGCTGTCGCGCATGGACCGCTTCCCGCACCACGAAGCGGAACGCACCGCACAGGCCAAGGCCGGATGATGGACAAGCCCTTCCCCCACGATGCCCGCCCGCCGGAGCAACCCGGCTTCCTGGTACGCTTCATCCGCAGCCGCCCCTACCTGCTCGGCGCGCTCATGCTCGGCGTGGCGGCCGGCCTGCTCGCGCCGGGCCACTACTCCGGGCTGCGGCGCGCCCTGATCGGCTGGAACACCGGGGTGTGGTCGTACCTGCTGACGATGACGTGGACGATGTTCCGGGCCGACCACAGCCGGGTGCGCGCCATCGCCGAAAGACAGGACGAACGCGGCGGCGCGGTGCTGGGCGCCGTGATCGTCGGCGCGATCCTGAGCGTCTATGCCATCGTGACCGAACTGGCGAACATGAAGCAGGCATCCGAGCACGTGGCGGCCCTGCACTACGCGTTCACGGCGCTGACCGTGATCGGCTCCTGGCTGCTGGTCGGCGTCATGTACTGTTTCCACTACGCGCACCTGTACTACACGGCCAGCAAGCACACGCTGCCGCTGGAATTCCCGGACCGGCACACGCAGCCGAACTACTGGGATTTCCTGTATTTCTCCTTCACGCTCTCGGTCGCCGTCCAGACGTCGGACGTGACGGTCAAGACGCGCGCCATGCGCAAGCTGGTGCTGGGCCATTGCGTGCTCGCGTTCTTCTTCAACCTCGTGATCCTCGGCCTCTCGGTCAACATCGCGGCCAGCCTCGTGAATGCCTGAGCCGCGCGTGCGGCGCGCCGGGTCTTTCCCGGAGTGTGTAACATCGATGCAAATATGACCACTTTTGGAGGAGTTTATGGAAGTTAATGTCAACACCGATAACACGATCCAGCGCCACCAGGGCCTCGACGAACGCGTCCGCACCCAGGTCGAGGAAGCGATCAGCCGTTTCGGCGACCACGTGCGCCGCGTCGACGTCCACCTGAGTAACGAAAACCGCGAAAAGCACGAGGACGGCAGCAATTACTGCATGATGGAAGCGCTCGTGTCCGGCTATGCGCCCGTCGTCGTGCATGCGCATGCGGAAAACCTGCAGCTGTCGATCTCGGGCGCCATCACCAAGCTCAAGCGTGCACTGGACAGCGCCATCGGCCGCCTGAACGACAAGAACAAGCGCGAACCGCTGCCCGTCGACGCCGAGTCCGACAAAGACCTGACCAGCGATTCCTGATCGCCCGCGGCGACCGCGGCCCGGCACCCGGGCCGCTCCGTTCAGCCTGCGCCCTCGACCATGTCCCGGACCTGCCGCAGATAGCGCAGCCCCGCCAGCGCCCGGCTGCCGTACCACGACATCATCTCGCCGTCGACCAGCAGCACGGGAATCCCCAACTGCTTTTCCAGCGCGTCCGCATGCGCTTCCGTGAAGCGGTAGGGCTCGGTCGACAGCAGCACGGCGTCGAGCCCGTCCACGAGTTCCTGCGACCACGCGAAGCGCGGATAGCGGTCCGCGCCCAGGTCCGGCACGCGCCAGCCCAGTTCGGCCAGCATCGCGGCGATATACGTCCCGTTCGACACCGTCATCCACGGGTCCTGCCAGATGCAGTACAACACCGTGCGAGGGGGATGGTGCGGCAACGCGCGCAGCGCCGCGTACTCGGCCTCGAAGGCGGCGCACCAGCGCGCGGCGGCATCGCCGGCACCGAAGATCCCGCCCATCAACCGTGCCAGGTGCAGGTTGTCGCGCGGCGCGTTCGGATGCGTGACGACGATGTGCGGCACGAATTCGGCCAGCCTGTCGACGGTCGGCTTTTCGTTCTCGTCGATGTTGACGACGACGTGCGTGGGCGCCAGCCGGCGGATCTTCTCGATGTTGACGTCCTTCGTGCCGCCGACCTTGGGAATGGCGGCGACGACGTCGCGCGGATGGATGCAGAAGCCGGTGCGGCCGACCACGTTGCCGGCCAGGCCCAGGTCGCACAGCAGTTCGGTGATCGAGGGCACGAGGCAGACGATGCGCGCATCGGGCGCGGGCGCGGGCGCGTGCAGTTTGCCGAGCGCGTCGGCCAGGATGGAATCGGTAGCGGTAGTCATGCCGCCATTGAAACACTGTTGTTTATCGGCGCCAAGCATCGGCGTTGCTGTTTCGTTCAGGTATCATGCGAGGTTGTCAATATAAGTTGTCGCCCAGAAGTTTAAAGCCATGATCGTAACCGGCACCTTCGGTGCATCCTCCTACAGCATCCGCAACCTGCAGCTCTTTCGCGACGCCGACGGCCCCGCCGTCGCGCAGGCGCTTGCCGATTGCAAGCTGGTGCGATTGCCGGAGGGCGAGGCGCTCGAGGACGGCCTGCGGGCGCGCCTGTACATCCTGCTGGCGGGCAGCCTCGCCGTGGAGGCGGCGCTGGGCGAAGGCAACATCGACCGCATCCTGCCCGGCGAGAGCGTGGGCGAGCAGTCGGTGCTGGACGATGCCGCCAACCTGGACGCCATCGTCGCGCTCGAAGACAGCGAGCTCCTCGTGATCGAACCTGAACGCGTGTGGCAATTGATTGACGGCCACAACGGCGTGGCGCGCAACCTGCTGCGGCTGCTGTCGTTCCGCATCCGCGCGACGAACGCCCGCCTGCGCCGGCGCCAGAAGCTGGGCGAGTTCTACCGCCAGCTGTCGTTCAACGACGGCCTCACGGGCCTGTACAACCGCGCCTGGCTGAACGACGCGCTGCCCAAGCTCGTCGCCCGCGCGCGCCAGGACAGCGGCCCGCTGTCGCTCGTGATGATCGACCTGGACCACTTCAAGCGCTTCAACGACACCCACGGCCACATCGCGGGCGACAGCGCCCTGTGCGCGGCGGCCGGCGTGATCCGCGCCGGCCTGCGTCCGACCGATTTCGCCGTGCGCTACGGCGGCGAAGAGATGATGGCGATCCTGCCCGCCACCCCGCAGCAGCAGGCCGTGATGGTCGCCGAACGCCTGTGCGCACGCATGCGCGAGGCCGTCGTGTTCGACGACATGCGCCTGCCGCTGCCCCACGTCACCGGCTCGTTCGGGGTCGCCACCCTGCTGCCCGGCCAGGACGAACGGGGCCTGATCGAAGCCGCCGACGCCGCCTTGTACCGCGCCAAGGAAGCCGGACGGGACCGCATCGGCACGTGAACGTCGATTTGGTTCCCCCGGCCGGATTGCGGCGACGCTAGGCCGCGCGATTCATGCAAGTTAGAATGGCGCGTCGCAACTCAGCCGCGCACGGCACCACAATGAGCACCCATACGTTCCTCTGGCATGACTACGAGACCTTCGGCGCGGAACCGCGGCGCGATCGTCCCGCGCAGTTCGCCGCGATCCGCACCGACGCCGACCTCAACGAAATCGGCGAGCCGATCATGCTGTACTGCCAGCCTGCGCCGGACTACCTGCCCGATCCGCAGGCCTGCCTGATCACCGGCATCACGCCGCAGCACTGCCTCGAACACGGCGTGCCCGAGCACGAATTCGCGGCCCGCATCTGCGCGGCGTTCTCCGAGCCGGGCACAATCGGCGTCGGCTACAACACGATCCGCTTCGACGACGAAGTCACGCGCTTCCTGCTGTGGCGTAACCTGATGGACCCGTATGCGCGCGAATGGCAGAACGGTTGCGGCCGCTGGGACATGCTCGACGTCGTCCGCATGGCTTATGCGCTCCGTCCGGACGGCATCACGTGGCCGCGCCACGACGACGGCCGCCCCAGCTTCAAGCTCGAACACCTCACGCGCGACAACGGCCTCGCGCACGACGCCGCGCACGACGCCCTGTCCGACGTGCGCGCCACCATCGCGCTGGCGCGCCTGCTGCGCAGCAAGCAACCGAAGCTGTTCGACTTCTGCCTCGAACTGCGCCGCAAGGACAAGGTCGCGGAGCAGATGGGCCTGCACCTCGACCGCGCGCTGCGCCAGCCTTTCCTGCACGTTTCCGGCATGTTCCCGGCCGAGCGCGGCTGCCTCGCGATGGTCTGGCCGCTGGCCACGCACCCGACCAACAAGAACGAAGTCCTCGTGTGGGACTGCCGCCACGACCCGTCCGAACTGTTCCACCTGAACGTCGACACGATCCGCCAGCGCCTGTTCACCCGCGCCGCCGAGATGCCCGAGGGGATGACCCGGCTGCCCATCAAGAGCGTGCACCTGAACAAGTCGCCGATGCTGGTCAGCAACCTGAAAACGCTGAGCACGCAACTGGCGGCGCGCTGGGAACTGGACGTCGACCAATGCCTGGCGCACGCGCGCATTGCCGCGGGCGGGCCGGACATGGCGGCGGTCTGGCAGAAGGTGTACCAGCGCGAGACCGGCGCGGCCGCCGTCGACGTCGACGAAGACCTGTACGGCGGCTTCGTCTCGACCGGCGACCGGCGCCGGCTGGAATCGCTGCGGACCGAGGCGGCGCCCAAGCTGGCGACGCTGCGCCCGTCGTTCGAGGACGAGCGCCTGGCGCACCTGCTGTTCCGCTACCGCGCCCGCAACTTCCCGCACACCCTGGGCGAAGACGAGCAGCAGGCGTGGGAAGAACACCGCGCCGCGCGCCTGTTCGACGGCGCCGGCGGGGCGCGCACGGTCGAGCAATTGTTCGCCGAGATCGACGCGCTGTCCGAGACGGCGGACGAGCGGGCTGAGGAAATCCTGGGCGCGCTGTATGATTACGCGGAGATGATCGCCCCGAGCCGGTATTGATTCGCGCTCGCGCCGCGTTACGGTGGGCACCCCGTGCCCACGCGTACAACCGGCGTTTGCACGGATGAGCCGCGTTTTCGACGGATCGGCCGTCGCGTATCACCGCGTGGGCGGAGGACCGCCCACCCTACGACAATCCCGATGGCCCGCGCATTCCGTTCGTTATTGATTGACGCCTGCGCCGCGTTACGTAGGGTGGGCGCCCCGTGCCCACGCGTTCAACCGGCGTTTGCACGGATGAGCCGCGTTTTCGACGGATCGACCGTCGCGTATCACCGCGTGGGCGAGGACCGCCCACCCCACGACAATCCCGATGGCCCGCGCATTCCGTTCGTTAAATAACTTCAACTACCGCCTGTGGGCCGCCGGCTGCCTGGTCTCCAACGTCGGCACCTGGATGCAGCGCACCGCCCAGGACTGGCTCGTCCTCACCCAGCTCACGCACCACAACGCCTCGGCCGTGGGCACTGTCATGGCGCTGCAGTTCGGCCCGCAATTATTGCTGCTGCCGTGGACCGGCTGGGTCGCCGACCACGTCGACCAGCGCAAGCTGATGATGGTCACCCAGGCGGCCATGGGCGTGCTCGCGCTCGCGCTGGGCCTGTTGACGATCGCCGGCATCGTGCAACTGTGGCAGGTCTACGTGTTCGCCTTCCTGTTCGGCTGCGCATCGGCCTTCGACGCGCCGGTGCGCCAGACCTTCGTGGCGCAGCTCGTCGGCGACGCCGACCTGCCGAACGCGGTCGCATTGAATTCGACGTCGTTCAACGCCGCCCGGATGGTCGGCCCCGCGGTCGCCGGCCTGTTGATCGCCGGCGTCGGCACCGGGTGGGCGTTCCTGATCAACGGACTGTCGTATGTCGCGGTGCTGGGTTCGCTGGCATGGCTGCGCAAGAGCGAGCTGCACGCGCACCCGCGCGCGCGCGGGAACGCGGGCGGGCGCGGGATGCTCGACGGCCTGCGCTATGTGTGGAAGCGGCCGGACCTGATGGCGATCCTCGCCATGCTGTTCCTGATCGCCACGTTCGGCCTGAATTTCCCGATCTTCATCGGCACCATGGCCGTCTCCGTGTTCCATACCGATGCGCGCGGCTACAGCCTGCTGTCGTCGACGATGGCCGTCGGGAGCGTCATCGGCGCGCTGCTCGCCGCCGGCCGCGAGCGCACGCACTTCGGCGCGCTGGTGATCGGGGCCGGGGTGTTCGGCGTGGGCTGCCTGCTCGCCGCGGTGTCGCCGGGCTATCCGTGGTTCGCCGCCGCGCTGGCGCTGACGGGCGTGGCCGCCCTCACCTTCACCAATACCTCGAACAGCCTGATCCAGCTGTCCACCGAACCCGCGATGCGTGGCCGCGTGATGGCCGTGCGGCTCGGCATCGCGCTCGGCACGACGCCGGTCGGCGCGCCGATCGTCGGCTGGGTGGCCGACCATGCGGGCCCGCGCTGGGCGCTGGGCGTCGCCGCCGCGTCCGGCTTTGCCGCGCTGGCGGTCGGGCTGCGCTACCTGGCCATTGCCCGGCAGCGCGGCGACGTTCAGCCGCGGTAGCGGTTGATGGCGTCGCGCGTCTCGAGCGCCACGCGGCGCGCGGCCGCGGCGAAGTCTTCACCGCCCTGCGGCTGCGCGTACAGGATGGCGCGCGAGGAATTGATCATCATGCCCGCGCCGGCGGCCGTGCGACCCGACTTGACGGTCGCCTCGACGTCGCCGCCCTGGGCGCCGACGCCCGGCACGAGCAGCGGCATGTCGCCGACGATGGCGCGCACCTGCGCCAGTTCTTCCGGGAACGTGGCGCCGACGACGAGCGCGCACTGGCCGTTCTTGTTCCATTTTTCGGCCACGAGGCGCGCCACGTGCTGGTACAGCGGCTGGCCGCCCACGTCCAGGAACTGCAGGTCGGAGCCGCCCGCGTTCGACGTGCGGCACAGGACGATCACGCCGCGGTCCGGCCACGCCATGTACGGCTCGACGGAATCGAACCCCATGTACGGATTGACGGTGACGGCGTCGGCGCCGTAACGGTCGAACGCTTCGCGCGCGTACTGGTGCGCGGTGGCGCCGATGTCGCCGCGCTTGGCGTCCAGGATCAGCGGGATGTGCGGGTAGCGCTCGCGCAGGTAGCGGCAGATGGCTTCCAGCTGGTCTTCCGCGCCGAGGGCGGCGAAGTAGGCGATCTGCGGCTTGAACGCGCAGGCGAGGTCGGCGGTGGCGTCGATGATGGCCTTGCAGAACTCCACGATGCCGTCCGGGCGGTCTTGCAGGTGCGCGGGGAAGCGGGCCATGTCCGGGTCGAGTCCCACGCACAGCAGGGAATCGTTGCGGCGCCAGGCGGCGTCCAGTTTATCGATGAAGTTCATGGCGGCCTCTCTGATCTGATTGCAAACCCGCTATTGTAGCGCTCCGCCCCGCTCGTCTCGCCAATACAATGTCATTTCAGGTATATTTTGGCCATTCGACAACTTGTTACGGATCGCCAGATGAAACCTTCCTTGTTCACGCGCTGGGCCGGCATGCTGCTGGCCGCCGTCCTGGCCGCCACCCTGCTGTCGGGCTGCGGCTACAACCAGTTCCAGGCCAAGGACGAGGCCACCAAGGCCGCCTGGTCCGAGGTCGTCAACCAGTACCAGCGCCGCGCCGACCTGATTCCCAACCTGGTGAACACGGTCAAGGGCTACGCGACGCACGAAAAGGATACGCTGGAAGCCGTCACGCGGGCGCGCGCGGCCGCGACCAGCTTCCAGATCACGCCGGAAGTGTTGAATAATCCGGAAGCCTTCCAGAAATTCCAGCAGGTGCAGGGCGAGCTGTCGAACGCACTGTCGCGCCTGATGGCCGTGTCGGAGAACTATCCGCAACTGAAGGCCGACGCCAGCTTCCGCGACCTGCAGTCGCAGCTGGAAGGCACGGAAAACCGCATCACGGTGGCGCGCCAGCGCTATATCGCGGCGGTGCAGGACTACAATGTGACGGTCCGCAGCTTCCCGACCAACCTGACCGCGATGATGTTCGGCTACCAGGCCAAGCCCTCGTTCACGGTCGAGAACGAGAAATCCATTTCGACGGCGCCGACCGTCAACTTCGGCAAATAAGGCCATCCCATGAACGCCCTGCCGCGCTTGCTCTGGGCCTGGATGCTGACCCTGCTGCTGGCTTGTAACGCCTGCGCGCAAGGCCAGTTCAAACCGGTGCCGCCGCTGCGTGCGCGCGTCACCGACGAGATCGGCATGCTGACGCCGGACCAGCGCCGGAAACTGGAAAGCGTGCTGGCCGACTACGAGGCGAAGACGGGCAGCCAGATCGCCGTGCTGCTCGTGGCGTCGACCGAGCCGGAAGCCATCGAGCAATACGGCATCCGCGTGACGGACGCCTGGAAACTGGGGCGCAAGGGCGTCGACGACGGCGTGCTGCTGCTGGTCGCGAAGGACAATCCCAAGGCGCTGCGCCGCCTGCGCATCGAGGCGGGGCGCGGCGTGCAGGGCGTCCTCACGGACGCGCAATCGAAACGCATCCTGGAAGACACGATCGCGCCGCACTTCCGCCAGAACGACTGGTACGGCGGCCTCGTCGCGGGCGTGGGCGCCATCGCCACCCTGCTCGACCAGGAAAAATTCCCGGCGCCGCCGGCGCAAACGCCGGCGCAACAGCATGAGGACGACGGCCCCAACGTCGTCGTCAGCCTCTTCCTGATCCTCGTCGGCGTCGTGGTCCTGCGCGCGGTGTTCCGCCCGCGCCGCACACGGCTGGCGCAACCGGGCCGCTATGGCGCCGGCTGGGACAGCGGCACGACCGGCTTCATTCTCGGCAACATACTGGCCAATGCCGCCCACCAGCACGACGACGACCGCTGGCGCGGCGGCGGCGGCGGCTTTTCCGGCGGCTTTTCGGACGGCGGCGGCGGCGGGTTCTCCGGCGGCGGCGGCAGCTTCGACGGCGGCGGCGCCTCGGGAGACTGGTGATGGACGAACCGAGCCGCCTGCGGCGCGCCCTGCGCCACCTGTTCAGCACCCGCAACGAAGCGGAGCGCGCGTTTCCGCCCGACGCCCTCGACGCGATCACGGAAGCCATCACGGCCGGCGAGCAGACGCACCGGGGCGAAGTGCGCCTGATCGTCGAAAAGGGGTTGCCGCTGGCGCTGGCCTGGGCCGGCGTGACGAACCGCCAGCGCGCCATCGCCCTGTTCGCCGACTACGGCATCTGGGACACCGAGGACAATTGCGGCGTATTGATCTACGTGAACCTGGCCGACCGCAAGGTCGATATCATTGCCGACCGGGGCATCGACCGCAGGATACCCGCCGCCACCTGGCAGGGCGTGTGCGACACGATGACACGCGGCTTTTCCCGCGGCGAATTCCGCGCGGCGACGCTGGCCGCGATCGCCCAGGTGAACCAGCTGCTGCGCAACCATTTCCCGTCCGGCGGCGCACGCCCGAACGAATTGCCCGACCGGCCCGTGATGCTCTGACGCGCCGCGCGGCAGGCCGCTACAATGGCGGCCTTTTCATTGCAGCAACGAGGATATCCATGAAACTCAGCCAGAAAGTCGCCATCGTCACCGGCGCCAGCCAGGGCATCGGCCATGCGTGCGCCGAACGCCTCGTGCGCGAGGGCGCGCGCGTGATGCTCGTCGATCTCCGTCCCGAAGGCGCATCCGCCGCCGCGGCGCTGGGCGACGCTGCCCGTTTCTTCCGGGCGGACGTGAGCGTGAAGGCCGAAGTCGATGCGATGGTGGCCGCCACGCTGGCCGCCTTCGGCCGCGTCGACATCCTCGTCAACAACGCCGGCGTGACCCATGCCGCCGATTTCCTCGACCTGGCCGAGGACGATTTCGACCGCGTACTGCGCATCAATCTGAAATCGATGTTCCTGTGCAGCCAGGCCGTGGCCCGCGAGATGGTCAAGCGCCAGAGCGGCTGCATCATCAATATGTCGAGTGTCAATGCGGAGCTGACGATCCCGAACCAGATTCCGTACGTCGTGTCGAAGGGCGGCGTCAACCAGCTCACGCGCGTGGCGTCGATCGGCCTGGCCCAGCACGGCATCCGCGTCAACGGTATCGGCCCGGGCACGATCCTGACGGAGCTGGCGAAGCAGGCCGTTCTGGGAAGCCCGGAAGCGCGCCACACGATCCTGTCGCGCACGCCGCTGGGCCGTTGCGGCGAACCGGAAGAGATCGCCGGCATCGCCGCCTTCCTCGCCAGCGACGACGCGTCGTACATCACGGGCCAGACGCTGTATGCGGATGGCGGCCGCATGGCGCTGAATTACACGGTGCCGGTCAAGGACTGACGCGAAGCGAGCTCGGCCATTATTACGCCAGGTAATAACCGGTATCCGAATTCATCATTGGACGCGCATGCCGCAGCGCAGCATAATGGCACCTGTCTCCACTATTCTCCTCCAAGAAAATAGTTTGAAGCCCGCTCAATCAGCGGGCTTTTTTTTTATCGTTCTCATGCGGACCAATCCCATCCGCAAACGTTCGGGACCAAAGGCGCGCATCTTTGATGAGCGTCATGGTCAAGTCACATTTTCTCCCTATACTGGGTTCATCTGCATACACGCAACCGATATGCGTGATCGCAGAAGGTGTGCTGCTAGCGGCACACCGCACCGAATTCTGCGTCTCTTGGCCCGATCTTGGGTTGTGCCCGTCCTCCGTTGGCGGGCATTTTTTTTGTTCCGTATTCTTATTGCCGCGTCTGCCACGCACCGCACAATTGCGTGCTGTTGTGCTTGAACCATCTTCAGATTCCGCTATGATGAATCTCGCGCCTCGCGATTTTTTACATGTCGCGTGGGGACAAGACAATCCAACATGGAGCCGGTCCAATGACTTTACCTGTACCTGAGACGATGTCGCCACCCCAAGAGCAACCCCATCCATCGCGCCGCCATCACGCGGAACCGGAAGACTGTCTGGTTCTCAGCGAGCTGAACCCGCGCATGGTGATCGACCACCTCGACGATGAAGGGCAACCTCTTCACGTACTGACTTTCGGCACTGTCCGAGAGATCTGTCCCAAATGCCAGAGCGGCCACCTGAAACTGGTCCTGCGCCAGTCGGCGGTGCGCATGGCCCATTTATTCTGCGCCGACTGCGCCAGCTGCTTCGACGCTCACTATCCGAACGGCGCGCCGGCCCTGACGATCTGAGGCCCGCGCGCGTTTGTGCAAGCGCACAACGAGCATGGTAAGGTGAGCGCTTTTCAGCCTCACCTTGCCATGACATCGTATTTATCCACGTTCCTGCAACATCCGCACCGGCGCCTGCTGTGCCTTGCGGGCGCCGTCCTGATGTACCTGACGATCATTACGACAGGCAACATCCCCGGCGCCCGGGCCGACATCGGTGCCTACGCGCCGGGACCGGTCCTGCACTCGATCGCCTATGCCGCGCTGGCCTCGCTGTGGTTCGTCGGCAGCCGCGGCGGCGCGCTCGCCCGCGCCTGCAAGGCCGTGCTGGCGGTCGCCGTGATGGGTGCCGGCGACGAGTTCGTGCAAAGCTTCTTCCCGTATCGCGGCGCTGACGTCCGCGACTGGGCCGTCGACGTCGGCGCCGCCATCGTCGTCGGCAGCGTGCTGGCCCTGCTGGCGTCGCGCGCCCCCGTCGACGCCCAACGCTGAGGCCGCGTCACCCGCCGCTATTCGCCACGGCTTTGACGTGGCTCATGCTCAACTGGGGGCAGCTTGAACGCCGATACCGAACAGGCCTCTTACCAAAGTGGCACGCGGCATCGTCACTCATCTAACCTGACACTATCCCATCAGAAGGAGTTGATCATGAAGCAAAAACACCAGAGCGTCTTCCTGGCGGGCTTGCTGGCGCTCGCAGTCGGGCTGTCCGCGTGCAGTTCCTGGCGCGGCGGTGGCATGGGCAGCAGCGGCACCAGCGGCACCAGCGGCGAGACCGGCAGCAGCGGCACGGCCACCGGCACATCGGGCAGCAGCGGCGACACCGGCAGCTCGGGCACTTCCGGAGCGTCCGGCACGGCGGGCAGCTCGACCGGCTATGACAGCGCCGGCGCCATGACGCAGGGCCAGGGCGCCACCGCGCCGCCGATGAGCCCGAACGCCACCGTCGCCGCCATCGAAGTCGTCCCCCGTTCGAGCGGTGCCGCCATGGAAGGCGAGAGCAGCGCGAGCGCGGCGATGGGCAGCAGCGCGGGCGGCGCCACCGGCAGCTCCGCCGACCGCGTCTATCGCGTCACCTTGCGCATGGACGACGGCAGCACCCAGGTCGTGACGCAGCAGACGACGCCGGACTTCCGCACCGGCGACCGCGTGAGCCTGGCAGGCGGCATGATTCAACACTGAGCCGAACAGCGGCCCGGTCCGGCGCGCCGGCGGCATCCCGCAGCGCGCCCGGGCACCGTTCTATTCCGCCCCGACCTGCTGCGCCTGCGTATGCCTGGCACGCACGATGTCCGCGCCGCGCTTGCCGGCCAGCAGGGCGTGGTCGGAGTTGTAGTATTCCCACTCGCTGTAGCGGCCGACGAGGACGATGTCGAACTGCTTCAGCCAGGCCTTGCACGTCGCCACGTTGCGGGCGCGCGCGTGGTCGTACAGCACGTAGGCGTACGGCATGTCGACCTGGTTGGCGGCGAGGATCGTGTCGCCGTCCCGGATCATGCCGACCTTGCGGCAATCCGCGATGGCGCGTTCAATCAGCGCGTCGCCGTCGACGGGCAGCGGTTTATACGGCGAGTACGAGATCTCGCACGTGAAGCCGAAGCCGCCCGGCGCATTGCATCCCGGGCTCGCATTGCCCTGCACGAAGATGCGGTGGAAGATCGTGTCTTCCGGGTAGTAGATCCAATGCTTGTCCGTGGCGGCGCGGTCGATGCCGATGTTCACGCAGCGGATCGACACGTGGCGCAGGCCCTTCGCCGCCGCCCTCACCTCTTCCGGCGCCTCGTCGCCGATCGCCTTGACCAGCTCCGGCAGCGGCATCGTGGAAATCAGGTCGTCGTAGCGGAAGCGGCGGCCGTCGCGCAGGGCGACGATGTGTTCGCGCGGCAGCACTTTCACGACGTCCGCATTCAATTCGATCTTGCCCTTGATGTGAGGCAGGAAGCCGTTCATCAGCGCCTGGAACCCGCCCTTCAACGGATAACCGAAGCGCGCGTTCGGCCCCAGCGGCGCCGGCGACGGCTCCAGCGCGCCCTGGATGATTTCTTCCAGGTTCGGCAGCGGCACCCTGCCGCCGAGCCACGACGTTTCCATCTCGGACAGCGGCACGGTCCAGATCTTGCGGTTGTACGGAATCGCGAAGTGTTTCGCGATGCCCTTGCCCCACACCTTGTAGATGAATTGCTCGAAGTTGCGCACTTCGCCTTTCACGGCACGGTCCGTGTTGCAGACGTCGGTCGTGCCGTCGGCGCAGCAGTCGTCGACGGCTTGCGCGGCCGTCGTCCTGCCCTCCGCGCTTTCGTAGCGGGCTTCGATGGCGCCCATCACGCATTCCGTGATCACCTTCGGCGGCAGGCCGTACAGCGCGCCCTGGAACGGATAGCGGGTATATACGCCCTTGCTGTAGATCCACGCTTCGCGATTCTGCCAGTGCACGTTATCGCCCAGCAGCACCTCGTACATCTTGAGGACGTACGGGTCGTTCGAGAACATGATGTGGCCGGCGTGATCGAACGTGAAGCCGTTGTCCTCGATCGAGCGGCACCAGCCGCCGACGGTCTCGTTGCGGTCGAGCAGCAGCGTATCCGCGCCCAGGTGGTAAGCGGCCGACAGGCCGGTCGGGCCGCCGCCGATGACGATCGTGCCCACATGCGGCTCGTGGACGCGCAACGGATTGACCTTCGAGCCGCGCCGCGCGTCGCCACGCAGCGAGACGGCGGCCGCGTCGGCCGCCGCGTCGAGGCTGCGCGGGGTGGCGCGCCGGTCGGTGCGCGGCGGCGCCGTGTCGATCAGCTCGCGCATGCGCGCGACCGTGTTGTCCCACGACGTGGCGGCGACGACGGCCTGCATCGCATCGATCATGTGGCGGCGCTGCTCGGGCGTCTGCGCCAGCGCGGCCTCGCACGCGGCGATGAATTCGTCCGCGGTCGCCGCGATGGCGACGACGTGGCCGTACGGATTGGCGACGTCGGCGATCGGCGTGCTGACGATCGGCAGCTGGGCCGCCATGTATTCGAGCACCTTGGTCGGGCTGATGTATTTCGTCGCCTCGTTGATGGCGAACGGCATCAGGCAGACGTCCCAGCCGGCGAGCAGGTCGGGCAGCGCCGCGTACGGCTGCTGGCCCAGGTAATGGATGTTGGGGCGGCGTGGAAGACGCTCCGGATCGATCTTGACGATCGGTCCGGCCAGCACGATCTGCCACTCGGGGTGGCTTTCGGCCACGGCGCCGACGAGGTCCGGATCGAAGCGCTCGTCCAGCACGCCGTAGAAGCCCAGGCGCGGATGCGGGATGGCGTCCTGCTGCGGATGTGCGCGCCCGCGGTCCAGCGCCTGCTGGAAATGCACGACGTCGACGCTGCTGGAAAAGCAGTGGACGTTCGGGTGGCGGTGGCGCTTCGCCTCGTACAGGCTGGGGCCGCCGGCGAACACGAGGTCGGCGATGGAGAGCAGCGCGCTTTCACGCTGCAGCAGTTGCTTGGGTGGATTCTTGAACGACGCCAGTTCATCCATGCAGTCGTACACGACGAGCGCGGGCCGCAGCAATTGCAGCAGCGGCAGCGCCATCGGCGTATAGAACCAGGCGATGACGTCCTCGCCCGGTGGTGCCAGCTGCGCGACCATGGGCTGGAGCAGCCGCAGTTGCTCGTCGTGGAAACCGTTGGCGTGGATCGGGGTGTGCGCGCGGCACACGGTCACGTTCGGCGCGGGGCTGGAGCGTTCCATGAACGGGGCGCCATCGTCGTACACCGGTTCTTCGACGAACAGGACGGGATAATGCTGGGCCAGGCGCGACAGCAGGTGCTGCGGCCGCTGGAACACGAAATCCCAGCGCAGGTGGCTGAAAACGACGATCGTGGACATGATGGGCTCCTTGTCGCCCGAGGGCGGTCGGTTGATCGATGCAAAGCCGGACCGCCCGCACCGCGGCGCGCCGGCGAACGCGGGTCGCGCGGCACGGACGGGCGTGTCCGTCCATCAGCGCGGCCATGCGTGACCGCGCAGCGATGGGGCAGGCGCCCTGCGGGTGCCGTGCTCGCGACAGGGTTCGGAGCGCGCCGGGCGGCGCAAGACGTCAGGCTGCGCCCGGCATGTCTCCCTCCTCTTCCACGTCCTTGGGTTCGAGGGCGACGTTGCGCGTCGCCGCGCTGATCACCTCGAACGGCAGCTTGGGTGTACGGTCCGCGTTGAGCAGGCCGTTCGCTTCCTGGAACGTGTCGGCGAACTGGGTATAGCAGAAGCCGCTGAACATGAAGGTCTCGTTGACCACCTTCAGCAGGCGTTGGTACAGCGCGTGATAACTCTCGGCCGTATGGGCACGGGTATAGCCCCACGTGCCGTCCTCGGGCGTCGCGTTCGGGTCGTACGCGATGCCGCCGAATTCGGTGAGCACGATGGGCTGGCCGCGGTGCGGGAAGCCGTCCAGCGTGAGGATGCGTCCGCCGGGACGGCGTTGATCGAACAGCGTGCGCACCGGGTCGCTGACCTCGTAGCGCGCCTTCAGCTTGTCCGGGCTGCAGTCGTAGTCGTGGATGCCCAGGATGTCGGTGGCCGACGCTTCCCAGCCGTCGTTGCCGATCACCGGGCGGGTCGAGTCGAGGGTGCGCGTCAGGTGGTACAGCGCCTCGACCGCGTTGCGGTGCGCCTGGGTCAGTGTCAGGTTCGGCACGCCCCAGGATTCGTTGAACGGCACCCACACGATGATGCATGGGTGGCTGTAGTCGCGCTCGATGGCCTCGGTCCATTCCTTGACCATGCGCGTGATCGCGCGCGGCGCGAAGCGGTAGGCCGAGGGCATCTCTTCCCACACGAGCAGCCCCAGCTTGTCGGCCCAGTACAGATAGCGCGGATCTTCGATCTTCTGGTGCTTGCGCACGCCGTTGAAGCCCATCAGCTTGGCCAGTTCGACGTCGCGCTTGAGGTGGTCGTCCGACGGCGCCGTCAGGAACGACTCCGTCCAGTAACCCTGGTCCAGCACGAGCCGCAGCGGATACGGGCGGCCGTTGAGCAGCAGGCGGTCGCGGTTGATGTGGAACGAGCGCAGCGCCGTGTACGACTTCACGTGGTCGACGATCCTGTCGCCGCAGCGCAGGATCACCTCGGCGTCGAGTAGGGTCGGGCGTTCGGGGCTCCACAGCAATTCGTTGCGCGAATCGTCGATGCCGGGGTCGGACAGCGCGATCTTGCGGTTCGCCTCGCCGGCCAGCAGCTTGTAGTTGTCGTCCGCCAGCAATTGCTTGCCGTGCCAAATCTTAACCTCGACAAACATGTCTTCCTGGATGTCGCCGCCGGCGATGACTTCGCAACCGATCTCGAAGGTTTCGAACAGCGGCGTCCAGCGCAGGTTCTGGATGAAGGTGCGCGACACCTGCTCGACCCACACGGTCTGCCAGATGCCGGTCGTGCGCGGATACCAGATCGAGTGCGGTTCCAGCAGCCAGTCCTGCTTGCCGCGGGGCTTGGCCAGGTCGGCCGGATCGTCTTCGACGAACACGGTCACGGTCTGCTTGCCGTCCGCTCTCAACGCGGGCGTGATGTCGGCGCGGAACGGCGTGTGGCCGCCCTCGTGCTCGGCCACGAGCTGGCCGTTGACCCACACGCGGGAAAAATAATCGATGGCGCCGAAGTGCAGGATCACACGGTTCTCGGACGGCATCACCTCGAAGTCGCGTTCGTACCAGCAGAAGCGGTGAAAGCCCGTGTCCTGGATGCCGGACATCTCGGTCTCGGGTGCGAACGGGACATTGATCTCGTGGGTCCAGCCTTTCACGCCTTCCGGCATCTTGTTGACCAGCTCATCGTCGAAACGAAAGCGCCATTTACCGTTCAGGTTGATCCAATTGTCGCGGACCAGCTGCGGGCGGGGATACTCAAACTGGCTCATTGTTTTCCTTTCCTTGGGTCGGGACCGGGATCAGGATGCGTCCCTGGCGTCCAGCTTTGTTGTAGGTGGAGAGTGCAGTTTCCGCTGCCTGTCTTGCTGCGAATTTTTCTTGACCTCCGGCGCGGCACAACGCCACGCACGCGCCGCCGAATCCGGCGCCGGTCAGGCGCGCACCGAGCACGCCCGGGGCGGCGCGCAGCGCGGCCACCAGCTGGTCGAGCTCGGGAATCGACACCTCGTAGTCGTCGCGCAGGCTGTCGTGCGACGCGTTCATCAGTTCGCCGAAACGTTCGGCCGACACGCCCTGCGCCGCTTCCAGCACGCGCAGGTCTTCGAGCACGACGTGGCGGGCGCGCCGGCGCAGCGGCTCGGGCAGCGTGTCGACCGCCGCCGGGTCGGTCACGTCGCGCAGCGCGCGCACGCCCAGCTTGCGCGACGCCTCTTCGCATTCGGCGCGGCGCTCGTTGTACTTGCTGGCGGCAAGCGTGCGCGGCACGCCGGAGTCGACGACGATCAGCTCCGTGCCGGGTGGCATCGGCACGAGGTGGTGCTCCAGCGTGCGCGCGTCGATGAACAGCATGTTGCGCTCGTCGCACAGGCTGGACGCCATCTGGTCCATGATGCCGCAGTTGACGCGGGCATATTCGATCTCGGCGCGCTGGGCTATTCTGGCCAGCGTCACGTTGTCGAGCGTGAAGCCGAGCAGGTTGCGCAGCGCGCGCAGCATCGCCACTTCGAGCGCCGCGGACGACGACAGGCCGGACCCCACGGGCAGCGTCGTCGTCACGAACACGCGCAGCGGCGGCACCGTGACGCCCGTCGCTTCCACGAGGCGGATGCAGCCTTCGATATAGCTGCCGAAGCCCTGCGGCGCGCTGCCGCCCTTCGCCGCGAACGTGACGTTGCCGTCCAGCGTGCCGGAATACAGGTGGTGCTGGTCGTCGTGGCTGTGCGCGAGCGCGACCTCGGTCCGCTGCGGCGTCGCCACGGGCAGCATGTAGCCGTCGTTGTAGTCCGTGTGCTCGCCCAGCAGGTTCACGCGGCCGGGTGCCGACGCGTGCGCCTCCGGGGCGCCGCCGAAGAAGGTCTCGGGATCATTCATGGTCTGCCACCTCCAGCCATACGGGCCGCGCGCGGCCCTGGATTGTCGTCGCCGGCCAGTCCGGGTCCAGCGTCAGGTTTTCCAGCCCATGCGCGCCGAGCAGGAACGTGTCTTCCACTTTCATGCCGGCGAAGCTCGGATTGAACGCGAACGCCATGCCCGTCTCGATCCCCGTCGCGGTGCTGGGACTGGCGACGATCTCGCGCGCCTGGTAGCCCGCGATGCCGCCCTGATGGTGCTCGCGGATCGCCTCCGGCCGGTTGGCGTGGCGATAGGCGGCATCGAACGCGTGATAGACGGCGGCCAGCGACTGGCCCGGCCGCACGGCATCCAGGCCCGTCGCCTCGACCTGCAGCAGGTCCGCCTCCGCATTGCGCTCGTCGACGGACAATGCGCCGAACGCGACGGCGCGCGACAGGCTCGCGACGAGGCCGTGGCGGCGCGCGCAGAACACCAGCATCGCGCGCGCGCCGAGCGTCTCGCGCGTGGGCACGGGATGGCGGAACGCCTGCAGGCGCCTGCTGCCCGCGGCCAGCACGAGCGCGGGCTGGATGCCGCGCCGCCACAACGCCTGCGCGCCCGCGGCCGCGAGGTCGAGCTCGGTCCAGTGCGGACGCGCGGCGCGCAGCGTCGCCGTCATCGCGGCGGAGGCCTCCGCACCCAGCGCGCGGTAGCGGTCCTGTTCGGACGGCTGCAGCACCATGCGGCGCAGGCGCAGGCTCGCGGGCAGCGGCTGCTCGGCGTTGCCGTTGCCGTTGCCGTTGCGCGGGCGGTCGGACAGCACGGCGCCGCCGCGGGCCGCGCCCAGCACATGGGTCTCGCGCAGCTCGGTCTCGGCCCACGGCGCGATGTGGAACGTGAAGCCGGGCGGCACCTGTTCCAGGCGCAGGCGTTCGGCCTCGATGGCGTCGGTCAGGACGACGGCGTCGTCGTGCGTGACGAGCACCTCGGCCACGCCGCAGTCGGCCCCCTGCAGCACGGCGGCGTCGCCGCCCGCCGTCGCCCACGCGAACCAGTCGGTGCCGCGCAGGCGCACTGCGCCGGCCCCGGTTTGCGCCAGCGCGGCGCGCAGCAGCGCGAGCTTGTCCGCGACCTCGCCGGCCGATCGTCCGGCGCCGCGGTCCGGCAGCGCGCTCATGCCGCGTCCTCCAGCCGCACGTCGACCTGCTGCAATTCGTACGCGGTCGTCTCGGGCAGCACGTCCATCGCGAACATGCCGGCGCCGATCTCCGTGCCGGCCAGGTATTTCAGGCGGTCGCGCGTGCGGTACGGCGGATAGAACTGGCAGTGCAGCTGCGTCTCGGGGTGGTCGGCGCCGTCGGTCGGCGCCTGGTACCACACCATCAGGTACGGGAACGGGCGCTCCCACAGGCAGTCGAACTTGAGCAGCACCGTCTTCAACGCGCGTGCCAGGCTTGCGCGCTGCACCGGCGTGAGCGCCGCGAAGTCGCCGCAAGGGCCGGTCGGCATCGTCCACACCTCGTACGGATAGCGCGCGCAGGCCGGCACGAACGCGATCGCATGCTCGTCCTGGTACAGCACGCGCTTGCCGTCCGCCGCTTCGTCGCGCGCCATGTCGCCGAGGAGGCTGGTGGCGTGCTGCAGGTAGTACTCGCGCTCCTGCGCCAGCTGGCGCGCGGGCACGGGCGGCACGAACGGATAGGCGTAGATCTGGCCGTGCGGATGGTGCAGCGTGACGCCCACTTCGGCGCCGCGGTTCTCGAACGGCAGCACGTACTGGATGTGGTTGCGGCCTTTCAGGCGCCGCGTGCGGTCGGCCCACACTTCCAGCAGCAGTTCGATGCGCGCCAGCGGCAGGCGGCCCAGCGCCGCCTGCGGGTCCTGCGTGAACACGACGACCTCGCACTGCCCGTTGGCGGGCGCGCTCGGCACCGTCAGCGTGGGCGGTTCATGTGCATCGGGCGCCAGCGACGGGAAGCGGTTGTCGAACACGGCGATCTCGTAGTCGCCGGCCGGCATCTCGGTCGGGTGTGCCGGGTCGCGCGTGGGCGCCAGCGGGTTGTACTGCGGCGGCGGCTGATACGTGCGGTTCTGGCGGAACGCGGCATACGCGACCCACTCGCCGCGCAGCGCATGCCAGCGCAGGTGCGGGTTGGCGTGCTGCGGCTCGGCGAAGGGACTGGTCGCGACGATGCCGTCCGGGATGGGCCGGTTGCTGTACAACGTCAGATGTCTTCCGTCAGGTTTTATCAGGTCTTGGCTGTGCATGGCATCGGCAGGTCAGGCATTGCTCCTTGCGCGACTTCGGGCATCCGGTCGCGGTCAGGTTTGATCCTATCATGGCGTTTTCGCCACATTTTCTCGGAGTCAGCAATTGATTTTCCGACAATCAACGGGCCGCGCGGAGGCTTGTCCGGAGGCCTTGGCGCGGTCTGCTGTCTCTCCTAGGGAAAAGCCGCCGGACAGGCATTTTTTCCCTATGAAGAAGGACGTCATGTAGGCTCAAACCTACAAAATTTTTGGAAGGATTTACACATTTTGGCGAGACCGAGACCTACACGACGGCCGAGCGACCAAAATCGTGAAGCGCCCCCACGAGCGGGCGGGGCTGGCGGGCAAATGTGTCGTGGGAAGGAAGGACGCGGGCATGGAACGACCATGCCCGCGGGAGGCGTTACTTGGCCAGCTCGGCCAGCACGGCCGTGTACATCTCGAGGTTCAGAAGCAATTGCTTGGTGGTGATGAACTCGTGTTCCGAATGGCCCGTATAGACCGTGTGCGGCATCGCGGGGCCGAAGCTGACGGCGTGCGGGAACAGGCGCGAATTGGTGCCGCCGCCGATGGCGACCGGCTTCGGGTCCTTGATGCCCGTGAAGTACGCGAACGTCTTCATCAGCACCGGCAGCTGGGGCGCATCCTTCTGCATCCACGGGTCGCCGATCTGCGCCGAGATGTTCGCCAGTTGCACGTGCGCACCCTGCCATTGCGCCAGCGCGGCATTGATCTCGTTGGTCAGCTGCTCCTTGGTCTTGCCCTGCGGACGGCGGATGTTGATCGACAGTTCGATGCCGCCGTCGTCGTGCTGGCGGATCACCGTCGGCGCGAACGTCATCGGGCCCATGAAGGCGTCGCGGTAGGCGATGCTGCCGAATTTTTCGCCGAAGTAGCCGGTGCCCACCATCTCGTTGAGGAAGTTCACCAGGGCGCCTGCCGTCGTGTCCGGCCACGGCTGCACGGCCAGCGCGTCGGCCAGCATGCTGATGGCGTTGACGCCGTCTTCCGGCTTGGACGAGTGCGCCGACAGGCCCTTGGCCGTGACGAGCAGGTCCTTGCCCTTCCATTCGAACTGGTAATGCATGCCGACCTGCTTGCCGGCACGCGCGCGGATCTGCGCCTCCAGTGCCGGCGTCGCGTCGGCGACGAGGGCCTGCGCGTCCTCGGGAATCTGGCTGCCGAAGAACCCGCCGCGGAATTCCTTCACGAAGGGCGTGCCCGCGGGCGGCGCGGCGGCCGTTTTCGGCATCGTGACGGCCAGCGTGCCATACCCCTTCTCCGCCGTGACGGCCGGGTATTCGGCGTCGAGCGTGATGTTCATCTGCGGCAGCGTGTACCCCTTGATGAAGGCTTCCAGCGGGCCCCAGTCCGATTCCTCGGCCATGTAGACGTACAGCTCGATGCGCTTGGACAGCGGCACCTGCAGGTCCTTCAGCGACTTCATCGCGTACAGCGCGGTGGCGATGGGGCCTTTATCGTCCTCGGCGCCGCGCGCCAGCAGGCGGCCCGGTTCGCTCGTGGCGTCCAGTTCGAACGGCGACTTCTTCCACTTGCTCGCATCGACGGGCTGCACGTCGCCGTGCGCCACGAGGCCCACGCGCTCGCTGCCCTTGCCCAGGCCGACGACGGCCACGCAGCCGTAATCGGTAAAGTCCAGCCCCAGCCGCTCCGCTTCCTGCTTCAGGTAGGCCTTGAACGCGATGTGGCGCGGATTGCGTTCGCACGGGATGGCCTTGTCGGCCACCGTGTTGTAGCTGACGAGCCTGGACAGCGTGTCGACCACGTCGTCGCGATAGGCCGTGACGGCATGCTTGGCCGCCTTGATCGCGGCGTCGCCGGGCACGGCCGGGGTCGCGGTCGGCGCCCCCATCGCGCTTGCCGCCCAGGCCAGGCTGATGGCCGCGGCCAGGTTGCGTGCGCATGTTTTCGTATTCATCGTTATCGTCTCCATGATTGCAAAAGCGCAACGAGTCTAGCAGGGATGCGGGAAGTGCGTGCGATGGGGTATCGTATTGGTTCGAACCATCGGAGAAGCGGAGAAACGAGCATGGCCCACAAGATCATCCGGCGCGTGCATGCCGCGCTGCGCGACGACATCGGCGACCTGATCACCCGGCGCCCCGTGCCGGGGCCGCATCTCGACCAGATCGATCCCTTCCTGTTCCTCAACCACCACGGACCGCAGGTCTACCCGCCGCACAACCGCGGCCTGCCGTTCGGGCCGCATCCGCACCGCGGCTTCGAGACCGTCACCTTCATCCTCGACGGGCTGCTGGCCCACCGCGACAGCGCCGGCCACGAGAGCGTGATCGGCCCGGGCGGCGTGCAATGGATGACGGCCGGCCGCGGCATCGTGCACGCGGAAGTGTCGCCGCGCGAATTCATGGAGCGCGGCGGCGGCCTGGAGATCCTGCAGCTGTGGGTCAACCTGCCGCCCGCGCTCAAGATGACGGCGCCGCGCTACGTGGGATTGCAGGCCGACGGGATTCCGGTCGTGGACAAGGGCGACGGCGTGCGCGTGCACCTCGTGTCGGGAACGGTTGGCGGCGTGACGGGCCCGGTCGAATCGCTGACGGGCGTGGCGCTGTGCACGGTGGAGATGAAGGCGGGTGCGCGCCTGCACGTGGACGGCCTGCTCGACCGGAATGTGTTCCTGTACGTCGTGCGCGGCGTGATCCAGTGCATGCCGGAGACGGTCAGCGCCTGCCACCTGGCCGAGTTCGAACCGCAGGGCGACGAGATCGAGATCCTGGCCGACCGCAACAGCCTGCTGTTGCTGGGCCATGCCGAGCCGATCCGCGAACCGGTCGTGGCGCACGGGCCGTTCGTGATGAATACGCGTGCGGAAATCCAGCAGGCGATCGCCGATTACCAGGCCGGGCGCTTCGGCGCGCCGATCTGACCGTCGATCGCGCACCGGCGGAAGGGGTGCGGCGCCGGGGCGTGGCCGCCCCGCTCGCGCCGCGCTGAAAGGCGCCGGCCCGGACCGTGTCGGCCGGGCCGGCCGTGTTGGGCGCCGCGCATCAGCGCGCGGCCTGGTTGACGACGACCTCGTCGGCGTACGGCACCTCGTTGAACGCGATGATGGTGCCCGTGTCGCGCGTGACGAATTTCTTGGGACCGACCGGCACCAGTTCTTCGTGCTTGCCGTCCATGTCCACGTACAGCCGGTTCATCCGGTTCGTCACTTTCATCGTGCGGCCGTCGGCGAGCAGGAACGCACCGCGCATGTGCCGGGCTTCGTCCTCGTTCAGGCGGTATGAGTGCGACGTGCCCGGCAACTGCACGGCGCTGGCGCTGGCCGACGAGGGCGCGATGGACGGGTCGGCGAACGCCGACAGCGACAGGGTGGCGGCGCCGATGAAGGCCAGGGCTTGTGGAATACGCATGATTGCTCCGAAGTCAAGATACGAAATATAGAACGGACCACAAGCGCGATTTCAAAATGATCGCCGGATGCTCAATGGGTCCACCGTTTTTCATATCGCCGCATCGATAATGTGCGGCGAGTGATGACAGTGTAGGAAGCGCTTGCGGCGGCGTCATCGGCGAACCGCCGAAGCGTCGAAAACGGGGGATGAACTGTCGAAAAACCGGGGCGGATTGCTGCGGATGCATATAGTTTTTGACATCGTCCGCGCCGGCTCGGGCGCGCACCGTGCGGCCGATATCCGGTACAGTGGCGGCGTCGAGAACCCCATCCGGACGAAGGAGAGACCGATGCATCCAGTGCCTCTGGTGGCCACGACGCGTGGCTATCCGCGGGACCGCGACCTGGCCGGCGGCTACGCGGTCGAGAACATCCACCATGGTTCGATCGCCGTCGTCGACGTGGCCGGCCGCCTGCTGTGGTCGGCGGGCGATCCCGACGTCATGACGTTCACCCGTTCGGCCCTGAAACCGTTCCAGGCCCTGCCCTTCGTCCTGGACGACGGCCCGGCCCGCTTCGGCTTCACCCGCGCCGAACTGGCCCTCCTGTGCGCCAGCCACTCTGGCGAGGAAAAGCATCTGGTGGGCGTGACGGCCATCCTCGACAAGATCGGCGTGGACGAAAGCCAGCTCGCCTGCGGCTGCGCGGCGCCGCTGTACTACGACGCCGTCGGCCTGCCCGTGCCGGCCGGGCGGCGCTGGCGCACGGTCCACCACAATTGCTCGGGCAAGCACAGCGGCTTCCTCGCCTGGTGCCGCCTGCACGGCGCACCGACGGCGGACTACGTCGATCCCGCGCACCCGCTGCAGCGCGCGATCCGCGCCACGCTGGCCGATTGCGTGCAGATGACGGAAGACACGCTGCCGATGGGCATCGACGGCTGCTCGGCGCCGAACTACGCGATGCCGCTGGCGCGCCTCGCGCACCTGTATGCGCGCCTGGCGCAACCGGGGCCGGACGCCCGCCTCGGCGGCGCGCTGGGCGACCTGTTCGACGCGATGACGGCACACCCGGACATGGTGTCGGGCGACTCGCGCACCGACCTCGCGTGGATGCAGGCCGGCGGCGGCGACTGGGTCGCCAAGATCGGCGCGGACGCCGTGCAGGCCATCGGCATCCGCTCGGCCGGCATCGGCATCGCGATCAAGGTGGCGGACGGCGCCCCGCGCGCGCTGCACCCGGCCACGTTCTCCGTGCTCGATCAGCTGGGCCTGCTGGACGCCACGCGCCGCGCCCACCTCGACCCGTACCGCGCACCGCCGCTCAGGAACGCGCGCGGCATCGTGGCCGGCGACGTCCACGCCGTGTTCACGCTCGACAAGGCCGAGCCGCCCGCCTGAATCGTCAAGTCGTCAATTCGGGGTCAGAGCCCGGTTTTGGGAAATTGCCCTCGATTTCATCGTCAATTCGGGGTCAGAGCCCGGTTTTGGGAAATTGCCTTCGATTTCATTGCCAGCTTGCACAGTTCGCCAACGTCGCATAAAATCGATAGGTTTCTATCTATTTTATGACTAATGATGAGTAGCCTACCCGAATCGTTCGAAGAACGCTTCTCGGCAGCCCTGCACACGAGCGCGCGGCTGTGGCGGCTCGCGCTGGACAAGCGCCTCAAGCACCTGGGCATCGGCCAGTCCGGCTGGATGACGATCGCGATGATCGCCAAGTCGGGCGAACCGATGTCGCAGCGGGCGCTGGCCGACCTGGTCGGCGTCGAGGGGCCGTCGATGGTGTCGATGCTGGACCGCCTGGAGCGCGACGGCTTCGTCGCGCGCGCGCCCTCGCCCCTCGACCGCCGTGTGAAACTCGTGCACCTGACCGACACCGGCAAGACCGTCTACGCCGAAGTCATCGGCGAAGCGGCGCCATTCCGGGCCGACCTGCTGGCCGGCCTCGACCCGCAGGCGCTGGCCACGGCGACCGTCCTGCTGGAGACCTTGAAGAAGCGCCTCGAGGACACCCTGTGACGACGGCCGCGCCCATCAACCGCACCATGATCACGATCTCGATCATGCTGGCGACGATCATCCAGGCGCTGGACGGCACCATCGCCAACGTCGCCCTGCCGCACATGCAGGGGTCGCTGTCGGCGTCGCAGGACCAGATCACGTGGGTGCTGACGTCGTTCATCGTGGCGGCCGCCATCGCGACGCCGCTCAACGGCTGGCTCGTCGACCGCTTCGGCCTGAAGCGCGTGTTCCTCGTGTCCGTCGCGGGTTTCACGCTCGCCTCGGTGCTGTGCGGGATCTCGGCCACGCTGACGGAAATCGTCGTCGCGCGCATGCTGCAGGGCGTGTTCGGCGCGGCGCTCGTGCCGCTGTCGCAGTCCGTCCTCCTCGACATCAACCCGCGCGAAAAGCACGGGTCGGCGATGGCCGTGTGGGGCATGGGCGTGATGATCGGACCGATCCTGGGCCCGACGCTGGGCGGCTGGCTGACGGACAGCTACAGCTGGCGCTGGGTCTTCTTCATCAACGTGCCGATCGGCGCGCTGGCCTTCTGGGGCATCTGGCGCTACATCCACGCGGCCGCCCCGGCGCGGCGCGTGCGCTTCGACACGTTCGGCTTCGTCACGCTGTCGGTCGCCATCGGCGCGCTGCAGATGCTGCTCGACCGCGGCGAGCAGAACGACTGGTTCGGCTCGACCGAGACGTGGGTCGAACTGATCCTGACGACGCTCGCCTTCGCGTACTTCATCGGCCACACGCTGACGCGCCCCGCCGGCCAGTCGTTCGTCGACTTCCGCCTGCTGAAGAACGCCAACTACGTCACGGGCCTGCTCCTGATCTTCATCGTCGGCATGGTGCTGTTCGCGACGCGCGCGCTGATGCCGACGATGCTGCAGGGCCTCATGGGCTATCCGGCCAAGCTGGCGGGCCTCGTCACGGCGCCGTCGGGCCTCGGGACGATGGCCGCGATGATGATCGTCGGGCGCCTCACGGGCAAGGTCGATTTCCGCCTGCTGCTCGGCGTCGGCTTCGCCATCACGGCGTTCTCGCTGTGGCAGATGACGCACTACACGCTCGTGCTGTCGCAGTCCGACATCGTGTGGCCGGGCGTGATCCAGGGCGTGGGCCTGGGCCTCGTGTTCGTGCCGCTGTCGGCCGCCACGTTCGCGACGCTGTCGCCGCAGATGCGCGCGGAAGGCACGGCGCTGTACAGCCTCGTACGCAATATCGGCTCGTCGATCGGCATCGCGCTCGTGCAGGCCCTCCTCGTGCGCAACACGCAGATCGCGCACGCGTCGCTGGCCACGCAGGTGAACGCCGCGAATCCGGCCGTGCACGATCCGATGAGCCTCTACGACATGGCGACGCAGGCCGGCCCCGCCCTCATCAACAACGAAATCACGCGCCAGGCATCGATGATCGCCTACGTCGACGACTACTGGCTGATGATGCTCCTGACCCTGGCCGTGATCCCGACGCTGCTGCTGATCCGCCCGCCCAAGGCAGCCGCCGCGCCGGCGCAGATCGACCACGCGGCCCTCGAATAAGCGAAAGACCCGAACAACGTGCGACACTTCAAACTCATTCCCATCGCGGCCGCCGCGCTGGCCTTGCTGTCCGGCTGCATCAGCGTCCCCCCGGACGCGCGCCAGGTGCGCGGCCCCGATTTCGCCAAGGCGCAGCATGCACCGGCCATCCAGCTGCCGGCCGACGCCTGGCCCGCCGAGCAGTGGTGGCTCGACTACCACGACCCGCAGCTGAACGGCCTCGTGGCGCGCGCCCTGCGCGACAATCCGTCGCTCGCGGTGGCCGCCGCGCGCGTCGCCAGCGCGCGCGCCGCGTTCGGCGCGGAAGTCGCCAACGAAGGCGGCAAGGTCGATCTCGCATCGGGCCTGAACCGCCAGCGCTATTCGTCGAACGGCTTCTTCCCGCCGCCGATCGGCGGGGCGTGGTTCAACGACGCCTCCGTATCGCTGCGCGCCTCTTACGACTTCGACTGGTGGGGCAAGCACCGCGCCCTCATCGCCGCCGCGCTGGGCGAAACGAATGCGGCCGCCGCCGAAGCCGCCCAGGTCCGCCAGACCCTCGCCGCATCCGTCGTGCAAAGCTATCTGCGCCTGCAGATGCTGTGGGCGCGCCAGGACAACACGAACGCCCTGATCGCGGTGCAGCGCGACGTGATCGCCGGCCGCAAGACCCGCATGGCGCATGGCCTGATCAGCGCCGATGCGCTACAGAGCGCGGAGCAGGACCTCGCGAGCCTGCAGGAACAGGCGGCCCATTACGACACTGACGCCGCGCGCGAACGCGAAGGCCTGCGCGCCCTCGTTGGCGGCGACGCCACCGCGCTGAACGACCTCGCGCGCTTCCAGAGCGCGCCGGCGATCGATGCCGTGCCGCGCGAACTGGGCATGGAGCTGCTCGCGCGCCGTCCCGACCTGCAGGCCGCGCGCTGGCGCGTCGAGGCGCAGCTGGGGCGCGTGGCCGCCAGCGAAGCCGCGTTCCGGCCCGACATCAACCTCGCGGCCGCCATCGGCCTCGATGCGACGTCGCTCGGCAAGCTGCTGCGCTATCCGAGCCGCACGCCGCTCCTCGGCGCCACGCTGGACCTGCCCCTGTTCGACAGCGGCCGCCTGCACGCCCAACTGGGCAGCGCACGCACCAGCCGCGACGAACTGCTGGCCGAGTACAACGAGGCCGTCCTGACCGCCGTGCGCGACGTCGCGCGCGAAGCGGCCACCCTGCAAGGCATCGAAAAAGAGACGCAGGCGCACGCCGCCACGCTGGCGGCGAGCCGCAGGCTGGCCGCGAACGCCGAGGCCCGCATGCGGCGCGGCCTGGCCGACCGCAGCGCCGTGCAGCAGGCGCGCATGGCCGTGCTGCGCCAGCGCGACGTCGACCTGCAGCTGACGGACGCGCGCCTGCAGACGCAGGTCGCCCTCGCGCGCGCGCTCGGCGGCGGCTACCACGCGACACCGCCCGCCCTCACCCAATCGAACACGAAGCCAAACCGACCATGAGCACCGAGACCCCAGTCACCTCCAATAAAAAACGCCGCGTCGTCCTGGCCGGCATCACCGTCGCCTTCCTCGCCGCCGGCGCGGCCTACGCCGCCTGGTATGCGCTGGTCGCATCGAAGCGCGTCGAGACCGACAACGCCTACGTGGGCGGCAACCTCGTGAACGTGTCGTCGCAGGTGACGGGCAGCGTCGTCGAGATCCGCGCCGACGAGACCCAGCTGGTGCAGGCCGGCACCGAGATCGTCCGCCTCGATCCGTCCGACGCGGAAGTCGCGCTGGCCCAGGCCGAGGCGCGCCTGGGCACGGCCGTGCGCCAGCAGCGCGAGCGCTACACGAGCGTGGCGCAGTACGAGGCCGTCGTCGACCAGCGCCGCGTGGAACTCAAGGCGAAACAGGAAGACCTGGCGCGCCGCGCGCCGCTGGCGGCCGACAACCTCGTCTCCGGCGAAGACGTGGCGCACGCCCGCCGCGCCGTCGACGACGCGAAGGCCGCACTTACAGTCGCGCAGAAGCAGCTGGCGGCCGCGCGCGTGACGGTGGCGGGCGTGTCCCCCGCCGAGCACCCGAACGTGCTGGCCGCGAAGGCCGACTACCTGTCCGCGTGGCTGGCCGCGCGCCGCAACGCGATCGTCGCGCCGGTGTCGGGCTATGTGGCCAAGCGCAGCGTGCAGGTCGGCAGCCGCATCGCGCCGGGCGCGCCGCTGCTGTCGATCGTGCCGCTGGACCAGCTGTGGGTCGACGCCAATTTCAAGGAATCGGAATTGCGCGATATCCGCGTGGGCCAGGCGGCCACCGTCGAAGCCGACATCTACGGCAGCAAGGTGGTCTACCACGGCAAGGTCGTGGGCCTCGGCGCGGGCACGGGCAGCGCGTTCTCGCTGCTGCCGGCGCAGAACGCCACCGGCAACTGGATCAAGGTCGTGCAGCGCGTGCCGGTGCGCATCTCGCTCGATCCGAAGGAGCTGGCGGCGCATCCGCTGCGCGTGGGCCTGTCGGCCACGGTCGACGTGGACATCAGCCACAAGGGCGGCAGCGCGCTCGGCACGGTCGCCGCACCGGCACCGGCGTATGCGACCACGGTGTTGAACCAGCCGTTGCAGCAGGCGAAGGCGGCGACGGATGCCATCGTCGCCAGGAACATGGCCAATTGAGAATCGGCGCCGCGCGTTACGTTCGTTCGATGAATTCGACCAGCTCGCGCAGCGCCGGCGGCGCCGCGTCGAGGTGAAAGCGCACCTGGCGCGGCGTACCGTCATCGATCGTCAGCGTGTACGTGAAATCCCACGACTGCGGCCGCGGCTTCAGCAAGGTCGGCGGCAGTTGCGCGAGGTCGAGCGCCTGCACGAGCCCGCGCACGCGCGTACCTTTGGCTGCAGGCAGGCTGTCGACGTCCACGTCGCGCGTCTGTGCCCCCGCCGGCCCGGTGAAGCCGCCCACGCAATGCAGCGACAGGCGCATCACACGACGCCCACCTCGTGCCACGCGCCCTGCACGGCCGCGGCCTCGGCGGACCCGACGCCGTGGCGCAGCTCGGCCGCCTTGACGGTGGCCTGGGCGGCGTCCGCGAACGTCGCGTCCGGATGCAGCAGCGACAGCGCCTGGTACCAGATCGGCCCCGCCTTGTCCCAGCTGTGCCCGCCCAGCTTGATCGCGGCGAGATAGAACGCGTGGTTGGGGATGCCGGAATTCGTGTGCACGTCCCCGCCTTCCACATACCCCGCCATCGTGCCCGGCTGGTCGTCGCCCGACCACGTGAGGGCCGTATTGCCCGGATCGGCCATCGAACGCAACGCCTTGCCGACGGCGGGCGTCATGATGCCGGCGCCGATCAGCCAGTCGGCCTTTTTGGCCGTCTGCTTCAGGTGCCATTGCTTGACGACGGAGCCGAACACGTCGGACACGGATTCGTTCAGCGCCCCGCTCTGGCCATCGTAGACGAGGCCCCCGCCCGGCACCGTGTACTGCGTGACGCCGTGGGTCAGCTCGTGCGCGATCACGTCGAGCGCGTGCGTGAAGCCCGTGAACAGCTTGCCGTCGCCGTCGCCGTAGACCATCTGGCGGCCGTTCCAGAACGCGTTGTTGAAGCTCCTGCTGTAATGGACGCTCGAATCGATGCCCAGGCCGCGGCCGTCAATGGAATTGCGGTGCAGGACCTGCTGGTAGAAGTCGTAGGTGGTGCCGGCGCCGTCGAACGCCTCGTTGACGGCCGTGTCGGCCACGGGCGCCGCCGTCTCGGTGCGGACCAGCTTGCCGGGCAGGCGCGTCTTGTGGTGCGCGTCGTACACGGTGCGGTGCTTGACGCCGGGCGCCACCTGCAGCCCCGGCGCGGCGAGGCCGCTGGCCGCGCGCTGGCCGCGCAGGAAGGCCGAGCGTTCCATCTGCTCGAGCAGGCGCTGGCGCTCCGCCTCGTCGGCCTGGACGGCCAGCTTGCGCAGCATCGAAGACGGGATGATGAAACAGGTGCACGCGGGCGTGTGGATGTGCATAGGACCTCCATGGCGGTTTGCGCTCGTCTTGATGAGCGTAATCCACCCGGCCGCGCTGCGGCGCACAATAGCCGTACCGTGGTGCGGCCCTTGCCTCAGTCCGGCTCGACCGGCGTCAGCGCCCTGCCGCTGCGGAACCAGGCGCGCACATTGTCCAGCATGAGCTGCGCCATCGCCGCGCGCGTCTCGTGCGTGGCGCTGCCCACGTGCGGCGTGAGCATCACGTTGGGAAGCAGCAGGAAGCGCGGGTCGATGTCCGGCTCGTTGTCGAACACGTCCAGCGCCGCGCCGGCGATGCCGCCCCGCTCCAGCGCCGCGAGCAGCGCCTGCTCGTCGACGAGCGAGCCGCGCGCCACGTTCACGAGGTAGCCGGCGGGGCCCAGCGCGTCCAGCACGCGCGCGTCGATCAGGTGCTTCGTGTCCGCGCCGCCGGGTGCGACGACGATGAGGATGTCGCTGTCGCGCGCGAGCGTGGCCAGGTCGGCCTCGTAGCGCCACGCCAGGTTCTGGTCGGTGCGGCCGTGGTAGGCGAGCGCGACGCCGAACATCTCCAGCCGGCGCGCGATCTCCTTGCCGATGCGGCCCATGCCGACGATGCCCACGTGCTTGCCCGCCAGGCTCGTCGCCAGCGGGAAGCCGGCGCTCGTCCACTGGCCCGCGCGCACGTAGCGGTCGGCCTGCGGCAGGCGGCGCAGCAGTGCCAGCAGGGAGCCGATGCACAGCTCGGCCACGGCGGCGTTCAGCACGTCCGGCGTGTTGGCCACGACGATGCCGCGGCTGGCCGCCAGCGCGCGCGGGATCAGGTCGTAGCCGACGCCGCAGGTGGCGATGATCTCGAGTGCCGGCAGGCGCCGCACGACGTCTTCCGGCACCTCCTGGTTGCTGCGCGTGACGATGGCGCCGACGTGAGGCGCCAGGTGCGGCTCGCGTTCGAGATCGGCGAGGCCCAGGCAGCGGAATTCGGCGTCGAGCTGGGCCTGGATCTCGGGCGCGAAACCCCCGATCTGCAGGACCGTCTTCATGCCCCCGTGCCGATCTGCAGTTCGAACGTCGTCACGCCATCGACGCCGCCGCGCACCTGGTCGCCCGGGTTCAGCGCAGCGACGCCGGCCGGCGTGCCCGTGTAGATCAGGTCACCCGGCGCCAGCGCGACGAGCCGGGACAGCGCGGCGATCACGTCCGCCACGGGCCAGATCATCTCGTTCAGATTGCCTTCCTGCCTGGCCTGGCCGTTCACTTCCAGCCAGATGCGCGCGTCCTGCGGATGGCCCGTGCGCGCGGCCGGCACGAGCGCGCTGCACGGCGCGGAGGCGTCGAAGCCCTTCGCCATGTCCCACGGGCGGCCATCCTTCTTGGCGACGGCCTGCAGGTCGCGCCGCGTCAGGTCCAGGCCCACGCCGTAGCCCCACACGAGGTCCAGCGCGCGCTCGGGCGCGATGTCCGTGCCGCCGCCCTTCAATGCGACGACCAGTTCGACTTCATGGTGCAGGTCGCGCGTGGACGACGGATACGGCACGGTGCCGCTGGCCGGCACGACGGCGTCCGCCGGCTTGGTGAAGAAGAACGGCGGTTCGCGGTTCGGATCGGCGCCCATCTCGCGTGCGTGGGCGGCATAGTTGCGGCCGACGCAGAACACGCGGCGCAGCGGGAATACCTGGTCGGAACCGGCCACGGCGAGGGCCGGGACGGCGGGAGGCGGAATGACGAAGGCAGTCATGCGGTTCCTTGTAAAGACATTGCGATGGCACCGGACCAGCCGGATGCGCCGGACAGCCTAACACAATCGCGCTGTGGACGAAGGAGCAATACAGGGCTGCGCGCCCCCGGCTCAGTAGATCTCCTTGGCCGCCGCCCGCACCGCGCGCAGCAGCAGGTCGGCGCCCGGCGACAGCAGGTGGTCCTGGTGGCGGATGATGCCGAACGCGTCCATCTTGCACGGCAGTTCGATCGGCAGGATGCGCATCACGTTCAGCGATGCGTAGTACTGCGCCACCTCGATCGGCATCACGTGCAGCGAATCGGTCTGCTGCAGCAGGGCCGTGATCATCAGCAGCGCGGTCGTGTCGACGACGTTGGCCGGCGGCTCCAGGCCGGCGCGGCGGAACATCATGTCGAAGCGGTAGCGCAGGATGCTGCCGTGCGGCGGCACGATCCACGGCAGCGGCGCGATGTCCTGCAAGGCCAGGGCCTTGCGCTCCAGCAGCGGATGGCCGGGACGGACGACGGCGCAGGCCGGCTCCTCCGTCAGCTCCTCATAGATCAGGCCGGACGTGTCGCCCGTGTCGAAGATGCGGCCGATCATGAAGTCGAGCATGCCGTGCTGCAGTTTGTCGAGCAGCAGGTTGCTGGTCTCCAGCTGCACGCCGATGCGCAGCAGCGGGGCCTCTTCCTTCACGCGGGCGATGGCGCGCGGCAGCAGCGCCATCGCGGGCGTCATGATCACGCCGACCTCGACCTGGCCCGTGAGGCCGGCCTTGAGCGTGACGATGTCGTCGTGCGCCAGCGCGAGGCTCGTCAGGGCCATGCGCGCGTGGCGGATCATCGTCTCGCCGTAGATCGTCGGCTCCATGCCGCGCGGCAGGCGCTCGAACAGCTTGACGTCCAGCATCTCCTCGAGATCCTTGATCTGCTTGGAGGCGGCCGGCTGCGTCATGTGCAGTTCATCGGCCGCACGGTGGATGTTGCGGTAGTCGTCGAGCGCGATCAAGAGCAGCAGCTGCCGGGTCTTGAGGCGGGCCTTGAGAAACCAGTTCGGGTTGGTCGTATCCATCAATACATCATATCATTATTGATATCGATTTAACGGAAATCTCCGTTAAACCATAATCACTTGCACGCTGCCGATGGATTCGCGGCCGGCCCCTGCGCCGTCTGCGCGACGGGCAGGATCTTGCCGTCCGGACCGTAGTGCAATTCCTCGACGGCGACCGAGCGGCGGTACTCGCCACCGGTCGGCAGCTTGCCGTTGTGGTAAATGATGTAGGACTTGCCGTTGAAGTCGATGATCGCGTGGTGGATCGTGCCGAGGTTCGTGTTCTTCTCCATGATCACGCCGCCGTACGACCACGGGCCGGTGGCCGTGGGGCCCGTCATGTACGCGGTCTCTTCCGGCCACTTGCGCGAGTACGACAGGTAGTACTTGCCGGCGTGCTTGTGCAGGTACGACGCTTCCGTGAACGCTTCCAGGCCCACCGTGTGGATCGGACCGTCCAGCTCCGTCATGTTGGCTTTCAGCTTCGCGTACTTCATGACGGTGTTGCCCCAGTACAGGTAGGCCTGGCCGTCGTCGTCGACGAAGATGGCGGGGTCGATGTCGTCCCAGCCGATCGGCGTCTCGTGCGTCATGTCGTTGGTGACGAGGGCCGAACCGCGCGCGTCGACGAACGGGCCGGTCGGGCTGTCCGACACGGCCACGCCGATCGCCTTGCCGGGGATCGTCTTGTGCTCGACGGTCACGTAGAGGTAGTACTTGCCGTTGCGCTTCGCAATGTCGCTGGCCCACGCATCCTTGGCCGCCCATTTGAACGTGGAGAACGGCACGGCGTTCGGCGCCTCGGTCCAGTGCTGCATGTCGCAGCTGGAGAACACCTTCCACTCGTTCATCAGGTAATCCTTGCCGCCGACGGGCGCCTCGTCATGGCCGACGTACAGGTACACGCGGCCGTTGTCGACGAGGGCGGCCGGGTCGGCCGTGAAGATCTTGCTGGTGATGGGATTGGCGGCGTGGGCGAGCGCCGCCGTCGCGACCAGGGCCGCGGCGAGCGTGGGTTTGAGCATGTAGTCTCCGTTGTTGTACGATCACCGGCGTTGGCAACGCCGGGTACAGCAGGGGCCGCGCCCGCCTCCGTGTGGCCGGAGGTCGTGCGCGCGAGCCGCCTTTATTGTTTCGAACGCCCGCCCATCACGCGCTGCACGACACAGAAGATGAACAACAGCGCCCCGATGACGATCCTGGTCCACCACGAGCTGAGCGTGCCGTCGAAGGCGATCAGCGTCTGGATCGCGCCCAGCACCAGCACGCCGGACAGCGCGCCGGCAATGTAACCGTAGCCGCCCGTGAGCAGGGTGCCGCCGATGACGACGGCGGCGATGGCATCGAGCTCCGTGCCCTGCCCGTGCAGGCCGTAGCCGGACAGCATGTAGAAGGAGAACAGCACGCCGGCCAGCGCCGCGCAGAAGCCCGACAGCGCATACACGAGGACCTTGGTGCGGCCGACGTTCAGGCCCATCATCGCGGCCGACTGCTCGTTGCCGCCGACGGCGTACACGGCCCGGCCGAACGCCGTGTAGTGCGCGAGCCAGATCGCGACGAGCAGGACGACGACGGCAATGATGGCGCTCGGCGACAGGAACGCGCCGAAGATGGGCACCTGCGTCTGCGACATCGCGGTGAACATCGGATTGTCGATCGTGATCGACTCCACGCTGATCAGGTAGCACAGGCCGCGCGCGAGGAACATGCCGGCCAGCGTGACGATGAACGGCTGCAGCTTGAACAGGTGGATGATCGCGCCCATCGCGCCGCCGAAGCACGCGCCCAGCAGCAGCACGAGCGCGATGACGGCGAGCGGCGGCCAGTGGGCGTTCTGCAGCAGCCAGGCCGAGATCATCGTCGACAGCGCCAGCACGGAGCCGACCGAGAGGTCGATGCCGCCGGACAGGATCACGAAGCCCATGCCCACCGCGATCACGAGCAGGAAGGCGTTGTCGATCAGGAGGTTGAAGATCACCTGCAGCGACAGGAAGCCCGGATACACGGCCCCGCCGATGCCGAGCATCGCCAGCAGCAGCACCACGGTGACGATGGACGTGAACCACGGCGCGCCGGAGATTGCACTGCGGCCGCGGGCATTCGTTGCGACCGCGCTCATGCGGACCTCCGCAGGATGTTCTTGAATTCGCTCGACTGCGAGATGCAGACGGCGAAGACGACGATGGATTTGACGACCATGTTCACTTCGGGCGGGACGCCCAGCGAGTAGATGGTGGAGGTGAGCGTCTGGATGATCAGCGCGCCGATCACGCTGCCCACCAGGCTGAATTTGCCGCCGGCCAGCGAAGTGCCGCCCAGCGTGACGGCGAGGATCGCGTCCAGCTCCAGCAGCAGGCCCGCATTGTTGGCGTCCGCGCTCTTGATGTTCGACGTGATCAGCATGCCGGCCAGTCCCGCGCAGGCGCTGCAGAACACGTACACGAACGTGATGAGCGTCGCGGTGCGCAGGCCCGCGAGGCGCGCCGCCACCGGATTGATGCCGACGGCCTGGATGAACAGGCCGAGGGCCGTCTTCTTCACCAGCAGCAGCGTCGCCGCGAACACCGCGGCCACGACGAACAGCGAGAACGGCAGGCCGGCAAGGTAGCCGCTGCCCAGGAAGAAGAACGGCTGGTAATACACGGTGACGATCTGGCCGTCCGTCAGCAGCTGCGCGAGACCGCGCCCCGCGACCATCAGGATCAGGGTCGCGACGATGGGCTGCAGCTTGATCCCGGCGACGAGCACGCCGTTCCACAGCCCGCACAGCAGCGCGACGCCGAGCGCCGCCGCCAGCGCGAGGGCCATCGGCGTTTCGGGCGTGCTGCCGCCGATGAGCATCGCCGACACGGTGCCGGACAGCGCGACGACGGCGCCGACGGAGATATCGATACCACGCGTGGCGATGACAAGCGTCATGCCGAGCGCCGCCAGCATCAGCGGCGCGGCGCGGTTGAGGATGTCGATGATCGCGCCGTACAGGTGCCCTTCCTTGACTTCGAGGTGGAAGAAGCCGGGCACGAGGAACGCGTCGACGAGCAGCAGCGCGACGAGCGCGCCGATGGGCCGCACGAGCGGGTGCAGCAGCCAGGCGGTGCGCGATGCCCCCGCGCGCGCGGCCGGTTTGACGGTGGCGCCGGTGGTGCTCATGCCGTCTCCCCCGCGATCACGTGCAGCACGGACGTCTCGTCGAGATCGCCGCGCCGGTACTCGCCACACGCCTTGCGGTCGCGCATGACGACCATGCGGTCGGACACGCGCAGCACTTCCGGCAGTTCGGACGAGATGAAGAGAATGGACATGCCCTTGCGGCACAGGTTGCTGACGTAATCCATGATTTCCTGCTTGGCGCGCACGTCGATGCCGCGCGTCGGTTCGTCGAGAATCATCAGGCGCGGATCGGTCGCGAGCCAGCGCGCCAGCAAGACCTTCTGCTGGTTGCCGCCGGAGAGCGTGCCGATCGGCGTCTCGATGCTGGCCGTCTTGATCCCCAGCCACTTGACGTAGTCCAGCGCCAGCTGCTGCTGGCGCTTGAAGGGAATGGCGCGGAAGATGCCCTGGCGCGCCTGCAGCGCGAGGATCAGGTTTTCGCGCACGGACAGCGCGAGGATCGCGCCTTCGTGCTTGCGGTCTTCCGAACAGAAGCCGATGCCCTCGCGAATCGCGTCGCGCGGGTTCGCGAAACTCACCTGCTTGCCGTCGATGTCGATGCTGCCGCCGTCCGCCTTGTCGGCGCCGAACAGCAGGCGCGCGGTTTCGGTGCGGCCGGAGCCCAGCAGGCCGGCAAGGCCCAGCAGCTCGCCGCGGCGCAGTTCCAGGTCGACCGGCGACAGCACGCCCTTGCGCGCGATGCCGCGTGCGCGCAGGAAGACGTCGCCGGGTTCGGGCACCTCGCCCTGCAGCGCGGCATCCGCCGCATGTTCGGCGTCGGCGGGCGCGCCGATCATCTTGTTGACGAGGGCCAGGCGCGACAGATCGGCGCACGCATACTCGCCTTCGCGCTCGCCGTTGCGCATCACCGTGATGCGGTCCGAGATCGCATACGTCTGGTCGAGGAAGTGGGTGACGAACAGGATCGCCATGCCCTCTTCGCGCAGGCGGCGCAGCACCGAGAACAGCATCTGCACTTCCGCCTCGTCCAGGCTGGACGTGGGTTCGTCGAGGATGAGCACGCGCGAATCCGTGTTCAGCGCCCGCGCGATGGCGACCATCTGCTGGATCGCGAGCGGATAGTCCGCGAGCGGGCGGCTGACGTCGACGTGGATCTCGAGGCGGGCCAGCAGCGCGGCCGCCTGCGTGCGCATGCTGCGCCAGTCGACCATGCCGAAGCGGCGCGGATAGCGCCCGATGAAGATGTTTTCCGCGACCGACAGATTCGGGCACAGATTGACTTCCTGGTAGACGGTGCTGACGCCGAGGTTCTGCGCATCCTGCGTGGAGCGCGGCTGGATCGCCCGGCCGTTCAGCACGATGCTGCCGGCGTCCGGTTGATAGACGCCGGTGAGGACCTTGATCAGCGTGGACTTGCCCGCGCCGTTCTGGCCCATCAGCGTATGGACTTCGCCGGGGAACAGGCGCAATCCTGCTTCGGACAGCGCCTTCACCCCGGGAAAAGCCTTGTGGATGCCGGTGACTTCCAACACCGGCTGCTTCGAATCGACCATCATCGACTCAATACTTACGGTTCGGGAGTTCCTTCGCCGCCACCTCAGCCGGGAACACGCCCTCGTTCACGACGATGCGTTTCGGGACCGGCTTGCCGGCCACGACGTCCTGCGCCGTCTGGATCAGGGTCGGTCCGAGCAGCGGATTGCACTCGACCGTCACGTTCAGCTTCCCGGCCTTCATCGCCTCGAACGCGCCTTTCACGCCGTCGATCGAAATGATGATGATGTCCTTGCCCGGTTTCAGGCCGGCTTCCTCGATCGCCTGGATCGCGCCGATGGCCATGTCGTCGTTGTGCGCGTACAGGACGTTGATGTTCTTGCCTTCGGACTTCAGGAAGGCTTCCATCACTTCCTTGCCCTTGGCGCGGGTGAAATCGCCCGTCTGCGAACGGATGATCTTCAGCTTCGGATTCGCCGCGATGACTTCGGCGAAACCGGCCTTGCGGTCCAGCGCCGGCGCGGCACCGGTCGTGCCCTGCAGCTCGACGATGTTGAGCGGCTTGCCGCCGATCTTCTTGTCATAGTCGAGCAGCCAGCGTCCGGCGCGGCGGCCCTCTTCCACGAAGTCGGAACCGATGAAGCTGACGTACAGCGACGGGTCGCTGACCTTCACGGCGCGGTCGGTCAGGATCACGGGGATCTTCGCGTTCTTCGCTTCGCGCAGCACGGTCTCCCAACCGGTCTCCACGACCGGCGAGAACGCAATCACGTTGACACGCTGGGCGATGAAGGAACGGATGGCCTTGACCTGGTTCTGCTGTTGCTGCTGGGCGTCGGCGAACTTGAGGGTGACGCCGGCCTTCTTGGCGGCGTCCTTGATCGAGGCGGTATTCGCCGTGCGCCACTCGCTTTCGGCGCCGACCTGCGAGAAGCCGATCGTGAGGGGTTTGGCGGCAAATGCCGGGATGGCGGTTGCGCACGCGACAGCGGCGGCAACGCCCAGGAGGGTTCTACGGGTGACGGTCATCACTTTGTCTCCGGAATTGTTGTGCATGGATACTATGACAGAAGTGACATATTCATCCAATCATTTTTTTGACGGAATCCATATCCATTTCGGTATCCCGGCCGCATGCCCGAACGCGCGGGCGCGGGCGCGGCACGGCGCAGGACACGGGCACGGGCACGGCGCAGGACGTCGTGTCATTCGATACGCGGCGTAAAAACGTCGTT
>NZ_LMCY01000008.1:385637-385760 GCF_001425685.1 Massilia sp. Root335 | reverse complement strand
TTTTTAGGTCAACGTAATTTTGGCGGAATCCATATCCATTTCGGGATCACGGCCATGCCCGGACGCGCGGGCGCGGGCGCGGGCGCGGGCACCGCGCAGGGCGTCGTGTCATTCGATACGCGG
>NZ_LMCY01000008.1:385421-385533 GCF_001425685.1 Massilia sp. Root335 | reverse complement strand
GCCTGCGCGGGAATGACGGTTTTTAGGTCAACGTAATTTTGGCGGAATCCATATCCATTTCGGCATCACGGCCATGCCCGGACGCGCGGGCGCGGGCGCGGGCACCGCGCAG
>NZ_LMCY01000008.1:385200-385292 GCF_001425685.1 Massilia sp. Root335 | reverse complement strand
TTTTTAGGTCAACGTAATTTTGGCGGAATCCATATCCATTTCGGGATCACGGCCATGCCCGGATGCGCGGGCGCGGGCGCGGGCACCGCGCA
>NZ_LMCY01000008.1:178853-385160 GCF_001425685.1 Massilia sp. Root335 | reverse complement strand
CGTAAAAACGTCGTCCCCGCGCAGGCGGGGACCCAAGTTGCACGCGTCAACACAAGGCGTGCAACACTTGGGTTTCCGCCTGCGCGGGAATGACGGTTTTTAGGTCAACGTAATAATCGCAGCCCATACAAGCCACCCGCCATCGACCCTTCCTTCGCGACGAATTTCACTTCCAGCTTGCCGCTCGCGCCCTGCACCAGCGCGGGCGGCAATGCGAAATCGCGCGTGTAGAATTCCTGCGCCGCGTCGGCCGCCAGTTCGACCTCCGCAATGCGCTTGCCGTCGACGACGATGTCGAACTTGCGGCCCGCGTCCGCGCGCGCGAACGTCAGGCGCAACGCCTTCGCCTCGTGCTTCGGATCGTTCAACTGGTAGCTGAACCACTTGCTCGCGTGGCGCCAGTGGCGGCCGTTGTTGAGGCCCGCATCCGCGCCCTCGCCCTTGAAGCCGTGGTCCGATTCCGGCTGCTGCTCGCCCGGCGCCACCTGGTCGACGGTCTGCGCGTCCAGTGCCAGCCGCTCGGATTCCTTGGCGGCGTCGTCCAGCTTCATGCGCGCGTACTCGCCCGGGGTGCTCTGCTGCCAATAGATCATGTAGCGCGAGTCGTGCAGGCGGAAGAAGGGAATGAACTCGGTCGACGATCCCGCCCCGCCCTGCACGACGCCCGGCGCAGTGAACGTCAGCGGCTTGCCTTTCACCGGTTTGAAGCGGCGCGTGAAATCGCGGCTGTCCGCGACGAACGTGGGCGCGGCCTCCAGCGGGCAGACCTGGCCCGACGGGATGTGGCCCATGCGCGAATCGTCCGCGAAGAAGTCCAGGTGCTCCGTCGGGAACGGGTTCGTCTTCGCGGCCAGCACGACGGGGCCGTACAGCACCGCGTAGTAATTCGACTTGTCCGGCATCTGCTCCAGATGCATCGCCATCGGCAAGCTGACGTCGACGCGGTCGCCCGTCTTCCACGCGCGCTCGATGTTCACGTAGCTGCCCGGCTGCGCATCGACTTTCACGCGCTTGCCGTTCACCTTCACCGCGAGCTTGCCCGGCGCGACCCAGGCCGGATAGCGGATCTTCAGCGCGAACTTCGCATCGCCGTCGACGGTGATGCGCGTGCTGGCCTGGTCCGGGAAGTCGTTCGCCTGCGTGATGCGCACGTTCTTCTCGCGCCAGTTCAGCGTCGACGGGATGAACAGGTTCACGAACAGCGCCGCGTTGCCGCCCTTCTCTTCGTGCGCGTAGATGAATTCGCCGTACTTCGCGTGGCTCTCGATGCCGGAGCCCACGCAGCACCACATGGCCTTGTCCACCTGCGAATACACGCGGTAGTGGTTCGGACGCATCGGCGTGAAGTAGACGAAGCCGCCCGTGCCCGGACGCTCCGACGCGAGGATGTGGTTGTACAGCGCGCGCTCGTAGTAGTCCGCATAGCCGGCGTTGTCCGAGGTCGCGAACAGCATCTCGGTCAGCTTCAGCATGTTGTAGGTGTTGCAGGTCTCCGGCCCCTCGACCTCCTCGATCATCGGGCTGAAGTCCTTGTCGTCATGGAAGTGCTCCTTGACGCTGTTGCCGCCGATGGCCACGGTGCGGTGGTCGACGACGGTCTCCCAGAAGAACGCGGCGGCGTCCGCCATGTCCTTGCGGCCCGTGAGGTCGCCGATGCGCTTGAAGCCGATGACCTTGGGGATCTGCGTGTTGGCGTGCAGGCCCGTGAGCTTGTCCTCGTGCTTTTCCAGCGGCTGCAGGAGCGCCTGGTGCGAGAAGCGCAGCGCCAGGTCCATGTATTTGCTGTCGCCGGTCATCTGGGCGACGTCGGCCAGCACCTCGTTCATGCCGCCCTGCTCGGCCCTGAGCATCTGCTGCATCTGCTCGTCCGTGAGGTGGCCGGTCAACCGCAGGGCCCAGTCGGACAGGGCGACCAGCATCGCCTTCGCATCCTCGTTGCCGGCGTAGCGGTACGCGTCGCGCAGGCCGGCGAAGATCTTGTGCAGGTTGTACCACGGGACCCATTTGCCGTTGACGGAAAAGTTATCGGCATGGAGCTTGCCCGCGGCGACGTCGCGCCACGCGGCGCGGCCGCCCGGGATGCCGCCCAGGTAGCCGTCGCCGTTGGCCGCCTGCGCGCGCTTCAGCTCCGCGACGAAGTAATCCAGGCGCCGCTTGACCTCCGCATCGCCGGTCGACGCGTACATCAGCGCCAGCGCCGACAGGTAGTGGCCGCCCATGTGGCCGTCCAGGCCGGACGATTCCCAGTTGCCGTAGCTGGGCTGCTTGGGCGTGAGGCCCGCTTCGCGCAGGAACGGCGCCAGCAGGCGGTCCGGCTCCATGGCCATCAGGTAGTTCAGGTCCGTGGCCTGGGCGTCGAGGAAGGGGCTCGCGCCCAGGCGCACGTCCTGCAGCGGGAACAGGTCGGCGGCTTGGGATGTCGTGGCGCCCAGGGCGAGGAGCAGTGCGGCGATGCGGGTAAGCTTCATTTGACTTCTTCGCTCACGTATTTGTTGAGGTCTTTCGGATCGACCGTCGGCCAGCCGTCCTTGTCCCAGTGGATGTCCATCACCTTCAGCTTCTGCTTGTAGTGATCCGCCGTCTCGTACGCGTGCAGCACGAGATAATCCTTGCCGTCGAAGGTGTAGGCGCTGTTGTGGCCCAGCGCCTTCCAGTCCTTGTCGCCCTGGATCACGAGCGAGCCGCCGCCCTGCGCCATGTCCTTGCCCTGGCGGTCGAGGTACGGTCCGGCGACGCCGCGCGCGCGGCCGACCACGACGTGGTAGGTGCTCTTCGGCCCCTGGCAGCACAGGCCCCACGACACGAACAGGTAATAATAGCCGTTCTTCTTGAAGATGAACGGCCCTTCGATCTCGGCCGGCGCCGCCTGCTCGTCCGGCGTGAACGCGGGCCGCTCGCGGCGCGCGATCGTATGCCATTCCTGCGGCTCGGCGACCTTCGTCCAGCTGTCGTCCAGTTTCACGAGCTTGATGCCGCCCCAGAACGAACCGAAGGTCATCCAGCCCTGCCCCTTGTCGTCCTCGACGACGTTCGGGTCGATGGCATTCCACATGTCGCGGCCCGGCACCGACTGCACGACCATGCCCTGGTCGTCCCAGCGGTAGTCCGGCGCGCGCGGGTCGAGCGTGGCATTGGTCGTCACGCCGATGCCCGACGTGTTCTTGCCGAAGCCGGACACCGAGTAGTACAGCAGCCAGCGGCCGTTGTGCTTGTGGATGTCCGGGGCCCAGATATGGTCGTTGAACGTCGGCGCCGCACGTTTCGCCCACGTCGGCGCGCCCGCGAACACGCGGCCTTCCGGCTTCCAGTGCAGCATGTCGGACGACGAATAGAACGTGATGCCGGGGCCCGTGCTGTACAGGTAGTACGTGTTGCCGTCCCTGGCCATCGCCGGGTCGTGCACGCCGACCTGGGACGCCTGCGCCGTCAGCGCGGCGGCCAGCGCCACCACGCCGGCGCCGAGTGCGGCCGCGATTTTCGTCGCTTTACGCATGCTTCATCCTTTCGATTACGAGCCGGTGCGGATGCCCCACAGCGACACGCCGGCCTTCGACTGCGCCGTGAACGTCACCGCGAAGGCGTTCGCGTTCGGGTTCCACTGGCGCGACAGCACGCCGCTGTACGTGACGCCGTCGATCACGATCGCGACGTTGTTGTTGCCCTTGTGCGTCCAGGTGCCGCCGGTGTTGCCCGATCCTGCGCCGGTCACCGTGCCGTTGGCGTCGAACCGGATCGCGACCGACGGCTTGACCGTGGCAGAGATGTCCTTGCCGTGGTTGACCATCTTGTACGCGCCGGCCGTGTCCGCGCTGGTGACGGTCGGGGAGATCGTCGTCGCGCTCTTCGACAGCGGCACGTAGCGCAGCGGCGCCGCCACCGGCCAGCCGTCGTCGTTGATGAACATCTCGTGCACGCGCACTTCGTGGTATTCGCCCTGGCCCGGGAAGCGGGTGTGGAAGATCAGGAAGTACTGGTTCGTCGCCGCTTCGTAGCGCGCCGAGTTGTGGCCGGGCGAGACGTAGCCGACCGGCGTCCCCGTCTCCCCGCTCGCCAGCGCGAACTGGTAGTTGCCGACCAGCTTCTGGCCGTACGGCGCGATGCTGACGTCGTCGAACAGGGGTTTCGCCGGATCGGCCTTCACGTCGCCCATGTCCTTGCCGGTGGCGTCGAGGTACGGACCGTCCGGGTTGGTCGCGCGCGCCACGCGCATGTTGTAGCCGCCGTTCGCATCGAGTCCGCCGAACGACGTGAACAGGTAGTAGTACTTCGTCTGCGGGCTGTACATCACGTAGGCGCCCTCGATGCGCGCATGATTGCCGCCCATGAGGTGCTTGCCGTAGCCCTGGCCCGCGACCGGCAGGCCGGTGGCGGGGTCCATCGCCATGATGAAGATGCCGCCCGAGTAGGAACCGTAGATCATCCACAGCTTGCCGGCCGCGTCGCGGAACGTGTTCGGGTCCACGACGTTCGGATGCTTCAGCGCGTCGTAGACGGTGCCGTCGGGACTGACCTCGCCCCACATGCCGGACTTGAGGAACACCGCCTTGTTGACGTACGGGCCTTCGATCTTGTCGGCGACGGCCACGCCCAGCGCGGAGCGCGGCGAATCGCCCTTGCAGGCATCGTAGTACATGTAGAACTTGCCGTCACCCAGCTGGATGACATCCGGCGCCCACAGGTCCGTGACCTGGGCCCATGCGAACGTGTCGGCCAGCGCCGTCGTCACCTTCGCGAACAGCGGGTTGCTGTCGGTGACGCCGTCGGCGATCTTCGTCCAGTTCATCAGGTCCGTCGTCTTGGCGGCCGCCAGGTGCGAGCCGAACGCGTACCACGTGTCGCCCACCTTGATGACGGCCGGGTCGTGCACGGACACGTTGGCGAACGTGATCGCGGCCTGGGCCGGCGTGTCGGTCGTCGCAGGCGCCGCCGGCGTCGATGGTGTCGCGGCGACGGGCGCCGTCACCGGCGCGGCAGCGCCGCCGCCGCCACCGCCCCCGCCGCATCCGGCGAGGACGAGTGCGGCCGCCACGGCCAGCGCACGCGGAGTCAATGCGTGCGCCATCGATCAGCCTTCGACAGCCACGACCAGCACCGACTTGGCCGGCACCTTGATCGTCAGCTTGCCGCCGCTGGCGTTGGCGCTGAACGGCACCGGCTTGACGGCGTCCTTGTGCTCGAAGGTGTTGTGGGCATCCATCGAATCCGCGGTCAGCAGCTGGCCGCGCACGGCGCCGACGTTCTGGCCGGCCACGTTCAGGACGACGTCGGTGGCGTCGTGCGGGTTGGTGTTGACCAGCGCGACATAGGTCTTGCCGTCCTTGGCCTTGGCCGCGGAGGCGCTGATGCCCGGCACGCCCTCGCCGTTCGAGCCGTAGGTCGTGTTGTTCGACAGCGTGACCGGCAGCGAGGTCGCGTCCTGGAACGGCACGTACATCTTGAATGCGTAGTACGTCGGCGTCAGCAGCATCTTGTCGTTGTCGGTGATGATCATGGCCTGCAGCACGTTGACCATCTGCGCGATGTTCGTCATGCGCACGCGGTCGGCGTGGGCATGGAAGATGTTGAAGTTGAGCGCGGCCACGACGGCGTCGCGGATCGTATTCCGCTGGAACAGGAAGCCCGGGTTGGTGCCCTTCTCGACGTCGTACCAGGTGCCCCACTCGTCCACGTCGAAGCCGATCTTCTTCTCCGGGTCGTTCTTGTCGAGGATGGCCACGTTCTTGCGCACGAAGTCTTCCATGCGCAGGGTCTGGCTCATGGTCGAGAACCATTCCGATTCCGGGAAGCCGGTGGCGGCGCCCTTGTGGTGCCAGTCGCCGGTCGGCAGCGTGTAGTAGTGGAAGCTGATGCCGTCCGTGCGGCCTTTCAGGTCGCGCGAGAGGATGTCGGTCCAGGTGGTGTCGTCGGCGGTGCCGCCGCTGGCGATCATCTTCGGACGCAGGTGCTGCGGCGCCTTCAGGAAGGTGTTCCACTGGCGGTACAGGTCGGCGTAGTACTCCGGACGCATATTGCCGCCGCAGCCCCACGACTCGTTGCCGATGGCGAAATAGGCCACCTTGAACGGCGCCGGGTGGCCGTTCTTCGCGCGCAGTTCGGCCAGCGACGACTTGCCTTCCGACGTCATGTACTCGATCCACTCGGCCGCTTCCTGCGGGGTGCCGGTGCCCAGGTTGCCGTTGACGTAGGCGTCCGCGCCGAGCATCTCGACGAGGTCGAAGAATTCATGCGTACCCACCGCGTTCGATTCCGGCACGCCGCCCCAGTTCGTGTTGACCTTCACCGGACGCTTGCTGCGCGGGCCGATGCCTTCGCGCCAGTGGTACTCGTCGGCGAAGCAGCCGCCCGGCCAGCGCACCAGCGGCACGTGCATGGCTTTCAGGGCGCCGACCACGTCGTTGCGCCAGCCGCGCGTATTCGGGATCTTCGAATCCGGACCGACCCACAGGCCGCCGTAGATGCCGGTGCCGAGGTGTTCGGCGAACTGGCCGTAGACGTCCTTGTCGATCACCGCGCCCGGCTTGGCCGCGTCGACGGTGACGTTGACTTGTGCGAATGCGGCGCTTGCGCAGAATGCGGCGGCGATGCCGAGGGCGAGGACGGTGGGTTGGAATGCCTTCATGTGGTCTCCGTTTGTTTTGGTCGTTGGGTGGTTGTGTTAATGACGAGCAGAATGGCAAATGCCGCGTGTGCGGCAGATATCCTTCGACCCGTCGTCCCCGCGCAGGCGGAGGTCCAAGTTGTGCGAATCCTGCGACAATGCTTGGGTTCCCGCCTCCGCGGGAACGACGGTCTTCGGGCTAGCGGGAAAAACGCGGCAGGCGCGTCACACCCAGCCGGCATCCACGATGAATTCCTGCCCCGTGCACATCTTGCTGTCGTCGGCGGACAGGAACAGCACCATCGCGGCGATATCCTCGGGCATCAGCTTGCCCGGCAGGCATTGCGAACGCGCGATCTCGGCTTCGCCCGCTTCGTCCAGCCACAGGTCGATCTGGCGCTGGGTCATCACCCAGCCCGGCGTGACCGTGTTGACGCGGACGTTGAACTTGCCCAGGTCGCGCGCCAGGCAGCGCGTGAGGCCGATGACGGACGCCTTCGTCGTCGCGTAGATCGGGTAGTTCGGGTTCTTGGCATGCCATGACATCGAACTGAAGTTGATGACCGAACCGCCGCCGCGGCGCTTCATGCCTTCCAGCGCGGCCTGCACGGTGAAGAACATCGGACGCTGGTTGATGGCGATGCGCTCATCCCAGTACTCGACCGAGACCTCGCCGATCTGGTGGCGCTGGTCGTTGGCGGCGTTGTTGACGATGACGTCGAAGTCGCCCAGCTTGGCGGCCATCTCGGCCATCACGGCCTGCAGGCTGGCGATGTCGGTGATGTCGCAGTAGCGGTAGATCGGCGCCTTGTGGCCGGCCTGCGCCAGCCGCTGGACCAGCGCCTCGCTGGCGTCGCGCATGATGTCGACAAAGCCCACCAGCGCGCCCTGTTCCACCAGCGCAGCCACGATCGCTTCGCCGATCCCGCTGCCGCCGCCCGTCACGAATACCCGCTTGCCGTCCAGGCTGCCGTACTTGGCTAAAGTCCCCATCGTCGTCTCCTCATCTTATTCTAAGCGTAACGCGTGGGCACGTGGTGCCCACCCTACTGTCGCCGCTCGCGTGACGTTCGCGGCGTGTTGGCGTGTCAGTCCTTGCCCAGCGCGCCGTCGCGGCGGCGCCAGATGCCGCGCGGGTTTTCGTCGCGCAGCACCGCCGGCAGCAGCGCCTGCGGCAGGTTCTGGTACGCCACGGGGCGCAGGAAGCGGAAGATCGCGCCCGTGCCCACCGAGGTGCTGCGGCCGTCGGCCGTGGCCGGGAACGGACCGCCGTGCACCATCGCGTGCGCCACTTCCACGCCGGTGCCGAAGCCGTTGGCCAGGATGCGGCCGACCTTGCGCTCAAGCGTCGGCAGCAGCACCTGCGCCGCCTCGATATCGCCCTCTTCCAGGTGGATCGCGGCGGTCAGCTGGCCCTCCAGGTGCTCGACGATGGCGCGCATCTGCTCGACGTCCTTGCACACGACCAGCAGCGAGGCCGGGCCGAACACTTCTTCGTGCAGCTCCTTGCGGGCCAGGAACGCGTCCGCTTCGACGCGGAACAGCGCGGCGTGGCCCTGGTTGTCTTCGTGCTCGAGGCGCAGCAGCGTGCTCACCGCTTCGTTGCTGCCCAGCGCGGCGACGCCGCGGCGGAAGCTCGATGCGATACCGGCCGACAACATGGTAGCCGGCTGGGTGTCGTTCAGCGCTGCCGTGGCGGCGGCGCAGAACGTGGACAGGCCCGGACCGTCGATCGCCAGCACGAGGCCGGGGTTGGTGCAGAACTGGCCGACACCCAGCGTGAGCGAGGCGGCGAATTCGCGGCCGATGCGCTCGGCGTGCTGTTCCAGCGCGACGGGCAGCAGGAACACCGGATTGATGCTGCTCATCTCGGCATAGACCGGGATCGGCTGCTGGCGCCCCGCGGCGACGGCCATCAGCGCGGTGCCGCCGGAACGCGAACCGGTGAAGCCGACGGCCTGGATGGCCGGATGCGCGACGAGCGCCTGGCCGATGCCGTTGCCGGTGCCGGTCAGCAGCGCGAACGTGCCGGCCGGCAGGCCGCACAGTTCGACGGCGCGGGCGACGGCGCGCGCCACGAGTTCCGACGTGCCGGGGTGGGCCGAGTGGGCCTTCAGGACGACGGGGCAGCCGGCCGCGAAGGCGGATGCCGTGTCGCCGCCGGCGACGGAAAACGCGAGCGGGAAGTTCGATGCGGCGAACACGGCGACGGGGCCGACGCCGATCAGGCGGCTGCGCAGGTCCGGACGCGGCGGCGTGCGCTGCGGCAGCGCCGGGTCGATGCGCGGGTCCTGCCACGAGCCTTCGCGCAGCAGGGTGCCGAACAGTTTCAGCTGGTTGCAGGTACGGGCGCGCTCGCCCTCGATGCGGCCGCGCGGCAGGCCGGTCTCGAGCATCGCGCGCTCGACCAGCGCATCGCCGAGGGCCATGATCTGGTCGGCGACGGTATCGAGGAACGCGGCGCGCGCTTCGTCGGTCGTGTTGCGGAAGACGTCGAACGCCTTGCCGGCCAGGCTGCAGGCCTCGTCGATCTGGGCGATGTCGACCATGTGGAAAGCGGGTTCCAGGTGCTCGCGCGCGGACGGGTTCCACGCCTTGAACGAGCCGCCGGCGCCGCGCCGGGCGACGCCGCCGATGAGGGCTTCGCCCGTGATTTGTGCGGTGGTCACGTCGGTCATAAGGTCTTCACTTTCGCAAATTGAGTCGGATGGACAGCCAGCTTGTTGCGCAGGGCCGGGCCGAATTGCGGCGATTCGATCTCGAACGTTTCGCCGGCCTGCACGTTCACGCTGTCCGCGAAGCTCAGCGTGGCGGTGCCGAAGAAGTGGATGTGCACGTCGCCCGGGCGGTTGAACAGGCCGTACTTGAAGTGGTGGTATTCCAGGTTGCCGATCGTGTGCGACATGTTCTGCTCGCCCGACACGAAGGCCTTTTCCCAACGCACGGAGCCGTCCGCCGCGCGGATGCGCGAGACGCCCTGCACGTGCGCCGGCAGTTCGCCGACGAGCAGCGCCGGGCCGACGCCGCAGTTGCGCAGTTTCGAATGCGCGAGGTACAGGTAGTTCTGGCGTTCCGTCACGTGGTCCGAGAATTCGTTGCCCAGTGCGTAACCGACGCGGTACGGCTGGCCGTCGTTGCCGATCACGTACAGGCCGGCGATCTCCGGTTCCTCGCCGCCGTCCAGCGAAAAGTCCGGCATCTCCATGTCCTGGCCGCCGGCGCGCACGATCGAGCCGTCGCCTTTATAAAACCATTCCGGCTGCACGCCGGCCTTGCCCGCTTCCGGCCTGCCGCCTTCGACGCCCATGCGGAACATCTTCATGGAGTCGGACAGGGATTCGACGTCGCCGCCGATCTTCTTGTGCATGGCGTCGCGCGCGTCGGCGCTGCCCAGGTGCGTGAGGCCCGTGCCGGTGACGTAGCAGTGGGCCGCATCCGGGTGATCGAGCGGCGCCAGCAGGCGGCCTTCGTTGGCGATCGCTTCGTAGGATTCGTTGACGCCGGTGGCGCAGGCGGCGGCCAGCGCGGCGAGGCCCTGGCCCTGGGCGATGGCGGCTTGCGCCAACTCCAGCGTCGAGCCGTAGCCGGTGATCGCGGTGACGACGTCGCCGTTCAGGATGCCGACGCGGCGGTCGCCGGTGGCGGATTTGTATTGGATGAGCAGCATGGTCAGATGTCTCCGAGGCGCGATGCGCGGGTGTTCATATGGTCAAACGCGTGGGCACGGGGTGCCCACCCTACGTGACGCAATCGTCGCCAGCATATGCGATGACGATCGCATTTCGGTAGGGTGGGCTCCCCGAGCCCACGCGAATGCCGACATTAATGGGAATGCTTGGGCACGGCCGAGCCGCGGCAACCGACGAGGAAGTCGAAATCGCAGCCTTCGTCGGCCTGCAGCACGTGGTCCAGGTACAGGCCCGCGTAACCGGTGCGCGGCGGCTCCTTCTGGCTCTCGGCGCGATCCGCCAGGCGGGCCTGGATCTCGTCGTCCGACACGTCCAGGTGCAGGCGGCCGCCCTTGCAATCGAGTTCGATGAAGTCGCCGTCCTTGACGATGCCCAGCGGGCCGCCGGCCATCGCTTCCGGCGCCACGTGCAGCACGACGGTGCCGTAGGCGGTGCCGCTCATGCGCGCGTCCGAGATGCGCACCATGTCGGTGATGCCCTTCGCCAGCAGCTTCGGCGGCAGGCCCATGTTGCCCACTTCGGCCATGCCCGGGTAGCCCTTCGGACCGCAGTTCTTCATCACCAGGATCGAGTTCTCGTCGACGTCCAGGTCCGGATCGTTGATGCGCTGCTTGTAGTGGTCGAAGTCTTCGAACACGACCGCCTTGCCGCGGTGCTGCATCAGGTGCGGTGACGCGGCCGACGGCTTCAGCACGGCGCCGCGCGGCGACAGGTTGCCGCGCAGGATGCAGATGCCGCCGTCGTCGATCAGCGGGTTGTCGATCTTGCGGATCACTTCATCATTGTAGATCGGCGCTTCCTGGTTGTTTTCCCACAGCGTCTTGCCGTTGACGGTCAGCGCGTCCTTGTGCGGCAGCAGGTTGTTTTCGCCCAGGCGGCGGATCACGCCCGGCAGGCCGCCGGCGTAATAAAACTCTTCCATCAGGAAGCGGCCGGACGGCTGCAGGTCGACGATCGTCGGGGTGCCCTTGCCGACCGCGGTCCAGTCTTCCAGTTCCAGCGGCACGCCGACGCGGCCGGCGATCGCCTTCAGGTGGATCACGGCGTTGGTCGAACCGCCGATCGCGGCGTTCACGCGGATCGCGTTTTCGAAGTTCTCGCGCTTGAGGATCTTCGACAGCTTCAGGTCTTCATTGACCATCTCGACGATGCGGATGCCGGACATGTGCGCCAGCACGTAGCGGCGCGCGTCGACGGCGGGGATCGCGGCATTGTGCGGCAGCGACGTGCCCAGCGATTCGGCCATGCAGGCCATCGTCGACGCGGTGCCCATCGTGTTGCAGGTGCCGGCCGAACGGGCGTGGCCCGCTTCGGCGGCGAGGAAGTCGTGCATCGAGATCTGGCCGCCCTTGGCCTGCTCGTGCAATTTCCAGACGGCGGTGCCGGAGCCGATGTCCTTGCCGTTCAGCTTGCCGTTCAACATCGGGCCGCCGGTGACGACGATGGTCGGCAGGTCGACGCTGGCCGCGCCCATCAGCAGGGCCGGCGTGGTCTTGTCGCAGCCGACCAGCAGGACGACGCCGTCCATCGGATTGCCGCGGATGGATTCTTCGACGTCCATGCTGGCCAGGTTACGGGTCAGCATGGCGGTCGGACGCAGGTTCGATTCGCCGTTCGAGAACACCGGGAATTCGACCGGAAAACCGCCCGCCTCCAGGATGCCGCGCTTGACGTGCTCGGCCAGCTTGCGGAAATGGGCGTTGCAGGGCGTGAGTTCGGACCAGGTGTTGCAGATGCCGATGATCGGCTTGCCCTGGAATTCATGATCGGGAATGCCCTGGTTCTTCATCCAGCTCCGATACATGAAGCCGTTCTTGTCCTGGGTACCGAACCACGCTGCAGAACGCAGGGTGGGCTTCTTTTTTGTCTCGGACATGCTCTTCCTCCGTCGTTTTTGTAGTGCTGAGCGACTCGTGTCGTCGTCCAGCTCAGCGATGAAGGAAGTCTAAAGGCCGATCAGATAACTTTCCAATCAATTTTTAACAGCAATCGATATCGATATCGGCATCGCTGTTATCGCTATCAGCGTCGACCAGCGAACCGGACCTCCGTCAAACCGCGTACCGGCAGCGTTTGCGCGAACACGCCGCCCGATTTCGGGGCATCCGCCAGCTGGCCGGCGCGTAACCCGACCGTTGCCGAAGTGACATATAAAACGTCCAGCCCGGCGCCGCCGAATGCCGGGCAGGTCGGCTGCGGCGCGGGCAAGGTCAATATCCGGTCGACGCTGCCGTCCGGCGCGAAACGCACGACCTGGCCGGCACCCCAGCGCGTGCCCCACAGATAGCCGTCGGCATCGATCGTCGAACCGTCCGGGTCGCCGGGGGCGGCGTCGGCCGGCACGAACTGGCGCAGATTGGCGATGGCGCCCGTGACGGGATCGTAATCGCAGCAGCGGATCTCGCGCGTGCCGGAGTCCGCGTAATACATGGTGCAGCCGTCCGGACTGAAGCAGATGCTGTTGGCGATGGCGACATTGCCCAGCGGCAGGCGCTCCAGCGTGAGGTCGTGGTTCAGGCGGTAGAAGCCGCCAATGGCGTCCTTGGGGTTCTCGGCCTGGTTGAACATGCCGAACACGAAGCGGCCCTGGCGGTCGGTGCGGCCGTCGTTCAGGCGGGTGGTGGGCAGGTCGGCCTCGACGTCGCAGATGCGGTCGAGCTCACCGCTGGCGAGGTCGAAGAACGCGAGGCCGGACGCGAGGCCCAGCAGCAGGCAGCCGTCGACTTCCGTCAGCGCCATCGAACAGAGACGCTCCGGCAGCGGCCAGCGCTGCAGCGCGCCCGTCGCGGGCGCGTGCGACCACAGCTCGCTGCGTTCGATGTCGGTCCACAGCAGGCGTGCGCCGCGGTCGTCCCAGATGATTCCCTCGCCCAGCACATGCCGGCCATCCACCACCAGTTCCATCATGCGAAGCCTCCTCGATTACGGCGCCACGGAAAAGCGGAAGCGCGATTCCGTTTCGTACACGTCGCCCGGACGCAGGATCGTGTTCGGGTACGACGGCTGGTTGGGCGAATCCGGATAGTGCTCGGGCTCGATGCAGAAGCCGCTGCGGAAGATCCACGGATGACCCTTGCCCTCCAGCGAACCGTCCAGGAAATTACCGCTGTAGAACTGCACGCCCGGTTCCTGCGTGAACAATTCGAGCACGCGACCCGTCGTCGGTTCGATCACGTGGACGGCGCACTTGAGGCCGCGCTCGCCCAGGGGCTTGTTCAGCACCCAGCAGTGGTCGTAGCCGGTGCCGTGGCGCAGCTGCTTGTCCGGCTGGCCGATGCGCTCGCCGATCGTGCGCGGCTTGCGGAAGTCGAACGGCGTGCCGGTCACCGGGGCCAGTTCGCCGAACGGGATCGATCCGGCGTCGATGGGCACGAATTTGTCGGCGTCGATCGTGATCTCGTGGCCGAGGATGTCGCCCTGCCCCGCGCCGGCCAGGTTGAAATAGCTGTGCTGCGTGAGGTTGACGGGCGTCGGCCGGTCGGTGACGGCGTGGAAGCGCACGACAATCTCGTTGTCGTCCGTCAGCTGGTACGTGACCGTGGCCACCAGGTTGCCCGGGTAGCCCTGCTCGCCGTCCGGGCTGTCGTAGCGCAGGACGAGGCTCGCGCCTTCGACGACGGCCGTCCACAGCACCTTGTCGTAGCCCGGATCGCCGCCGTGCAGGTGGTTGTTGCCGTTGTTGACCGTCAGCTGGACTTCCTTGCCGTCGAGCGTGAAGCGGCCCTTGCCGATGCGGTTGCCGTAGCGGCCGATCAGGGCGCCGAAATACGGGCTGTCCTTGACATAGGGGCCGAGCGTCTCGAAGCCCAGTGCCACGTCGGCGAAGACGCCGTCGCGGTCCGGGACGTGGATCTCGGTGATGATCCCGCCGAAATCCAGGATCCTGACGATCATGCCGTTATTGTTCTTGAGCGTGTACTGGGTGACTTGCCTGCCGTCGGGCAAGGTCCCGAACGGCGCCTGGGTGATTCCGTTTTGCACGTTGTTATGTCCTCAGAGGGTGGAAGGCCGACCGAATACCGGCATGCCGTTCTCGTCCCAGCGCAGCGGTTTGACGAAAGTATGGCGGTCCGGATTCCACAGCGGATCGCCGACGATTTCGGTATAGGTGCGCGCATGATAGACGAGCATGACGGTAGCGCCATCTTCAGCATACGTGAAGCTGTTGTGGCCGGGTCCGTAGATGCCGTGATCGTAGCATGTACGGAACACGGGCTCGCGCGACTTTGTCCACGCCGCCGGATCGAGCAGGTCCGCGTTCTCGTCCGCCCACAGCAGGCCCATCGCGTAATTCTCGTCGGTGGCGCTGGCGGAATACGAGATGAAGATCTTGCCGTTACGGCGCAGGACGGACGGGCCCTCGTTGACCCAGAAGCCGCGGATTTCCCAGTCGTACTCGGGCTTCGAGAGCAGCACCGGCTGACCCTCGATCTGCCACGGCGTCTTCATCTTCGCGATGTACAGGTTCGAATTGCCTTCGATCGCCTTGTCCTTCTGCGCCCACAGGTAATACAGCGCGCCGTTGTGGTTGAAGGTCGTCGCGTCCAGGCAGAACGTGTCGATGCCCGTGTCGACCTGGCCCATGAATTCCCACGTGCCTTCGAGCGGGTTCGCGTTCGTATTGCGGATCGCGTACATGCGGTGCTGGAACAGCTTGTCCTTGATCTCGCGGCTCGGCGCGGCGGCGAAGTAGACGTACCACGCGCCCATGTTGAAATGCAGTTCCGGCGCCCAGACCAGTTCGCTGTACGGGCCGGTATCCGGCTTGATCCACGCGTCGACGGTGGGCGCGGCGGCCAGTTCGGCGATCGTTTTCGCGCGGCGCAGTTCGATGCGGTCGTATTGCGGGACCGAGGCGGTGAAATAGTAATAGCCGTCCGTGTGCCTGTAGATGTACGGGTCGGCGCGTTGTTCGATCAGGGGTTTCAGTACGGTGTCCATCGTCGTCTCGAGGGTTACATTTGATACGTCGCCCCCGCGCAGGCGGGGGCCCAAGTTTCACGCGCTGGCGCGGAGGTCTTCCTTGACGGTCGAGTAATACTCATCGCTGATGCGGTACTTGAACATCAGCGCCCCCATCAGGAAGTGGAAGAACCCCGGGATCACGGACAGCATCAGCGCAATGCCGTGCAGCGCCAGCGCGCCCTGTTCCTGGTTCGGCTGGTAGTGGAAATAATTCAGCAGCAGGCCCACGAGGCCGCCCGCGATGCCCATGCCGGCCTTTTGCGCGACCGAGATGCCGCCGAACGCGAAGCCGGACACGCGCTTGCCCGTCTTGACCTGGCCGTAGTCGATGGTCTCGGCGATCGCCGACCAGAACACGGGGGCGTGCAGGTCGACGACGAGCGACAGCAGGAAGTACAGGAAGAATGCCAGCGCCGTGTCGCCCGGCTTGACCATGAAATAAATCATCACGGACAGCACCGCCACCATCAGCTGGGTATAGCGGAACAGTTTTACCTTGCAATAGAACTTGGTCACCCACGTGGAGATCACCATCGCGATGATGGCGGCCGCGACGCCCGTCGACAGGAACGCCGACACCGTCGCCGTGTCGCCGTGCAGGTAATACTTGGCGTAATAGATCGCGACGGAACCGCGGATCACGTAGCCGATGGTGCCCGTCACGCAGACGGCGCACAGGATCAGCCACTGGTCGTTCTGCGCCAGCACCTGGATCTGTTCCAGCAACGGCTGGCGGCGGGTCTTGTAGACGACGCGCTCCGTCGTCGTGAAGAACGTGAACAGGAACAGCACGACGCCCAGCAGGGCCATCAGGGCCATCGCCGCCTGGTAGCCGGCGGCCTGGCTGCCGTTGCCCCAGCGCTGCGCGAGGATCGGCACGACGATCGTCACCATGAACGCGCCGACCTTGGCGAGGAACAGGCGATAACCGTTGGCGGACAGGCGCTCCTGCGGATCGCTCGTCAGGCCGCTGATCAGCGAAATGTACGGCACGCCCACGCCCGACGTCATCAGCGTCATCAGGATGTACGTGGAATACGCCCACACGAGCTTGGCGTCATAGCCCCAGTCCGGCGTGCTGAAGACGGCGAACACGGAAAGGCCGTAGGGTACGGCGAGGAACAGCAGATAGGGACGATAGCGGCCCCAGCGGCTCAGGAACGTATCCGTCATCTGGCCGACGACGAGGTCGGAACACGCGCCCACGAACTTGACCAGCACGAACAGCAGCGCGAGGTCGGTCGTCTTGAGTCCATAGACGTCCGTGTAGAAGAAGGTGATGATCAGCATCATCGACGAGATCACCACGTTGAGCGCCATGTCGCCGGCGCCGAAGCCCACTTTTTCGAGAGTGGAGAGTTTCTGGGTATGCATGCGGACTTCCTTCCAAACGAACAGGGTGCTACGCGGAGTTTCCCCGGGCAGCACCCTCATTATTGCCTATCGATCAGAAACCTGGATCAGTGTTTCCAACGCAGCGCAAAGCCGACGACGCGGTCATAACGGCGCACGTCACGCGGCAGCAACGGGGTGCCGTGGTAGTCGTGGTAGGCCTGGTCCAGCAGGTTGCTGCCGTCCAGGGTTGCCGTCAGGCTGTCCGTGATCTTGTACGAGAGCGAAGCGTCCAGCGTCTTGATCGGTTCGACGATCAGGTTCATGCCCAGGCCGCGGTAGTTGTACGTGTCCACGAACGAATCGCGCCAGCTGTAGGCCAGGCGTGCCGACCACGGACCGCGCTCGTACAGGCCGACCAGGTTATAGGCCTTCTTGGACATGCCAGGGAACGTGTTGCGGCTGCCGTCCGGCTCGGTCATGCCGCCGTTCATGAAGGTGAAGTTCGCCTGCACGCCCAGGCCGCTCATCCAGCCCGGCAGGAAGGAGAAGAACTGCTGGTAAGCACCTTCGAAGCCGTACAGCTTGGCCGTGTCCGTGTTGTACGGACGGTCCATCAGGTAGGCCTGGCCGTTGATCGTTTCCGTCGTCGTCTTGTGGCGGATGTAGTTCTTGAAGTCGTGCTGGAAGGCCGTACCGGTCACCGAACCGTCCTTCGAGAAATACCACTCCAGCGCCACGTCCAGGTTGCGGGCTTCCTGCGGCTTCAGGTTCGGGTTGCCGCCGGTGCCGCCCGGCGGATTGCCGTTGGTGGTGGTGACGGAACCGAGCACGACGCCCGGGTTGTAGTCGCCGAACGCGGCGCGTTCGATCGCCTTGCCGGCCACGATGCGGCCGACCAGGTCGTCGCGGAAGTTGGCGCGCACGTTCAGGCTCGGCAGCACATCCGTGTTGCTGGACGAGACCGACACCGGCGTGACCACGCCCGTACCGGCACGCGAGTTGCCATTGACACTCTGCTTGGTGTTCACGACGCGCACGCCGACGGTACCTTCGACCGGCACGCTCCAGGCATCGAAGCCGATCTTGGCCTTGCCGTAGATGGCTTCCGTCGTCTCGCGGTCCGTGTAATACGACAGCGGATCGTCCGGCAGGCCGTTCGGCGTACCGAGGATCGCCTGGCGCACGGTGGACGTGTTGTTCAGCAGGTATTCATAGCACGAAGCGTAGTACTGGTTCACGCCGTAGTTGCCGTACAACTGCGGGCTGACACACGACAGGCCGGGGACGCTGGCCGGGTTCTGGCCGGTGATCGTCGCCGGACGGTAGTTGTTCAGTTCGTGCGCATACGACGCATCGCGCTGGGCCCAGCGCACGCCGCCGCTCAGTTCCTTCAGCAGGCTGGCATCTTCCGGCGTCCAGGTCACGTCGCCGCGCCAGTCGTTGGCCGAGCCGTTCGAATGATTGTGGTTGTCGTACAGCGCGATCATGGTCCACTTGGACGGATCGGTCAGGTCCGTGCCCGGATAATCGACGTAGCCGCCGCCGTCACGCACGCCGCCGACGACCGCGTGGGGCGCGGTGTAGATCGAGTCGAGGATCGGGTTTTCCTGGCGATAGGTCGATACCGTGCGCACCAGTTCGGACGACAGGCGGATCGTCGACGACGCGTCCCAGATGCCGCCGAGAGCCAGCTGGCTGCCCTTCGACCAGTCGCGCCGTGCCTGGGTCGAGCTCAGCACCAGCGACGTGTCGCTCGGATTGCTGACGCTGGACAGGTAGTTCTTGCCGCCCTCGGTGGTCGTCGTGATGGTCGAAGCCGGGCTGTACACCGGCAGGCCGCCGACGAAGAAGATACTCTGCGAATCGTGGTCGATCTTGGTGCCGAAGCCTTCGGCATAGAACTGCATGTCGCGGTTCGGGCGCCACTGGGCCGAGAAGTTCGCCGCCAGGCGCTTGCGGTCGCCCGTCGTCATCACGCGGCCGTTGCCGTCCGCGCCCTGCACGGTCTGGCCGTTGGCCGTGTACGTGGCCGGCTGGCCGGCCCACGCGGCCTCGTCGAAATAGCGGCCGCGCTGATACGACAGGCCGCCCAGCAGGCCGACGTCGCCGATGCTGGTCTTCCAGCGGTTCGACCACAGGCCGCCGATCTGCGGGTCGGTCTTGCCGGCCTTGTCGCGGTGCTCGGCACGCGCGTTGATGGCGACCTGCTCGCCCTTGAAGTCGAACGGACGGAAGGTGCGCACGTCGATGACGCCCGACGTACCGCCTTCGACCATGTCGGCGCCCTGCGATTTATACACGTCCACGCGCTGCAGCATCGAGACCGGCACGTCGGACATCACCAGCGAACGGCTGGCCGCGGTGAACATTTCGCGGCCGTTGATCAAGGTGGTCACGCCGCCGAGGCCGCGGATCACGATGCTGCTGGCTTCGCCGTTGTTGTGCAGGATCTGCACGCCGGTGACGCGGCCGAGGATCTCGGCGACGTTCTTGTCCGGGAATTTACCGATGTCGTCGGCGACGATGGAATCGAGCACCTGATCGGCGTTCTTCTTGATCGTCTGCGCGCTCTGCGCCGCCTGGCGCTGGCCGCTGACGACCACGACGTTGGCGCCGCTGGCCTGGTTGACGTCCTGGGCGGCGCCGGCGTCCTGGGCGCGTACGGAAACGCTCGTCAACAGACCGATGCCCATGAGTGCGGCAACGGTGCCGCGCAATGCGAAGGTGCGGGGTGCAGGCGCGAACCGGCCCGATGCGATGGGTTCCATACGTCTCCTTTAAATATTGTTATGTTTCTGAAAGCGAGGCACACTTTCTGAACTGGCATGCTTAAAGGTAATCTTAGGCGTTCGAGTGAGAACGATCCAATCAATTTTTCCGCAACTTCGATATCATTTTTCGTATCCATAAACGACGCAACGCTTTGTGACATCGATTGCAGACCCATGTTGCATACCCATAAATCATGCTTTCAAGCACCATTGCCACGTTTTCATCGTTCCGCGACCTCATCCAGGGCACCGATCCGGACGCCGTCGCCACACCCGCGCAGATCCCCGACGGCTTCCTGCTGGCGCGCGCCGGCGCCCTGAGCGCCCACTACATCCCGTTCGATTACGTGAACCGCGCGGCGCGGGTCGTGCTGGTCGGCATCTCGCCCGGCTTCGTGCAGTGGAAGAATGCCGTGCGCGAGGCGCGCCGCCTGCTCGCGCTCGGCGCAAGTCAGGACGCGGTGCTGCGCGCGGCCAAGTACACCGGCGCGTTCAGCGGCGCGATCCGCCCGAACCTCGTCGCCCTGCTCGACCACGTGGGCCTGCAGCGCTGGCTCGGCATCGCCGGCTGCGCCTCGCTGTTCGGTGCGCACGCGCACCTGATGCACGTGACGGCCGTGCTGCGCCACCCGGTCTTCGTCGACCAGAAGAACTACAACGGCGCGGCGCCGAACATGCTGACGACCCCGCTGCTGCAAGCCCAGCTGCTCGACTATTTCGCGCGCGAGGCGAGCCTCCTGCCCGACGCCGTCTACGTGCCGCTGGGCCCCAAGGTCGGCCTCGCGCTCGACTGGCTCGCGCGGCGCGGCGTGCTTGCGCCCGACCGCATCCTGCACGGGATGCCGCACCCGTCCGGCGCCAACGCGGAACGCATCGCCTACTTCCTTGGCCGCAAGGACCGGGCCGCGTTGTCGAGCCGCACGAACGGCGCGCGGATCGATGCGGACCGGCTCGCGCTGCGCGCGAAAATGGCCGCGCTGGGCATCGGCTGACGCCGGTTCCAGCCACCCGGCAACAAAGGCGAGCACGACTGTCTTTCGTGCTGCACGCGGACGGCACGCGGCGTTACACTGACAACGTCCAGCGTCAAGGTAGACGATCATGCAGAATTGTTCTCCTGAAGAAGTTCGCTCCCTCCTCGAAAACATCGAGCACCTGCCGGTGCCGTTCTTCAAGCGCCTGATCGAAGCCAGCAACACGGGCATCATCATTGCCGACGCGAGCCTGCCGGACAATCCGATCGCCTACGTCAACCCCGCCTTCGAAAAGCTGACGGGCTACCTGTCGCACGAAGTGGTCGGCCGCAACTGCCGCTTCCTGCAGCGCGACGACCGCGACCAGCCCGAGATCGGACGCATGCGCCATTGCGTGGAACACGCCGAGATCTGCACGGCCCTGCTGCGCAACTACCGCAAGGACGGCAGCCTGTTCTGGAGCCGCATGCATCTGTTTCCCGTGAGCGAAGACGGCGCCGCGCCCACGCACTTCGTCGCATTCCTGCAGGACGTGACGGAGGTGGTGGAAGCCCAGCGCGCGGCCGTGCAGGCGCGCGAACGCCTGAGCACCATGCTGGAGAGCATTGCCGACGGCTGCTTCTCGGTCGACCACGACTGGCGCTTCACCTACATCAACGCGCGCGGCGCGGCCGCGATCTCGCGCCGCCCGGAAGAGCTGATCGGCAAGCGCATGTGGGACGAATTCCCGGAAGCGGTCGACGGCCCGTTCTACCAGACCTATATGCGCGCGATGGACGAGCAGGAAGTCGCCAGCTGCGAGAGCTATTACGAACCGCTGGGCATGTGGATCGAAGTCCGCGCCTACCCGTCGCGCGAAGGCCTGACCGTGTTCTTTGCCGACGTCACCGAGCGCAAGGAAGCCGAGACGCGGCTCGTGCACCTGGCCACGCACGACAGCCTGACGGGTTTGCACAACCGCTTCAGCTGCCTGCGCATACTCGACGACGCGCTCGCGCGCTCGGTCGAGGAAGACCGCAACGTGGGCGTGCTGTTCGTCGACCTCGACCACTTCAAGGAAGTCAACGACGCCCACGGCCACCGCGCCGGCGACACCGCGCTGCAGGAGATCGGGCGCCGCCTCGGCGGACTCGCCAGCAGCGGCGTCACCGTGGCGCGCATCAGCGGCGACGAATTCGTGTTCGTGCTCGACGACATGGATACCGAAGGCGCGAAAGCGGTGGCCGCGGCCGTCCTGCAGCAGCTGGCCATCCCGATCCCGGTCGACGGCCACCACGTGGCGATCGGCGGCAGCATCGGCATCGCGATCGGCAGCGGCAGCGACTACACGGCCGACGAACTGCTCAACAACGCCGACGCCGCCATGTACGAAGCGAAGGACAACGGCCGCCACACGTTCGCCGTGTTCTCGCCGCAGGCGCGCCATCTGCTCAAGCAGCGCCTGGAGCTGCGCCAGGACGTGTTCTCGGCCCTCGAACGGCGCCAGTTCGTGCTGTTCTACCAGCCGCAGGTCAGCGCCGCCAACGGCGCCGTCGTCGGCGCCGAGGCGCTGCTGCGCTGGGAACATCCGCGCCTCGGGCTGCTGGCCCCCGACCTGTTCCTGCCCATGCTGGAAGGCTCGCCCGCCATCACCGCCGTCGGCGCCTGGGTGTGCGAGGAAGCGTGCCGCCAGGCGCGCGAATGGGAGTTGCTGGGCTACCGGCTGCGGATGGCGGTGAACGTCTCGCCGCGCCAGCTGACGGACGAGAACCTGCCGCCGCTGCTCAAGAACATCGTCGCGCGCTACGGCCTGGACGCCGAGTGCATCAAGCTGGAAGTCACGGAGAGCATGCTGATGCAGGACATCGAGAAGGCGGCGCTGGTGCTGCGCTCACTGCAGAGCGTGGGCTTTCGCATCGCCCTCGACGACTTCGGCACCGGCTACTCGAACCTGTCGTACCTGCGCCAGCTGCCGATCACCGCGATCAAGATCGACCGCTCTTTCGTGCGCGAGATCGGGCAGGACCAGCGCTGCCTCGACATCGTCAACGGCGTGATCGCCTTCGCCAAGTCGCTCAAGCTCGACGTGATCTGCGAAGGCATCGAGACGGAGCTGCAGCGGGAAGCGATCCGCTCGACGGGATGCGACGTGCTGCAGGGATACCTGATCGGCAAGCCGATGCGCGCCAGCGATTTTCGCGCGCTGCTGCTGGCGCAGAGCGCGGAGCCGGCGCAGGCCGATCCGGGTTGCCAGTAGGGTGGGCGCCCCGCGCCCACCGAACGTTCGCGGGCCGCACACGCATGGTGGGCGGGGGCCGCCCACCCTACGCCATAACAGCCACCTCCGTCACCACTTTCTCCACCTGCCGCTTGAACGCATACAGGCTCCCCACCATCAGCACGATCGGCACGAGCGTCAGGTAGAACGCGAAGTGGCCGTTGAAATGCCCGAACACATACCCCGTGATGAGCGACCCGGTGGTGCCGCCCAGCGCCGAAAAGATCACGAGCAGGCCCGTCATCGGCGCGTGCTGGTGCTTCGGGAGAGAACTGAGCATCACGGAATTGATGCCCGGGTAGATCGGCGCCATGAACAGGCCGATGAACGGGAACAGGAACGCGGCCACCGGCGCCGTCGCCCACGTCACGTTGGGGTCGAGTTTGACGCCGTGCGTGAGGGGCAACGCGAGCAGCACCGTCGCGCCCATCGCCAGCATGCACGCGGTCAGCACCGGATACCAGTTCAGGCGGCGCATGATGACGCCCGCCGACAGCCGTCCCACCGCGAGGCAGCCCGCGTAGATGCTCGTGACCTGCACGCTCATCGCGGCGGGCAGTTTCAGGATCTCGTTGTTGAACGTCGGCAGCCACGTGCCGACGGCCTGCTCGACGAGCACATATAAAAACGCGGTCAGCACGAACACGCACACGAGCGGACGGGCGAACAGGCGCAGCATCTCGACGAAGTCCGCGGCCGGCCCGCGGCTGTGCGGCGGCGCCGCGCCGTGCTCGTCGAAGGACGTCGACAGCACGAGCAGGAACGTCGCCACGCACAGCGCGCACAGGATCCAGTAGACGTTCAGCCAGCTCGTCGAGGCGGGATGGTCGGAATCGATGAAGAAGCCGAAGATCCAGTACGCCGACAGCACGCCGACCATGAAGAAGCCTTCCAGCAGGTTCGTGATGCCCGCATGATGCTTGCGGTCGCGCGCGACGAGGCCGATGGTCGAGTACACGGACACCTTCGCCAGCGCGAACGCGACGCCCACGCACAGGAACAGCAGCTTGGCCGTGGCGAAGGCGGGAATCAGCGGCATCGCCAGCGTGGCGGCGGCGACGATCGCCAGCGCCAGCAGCATCGCCTTCTTGTAGCCGAAGCGCGGCAGGGTCGACGCGACGAGGAAGGACACGATCGCGATCGGCAGGTCCTTGAACCCTTCGAGCACGCTGGCCGCGCCCTTGTCGACGCCGTAGTTGTGGATGACCTGGAGGATCACCGTGCCCACGCTGTTGAGCAGGATGGCGAACACGAAGTAGATCAGGAAGAGGGCCAGCAGGATGCGGCGTTGGTTCACGTTTGTCTCCGCTTGGTTTTTGTCATTATCGTTATTGCGATGCGCGTCAGTAGTCTTCGAGCCGGAACGCTTCCATTGACGGTATCACGCGGTCGGCCCGGTACAGCACGTCCGGACGGCCCACGCCCACCGCGACCATGCCCGCATCCTTGATCGACGCGACGCCGGCGGCCGCGTCTTCCACGCCGAGGCAGTCCGCGGGCGGCACGCCCAGGTGCGCGGCCGCGGTGAGGAAGATCTCTGGATCGGGCTTGCCGTTGACGACGGTCGCGGCATCGACGACGTCGTCGAAACGGTCGCGGATGCCCAGGCGGTCCAGCACCGTGAACGCGTTGCGGCTGACCGATGCGAGACCGATCTTCAGGCCCGCCGCGCGCACGTCTTCCAGCGCGCGCAAGGCGCCCGGCAGCAGGTCGCCCGGCGTCATCGTCGCGATCAGTTCCTGGTAATGGCCGTTCTTGGCATCGGCCAGCGCACGCTGTTCCTCGGGCGTGTAGGCGCGCGGCGCGCGCGCGAGGATCAGGGCCAGGGAGCCCATGCGGTCGACGCCTTTCAGCTGCTCGTTGAACGCTTCGTCGAACGGCGCGCCGACGCTGTCCGCCAGGCGCTTCCACGCGAGGTAGTGGTAGTGCGCGGTGTCGGTGATGACGCCGTCGAGGTCGAAGATCACGGCCTTGAATCTGGAAACCGGGCGGGTGCTCATTATTTGTTCTCCATGCGGATGTGCGCGCGCTGCGCGTCGAGTGCGATCGGGGTGCCGCCGTGGGCGAACGCCAGGCGTTCGCCGCGCAGCAGGCGGTAGCCGGTGCCGGCGCCGTCGACCGCCACTTCCAGCAGCGCGCCGCGCACCTGCACGTTGAAGCGGTAGCCGGTCCATTGGTCCGGCAGGGTCGGCGCGAAGCGCAGGCCGGCGTCGTCGAGGCGCATGCCGGCAAAGCCGTAGGCGACGCCCAGCCAGGTGCCGGCCATCGCGGCCGTGTGCACGCCGTACTGCGTGTTGGCGTGGGTGTTGTCGAGGTCGAGGCGGGCCGTCTCCATGAAGTAGGCGTAGGCCTTGTCGCGATAGCCGATCTCGCTGGCGACGATGCTGAAGATGCAGGACGACAGCGAGGAATCGTGCGTCGTCACGCCTTCGTAGAAATCGAAGTCGCGGCGCTTGTCGCCCTCCGAAAACTGGTTCGACAACAGCAGCAGCGCCAGCACGACGTCCGCCTGCTTGCACACCTGGTGGCGATAGATGACGAGCGGGTGGTAGTTGAGCAGCAGCGGATAATTTTCCTGCGGCGTGTTCGCGAAATCCCACGGCTTCTTGGACAGGAAGCTGTCGTCCTGTTCGTGGATGCCGAGGTCGTCGTCGTACGGCAGGAACATCGCCGCGCTGGCCGCGCGCCAGGCCCGGATCTCGTCGTCGGACAAGCCGATGGCATGCGCGACGCGCGCGTAGTCGTCGGGCCGCTCGGCGCGCAGGCGCTCGGCGACGTCCGCCGCGAACGTCATGTGCATGCGCGCCATCGCGTTCGTGTAGTAGTTGTTGTTGACGAGGGCCGTGTACTCGTCCGGCCCCGTCACCTCGTTGATGCAGAAGCGGCCCTTGCGGTCGTAGCCGCCGATGCCGGTCCAGATGCGTGCCGTCTCCAGCACGATCTCGGCGCCCTGCGCCGCCATGAAGTCGAAGTCGCCGGTCGCCAGCAGGTACAGGCGGATCGAGTACGCGACGTCCGCGTTGATGTGGTATTGCGCGGTGCCGGCCGGGAAATAGGCGGAACACTCCTCGCCCGCGATCGTGCGCCATGGGTACAGCGCGCCCTTGGCGTGCGCCATCTGGCGCGCCCGTTCGCGCGCCTTGGGCAGGCCGTTGTAGCGGTACTGCAGCAGTGCGCGCGCGATCTCGGGGCGGGAGAACAGGAAGAACGGGAACACATAGATTTCCGTGTCCCAGAAATAGTGGCCTTCATAGCCCTCGCCCGTCACGCCCTTGGCCGCGATGTTCGTCTTGCCGTCGCGGCCCACGGACTGCAGCAGGTGGAACTGGTTGAAGCGCACGCCCTGCTGCAGGGCGTCGTCGCCGGCGATGGACACGTCGGCGTCAGTCCAGAAGCGGGCCAGGTAGCCGGCCTGCTCGCGCGCCAGGGCCTCGAACCCGGCGGCGCGGGCCTGCGCCAGTTCGGCGCGCGCGTGCGGGCCGACGGCATCGATCGCCATGTCGCGCGAGCTGGCGTAGGCGACGTATTTGTGCAGTGTGAACGTGGCGCCCTGCGCGACGTCGGCCTCGAATACGTGGCCCAGTCCGGCCGGCGCGACGCGCGCCGCCGCGCCCGACGGCACGGATGCCGTCGCGGTGGCCAGCGCAAAACCGCTGTGGCGCGTGCGCTGCAGCAGCAGCACGTCGTGCGCGCCGACGTCGCGTCGCGTCTCGATCAGCGACGGTCCCGTCAGCGCGGACCCGACGCGCGGATCGTCGCCCGCCTGCAGGTTCGTCACGGCGGCATCGATGTCGGCATCGATGCGCACGGGGCCCGAAAAATTCAGCGGCGTGACGGCATACTCGATGGCCGCGACGTGCTTGCGCGCGCAGCACACGAGCCGGCGGCTGGCGATGCGCAGGCGCTTGCCGGTCGCCGTCTCCCACTCGACCGTGCGCACCAGCAGGCCGGTTTTGAGGTCCAGCGTGCGCTCCCACGCGAGCACGCGCCCGCCATCGAGCGAAAAGCGTTCGCCGTCGACGACGGCCGCGACGCGCTTGGCGTTCGGCACGTTGAGCATGAATTCGTTCACGCGGGCCAGGCCATACGCGTTTTCGGGATAGCGGATGGCTTCCGTGTCGTAAAAGCCGTTCAGGTACGTGCCTTCCAGCGTCTGGCCCCCGCCCTCGCGCGTGCCTTCGTCGGGCGTGCCGCGCATGCCGATGTAGCCGTTCCCCAGCGTGAACAGGGTCTCGTGCAGGAACGCGCGCGCCGGATCGAACGCCGCCTCGCGGATGCGCCAGGGCTCGGCCGCGATGGCGCCATTGTTATCGATGTCATTCGTGTTATCGATGTCATTCATCACTTCAGTTTCCTCGTCTCGTGCGCGGGGCGCGTTCTTCAAGCTTGTCGGTGTGCGGGGGAGATCAGGTGTGGCGTACGATCAGCGTGGTCGGCAGCGTTTCGGACTGCACGCGCTCGCCTTCGATCATGGCCAGCATTTTTTTCGCGAGCAGCACGCCGCCGTCGCGCAGGTATTGGTGGACGCTCGTGAGCGGTGGCACGAAGCTGGCGGCGCCCGGCGTGTCGTCGTAGCCGATCACGGAAATATCGTCGGGCACGCGCAGGCCCGCTTCCGTCAGCGCGCGGATGGCGCCCATCGCCAGCAGGTCGCTGGCGGCGAACAGGCCGTCGATGCTGTGGCCGCTCTTCTTTTTCAGCAGCGACGTCACGCAGTCGAAACCCGCCTCGAACGTGAACGCCTTCGGGCGCAGGATGTGCACGGTGGCGCGGTTCGACAGCGCGTCGATGAAGCCGGCGCAGCGTTCCTGCACCTCGGCGTGGTCGACGTCGCCGACGAAGATCAGCTTGCGCCGGCCCTGCTCCAGGAAGCGCTCGGCGACGCTGGCGCCGCCCTTGCGGTTGTCGGAACCGACCACCGTGTACGTGGCGCCGTCTTCCGGCGCGCCCCACACGACGAGCGGCAACGTGGTCTGTTGCAGCGCCTTGACGGCCTCGCCGTGCGAGCCCTGGCCCAGCAGGATCAGGCCGTCGGCGCCCTGCACCGGCGCCGTGTCGAGCAGCTGCTTGGACGTGAGCACCACGCTGTAGCCGGCCGTCGTCAATTCCTGCGTGATGCCGCCCAGGAGTTCGAGCGGATACGGGTCCGACATCGGCCGCCCTTTCACGGGCGTCATCTCGACGACGACGGCGACGGAATACGAGCGGCGCATGCGCAGGTTGCGCGCGCTGATGTTGAAGCGGTAGCCCTGCTCGGCCGCGATCTTGCGGATCTTTTCGCGCGTGTTTTCCGTCACGAGCGGACTGTCGCGCAGCGCGCGCGACACCGTGATCGTGGAGACGCCGGCGATCTTCGCCAGGTCTTCCATCGTCACTGCGGAGTCGCCGACTGGATTTTTTTTCGCTTGCGCCATGGTGTTCGTGAGGGTAAGGCTGAGGTAGCGGTATCAGATTACTTGAGCGGAACGGATTATGACAGATTTTTTTGCGTTGTCGACAAAAAATGACATCGATAGCATTTTGATTGACATCGATGTCATCCGATGTTTCAATGACCGCACTTTCCTTGTCGGACCATCAATCGACGGGAAATCCGGGGAGGAGACGCCCCGCAGCCGGTTCCCAATCACAAGAGAGCATAATATGAACAGCCCCATGCTGAAAAACACCATGCAGTTCCCGCAACTGTCGGCAGTTGCCCTCGCCGTCCTCGCACTCGTCACCCAGTCCCAGGCGAGCGCCCAGCAGGCTTCTCCCCAGCCCCAGAAGGACAACGTCCAGCAAGAAATCCAGCAAGTCGTCGTGACCGGTACGGCATCGGCCTCGGGCACGCGCAAGATCGACACGAGCTTCTCGATCACCACCGCGACCGAGGAACAGCTGAAGCAGGCCGCGCCGTCCAGCACGGCCGACGTCCTCAAGATCGTGCCGGGCGTGTATGCCGAAGCGACGGGTGGCCAGTCCGGTGCCAACATCGAAGTGCGCGGCTTCCCGTCGGGCAGCGACTCGCCGTTCGTTTCCGTGCAGATGAACGGCAACCCGATCTTCCCGGTGCCCGTGCTGTCGTTCTTCGAAGGCTCGTCCGCCTTCCGCCTGGATGACACGATCGAGCGCGTCGAAGTGCTGCGCGGCGGTCCGAGCACGATCTATTCGAGCGGCCAGCCGGGCGCGACGATGAACTTCATCATGAAGAAAGGTGGCGACGATCCGGAAGGCAGCCTGCGCTTCACGACCGGCACCGGCAGCCTGCGCCGCTTCGACGGCGTCTACAGCGGCAAGATCGCCGAAGGCTGGTACGGCATGATCGGCGGCTTCTACCGCACGACGAACGGCGTGCGCGACTCGGGCTTCCCGGCCGACGACGGCGGCCAGCTGTCCGCCTCGCTCACCCGCAAGCTGGACCAGGGCGAGCTGACGGTCTATGCCCGCTCCACGTCCGACAAGAACGCGTTCTACACGGGCGTGCCGCTGATCTCGTCGAACAACGGCCACACGATCTCGTCGTTCCCGGGCTTCGATCCGCTGCGCGGCACCCTGATGAGCAACGAGATGCGCAACTTCACGGTCGAGGCCGGCCCAGGCAAGACGCTGAACTACGACCTGGGCGATGGCCGCGGCCTGTCCTCGAACCTGGTCGGCGCCGATTTCCAGCAAAAGCTGAACGGCTGGGACGTGTCGAACAAGTTCAATTATTTCAAGGGCGACCTCGACACCATCGCCATGTTCACGGGTAACAACCCGCTGAGCGCGGCCGATTACGTGAGCCAGGCCATCGCCTCCGCCAACGGCAATTCCGCCGTGCTGGCCGCGGCCGGCGCGCCCGCCACCGGCGGCGCCATCACGTACACGAACGGCGGCGGCACCGTCGCCGCGAACCAGCAGGTCGTGCAGGCGGGCCTGTGGGCCGTCGAGAAAAAGCTGCGCTCGTTCACGGACGAATTCCGCGTCAGCCGCGACATCGGCCGCGACAACACCGTCACGGCCGGCGCCTACGTCGCGAACTACTCGTCGCACGACGTCTGGTACCTCGGCAACAGCCACCTGATGACGGCGACGCCGAACGCACGCCTCATCGACGTCGCGCTGAACAACGGCACCGTCGTGTCGCACAACGGCACCGACGGCAACGTGTTCTACGCGCCGATCGCCTCGTACGACGGCAACAACACGGCCGTGTTCCTGGCCGACGAATGGCGCATCAACGACCGCATCAAGGTCGACGCCGGCATGCGCCACGAGAAGCAGCACATCTCGGGCTCGATCTCGAACCTGACGTCGGGCGACACGGACAACAATCCGCTGACCGTGTACAACAACGGCACGTCGCAGCCGAGCGGCAGCTTCACGGGCCTGTCGCGCGACGACTCCGCGAACTCGTTCACGGCCGGCGGCCTGTACAAGCTGACGAAGGATTCCAGCGTGTTCGTGCGCGCCAACCAGGGCCACACGTTCATCTATTTCGACGACCTGCGCAATGCCGGCAGCCAGGACGTCGTGAACGACCGCAACCGCGTCCCGACGCCGAAAGTCACGCAGTACGAGATCGGCTACAAGACCGCGACGCCGCTGTACAGCGCCTACGTCAACGCCTTCTTCACGGACTTCACGGGCATCTCGTTCCAGCAGATCACCACGACCGGCGTGCTGTACTCGGTGAGCGGCTCGCACGGCAAGGGCGTGGAATTCGAACTGGCCGTGCGCCCGATCACGGGCCTGCAACTGCAGCTGACGGGCGACTGGCAGGATTCGACGTACAAGGACAACCCGACCATTGCGGGCAACCAGGTGCAGCGCCAGCCGAAGTTCCAGTACCGCTTCTCGCCGAGCTACCGCATCCCGCTGGGCGATTACGCGCTGCGCCTGTACGGCACCTACGCGCACGTGGGCGCGCGCTGGGCCGACCAGCAGAACACCCAGTACCTGCCGTCGTATAACACGCTGGACCTGGGCATCCTGGCCGAGCTGTCGGACAAGCTGGAATTCCGCGTCACCGGCACCAACGTCAACAACGCGCTCGGCCTGACCGAAGGCAATTCGCGCCTCGTCGGCAGCAGCGTCGGCCCGATCAACGCCCGTCCGATCTTCGGCCGCACGTGGGAAGCGTCGTTCACCTACCGCTTCTGATGGCCTGATTTACCGCTTCTTCTGCTGTACCCTCTTGGCGGGACTTCGGTCCCGCCTTTTTTCGTTCAGAACCCGAACTTCAGCCCCGCCGACCACACGCCGGGACGCGCGCCGAAGGCTTGCTGCTTGCCGTAGTTCTCGTATTCGCCGACGACGGACATGCGCTCGTTCAGCTTGTACTGCACGCCGAGACCGGCATACACGTTATCGTTGGTATCCGTGTCCGACAGGCCAAAGCTTCCGCTCAGCTTGCGTTGGTTGTGCGCCACGCCCAGCTTGCCGTAGGCCGAGAACCGGTCGTTGATGGGCACCGTGTACTTGGCGGCGATATACGCGCTGTAGCCCTTGGTCGCCAATGTGGTGCCGCCAGGCGTGTTGGTCATCGCCTCCGAGAAATGAACATCCTGGCTCGAGAAGTTCACATAACCCGCCTCGACACCGACGTTGTTCGACAAGTCGACGCCGCCGAAAATCTTGGCGTCCGTGTGGCGGCTGTCGGTGGTGACGTTGCGGGCGCTCACCACGCCGATGCCGACGTAGGGACGATAAGACACCGTATCGGACGGGGTCGACGATTGCTGCGCGTGAGCGGCGGTGCCTGCGGCGAGCGCGGCGGCGGCGAGGACGAAGGTGAATGCTTTCATTGCTATCTCCTGTTGTGGTCTGGCGCACGATTCGGAATGAATCGCGACGGTCGCCACGATAGCAATGTGTTCAGAAAGCAAAAATCCCGGATTGGTAAGGATCTGTTACGGGTATGCAGACAACCGACCTTCAGGTCGAATATGCATGCCGATGTGTCAATGATTATTACAAGACATAACGCGACGATGGCTGCGTGTTGCCAGCCATACGTCGACGCTATTTTTGTTTCACAGTTTTACAATTGCAGTGCTTACTTCGCCTCGTTCGTCACATTGATGAACGGGATCGCACCGCCCGCCACATTCGGCAGCTTGCCGTCCCACTTCTCGATGGCCATGCGCTGGTTTTCCATCTCGCGCAGGCGGATCAGTTCCGGCGTCACCTGCTGGCGCTGCACGGCCAGCGATTCCGCCTCGGCCTTGGCCTGCGCCACGCGCTGCTTCGCTTCCACCTCGATGCGCTGCAGGTCGCGTTCCGCCTTGAGCTTGAGCTGCTCGGCCGTCGTCTTGGCTTCGATCGCTTCGTTGAACGAGCGCGAGAAATTGAAGTTCACGATCGAGAACTCGTCCACCATGATGCCGTGGCGCGCCAGCCGCTCGCGCAGCTGGGTGACGATCTGGTCGCGCACGTCGGTCCGCTTGGCGATCAATTCCTCGGCCGTGAAGCGCGCGGTGACGGCCTTCACCGCCTCCTGCACGGACGGGATGATGATGCGCTGGCCCGGCTCGTTGCCCAGGTCGCGGAACACCGTGATGGCGGCATCCGGCCGCACGTGGTAGTTCAGCGCCACGCGGGTGTGCACCGTCTGCAGGTCGCGCGAGGCCGCGTCGCCGTCGCCTTCGCCCTTCTGGATCGAGACGTTGACCAGGTTGAGCTTTTGCGCCAGCGGCACGCGGAAGTGGATGCCCTCGCTCAGCACCTGGTCGCCCGGGCTGCCGAACGTCGTCATCACGCCCCGGTAGCCCGCCGGCACGGTCCCGAACGGCGCCAGCGCCCACACCAGGAACAGGACGACCACCAGGACGATGATTTTTGCGCCCGCGTTCAGTGATACTCGATTCATTTTGCATCCCTTTCTGCTTGGTTCCGCCGATCGACTTTGGCCGGCAGCTCGTCAATTAGGAACCTCGAGAAACCGTCGCGAGCGGCCGCAATGGTGTCCGAGAAGCGGAGCTGTACGCAAGTACAGCGAGCATCGCAGGACAACAGTGCAACGCGCAGCAGGTTTATCGACGTTTCTATATGAGTTGACGATGAACAAGTGTATAGCGGTCGGGTCAACAAAAGAATCAGAAATATCAGAGGTTCAACTGCGGGAAAGCCGAAGCCTCGTGGCGTCAGGCCGCGGCGGCGATGCCGGCGGCGAAGTCGCGATACGAACGCAGCGGCCGTCCCAGCAGCGCAGTCAGCCGCGCGACGTCACCCGCCGCCGGGACCATGCCGTCGGTAAGGAAGCGCTCACTCATCAGGCGCATGTCGTACGCCATCCAGGCCGGCATGAACCGGCGCAGGTTCTGCTCGAACCCGGCCGTGTCGTCGCCGCCGTACGCGATCGGGCGTTGCAGCACGTCCGACCAGATGGCGGCGACGTCCGCCCCCGTCAGCGTGTCCGGACCGACCAGATTGATCCGCTCAGTCGGCAGCGGCCGCGTGGCGTTGTGGCGGTGGATCAGCTCGATGGCCGCGATCTCGCCGATGTCGCGCACGGCGATCATGGCCAGGCCCTTGGCGCCGATCGGCATCGGGTAGGTGCCGTAGCCGAGCACGACGTCCTTGATCGTGACGTCGTTGTCCATGAAATACGCTGGACGCAGGATCGTGGCGGAAAAGCCCATCCGCTCGATCATCCGCTCGACGCCGAACTTGCCCGCGAAGTGAGGCACGTTGACGTACAGGTCGCTGTGGATGACGGACAGGTAGACGACCCGGTCCACACCCGCTTCCCGGGCGACGTTGAGCGCGACCAGCGCCTGCGTGAATTCGTCGGGCACGACGGCATTCAGCAGGAACAGCGTGGACACGCCGGCGAACGCGCCGCGCAGCGCATCGACGTCGAGCAGGTCGCCCTGGACGACGTCGACGCCGGCCGGGAAATCGGCTTTCGCGGGGTTGCGGACGAGTACGCGGACATTGGCGCCGCGCTTCACGAGTTGATCGACGACGTGGCGGCCGACGTTGCCCGTTGCTCCGGTGACGAGAATGGTCATGATGTTTGCTCCTGGTGGAAGTTGATAAGTGTCGGTTGACGCTTCACAGCTTAGACGTCCCACAGGTGCGCCGATAGACGGTATATTTAGACATTCCGTCTCACAGGTGAAACACATGGACTTGCTCGCCCTCGCCGATTTCAACCTCGTCGCCCGTCACGGCGGGTTCGGCCGCGCCGCACGGGCGACCGGCCGCCCGAAGGCGACCCTGTCGCGCCGCGTCGCCGAGCTGGAGGCCGGCCTCGGCCTGCGCCTGCTCGAAAGGGGGGCGCGCGTGCTCAAGCTCACCGAGGAAGGGCGGGCGCTGTACGAGCGGACGGGGGCGTTGCTGACGGAAATCGACGAAACGGCGGCGGCGCTCGCCTCGGGCGGCGCGCGGCCGCGCGGCCGGCTGCGGGTCAGCGCGCCGCTGCTGTTCGCGCAGACGGCGATGGGGAAGCTGGCCGCCGGGTTCGCCTTGCGCTACCCGGAGGTGCGGCTGGAAGTGACGACGGAAGACCGGCCCGTGGACATGGTCGAGGAAGGCTATGACCTCGTGATCCGCGTCAATCCGGATCCCGATGAAAACCTGGTCGGCCGCATCTTCCTGCGCGACCGGCTCGCCGTCGTGGCGAGCCCGGCGCTGGTCCGGGCGGCGGGCGCTGCGGCCGTGCCCGCGGTCGTGCGGACCACGAGTGTCCAGGCAGCCTGGCGCGTGATGGAACAGCCGGAGATCGCGATCGACCCGGTACTGCGCCTGTCATCGCTGGTGATGGTACGTGACGCCGTGCGGGCGGGCGTCGGCGCGGGCTGCCTGCCGGTCTCGCTCGTCAGCCGCGATCTCGCCGCCGGCACGCTGGTGAGCTGGGGCGACGTGGCCGGGCCGGAGATTGCCCTGTGGGCGCTGTACCCGTCGCGGCGGCTGCTGAGTGCGCGCGTATCCGCCTTCCTCGATTATCTGAAGGCGGCGTTTCCGAAAGGGACGCCGGACGAGCTGGCGGCGTATCTCGCAGGTTGACCGGCCGGCCGCGCAGGCCGGACGGGTTCATTGCGCCGGGCGTTCCATGCGCACGAAACGGAACGTCGGCTCGATGTCGCGCGCATGCAGGGCGCGGACGATGTCTTCCAGCGTGGCATCCTTGAGCAGCAGCCCGTCCGGGATGCCCGCGTCGTGGCGCGCCGGCGCGGCGGACGGCCGGACCGGCGCCGCCGGCGCCACCGGCTCCAGCCGGGCCAGCGCCGCATCGAACTGCCCGGCCGTGATGCTGTCCAGCCCTTCCAGGAACGCGACCTGCCCCGCCACGGGCGGCGGCATGTCGAGCCCGGATTCGTCCGCGAACGACGCGCCCATGCCCGGATGAATGAAGGCGGCCCAGGTGCCGGTCGCCCCGTTCAGGCACGGCGGCAGTTCCACTGGGACGGCGACGGCGGCGGCGTCCGGCAGCGTGTCCGGCCACAGGCGGGCCAGGCCGTCGACGAAGCGCCGCGCCGCGGCCACCGGGACGGGCACCGCCAGCGACAGCCACAGCACGAAGCCGCCCGCGCTGGCGACGCTCACCGCGGGCGCCGGAAAGCCGAAGTCCTCCTGCAGGCCGTTCGCGACGGTGCACAGGTGCTCCCAGTGCTGCTCGTCCGCGCCGGGCGCCTTGCGAAACGGGATCGCGATGGCGCGCGTCAGGCCGTCGTCCGACACGAGGTCGACGGGCGCGCACGGCCCGCCGCCGCCCCGTTGCGCCAGCGCCTGCGCGGCCTGGCTGTCCGGCACCAGGTACAGGCGGGTCAATTCCGAAATCAATTTATCCATGTGCGTCTTTCACGTCGAACCGGCCGACATTCTGACACAAGGCGCGCGCCATGGACCGCAGGCTCAGAAGCCCATCCTGAACTTGGCGCTCAGCCCGGAATTATTGGTCTCGCTGCCCCATTTCTTCGCGCTGTTACCGTACTGCTCGTACTGCGCGGACACCGACGCCTTCTCGGTCAGCTTGTAGCGCGCGCCCATCCCGGCATAGGCGCCCACGTCGCTGTCCGAGGCAGTGGCGCGCAGGGTCTTGTCGTGGGCCACGCGCTCGCTGTAGGCGACGCCCACCTTCCCGTAGGCGGAAAAACTGTCGTTGACGGGCACGTTGACCCTGGCGGCCAGGTAGCTGTTGAAGCCCTTGGTGCCCAGGGCACCGTTCACTTCGTCGGGCCTGGCGTAGTCGGCGAAGTGATAGCCGCGGGTGTAGAGGTTCGCGTACCCCGTTTCGAGCGCGACGTGCGGACTGAGGTTGATGCCGCCGAACAGTTTCGGGTCCGCCACGTAGACGCCGAACTCACTCTTGGCGGGATTTCTCAGTCCGACCGGCTCCGCGGCATTGCCCATATAGGTGCGCGGGACGGGCTGGACTTTCGCGAACGGTTGCGACGGCGCGGGCGTCGACGACAGCGTCCTGGGCGCGGTCGCGCCGTCCAGCAGTTGAGCCTGGGCGCCGCCGGCGGCAAGCAGCCCGGCGGCCAATGCAAAACTGGATGTCTTCATCGTCCTCTCTCGTTGTCGTGGATGATTCAACCGGAGACCCCGTCACGATAGCATTCCGTGTTCAAGATCGCATCACGATATACGTACGATGTTTCACGTTGTTACAACAAAGCGGGCGACCGGAGCGCGCTCCGATGACCACACGCAGCCGTCGCGGCGCCGCTACGTATGGTCGGCCAGTTTACCGCGCAGCATGTCCAGCTGGCGCTTGATGGCCGCCAGTTCGGACGGCGCGCAGGCCGCGGCGCACAGCACGCCGTCGTGGATCGCGGCGGCTTCGCGCTCGAGCGCGCGGCCGCCCGGGCTCAGGGCAACGACGACCTGGCGCTCGTCCAGGGCGGAACGGGTCCGCGTCACCAGGTCGGCCGCCTCGAGCCGCTTGAGGAGCGGCGTCAGCGTGGCCGAGTCGAGGAACAGCCGGGCGCCGATCTCGGATACCGTCTGCTCGTCCTTTTCCCACAGCACCAGCATGACGAGGTATTGCGGATAGGTCAGATCCAGCCGGCGCAACAGCTTGCGGTACACCTTGTTCATCGCCAGGCCAGTCGAGTACAGCGCAAAACACAACTGGTCGTCGAGAAGCGGCGTCCGCTTGCCGTGCCGGGTGGATGCGTCGTTGGCTTCCATGGTTCGCAGATCGGATCGCGCGCCGTCAATGCCCGCATCGAGCGGACTCCACGCCAGTGTAGGCCTTCCGCAGCCGCGGGGCGCACGGCAGGGTTCAAGCCGCCGCCTCGTGGCCCTCGCGCGCGACGACGCGGTTCCGGCCCGTGTCCTTGGCCTCGTACAGCAGCCGGTCGGCCACGTCGACCCAGGCCAGCGGATCGTTGCGTTCGGCCAGGGACGGATGGCCGACGTACAGGCCCATGCTGAGGGTGACGCGGCCGGATGGGCTGTCCGGATGGCGCAGGTCGAGGCCGGCCACGGATGCACGGATCCTGTCGGCCACCGCGTTGGCGCCGGCCAGGTCGGTATCGGCGAGGATGACGGCGAATTCCTCGCCGCCGTAGCGCGCGGCCAGGTCGGCCGGACGGCGCGCGCCGTCGGCGACGGCACCGGCCACCTTGCGCAGGCAGTCGTCGCCGGCCGGGTGGCCGTAATGGTCGTTGTACTGCTTGAAATGGTCGATGTCGGCCATGACGAGGGCGAACGGCGCGCCGCTGCGGCGCGCGCGGTCGTATTCGCGCACGAGGCGGTCCTCGAACAGGCGGCGATTGGCGAGGTTCGTCAAGGCGTCGCTGTCGGCCAGGTTCTGCAACGACTCGTTGTGGCGCTGCAGCGCGGCGCCCGCGCGGCGCAGGTCGTGTTCGAGCCGCTCGCGGACGCGGATCTGGCGCACGAGGAGCACGCCGCCCCACGCCAGCGCGCAAATCGCCGCCAGCACCAGCACGCCCGTCTGCAGCGTGCTGCGGCGCCATCCGGCCAGGATCTCGTCCTTGGCCTCCCCGCTGGCGACGAACAGCGGAAAACCCGCCAGGTGCCGGTAGCTGTACAGGCGCTCGATGTTGTCGATCCTGGGCGCCAGCACGGCCGAGCCGGGCTGGCCGCTGCGCTGGGCCTGCTCCCAGATGGTGCCGTTGCGGATGTCCATGCCGACCTGGTCATCGTGGAACGGACGGCGGTAGACCAGCGTGCCGTTGTCGAGCGCCAGCAGGATGGTGCCGTTCTTGCCGACGTCGAAGCTGTCGTAGAAGCGGCCGAACCACCCCAGGTTGAGCGTGGCCAGCACCACCCCGGCGAAGGTGCCGTCGGGCGCCTCGATGCGGCGCGACAGCGGCAGGATCCACACGCCGGTCGAGCGGCTGCGCACGGGCACGCTCACGTGGGTGCCGCGCCCGGTGTGCAGCAGGTGGTACTGGAAATATTCGCGGTCGAAATTATTGCCCTGCATGGGACGCGGCAGCGACGACGTCAGCCACTTCCCGTCCGGGCCGTACACGAACAGGCCGTGCAGTTCGCCGACGTCGTGCGTGAGCTCGCGCAGCCGCAACGTCAGGCGTTCCGTGGCGGCATCGTCCAGGCCGTCGTGCTCGATGCGCTCGACCATCTCGGCCAGCACGGCATCGCCGAGCTTGATCGACGTCTCCGCATGCGACGCCAGCGCGCGCGTCATGTTGGCCGTGGCGACGCGGCTGTCGTCCAGGCGGGTCCGGTAGGCATGCCAGGCGCTCCAGCCCTGCAGGCCGGCCAGCAACAGGCAAAAGCAGGACAGCAGCGCGATGGTCAGCGCCGCCAGTGGACGGCGCGGCCCGTCGAGCGCGGGCAGCGCGGCGCCGGCGTGGTCGGTGCCGTGGCCGGCACCGTCATCGGAATTGTGCATGCGATGCTCCGAATCCTGCGGGGCTCCAGCTTAGCCGCGTCGCGCCGCGGCGTCCACCGGCGCACGGGACGATGCGGCCGGGCCTCATGCGTGATCCGCGGATGCCTAGATTTCGACTTGCGTTCCCAGCTCGATGACCCGGTTGGTCGGGATCCGGTAGTAGTCGGCGGCATCGCGCGCGTTGCGCTGCATCGCGACGAACAGGTGCTCGCGCCATGGCGCCATGCCCGCGCCCGGCGTCGAGATCACGGTTTGCCGCGCGACGAAGAAAGAGGTCTCCATCATGTCGAACGCCAGCCCGTGGCGTGCGCAGAGGCCCAGCATGCCGGGAATGTCCGGCTCGTCCTTGAAACCGAACGTCACGTCGACCTGATGGCAGCCGTGGCCAAGCCCGGTGATGCGGACCTGGGACTGCGGGTCGACACGGGGCTCGTCCGTGATGTGCACGGTGAGAAACACGACACGTTCGTGCAACACCTTGTTATGCGAAAGATTATGCAGCATCGCATGCGGCACGCCATCGCTTTCGCCGCGCAGGAAAATCGCCGTACCGGGCACCCGCGTCGGCGGCCCAATGAACAATGACTCCAAGAAAGCGTCGAGTGGAATGGCATGCTTTTGCAGGTTGTCGAACACTTGCTGGCGCCCCCGGCGCCAGGTGAGCATCAGGGTGAACAGCAATACGCCCAGCAACAACGGGAACCAGCCGCCATGCAATATCTTGAGGGCGTTCGCCGCAAAGAACGCCACGTCGATCACCAGAAAAAAGCCGGTCGCACCCAGGCACAGCAGCAGGTTCATGCGCCAGCGGTAGCGGATCACGAAATACGTGAGGATCGTCGTCGCCAGCATCGTTGCGGTGACCGCGATGCCGTAGGCCGATGCCAGTTGCTCGGACGAGCCGAATCCGACGACGGCCAGCAGCACCGCGATCAGCTGCAGCCAGTTGATGAGCGGAAGATAGATCTGCCCGATCTCCCGTTCCGACGTGTGCACGACGCGCATGCGCGGCAGGAAACCGAGTGCGATCGCTTCCTTGGTCATCGAGAACGTGCCGGATATCGTCGCCTGCGATGCGATGACGGTCGCGATGGTGGACAGCACGACCAGCGGATAGACGCTCCAGCTGCCCAACTGCTGGAAGAACGGATTGGCGATCGCTTCCGGGCGGGCCAGCAACAGGCCGCCCTGGCCGAGGTAGTTCAGGGCCAGCGCCGGAAAGGCGACGGCGAACCAGGCGAGCCGGATCGGCTTCCTGCCGAAGTGGCCCATGTCGGCGTACAGCGCCTCGGCGCCCGTGAACGCCAGGACGATCGCGCCGAGCGCGAGAAAGGCGATGCCGCGGTTGTCGATGAAGAAGCGCAGCGCATGCCACGGATTGAGCGCGACCAGGATGGCGGGGCTGCGGGCGATGTTCAGGACGCCTATTGCCGCCAGCACCGCGAACCACACCAGCATGATCGGGCCGAACCAGCGGCCGATGCCGGCGGTGCCGTGACTCTGGGCCGCATACAGGCCGATCAGGATGACGATCGTCAACGGCACGACATAGGCCTGCATCGCCGGGGTGGCGACCTCCAGGCCCTCGACGGCCGACAGGACCGAAATCGCCGGCGTGATCACGCTGTCGCCGTAGAACAACGACGCGCCGAATACCCCGATCAGCAGCAGCGCGGTGTGCAGGCGCTTGCGCTCGCCGACGGCTGCCAGCGCGAGCGCCAGGAGCGCCATGATGCCGCCTTCGCCGCGATTGTCGGCGCGCAGGACCAGCGCCACGTATTTGAACGAAACGATGATGGTCAGGCCCCAGAAGATCAGCGATACGACGCCGACCAGGTTGGCCGGCGTGAGCGCCAGCCCATGCGTGGGATCGAAGACGGTCTTCAGCGAGTACAGCGGACTGGTGCCGATGTCGCCGTACACGATGCCGATGGCGGCGAGCGCGAGGCCGGCCACTTTCTTGTTGTTCTGCTGCGTATCCAACCGGGTCCTCCAGACGGTATTCGGGAGCGGTATCGTACCGGGCGGCGCATAAATATTTTGTAAAAACACTGCCCGACGGCGCACGACCCCGTCCGTAAATAAACCGTTTATCCGCGCCGGACATCTTTTTAGAAAATCTTTACGTCCGCGTCTCTACACTCCATTGCATCGCAACGCATGACGGCAAGGCGCACGACCGTCCGACGGGAACGGCTGGCGCCGCCGCCCTGGCTTTCCGATCAACCTGAACAACGAGGTACGCATGGATATCGTCTTCATCGGCGCGATCGTCTTGTTCCTTGCCCTGGCCTGGGGCATGGCAAGCGGCTGCGCTCAACTGGGGGAGCGCACATGACGCTCTTTTACCTGATCGGCGCGCTCGCTTCCGGCGCCCTGCTGGCGTACCTGCTGTACGCCATGTTCAACGCGGAGGACCTGTGATGGACGTTCGTTCGCTGGCGCTTCCGGCGCTGTTTTTCGCCCTCCTGCTGGCCACGGCCTGGCCGCTCGGGATCCTGCTGGCCCGCGTGGCCGAGGGCGGCCGCGTGCGCGGTCTCGGCTGGCTGCACCGCGCCGAGTCGATCCTGTACCGCGCGGCCGGCATCGCACCGGCGCAAGGGATGGACTGGAAGGCGTACGCCATCGCCCTGCTGGTGTTCAACGCGGTCGGCGCGCTCGCCGTCTACCTGCTGCAGCGCGTACAGGCATGGCTGCCGCTGAACCCGCAGGCACTCGGCAACGTCAGCCCCGACTCGGCCTTCAACACCGCCATCAGCTTTGTCAGCAACACCAACTGGCAGGGTTACTCGGGCGAGCAGACCATGAGCTATTTGACCCAGATGCTGGCGCTGACCTGCCAGAACTTCTTCTCGGCCGCCACCGGCATTGCGGTGGCGTTCGCCCTGATCCGCGGCTTTTCCGCGAAGTCGTCCCGTTCGATCGGCAATTTCTGGGTCGACCTCACCCGCAGCACGCTGTATGTGCTGCTGCCGCTGTCGCTGGTGTTCTCCGTGTTCCTGATGGGACAAGGCGTGATCCAGAATTTCTCCGGCTACCAGCAAGTACCACTGGTCGAACCGCTCACCTATACGCAGCCGGGAACCGGCGCGGATGGCCGGCCGGCGACCGTGAACGTGACCGCGACGACGCAGACGATCGCGATGGGTCCGGTGGCGTCCCAGGAAGCGATCAAGATGCTGGGCACGAACGGCGGCGGCTTCTTCAACGCCAACTCCGCCCATCCGTACGAGAATCCGACCCCGCTGTCGAACCTGCTCCAGATGGTGTCGATCTTCCTGATCCCGGCCGGCCTGTGCTTCGCGTTCGGCCGCCTGGTCGGCGACCGCCGCCAGGGCTGGGCGATCCTGGCCGCGATGACGGCGCTGTTCGTCGTGATGGCGGGCAGCGTGATGTTCGCCGAGCACCAGGCCCACCCGCTGCTGTCGGCCATGGGCATCGACCAGCAGGCGAGCAGCCTGCAAGCGGGCGGCAACATGGAGGGCAAGGAAGTCCGCTTCGGCATCGACGCCTCGGCGCTGTTCGCCGCCGTCGCCACGGCCGCGTCCTGCGGCGCGGTCAACGCGATGCACGACTCGTTCACGCCGCTGGGCGGCGCCGTGCCGCTGCTGCTGATCCAGTTCGGCGAGGTCGTGTTCGGCGGCGTCGGTTCCGGCCTGTACGGCATGCTGGTGTTCGCGATCATGGCGGTGTTCATCGCCGGCCTGATGATCGGCCGCACTCCGGAATACCTCGGCAAGAAGATCCAGGCCTACGAGATGAAGATGACGTCGATCGCCATCCTGGTCACGCCGGTCCTCGTGCTGGCGGGCACCGCGATCGCCGTCATGCTGGACGCGGGCAAGGCCGGGGTGGCCAACCCCGGCGCGCACGGCTTCTCGGAAATCCTGTACGCGTTCAGCTCCGCCGCCAACAACAACGGCAGCGCGTTCGCCGGCCTGTCCGCCAACACACCGTTCTACAACTGGATGCTGGCCATCGCGATGTGGTTCGGGCGCTTCGGCGTGATCGTGCCGGTGCTGGCGGCCGCCGGCTCGCTGGCGGCCAAGCAGCGCCTGCAGGCCACCGCGGGCACCATGCCCACGCATGGTCCCATGTTCGTCGGCCTGCTCGTCGGCGTCGTGGTCCTGGTCGGCGTGCTCAATTATGTGCCGGCGCTCGCCCTCGGTCCGGTGGCGGAGCACTTGCAGCTGTTCGCAAAATAATCGATGGAGTCCCCAATGTCCCAACTCTCTTCGTCCGCGGCGCCGCCCGCGGGCGCGCCGGCCGGCGGCAAGCGCTTGAACATGTTCGACACCACGCTGGCCGTCCCGGCCCTGGTCGACGCCTTCAGGAAGCTGGGTGTGCGCACCCAGTTGCGCAGCCCCGTCATGTTCGTGGTCTATGTCGGCGCCATCATCACGACCTTGCTCTATCTGCAGGCCGTGGCCGGCACCGGCGAGGCGCCGCGCGGATTCATCCTCGCAGCGAGCGTCTGGCTGTGGTTCACGGTGCTGTTCGCGAACTTCGCGGAGGCGCTGGCCGAAGGCCGCAGCAAGGCCCAGGCGGCATCGCTGCGGGGCCTCAAGGACAGCGTGACGGCCAAGAAGCTGTCCGTCCCCAGGCACGGCACCACGTGGCTGCCCTGCCCCGCCTCCGACCTGCGCAAGGGCAACCACATCCTGATCGAAGCGGGCGACGTCGTGCCCATCGATGGCGAGGTGGTCGAGGGCGTCGCCTCGGTCGACGAGAGCGCGATCACCGGCGAATCGGCGCCGGTGATCCGCGAATCGGGCGGCGACTTTTCCAGCGTCACGGGCGGCACCCGCGTGCTGTCGGACTGGCTGGTCGTGAAGGTCACCGCGAACCCGGGCGAGACCTTCCTCGACCGCATGATCGCGATGGTGGAAGGCGCCAGGCGCAAGAAGACGCCCAACGAGATCGCCCTGACGATCCTGCTGGTAGCCTTGACCATCGTGTTCCTGGTCGTGACGGTGACGTTGCTGCCGTTCTCGCTGTACTCGGTCGCGGCGGCCGGGGCCGGCACGCCGGTCACGATCACGGTCCTGATCGCGCTGCTGGTCTGCCTGATCCCCACGACCATCGGCGGCCTGCTGTCGGCGATCGGCGTGGCCGGCATGAGCCGCATGATGCGCGCCAACGTGATCGCCACGTCCGGCCGCGCGGTGGAAGCGGCCGGCGACGTCGACGTGCTCCTGCTCGACAAGACCGGCACCATCACGCTCGGCAACCGCCAGGCCGCCGCCTTCCTGCCCGCGCCCGGCGTGACCGAACGCGAGCTGGCCGACGTGGCGCAGCTGGCGTCCCTGGCCGACGAGACCCCGGAAGGCCGCAGCATCGTGGTGCTGGCCAAGCAGCGTTTCAATATCCGCCAGCGCGAGATGGAAAGCATGCACGCCGTCTTCATGCCGTTTTCCGCGACGACCCGCATGAGCGGCGTCGACGTGGGCGAGCGCCGGATCCGCAAGGGCGCCTTCGATGCGGTGCGGCGCCATGTCGACGCGCTCGGCATGCCTTTCCCGGCCGAGGTCGCGCGCACCGTCGAAGATGCCGCGCGCCGCGGCAGTACGCCGCTGGTCGTGGTCGACGGCGCCCGCGCGATGGGCGTGGTCGAGCTCAAGGACATCGTCAAGGGCGGCATCAAGGAGCGTTTCGCCGAATTGCGCCGCATGGGCATCAGGACCGTGATGATCACCGGCGACAACAAGCTGACCGCGGCCGCGATCGCCGCCGAGGCGGGCGTCGACGACTTCCTGGCCGAGGCCACGCCGGAGGACAAGCTCGCGCTGATCCGGCAGTACCAGTCGGAAGGCCGCCTCGTGGCGATGACCGGCGACGGCACCAACGATGCCCCGGCGCTGGCCCAGGCCGACGTGGCGGTGGCGATGAACTCGGGCACCCAGGCCGCCAAGGAAGCCTGCAACATGGTGGATCTCGACTCGAACCCGACCAAGCTGCTGGAAATCGTCGAGATCGGCAAGCAGATGCTGATGACGCGCGGGTCGCTGACCACGTTCTCGATCGCCAACGACGTCGCCAAGTATTTCGCGATCATCCCGGCCGCCTTCGTCGGCACCTATCCGCAGCTGAAGGCGCTCGACGTCATGCACCTGGCCAGCCCGGCCTCGGCGATCATGTCGGCGCTGATCTTCAACGCGCTGATCATCGTGTTCCTGATCCCGCTGGCCCTGCGCGGGGTACGCTACCGCGCGATCGGCGCGACCGCCCTGCTGCGCCGTAACCTGCTGATCTACGGCGCCGGCGGTATCATCCTGCCGTTCATCGGCATCAAGGCGATCGACGTGCTGCTGGCGGCGCTCGGCCTCGTCTGAACAAGGAGACCCCCATGGCATCCATCCTGCGTCCCGCACTGGTCATCTTCGGCGCCCTGAGCCTGCTGTGCGGCCTGCTGTACCCGGCCGCCGTCACCGGCATCGGCCACGTCGCCTTCGCCCACGAAGCGAACGGCAGCCTCGTCGCGGTCGACGGCCGCACGGCCGGCTCGATCCTGATCGGCCAGCCGTTTTCCTCGCCCGGCTATTTCTGGGGCCGGCCGTCGGCCACGGCGCCGCTGGCGGACAATGCCGCCGGCTCCGGCGGCTCGAACCTGGGGCCGACCAATCCGGCCTTCCTGGCCGCCGTCAAGGAACGCGTGGCCGCGCTGAAACGGGCCGATCCCGGCAACCGCGCGCCGATACCGGTCGACCTCGTCACCGCCTCGGCCAGCGGGGTCGATCCGGAGATCAGCGTGGCGGCCGCCGACTACCAGGCGGCGCGAGTCGCGGCCGTGCGCAAACTGCCGGAACGGCAGGTCCGCGCACTCATCGAGCAGTATCGGCGAGACCCGGCGCTGGGGTTCCTGGGCGAACCGCGCGTGAACGTGCTGGCGCTGAACCTGGCGCTGGACGGCAAGACGCCGCGCGCGCAATGAGGCGAGCCGCATGAATTTCCCCGGCGACGAAGCGCGGCGCGACCCGGATGCGCTGCTGGCCCAGGTGCGCGAACAGGAACGCCGGGCGGCGCGCGGCCGGCTGCGCATCTATTTCGGCGCCTCGGCCGGCGTGGGCAAGACTTACTCGATGCTGTCCGCGGCGCGCCAGTTGGCCGCGACCTGCGACGTGTTGATCGGCATCGTCGAGACGCACGGGCGCGCCGAGACCGAAGCCTTGCTGGAAGGGCTGGCGGTCCTGCCGCGCAAACGCATCGATTATCGCGGCAGGGCGCTGGTCGAATTCGACATCGACGCCGCGCTGGAACGGCGCGCGCAACTGGTGCTGATCGACGAGCTGGCCCATTCGAACGTTCCCGGCTCGCGCCACCCCAAGCGCTGGCAGGACATCGAGGAACTTCTGGCGCGCGGCATCGACGTGTTCACGACGGTGAACGTGCAGCACCTCGAGAGCCTGAACGACGTGGTCGGCGGAATCACCGGCGTGCGCGTCGGCGAAACGGTGCCGGACTCCGTGTTCGACGAGGCCGACGAAGTGGTGCTGGTGGACCTGCCGGCGGACGAGCTGCTGGCCCGGCTCAAGCTCGGCAAGGTGTACCAGCCCTCGCAGGCCGAACGGGCCGGCCGGAATTTCTTCCGCAAGGGGAACCTCATCGCGCTGCGCGAGCTGGCGCTGCGCCGCACCGCCGAACGCATCGGGGACGACGTGCGCGCCTACCGCGTCGAAAAGTCGATCGACGCGGTCTGGCGGACCGGAACGGCCCTGCTGGCCTGTGTGGGCCCCGGCCCCGGTGCCGAGGGCGTGGTGCGCAGCGCTGCGCGGCTGGCGGGCCAGCTCGGCGCCGAGTGGCATGCGGTCTACGTCGAGACCCCCGCGCTGCAGCGGCTCGGCGCCGCCCGGCGCGAGCGGATACTGGACGCGCTCAAGTTGGCGCGCGACCTCGGCGCCGCCACGGCCGTCCTGTCGGGCGACCGGATGGAAGACGCGGTGGTCGACTATGCGCGCACCCATAACCTGGCGCGGATCGTGCTGGGCCGCGGCCATGGCGGCCGGCCGTGGCGGGCGCCGGCCAGCCGGCGCGTCGCGCGCCGCGCGCCCGACATCGAATTGCTCGAAGTCGCGGCGGCACAAAGCCTGGCGGCCGATGGCCCGCGCGCGCGGACCGACGAACCGCGTGCGCCCGGCCGGACGGCCATCGTGGCGCATGGCGCCGCGATCCTGTCCAGCCTGTGCATGGCGCTGGCGGCCACGCCGACCATCGCCTGGCTGGACCTCGCCAACATCGCCATGCTGTTCCTGCTCGTGGTGCTGCTGGTGGCGGTGCGGTTCGGCCGCGGCCCCTCGGTCACCGCGACCTGCGTGAGCGTGGCCTGCTTCGACTTCTTCTTCGTGCCGCCGCGCTTCACGTTCGCGATATCGGATCTGCAGTACCTGGTGACCTTCGGCGTGATGCTTGCGGTCGGCCTGATCACGGGACATCTCACGGCCGGCCTGCGTTTCCAGGCCCATGTCGCAGCCCGGCGCGAGAGCAGGACCCGCGCGCTGTACGAATTCGCGCGGGCCCTGTCCGGCGTGCTGCAGACGGAGCAGATCCAGGAAGCCACGCGCGATGCGATCGGGCGCACGTTCGGCGCGCGTACGGCCCTGCTGTTGCCGGACGCCGATGGGCGCGTGCGTCCCTCCGCCGAGGCGGACGCCGGGCCGATCGCCGCCCTCGATGCCGGCATCGCGCAATGGGCGTTCGACCACGGCGCCAGCGCCGGCATGGGAACCGACACCCTGCCCGGCAGTCCCGTCTTCTACATGCCGCTGGTGGCGCCGATGCGTACCCGCGGCGTGCTGGCGATCGAGGCAGCGACGGCGCGCTGGCTGCTGGCGCCCGAACAGCGCCAGCAACTGGACACCTTCGCCACGCTGGCCGCCATCGCACTGGAAAGGGTGCACTACATCGAGGTCGCGCAGGATGCGCTGCTCAAGATCGAATCGGAGCGCTTGCGCAACTCGCTGCTGGCGGCGCTGTCGCACGACCTGCGCACGCCGCTTACCTCGCTGATGGTGCAGGCCGAAGCGCTGGCGCACTCCGCGCCGCCGCTGGCGCCCGCGCAGCGCACCATGGCGGACGCGCTGCGCGAAGAAATGGTCCGCATGAGCATGCTCGTGACGAACCTGCTCGACATGGCCCGCATCGAAAGCGGCGACGTCAGGCTCAAACTCCAGTGGCAACCGGTCGAGGAAGTCATCGGCAGCGCGCTCGCGGCCAGCCGCGCCGCGCTGGCCGGCCACACGGTCGAGACCCATGTGCCGGCCGACCTGCCGCTGGTGCAGTACGACGCCGTGCTGATCGAGCGGGTGCTGTCCAACCTGCTGGAAAACGCGGGAAAATACACGCCGCCGGGCAGCACGGTCGCCATCTCGGCCGAGCGGCACGGCGTGTGGCTCGACGTCGCCGTGACGGACGACGGACCGGGCCTGCCGCCCGGCCAGGAAGAGGCGGTGTTCGAGAAATTCACGCGCGGCGAGCGCGAATCCGTCAAGCCCGGGGTCGGCCTGGGCCTGGCGATCTGCCGCGCGATCGTCGGCGCCCACGGCGGTACGATTCATGCAGCCAACCAGCCGGGAGGCGGCGCCGCCTTCGTGTTCACCCTGCCGCTGGGAACGCCGCCGGCGCTGCCCCTGCTGGACGAAGACATCGAGATCGAGGAACAGGATGAGTGATTTTGCCGGCATCGCCCTGCTCGTGGAAGACGAGCCCCATATCCGCCGCTTCGTGCGCGGCGCGCTGGAACAGGAAGGGTGGCAGGTGCACGAGGCGGCGACCCTGCAGCGCGGGCTGACCGAGTCCGGCACCCGCAGGCCGGACGTGGTCATCCTCGATCTCGGCCTGCCCGACGGCGACGGCGTCGATTTCATTGCCGATTTGCGCAAGTGGTCTGCCGTGCCGGTCATCGTGCTGTCGGCCCGCGTGAACGAGGAAGAAAAGATCCGCGCCCTCGACAACGGCGCGGACGACTACCTGACCAAGCCGTTCGGCGTCGGCGAACTGCTGGCGCGCGTGCGCGCGTCGCAGCGCCGCCAGCGCGGCCCCGCGACCGGCGGCGACGGCAAGGTGCGCTTCGGCGACGTCGTGGTCGACGTGCAGAACCGGCGCGTCACCAAGGGCGGCGCGGCCGTGCGGCTGACGCCCACCGAGCACCGCCTGCTGGCGGTACTCGTCGCCAATGCCGGCAAGGTCATGACCACGCCCCAGCTGTTGCGCAACGTGTGGGGCCCGAACCAGGCGGACCATGCCCACTATCTGCGGATCTACATGGGGCATCTGCGCCACAAGCTGGAAGACAATCCGGCCCAGCCCCGCTACATGATCACCGAAACCGGCGTCGGCTACCGGTTCCAGCTGCCTTGATTCAGGCGCCGGCGACCAACACGGACGCCGTATCGCGTCCCGCATGCTTGGACCGGTACAGCGCCTCGTCCGCCACCAGGGCCAGCGCGGCCTGTTCCGGATGCGCGCTCCAGGCGATGCCGATGCTGCTCGTGACCTGCACCGTGCGGCCGTCGAGTTCGAACGGCAGGCGGATCGCATCCTGCAGCTTGGCCGCGATCCGTTCGCATTCCCGCGGCGAACCCACCTGCTCCAGCAGGACCACGAATTCGTCGCCGGCCAGGCGCGCCACGGTGTCCGTGCTGCGCACGCTGGCGGCCAGGCGGCGCGCGAGTTCGCGCAGCACGGCGTCGCCGGTCGCGTGGCCGTGGCCATCGTTGATCTGCTTGAAGTGGTCGACGTCGAGATAGGCCAGCGCCAGCGGCGTGGCGCCGCGGCGCGCGCGCGCGATGGCCTGCCCGAAGCGTTCCTCGTAGCTGCGCCGGTTCGGCAGGCCGGTCAGGTGGTCGGAATGCGCGAGCGCGTGCAGCTGGCGCTCGTACTCGCGCGCCGACGTGGCATCCGTCGACAGCACGTAGATGCCTTGCACGACGCCGTCGCGCAGGTGCGGCAAATAGGTCGAGCTGACCACGCGGGTGCGGCCGCGGCGCACTTCCTCGATCTCCAGGTGCGACGCGTGGCCGCCCAGGCAGCGTTCCAGCGCTGCGCGGCGCGGCGCGTAGAACGCCTCGCCCATCGATTCCAGCACGGTCCTGCCGATCATGTCCTGGCTCTTCACGCCGAACCATTCGCGGTAGCGCTCGTTGGCGAAACGATAGCGCAGGTCCGTGTCGACGTAGGCGATCAGCGCGGGCACGTTGTCGGCGATGGTGCGCAGCCATTCGCCGCTCTCGGCCAGGCGCGCGCGCGACGCGGCCAGCTCCGTCACGTCCTTCATCGCGACGACGGCGCCCAGCGGCTCGCCGCCCGGGCCGTGCAGCGCGCGTCCGCTCGCCAGCAGGCGGCGCGGCGCGGCGCCCGGCGCGTGGATCGTCATGCCGGCATCCTGCACGCGCTCGCCGTGCAGCGCACGCACGAGCGGGACCTGTTCCGGGGCCAGCGGCGTGAGGCCGTCCTCGCCGTATAAATCGTAGCGCGCGGGCCAGTCGGCCATCGACAGACCGGTTTCCGCGTCGAGGCCGTGGAAGGCGCGCGCCGCGCGGTTGAACAGGGTCAGGTGGCCGTCGGCGTCGCACGCGACCACGCCCACGTCCACCGTCTCGAGCACCGCATCCAGCAATTCCTGCTTCTGCCGCAAGACGCGTTCGGCGGTCACGCGCAGGCGCATCGCCAGCTCGAGGGCGGCGTTCTTGTCGTGCAGTTCGCGGGTGCGCGCGGTCACCAGCGCGTCGCGGTTCAGCTCATCCTGCGCCAGGCGCGCCAGGTCGCCCAGCAGGTGCCGGTCGGCGTCGCCGAATGCGCGCGGCGCCGTATCGATGATGCACAGGGTGCCGAGCGGCTGGCCGTCGACGCTGTGCAGCGGCTGGCCGGCATAGAAACGGATGCGCGGCCCGCCCGTCACGTGCGGGTGGCCGGCGAAGCGCTCGTCGAGCAGCGTGTCGGGCACGACGAGCAGGTCGTCCAGGGTGATCGTGTGGCTGCACAGGGCGAGCGAACGCGGCATCTCGCCGGCGTCGAGCCCCACGCGCGACTTGAACCACTGGCGCTCGCGGTCGACGAGCGACACGAGCGCGATGGGCACGCGGAACGCGGCCACGGCGAGGCGGGTGACGCGGTCGAACCGGTCTTCCTGGGGCGTGTCGAGCACCCCCAGCGCGTGCAGGGCGCTGATGCGCGCTTCTTCCGCAAGATCTTGTTGACTGAGCATGAGCACCCTTGCCTGGACGGCGAAGAACAACCGGCGATGCCGACGCCGCGACAAGCAGATTCGTCAAAGCGCACAGCCTTTTCAGAAGATTCTATCCGATTACCACCAGGCTGTGCACTGGCGCTACAACCGTTGCATCACGGGCACACCCCGTACCGGCATAAAACTTCTGAAACATTCTACAGCGGAATAATTGGCGAGAATTCATTCTTTATGCAAAAAACATGACTTCTGCTGCGCAAATGTCACACCTGATGCCGAGCCAGCCCGCATTGCGTCGTCGGCGTAGCGGACGGCGCCGTTCGCTCAAATCGGGAACGGCAGTCGGTGCCGATCGGCATGTCGACGCGCTTCATTTCCACTTGGAATTTGAATCGTCGCGCCGGCAACACGGCCGCGACCGCAAGGCCGGGCCGGCGCATCTTTCACTTGCCCTGCCGGGCAAACTGCCCCTATTCTTCCCGTTCGCGGCCCAGCCGCACCGAGTCTGCCCGGCATAACAACGGACGAGAAGACATGACGCATAACGACACGGGCAATGTCGAGGCGCCCCTCGACGAGGTCTTGATCACGCACGAACTCGCACGCCGCCCGGCGCGTGCGCCCGACCACTGCGCGGAGAACCGCGCCCTCACCCTCCTCAGCCTCGAGCTCGTGACGCATCCGCATGGCGTACTGCAGCGGCTCGCCGAACTCGCGCTGCAATTGTGCCGCGCCGGCACGGCCGGCGTCAGCGTGCTGGAACGCGGCGACGACGGCGACGTGTTCCGCTGGCCCGCCGTGGCCGGCGCGCACACCGGCGTGCTCGGGAGCGCGATACCGCGCGCGGCCAGTCCGTGCGGCGTTGTCGTCGAGCGCAACACGACGCTGCTGTTCGACGCGCCGGACCGCTGCTTCCCGGCGCTGCGCTGCGGCGGTCCGCCGCTGGCGGAATGCCTGCTGGTGCCGTGGACGATCGACGGCCGGCCGGCCGGCACCGTCTGGGCCGTCGCCCACGACCACGAGCGCCGGTTCGACGCCGAGGATGCGCGCCTGCTGGCGGCGCTGTCGTCCTTCGCCGCGGCCGCGTACCGGGCCGTGACGGCGCTGGACGGCGACGGCCGGCGCGTCGAACACGGCCTGGCGGCGCAGCGCGACGACGAACGGCGCCAGGCTTTCCTGCTGCGCCTGAACGACGCACTGCGCCCGCTGGCCGATCCGCGCCGCATCCAGGCCGAGGCCGCGCGCGTGCTGCGCGAACACCTCGGCGTCGACCGGATCGGCTATGCGGCCGACTGCGGCGACGGCGAACACCTGATCGTCACGTACGCCGACGGCGCCACCGCGCCGGCGCTCGCGGACAAGCTGCGCTACGCCGACTACGGCGCCGGCCTGCTGGCCGCGCTGCGCACGGGCCGCCCGGTCGTGCGGCCGGACGTGCGGGCCGATCCGGCGCTGGATGCCGCCGCCCGCGCGGCGCATGCGGCGCTCGGCGCCGCCGCGGTGGCGGACATGCCGCTCGTGAAGGACGGCCGGCTCGTCGCCGTCCTGTTCGCGCACCACGGCCGGCCACGCGCCTGGAGCGACGCCGACCTGGCCCTGATGCAGGAAACGGCCGAACGCACCTGGGCCACCGTCGAACGCGCGCAAGCCGAGACCGAGCGCGAAGCGGCCCACGCGGCGCTGATGCGCCAGTCGCGCTTCGTCGCGACGACGCTCGATGCCCTGCCCGATTTCGTGTACGCGTTCGACCGCGCGCACCGCTTCGTCTACGTCAACCGCGCGATGGAAGAACTGTTCGGGGCGCACGCGGGCGACCTGCTGGGACGCAGCTTCGCCGACCTGGGCCACCCGTCCGACCTGGCCGCGCGCCTGGACGAGCACCTCGATACCATCTTCCGCACCGGCGTCACCATCCAGGACGAAGTGTTCTTCACGAGCCCCACGGGCACGAGCGCCTATTTCCAGTTCCGCTGGGGGCCGGTGCTGGCCGAGGACGGCTCGGTCGAGCAGGTCGTGGGCGTCTCGCGCGACACGACGGGCCGGCGCATGCTGGAAGCGCGCCTGCGCGAGAGCGAGGAACGCGCGGCCTTCCTGCTGCGCCTGTCCGACGCCATGCGGTCGCTGGACGCGCTCGACGCGATCGAGGCGACCGCCACCCGCATGCTGGGCGCGCACCTGGGCGCCAGCCGCGTGCTGATCGGCGAATTCGAGGACGGCCGGGTCCACATCCGGCGCGACCACGTGGACGGCGTGGCGTCGCTGGCCGGCACGTATCCGCTGCCCGCGCTGGGCGTGCGCGCACTCGCCGCGTTCGACCGGGGCGAAGCGTTCGTCGTCGAGGACATGGCGCGCGACCCGCTCGTGGACGGCGCCGCGCGCGCGGGCTGGTGCGGCGCCGGCATCGCGGCCCAGGTCGGCGTCGGCCTGTTTTCCGGCGGCCGCGTCGCGGGCGCGTTCTGCGTGCACCACGCGGCGCCGCGCCACTGGAGCGGCGCCGAAGTGAACCTCGTGCGCGAGGTCGCGGAGCGGACGTGGGCCGCGATCGAGCGCGTGCGCGCCGAGCAGGCGCTGAAGGAAGCGGACCGGCGCAAGGACGAATTCCTCGCCACGCTGGCGCACGAGCTGCGCAATCCGCTCGCGCCGATCAGCAACGCGATCCAGCTGCTGCGCCGTTCCGACGGCCCGGCGGCGGCCGACCGCCTGTTCGGCATCGTCGAGCGCCAGGTGCGGCAGATCGTCAAGCTGGTCGACGACCTGATGGAGATCGCGCGCATCTCGCGCGGCAAGATCGAACTGGCCAGGCGTCCGCTGCCGCTCGCCGACATCGTGCGCGACGCCGTCGATGCCAGCCGCCCGCAGTTCGAGCGGGCCGGCCACCGCCTCGACGTCGCGCTGCCGGACGAGCCCCTCGTCGTGTACGGCGACGCCGTGCGGCTGACGCAGGTGCTCACGAACCTGATCAACAACGCCGCCAAGTACACGGACGCCGGCGGACGCATCGAACTGGCCGCGCAGCGCTGCGGGACCACCGTCGCCCTGACGGTGGTCGACAACGGCCGCGGCATCCCGGCCGCCCAGCTGCCGCGCGTGTTCGACATGTTCGCGCAGCCGCACCTCGACAACAAGGGCGGCGGCGACGGCCTGGGCATCGGCCTCGCCATCGTGCGCAAGCTCGTCGAGATGCACGAGGGGACCGTGGAAGCGCACAGCGCGGGCCCCGGCCAGGGCAGCGAATTCATCGTGCGCCTGCCGCTGCTGCCGGACACCGCGCCGGACGCCTGCGCGGATACGCCATGCGGCACGCTGGCCGGCCATCGCATCCTCGTCGTCGACGACAACGCCGACGCGGCCGACACGCTGGCCCTGCTGCTGGAATCGCACGGTGCGCGGGCGCGGGCCGTGTACGGCGGGCCGGCCGCGCTGGCGAGCCTGCCGCAGTTCGCGCCGGACGTCGTGCTGCTCGACCTGGGCATGCCGGACATGGACGGCTTCGACGTCGCGCGCGCCATGCGGACCGCGGGCGGCGCGCGCGTGCGCATCGTCGCCCTCACGGGCTGGGGCCAGCAGGCCGACCGCGCCCGCACGCGCGCGGCCGGCTTCGACCATCACCTGACCAAGCCGGTCGACCTGCAGGCGCTGGCGGCCTGGTTAAGCGGGGCGTAGTTCGCGCACCCGCTGGAACGTGCGGGCCTCGCCATCCTCGGGCACGCTCACGCGCGCGCGCAGGCCCTGCCCGTCCAGCCAGGCGCGCAGGTCGGCGCGCGACAGCACGCAGTGGTTCACGGCCTCCAGGTGGCTCGCGACGATGGACGCCCGCGGCGCGGCGCGCGCCACCCGGCCCACGTCGTCCAGGTCCATGATGATGGCGCCGAGGCCCGGCACCTGCGCGTCACCGCAGTTCAGCACGACGACGTCCGGATCGTACGTTTCCAGCGCCGCCGCCACGTGCGCGTTCCACACGGTGTCGCCGGCGATGTACAGCGTCGGCTCGTCGGGATGGCGCAGCACGATGCCGGACACCTCGCCCATGCGTGCGCCGATCGCCGCCATGACGGCATCGCTGCCGTGCTGGCCGCCGGTCCGGGCGATGCGGATGCCGTCGAACGGCGTGTCCCCGTCCGCCGCGAGCGGCCGCACGTCGGTGAAGCCGTCGGCGCGGATGGCGTCGGCATCGGCCCCGTTCTGCGCGAACACGGGCAGGCCGCGCGGCAGCACGCGGCGCGCCGTCTCGTCCCAGTGGTCGAGGTGCAGGTGCGTGACGACGACGGCGTCCACGTCGAGCAGCGTGGCCAGCGGCACGGGCAGGTCGACGAGGGGATTGGCGAGGTGGCTGTTGGCCGTGCCGGCAAAGCCGGGGTAGGCGCCCCGCCCGGCCAGCAGCGGGTCGATGAGGAGGGTCTTGCCGGCGTAGTCGACGAGCAGGGTGGCGTTGCGGATCTGGGTGAGTTGCATGGCGGCTCCTTGTGGTTCGTGTACCGCCATTCTCGCGGCGCGGGGTCAAACCCGACAGTGGCCCGCAGGACACCTTTCGATATAATCGGGCCATGACCCGATCCGCTCCTCCTTCGTACCGCGTGGCCGTCATCGCCTTCGACGGCATGACGCCGTTCCACCTGTCCGTGCCCTGCCTCGTGTTCAGCGGCCGCCCCGGCGCGGACGCGCGCTCCCGCTTCGAGCTGACCGTGTGCGGCGCCGGCCCCGAAACGCCGCTGGCGACGAGCGCCGGCTTCGCCATCGTGCCGCGCCACGGCCTGGAAGCGCTGGCGCACGCCGACATCGTCGTCATGCCGGCCTGGTACGACGATTGCCGCCCCGCGCCGCCCGCGCTGCTGGACGCCCTGCGCGCGGCGCACGGACGCGGCGCCTGCATCGTCGCGCTGTGCCTGGGCGCCTTCCCGGTGGCCGAAGCCGGCCTGCTGGACGGCCGCACCGCGGCCACGCACTGGGCCGTGGCACCGGAACTGGCGCGCCGCCATCCGCGCGTGAAAGTCGATCCGGACGTGCTGTACGTGGACGACGGCGACGTGCTGACGTCGGCCGGCGTGGCCGCCGGCATCGACTGCTGCCTGCACCTGCTGCGCCGGCTGTGCGGCGCCGACGCCGCGAACCACGTGGCGCGCATGCTCGTGGTGGCGCCGCACCGGCAAGGCGGCCAGGCCCAGTTCATCGAGCGGCCGCTGCCCGTGTCGGGCACGGACGGCCGGCTGTCCGCGGTGCTGGACTGGGTGGCGCGGCACCTCGGAGAAGAACACGCCATCGACGACCTGGCGCGGCGCGCCGCCATGAGCCGGCGTAACTTCACGCGTCACTTCCGCCAGGCGACGGGCACGTCGTTCAAGCAATGGCTGCTGGCCCAGCGGCTGGCGCACGCGCGCTGGATGCTGGAGACGGGCGATGCCGCGGTCGAAGTGGTGGCCAGGGAAGCGGGCTTCGGCTCCGCGCTGTCGCTGCGCCAGCACTTCCGCACCGCGCTGCAGACGTCGCCGGCGGCGTACCGCAAGGCGTTCCGGCTACGTCCCGGGTAACGCCTCGTGGGCGCCGCATGTGCCCAGCCACGCGTGCAGCATGGCCAGGTCGACGGGCTTGGTGAGATGGAAATCGAACCCGGCGCCGCGCGTGCGTTCGCGGTCGCGCTCCTGTCCCCACCCGGTCAGCGCGACGATGCGCACGCCGCACCAGGCGGGATCGGCGCGGATGCGGCGCGCCACTTCGAAGCCGTCCATGTCCGGCATGCCCAGGTCCAGCAGCACCGCGTGCGGACGCAGGCCGGGCAGCGCGGCCAGCGCCGCGGCGCCGTCGTACACGGCACGCGCCCGGGCGCCGTCCGCTTCGAGCAGCATGGCGAGCGTGTCGGCCGCGTCCTGGTTGTCGTCGACGACGAGGATGCACTGCCCGGCCAGCGGCACCGTGCCGGCCGCCGCCGCGTCGTCGTCGGCCGCGTCGTGCGCGTCCGCCAGCGGCAGGCGCACGACGAATTCGCTGCCGTGCCCCGCGCCGGCGCTCTTCGCCTCGACGGTCCCGCCATGCATCTGCACGAGGCCGCGCACCATCGCGAGCCCGATCCCGAGCCCGCCGTGCCCGCGCCCGGCCGCGCGGTGCGCCTGCGTGAACATGTCGAACACCTCGGGCAGGTGGCCGGGCGGGATGCCGATGCCGTTGTCGCGCACCGCGATCTCGACGTCAAGCCCGACGCGGCGCGCGGCCAGTTCGATGCGGCCGCCCAGGTCCGTGTACTTGGCCGCGTTGTTCAGCAGGTTGGCGAGGACCTGCGTGAGGCGCACGCTGTCGGCGTACAGCGTGAGCGGCTCGTCGGGCAGGCGCACGTCCAGGTGGTGGCGCATCTGGTCGATCAGGGGCCGGCTCGTCTCGACGGCGCCGTGCACGACGTCGGCCAGCAGCAGCGGCTGCGGGTGCAGTTCGATCTTGTCGCGGGTGATGCGCGCGATCTCCAGCAGGTCGTCGACGAGCTTGATCATCTGGCGCACCTGGCGTCCCAGCATCTCGACCAGCCGGTCGGCGCGGCGCCGTCCGTCCGGATGGCGCAGCAGGTGCACGGCGTTGCTGATCGGCGCGAGCGGGTTGCGCAGTTCGTGCGCCAGCACGGCCAGGAATTCCTCCTTGCGGCGGTCGGTCTCCTTGAGCGCCTGTTCGGCCAGCACGGCGTCGGTGATGTCGAGCGAGGCCCCCACATGGCCCGCGTAGCTGCCGTCCGGCGCGAACAGCGGCTGCGCGTAATTGTCGAACCAGCGCCACTGGCCGTCGTGGCGCAGCAGGCGGTCGAGGTTGCGCCAGGGCCGGCGCGCGCGCACGGCCTCCATGTAGTCGGCGATGTAGGCCGGCGCGTCGTCCGGATGCACCAGCGCATGCCAGCGCACGCCCATCAGGTCCTCGAACGGCTTGCCGGCGAAGTCGAGATAGTACTGGTTGACGAACACGTTGCGGGCCTGCTCGTCGTTCTGCCAGATCAGCACGGGCACCGTGTTCGCCAGCGTGCGGAAGCGCAGTTCCGACGCCCGCAGTTCTTCCTCGACGCGCTTGCGCGCCGTGATGTCCTGCACGATGTTCACGGCGCCGCCGAGCGCGCCCGCGTGGTCGCGCAGCGGCGTGATGTTCAGCAGGACGTCGATGCGGCTGCCGTCCGGCCGTTCGATGGACAGTTCGCGGTCGACGACGGGCTCGCCGCCGGCCAGCACGTCGTGCAGCGGCGCCGTGAAATTGGTCAGCCGGTGGCCGTTCGCGGCGCATGCGCCCACGCCCCAGCAGGCCGGCGTCTCGCCGGGCGGGCCGCCGCACAGCCGGTCGGCGCACGCGTTGTGGAATACGACGGTCCCCGCCGCGTCGCACGCGACGACGCCGGCGGGAATCGCGCCGAGCAGGTCGCGGTAGCGCTGCTCGCTGGCGCGCAGCGCGTCGTCGGCCTGGCGCCGCTGGGCGATCTCGTGTTCGAGCATGCGATTATGTCCCGCCAGCACGCGCGTGCGCTCCTCGGCCGCGTGCACGAGGTCGCGCCTGCTCTCGGCCGTCTCCTCGAACGCGACGATGGCCTGGTAGGCCGCGGCCGCGAAATCGGCCAGGTTGCACAGCACGCGCGCGTCTTCCGCGTCGAACCGGCGCTCCTCGCGGTGGCTGATCACCCACACGGTCCCCAATGCGCGGCCCTCGGCCACCCACGGCGCGAGCAGGCTCTCGATCAGGGGCGGATCGAAGCCCAGCATCGCTTCGAAGCAGCGCTCGCCGTACCGCATCAGCATGATTTGATTGCGGTCGACTACGACGCCGCACGGGCTGCGGTCGAACTCGATGGTGCCGCCCAGGTGCTCCGCGAACAGCCCGGCCGCCGCATGCCAGCGGAACACGCGCCGTCCATCCAGCTCCTCCAGCAGGCTGATGCCGGCCGAGTCGGCGTCGCACAGCTCCAGCACCAGCTCGGCCAGTTTCTGCGGGACGCCGTGCGGATCGACGGCCAGTTGCCGGGCGAGCGCGGCCATGGCACGGTTCTCGGCCGCGTGATCCGGCGCCCGGCGCGGGCGCCGCTCCAGCTCCGCCGTGATGAGCACGTCGTCGACGCAGGACGCGACGGATGAGGGTTGGGGCGCCATCGAAGCAGGACCGAGTGGTTGGTCAGCCCATGCTACCGAAAAGCACGGCGCCGCGGCGCGCCATTTGCATTGCATGCGCAATCAAGCGGGGGCGGCAGCCAACCCCATCTTCGCAAGCGTCAAGGTCTCGTCCGCCCGGCCCCAGCCGCCGTCGGCGACCTCCTCCACCAGCACCATCGTGTAGGGCCGCACCTGCTCGCCGAAATACTCGACGAACATGGCCGTCGTGCGGTGGATGATCTCTTCCTTGCGGGCGGCGTCGACGACGCCTTCTGGAAATTTGAAATTTGCGAACGGCATGGATGGTCCTCGTCATGAATGGGCGGCGACGGGTGTCGCCGTCCCATGCATTGTGGCCATTCGCGCCCCGAGGATAAATGCGGAGAAATGGAAAAGTCCGTTCGGCGCGGCGCAACAGCCGGCGGCGGCCCGGATTCCCTCAGCATCCGCCGGTATTGACCTTGAGGACGGGAACGCCCGTGCCGTTATACGTGTACTGAACGGAGCATTGGGTGGGCGTCGGCGCGCTCTCGATTCGCCATCCGGCGTCGCCGTTGGGCAGCTTGTTGTTCCCGAAACCGTAAAACGTAAAGCCGTCGACTTCGATGCCCGCTGCCGAGAGATAGCAGCCGCCACTCGGGACGGTCATGCTTTGCAGGACGGCGCCGATGCCGTCGCACCACCGGTCGGGGTAGCCATTCCAGACCCGCAACTGGGTTGCGGAGTCCATGCTGACAAACGTCAGGTCGGTCACACCGGCCGGCGTGCCCGCCCCGCGTATCGCTGTCAGAGACTTGACCATGCCGATGCCCGTTTTGACGGATCCGGCCAGCGCCTGAAGCGAGGAAACGCGGGCCGACGACCCGAGGTCCACGAATTTCGGCAAGGCCACCGCCGATAACACGCCAAGGATGACGATCACGACAATCAGTTCGATCAGCGTAAAGCCCTGGGTCCGCCCGGTATGGATGGCGTTGATTCTATGTATTTGTCGATGCATGACAGGGTTGCGAATTCGATATAGAAACGAGCAGCAAATGGTCTGGTTTCTTGGCAGCAAGAATTTTTTCAGTATATCCACGTGGCGCCGCTTTGACTACGACATGGTTTGCGAAACGTTGTAACCATGCGTGGTCCGTGCCCGGATTGCGCTACCATACAGTCGAGAGCTACTCTTGACGCATGCATGGAACTGGAACTGATCACGCGCCGTCCGGCCCGGCCTCGTCCGGACAGCCCGCGCCTGCTGCTGGTGCATGGCATCTGCGTGGGCGCCTGGGTGTGGGAAGAACACGTCATGCCCTGGTTCGCCGACGCCGGCTTCGAAGTGCATGCGCTCAGCCTGCGCGGCCACGGCGGCAGCGGCGGCCGCGAGCGCCTGAACGACTGGCGCCTGGCCGACTACACGGACGACCTGCGCCGCGCCGTCGCGCAACTGGACGGCGGACCGCTGGTCGTCGTCGGCCACTCGCTCGGCGGCGCCGTCGTGCAGGACTGGGTGCGCAGCGGCGGCCACGCGGCCGGGGTCGCGCTGCTCGCGTCCGTGCCGCCGTGGGGCCTCGCCTATTCGGCGTGGCAGATGATGCTGTCGTCGCCCGACCTGTTCCAGCAACTGGCGCGCCTGAGCTTCGCCGACGCGCAGTCGCTCGATCCCGACGCCATGCGCCGCCACCTGTTTTCCGACGACCTCCCCGACGCCGACTATGCCCGGTTCGCCGGCCGCGTGCAGGGCGAGTCGCGCCACGTCGGCATCGAACTGCAGGGCTGGCGGCCGTTCGCGCCGATGCCCTGGCAGTCGCCGCCGATGTTCGTGCTGGGCGGCCTGGACGACCGCTTCATCCGTCCCGACGCCGTGCGCGGCACCGCCACCTATTACGGCGCCACGCCGCACCTCGTGCCGCGGCTGGCGCACGCGCTCATGCTCGATCCGCGCTGGGAAGACGCGGCCCGGCCCCTGCTCGACTGGGTGCTGCGGCTGCCCGCGTGAACGCCGCCGCGCCATGCTAGAGTGACGTTTTACGGCTTTCGACGACCATGGCACACCCGCTCGACAACGTCTTCTGGAACTGCCTCAACGGCCCCCACCGCCACCTCGCCACCGGCACCGACCGCGCGCGCCGCTACGCACCGGGCTTTTCGCCCATCGTCGGCTTCCCCGATCCGCATGCGCCCGACTTCGCCGCGCTGCGTCCGTTCTGCGTGCCCGGCGAACAGTTGTATTGCGACGCCTGGTCAGGCCCCGTGCCGGACGGCTGGCGCATCACGGCGGAGGCCACCATGTTCCGTCTCGTGTGGGACGGCCGCGCGGGCCCGGCGCACGACCCGGCGCCGGACGCCCTGCCGCTGGGTCCCGCGCACGTCGACCAGGCCATGGCACTGGCCCAGCTGACGCGCCCCGGCCCGTTCGGCCCGCGCACCATCGAACTGGGCGAGTACTTCGGTTACGTCGAAGACGGCCGCCTCGTCGCGATGGCCGGCGAGCGCATGGCGGCGCACAGCCTGCGCGAGATCAGCGGCGTCTGCACGCATCCCGACCACCAGGGCCGCGGCTACGCGCAACGCCTGATGCAAAAGCTCGTCATGCGCCAGCTGGCGCGCGCGAACACGCCGTTCCTGCACGTGATGAGCGCCAACCGGCGCGCGCACGACCTTTATCTGCGCATGGGTTTCCGCGACTGGTGCGAAACGGTCGTGCGGGTCGTCACGCCGTGCTGACCTACGCCGGCCGTCATTTTTTTTCGCAGGACCGATTCGTTTCGCCATCCGCCGGCGTCTATGCGGATGCGAACCCTCCTGTCCGGGTTCATGGAGAACCGATATGACCACCACCCTGATCAACATCTTCACCGTCGCGCCGGAAAACCTCGACCGCCTCGTGACCCTGCTGCGGCAAGGCACGGAGGCGTGGATTTCGAAAGTCCCCGGCTTCGTGTCGTCCACGCTGCACATCGCCCGCGACAACCGCCGCGTCGTCATCTACGGCCAATGGCGCAGCGCCGACGACATCGCGGCGATGCGCCAGCATCCCGAGATGCCGGCCTACTTCGAACGCGTGAAGGCCATCTCGCAGATGGACGCCATCATCTGCGACGCCGCCTCGACCGTCGCCGCCGCATGACCCGGGCCGCGCCGTCCGCCATCCAGTCGGTCGACCTGGAGCGCCTGCGCCCCCGGCTGCACCGCTATTGCACGCGCATGGTCGCATCCGTGCTCGACGCCGAGGACATCGTGCAGGATGCGCTCGTGCGTGCGCTGGAGTCGCCGCCACCGGACCGTCCCATCGACAATCCGGAGGGCTGGCTGTTCCGCATCGCGCACAACCTGGCGCTCGACCTGTTGCGGCGCCGGGCCCGCGCGCCCGCCGTGCGCGACGAGGACGAGGTGGACGCGATCGCCGACGCGCACGACGAGCAGGCGCGCCGCGAAGCGACGTCGGCCAGCCTGCCGGCGTTCATGCGCCTGCCCCCGGCGCAGCGCAGCGCCGTCATCCTGTTCGACGTGCTGGACTACTCCGCCGACGAGGTCAGCGACATCCTCGACACGACCGTGCCCGCGGTGAAATCGGCCCTGCAGCGCGGGCGCGGACGCCTGCGCGAACTGGCCGGGCACGGGACCGGCGCCGCCACGCACGCAGCCTTGCCGGACGCGGAACGGCGGCTGCTGCAGCGCTACGTCGACCTGTTCAACGCGCGCGATTTCGACGCGCTGCGCGAGACGCTGGCGGCCGACGTGCGGCTCGACCTCGCGAACCGGCTGCGGCTGCAGGGCGCCGCCGTCGGCGAGTACTTCACGCGCTATGGCCAATCCACGGGTTGGACGGCATGGCCGGGCCTCGTGGAAGGGCTGCCCGCGGTGCTGATCCGGCAGTCGGACGGCGCCCCTGGGCGGCCGGATTATTTCGTCGTCCTCGGCTGGGCGGATGGACGCGTGGCGTCGATCCGCGACTTTTTGTTCGCCCGCTATGCCATGCAGGATGCGGAATATGTCTGCCTGCCGGAGTGAATAGCGTCTTTTTACGGCGTACGGGCGCCCCCCGTCGTTCCCGCGCAGGCGGGAACCCAAGTTTGCCGGCGCTGCCGTAACGCACGAAAACTTGGGCCCCCGCCTGCGCGGGGGCGACGGTGTTTATGCGCGGGGGCGACGGTGTTTATGCGCGAGGGCGACGGAGTTATGCGGGGACGCGACGGCGTTATCCGTGAGGCGACGGGTTTATGCACGCGAACGACGCCGCTTTTTCACACCAGCCCGGTCACGTAATAAAACGCGATCACGAAAAACACCGCCAGCGTCTTGATGACGGTGACGGCAAAGATCTCGCGATACGATTCCTTGTGCGTGAGCCCCGTCACGGCCAGCAGCGTGATGACGGCACCGTTGTGCGGCAAGGTGTCCATGCCGCCGCTCGCCATCGACACCACGCGGTGCAGCACTTCCAGCGGGATCTGCGCGGCCTGCGCGCCCTTGATGAACAGGTCCGACATCGCGGCCAGCGCGATGCTCATGCCGCCCGACGCGGACCCCGTGATGCCGGCGAGGGAACTCACCGACACGGCCGCGTTGACGAGCGGGTTCGGGATGCTCTTGAGCGCATCGCCGACGACGATGAAGCCCGGGAGCGCCGCGACCACGCCGCCGAAACCATACTCGGACGCCGTGTTCATCGCGGCCAGCAGCGCGCCGCCGACGGCCGCCTTCGATCCGTCCGCGAAACGGCCGGCGACGCGCCGGAACGCGGTCACGATCACGACGACGATCCCCAGCAGCAGCGCCGCTTCCACCGACCAGATCGCGACGACGGTCTTGACGGTGGCCGTCACCGGCGTGTGCACGCCGGGCAGGATCGCGGCCGGCACGGTGTACGCATCGCCATACCATTGCGGGATCGCGCGCGTGAGGACGAAGTTCGCGACGCCCACGACGATGAGCGGCAGGATCGCCAGCGCCGGATGCGGCAGCGACGTGGACGGGATGCGCTCCGGCTCGTTGACGAGCGAGCTGCCGTAGCCTTCGCCGCGCGCCATCGCCGCGCGGCGGCGCCATTCGAGGTAACCGAGGCCCACGACGACGATGAACAGCGAGCCGACGGTGCCCAGCACGGGCGCGGCCCACGACGTCGTCTTGAAGAACGTGGTCGGGATGATGTTCTGGATCTGCGGGGTGCCCGGCAGCGAATCCATCGTGAACGAGAACGCGCCCAGTGCGATCGCGCCCGGCATCAGGCGTTTCGGAATATTGCTCTGGCGGTAGAGCTCGGCCGCGAACGGATACACGGCGAACACGACGACGAACAACGACACGCCGCCATAGGTCAGCAGCGCGCACACGGCGACGATCACGGCGTTCGCGCGCGCGCGGCCGATGTAGCGGATGGCGGCGTTGACGATGGATTCCGAAAAGCCGGACAGCTCGATCACCTTGCCGAACACGGCGCCCAGCATGAACACGGGGAAGTACAGCTTGACGAAGCCGACCATCTTTTCCATGAAGATGCCGGTGAATACGGGCGCGACGGCCGCCGGCGCCGTCAGCAGCACCGCGCCGAGGGCCGCGATCGGCGCGAACAGGATGACGCTGTAGCCGCGGTAGGCGGCGAACATCAGGAACGCCAGCGCGGCGAGAACGATGATGAATGACATATGCCTCCTCTCTCTTTTGTTACGGCCGGGATCGCCGTGAGCCGTCCGGCTGCCGATTATTATTGATTCGACAAATCTTTGATATACGTAAAATTACGGTCGCCGGATCGGCGTCATGGGCGGCACATGTCACACCGCTGATGTTACACAGCCACACATTTGCACGTTAGCGCACCGGATTCCCACATTCACAGCCGCGATACTGCATACACATATTGATGATTTCGCAAAGAAAATGATATTTTCGAGAATCATCGGCCCATGTGTTCGGAGGATTGCCGTGCCCGTTGTAAGTGCAGAGCTCCTGTTGCTGCTGATGCCTCTCGCGGCGGTCATCGCCGTCGTCCTGGGCCGGCAGCAGGAACGCCTGGCGGACGCCGGGCGCCAAAGCATGGACATGCGCCGCGCCATGCTGACCCTCGAAGCCGCGCTCGCCCACGTGCCGGTCGGACTGGCCGTGCTCGACCTCGACCTGCGCTACCTGCGCATCAACCGCCTGCTGGCCGACATCAACGGGCTGCCGCCCGAGGACCACGTCGGCAAGTCGATCCACGACGTCGTTCCGGAAATCGCGGCCGCCGCCGAAATCCGCATCCGCCAGGTCATGGCGACGGGGCGGCCCATCGTCGGTTCCGTCTTCGAAGGCGCGACGCCCGCCCAGCCGCACGTGCGCCGCGTCTGGCGCGAAAGCCTCCATCCGGTATTCGACGGCGCCGAAACGCTGCTGGGCGTGACGGTCATCGTCGAGGAGATCACCGAACAGCGGCGCCTGGCGGGCGCCCTGCAGGACAGCCAGCGGCGCGAGCAGCGCCGCACGAGCGAGCTGGAAGGCCTGATGCAGGCGGCGCCCGCCGCGCTGTTCCTCGCCAGCGACCGCGAATGCCGGCGCGTCAAGGCCAATCCCGTCGCCGAACGCCTGCTGCGCCTGCGCCGCGGCGAGAATCCCGGACCCGACGCCCCGGGCGGACGGGCATTCGCCGTGTATGCCGGCGCCACGCTGCTGGCCCTCGACCAGTTGCCGCTGCAGCGCGCCGCCGCCAGCGGCGAAGAAATCCGCGGCGAAACGCTGACGGTGCGCTTTGCCGACGACGAACGGCTGCACGTCGTCATCAACGCCGTGCCCCTGCGCGACGAGACGGGCGCAGTGGTGGGCGCCGTCGCCGGCTTCGTCGAGGCGCCGGCCCACGCGAAAGCCGAGATTGATGCGTAATCCAGGCGATGTTCAATGAATGAGATGACAAGTTTGCGCGGATAATACCGGCATGACGACCACGATTCCATCCACGACGACGGCCGCGGCCACGGCAGGCAGCAAGAGCCTGTCCGACCTGTACGGCAGCGCCGTGAAATCGCTCACCGCGCGCAGCACGGGCCTGCAGGGCATCGACGCGCAGATCCGGCGCGACGACGCGCGCCTGTCCACGCTGGGCCGGCTCGCCAACGTGCTGGACGACGTGAAGTCCGTCGCCGGCACGGTCGCGGCCAGCGGCCTGAAACTGGCCGCGCAGGTCGACGGCAAGGCGGTCGACGCGCGCATCACGGCATCCGGCGCCGTGGCCGGCACGCACAAGGTCGACGTGAAGCAGCTGGCGCAGGCCCAGCAACTGTCGACCGTCCGGGTGGCGTCCGGCACCACGGCCATCGGCAGCGGCGCGCCGACCGTCATCCGGATCGGGACGGGAAACGACACGAAGACGATCCGCATCGGCGCGCCCGACAACACGCTGGAAGGCATCGCCGCCGCATTCAAGGCGGCCGGCGTGGATGCGAAGCTGGTATCCGGCGACAAAGGCGTGGCGCTGACCTTGAGCAGCCAGCCCGGCGCCGCGAACGCGATGCGCGTGCAGGTCTCCGGCGACCCGGCGTTGCAGGCGCTGCTGGCGTGGCAGCCGCCGGCGCGCGGCACGGTCACGCAGACGAGCGCCGCGCAGGACGCGGTCGTGAACGTCGACGGCAAGACCGTCACGAGCGCCGGCAACAGGCTGGCGGGCGCCATCGCCGGCGTCACGCTCGACCTCAAGGCGACGGGCACCGGCACGGTCACGCTCGCCGGGGACAACGACGCCATCGCGCGCAACGTGAAGGCCTTCGCCGCCGCCGTCAACGGCCTGCCGGCGCGCCTGGCAGGCCTCAAGTCGGGCGACGTCGCCTCCGACCGCCTGCTCGCGCACATCCAGGATCAGGTCGCGCGGCTCGTCGGCGGCGCCGATCCGGCCGCGCTGGCGGCCATCGGCGTCGGCACGAAGAACGGCAAGCTGACGGTCGACGAGACGAAGCTGAACGCGGCCATCGCCGCCGCGCCCGACCGGGTGGCGAAGGTGTTCGCCGACGGCGGCGCGGGCCTCGCCGACAAGCTCGGCGCCGGACTCGCGCAGCAGCTGGCGACGGGCAGCACGCTCGCGGACCAGGCCACTGCCGTGACGAAGGACCGCGACGCGCTCGCCGACAAGAAGACGCAGATGACCCAGGCCGTCAACGCGCAGGCGAGCCGCCTGGTGCAGCAATATGCGAGCGCGGGCGCCAACTCGCTGTTCGGCATGATGAGCGAGGGACGGCCGGCGTCGGCGTTCGACTTCCTCGCCTGACCGGCGTCAGGCCGTCGTCCTGGCCGCGAAGTCGGCCAGCCAGCCCTGCAACTGCGTCGCCGCCATCGGGCGCGCGATGCCGTAACCCTGCGCGATGTCGCAGCCGTGCTCGCGCAGCCAACGCAGCTCGGCCTGTGTCTCCACGCCTTCGGCGACGACGGTGAGGCCGAGCGCGTGGCTGAGCATGATGGTCGATTCGACGATGGCCGCGTTGCGCGGCGATTCCGTGATCGCCGTGATGAAGCTGCGGTCGAGTTTCAGTTCGTCGACCGGCAGGCTTTTCAGGTAGGCCAGCGACGCCTGGCCGACGCCGTAGTCGTCGATCGACAGCTTGATGCCGAGGGCCGCCAGTTCGTCCAGGTGCGCCTGCGCCTGCGCCGGATCGTCCATCAGCGCGCTCTCGGTGATTTCCAGGCACAGGCGGCGCGCCGGCACGGCATGCGTCTCCAGCAGGTTGCGCACGCGCCGGCCCAGGTGCGGATCGAGCAGGTCCAGCGTCGACAGGTTCGCCGACACGGCGATGTCCAGTCCCGCCGCATGCCAGACGGCGGCCTGGCGCACGGCCGTCTCAAGCACCCACGGCGTGATCTCGCGGATGAAGCCCGTCTGCTCGGCGAACGGGATGAAGCGCGCCGGCGCGATGCTGCCGCGCTCCGGATGCTGCCAGCGCAGCAGCGCCTCCACCGCCACGATGCGGCCGCCGGCAAGCGCCAGCTTGGGCTGGTAGGCGAGCGTGAATTCGCCGGCGAGCAGCGCGCGCCGCATGTCGCCGATGAGGGACAGCTGCTCGTGCGCGGGCTCGGCGCCCGTCTCGGACGCGAACGCGACGCCGGCGTGGCGGCGCTTGGCCGCGGCCAGCGCCAGCTCGGCGCGCCGCAGGAGCGTTGCGGCATCGAGGCCGTCGTCGGGATACAGCGCGATGCCGAGGCCGGCCTCGATGTCGAGGCGCTGGCCGTCCAGCGTGACGGGATCGCGCAATGCGGCCAGCACGCCGTCGGCGAAGCGGCGCGCCGCGTCCAGGTCGGCGCCCTCCAGCAGGAACGCGAACTGGTCGCCCCACAGGCGCGCCAGCATGCCGCCGGCCGGCGCCAGCGGCCGCAGCTGGCCGGCCACGGCGCGCAGCAGGCGGTCGCCGACGAGGTGGCCCAGCGCGTTGTTGATGAGGGCGAAGCGGTCGATGTTCACGACGATCACGGCGCCGCCCCCGCCCGGCGTGAGGCGGCCGAACGCTTCCAGGAAGCGCGTGCGGTTCGGCAGGTCCGTCAATTCGTCGACATAGGCCAGCCGCACGATGCGTTCCTCGCGGCTCGCGATCCCCGTGCGCATCTGTTCGAAGCTGCCGGCCAGCTGGCCGATCTCGTCGCCCTGCGCCGGCGGCAGCGGCTGCGCGTAATCGCCCAGCGCGATGCGACGGGCCGCGGCGGATAAATCGTTCAGGGGCCGGACGATGCGCCCGGCCAGCATCACGCTGCCCAGCGCGAACACCAGCACGGCCGCGGCGATCACACCCAGCAGCCGCCCCTGCAACTGGTTGAACGGCGCCTGCACCTGCGCCACCGGCAGCTGCAGCACGGCCTGCAGGCCGCCGTCCAGCGGCACGCCGACCGATGCGTTGCGCGCGTCGCCGGCATCCGTCGCGGCGGCGCCGGACGACGCGAGCAGGCCAGGCATGCCCACGCGGACGATGTGCACACCGAGTCCGGTCACGCCGGCCATCTCGTGCGCCCAGCGGTCGTCCACGTGGAAGCCCATCGCCACCCAGGCGATGCGCGTGGGCGCCATGATCGGCACGAGCACGACCTGGAACAGCTGGCCGTTGCGCATCTGGCGGAAACCGGCGCTCCGCCCCGCGGCTTCGGCCGCCGCGAGCAGGTCGGGAAACGGGAACGGATCGCCGGCGGCAAAGGTGCTCTGCGTGGCGGCGATCATCCTGCCGTCGGTGCCGGTGACCATCATGACCTGGGCGTGGATGCGCTGGCCGTGGTTGCGGATCACGGAGCGCACGGTCGGCTGGTCCTGCGTGGCGATCGCCTCGCGGAACGCGAAGTCGGCGGACAGCACGCCGGCGGCCGTCTCGAGCTGGCGCTGGTTCTGTTCGAGCAGGCGCTGGAACACCTTGGCGCCGACGGCCAGCTCGCGCTGCGTCTCGCGCTCGACGATACGCGCGCTGCTGCTGTGGACGAGCGCCAGCACGAGCCCCATGACCAGCACCAGCAGGCCGACGAAGACGATGGCGATACGATGCCGCAGCGATGTCGATGACATGTCAGTAGTGGTCCGTGTCCTCGGTATGCGGCCTGGGCTCGCGCGGGCGCGCGTCCAGCACGAGCGTCTCGCGCACCGGCGCGTCGCCAACCTCGATGTCGTCCGGCGCGCCCTGCGCCTTTTGCAGCGGATGCCACAGGCGCAGGCGGTAGCGCCCGGCCGGAACGCCGGCGATGGTCGCGCGGCCGTCCGCGCCCGTGCGGGCAAAGTACGGCGTGTCGACGATCAGCACGTGGGCCTCCATCCAGTCGTGGATATTGCAGCCGATGTCGACCTGGCCCGGCTTGTCGAACACGATGGGCTGGCCCGGCTTGCCCGCGTACAGCTTGATCTCGAAGCGCTTGGGTTCGGAGAACGAGTACACGTGGTGGCGGACCGTGTCGTTGTTGGGGAAGTCGACGCTGGTGCCGGTCTGCACTACGGTCATCCACGGGATGAATTCGCGGCCGCGCTGCTCGATGGCCACGTGCGCGGCAGGCGCGCGCGCGCGCGCTCGCGCGGGCGCGCCCGCGAGCGGCTCCACGAGCACGGCGGCGTCGGCCAGCGGGAGGCCCGCCGGCGTCCGCACCAGCACCTCGACGGGCGCGGCGCCGGCCGCACCGCCGAACAGCGCCGCCGCCAGCACCAGCAGCGACGCGCGCATCACTGCTCGATCTGCAGCGCGGGGGCGATCTGCCAGACTTCGGTGGTCAGGTCGCCGTCGCGGTAGGTCAGCGCATGCCACACTTTCATCGGCAACTTCCCGCCGTAGCCGGCCCCGGCCTCCACCGACGTGCCGTGCGGGTTGGCGAACGCCTTCAACTTGCCGAACGTCGCGGGACGCGGCTGGCCGCCGTTGACCGCAATGAATTTCTTCCAGACGGCGCGGATCTCGGCCTTGCCCCGGTAGCGGCCGTCGAGCGGTCCGCCGACCCACTCCATGTAGGCGTCGTCGGCATAGTCGCGCATCAGCGCTTCCAGGTCGCCGGCGGCCACGGCGTCGAGGTGCGCCTTGGCCTTCGCCTCGTCCAGCGGTCCGGCCACGGCCTGGCCGCCGCACCAGGGCAGAAGCGCCAGGGTCAATATCAGGGATGCAACTTTCGTCTTGCGGGTCATCGTCCACCTCCACGCTTGGTTATTACCTGGATAAAAGTTTCGTGTCCGAAAATCATGATTACACGGAAACCCAAGCGTGGCAACACGGCTGTGGCGCAACGATGCGCGCGGCACCACATCGGTGCGGCAGATCAGCTTTCGATCATGCTCAGCTTGCCGAGACAGCGGCGCTGGAAGTTGTCGAGGCCCTCCATGACGAAGTCGTCGTCGTCGTCGACCACGTTGGCGTCGATCAGGACGCGCAGCTTGGAGATGCGGTCGCCCAGCGCGAGCGCCTGGGCCAGGTTTTCGCCGTCCGGATCGCCCGCGTGCGCGATGGCGTCGGCGACCGGCTGCGGGAAGTCCCAGTGCTGCGCGATGGCCGCCGACAGGTTGCGGCCCTCGGCCAGCAATTGCAGGCCGAATTCGCTGGAGCCGGGCACCTTGCCGTCCTCGCAGACGCGGTCGGCCAGGCGCAAGCCGACGACGACGCCGAGGTTCTGCATCAGGCCGGCCAGATAGGCTTCGAACGCCCCCGCCGTGAGGCCCGGCGCCATGAGGCTGGCGGCCAGCGCGCATTTCTCGGACTGGTTCCAGACCAGCGGCGCGGCCACGCGCGTGAAGCCGGTCGCCTGCAGCTTGATGATCGGGCGGAACGCGACGCGCGCGAGCAGCATGCGCAAGCCGTTCTGGCCCAGCATCATGAGGGCCGCCTCGACCGTCTTCACGGGCGACATCGGCCGGTAATAGGCGCTGTTCGCTTCGCGGATCACTTCCGCGACGAGGACGACGTCCTGCGCGACCTGGCGCGCCAGCTCCGCATTCGACGCCTCGTCCTGCAGGCTGCGCAGCAGTTGCGGGATCACTTCGGGCACGCGCGGCACCAGCTCGGCCGCGCCGGCCGGATCGCGCGCCAGCGCGCGGACCTGGTCGAGGATCGCGGTTTCGACCTCGGCCGGGGCATCGTAGCCGGCGGATGCCGTCAGCCAGCGGTAGTAGGTGGCTTCGATCCCGGCGGCGACGCCGCCGGGCTGTTCGCCATCCTCCGCGGCCGCGGGGACGGCCTTGGCGACGGCAGGGTTGTCGGCGCCGCCCCGAAGGCGGCTGATCCAGTTTTTCATGGGGCCTATTGTAGCCTGATGCAGGGCGCACGCGGATAACCGTGACGATGCGCGCATCACCGCATTGCAGCATGCTCCGCGGCATCCGCGGCATCCGCGACATCCTCGCCACCGAACCAGCGCGCGGCCGCATGCGCCAGTCCGGTGCGATCGGGCGGGCCGTCGCAAGCCCAGGCGACGATGCCGTCGGGCCGGACCAGCAATGCGCGCACACCGAGGCTGTCGCGGACGGCGCCCGCCACGTACGTCATCCGGTCGCCGCAGCGTCGCGCGAAGGCCGCGAGCGCCGCGTCCGCGCCGACATCGAGCAGGATGGGCCGGCCGTCGCGCATGGCCGCGCCCATCGTCGTGCTCATTGTCGTGCCATCGTCGAACACGAAGTCGGGTACGCTGCGGCCCACGAGCGGATGATCGCCGCCGAGGTCGTAGTGCGTGTGGATGCCCCACACCCTGCCCGCGACATAGGTGGCGCCGTCGCGCGTGTCCATCAGGTCGCGGAGGACCGCATGCAGCGCGCGGGCCGCCGGTTCCGGCCGCATGATCGCCACCTGCGCGCGCGACCAGTCCAGCACCCGCGCGCCGATCGGGTGCCGCTCCGCGTGATAGGTGTCGAGCAGGCCGGCGGGTGCGGTGCCGTGGACGGTCGCGGCGAGCTTCCAGCCCAGGTTCATCGCATCGCCCAGTCCGAGGTTGAGTCCCTGCCCGCCCAGCGGCGAGTGGATGTGCGCGGCATCGCCGGCCAGCAGGATGCGCCCGTCGCGATAGGCGGTGGCCTGGCGCGCGCGATCGGTCCACGTGGTGGCGAGATGCAGCGCGGCGATCGTCGCATCGGTGCCGGAGACGCGGCGCAGGACCGCCTGCACGTGTTCGCGCGTGACCGGCTGGCCGGCGTCGTGAGCGGCACCGCCGTCGAAATCGCCGAGCGCCAGATGCCCCGGCTGGAACTGGATGACCATGCCGGCCGGCGTCATCGTGCGGCCCATCCTGATCGGCGCCGGCTCGACGAGATCGGCCTTGACCGTATAGCCCGTGAATTCAGGCGCCGTGCCCGCGAATTCGAAGCGGCCGGCCTTGCGCACGGCACTGCGCGCGCCGTCGCAGCCCACCAGCCAACGCCCCGTGAAAGCCTGCCCGCCCGCATGCACGGTCACGTCATGGGCCGCTTGCTCGACCTTTGTCACGGCAAGGCCGCGCCGGATCTCGACGCCCAGCGCGTGCGCGCGGCGGGCCAGCATGGCTTCCAGTTCCGCCATCTCGGCCAGCAGATTGGTCGGCGTTACGCCGGGCAGGCGCCAGGGCCATTGCGACGCGTCGACGTCTTCGCGATGAAACGGAATGCCGGCGAAGTGCCCCGCCTGGCGCCGGACTTGCGTGCCGGTCGCGGTGACGAACGGATGCTCGAGTTTTTTGGGCACCTGCAGTTCGTCCAGCAGGCCGCGGCGGTACAGCGCTTCGATGCTGGGCGACGACAGGCCGCGTATGCCGAACGGCAGGCGCTTCAACGGCGAATCGGGATCGGCGGCTTTTTCCAGGACCAGTACGGTGCAGCGTGCAAGCGCCAGTTCGCAGGCGAGGAACAGGCCGACGGGACCTGCGCCGGCGACGATCACGTCGTAATGGGGTGATGTAGAGGTCATCCGGGAACGATACCGGCGCCCTTCCCGTCAGGCTTGTACAAACCCGCCAAAGTCGCCGCGCGGCTGCCTGCGCGCGAACGCCGCGGGCGTCGTGCCGCTGTAGCGCTTGAATTCGCGGCTCAGGTGCGACTGGTCGACATAGCCCAGCGCCTGCGCCAGGCCGGCAATGCTGGCCTGCGGCCGATGGAACAACGCATTGCGCACCTGCTCGAAGCGCATCAGGCCGGACACCTCCTTGACGGTATGGCCGGACGACTGCTTGAACTTCCGTTCCAGCGTACGCACGGTCGCATGCGCGGCCGCGGCGACTTCGCTGACGGCCAGCGTGCCGTTCGCCTCCCGCATCGCCGCGCCGGCACGGGACAGCATGCCGTCGACGGGTGTGCGCGTCTGCATGAAACAGCGCTCGACGTGGGCCAGCGCCTCGTCGATGCGCTCTGCCTGGATGCACCGCGCGAGTGTCGCGTGCAGGCTGGCGACGGGATGCGCGAACACGCGCACGCCCGCGGTCCCGGGCACGAGGCCGAGCAGGTCGAACACGGCCCACGGATAGCAGCGGATGCCGACGATGTCGAGCCGGCCGCGGACGTCCAGCGTCACGGGCTGGTTCAGTAAGCCCATCAGGAAAGGCGACGGCAGTTGCTGGACGCATCCGATGCCGGGCAAGCCGCACGTGTCGCCGAAGTGAAAAATGATTTCGGCGTAGCCGTCGGGCAGGACCTCGAACGGCTGGCTCAACGCGCCCGCATCCCGGCGGTCGTACCAGAAGCACTTGATGGCGCTGCGCAGTGCGGCTGGCGGGTCGAGTTCGCGGTGGTGAGGTCGGATGGAGGGTGCCGGGGGCATGGTGAGTGATTGGCTTGGGAACGTGCGGTGCTGCCAGCATACGGGGAGATGGGCGAGCATGCCAGCGGGGCGAGAGTGGTTCTAGTACAAACGCGACAAATTCGGGATGGCTGACTGGCGCCAGGTGCGTGCCGCCCCGCTTCAAGGATGCACAGAGACTCCCTTTCGAGGGGATCGGCAAGCCGGAGGCCTTGCGATACAGCCTGAGCGGCTTCTGGTCGAGCAGGATCGATGAAGCAAACCGTCTCGTCCACGAAGTGCGCGAGAATGAGCTGGTGATCATCTCGTGCCGCTATCACCACAACTCATGGATTGGGGAGCGAAAACGCTCCCTTTTTTAATTCCAGTTATCGACAGGTCATCAGGGTGGCGCTGCACACCTTGCCGAGCCGCCTCGATACCAGGGACGAAACTGCCCCCCTGAGGTGGCTCCGGCAAGGTGCCGGCAGCGGCTCGGCAATCCGGGCAACTGCCGTCGAATTGAGCAATTCGGCGCTACGGCTTGTCGTCGACCGGGGGGGCCGCCGCAGGCACGTACGCTACCGGCGCGACGGCCCTGACCGGAATCGTCAGGTGCGCCGTCCGCAACCCGGGAGCGCTGGCGTCGACTTCGATCGAACCGCTGCTGTTCCAGTTGCTCTGCACCAGCAACTGGGCCAGGCCGTTGAACAGTTTGCGCGTCCTGCCTTTCTCGTCTTCGTGTGAATTCGGGTCGCCATTGCCATTGCCGATCGACTGGCCCGCGCCGGCGATGGTAAACCGCACTTCGTCCTGCGCGAGCGGAACCGCCCTGCCCTGTGCATCGAGCGCGCGGACGGTGATCGGCATGGCGTCGCGCCCGTCGCCATCGAGGGCGGCCCGATCCGGCACCAATTCCAGCGCGACGGCCGGACCGGTGGTCTCGACCCGCGCGCGCGCGACTTCCTTGCCGCCCGTGTAGGCGATTGCTTCCAGCGCGCCTGCCGCATAAGCGACCTTGAAGTCGTTCATCCGGTAATGGTCGACCTTCTGCTCGCCGATTTCCTGACCGTTCAGCAGGAGCTTGACGCGTTCGGCGTTGGACATCACCCTGACGACGATCTCCTGGCCCTCCTTGCCGGCCCAGTTCCAGTGCGGCGCGATGTAGATGAGCGGGCGATCCTTGATCCACTGGACCTGGTGCATGTAATACGCCGTCTTCGGAAAACCGTTCAAGTCCATGATGCCGAAGAACGAACTGACCGAGGGCCACGATGCGTAGGGCCAGGATTCGCCGTGATAGTCGAAGCCCGTCCAGACGAAGCCGCCGGCGACGAAATCACGCGTGCCGATCGCTTGCCAGGCGTCGCGATGGGTATTGCCCCAGGCCGGCGCTTCGGTGTCGTAGCTGGTCTCGATATGACGCGCCTTGTCGGTCGCGAATTCGCCGCGTGTCATGAAAGCCGACGTATCTTCCGAACTCGTAAAAGGTTTGTCGGGACGGGCCGCATGGAACTTGTCGTACTCGGGAATCTGATAATTGGCGCCGACCACGTCCACCGCATGCGAAACGTTAAGGGGCGTGAGCAAGCCATTGCTCATGGCGGCCGTGGTTGGGCGCGTGCCATCGAGCGCCTTGGCGACAGCGACCATGCGGCGCGCCATTTCGTAGCCGGCCTCCGTGGCCTGCACAGGCTCCTCGTTGAACACCGACCACAGGATGATCGAGGGATGATGGCGGTCGCGCTTGAGCATCCACTCGAACTGCTTCATGTAATCCGGCGACGGATTGAAATTGCGGTTCTCGGCCATCACCAGGAAGCCCATGCGGTCGGCCATGTCCAGCACCTCGGACGCGATCGCATTGTGCGAGAAGCGGATCGCATTCACCCCGAGTTCTTTCAAGCGGCGTAGACGGAATGCCCAGATCGCGGTCGGCACGGCGACGCCAACGCCGGCATGGTCCTGGTGCAGGCACACGCCCTGCAACTTGACGTGCTTGCCGTTGAGGAAGAAGCCTTTTGCGGCGTCGAAGCGCAACGTGCGAAAGCCGGTATCGAGGGCAAGCCGGTCCACCACCTTGCCGTCGCGCCGCACCGTGGTCGTGACGCGGTAGAGCGTGGTCCGGTCGAGAGACCACAGCATCGGATCGCGTATCGTCATGGGCAGCGCCGCGGTCACCTGCGTCAGCACCGGAACGTCGACCGACGCGCGGCGGCGGGCCACTTGCTTGCCATCCGGGCCGGTCACCACCATCTCGACCTCGACGTGCGCGTCCTGCTTGCCATCGTTATCGAGGGTGACGGTGGCCGGAATTTCCCAGGTGCCGCCATCGGTCTTGCGCGGCGTGACGCGCACCCCGTCGGGCACCACGTGCACGGCATCGGTCTTGACCAGCCAGGTGTGCCGGTACATGCCGGCCCCCTCGTACCACCAGCCTTCCATCGCATCCGCATCGACGCGGACCGCGACGACGTTGGCATGCTTGTCGCCATAATGCAGATACGGCGTAATGTCGATGCGCACCTCGTTATAGCCCGACCAGTTATGGTTGACGAGGTTACCGTTCACCCACACCGTGGCATGCGTGGCGATGGCGCCGAATTCGAGTTCGACGTGCCGGCCGCGATCGCTTTCGGGCAGGGCGATATAGCGCCGGTACCAGCCGATGCCGCGCGGGCGAAAGCCCTGGGCCATATTCGCTTTCGGGTCGAAGGGCTGTTCGACCTGCCAGTCGTGCGGCAGGTCGAGCTTGCGCCAGGCGGTGTCATCGAATTTCACGGCTGCCGCACCCGACGCCATGCCGGCCTTGGTGGCGTAATAGGTTTCATCCTGCGTGGCCGGCACGTGGAATGGCACGTCCCCAAGATGAAACAGCCAACCGCGATCGAGCGACAGCCGTTCGCGTCCGGCGTCGGCGTGCGCCGGCATGACGACCAACCCGCCGAGCACCGCGAACAAAACATGGCGGACCAGCATCCGCCAACCAGGAAAAGCAGACTTGTGCAGCTTCATTGCGTCGTTCCTATGCAAGTAAAAAAATCCGCGTATCGAATCGGAGCATCAATACACATAAGGCCAGCCATCCGCCGTAAAGCCGATGCGGTTGACGCCCAGCGTCGGATTGCCGTTGTTATTGGCATCGTAGTAGTGGTACACCATCAGAGGGCCGTCGCTGTCGGTCATCAGGCTCTGGCCGCCGGGTCCCTTGATGTTGCCGTGCGCGCTCAGGACGATCGTGCCGCCGCCGCTCAGCAGATTGACGCCGCCGCGGTCCAGGTAGGGGCCGGTCACCGAGCTCGAACGGCCGACGATGATGCGATAAGTGCTGTTCGCACCGCTGCAGCAGTTATTGATGGACGCGAAGAGGTAGTAATACCCGTTGTAATAGTAGAGATACGAACCCTCCAGTCCCTTCGGACGCTGGGCCAGGTGGTAGTTCGTCGTATTGGCCGTCGATTGCTTGCCGGTGGCCGGATCCAGCTTGATCAGGTAAATGCCGTTCCACCACGATCCGTAGGACATCCACCAGCCGCCCGCCTGGTCCTGGATGACGCTGGGGTCGATGGCATTGTAGGGCGTCGATGCGCTCGACGTGACCGCGGTCCCCAGGTCGGTCCACGCCGTGCTGTTCGGCATGGACGCGCTGGCGACGCCGATGGCCGAGGTCTGCGATCCGTAGCTGGATGCGGAATAGTATTGGTAGTACGTGTTGTTCATCCGCGCCAAGTTCGGCGCCCACAGCGTGCCGCCCTTGGTATAGGTGGCGGTCCACGCAGGTATCGGCGCCAATGCGCTGCCGGCATTCGTGAAATTGATCCGGTCGCTCGACGACGCCAGCGTATTGTTGGTGCCGTACAGCCAGTAGGTCCCGCCGCCGTCGCGCAGCATGAACGGATCGTGCACGCCCGTCCCGTTGCCGCTCACGGCGCCAGGCGCCGGATACGGATCGGTGCCGGTGCTTACCAGCTGCCATTCCTGGCACAGGCAACCGGACGCGCTCCATTGGTCGATGACGGCGCCCGTCGACGTGCTCCCCTGGTAGACGTCGAGGTACAAGCCACTGTTGACGTTCTTGATCAGATAATTGCCATCGGACGCCTGGGCGACCGTCCACAGGTGATCCGCCGTGCCGTTATCGGCCCATTGGACGATTTGCGCGCCGGCCGATTTCGAGCCGCTCGACACGCCCAGCAGTTGATGGGTCGCGAGGTTTTCGATGTTGTACTGGCCGCTGCCCATCGACATGAAATGCCACAACTGCTCGCTGCCGCCGGTGTCGCTCCATTGAATCACGTTGCTTCCCGCGGCCTGGCTGGCGCCGGGAATCGCGAGCAGCAATCCGCTGTTGACGTTCTTGATCTTGAACTGCACGGCGTCGCTGACGGCCACCTGCGCGCTTGCCTGGGTCGCCAATGCCGCCAGTAATACCAGTCCAACTGCACATCTTTTCATGAAGATCCTCCTGTGAGTGTCGGCGCAATACAGAGCAGGAAAAAAAGCAACCGCGATCGCTTTTCCGCGCCCTGCGATACCGCTTTTGCGATGCCGACGTGTAATCGTCCAAAAGCGGAAAAACGTACGTTGAGCATATTCGTCCCCCAACAAAAAAGTGGCAGCCGAGGCTGCCACAAAGGCCACGCTGGCCTAGGAGACGAAACGGTTTATATGCCGCGTCCGGCAGGCCGCACGCGCCTGCCCCGGATAGCGCAACGGCGCCGCGCCGCCGGACCTGGGCCGGATCGGCCGCGTCGAGCGTGCAGCCGCGCCAGCGCGTCCCGGCTTTCGGCGCCGCCAAACAGGGAGGAATGAAGTGCCATGCCGATAGTTCGCACTGCTTTAACGTTAAACCAATGTTTGACAATATTAGTTGAACGTAAAACTAATTTCAAGGAAAATCCCGACATCCATTCACATGCAAGGCTTTCGAATCCACTCATGGCAACCATCAAGGAAGTAGCGGCCCATGCCGGCGTCACACCGACCACCGTGACCAACGTTCTCCGCGGACGCGGCAGGACGGGCGACGCGACCCGGCAGCGCGTGCTCGATGCGGTCGCGCACCTGGGCTACCGCCCCAACCTCGCGGCGCGTGCGCTGGTCGAGCGCAAGGCCCCCACCTTCGCCCTGGTGCTCACCTGCATCACGAATCCCTTCTATTCGGAGCTCATGCTGTACGTGGACCAGGCCGCCCGCAAGCACCAGCGCTATCTCATCGTTTGCAACACCGACTACGAAGCGGAAAAGGAAACCCGCTTCCTCGACGAAGTGGCCGGTTCGTTGTCCGACGGCGTCATCGTCGCCAACAATCCGGGCCTGAACGTCGAGCATCTCAAGCAGATCGTCGCGCAGGGCACACCGGTCGTCCTCAACCTGTGGGAAGACCCGGACACGCATCCGGGACTCCCCTGCCTTGCCTTCGACGGCCGCGCGGCGGGACGGATGGCGGCCGGCCATCTGACCGAACTCGGCCACCGCCAGATCGGCGCGATCATCGCCAGCCCGAAAGACGGCATGCACAACCTGCGCTACCTGGGCTTCCGCGACGCCATGCGCAAGGCCCGCCTGGCCTGCCCAGCCGCGGCGGTACGTTTTTGCGCGGACACGTTCGAAGGCGGAAAAGCGGCGGCGCTCGACCTGCTGTCCGCCATGCCGGACCTGACGGCGATCTTCGTCTCGAACGACCTCGCCGCGCTGGGCGTCCTCGAAGCCGCCGCTCACCTGGGCCGTCCGGTCCCCGCCGCGATTTCTGTGGTCAGCATCACCAACATCATGTCGTCGAGCCAGTCGCGCCCGGCGCTGACGACGGTCGCCATCCCCACTGCCGCGATGGCCGCGCGCGGCGTGGAACTGCTGATGGAAATCCTGGAGCGCAAGCACGACGCGCCGCCGATGGAGTGCATTCCCGGCCTGGAACTGATCGTCCGGGAATCGACGGCGGCGCCGCGCCCGGGCGCGTGAAACATCGACCGGACGATCAGTTCTTCCAGTTCAGCGCCAGCCCGACCGTACGGTCATAACGGCGGGTATCGCGTGGATACAGCCGCTGGTCGGTCCAGTAATCGACATACTGGAAGTTCAGCAGGTTGGTGCCGGTGAGGGTCACCGACAGGTTCGGCGTGAACTTGTAGCTCAGCGAACCATCCAGCGTGGACATCGGCGCAGCGATCAAATCGCGCGCCGGCGCGCTGCCCGAATTGCTCGGATGATCGCCGTAGACCTCCACGAATTTCGAGCGCCAGTTATAGGCGAGGCGCGCCGATACGCCGGCCCTTTCATACAGCGCGACCAGGTTGTACGAATTCTTCGACATGCCGCTGAACGGCTTGCCCTGCAATCCCGGCACGATGGACGACGTCAGGCCGCCTTCCATATAACTGACGTTCGCCTCCATGCCGAAGCCGCCCAGCCAGCCCGGCAGCCTGTCGTAGAACTGGCGGTACGACATTTCCAGGCCTTGCAAATGGCCTTTGTCGGTATTGAACGGACGGCTGGTGTCGTACTTGATGCCCTGGAATATTTCGGGCACCGATTTGTTGATGATGTAGCCGTCGAAGTTATGTCGGAACACTGTCGCGCTAAGCATGCCGGTCGGTGCGAAATACCACTCGAGCGCCGTATCCAGGTTCTGGCCGGTGAACGGCTTCAGGTTCGGATTGCCGCCATTGGCCGTCGCCTGCACTGTCGTACCGTTCGCCGCGACGTAGGCCGTACCGGGATTGAGCTGTGCAAAATCCGGACGCGTCAGGGTCTTCGCGTAGGCGACGCGCGCAATCACGTCATGCGTCAGCCTGGCCTTGAAGTTCGCACTCGGCAGCACGTCGGTGCCGCTCGCGCTGACCGGCGTCTCGACGTACTGGCCGTTGACCTGGCTCTTGCCGATCAGGTCGGAATCGGTCCGCGTCACGCGCACGCCCAGCAGACCGTCGACGGGAATGGTGCCGACATCGAAGCCGATCTTGCTCGACACGTACATCGACATATTCTTTTCGACGTCCTTGAAGAACGAACCCGGATCGAGTCCCTTGGCGGTCGGGTTGCCCGTCACCGCCTGCCGCACCGTCGCGGTATCGTCCAGCAAGTAGCTCGCGCATGGCGTGTACCAGTTCTGCGTGCCGTAATCGCGCGACATCGTCGGCGCGTTACAGGTCATGCCCGGCAGCGTCGACGCCTTGACGTTATTCGGCGCGGAAATGCTGCCCTCGAACGACTTGATCGACTCCGCCGTGCGGTGGTTGGCACGCACGCCGGCCAGGAATTCCTTGAACAAGCCGTCGTTCTCCGGCGTAAAGGTGGCGTCCGAGCGGAAGTCGGTCGAACTCCCCTTGTCGTTGCCGTAACGGTCGAACAGCTGCAACAGGTTGATATTGGCCGGATTGCCGATATCGAAGCCGTCGTATTTCACGTACGCGCCGCCGTCGACATTGGTCTTGCCGTACGCGTTCGGAACGTTGGTGATCACGTCCAGGATCGGATTGCGCCAGACGTATTTCGAGTCGGTATGCGCCAGTTCGGAGGTCAGGCGCAAGCCGGGCGTGACCCGCCATTTCGCGCCAAGGGCGATCTGGGACGTCTTGTTGTCCGCGTTGCGCGCCTGCGTCGACAGGATCGTGTTGGCGTTCTGCGAAGTCACGGTATCGACTTCCTTGGTGCCGGGAATCATGGTGGCGCTGCTGCTGCCGGCCCAGAAGGGAAAGCCCACCAGCAGGTCGGTCTGGTCATTACCCTGGAAATGGGAGGCCAGGCCTTCGGCATAGAATTCCAGGTCGGCGTTGGGTTTGTACTGCGCGGCGAAATTGGCGGCCGTGCGTTTGCGCTTGCCGTAAATCGTCTGCAGGCCCAGTACGTCCGGACCGGTCGCGCCTGCCCCGAGCCAATCCTTCGAGATCGGGAAGGACTGGAAGCTGCGCTCTTCCCAGTAATCGCTCTTCACGTACGACACGCCGACCAGCGCGCCGAACTCGCCGGCATTCGTCTTCCAGCGATTCGAGAACAGGGCGCTCGCTTCCGGGTTGGTGCGGTGCGCCTTGTCCAGGTGCCGCGCGCCCGCGTTCACGCTGACGGTGGCGCCCTTGAAGTCGAACGGGCGATTGGTGCGCACGTCGATCACGCCGGCGATACCGCCCTCAAGCAATTCGGCGCTCTGCGATTTGTACACATCCACGCGCTGCAGCATCGTCGATGGAATGTCCGCCAACTGGATATAGCGGCCGGTCGTCGTGAACATTTCACGGCCGTTGAGCAGCGTCGAGATCCCCGGCAGGCCGCGGATCAGCACCGAATTGGCTTCGCCGGCATCGCGCCGTACCTGGATGCCGGTGACGCGCGCCAGCGTCTCGGCCACGTTCGTGTCCGGGAATTTGCCGATATCGTCCGCGACGATCGAATCGACGACGTTGTCGGCATCCTGCTTGATTTTCTGCGCCGTCTGCGCGGCCCGGCGCACGCCGGTGACCACCACGACGGTGCTCCCGTCCGCTTGTGGCGTATCGGCCGGGGCGGCTTCCTGTGACCGCGCCGGGGCGCTGCCCAGGACGCCGGCCGACGCGAGTGCGGCCACCGTCACCTTGAGCGCGAACTGCGCCGTTGTGTTTCTTTTCATTTTATATCTCCTCAAGATTTTTACTGTTATCGATGAAACCTGGACAATCACGCAGATTGGTTTATCGTTAAACCAAACGACGCAAAAAAAGCGGACGTAGCATGTCCGTTCGGAACGAATTTTAGTTTAACGTAAAACCAACGCGCAAGAAAAATCGCGGCGCCGTCCACCCGCCGTGGTTTTTTGGCACCGGCGTTCTGATCCTGCTCACTTGCCCGCGAAGACTTTCTGCTCGAACGGCGCCATCTGGAATTTGGTCCTGGTCGGCGTGACGGTCGGCCAGCCATCGGCGTCCATGTAGAGAGGCTTGATGTTGAGTACCGAGTTGTAATCGAAAGCCTTGGTATAGGCGTGATAGACCAGGTAGGTGGTGTCGCCTTCCGAGTAGATGCCGTTATGCCCACGACCGGGTTCGTTGTCGTCGCCCGCCAGCAGCAGCGAATACTTGTCGTCGACCCAACTGCCGCCATCCTTGGCCAGATAGGGCCCGGTGATCGTCCTGGAGCGGCCCATCACGATCTGGTAGGTGCTCTTCGCGCCGCTGCAGCAGATGCCGCGCGAGGCAAAGATATAGTAGTACCGCGGGTCCTTGATCAGGAATACGCCTTCACCGAGGGACTTCGTGAGGACCGTGGGCGTGGGCGTGTCGGACAGCAGTTTGCCGGTCTTACGATCGAGTTCGACCATCCGCAAGCCGGCCTTGAAGGAACCGTACAGCAGGTACTCCCTGCCGTCCTTGTCGATGAATGCGTTCGGGTCGATGACGTTGACGCCCTCGCCGCCATTTTTGTACGAAATGACCTGGCCCTGGTCTTCCCATTTATAGGCCGGGTCTGTTGGATCCAGCGTGGTATTGGTGGCGAGGCCAATGCTGGAATTAAAGTTCATCCAGGCCGATACGGCGTAGTACATCCAGTACTTGCCGTCGTGCCAGGAGATATCGGGTGCCCAGATCTGGGCGCCCTGCGGGATATCCTTGCTCCACCAATCGAGCTGGAATCCCTTCGGGAAGACGGCGCCGGCATTCGTCCAGGTGGTCATGTCCTTCGAGGTTTTGATGCCGGTGAACGTGCCGAACACGTAGTAGGTATCGCCGCCCTTGATCATGACTGGATCGTGCACGCCAAGAGCACCTTTGAGGCCCCCGCTTTCGATGTAGTCTGGCAATGGTTTATCGGCCACGACAGGGACGGCATCGGCCGTCGGTACGGACACGGCGCCGCTAGTGTTGCCACCGCAAGCGGCAAGCAAAAGTAAGGGGAACAAGCGGATCGACAAACGGAGTGTGTTGGAGGAATTTTTCATCATTCGGGTGGATCTTTCTCGAGCGTGGGGAGGCGAAGACAGCAAGCCGGGGCCGGGTCGCCATTGGTTTAACGTTAAATCAAACTGCCAGTTTACCGCAAAACCACGTTCGAGAACATCCCGCGGTCGACATGAATTAAAGCCGCGGCACGTTTACCCGGGCATCGAAAAGCGCGTGGCCAGGACGGGGCGCGCAAATGAAAAAGGCCGCATCAAAGCGGCCTTAGCAGAATCTGTGGCGGAGAGAGGGTCCGCCGAGACGGCGGCCGGCATCGTCCGGCAAGATTCGCCACGCCCTTGATTTTTATGGACTTTCCTCATCATCAGCGTCCGGCTGAGTTCGGTAGAATCCGGTACAATCCGGGCTGCGCATGTGGGTAGGAATGGGGGTAGAGATTGGCGAGGACAGTTGAGAAATTGAGCGCGCTGGCCGTGTCGAGGGCTAGCAAGCCAGGCTATTACGGCGACGGCGCCGGCTTGTACCTGCAGGTGTCGAAGGCAGGGACGAAGAGCTGGATTTTCCGGTTTACGCTCGCTGGCAAGCAGCGCGAAATGGGTCTCGGCGCCCTGCATACCATAACGCTCGCCCAGGCACGCGAGAAAGCCAAGGCCTGCCGCGCGTCTCTACTCGACGGCGTCGATCCGCTCGACGTGCGCAATTCGGCCAAGCTCGACGCCGCACTGGAGCGCGCTAAGACCGTCACCTTCGACCACTGCGCGCAGCAGTATATCGCCGCGCACCGCGGTAGCTGGAAAAACGCGAAGCACGCGGCGCAGTGGGAGAGCACGATTGCAACCTACGCCAGCCCGATTATTGGCCAACTGCCGGTCGCATTGATCGACACCGCCCTGGTCGTGAAGGTGCTGCAGCCGATCTGGCAGGAGAAAACAGAAACCGCCACCAGGTTGCGGAGCCGCATCGAAAACATCCTCGACTGGGCGACGGTCAGCCACTTCCGCACAGGCGAGAACCCGGCACGCTGGCGCGGGCACCTCGAAAACCTGCTCGCTGATCCGAACAAGGTGGCGCGCGTGGCGCATCACCCGGCCCTGCCTTGGCAGGAAATCGGCAGCTTCATGGCCGAGCTGCGACAGCGCGAGGGAACGGCCGCGCGCGCCGTCGAGTTCGCGATCCTCACTGCAGGTCGGTCGGGCGAGATCCGCGGCGCGCGCTGGAACGAGTTCGACCTGACTGCTGCGGTCTGGACGGTGCCGGCCGAGCGAATGAAGGCGGGCCGAGAACACCGCGTGCCTCTGTCGACCGCGGCGCTGACGCTGTTGAAGGCTCTGCCCGATGTTGGCGACTTCGTGTTTCCCGGCCAGCGCGAGGGCGCCATGTTGTCCGATATGAGCTTGACGGCCGTGCTGCGCCGCATGGACCGCAAGGACATCACCGTTCACGGTTTCCGCTCAACGTTCCGCGACTGGTGTGCAGAGTCGGTCGGGAATTCATTCCCGCGTGAGGTCTGCGAACATGCCCTGGCACACAGCCTACCCGACAAAGTGGAAGCGGCATACCGGCGCGGCGACCTGATTGAAAAGCGCAAGGCGCTAATGCAAGTGTGGTCTGAGTACTGCAACAAGCCACATACTAAGGCGAGCATCGCTCCTATCTGCCGTGACGCTGCATAGGAGCTGGATTTGAAATACAACCCTTGCGCACCCAACCGTACGAATTTCGTCGGCTTGGTCCGGTTTGAAATCTGCACCTTAACCGCACCTATGCAGAGCTCAGAACGTTGTCGCCCTGTACGATTGCAGCAAAATTTTGTACGTTTATTCTTGATTTTGTGACGCACGTCACAATCTGCATTAGCGCTCAGCGTTAGGGTGGCCTATACTTTTAAACAGATTGTTGTATTGCATAATTTTCAAGAAAGGTAAGGCATGTATCGGATCGGGTACCCGTTTTGGAAGCAGGCAGCAAAGCTCGGGGTTCCTTTGAAGCTACGAATCGACGTCATTCGCGACGATGAGGCAAGCGTGTTCGTGGCAACCAGCGACGACCTTCCGGGCCTTGTATGCGAAGCGCCGACGATGGATGACCTCGTGAAGGAGGTCAATCTTGCCATTGGCGAGCTCCTTACTCTGCATTTGCACGCTCGGCCGCAAAGCCGAACCGTTACGGACCTGCGCATCTGCGCAGCATGAACGGTTACTACAGGCTCGTCATCGAACAGCTAAAACTACACGGCTTCTCCTACATCAAGAACGGCAAGGGCTCACATGAGATCTGGGGCAAAGGCTCGTTCTTCACGACCGTCCCATTCAATTGTGATTCTCGTCACACTGCCAATGGCATCATGAAGGCCTGCGGCATCAAGCACAAATTCTGAGGCGCCTACCGGCGTGACTCATGGGAGCGGAAACGCTCCTTTTTTCATTCCGCTATGTCCATGTCTGGGAGTTATCTATGTCAGACACGTTTCTTTCCAAGGAAGAAGTTGCAGAGCTAACTGGCCGCAAATACAAGCGGCTGCAAATCGAGCAGCTACGCAAAATGGGCATTCCGTTCTGGCTCAATGCAGTCGGCGCGCCCATCATTGCTCGGGCGACTATCGAAGGGAGTCGCGAGAAGGTAGAGCTTCCAAAGCCCAAGTGGGTTCCCAACGTCCTCAAAGGTTAGCGGGTGAGTTAGTGCTCGATCGACGGCGGGCGGAAGCGCTTACCGAAGCGGCGGCAGTCCTCTGCGAGCGCGCTCCTGATTGATCCGCTCCTTCTTCGCAGCCCGCTGCTCCTCTTTCCGAGCATACTCAGCCTGCTGGTCTGCGAACGCATCCCAATTCGGCTCCGTGGCCAATCTTGGTTTTTCCTCCGACTTCCGGCCAGCGAACACCTGCTCGACATGGCTGCGAAGAATGACGAGAGAGCCATCTGGCCGGATCTTGTGAGTGATCCCCAGCGAGTTGAGCACCTTGGCCTGAGATGCGCGCCGGCTCTTGCGGGTCAATTCTTTAACTTCGTCATCGGTTAGGAACATCATGAGCGAAGCTTAACGGAAATCGCCGACCGCGATTGTGAGACGCGGCCGGCGACCTGGGTTAGCTCACGATCTCAACCAGCATCGGGCCACCGCCAGCGGTAACGCGCTCCAGCGTATCGGAGGTGCTCATGGTGTTTTTCGCGATCGCCTGATTCTCAGCGCTGTTGGCCTGGCGGAATGCTTGGACCTCGACCCGAAGCGCCTTAATCTCGGCCAGCAGCGCATCGTTGTTGCTCGAAGGATTGGAGAGCCGATCCATCAACTCGCGGTTATCCGCCGCAGGGATAATCCGCTCACCCTTGTGCACCATGGCCGGCATGTCCTCCGGGATGAAGTTCGTTCCGACAGCGAACGGATGCAGCGTCTTGGCCTCAGCACTGTTCGCGATAGCGTTTCCGATGTCACCCGGCGACACGCCGTTCTTCATCTGCGTGAGCCAGTAGTTCAACTCGTCAGCCTTCGGATCGCGCCCACCGAGCATCGTTTCGTACATGCCGCGAATTGTGGCCTCTGGGGAGTTCGCGATTGCGTTTTGGATGTCGGTCGGCGAGACGCCCGCCGCTGCCTGCTGCTGCCAGTACGAGAGACCTGCCGCATCCGGTGCGCGACCTAGCGACTTCTGGTACGTGTCGTTGATGGTCGACATGGCCGCGATTACCGGATTAGCCTTGGCCGCAAGGATCGCTGTCAGCACGCCCTGTGTGGCCTGGTCGATCGACAGCAAAGTCGTCGACTGCCCCTTCAGCACGTCGATTTGGTCCTGATACTTGGTCAGGATCGCATCGAGGGACTTCAGTTGGTCCTGCGCCGCGGCCAGCGCTTTCTGCTCCACCGAAAGCTGATCGTCCGTGACGTTACCGAGTGCGGCAATGTCGTTCTGCGTTTGATACAGGTCCTTCAGGTAGTCCTGATACGTTCCGAATTGGCTTGCCGCGTCCTGTTGAACTGCACTCAATGCCTCCTTGAGGCTGTCTGAGTCGGGCAGCGGCCCGCCGGCTTTAGCGATGGCCAGCGCGGCGCGGATCTGCGCTTGTCCCAAGGCGCGGTCGGCCAGCTTCTGGTCCGGGGACTTGATGCTGTCCAGCGTGCTGCGCAACGACTGAGACAGACTTTGCAATTTGCTCACCGCGGCAGTGTGCGCATCGATGCTCGTCTGGACCACCGCCTTTTCACGCTCGACCACCTTCTGCAGCACAGAGTATGCGCTGTCGACGTCGCCCGTCAGCACGGTCGCGACATCCTTAACAGCCTTGATCGCTTGCACTTGGTCGAACAATGCGCGGTTGCTCTCGTCGAGCGCGTCTCGCTGTTTGGTCAGAAGTTGGGTCGACGTCATCGTCAGTTCGTCGAGCTGATCCTGCAGGTTTTGCCGCTCCTGCAGGGCCTTCGTCGCGGTCTCTGGGTGCACCTGGGCGAAGGCATCGGCCAGGCCAAGCAATTCGGAAAGCTTCTTGGCCCCCTCGGCAGTCGCTGCTGCGCCCGAATCGATCAGACCGTTGACCGCTGACTTGAAGTCATCGCGAGTCTGCAGACTGGCGTAGCCGATCGATGTCAGTGCATCAGCAAGCGCTTTCTGTACCGGGGCTAAGCGCTCTGCGTCAGTCAGGAAGTTCTGATTGAAAGTTTGCGCCTGCTGACTCAACGTCGAAAGACCACCGGCCGCACTGATCAGGCTTTCGCGTGCCTGCGCCGATGCCATGCCGGCAGAGCCAAACAGCTGCGCCGCCGATTTGCCGAGCAGCTGTGCGACCTGGTCTGTACCTTGGAAGTCGCCGGCCAGACGCTGCAGGGTGGTCGACAGCGTTTCGCCCGACTTCTGGAACTCGGTCAAGTTTGGCGCCAGCTTGGTCGCGATTTCGTCGCTCACACCACTGAAGAAGTCAGTGGTTGCCTGAGCATCCTTCGTCTGATCGCCAGTTAACTTGATATCGAATGCCTTGCTATACGTCGAAATCCAGTCTGCCGAGACGCCCAATGCCTTCGCAAAGCCGGCCGTCGCCATCTCAATCGACGTCAGCCCCTCGGTAAGCTGCTTGCTCAGTTCAGAGCTCAGAGCTTTGGTGTCCGTCCAGTTTCGATCACTGGTGAACCATCCGCCATCCTGGTGCAGGTTTTGATACGACTCGCCGCTCACGCTATCGGCCGTCAGCGTACCGTGCAGACCTTGGCTGGAGACCTCCGTCGGTCCATGGCCGAAGCCCTTCTTCAGGATTGCGAAGGCAGCGATTGCCGCACCCACGTACGGCAGCGCGGCGGCCACGCTTGCGCCCAGGCCTGCCGCGCTTGCCTCGGCGGCCATGCCGGCGTTGGCGAACGTCTCTGCCGCAGTAGTGGCCATCCCTGCTGAGTTTCCAGCTAAGCCGGCACCGAATGCCGATAGCGAACTCGATCCCACCGCGTTACCCAGGCCTGCGATCGCACTGCCAGCACCACCCAAGATGCTGCCGCCGTTGAGAAGCGATGCGCCATTGACGGCGGTGCTAGCTGCACTCGTAAGTCCGGACGCAGTCGACGCTCCCGCACTCGCCAACGTCGAGCCGACGTAATCGGCCTGCATCTGGAAGACCCACTTCTTGATCGTCATCTGGTACAGCAGCTCGAGCAGACCGTTTTTGAGCGTGTCGCGCAAACGATCGAATACCGACTTGCCGCTATCGAAGATGCTGATGAACGTGTCGTGCGCGGTACTCTCGATCTGCCCCCACAGCTCCTTCTGACGCGTCAACTCATCCTTCAAAAGAGATTGGTTGGCTAGTGCGCGTAGTGCTTCGGCCTGCCTGCGGCTCTCATCACCGAGGCGCTTAGTATCGTCCTGAATGTCCTGAACAGTGGCCCACTGCTCGAGCAACGCGGCGCGATCGCGCAGACGCGAAGCCGTGACCTCTGCGACCTGCTTCGACGTCATGCCCAGCATGTCAATTTCGTCCTGGCCATCACGCACGGCGTCCTGCTGGGCTTTCGACTGAGCCTGGGCCGCTTCGAGCAGGTCACCATAATTGTTCACGGCTTGCCGGTATTGCTGCTGATCGAGCAGTAACAGGTCTTCGTCGCGCTTTGCCTGCGCATTGTCGATCTGGGTGCGCAAGTTGGCAATTTGGCCCTCGATATCCTTCTGTTCCTTCTGACTGTCCTGACGGTGTTTCGCGATGGCGAGCAGCTTCTGCTGCGCCTCAATTTGGTCGTTGAAGTTCTTGATCTGGGCGTCCGCGCCCGCGTTAATCGCAGCCTCGTCGTTAATTTTGCCGCCACTTTTCAGGAACTGAATATGCTCCTGCTGACGTTGATTCAGTAGAGCCTGCGCCGCAGTCGCACGCTGAATGGTCGCAACCTGGGCATCGAGATTCTTCTGCTCCTGCTTGTAGGCCAGGGAGTTAGCCTGCATCTGCTTCTCAAGCTGACCCTTGAGGCGGTTGTACTCGGCCTGACTGATCGCTCCCGTATCCAGCGCGGTCTGAATCTTCTTCATATCCGCTATATCCTGTGGGTCGATACCCAGCAGCTTCTTGCGAACATCGATCAGGGCGTTGAGCGCGTTCGTGCGCTTTTCCTCTGCACTGAGCTGGACTGCATACTGCTGCAGCCTATCCTTACTCCCGTTTTTGAGGTCTTCAGATTCTTGCTTCTGTGCGGCACTCAGCTTTTCGGTTGACCCTAGGATAGCCTCGGTCTTCTGACTTACCCACTTGCTAAGCGACTCGGCGTCCTCGCGACGCGCCTGCATGATGGTCTTCACGCCCTTAAGGTCGCCGTTCACGACCGCCACCGAAACAGCCGCCAACGCGCCGAGCTCCTGCCCAACCTCTTTGAAGGCGCCGACCAAGTAAACGCCGCCGATAGCCAGCCCTTTGAACGCACCGGTAAGCACAGTGTGCATTCCGGATGCCTCTTGAACGGCCTGCCCCTCTTCAGTGGCCTTGCCCCCAACTGCATCGATGATCGCGCCGAGATCCTGCAGCGCGCCGCCCAGGGCCAGAACGCCCGACTGCATGACTTCGCCGCTGCCGTTCGATGCGATCGAACGCATGACGCTATCCCAGGTGTCGCCAAGGTTGCTGATGGCGCCATCAAGGGTGGCCGCGCGGCGCTCCATCCCGCCAGCGAAATCTGTCTCACCGAGCTTCTGTAGGTAGGCTTGGATCTCCTTGGCGTTGTTGCCAATTGTGCTGGTAACGCCTTTAAATGTCAGAGAAACACGGTCCCCATTCTGCTGCGCCGTGATGCCAAATTCACGCAAGCGCTCAAACTGGGAAGTTGCAGCATCCGCCACGGCCTCAATCATCTGATTCAGGCCTTTACCCATCGCAGCTGATGTATTGCCGTAGGAGCGCAGCGCCTTCTCGGACGGGTCAAGGCCAAGGTTGCGCATTTTGATGAACGCCTCTGTAGCCTCTTGCACCGAGTACGGCGTCGTAATCGCGAAAGACTGTAGCGCCTTGAAGGCCTGCGCCGCATTTGCGCTCGACCCGGTCGCGGTAACGAGGGAGGCATTCAGCTTGTCGAACTCTCGCTGGGCGTCAAGGACCTGATGTGCCAAGGCGCCAAACGCGGCGCCTACCGCCATCCCTCCAATAGCTGCCTTTGCAGCATTGGCGGCACGGGCCATGCTAGCTGAGGCATCACTGACGATAGACCTCGCCTGGGCCATGTCTCGGGAAAGGCGGGCGATATCCGCGCGCAGCTGGATCTCAAGTGATCCTGCAATCATAGTGACTCCATTTCTTCATCGGGTGAGCGGCCGTTTTTGCTACGACCGCCAAAGCCCTTTCGCGGACGGGCTGCTTTCATTGGGTGCTGACCGGCGAAGAGAAATATCGACCGCCATCGGCCTCAATTGCCTTGAAGGCCTCAGCGATTTGATCGACGGGAAGTCCTTCGTTTGCCATCGCTTGGAGGGCCTGCAGGCAGGTCACGCGGACCAACTCCGCCTCCTCCTTTCCTCGGCGCGCGGCCAGCTGATTGACGCGGGCGCGAAGACCTGCAGGCAATTCGACGCCTCGCTTTGCCAACGGCACTTTTTTGGTTTTCTTGCTCATAGTTTTCCTTTTGTGCAAAAGAAAAGCCGACCTTGTTAATTCGGTCGGCTTTAACATCGCTTTAACAACAAGCCACGTTAATTTTTTGCTGCCCTCCCCTATGAAAACAGGTGTTAAACGTGGTTTAACCGATTGGCTCCGTCCTTTAACAAAAGCTCCAAAGGGGGATTTTTTCTGCGCGTGGGAGGGCATGAGGTGTCGGTCGAGTGAGGGTTGTGGACTTTGAAGGCCCCGGAGGGGTTTTACGACCAAGTCGCGAAACTCCTCTCGCCAGGGTCCGCGCTGAACACATCCCCTCGGCATCTATCATTCCCCTGCCATGGCCTTGAGACGCAGCTTACGAAGGTCCGCAGCGATCTCTTCCGCCGACTGCGAGTACCTCTCGGCTTCGCGATACCAATAAAAGGACGCGTTCCCGTTGCGATCGCGCGGGTCCTCGACGCCGCAGAAGTTCATCGCCGGCAAAGCGGTAGCGGTGTACCCCAGGCGCACCAGGTCATCGCGCAAGGACTCCTCTGCCTGATTGGCTGCATACAGCTCGTCCATCGCTGCCATCACGCGCTTCACTCGCTTCTTGTGCTCGTCTTCATATCGCCGCCCCGCCGCCTGGGCCAACTGCGCAATCACACCGCGGATGACGGCGTGCTGCGCTTTCTGGGCATTGCGCAGCGCCTCGATCAGCGAGTTGGTCGCGCGGATCTCGGCATGTAGATCCACACCACGCTCCTCACCTGTAAGGAGCGCTTCCGCCTTGGAGATTGCATCCTCTTCCGTGCGCTCGATCTTTTTGGACTGCTCCAACTGCGCGTGCAGGTCCGCGAGCCTCTTCTCCGCATCGGCCTGCTGTTTGACGAAACGATTCAGCTTATCTGCCTCAGCCTTATAGGCGGGCTGCTTGGCAATCGGTGGATAGTCCAACCCGATAGGCGGCATCGGCGGCGCCGGCGGCGGTGCATCAGCCGGCTTGAGTCCGCCATTGGGACCGAGCATGCTTCGGTTAAGGGCTTCGTGAAGGGAGATGTTCGGCATGGTCACTGATCCTTTAGTTCGTATCGGGTTCTTAGTCGTCCGCGAGGATGGCGGCAAGGCGGGCCTTATTCGCGGCCGTGCTCGATGGGGTTGACTTCGAGTTCGTCGCGCGCGGTGTTTGAGTGGCCGGGGTATCGGCGAGCACCTTCGCGAGAGTCGCCCTGTTCTTCGCGCCAGCCGTGTTGCCACATACGGTCAAGCGCAGACCTAGCGGGCGCTTGGCTGTTTCCAGCTTCAACTTCGCATTTTGTGTCGCGTTCATCAGCACTGCCCACCGTCCTTTCGTCGCGATGGCTCCTGTCGGTTCGATTTTGGTAAAAGCCAATTGCAAGCTCCTATGTTCGATGTCGCCATTAAACCGTCAGGGCGTCTCATCGAAGGCTCATTCGTGAGACAGTTGCAGCGCATGGCTGATGATTCGGTAGGCCTGAGGACGTGAGATCCCGTACAGGGCAATCAACCTATCTCGCACCTCAGGCCGGCTGACGCGCATGCGCAGCAGTCCTCTTGCGAAGTCGATCCGACTAGCCCGCTCGATCCAGTCGTAGCCGTGCGTATTGGCCACGGCGCCCACCAGTTGGCGGAACTTGTCCTTCGCGCCTTCGTCGACGTCGATGGCCTCAACGCCTTCCAGGATCTCAACGAGCGCAGCACGAGTCGTACTCATGTCAGGCTCTCGCGAAGGGATGCGTTAAAGCGCGCATCGGTCCTGTCATAGGTGCTCCGCCAGGCCGCGGCGCGCCCGACGCTCTACGGGCTTTGCTGGTATCCATCCATGTTCCAGGCTCTCGAACCGTACCTGCTCGCCGATGTAAGCCAGCGCCGTGCGCCCTGGCCGCCCCTGACGGCACAGCGCTACATCGACCTCGCACATACCCGCATCCGGACTATCCGGGTTGTAGACCTCGTCGCGATACAGGAAGACCACGGCATCCGCATCCTGCTCGATCGCTCCGGAGTCTCGCAGGTCGGCCGGTATCGGCCGTTTGTTCGGCCGCTCCTCCAACTTGCGATTCAGCTGCGACAGCAGAATGATCCCAATGCCAAGCTCCTTGGCTAACGTCTTGAGGCCGCGGGTGATGCTCTCGATCTGCGCGTTGCGGTTATCGCCGTCGCCGTCCATCAGCTGCAGGTAGTCGATGACAAGCAGGTCGAGCCCGCTCTTGCGCTTCACGGCCTTTGCCTTGAGGCGGACGTCGAGCAGGCGCAGGCCCGCTTGGTCGTCCTGATGCAGCTTCATGTCGCGGATCTTGATCGTTGCATGGGTAAGCCGGTCCCAGTCGCCGGGCGTCATCATCAGAGGCTTGAGCAGGTGCTCGAGCGGGATCTGTCCCTGGCTCGCCAGATTCCGGTCGTGCAGTTGGGACTTCGGCATCTCCATCGACAGCACCAACACAGAATGATCGAGGGCGGCGTTACAGGCCACGTTCAGCGCGAACGCAGTCTTGCCCATCTTGGGACGTGCCGCCAGTACGATCAGTTCGCCGCGGCGGATGCCACCGTTCAGCGTGTTGTCGACGTCCGGATAGCCCGTCGAGATCACCTTCACGACACCATCCATTCGGCGCTGCAGCTCCTCGACGTGCGCGGCTAACTCGTCGGCCGCGAGTACAGGCTCGACGTGCGTACGTGCCACCGCCAGTTTTTCCAGCATGCTCGAGGCTTGATCGACCAGCGCGGTAGACTCCTCTGGCGAGCCGGCGGCAGCCTCCGCCACCTCGCGTCCGAACTTGATCAGTCCGCGCTTTATCGCCTTGTCTCGCACGATCGCGGCATGGCGACCGATGTGGGCCGACGACGGAGACGACTGCGCAAGCTGGTTCAGGTACTGCGCGCAGTCAGGCACCTTGCCTTGCAGTGCGTCACCTAGCGAGATCACGTCGCAGCTGCGGCCGGCCGTCAGATGCCGCAACAGCTCGCGAAAAATCGTCACGTGGTCGCTCAGGTAGAAATGCTCGGTGCGAAGGTCTCCGATGCGGTCGATCGCATCGTTGTCTCGCAGCAGAGCGCCAATGACGCCTTGCTCTGCTTCCGCGCTGTACGGCGGCGGTTTGATCTCGTTGCTCATGCTGCCTCCCTCGAATCGTAGAATTTTTGGGCCTGTTTGCCCTGCGTGGTCAGGTAGTACCGGCTTTCGCCATCAAGCGCCCAGAGCTTCAGGTAGTTGCCCTCGACGTACTTGCGGAACGCTTTGCGCCAATCGGTGTACCGCTTCGCCTCACCGGTACCGCCAGGCAGAAACCGTCGACAGAACTCGTACCAAGCGAGAGCAATGAAGTCCTTGGGTAGTCCAACACCCTCGGTGTATCGCCACAGTGGTTCGTAGTCGCGGACCGGACGCTCTCCGCGTTCCTGGCATCCATCTATGAACGTTCGCAGCGTTATGGTTTTTTCCTTGGCAGGCGTGATGGCCCTCTCTGGGGGTTTGGGGGTACTTTTTCTTTTGAGGTTTTCTTTTGGAAGGTTTTCTTTTGTGTGTCCCGATTTAGGACTATCGACCTGTCCCGATTCGGGACTAGCACTAGTCCTGTTTTGGGACGTGTCCTGTTTTGGGACTAGTCCTGTTTTGGGACTATCTGCAAGTCCAGAATCGAGGCCAGCCTGCGACTTCAACTGGTTGGCCGAGATCCACCGTCGATGATCCTTTTGGACGCCGACGATCATGCCGTACGTGCCCTGGCGTTTCGTGATGACATTGCGTGCCGCCAGCGCATTGAGTGTCGACGTCACGTGCTGGCGAGCGAGCCCACACATCGCGCCGATCTGCGCGGCTGACATGTCGTCTTCTTTCTTGCCGTAGCCGTAGGTCTTCCGGATGATCGTGAAGATGACCGACTGCTCGCGATGGGAGAAGCTTCCGCCCAGAACGGCCTCCAAGAGTTCATTCGCGATCATGGTGAAGCCGTCTTCGAGCTGGGGAGTACTCATGCGCTCGTGGCTCCCTTCCTGGCCGCCTTCGCGCACGCGTTCCGCAGCCGGCGGCGCGCGGCATACACCTTGCGCTTAGCCGCCGTAAGCGCCAGCCTCGCGTCCATGGTGTACGAGACGATGGCGACGTGTTCGTGATTGCGCGGGTTGATCCGGCCACCGATGTCTCCGTAGCGCTCCTCGTACTCCTGGATCTTGCGGATGTAGATGCGGTGCAGCTCGGTGACAGCCAGCTCCGTGCGCCACAGTTCCAGCGCCAGGCCGCCGACATCTACCAGCGCCACCAGTTGCGGAATTTGGGCGTGCAAAGTCCCTGCGCCTACCGGGCTAGGGGAGGCGTTGCTGAGAGGCTTCATTTCTTTACTCCGGCTGCGGCGTTGTCGTGATTTGCGACATGAACAGATCGGGCCTGATGGCCTGGATGTACATCAGTCGTGGCTGAGGTATGCCCGCTCGCCGCCACTGCGACACAGCGGCGTCACTTACCCTGCAGAGTTTCGCTACTTCAGACGTCCCGCCCAAGGCGTCAATGATTTCGTCGGGCGTATTGTTCTGGCTCATGAGCCAATTTTAGCGCACTTAAAAATTAAGCGCATTAAAATTGTTGCACCGAAACGTCGCCGGTGTTAAGCTGGCTTAATGGACTGGCACAAGCGCTTAACACAGGCTCGCACTGTGAAGAACCTACGGAAGACCGAACTGGCTAAGCTAGTCGGCGTTTCGCCTGCTACGGTAACGATGTGGGAAAGCGGGAAGACAAAGAAAATCGAAGGCACCAATCTTGTTAGGGTTTGCGACCTCTTGGGCATAAGTCCGGCCTGGCTGCTCGGTGAGGACGACGACTCCAGCGATGCCTGGTTTTGGCAGAGCTACGCCCAGGAGGGCGTGGATGGGAAAGAGCTATGGCCAATCGAAGTTGTTCGTTATATCCCGGATGATACGCCTGAGGGTTATCGAGTTGAGCCCGAGCGCGAACTTGAGGCCCGAAGCCTTTTTGCTCTTCGGATGCAGTGGTTTCAGGTTAATGACCTATCTCCAGACGTTGTGTCTGTGATGAGAGTGCGGACGCTGGATATGGAGCCAGCTATCTCATTTGGCGACTTCCTTGTCCTAGATAGATGGCACCGCGACATTACAGATGGGGCCGTTTATCTCTTGATCTACGAGGGGACAATTTTACTGCGCCGACTCCAGCGAGACAGCGGGGAGTGGTGGCTTACGTCAGATCATCCGGATCAGCGTCGGCATGCGCGCAAGCTTTACCGGCCGGAGGACGTCAAGCTGATAGGCAAAGTAATTCTAAGACAAACCGAAAAAATCTGACACGCTTTTCTCTAACCCGCCTTGTGCGGGTATTTTTTCGCCCCGCTCAAAGAAATTTTTAAGCATACTGAAAATATCGCTTGCGGAACTTTTTAAGTGCACTTAATATTCTCTCATTGGTAACGCCTTACGCCCTAAGGAATCATGAGCGCACTACAGCAAGCAGCACCTACCCTATTCCTGTTTGAGACGCACCCGTTGCGTGTCATCACCAGCGAAAACGGCGAGCCACTGCTCGTCGGTAACGATGTCTGCAAGGCGATTGGCTACGCCGATCCGACGACGGCAATGCGCCACTGCACAGGTGAGATGCGATGCGTTCCTCTGCTGACTGCTGGCGGCGTGCAACAGACGCGCGTGCTGAGCGAGGCGGATGTGATGCGGCTCATCGTCAAAACAAAGTTACCGGCCGCGCAGGCGTTTGAGCGCTTCGTGTTCGACGAGATCCTGCCAGTGATGCGTAAAAACGCGCATTACGTGGTAACACAATCTGTGGACACCCCGGCGGCGGGCAACTCTGTTCCACCAACGGTGGAGCATCGTCCCGAGCCGCCAATGGTGGATGGACTGCCGAACTTTGCCGATCGCGTCGCCGCAGCGCGTGCCTGGGCAGACGCCGAGGAGGGCCGTCTTCAACTGGCGGTGAAGGTCCAGCAGCTCGAGCGCCAGGTCAGCGAACAAGCGCCAGCTGTAGAGGCTTTGAATATCATTTCGAACACGGACGGCTCGATGTGCCTACGAGATGCCGCAAAGGTTCTGCACGTGCACTACAACGAACTCGCCGACCTCCTCTTCAAGCAAGGATGGGTGTATCGGCGCCCTGGTCGAGCGGGCTACCTCGCCCGTCACGACAAGCTGCAGGCCGGCTACCTCGCTCACAAGATCGGCAGCTATGACGATCCGCGCAGCGGCGAGAAGCGCACCAAGGAACAGGTGCACATCACGCAGCGCGGGCTGACAAAGCTGGCCTGCATGGTGTCGATGAAGTCAGCGGCCCCGCCGCATTGACGATACCGATCTGATTTAACCAACCCTAGAAACAACAAAGCCACCTGGTGTTCCAGCACCGGATGGCCCCTTACGCCCTAAAACTTTGGAGAAAGACTATGGCGAATCATGAGAGTAGCACAAATGCAACGTCCAGCGCAACGTCCTCGGCCGCGCCCCTGCCGCTTTACCTGCAGCAGTCGTGGCTCCATGGCGGCGCAGAGCACGACGCGAACGCCATCTTCGCGGCCGAGGTGATGGACATCGCCCGTGGCACGCGGACTATCGCAGGCATCGTGCAAGCCCATCTGGCTGACCTTGGTGCCATGGACTCTGGCTCCGGGGATGTCCGTCCGCTGCTGTCCGATAACGATATCGAGTCCCTCGCGCGCTTGGCGTTGGTTTCGCTCGACAAACTGGCTGAGGATGCATCCAGGGCGGTCGATCGCTTCAACTCGAATGCGCGCAAAGGAGCTCCAGCATGAGCACGGCAGAGCAGCGTAAGCGCGGCCGCGGCGACCTGCGCACGATCGACAGCGCCGGCTTCCAGCTCAGCGACGAAGAGCGTCAAATCATCGCCAACTTTCGGGCGATGGATCGTTGCGCCCAGCAGATGATCGTTGACCTAGCCGCGCAGTACAGCTACACGCTTCCGGCCGCTCGAGTGCAACTGACCATCGTGCCGCGCTGATTCCAATCGCCCCATCACAACAACCAACCTAAAGGATCGAACATGAATACGAAAAAAACCGTCAACGCGAATCGCAGCGCAGAACTGGATACACAGCGTGAGAGCAATGATGCGGTTGCGCGCTCGGGTTTTATGCGGTCGTCCACCACGCCCCCAAAGCTTCTCGGTACCGCTGACCATGAAGAGCTCATGCGCATGGTCGATTCGCTGCCGACCGCTACTCGGGCAGCCATAACACCGCCGCGTCCTGACTTCCCGTTCGACATGAGCTACCTGCAGACCGGTGAGCAGTACGTTGGCATCGTTCCAGACGCTGGGATTTACCGCCACCTGATCCTTTTGCCGGCTGAGGCCCAGTTCGTTACATGGAATCAGGCGCGCGTGTTCGCTGCGGCAGCCGGCGGCGTGCTCCCGGACTTTGACGACTTCGATCTCCTTGAGAAGAACTTCCCGGAGCGGCTGCATGATGAAGATTCATACTGGTCAAGCGAATTGCTCAATCAAAAGGAGGCCTTCTATGTGTGCTTTGGTGACTATGGTCACCGGGACGTTGATTCGGTCGACAGCCTGACTCGGGCTTGCGTCGTGCGCCACGAGTTTGCCGGCTTTGAACACTCGGTATCGATGACCTGGCACACTCACATCAAAGTCGCACGCGAAGCGGCTGGGATGTCGGTTGAAAGGTTGGCTGAGCTGGTCGGCGTGATGCCGAGTACCGTGGCGCGATGGGAGAGCGGTGAGACTCGCACGATCTCGGGCCCGCACTTGGCCAACGTGTGCACCGTGCTGAACGTTGACGGAGCGTGGCTGCTGGGGGCCGATGATGAGTAACCACAACATGAACGCACCAAAACGCTTCCTGCGCCTGCCAGCCGTAATCGATCTCGTCGGCATCAAGCGTACGGTCATCTACGATGGAATCAAGAAGGGGACCTTCCCTGCGCCAGTCCAGATCAGTGTGCGGGCGGTTGCTTGGGACGAGGAAGAGCTTGTAATCTGGCAGCGAAATCTGAGCCGCGGCGTCAAAAAACAGGCTGTTTAGCAATGTGGGTAGAAATGGGGGTAGGCGGAAACAAAAAAGCCCCTTCATAGGGGCTTTTTGGCATTTTTGGCGGAGAGAGGGGGATTCGAACCCCCGATAGGCTATGAACCTATACACGCTTTCCAGGCGTGCGACTTAAACCACTCATCCATCTCTCCTGATGGGTTCACGAGCCAGCTGCTCGCGAAGCCGCCTATTATAACAAGGATTCTCGGCAGTACAAGAGTGACATGCAACCGGCATCGCCCCGCCGCGCCGTCGTACAACCGGCCGGGCTCTCTTTGCGTCACCACAAAGGTTAAGTTTTCGTTGGCAAAAGTCACGGCGATAGTGCTATTGTTGCCACGATAAAACTTTTTCAACACTGCCGTGAAACGTAAAGCCCTCTATCTCGTCATCTTCGCCGTCGCTGCGGCCGGTGCCGCCAGTGGCACCTATCTGGCCAACCGCAAGCCGACGCCCCAGGCGCAACTGCCGCAACCGCCGCAAGGACAATCCAAGGAAGCGGCCGCCATCGCCGCCGACTTCAAGCAGGTGCTGGCCGCCTACCGCAAGATGGTCGTGCTGACGCAGGATGAAGCCGGCCTCTCGAAAGCCGGCCAGGAAGACGTCAACCGCGTCGGCCAGCAGCTGTTCCACGAAAACCAGGAGCGCATCGCGAAGGTCGACGATGCGCTGGCAAGCCTCGTCGGCTCGCAGAATCCGCGCCGTTTCGAGGCGGTCGGCGGCCTGCTCGATTACGTCGAGTCGAACGAAGGGCTGTACGATGCGGACCGTCTTGCCTTCCGCGAGCTGATGCAGTCGCTGCTCGACCATGTGGCACAGGACTCGTCGCTGCCGGCGATCAAGCTGCACAAGCGGATCTCGGAAGACCTCGACGCGCTGGCCGAGATCGAGCGCACCTACGAAAAGGAGATCAGCGCCGTGTTCGGGCGCTTCGAGTCGCGCTCCATCGTCCTGAAGCGCGAGAAGTGGGACAGCTACGTCGGCTACCTCAAGACGATCTACCAGCGCGACCGCATCCTCAAGGATTACGGCGTCGTGCTGCCCTACCCTGCCAAACCGGAGCCGCCGAACGCGGACAACGAACCGGCCGCGCACAAGGACGAGGACGAGATCTTCGGCAATGGCCTGCCGAAGAAGACGATCGTGCTGACCTTCGACGACGGTCCGCACCGCCGCTACAGCGAAGAAATCGCCGCGATCCTCAAGCAGTACGATGCGCCCGCCGTGTTCTTCAGCGTCGGACGCAACCTCGGCACGCTCGATGCGCACGGCGTCGCGCGCCTGAACGCGGGCGCGGAAGTCAGCCGCAAGCTCAAGGCCGCCGGCTATGTGCTGGCCAACCACAGCTTCTCGCACGCGCAGTTGTCGAAGGAGAGCGGGGACAGCCTCAAGGCCGAGATCTTCGATACGGACACGCTGCTGAAGGCCGTCGATCCGCAACGCTCCGCGCTGTTCCGCTTTCCCTACGGCGCGCGCAACAAGGAAGGCATGCACCTGCTGGCCGATGCGCACCTGAAGTCCGTCATGTGGAACATCGACTCGCTGGACTGGGCCGATCCGGTGCCCGCCTCCATCGCCGAGCGCGTGCTGCGCGCGGTCGACAAGGAAGGCCGCGGCATCATCCTGTTCCACGACATCCACGAGCGCACCGTGAAGGCGCTGCCGGCGATCCTCGACCGCCTCGTCGCCGAGGGCTACCAGTTCGCCGGCTGGGACGGCACGGCCTTCCGCGTGGCCGGGGGCGCCAATGCCGCGCCGGCGCCCGTCGCGCGCGCGGCCGCGACGGGGTATGCGAGTTCGTGGGCGATCGTCGTCGGCGTCGACGGCTATCCGAAATGGCCGCACCTGCAATACGCCGTGCGCGACGCGGAAGGCGTGGGCCAGACGCTCGTGCAGAAGTTCGGCTTCGCATCCGACCACGTGATCACGCTGAAGAACGAACAGGCCACGCGCCGCGGCATCCTCGCGGCATTCCACGACCTCGCCGGCCATGGCGGGACCGGCGGCCTGCAGCCCAACGACCGCGTGTTCGTGTTCTTCGCGGGCCACGGCGCGACGCGCAAGCTGAGTTCCGGCCGCGATCTCGGCTACATCGTGCCTTACGACGCCGATCCGGAGAACCTCGCCAGCGACGCCATCCCGATGACCGAAATCCAGAACATCGCCGAGAGCCTGCCCGCGAAGCACGTGCTGTTCGTGATGGACGCGTGCTACAGCGGCCTCGGTTTGACGCGCGGCGGCGCCAATGCCGCCTTCTTGCGCGATAACGCCAGGCGACTCGGGCGCCAGATGCTGACGGCGGGCGGCACCGACCAGATGGTGTCCGACGGCGGTCCGAACGGCCATTCCGTGTTCACGTGGACGCTGCTGCAGGGCCTCGGCGGCAAGGCCGATCTGAACGGCGACGGCCTGATCACCGCGACGGAACTGGCGGCGTACGTGGCGCCGGCGGTGGCCAGCGTGTCGCAGCAGACGCCTGCCTTCGGCAGCCTGCCGGGTTCCGAGGGCGGCGACTTCGTGTTCGAACTGCCCGAGGAAAGCGAGTTCCTGAATACGAACACGGCGCAGTTGTCGAACGATGCCATCGCCCTCAACACGAAGCTCGAAGCGAAGGCATCGGCGCCATCCGCCCCCGTCGTCGTGAAGGATTTGCAGGGCGGCGAGCAGACGATCAAGGCGCCGGCCGCGGTCCCGGTATCGAGCCGCCAGCAGGCGCAGCGCGCCAACGACCACGGCCTGCAGCTGTACAAGGAAAAGCAGTACGCGCAGGCCGAGACGCAGTTCACCGAAGCGCTGAAACTGCGGCCGAACTTCGCGCTCGCGGCCAACAACCTCGGCTTCGTGTTCTACAAGCAGGACAAGTTCGCGGAAGCGGCGCGCTGGTTCGAGAACGCGATCAGGATGGACCCGTCGCGCGCGATCGCGTACATGAACCTGGGCGACGCGTACGCGCGCGCGGGCAACGGCGACAAGGCGAAGGCGGCGTACAAGACCTACCTCGAGCTGGCGCCGAGCGGATCGGGCGCCGGGTACGCGAAGCAGCAGGTGGAAAAATTGTAGGGTGGGCACACCGTGCCCACGCGGCGATACGCACCGTCAAATACGTCGCGTTCGCGCCGGCGTCGGTTGAACGCGTGGGCACGTGCTGCCCATCCTACGGTCATTCATATGCGGCCAGCCGCCGCTGCTCGTCCACGCTGAACATGCGGCTGCGCAGCGCCGCCACCGCGGCCTCGCCTTGCAGCCCGCGGCGCGCGGCGAGATACGTGTCGATCCGGCGCTTCCACTCGGCCTCTTCGCGATCCACGGCGGCGAGACGTCCGGCCGCATCCGCACCGAAGGCATCGGCGCGCAGGCGGAAGACGTCGTCGTCGCCGGCACCGCTTGCGCGCAGCCGTTCGGCTTCTTCCTGCACGCGCACGATCTTCAACGGCGCCTCGCGCGCGGCGCGCACGGCGGCCGGCAGGCTCGCGTCCAGCGCCGCCAGGCGTTCGCGTTTCTGCTGCGCCGTCAGCGTGTGGTCGTCGCGGATTTCCATGCGCGCCAGCGCATCGGCATTGGCGGCGTCCTCGCGGCCGAAGATCGCGGCGATCTCGCGCTGGCTGAAATACTGCGCGCGCAGCCCGTGCAGCGCCGCCAGCCGGCGCTTCAGCGCGGCGGCGTCCGGGCCGGACAACTTCGCGTCGGTTTCCAGCGCCGCCAGCGCTTGCCGGTACGCGATGTAGCGCGCCAGCACGCGCTTGGCGGCTGCCGCCGCGGGCGGCCGCAGGGTGCGGTCCAGTTCACGCTCGATTTCCGCGCGCACGGCGGCGGGCGATTTCTCGCCCACGGTGCTCAGGTAGTAGTCGAACAGTTCGATCAGCTGGGCGTCGGCGACGACGCTGTCGTCCGGCGCCACGCGCACGGCGCCGTCCGGCCGCGTGCCTTGCAGCGACGGCGCGAACGGCTGCGCGGCCGGCGCCACGGTCACGACCTGCGCGGAAGGCGCCGGCGGCGCAGACCGCCCCGCCAGCGCGGCCAGCCACAACATGCCGGCCGCGCCCAGCGCGATGACGATGGTCGGATTCCGGTTCACAGACCCATCTCGCGCAGGCGGTTGGCGTGCTGGCGGTACAGCGTGACGGGATTGGTCTCGAACAGGTTGACGAGGCCCGCCACCTGGTTCACTTCGTCCAGGTGGTTCATGCGGTAGTCGTCACGGATCACGCGTCCGAGGTGGCTGGAGCAGCTGCCGACGAGGCCATCGTTTTTCTGGCCGAGGAAGGCCAGCGACACGAGGCTGAGCGGCGCGTCGAGCGGGTCGATGAGATTCGTGAACGGCTGCGCGCCGCTCCACGAAAAATAGTAGACGCCGCGGGCCTGGTACGCGCCCTCACCGCATGCGGTGGCCGGCACGCCCTCGGGATGCGCGGCGTTGAACCTGGCGGCGCCGGCCGTCGTCATCGAGTCGAGCGCCGCCGTCGACACCTGGGTGCTGCTGTCGCCGGACAGGAAGGCGATGGTGCCGGCGACGCCGTTCACGATCGATCCCAGCACGCTTTCCGAAAACGATCCCGGTGCGGCCACGCCGCGCAGGATGTCGGCCACCGGCGTGCCCTTGTTGACGCCGCCGACGCTCGTCACCGATGCGACCAGCCCGGGCGCTACCGACGCGACGTAGCGCACCGTCGGCCCGCCGTGGCTGTGGCCGATCAGGTTGACTTTCTGGGCGCCCGTCGCGGCCAGCACCTGCTTGACGTAGGTGAGCAGCTGTTCGCCGCGCACCTCGGTGCTGTTGGCGGCGCTCACCTGGGCGACGTAGACCTGGGCGCCGTCGCGGCGCAGGGCGTCGGCGATGCCGAACCAGTAATCGTACGGGCCGATGCTGTCCCAGCCGAGGAAGCCGTGCACGAGCACGATCGGATATCGGGTCTGGGTATAGCCGGCGGCGGATGCGGACAGCGGCAGGAACGACAGGGCAAACAAGAGCGCGGCCAGCATGTTGGCGAAGCGTTTCATCGGTTGGTCTCCTTTATGATGGGGTCGATACGGCTGAGCCAGAGTACGTACAAGCGGAGAACGCAACAAGGCATGCACGGCCGCGCAACGCCTCGTGGCTTGCCGAATCAGGCGAATGTCCCAATAATCCATGCATCGTTAGGGAGAAAAACCACACCATGGACATGAAACGCATCAACGCGGGCAAGCTGCGCGCCATCGGTTACGACGCGCGCGAGCGCATCCTGCGCGTGGAATTCGACGACGGCAGCGCGATCGATTACGCAGGCGTCGGCAGCGAGGTCTGGCGCCGGTTCTCGACGTCGGGCGCGGCCTGGAGTTTTTATCGCGACAATATCGAGGAAGAGTTCGCGGGCACGCGCGGGCGCGCGGCGGTGGCCAGCAAACGGGCGGAATTGGATGCGTTATTCAAGCGGCCCGACGAAACGTAGGATGGGCACCCCGTGCCCATCATGCGGACTGCCCAAGCAACCTGGCGCAGAATAAGACGCGAAACCTCGTAGGGTGGGCACCACGTGCCCACGCGTTCAACGGATGCCGGCACGGACACGGCAGATCGCAGATCGCGTATCACCGCGTGGGCACGGTGTGCCCACCCTACCGCCCATGTCAACGGTGACAAAAGAATACCGTTCGCACCGTAGCGCCCTTTTCAACGGTAACAAAAGAATACCGTTTCGCGCGGCTATAAAAAAACGCCGCCCCGGTTTCCCGGCGCGGCGTCAACTCTGCTTTGATCAGTGTAACCGATCAGGCGCCCGAACGGTCAGGCAGATTCCTTCAACTGCTCGAGAATCGCCGGATTTTCCAGCGTCGAGATATCCTGGGTGATGCTCTCGCCCTTGGCCAGCACGCGCAGCAGGCGGCGCATGATCTTGCCGGAGCGCGTCTTGGGCAGGTTGTCGCCGAAGCGGATCTCCTTCGGCTTGGCGATCGGACCGATCTCCTTGCCGACCCAGTTGCGCAGCTCGGCGGCCAGCTTCTTCGCCTCCTCGCCGGTCGGACGCGCCTGTTTCAGCACGACGAACGCGCAGATCGCCTCGCCGGTCGTGTCGTCCGGCTTGCCGACGACGGCCGCTTCCGCGACGATCGGGTGCGCCACGAGCGCGGACTCGATTTCCATCGTGCCCATGCGGTGGCCCGACACGTTCAGCACGTCGTCGATGCGGCCCGTGATGGTGAAGTAGCCCGTGTCCTTGTTGCGGATGGCGCCGTCGCCGGCCAGGTAGTACCTTCCTCCCAGCTCGTCCGGGTAATAGGCGCTGCGGAAGCGGTCCGGGTTGTTCCAGATGGTGCGGATCATCGACGGCCACGGACGCTTCACCACGAGGATGCCGCCCTGCCCGTTCGGCACGTCGTGGCCGGCTTCGTCGACGATGGCGGCCATGATGCCCGGCAGCGGCAAGGTGCAGGAACCCGGCACCATCGGCGTCGCGCCCGGCAGCGGCGTGATCATGTGGCCGCCCGTCTCCGTCTGCCAGAACGTATCGACGACCGGGCAGCGCTCGCCGCCGATCTGCGTGTAGTACCACATCCACGCTTCCGGATTGATCGGCTCGCCCACGGTGCCCAGCAGGCGCAGGCTGGACAGGTCGTAGTTCTTCGGATGCACCTTCTCGTCCGTGTTCGAGGCCTTGATCAGCGAACGGATCGCGGTCGGCGCCGTGTAGAAGATGCTGACCTTGTGCTTGGCGATCGTGTCCCAGAAGCGGCCCGCGTTCGGGAACGTCGGCACGCCCTCGAACACGATCTGCGTGGCGCCGACGGCCGTCGGGCCGTAGCAGATGTACGTGTGGCCCGTGACCCAGCCGATATCGGCCGTGCACCAGTAGACGTCGTCCGGCTTGATGTCGAAGGTCCACTTCATCGTCAGCGCGGCCCACAGCAGGTAGCCGCCGGTCGAGTGCTGCACGCCCTTCGGCGTGCCCGTCGAGCCGGACGTGTAGAGGATGAACAGCGGGTGCTCGGCATCGACCCACTCCGGCTCGCACTGGCCGCTCTGGCCGTCGACGAGGTCGTGCAGCCACAGGTCGCGGCCCTGCTGGAAGTTGATGTTGCCGCCGGTGCGCTTGTAGACGATGACGTCGCGGATCGTATCGCAGCCACCCAGCGCCAGCGCCTCGTCGACGATGGCTTTCAGCGGCAGCGGCTTACCGCCGCGCAGCTGCTCGTCGGCCGTGATGACGGCGACGGCGCCCGCGTCGATGATGCGCTCCTGCAGCGACTTCGCCGAGAAGCCGCCGAACACGACCGAGTGCGTCGCGCCGATGCGCGCGCAGGCCTGCATGGCGGCCACGCCTTCGATCGACATCGACATGTAGATGATGACGCGGTCGCCCTTCCTGATGCCGCGCGACTTCAGGCCGTTGGCGAATTTGCACACGCGCTCGTGGAGTTCGCGGTAGGTGGCGCGGGTGACCTGGCCGTCGTCGGCTTCGAAGATGATCGCGGTCTTGTCGCCGTTGCCGTTCTCGATGTTGCGGTCGAGGCAGTTGTACGATGCGTTCAGCTGGCCGTCCGCGAACCATTTATAAAACGGCGCATTCGATTCGTCGAGGGTCTGGGTGAAGGACTTGTGCCAGGCGATGTTCTCGCGCGCCAGGCGGGCCCAGAAGCCTTCGTAGTCGCTGGCGGCTTCGTCGCACAGCTTGTTGTACGCATCCATGCCGGAGATGGCGGCATCGGCTGCGAATTGTGCGGGCGGCTGGAACACACGATGTTCCTGCAGTCCCTGATGTTGGGTCTCGTTCTCGGCCATACTAGTCTCCATTAGTAGTAATTTTGCCTCATACCTTAGGCGCGCTCGCTTACTGAGCCCTTACAGGCCATCGGCCCGCGCGCCGACCAGCATCCCTCGTGGCATTCTACCAACCTTACGCCGGCGATGAAGCCAAGCCAGCAACGCGGGACGGGTGTAGAATGTTGAGCTGTCTTGACCGCCGCCGCTTTGGAAAGCCCGCCTCGATGCTCGATTCGCAACCCTCGTCCAGCGCAAAGAAACGCAGCGCCATCGCCAGTTTCATGTTCGCCAGCCGCTGGCTGCAACTGCCCCTTTACCTGGGCCTGATCCTCGCGCAGTGCGTGTACGTGTTCCATTTCTGGGTCGAACTAAAAGACCTCGTGCTCGCCGCGCTCGGCAACGAGGCCGCGCTGCAGCACATCTTCCAGGCCGTGGCCGTACCGGGCGCACCGCTGCCGGACAAGCTGAACGAGACGACGATCATGCTCGTCGTGCTCGGCCTGATCGACGTCGTCATGATCTCGAATCTGCTGATCATGGTGATCGTCGGCGGCTACGAGACGTTCGTCTCGCGCATGTATCTGGAAGACCATCCGGACCAGCCGGAATGGCTGTCGCACGTGAACGCGTCCGTGCTGAAGACCAAGCTGGCGATGGCCATCATCGGCATCTCGTCGATCCACCTGCTCAAGACGTTCATCAACGCCAAGTCCTACGATGCGCAGACGATCATCGCGCAGACCTGCATCCACGTCGTGTTCCTGCTGTCGGCGATGGCGATCGCCTACACCGACCGGATCATGATGAACACCCAGCACCAAGCACACAACTAGCACCACGTAATCCCAGACCCCCACAGCGAGAATCACATGACTGTCATTAAACAGGACGACCTGATCGAATCGGTCGCCGCCGCGCTCCAGTACATCAGCTACTACCACCCCGCCGACTACATCCAGCACCTCGCGCGCGCCTACGAGGCCGAGCAGAGCCCCGCCGCCAAGGATGCCATCGCGCAGATCCTGACCAACTCGCGCATGTGCGCGGAAGGCAAGCGCCCGATCTGCCAGGACACCGGCATCGTCAACGTGTTCCTCAAGATCGGCATGAACGTGCGCTTCGAAGGCTTCGGCAGCGGCTCGATCACGGACGCCGTCAACGAAGGCGTCCGCCGTGCCTACAACTTCGCCGACAACAAGCTGCGCGCCTCGATCGTCGCCGACCCGCACTTCGAGCGCAAGAACACGAAGGACAACACCCCGGCCGTCGTCCACATGGAACTGGTCCCGGGCGACACGGTCGACGTGATGGTCGCGGCAAAAGGCGGCGGCTCGGAAAACAAGACCAAGTTCGTCATGCTGAACCCGTCCGACTCGCTGGTCGACTGGGTGCTCAAGACCGTCCCGCTGATGGGCGCCGGCTGGTGCCCGCCGGGCATGCTGGGCATCGGCATCGGCGGCTCCGCCGAGAAGGCCATGCTGATGGCCAAGGAGTCGCTGATGGAAGACATCGACATGTATGAACTCAAGGCACGCGGCCCGCAGAACAAGCTGGAAGAGCTGCGCATCGAACTGTGCGACAAGATCAACGCACTGGGCATCGGCGCGCAAGGCCTGGGCGGCCTCACGACCGTGCTGGACGTGAAGATCAATATGTACCCGACCCACGCGGCGAGCAAGCCGGTCGCGATGATCCCGAACTGCGCCGCCACCCGCCACGCGCACTTCGTGCTGGACGGCTCGGGCCCCGCGTACATCGAACCGCCGGCGCTGTCGACCTGGCCGGACGTGAACTGGACGCCGGACACGCAGAAGAGCAAGAGCGTCAACCTCGACACGCTGACGAAGGAAGAAGTCGCATCGTGGCAGCCGGGCCAGACCCTGCTCCTGAACGGCAAGATGCTGACCGGCCGCGACGCCGCGCACAAGCGCATCCAGGACATGCTGGCGAAAGGCGAACCACTGCCGGTGGACTTCACGAACCGCGTGATCTACTACGTCGGACCGGTCGATCCGGTGCGCGACGAAGTCGTGGGCCCGGCCGGCCCGACGACGGCGACCCGCATGGACAAGTTCACCGACATGATGCTCGAGAAGACGGGCCTGATCGCGATGATCGGCAAGGCCGAACGCGGCCCGGTGGCGATCGAATCGATCAAGAACCACAAGTCGGCGTACCTGATGGCCGTCGGCGGTTCGGCCTACCTCGTGTCGAAGGCGATCAAGTCGGCGAAGGTCGTCGGCTTCGAAGACCTGGGCATGGAAGCGATCTACGAGTTCGAGGTCAAGGACATGCCGGTGACCGTGGCCGTCGACTCGACGGGTACGTCGGTGCACGAGACCGGTCCGAAGGAATGGGCCGCGAAGATCGAATCGCTGAAGGGCATTCCGGTCGCAACGGTTTAACGTCGTTTGAAATTGGGGCCCCTGCCTGCGCAGGGCGACGTGCGAACTTGGACTGCTCCGTTCACACGTCGTCCCCGCGCAGGCGGGGACCCAAGTTTTGTCCGCGTAACCACAACGCCTCCTGCCGGGTTACCATCTCCCCATGAACACCCAAGCACACCCCGAAGATGCCCCCGTCGGCATCTTCGATTCCGGCCTCGGCGGCCTCTCGATCCTGCGCCACATCCGTGCGCAACTCCCGCACGAACACCTGCTCTACGTGGCCGACACGGGCTTCGCCCCGTACGGCGACAAGTCCGAACACGTCGTCGCCGAACGCTCGCTGGCGGTGGCCCGCTTCCTCGTCGAACGCGGCGCCAAGGCCATCGTCGTCGCCTGCAACACGGCGACCATCTCCGCCGTGAAGCTGATGCGCGCGAGTTTTCCCGACCTGCCCATCGTCGGCGTGGAACCGGGCCTGAAACCGGCCGCCGCCGCCACGCGCACGGGCAAGGTCGGCGTGCTGGCGACCGAGCGCACGCTGGCCGGCGCCAAGTTCCTGCAACTGCGCGACCAGGTCACGGAAGCCACGGGCACGCAATTCCTGCTGCAGCCGTGCCGCGGCCTCGTCGACAAGATCGAACTGGGCGACACGGAAGGCACGCTGCAACTGCTGCACCGCTACGTGACGCCGCTGCTCGACGCCGGCGCCGACACGCTTGTCCTGGGCTGCACGCACTACCCGCTCGTGCAAGCGGCAATCGAAGACGTGATCGCATCCACGGGCGCACGCGAGATCGCGCTCGTCGACACGGGCGAAGCGGTGGCGCGCCAGCTGGTGCGGCTGCTGGATGCCGGCCATCTGGTGCGTCCCGCACAGTCGGACGCGCCCGCGCGGCTGGAGGCGTACACGAGCGCCAGCGCCACCGCGCTGTCGGCCGCGTTCAACGGGCTGATCGGCATCGACCCGCCCGTGCAGGAAGCGACGTTCGGGGCGGCGTAGGCGCGCCTTGCACTGCTGGGTCAATTCGATTTGCCAGATTGCGAATGACGCTATATAATCTCGTTCTGTCTCGGCAACAACGAGACAGCAAGTAAGACAGTGGTGGCTGTAGCTCAGTTGGTAGAGTCCAGGATTGTGATTCCTGTTGTCGTGGGTTCGAGTCCCATCAGCCACCCCAAGAATTCAAAAAGCCGCGAGTGCAAGCTTCGCGGCTTTTTTCGTTTACATTCCCTGTCCAGGCCGTGCCCGCCCTCGAACGCGGTCCGCGGGACTCAACTCAACCGTACGCCACCCCAGCCGCACATAGCCTAAAATACATGTCGAAAATGTACTTACGTCAATCATATTTGAGCAAATGAATTATTTGCCCTATACTTGATCCCGATACACACTCAAAAAACGAGCGGCAGGCATTGCGTTGACCTGGCCGCCATGCGGCCCCGCCGCAGCGCGGATGCGCCCCGCAGCATCCACTCTTTCAACGGGTCCAGACGCCGGCCGACCCCGCCGCACTGCGACCGCCCGCCTCCGCGCACCGGGACGGATCTGCTTTCCCCGCCGGCCGCGCCGAGGTCTCTCTCCGAGGGCCGATCACTTATGACCCCAGTAACACCGTCGCACCGCCACCGCTTCGACAAGGTCCGCCTGCTCGCGAGCGCATTCGCGCTGTGCGTGTTGCTTGCACCGCCGTCGCAGGCCGCCAGGCGCAAGCCTGCGCCGCCCACGACGCCCGCCATCGCCGACTTCACGCGGTTGAGCGGTTCTTATCCGAGCGACTGCGCAGCGCCGATCGACCCGGCCTTGTCGGGCATGGGCGAACCGACCGCGCGGCGCTGCGCCTGGAGCCAGCGCGTGCAGATGCTGTACTGGCGCGCCATCCCGACGCCGGCGGCCACCTGCCTGCCGCCGGCCGCCATCGCGTGGCATCGCCTCACGCAGGCCATCCATGCGGACGCGCCGCCATGGAGCAGCGTCTGGTCCGGCCGGACCGTGACGTCCGGCACGGCCGATACGCAGCAGTTGGCGGCCATCTGGCGCGGCGACGACGGACAATGGTCGGCGGCACTGTGGCGCTGGCAGCCGTCCGACAAACCCGATACGCGCGACTGGCAGGCCGGCCATTGGAGCGACGTGACCAAGGCGGCGCATGCCATCGATGCGGGCAATCCGCTGCCGGCCGCGTCGCCGCTGTTCGTCGCCTGGCGCGATGCGTCGAAGGGCAAGCCGCGCGTGCTCGACGGCGATACGTGGCGCTGGGTGTCCGAGAAGACCTGCCTGCGCCTGGAAACGGCGGGCATCACGCAGACGCGCATCCACCTGCCGTATTCGCGCGACGACGCGCGGCTGGAGCAGCGCAGCGGCATGCAGGTGCAGCTGGCGCGCCGCTTCCCCGACGCCGAATGGCTGCAGCCGTTTTCCCTGCTCGACCCGGCCCAACCCGGCGCGCGCACGGGCGCCAAATTCATCGCGGTCTGGAAGGAAGGCCGCAGCGTCAAGGGACAGCTGTGGATTCCGCTGCGCGACGATGCGGGCATCGTGCGCGCGCGCATTGTCAGCGACCTGGCGCCGGCGTCGCCCGAGCGCCAGAAGGAACTGGCGAAGCAACGGGCGGACGTGATCGAACGCGAGCTGACCGCGCTCGCCCATGCGTGGGAGGTGCGCCATGAGTGATGAACTGTCCACACCACTGTGGCTGCTGTCGCCGCTGGCCGTGCTGGGCGCGGGCTTGATGCTCGCGCTCGTGATCGGCCTGACGCTGCAACGTTTCAAGATCCCCAAATTGTATGGCGCCGTGATCGCGGGCCTGCTGCTCGGTGCGACCGGCGGCGGCTTCATCGACAGCGCGCTGCTGACCCAGTTCCAGGAACTGCTCAACGGCGCCGCCGCGCTGGTGCTGTTCGAAGTCGGCCGCAAGATGGACCTCGCGTGGCTGATGCGCAGCGGACGCCAGGGCGCGAGCCTGCTGCTGGCGACGCTGGTGCGCGGCGCGGCGGCCGCCGTGACGCTCGGGTTGCTCGGCCTGCCGTGGGGCGCCGCGATCTTCATCGGGTCGATCCTCATCGCCGTCAATCCCGTCATCCACAGTTCGATGGTGGCGGACGAAAACGCCAGCGGCACCAGCACCTTCGCCACGTCCAACATGGTCGGACTCTCCAACCTCGTCGCCCTGCTCGCGCTCGGGATCACCCTGGCCTGGACGCGCAGCCACGGCGTGGATGCGGGCGGCGATTTCGCCAAGGAGCTGATGCGCCAGGGCGGCAAGCTCGCGGTGGGCGCCGGGATCGCCGTCCTGTCCTACGGCGTGTACGCGCTCGCCACGCGGCTGTGCAAGGTGCCGGCGACGCTGCGTCCCGGCATGCTGCTGGCGGCGCTGCTGATCGACCTGGGCCTGTGCTCCGTGACGGCGGCGAGCGCCCTGCTGTCGCTGTTGCTGATGGGCGTCCTGCTGCGCAACGTCGAGAAGCGCGACAACGTGTTCCAGGCCCAGTTGAAGACCGCGCAGGACATCGGCTATGTGCTGCTGTTCCTGATGTCGGCCGCGCTCGTCGACCTGCAGCAGCTGCTGCACGGCTGGGCGATCCTGGCGGCCGTGACGGTGTTCGTGGTCCGCATCGCGGCGACCCGCCTGGCCCTGTGGCCCGGTACGGCGTGGGACACGCGCAAGCAGCATGCGATGTCCTTGTCGATGTGCTCCCTGGTGAGTTACGGCGGTCTCGTCGTCGACAACACGCTGAATGCCTACACCGGGCTCGATGCGACGTCCACCGCCGTGATGGGCGCGCTGCTGGCCCTGAACGTCCTGCTCGCGCCCGGCCTGACCTGGGTCGGCCTGCGCCTGGCGGGCGAAACTTATCGAGGAGGTTCGCAATGAGCGAGTTGATGAACGACGAAGCGCTGGTCAAGTTGAAACAGGACGCCCAGGCGCAAGCCGTGTCCGGCCAGGGCCCCGCCTACCTGCCGGACTTCAAGGCGTCGACGGTCGGCACGATGGGCATCGAACTGGAACTGATGGTGCTCGACCGCCTCACGTTCGACCTGTTCCCGGCCGCGCCGGACATCCTGCGCCTGCTGGACAAGCACGACAAGCCGTGGGTGCACACGCCGGAAATCACGACGTCGATGCTGGAAGTGGCGACCGCGATCCTGACGTCGTTCGACGAGGCGGCCGAGCAGCTGGAGCACATCCGCACGACGGTGCAGCGCGCCGCGTTCGACGTCGGCGCATCGATCTCCGGCGGCGGCGCGCACCCGTTCCAGAAGTGGAACGAGCAGCGCATCTACCCGAAGGAGCGCTATTTCGAATCCGAGCGCAAGTTCGGCTATCTGGCTAAACTGTTTACCGTGTTTGGCATGCACGTGCACATCGGCGCGGGCTCGCCGGACGAGGCGATGCGCCTGTGTTCGTGGCTCACGCAGCGCGCGCCGCTGTTCATCGCCCTGTCGGCCAACTCGCCCTGCTGGCAAGGCGAAGTGTCCGGCTTCTGCAGCTCGCGCAGCAACGTCGTGGGCGCGTTCCCGATGAGCGGCATCCTGCCGTACGGGATCCGGACGTGGAACGACTTCCGCGCCCACTTCGACGAACTGGCCGGCCACGGCATCGTCAACAGCATCAAGGATTTTTATTGGGACGTGCGGCCCAAACCCGAATATGGGACGATCGAACTGCGCGTGCTCGATACGCCCCTGAAGCCCGTCTACGCGGCCGCGCTGGCCTGTTACGCGCGCGAGCTGTGCCTGGAATGGGCCGCCCAGCCGGGCCGCTGGCCGGGAAGCAGCAGTCGCGAACTGTACATCTGGAACCGCTTCAACGCGGCGCGCGACGGCGTCGAGGCCAGCTGGATCGATCCGGAAACGGGAGTCTCGATGCCCATCGGCGAAGCGATCCGCGCCGACCTCGAACGGCTGCGGGGCCGCTCGAGCGACCCCGGCTTCGGCAAGGCGTGCGAGGTCATCGAGCACCTCATGAAGGACGGCGGACAGGCGCGCTGGCTGCGCGCCCATCTCGCGTCCGGCGGCGGCATGAACGACCTGGCGCGGATGGCCAGCGAAATGTTCGAGGACGGCGCGCCGCTGGCTTGAATCAGGAGCGGTTCGGATTGGCGGGATGGCGGTCGACGCGGTTCGGTACGCCGTCGCCGTCGCGGTCGCCGTGGCGCCAGCCGCCGCGATCCAGTTCCCAGCCGCGGTCACCCTGGCGCCATTCCGGGCGGTGCCAGACATAGCCCGGACGCACCCGCTCCCAGTGGCCGCGCATCCACACGTAGCGGTGGCCGTTCCAGTTCCAGTAACCCGGCGCCCATTCATAGCCGTGGCGCGCGGCCGGCACGACTTCGCTGCGCGGCGGCGGCGGCGCCGTGCGGACGACGACGACCTCCCGCGCGAACGCCTGCGCGGGCAGGACGGCGGCGGTGCTGACGAGGGCAAGAGCGGCGGCACAGAGAATGCGTTTCATGGTGGTTCTCCTTTCGGTTCGTTGTGAGACCACTATAGCGATTCGCCGGGCGCGTCAGCGGGATTGATGCAAGCGCTTACAACCGAAACATGCCGCCACATCCCGGTAACAAAAAGGGCGCCCCCGCAGGGACGCCCTTTTCAGGCTTGTGGATGCCGCCGGGCCGCAGGTCTCGTGCGCACCCGGCAAAGATGCCGGGGACGCAATGCCTCACCTGGGGCGCCGAGCCGGACCGGCCGGCATCCGCAGGCGATCAGTCCAGTCTCCAGGCGTAGTCGACCTTGGTCCAGGTCTGGGCCGGTGCGCCGTCCTTGGTGCCCGGCTTGAACTTGCAGGCCGACAGGCCCTTGAGCGCAGCCTTGTCCAGACCCTTGAACCCGCTCGACTTTTCCAGCTTCGAATCGGCCACCGAGCCGTCGGCATTGACGAGGAAGGACACGACGGTCACGCCCTGCTCTTCGTTCATCAGCGACGCTTTCGGATACTCGACCTTGCACTTGTTCGGATCGAACGTTGCCGGCGTTTCGCCTGCGAACGCCGAACCGGCGACACCCGATACCAGCAGAGCCATCAGGCTCATAACAAATTTCTTATTGGACATTTTTATTACCCCCGAAAAACAAAGTTTTTTTTGATGCCGGCGCGATCACCGGCGCTGGACGAGCCGTCCTGGCTCAGAATTCTTCCCAGTCGTCGCTGGCGGCAGCCGCCGCGACCTTCTTCGCGGTCGATCCCGGCGCATCGGCCGGTCGCTCGCTCGGCGCCGGTGCGGCGGCCTTCGCCTTCGCCTTCGCCCTGGCCGGACCCTGGGCCGGCTTCTTCAGCTGCGGCTTGGCCGGACGGACGACGACGGCACGGGTGGCGACTGCGGCCGGTGCCGGAGCTTCCGCGACGACCGGCTCCTCGCCTTCGGCCAGTTTGAAGATGCTGACGACGCGCTGCAGTTCCGAGGCCTGGTCTTGCAGGCTCTGGAAGGCGGCGGCGGCTTCTTCCACCAGCGCGGCGTTCTGCTGGGTCATGCCGTCCATCTCGATGATCGACACGTTGACCTGCTCGATGCCGGCGCTCTGTTCGGCGCTGGCGTTGGCGATGTCGCTCATGATGTCGGTCACGCGCTTGACGCTCGCGACGACCTCGTCCATCGTCTCGCCGGCCTGGCCGACGAGCTTGCTGCCGCGGCCGATCTTCTCGACGGAGTCGCCGATCAGCTGCTTGATCTCTTTCGCTGCCGCAGCGGAACGCTGGGCCAGGTTGCGCACTTCCGAGGCGACGACGGCGAAGCCGCGGCCCTGCTCACCGGCACGTGCCGCCTCGACGGCCGCGTTCAGCGCGAGGATGTTCGTCTGGAAGGCGATGCCGTCGATGACGCCGATGATGTCGGCGATCTTGCTTGCCGAGCTATTGATCTCGCCCATCGTGCCGACGACCTGCGATACCACTTCGCCGCCCTTGCGTGCCACGTCCGACGCGGTGGCGGCCAGGTGGTTCGCTTCGCGGGCATTGTCGGCATTCTGCTTCACGGTCGACGTCAGTTCTTCCATCGCCGACGCGGTCTTTTCCAGCGAGCTGGCCTGCAATTCGGTACGCGACGACAGGTCGGTGTTACCGGCCGCGATTTCACGCGATGCCGTGGTGATGGTGTGCGTGCCGCGACGCACCTGGCTGACGATGTCGACCAGGCTGTTGCGCATCTGGTTCATTTCGACCAACAGGCTGCCGCGATCCGACGATTTGGTGTCGATGGCGATCGACAGGTCGCCTTCGGCGATGCTGCCGGCGATCCGGGCGGTATAGCCCGGCTCGGCGCCCAGTTGCTTCAGCAGGCCGCGGGTGATGACAGTGGCGGCGAGGATGCCGAGCGTAACGGCCAGGCCCAGCAGCATGAGCATGAAGTTGCGGGCGCTGGCGAAGGCGGCCTCGGCATCCACCTGGCTCTGCGCATTCTGCTTGTCTTCCAGGCTGCCCAGCTGGTCCAGTGCTTCCAGCCATTTCTTCTGGGCCGGACGGATTTCCTTGACCATCACGCGGGTGGCGTCCATCGCGTTGTTGGCCAGATACAATGCCGACGCCTTGGCGATGGCCGGCATGGCCGCGCCTTCGGCTTCTTTCACTTGGTTCAGCAGGGATTTTTCCTCAGCCGAAGCTTCTTCCGAGAATTTGGCCGCCAGCTTGCCCTGCAGGGCGTCGTACTTGGCGGTCTGTTCCTTGAATCGGTTCAGTTCCGGCTCCATGTCGGCCGGATCGGTCATCAGGGTCAGGGTACGCAGCGACGTGACACGCTCGCTCACGTTGTTGCGCATGTCGACTACCAGGCGGGTCACGATATTATTGACATTCACGACGTGGTCGAGCCGGTTCTGGATCTGCGCCATGCGCAGGATGCCGATGACAGTGACCATGACCAGCAGCACGAGTACGAGGGCAAAGCCCAAGCCCAGACGTGCGCCGACCTTCATGTTTGCGAGATTCATTCCTTATCTTCCCTGTTCCAAGTGATCAGATCCGCCCGGGTGCCTGCCGCCCCGATGCCGTCTCTTTTTTGTTACGGAAAGTCCATCTTCCCGGTGGACTTGCGTATTTCCGTCAGGATAAATCAAAACGGCGAATTGCAGACAGAAAACATGCACCGTTGTAATTATGTTTCACCACAACAACAGGATTAGATGTCGTGCAAGGAGAAGAGCCTAGATTATGGGTGTATTCTTGCTTTTCAGCAAGGAAGACGATGCAGGTGATTCCAAGACTGCATCGTTTTCTGTAGCGGATTTTGAACATCCCGACCACGCGATGCGGCCGGGGTAGGAAAATGACAAATTACGCCGCCAGGCGGAGACGGCCGGCGGCTTCGAGGAGGAGTTCGGGATTGCCTTCGGCGAGGCGGCGGGAGTCGGACAGCAACTGGCGGAATGCGCGCGCACCCGGCAGGCCGGCCATCAGCCCCAGCATGTGGCGCGTGATGCTGTTCAGGCGCAGGCCCAGCGGGCCGTAGCGGTCGAGTTCGGCGCGAATATACGGGATCATCGCTTCCAGCACCTGTTCGCGCGACTTCGGCGGCGTCGCGTCGCCATAGAACCGGGCATCCCAGCCGGCCATCACGTACGGATTGTGATAGGCCTCGCGCCCGATCATGACGCCATCCACATGCTGCAAATGGGTCGCGATCTCGTCGTCGGTCTTGATGCCGCCGTTGATGATGATCTCGAGATCGGGGAATTCGCGTTTCAGCTGGTACGCCACTTCGTAGCGCAGCGGCGGGATCTCGCGGTTTTCCTTCGGCGACAGCCCCTTCAGCACGGCATTGCGCGCGTGCACGATGAAGGTCTGGCAGCCGGCGTCGGCGATGGTGCCGATGAAATCGCGGACGAATCCATATTCCTCGTTATGGTCGATGCCGATGCGGTGCTTGACGGTGACGTCGATACTGACGGCGTCGCGCATCGCCTTCACGCAATCGGCCACGAGCTGCGGCTCCTGCATCAGGCAAGCGCCGAACGCGCCCTTCTGCACGCGCTCGGACGGGCAGCCGCAATTCAGGTTCACCTCGTCGTAACCCCACTGCTCGCCCAGCTTCGCGCTCTTCGCGAGGTCGGCCGGATCGCTGCCGCCCAGTTGCAGCGCGACCGGATGCTCGATGTCGTCAAAGCGCAGGTGGCGCTCGACGTCGCCGTAGACCAGGGCGCCCGTCGTCACCATCTCTGTATACAACCACGTGTGCCGGGTGATCTGGCGGTGGAAGACGCGGCAATGGCGGTCGGTCCAGTCCATCATCGGTGCAATGGACAAACAGCGTCCTTGATAAATATTTTTTTTCACTGGCTTCTCATAGGGGAAAACAGGTTTTTCTTGCTTCTCATCATTCATTTTGCTTCGCTATTTTTCACTACATTTCACTGTACCAGTGCCACAAATACTGCCACAATTTGCCACATGAGTTTGGTCAGGGGATGACCGAACAGATCACTTACAGCATGGAGAACACGTGGCAACAATCCTTCAAATCGGCAGCAAGTGGCAAGCTCGCATTCGTATAAAGGGCTTTCCATCTACCTCAGCAAACTTCCCTACCCAAAAAGAAGCCAAGGATTGGGCTATCAAGACCCAGGCTCAGATGCTTCTAAAGCAGCACAAGGACCAGCGTGCGCTCAAGGACATCAACCTTGGGACGCTAGTTGACCACTACCTAACGAAAGAAAAGCCCACCAAGCCCTACGGCAAAACGAAGGTGGCGAACCTCAAACGCATCAAGAGGATGCTCGGCAACGTTGTTCTCCCTGCCCTCACCTTCGAGCGCCTTGTTACTTTCGTCGAGGACCGCGAAGTCGCGGGAGCAGGCGGCGTTACGATTTACATGGACATAGCTGAGATTGCTACTGTCCTTCGATCATGCAAGACGCACTACAAGTATGATTTCGAGCCGAAACTGTTCACTGAGATTCGCGGTTACATGTCTGACAACGGGCTCGATCCCAAGTCGAACCGTCGAGACAGGCGACCGACAGAGGAAGAACTCATGAAGCTCAGGAAGCACTTTGACGAGAAGCCTCGGCAGCAGATCCCAATGTCCACAATCATTGACTTTGCGGTGGCATCGGCTATGCGTGCTTCTGAGATCACTCGAATCAGGTGGTCAGACGTAGACTTCGTAAAGAAGACTGTCATTATACGAGATAGGAAGCATCCTCGAAAGAAGCGCAACCAGGTTGTGCCCCTGCTTGGAAAAGCTTGGGATATTGTGATGGCTCAGCCCCGCACCGATGATCGCATTTTTCCCTACGACGCCAAGACATTCAGCACTATCTTCCCTCGCGCAGTAAAGGCTTGCCGCATTATTGACCTTCGCTTTCACGACCTGAGGCATGAAGGAGCGTCCAGGCTGTTTGAGCGGGGCTACGACATCCCCCGAGTTGCGATGGTAACTGGGCATATGGACTGGAAGATGCTCGAACGGTATACCCAGCTGCGCCCCGAAGATCTGCATCCCGACGAGGAGGGTAACTTGTCTTGGCAGATGCCTAAGCGGAAGCCCGAGGCTGTGGCAGTTGAGGCATAAATTCGAAAATGTCGCCTCTGTAGGCGGCATTGCGTTACTTGCATGTCAATTTAGCATTCTTTACTTCTTTCTTACTTTCCCTGACCCTTAGGGTACAGCGGTCTATCTTGGGGTCTGGCTTCACCTCATCCCACTTCTGAGCCGCCCCATACTCGCACACAAGCCATGCTGTGTTCAGTGGTAGCTCGACGTCATACCCGCCCTTCACATCCCTTCTTGCGCCTTGTATTTCGGTCTGCTTATCGAAATACGCGCCCGCTCCGGTCAGCTTGGCTCCCTGCCACACTTTAGGGCACTCCACTGTTTGAGCACTGACACTGAATGTCAGAAAGATACCGATCAGTAGGATTTTCCTCATGGCACCATCACCACATAGTAGTCATCGGCGTTGTCGCACGGAAGAATGTGGAGTCGCTTGACCTGATCGGTAGGCCAGGCGTTCTTGTTCCTTCTCGCTACCGTCTTGCCATGCCATTGATCTAACACCCAAAAGTGCGTGTAGCCACCTCCAGGCTTTCGATTTCCAAAATCCAAGAAGATGGCGACGTGGTAGCCGTGCTGGTTCGGGAACCGTGCCTTGCCATTCTCGAATTTGAAGTTTGCGACTACCGTCCCAGGCGTGATGAACGTCTGATCCACGACTTTCACACCCGGTTGCCACCGGCTCGTGTGTCCGAGGTTTGTAACGGCCTGAGGAAAGGCGACGCATTCTTGGTTCCTGCCTGCGAAGTGTCCGAAGTATTTCGCGAGCAGCTCTCCAAGGTCGCCCTCGTAGATGACGGGGCGCATAAGCGCTCACGCCGCGATTTTGTTGGCAGCGGCATCCCAGCCGCCCGAGGTATTGCCGGAAGCTCCGCCAGCGATCTTCTGCTGCGTGTAGCTCCACTTGATCTTCGAGTAGGCCAACGAAACCCGCTCGGTCAACACACCGCCGTCGCCGCTTGATGGGCTCACCGAGGAGATCATCACGTTTTCGATCTCGACAGTGTAATACCTGATGGGCTCACCATTACCATCCGCACGCATGAACTCAAACTTAGCTTTCGGGATCGTCTTGCCAGTAGCACACGTCTGGCAGAGCAGCGGCGATGACAGGTCAGCCAGCTTCCTGAACGAGATCTCCGAAAGCTCGGCTTTGCCATTCGTGTGTCCTGAAGATGAGATCGAGAGTGCGCGCGGCTGGTGAACGTGCCAGACAACGTTGCTGACCTCAATCCATTCTTTATGCTTCGAGTCAGTCGATTCGCCCTTGATGCCGTCAATCTGTAGGTATGCGTCGTTAGCCATTTGAAGCCCCATGAATCAGTTAGTAGGGCCTCCAATCTTGCACTCTCGGCAGTCGCATGTATTACAAAGGGTCAACGAGCCTAGGTGACCAGACCCAAGATACAGTTGCTTATAGTTGCTTAAACTCCAACCCTCGGATCAGGCCCTTTGCCGATGAAAAAGCGCATCAGTTGGCGAAGGACCACTGCCTGAGATTCACCGGTAGCCGCAGCGGCTTCCTCGAAGGCCTGACGAAGGTCATCGTCGACTCGGATCGTGACAGTCGACTTCTTCTTCGTGGCTGCTGGCTTATGGGAGGTGTAATAGCAGAGAAACCCCTTGGCAGTTCGTACTATGTGCTCAATACAGCCGTGCCTATAGCCCGAGACGACCTCGGGCTCTTCCCCATCAACTTTCTCAGTCACACACAGCCTGAACAACTGTCCATCCGGCTGAAGAGGGTCATACGAGACCTCGGCATGCAGCCAACGACCGGCCAATCGGTTCGAAAAAGACAAAAATACCGTGCCCTGAGAGGAAACATGGTAGTTCATGTTCCTCGTCAGTAAGCCTGCGTCGACCAGGCGCGGCACTTCCATTGACGGATGCCAAGTCATAGAGCCCATCTGAAACCTTTTAGTGAGTGACGCGGCTATACACTCGACGGTAGATCTCATCTTCAATCCCGAGAGACTCTGTGGTATCGCACTGCCTCACGTATTCCGCCGCCAGAAGTGCTGCGAGGTCAGGGTCGGAATAAAATTGGTCGAGTAAGCGCCTTTTCTTCCTGCTTGAAACAGTATGCACGACACTCAAAATGTAGCTTCCATCAGTACAGGGATAGACAGTCGCCTTGATTGTGGCACCTTGTACGTTGAAGTGAGGAGGCATGATGATTTCCACCTCTGCATGCTCGTCTTGATTGTCACAGTGATCGTGCTTGTCGCGTGACTCTTGATCAACTTCTAAGTCACGCTCAGCTTTTAAAAGCACTTCGCCTTCATCCAGTGCGCGTGGCATGACGACGAAAAAGCGGTACGCTGCTTCACCAATCTCGAAAGCATCAGTAATGTAATCGAAAATCTTGGTCCAGCGCTGTTCTTTCGCCACTACTTCGAGACAAAACTTATCATCTGCTGTAATTTTATAGCTGAATTCCGCATCTTCGACGTGACGCACATATGACTCGAACGTGCCAAGCAATACTTCATTCATCAGCAGCCTTCGGATATACATATAACGAACATTTTCATCGTAAGAATAGATATTCTTCGGTGGAAAATTGTCCGTTAACTCTTCAAGAAACTCTTCACGTGGCATCGCATCGCTCTCCTTACATTACACATATTTATTGTAATTGTCGGGCACGCTGACGAAAAGCGAATTCACTACTTTTTGCATTACTGTCCGTTCCGGACCCAGGAACGGAGCGAGTACCGTAAAGCTCGCGCGTCATGCAACGCGTGGTGTTCTACCTGCTTCGTGCGTACATGATATTCGTACTGCTCGATCTTATTGATATATGACGCGCCCAGCCGTTGAAAACTTACTCCATTCGGAAAATCATTTTCAAAAATAAATTCAAGCATTATGTAGTCGTACTGTGAGTCATAACACAGCACGACTGGCTCAGCCTTCCTGACCTCATCGATCCACATAGACAGCCTAACCTTTAGTTCTGCTAGCGAACATTTTTCAATATTCGAAAGGAGCGGTATTACAGTGCTTTTTACAAAGCCGCTGCATCGTTCCAGATCGTAGCCGACTTCTGCATAGAACTCTTCCTGACCTAACGTAACGAGCCCAATACTGATGAGTTCCGGCTTTTCGAAACTGGTAAACTCTGTATCAACAAATATATATTGCGCCAAAGCCCCCCCTTTAAAGTTAGACTAATACGCTTTTTCGACAAAAAGCAACCTGAACCACTCATAAATTATCTCAACATGTGAAGAATCTTGCACCAGAATTCAAAAATATTTTCAAATCCCCTTACCCTCCGGAATCTCTTATAAAATCCCGTCTAATATAGTTGTAGAAGTATGGAATTTACTCAAAAATAAAGCACGGAGGCGCACATGTTCACACCTAAAGACTTAGAAGATACTGTATTCTTTTATTACACACTTCAATCAATCTATCATCTCGAAGAAATTCCAATTGCCGACTTAGAAGAATTAGACATCGGTATGCTACAGCGAATTTCAAAAGCAGCCAATTTCGACGGCCTTATGCTTCTGCTCTCTGTCGACTTTTACGACAAGAATCTGATTGTTGGCACCTACTCTCCTGACCGAAAATCGATACCCATGCCAATTTTTACAGAGTCGCCCGACTCTGTAATTTACATAGATAACAAGGCTGATCCTTATGAGGTCTGCAAAAAACTGCAGGAAATTTCGGAGCGATACGATTTACTAGATGCTCCTCCATTTCAAAAATATGAACACGATGATGAAACTGAAAATTGCAACTGGACTGTTCCTATCGACGAGTTTATAGAAGAGAATGCAAAAGCAAAATATGCACATGAAGTCTTTATGCGGGATTATGGAATGCATCAGACTGTTATTCCTACAGACTACAAAAAACGGGCGAGTCATCTTCAATTAATCAAAAATAATTGATTTATTGTTCGCCTCCTTTTTTCGCAAAAATATTGTTGGAATTTTGCGAAAAACACAGCATTTTAATACCCATCGTCATCCTCAATTTTTCTGTGCTTCGGAGCAGGCTTCGGTAGGTCAAATAGCTTTTTCTTTTCTTCAGCTGTTGAGGCCGCCGATCGTCCACTATCTGCACCACTATCATTACCGCCTGTCCCATATTTTTTAAAAATATGTGAAAGCCCGAAAAACCCGAACGATTCTAGCTTTATAACCGCGTCTTTGAGCCAACTGTATGCCGAGTGAAATTTGTTTTTCCAAAATTCCATTTCTTGTTTAGCTATATGAAGCGCGCGATCAGTGAGACGCAAGTCTTCTTTAAGCTGAATATTCTCTTTAAATACCCGAACTGCCACATTTTCATCGCCCTTTAGTAATGCTTGAATGGTTCGTTCGTTTTCCTCAGCGGCTAGTTGAGCAATTTTCAAAATACGTTGACCTTCGACCTTTGCTCGTTCTTTTGCGTCTTCAATCACTTGCCTGCTCACTTTCACTGCTTCTTCCTGTGCTTCAGCCGCCTTTCGTACAATCTCTTCGTTAGCCAGGCGACGAGCTTCCATAGCAGCTCGCACCTCTTCAAAGGCTTTTTCTTTCATTTTTTCAGCTTCAAGACGCGCTTCTTCTGCTTTTTTTATATCTCTTTGACGAACCGCCTCAGTATGATTTAACTTCTTTTTCTGGGGGCCAAGCCGTGATAAATTGAAGTGCCGTGCTACATCATGATGAAATTTATCTTGATACTCTTTCATGGCGTCAACAAAAGCTTTTCCTGTCTTTGCTCCTTGCGAACTTCCAGATTTCTCGATGGCTCCTCGACGCGCTTTACGGCTCTCTCCGTAGCCTTCGTGCACTGTCGCGAACGGTTCAGAGAAAGGTTTTCCATCCTCGCTTATGCCGTGAAGTGGTATACAGTAGCTGTGGAAATGTTTATTTTCCTCGTCCTCATGCTCAATGACAAGCTTGAGCCGAGCACCGTATTTCTCCTTCATCCACTTTAAAGATGCGTCGCGAAAAGCAGGCCAGTCATCGTCCATCTCTTTTGGTAATGAAACGACCGTCGAAGCCATCACAGGCGAATTCCGTTGATGAGCACGGCCTGTGACTACTTTTCGAGAGTCAGCCCAAGCGTCTGCTAGGTCAGCGACTTTTAGCGGATCGTTTCGAATTTCGTCGCTACATGCATACAAGATCCCTGGTGACTTCGGAGCTGGCACGTGCGGTATATGTCCATCTTTGCGCAGTGCTTCCATGAGTAAATCTAAAGCCGACCAGGCAACTGGCGTGATTTCTCTACCACGTACGATTACCTTCTCTTTCTTATCAAGCTGCACGCGAGCTGCCCAAATCTTGTTTATGAACTGGGCTCTTTGCTGGTTTTGAGGTGTATCGTTCACGATTTTTCTCCATGTAATTATAATTATATTTATACAATTCATGAAGATATATTATCACGCCGAAAAGGTCATTTTTATAATCTGGGGTAGTGGCTATTAGCAGACTAGACACTTCCCCTAAAGGGAAAGTGTCGTCTGCCCCCTAAAGGGGGTTCCGCTCCATAAATGGAGCGTCCTTTCAAGGAGCCGCGCTCGCAGTGAGGCGAAAGACAGACGTCAAAATCCGCTCCGCAAGCGATATCTCATCTTCGCTAAGCGAGGTGTTAACTCGGTGTATTATCGGTGTGTTTTCCGCACTATGAACGCACTATCAGAATTCGTGCTTCGGGCTAAAGTGCGTTAGCGGTGTGTTGGCCGTGAAGATGCAGTGCGTTTTTCGCACTTGTGACAACTCACTTAGAGCGTTGGTATGCCGGAGGTGTAATGCAAGTGAGGGCGTGATGGTTTTCCGACCTCAAAATCTAGTCTCAACTCGACCGTCTAAGCCTGCTTAGAGCCATATCGTTATACACATCTTTTTCCGCTCCACACCATTTGAGTCTGGAGCCACGATTTTCATGAGGAATTGCCTAAAATTTAGGCGAGAAGTAGGTGTTTTATATCAAAAGCACAATTTTTCGTTGTTCCCCGTGTCGGCGGAGCCTTTGCGGAACTGGCTACAACCCATTGATTTTGTTGGTTAAAAAAGATGTGTATAACGCTATGACTTAGAGCAACATCAATTAACTTTCGCATCCTCGATTGACTTGCCCGAGGCAATCCATTCTTTAACCCATGCCGGCTTTCGTCCTCGACCGCTCCACTGTTCGGCAGAATTACTAGGATTACGATACTTAACCTTGACGGTGCTTTTTGTTGTAGTTACAGGGGTTTTGATGCGAAGAAGCTCTTTTTCGGAAATTCCAACACTTTGAGCGATGTGAAGGATCTGCTCACGAGCCATACTAATGCTGAGGAAATATCGAGTTTTTAATTCCTCGATTACTTTCGCATCCAGCGCCCGGAGTTGTGCGAGCGAATATTTCGATAGGTCGTGCATTGTTACCTGATTAGTTGCGTTGAAAGAAGCCACAACCTTACCTTGATCAAAACCTGGTGATCAGGCAGATTGTGGCGCAATGTCGAGATTAGGCAGTGCCCGTACGATTTTCATCGTCTCTATACTAACGGTAACTACGCGCTGGAACAGTTCTAACGGGTAGCGAGGATTGCCCGCAGTCTCGAATGCCCAATCGTTGGCGTCGTTAATGATGCCGCTATCCTTATCAGCCCTGATGCCCTGACGTTCCACTACCCAGTCGAGTGCCGGCTTACCGTTGACGACATAGTCGTAGGCTTCCAGCGGAATACCGGTCAACGTGACCTTGTCGTTGTAATGTAAAGTCGTCAAGTCCTTGTCCTTGCCATTCTTACCGTAGCGCATTTTTTCGACGCGATAGTCCGCATCGATGAGCTTCTTGCTTGCATTTTCGATCTTTAGCGGATAAGGCTCTACGCGTTCATAGTGCAAGTGCAGGTCAGCCAGCTTGCGGCCAGCTTTGGAAAACGCCCAGAAGTCAGCCGCTGTTTTTACACGGGGAATACGTGGCAGCTCTTTGCCTAAGTTGTCGACGAAGCGATTACGGTAGTCGAGCGAATGTAACATGCCGTAGACATAGTAGAAGATGTCTTCCTTCTCAATTTTCTCGCCGGCATAGGCAGACTGGAAGTGAATTAGCCCTTCTAATGTAATGGCGTCACGACGCTTAGTCGGCGGAGACAACGCAGGCTGACTTACTTCGTCGAATAAGGCGAACTGCTCGGTACTTATTTCTGCACATTCCGGTTCCGGGTCGTCGTAGAGATAGAGCGGAAAGTATTGCGAGCCTACCATGTCCACGGCATGTAGGCTCGCAACGTGGTCGCTGATGAAGACAGAGTATGCGCTGCGAGAAGCCGAGGCAGAGACACCGATAACGATGTTCTCCGAGTTGGCATTCGGGAATATGCGCGGCATCTTCAAAACTCTTTCATTGAAACTGCGATTGAAGTACAGCCACTGCTTGTTGAACGGGCGATACAGTCCAGGAACAATGCAGGCTGGCTCCATAGCGAAACGCCGATCACGAACGAGTTCCTGCTTGAGATTAACAGTCCAAGCTATTTTTGAGGCGTCGGCGCTTACGAAGCCATCGACCAGCGCCTCCCTTTGCTTTTTGTTCAAGCCATGATGAGTATGGTTGAAGCGGTCAGCCTCTGCGTTATAGAAGTCGATCATCCGCGTCATATTAGCTGCCAATGCGGTCTTCGAGGCGTTGTAACACCAAGCATCACGGTTGGTAACGACACCTAAGGAGAAGGTTTCGAACAACGTCGGACCATCGCCTTTCTTGTCACCGAGTGCAATATGCTCTAGGAAGCTGTCGTCTCGCTGCTTCAACCAGTCGCCATGGTCATCCGGCGTAATGACATGCCATCCGTTCTCGGCTGTGATACCTTCAATGCTACGCAAAGACTCGATCTTGGCCAGCTTCTCCAACTGATTCAGATAGTTGCCTATGTCGCAGAACCGAACCTCGCCAGTGTTCTCGCTTTGTGGGTTTTTGACAAGTAACGAAATTGCTATCGGAGCTCGACTGCCAAGACCAAATACGTTACCGCCTTCTTTACGTCGTAGTTCTCCCGATGTGCGAGCGTTCCCTCGCAGATGGAAAACATAGATGCTGCTGAACTCGTCTGCCAAGCACCTGCGAAGCCCATCAAAAGTTCCGGTATCCAAGAAACTAGCATTGGTCACGAATCCGATGACGCCGCTAGTGCCAACTCGATTGCTCGCCCAGCGGATAGCGCGGATGTAGCTGTCGTAGAGTCCTTTCGACAGGGCTGCGTCCGACCGTGCCGCGTACGTGTCTTCGATCTGACTGTCCAGGTGCGGGTAGGCGACATTCTGGTTGTTATCGTTCTGGCTGCCTTGACCAATAGAGTAAGGTGGATTTCCAATGATGACGCGAATGTCCAACTTTTTCTGCCGCTTGCGCCGTGCACTGTTGTCCACCAGCAGCGTATCGACCAAGTCTTCTTTCTCGTACATCTGGAAAGTGTCGGTAAGGCAGATACCTTCGAACGGCTGATACTTGCCGCCTACGATGCCGTGATAGACCGCCTCGATGTTAATGGCGGCGATGTAATAGGCTAGCAGCACAAGCTCATTGGCATGGATTTCGTGCTTGTACTTGTGGGGCAGATCCTGAGGTGCGATCAGGCCACTTTGCAGCAGCCGAGTGATGAAGGTGCCGGTGCCGGTGAATGGGTCAATGATGTGCACGCCCTTACTACCCAAGGTCTGCCCAAACTCGGTCTTCAAGATGTGGGCCACGCTATGGATAATGAAGTCCACTACCTCCACCGGGGTATAAACGATGCCCAGCCGCTCGGTCATCTTTGGGAAGGCGTTGCGGAAGAACTTGTCGTAAAGCTCGACGACGATCTTCTGCTTGCCAGCGGCGTTGTCGATGCCTTGAGCGCGCATTTTGACGCTGTCGTAAAAGCGCTGGAGAGTATCAGCCTCTTTGTCCAGTCGGTGCTCTTGCAGCACGTCGAGCACGTCCTGCATGGCCAGTGAAATCGGGTTGTGCTTAGCAAAGCTGTAGTCTTCGAATAAGGCATCAAAAACTGGCTTGGTGATGAGATGCTGGGCCAACATCTCGATTACCTCGCCGTCACTGATGCTGCCGTTGAGGTCGTCACGCAGTTCATCGGCGAAAGCGTTGAAGGCTGCTCGCTCCTTCACGTGAGCCGGGTCTTCAACGATCGCAGTAATGCGGTCGATGTGAGTGCGGGCAATCTTGGCAATGTCGTTGGCCCAGTCTTCCCAGTGGTGACGGTTGCCCACCTTCTGCACCAGCTTCGCGTAGATAGCCTTCTCAATGTCGCCGATTTCGAACTGCAGGGATGCTTGATCTTGCTTGCTGTAGCGCGGGGCTGGCGACTCACCAATCACGAATTCCCCCTTGCCCGCCTCCTTGTTTTTCGGCCCTTTGGGCTTTCCTTGCTTCCGCTGAATCTTATCGGTGATGGCGACGACCTCCATCTTGCTTGCGTCTTTGCCGATCAAGTCTAACTTGTTGACCATCGCGTCGAAGCGGTCGTCATGCGAACGCAGTGCCTGTAGAACTTGCCAGACCACTGCATAGGTCTTGTTGTCGTTCAGAGCATCGTGTGGCTCCACGCCAGCCGGAATCACGACTGGCAGGACAACATAGCCACGCTTCTTTCCAGGCGCATTGCGCATGACCCGACCGACCGACTGCACAACGTCCACCTGGGAATTACGAGGGGTCAAGAACAGCACCGCATCCAGGGCAGGTACATCGACACCTTCAGACAGGCAACGTACATTGCTTAGGATACGGCACGTGTTGTCGTCGGCATCGGCCTTGAGCCAAGCGAGCTTAGACTCCTTCTCGCTGGCGTTCATGCTGCCGTCAACGTGCTCCGCTTCGCAGGCCAACGTCGAGGCTGCATCGTCTTCCTCAGACTCTTGGTAGGCTTCGACCACAGCCTGAAACATCCCTGCGATGTTCTTAGAGCTGACCTTATGGGTCTTTGCCCCCTTGCTTACTTCGATGACTTGGCAGAAGGCCACGGCACGCTTCATGGACTCGTGATCGCCATTCAGGTCCTCGGTAAGCCCCTGCTTCGCCAAGGCCTTCCAGCACCCAATAATCTTAGCTGCGTCGTCAACCTTGAGCTGGTTGTTCTCATCCTTGAGCAGTGACTGGATGCGGCGGTTAACATGGCTCTCTTCGACCGACAATACGATGACCTTATAGTCCACCAGTAGGCCGCGCCGAACGGCCTCGGAGAAGGTGATGACATGGAGCTCTGGCCCGTATAGGGTTGGGTCGTCCATTGAGCATAATGCCACGCTGTCCAGTTCGGCCTTGGCCTTAGCGCTATCACCATAAATGCGCGGTGTCGCCGTCATGTATAGACGCTTGGCCGATCGGATGAAGGCCGAGTCGTGCACCTTCACGAAATTGCTCTCGTCATCATCGCCGAAGGTAGCGCCCGTAGTGCGATGCGCCTCGTCGCAAACGATGAGGTCGAACTCAGCCAAGCCGTGTTCGTGCTGCGCACGGCTGATAACGTCAATAGAGTGATAGGTGCTGAAGACCACGCTCATGTGCGCCGCGTCGTGCCGCTTGGCCATCTCGGAGGCCAAGCGAGCTGGGTGGGTCGTGGCCGGGTAGCGCAACTCATGAGTGAAGGTCTGGACGCTGTCGTCGTCCTTTTGGCGTTTCTTGCCAACGTCGCTGTCCGAGCAGACTGCGAAGCTATGCAGCGGCGTAGCACTCTCCTGAGTCCACTCGGTCAACGTCTGCGAGAGCAGGGACAGGCTCGGCACCAAGAACAGTACGCGCTTGCCCCTCCCGGCGAGGGCCTCCGCGATTTTCAGGCTGGTGAACGTCTTACCCGTGCCGCAGGCCATGATGAGCTTGCCCCGGTCGGCGGTCTGCAATCCAGACAGCGCAGCATCCAGGGCCTGCTGCTGGTGGAGCCGGAGCTGCTTCTTGACCTTGAGTACCGGGACAGCCTTCGGCTGGTATTTGCCCCAATCGATCTGACTGTTCTCCAAATCGTTCAGGTCGATCTTGCTAACGGGCGGCTGCTGGTCGCGCAGTGCCTCTTCGGCATGAGTGCTCCAGTGGTTTGTGGTACTTACGATGATGCGGTGGGCGAAAGGCTTCTTCCCTGAGGCGGTGAAAAAACTGTCGATATCGCTCTTCTGCAGCCGGTAGTCCTCGGCATATAGCTTGCACTGGATCGCATGAATCTCGCCTGTACCGTGGGTCTTCGCCACCAAGTCGATCCCGGCGTCGCGCTTGTCTAGCCCCTGTAACTCAGCCCAATCACTGTAGGTCCAGACATCGCTGTAGAGGTCACGGTAAGTCGCCTCGTTGCGCAGATAGCAGAGCATTAGCTCTTCGAAGTAAGTGCCCTTTTCACGTTCAGACTGAGAGGACTGGCGGTAGTGATCGAGCAGCGAGGAAAGTGCGGTCATGAAAGTTGTCAATTACCTATATTTCTTTGGGGGCAACCAGCGAAACACTCTGCGTTGCTCCCAGGCCTGATGAGCGTTGCTCGCGAGGCAACCAAATGCTGTACCTTGCTGTAACTCAAACCCTAAACTGTACCATGAATAAATGAAAATTTTCCCCATGGCCACTGAGCTGCGGCGAACGTCGGCAACGACCGGAAGCAGTGGATCAACAGCGTTTGCCATCGAACCTTAATACAGTTGCCGCCGTCGCAAATCGTACGATTCCATTCGGCGTGAAATCAGTCGATTGATATAGAATCTGAAAATCAATAGTTAGGGGTACTAAGTGGCGGAAATTACGCGCAGACGAACGGGCGAGCTCCTGCAGAAGCTCTTCTCAATTTTGCTAGCTAGTTCAACGGGCCTTCCTGCGCGCGACGCTCTGCATCAGCTTGCTGCAGAGGTAACGCTGACGGCTTATGAGGCTGGTGACTACGAGTCAGGTGGTCGGCGCTTCGAAAAAGTGGTCAGGTTTGCGACTGTCGATTGTGTCAAGGCAGGGTGGCTCATCAAAGAGAAGGGGACATGGTCCGTCACAGACGAAGGACGACAGGCTTTGGAGGACTTTTCGGACCCAGAAGCTTTTTATCGACGGGCAGTCAAGCTATATGCGGAATGGAAAGCATCCCAGCCAAATGCGGATGCCAGCGATACCGCGACAAATGCGCTCAAACCTACGGATGAAATCTCTGAGACGCTGGACACATCGGCCAAGGCCGTGAGCGTTACGTTCGATGAGGCCGAAGAACAGGCTTGGTCCGAGATCTCGACGTATTTAAGAGCGATGAATCCGTACGAATTTCAGGACCTGGTAGCCGACCTACTTCGAGCGATGTCGTACCACGTTAGCTGGGTCTCGCCTCCCGGAAAAGATGGTGGGGTTGATATTCTTGCTTGGCCAGATCCGCTCGGCACGCGACCGCCGCGAATAAAGGTGCAGGTCAAACGGCAGCAACAGGCGGTCTCTGTCGATGGCTTGCGTTCCTTCATGGCGGTCTTAGGCGACGATGACGTTGGGCTGTTCGTTTGTACCGGAGGTTTCACAAAAGACGCGGAGTTCGAAGCGAGAACACAAGAAAAGCGGCGCATTACCCTAATCAGCCTCGATAAACTGTTTGATCTCTGGGTCGAACACTACGAAAAATTGACTGACCAAGCACGTAGGCGACTTCCTTTGCGTCCCATTCGTTTCCTATCACCGTTAAGTTAGGAGCAGCCATGCCAGACTATGCCGACGTTGCAATACGAGCTGCTCTAAAACTTCGTAGTGGTCGTCCGATTTCGGCGCGCGAGGCCTGGGACGCTGCAGCAGTTGAAGTGTTTCCCGAGAGTGTTGCCATGCAGTCCAAGGGCTGTCCTCGGACGACTTTTCTGACTCTCTGCACTAGCGGTGCGGTCAAGGATGTGCCTGCCACAGGCATGGTTGGAACCAGTGAGAATGCTCGCCACGCGAAAGATTGCTTAGCACTTCTTGCCGAACATCCTAGTTATGCGGCGATGGTTCCGAGACAGCTCTGGAACCTAGTTACACATGCGTCCGGCAAGACCTATAACCAGCAGATGCATGTCATTCTAGGCCTAGCTAAAGCCGGATTGCTTCGATACGGGGAATACGTTCAAGCTTGAGGCAAGTGCTACATGCGCATGTATCCAAAGCTCGTTATCGATCTCGGCGACTTAGCCCGGTCAAGAGTGGCCGGAACGGTTAGACCAATGTAAGCGAAGAGATGACAACTCGCATTCCCATCGAAGCGCGCCCCAAGAAGTATTGCAGCAAGTGCAATGCGACAACGCCTTGGAACAGCCATAGCCGTTGCATGACGTGTCAAAAGCAAAGGAGCAAAGAGTACGCGGCACGCTTAAAGGCTTCCGGAGGCGCTTTCTCTGCCGCGACAAAAGCCAAGCTGTTAGCCGCGCATCCGAACTCTTGCCCGTTGTGTTCCGTTCCTTGGAGTCTAATTCCACGGCACAGCCAACATCCGGATACACCTTGGCACTTTGATCACATTGTTTCACCCCAACTGGGCGGCACAAACGATCCTAGCAATGCACAAATCTTGTGTTGGCCGTGCAATCTTAAGAAGCTCAACAAACGTGCAGTCACCTGACAAGTCGCCTATGCCGACGCTGCGTCGTAGGGTGGCTTTGCTACACAGGCCAAATTTGCCACGATCTGTAGGATTTCTACCCGTATGCCCGTCACCGGCAGGCGCCGGTACACTGGCGACATCAACGCAGCCCGATTCCGCGTGATTTGGTCGTGCTCGCGGAGCCGTCGAAGAACCGCCTCGTGGACAGACTGCCAGACACCGACATGCATCCATTCATGAAGCCGACGCCAGCATGATATGCCACTCCCGCAACCGAGTTCGCGCGGCAGGTATTCCAGCTGTATTCCGGTCTTGAGGACAAACGGGATTCCGAGCAGGGCCGCGCGATCATCTATACGTGGCCGTCCGCCTTTTGGCGATCGGTGGTGGACAGGAAGATGAGTTGATATAAGCGACCACAGGTCTTCGAGAAGAAGTGCTCGGGCCATGGCATCAGTCCGTCTACGAACATGGCCGCCATCTTAATGGTCAGACTTAGCTTGTGTATTTCCGCGATCGCCCCAGAGCGGACATCGTCAGCGACAACTACCGCTACCACAGGACTTACTTTGGTCGAAATGCGCAGCACTAGTCGCCCGTTAAAGACTTGATAACGGTGTGCGATACTAGTTGTTCATATAACGCAAGGGCGGAGTTGATTTCTTCCGGAGAGCATTTGGAGTCCTTAATTGCACTCCCTATTTCGTTCAAACAGCTATTTAGTTCTTCTACCCTATTGAAAATCTGCCAAAGGTCTTCGTCCTGCTCATCGATGCAAACATTGTGAAAACAAGTGAAGCAAAAACCCTTTATATTGACCATCTCCTCTGTACGAATCTCGGCATACTTTCGGCTCTTTGGCGCCGGAAGCGAGAAGTCACAGAGCGTCTTGTCGCCTGATTCGTCTTTAACGAAGTGCCATTTAACAGAACCTGCGGAGCTGGCATCTGTCCCAGAATTAGAATCAGTCCAACTTACGATAAGCATTTGGGGCATGTATTACTCTTTCGCTCTGGTTGCTGAGTGCTCACAGTATGGCATCACCAGTCGAATTCAAGGCCGCTTGCAGACGTCTGCAGCGACCGACTGTAAGCTCTCGCTGCATGGATGGCAAGAAAGGGCGCAAGCTCTGTCATTTGCCTTGTCGACGATCTAGGATTGCCTGGCGAATCTCATGGTCGGAACTACCCTGATGGCGATCGCAAATATAATCCAACTCGCGTGTCGTTAGGTCAGGAATGCCAAGAGCTTCTTGCCACTGCTGGCCTGCTCTTCTATCCACAGGGTCCTTCAAATCATCAACTTTTTTGACCGGCACTTTTGAACTCCTTAAATCTTAAATTGAGCTTGAAAATTTATTTTCGCAAGCTTTTGGCTTATGCCAATTTTACGATACGCTGATGTCGCGCTGGAAAAGCGCAGCTTTATTTCTTTAACTTTTCTTTTTCCCTCTCGACCGCTTCTGATATTGCTGTAGTAACTCGACCGGAAAATATTTCCTTGCCGGCAAAAATAATGCCATTAATTGCGGCAATGCCGACGACTTTGGCTGCGGCAGTAGTGGTGGCAGCGAAGCCATCAGCACGCCTAACCTCCTCGACACTATCATCTATATCTAAAAAATCCATAAAACATCCTCATGGTTTTAATTCTCTGATTGTGATAAGCAGCCTATCATTATGCCCGTTTCCCGGCGTTTCTCGCTTAAGAAAATTCAAATGGCCGGTAAGATGTCAGCGGTCAGACCACGACGACGATTGGCCCTACTGTGGTGACCGTTTGCTCCTGGCCGAGGCGTTGTAAAAACGCAGACCCGGCGAGACGTCCGCGAAGCTCGGCCATCTAAAACGCTCGCTACGGCGTTTTCATGAGGTTAGAAATGTTAAAGAGACCCCCGAAAACGTCGTGATTTGGCGTTTTTACACAGCTAGGGCCAATTGCGGACGGTCGGCACGGCTCAGTGTACCCGGCTGTTGCCTGCAGAGCAACTGGAGGGTTTTATTAGGTGTACTTAGCTAACGCACTCGACCGTAAATGCGCGAACGCGGTCGGCGGCATGCAATCGCAAGATTGTTTATCGACGCTACGGCCTCATCGTGTAACAGGTGAACATTGGGGCGGCCTTCACTTCTCACCTCAGCAAAGGCACGCCTGAGACCGACTCATCCATCAAGCTTCAACTTCCGATTGGTCGATTTCGGTAGAAGCCGCAGCTTGCTCGTTAAGGTCGAAGCCCGCTTGCGACGGCGTCTGCATGACGCGTGACATCAGGTCGGCGCCAGAAACGTGCTCATACCGTGCAGGGATCTTCTCCCTGAGCTTAAAGAGCCGCTGGCTTGCACTCCGGGTCAGCTGGCCATACGTCGTGGCCACGACCTTGCCACGAACGACGCCCTCATCCACGATGAGCTTCTCCTTTGTGGTCTTCGATGAGATCCGGTGGCCGACCACAAACGCTCGGATCAACGGAGTGCCATCCATGGCGCCACTTTGGAGAAAGTCTTGGACATAGCCATCCGCTTGGGTCATTTCGGGGCGTCCGATGGACGATTCGCCCTTCTTGAGTTCGATGATCAACACGTTTTGGATGCGGGTCAACATGGTGTCGAAGCTGTCGTAGCCTTCGGTACCAACGATCGAAAACGTAGCGTCGGCGAGGGCGACGATGTCAGGACGCTGCGTCGGATTCAAGAAAGCGCTTGGCTCGACGCTTTGACCGAAGATCTTGTCAGCGACGGTCCTCAGGGTCACGTTCGAGGTGTATTCGTGGCTGTCAAACTCCGGTCCAAAGAGCCAGCGGGCCTGAGTCACCAAAGGGTGCAGGGTGTGGAGCTCGTCGGTGGCCGAGTCACCCGCCAGCTTGTCGATCGCTTCGATGACGCTAAGCCTCATGTCGATCTCGTCCAGTACCGAAAGCGCGTCTCGCACCGACCACTGTCCTAACATGCGGTCGAGGGCTTCAACGTCTGCTTCCTCCAGTTTAGTGAGCTTTTCGAGCAGCGCGACGCCGCTACGCGACTTTTCCAAATTGATCACCGCTTCGACCGCAATGGCCAGCGTCTCGGTATTAATGCCAGGATTGCGCTTGACCAGCTCTCGGGTGAAGCTCGCCACCTCGATTCGCGCTAAGGTGGACAGGTCTTTGAATGACTCACGGTTGCGCACTAAGGCGTCTTGAGAGCTGTCGTCGACGAACTCCTCTGAGAGCTTCGCGAATACTTGCGCCGCGTAAGTCGCCACTGCCGAGTTCATCGCGCGGACAGCATTGGTTGGCCTAAACCTAGTCCAATCGGGCTCAATATCGACGATCCACTCGGGGCCGCACTGCACCACGATTGTGTATCGCTTCGCGAACCGGCTGCGTCCATCCAACACGACAGCGTTGCCGACGACCCAGCTCGGCGTGCCAACAAGGCGCCCGTTAACCCAAAATGCCACACCTTGGTACAAGGTCGACTTCGCACTGCGTGTCGTGTCGACCACGAAGGCCTCGATCGATCTGCCTGCCCCGATCTCCAAAGTAGCCTTCTCCACCAACCCAGTATGCTCAGGCAGCGCGATGGATGCACCATTCACTCGAACGACGAACTGTGGATCATGCAAGAAGCGCGCGGAGAGGATGTCACGGATACGATCTGGGTCAGGCAGATGTCGCCCGACCTTCGTGATGAGCTTCGTGCCGTGACCTGTACGCTCGAACGGCATCTCGCTATCCACCTTGAACGGCGTCGCCTGACTATGAGTGCTCACAACGAAGGAGGCGCCCTTCCCCTCTCGCCAAGTTTGAACCTCGTAGACGTCTGCAAAGCACAGCATGCCGTGACGTCCCACCCCGTTGTGACCATAAGCGCGCCGAACCCATCCTGTGCGCTCTGGCGGGAACTCCACATCTTGGCTTTGGTGCTTGACGCGATCATAGGAGAGCTTCATCCAACGCGCCTTGAACTGCGCGGAGCTCATGCCATGACCGTCATCTTCTACGATGAGGTTGCCGTTGAGCTCGTCCGGGATGGCGATATCGACTGAGGACGCGCCGGCATCCCAGGCGTTGGCTACGAGCTCGGTAAGAGCGACCTCGGGGTCGTGCGCTATCTGGCCCAGATTTCGGATCAGGTAGTCCTCTTCGAAGAGCGAGCCAAAGCTTTGGTCAGTCTTGTTCGTACCGTGCACCATGACCGTCCCTTAACTTTTAGTTATTTTAGTTGATACCATGTCAAGCGCTTAAGAGCTAGGGTGCAGCGCTACTACTACGCACTGCGGCTCGATCCATGATCGTATCGGCAGCATCACTTTCCAATCGTAAATGATCTTTCAGGCCAAATGCAACGTCTCAACACCTTGGTCACTAAGTTCAATCACGACAAAACGGGTAGCCCGCATGCTGGTAGTCCACCAGCTCGCGCACGCGGTTAAAAACAGCTTGAGTTTTTATTGTAAACCTTTAAGACTGTTTACGCCCCATATAAGTCATTGATTACAATAGGAAAATCGACTCCAATTGTGCCATCGTTAGAGAGGTCCGGTGCCGTCATTAGAGAGGTCCTGTGCCGTCGTTAGAGAGGTAATGTGCCATCGCTAGTGAAATGTGCCACCGTTAGAGATTTCAGTGCCATTCTTAGAGAATTTCTGTGGATAACTTTTATTCGTCTTATTAATTCCAAAACTCTTTATAAATCATTGGCCTATCATGATGCATTTGAGTTATCCACATTTTCAGCCTCTCTAATGACGGCACACTTCGCTCTATCGATGGCACTGAAATCTCTAACGATGGCACGCAAATTTGCTGTCCTGCACCATTTTTATTGCAAAGAAAGCAATAAAACGCCACAATAATGCTATATTTACGACACAATTGAATTCACAATTAGGTTTAAAAGCGAGAGTTTTACTTGAAAAACTAGAATTTTCTTGTTGTTGGCGAGCAACATAATGCTAAAAACCGCGCCCCCCATCTGTCATGTCAATAACGTCTTTACAAGCATATTACCGACGCTAAATGCAAATGTTGCCGATAGACACCACAGCCCTTGTTTAGAGGACCGTCTCACAAGCGGCCTATCCGTTAGGATACAAAGATGAAAGGGGAGCTTGATTCCCCGCTGTACAAACGCTATCCGAAAATCTTCGCCGATCGTCAACGTACGATGTGCCGCGAGGGTTGGTTCGACCTCATTGATGTGTTATGCGACCGCTTGCAGACTTGGACCAACCTGAACGGCGCTCCACAGGTTGTCGTATCCGAAGTGAAAGAGAAGTGGGGTGAACTTTCGTTCAACATCAAAGGCGGAAGTCGCGAACAAGAGGGAATGATCATCATGGCTGAGGAAATGTCAGCCAGAATCTGCGAGCTGTGTGGAAACGCTGGCAGGTTGCTGGTAGCCGGAGAAACATACCTCACCCGCTGTCATCTACATGCCCCGCCTGGAGCAACAACGGCACCTATGTTCTAGGCCTTGCTCAGCTGTGAGGAGAGTCGTCAAGCGTGCAAAGCCAAGCCTGACAGTAGTCTACAGACTCTCTCGCCCCGTTCTGCTGCCGCTCGAAACCGTTGAGTGTCATACGACCTTCATTGAGCCAAACAATATGGACGTCGTTTAGCTCGGCCTGAACCTTGCCTTCGTGCATTAGTCGCGCAACTTTAACTGGACGGCGCAGGCCTTGATCTGAGACGTCCATCACTACCAGCTCGCCAGGACATCCGAAGGCCTCTCGAAGAGCACGACGGTCGATTTCAACACCGTTGACCCGCATTTTTACCAGTCGGACGCGCATCCTCCCCCCCAACAATACTGTACAAACGTACAGCATATCAGGAAGAGCTTATCCGATAAATGGCTGCGACGGCTCAGCCGTTGTTGAAATCCTACTTATAACGACGACTTCTAACTTTCGCCCGGAGCGCCGCTACCGACCTTCATGTCGGACATCAGGTCTCCACTCTGCCTCTCGAATTCGAACAACACTCTGACATCAACTTTTAGTGTGTCAGCGATCCGAAAAATGTTGACCAACGTCGGGTTACGCACGCCGCGCTCAATGTCACCGATATACGAGCGTGCAAGCCCCGATTCGAGCGAAAGCTTTAGTTGCGAGAAGTTCTGCGCCTGCCTGATTTTGGCTAAATGCTCGCCAAATTGTCTGCAGATCGGGGCCTGTTCCGTTTTCTTCATCGCGCCTTCCTAAGATAGACGCGATCTTAGAGCCGCAGAGAGCAACAAACGACCCTGTATCAGAGGACCCTGTATCAGGGGACCCTGTATAAGTGACAAAAGACATCGATAGTTGTTATACTGCCTATGCTCCAGCGGTTTGAGAGCTCCTATGCCTTCTCGGATCAAGCCACTTTCCTATTTCGTGGGAGCCTCACAAGAAGGAACTGCCCGCGTACCCACGAGATGCGATCTCGCCCACTCTTCAGCACCCATATAAATAAGGACATCAATGCGCGCATCAACCTTTTCTAGCGCCCTTGTGCTAATTACGCTAACCGCCTGCGGCGGCGGTGGCGGCAGTTCGTCGACCCCGGTTGCCTCCAATCCGGCTGTCCCGACTAACCCGACCACCCCGGTTTCGACCGTGCAAGCTGCTAGCCTGCAGGATGCTGTCGCTCAGACCTACGCGGCTGGCTCGTCCGCCGAACTCGCGTTCAAGAAGATCAACGCATTCCGCGCTGTTCAGGGCTTGGGGCCGCTGAACCAAAATGCGAACGCCGACATCGCAGCCAAGAACCACCAAGCGTATGTAGCACTGAACAATAGCGGTGCCAACGGCCACGTCGAAGTCGCTGGTACGCCAGGCTTCACGGGCGCTACCGTTACGGATCGCCTGGTCGCCGCTGGCTACCCGGCTGTGATTGCAGGCGAGGTGATCGCTTTTAGTCTGGAATTCCCGAACCCCGATACCTCGGCGGTCGATAACCTGATCAACTCGGTGTATCACCGTGCAAGCATGATGTATCAGGGCTTCACCACTGTCGGCGTGGCTGGCGAAGATGCGACCAACCCGCTGTACATGGACTTCGGCGCAACCAAGTCCCAACTGAACGCTGGTGATTATGTCGGCGTGTACCCGACAAACGGTCAGACCGGCGTGTGGCTGACCCATGGTGTCGAGGTTCCAAATCCGTTCTATCAGGAAATGGAGATGACCCAGGACAACATGTGCACCAAGACCAGTTCGCCGATCAGCCTGACCACGGAAGCATCGACCACCCTGAGCGTGACCAGCTTCACCGTCACGGAAGCAGGCCAGACCACGCCGCTGGACGTACGCCTGATCACCAAGGCTACCAGCACCCAGGATACGACCTATCTGGGCACCAACGTGGCGTTCGTCGTGGGTAAGGCTCCGTTCAAGGCCAACACTACCTACAACGTGCATTTCGTCGGCAAGGCAACTGGTGCTGCAACCGGCTCGGCTAACGGCCTGTCGATCGACAAGTCGTGGAGCTTCACCACCGGCAGCTACAAACGCGGTTGCCAGTAATACCTTTGATTTAGAAAAGAAAGATTCGCTGGAGAATATATGAAGATCATCGCACTTGGTTTAGCAGCATGCGCTTCGCTTGTCTGCACGTCTGTAGCGGCGGCTGAATTCAAAGATTTCGCTGGAACGAAATGTAAAAAGTCGGAGCTTGTAACGATCACCGAAGTAGCCAAAGCCGGCTTTCCGAGCGGACCAATGAAAGGCTATATTAATATCACTGCCATTCTCCAAAATGGAGAACAAGTTGCCACACCAATTCCAACAGACTTGGCAAAAAAAATTAAGGTTGGCGATCGAGCTTGCAAAGCGACATTTTTAGATGAGGGTTAATATAAAGAAAAAATCCCATTCAAAAAAATCACCCTGCCGCATTGAACGATATCAAAAATTACAATATTCCCCTAAATATTTCCACCATTAAGCGTTAGGAAAACAATGTTTAAGTCCGCTGTATATTCTGGAAACCTAGAGAAAATTTCGGCTAGCACGAAAACTGCTCACAACACCTGGCAGTATGAATACATAAAATTTGCTGGACAGCGGTGGGATAATATCCACGTATCGAATTACATTAATGACGACTTTCGAGAAGCTGTTGGCAGTGAAATTTCCATTTCTACGTTCGCATTGGACGCAAAAAAACCGCCCACCATTCTCGCGTTACGCGTCGGCGAAAAAACAGAGCGCGTTCCTCCGCTTTCAAGTGGACAGGCCTTAAGCATGACGATACGTCAACTCCTCGTAATGGGGCCAGTTCTTATCATCTGGTATTTTGTGCTTGTTTTTGCTCTGTTAATATTTGGATTCTTTCTTAGCACATTATTGGGCGGGTTGCAAAGCCCTATATGGCAATTCCTTTTGTATGCTGTGCCGTTCTGCTATTTATTTCATAAATTCTTACTTTCAAAGACTTCGAACCTAGGAATGAGGACAGCTTTTAACGCGGCGGCGGGGGCTCTTGATAATTAATAATAGCCAATGTTGATTGTTCGGATTTTAGCCATTCTCCGACATTTTATTGGCACTATTAATAGCGCTTAAGACAAGGGCAAGCTTCAGGACAGAATCTTTTCCCAAGCCGTTTGTACAAACTTGGAGAACTAGGAAAAGTTTTCCGGAAGCAAAATTTTTCTTCAGAAAAATTGTCACTATCTCTAATGCTTTTATAATAATTAAATCTTTAATTTGGAGAAAAATAAAATAAAAAAGTAGCGATCCTCGCGAAAATTCGGAGAATAAGAAATATTTTATCAACGGGTCCTACGAGCTCGCGCAAACACGACTAGAAAATACAACGACAAATAGCCGGCTTCGCCGGCTCTATTTCATTTTCCACTTTATTTAAAGTTGCTAAGCGGTCGAAAAACCTGCTGCGGTCGATTTTTTATCCAAATTAAATAAATTTGACCTCTTTTTCTCAAATTTCCATTTCTCAACTTTCGTTGCAATACTTACGACAACCTCGGTAAAAATTTTCCATCCGTACCGCACCGCCTTGCCTTTACTGTCGACCTTTTTCACCTTCTTACGCTCTTTTTCCAATAAGCGAATCCCAGTCGTCCTTTTTATTACATCTCCATATCGATTACGCACTTCCTCAACTAGACGCGCGACGACCAAACGCTTGCCATTCCGCTTTCCGTTTCTTGCAGCGTCAAGTCCACCTAAAGCCTCTAGAAATGCATGCGCGTCACCTTTCTGTTCAGAGCATTTTTCGACGCGGCCTACCGCCTCCCCTCCACGCGCTTTTTTCCACAAATCCTTCATTAGAGGATGTTCCGGCGCGTTTTGGATTCGTCTGAGTTCATCCCAGATAGTCAAGCACTTCGCAATACCGAAGAGTTGTCCCTGATTTATGCCCCACACGGAACGAAAAGCATCAACACGGGAAATTTCAACTTCGTCAGATGATTTGCCAGTACCCGCTCCATCTCTTGATTTATTCGACGGCTTTCTGACATTCGCGGGAAGGGTTTTCATAAGGTACTTCATCACATACGACGCGCTGCTACAAGCACGGCGTTCACCGTTAGCATCCAGTTTACGAACAATCCGCGAGAACTCAACCTGAAATTTGTCTTTTATGCCGCGCCATGTGCGAGGAGCGCCTGCTGCGAGGTCTAATCTATTCTCATAGATCTCATCTTTGTCAGATAATTGGCCGGCGCCTGGCGTACGCACTTTTAGCCCGAGTGGAAAGTAACGCATAATTGCAAGCAAAATCTTCGTTTCATGCTCGGGGCGATATAGTAGCCAGATATGATAATGCGGGCATGCATCACGGTGAGGTTCCACGACGCGTAGCCCGCTGAGCTTAATGCCATGTCGATCAAGATCACGCATAACCGCCTGCCAACCCTTGCAGAAAGATTTATGTGCTTCCCGTGGTGATTTTCCGTTCCATTTTTTCTTGCCGTGTAATGGATTTGGATGCCATCTTGGATCAAGGGTTATGGTAACCATAGCAGAAGCCAACTTTTGCTGATCGCCTAGCGACTCCATACCCTTAACGAAAGTATACAGCTTCGCGAACTTATGTTCGGGTCGTTTTACGACGTCGGATAAGCTAATCTCTCGCCGCGTGCGAGTAACGTCATTGTTGTCATTATCGACCTTCCCTGGCACTAGTACGGTCTCACGCATCCATTTTTCTTGCGCATAAAGTTGCTGCTCGCGTGCGTCTACGCTAAGACTGGAAGAATATCTTTCCTTGTTTCTTCCGATCAAACCAAGTCTAAGAAAAAACTGCTCTCTTGCTCGGCTTACGCGCACAGTCAAAGCTCTTCGCCAGAACATGGCAGTGCATGTGCGTTCGTGTTGCGATTCCAGCGACGCACCTGGTATAGGAGCGCCCAGCAGTGCTTCGGCGAATCTTATTTTGTCAGCTGGGTCACGATACTCATGCTCAGCAAGGCGGACAGCAAGCTGCCTGATGTCGGATCGATCAAAATCAATGTAATTCGCTATCTTCCCTTCTGTCTCGATAATTGCTGCTACGCGTTTGTCAACTTCGAGACGAATCCTATCTAACGCCTCCGCATCTTCTCTACGAACGTACGCCGGAATTTCATCTTCTGTTTGGACATTACGGCCATAGCGTTGTTTCAACAGTATGCTGAGTTGCTCTTCCCTGTATGAAGCAAGTAGCTTAACGACGCCCCTACGCGAGCTAAAAACAAATTTTCCGCTAGCCTTTTTGATTGCAGCTTCATCGCCAGTACACTGTTCGCCTACGTGAGACGGGTGCAAATTGAATTTCCAGTTCATTTTTTTCTTTCGAACTGGAATCTCACGCTTCGGCAAATGGAAGCTGCAACTGCCGAGGGTCGATCACAAGATTCTGCCTATGCGGCATCGATGATTTTCTTTTTGTCTTTGGCTTCGCATTTCGAGAAAGAGATGTTTTTAAGCCATCAGCTGGGCAAAGACCCGGAATCTCCAACTGTATTTCCACTTTGGCAATACAATTCTGCAATCTCATTACATCTATAAAAGGCATTGCCCAAGCTGGCGAAGAATTCTTCTCCACGCCCGAATTCATTTCTACTCTATCTCTTTTTGCCATAATTCCTCCTACCCCGGAGCAATTACGATACCAATTTTTCAGATTAAATTTGGTTAAAAATGACGATTGAGTAGATTTTTTTCAAAAATCCGACAAGAAACTTAACGAATCATTTCAATAAATTTTTTATCGAAATTAATTTCAAACAAAAAACGAAACATCTTTCGTTTTAGCGATGCATTCAAAAATTCCGCTGACTGCATAAATGGCAACTGTGTTGGAAATTTGCGAAAATACGATGAAATCCAAAAAATTTCGGAATTCCATCTTGTTTCCTTATTCGCTTTCTTTATAGAATTCATTTCATAAATTAAGCAAACACGTTTTCAGAAAAAGCTTAAAACCTAATAGTCCGAAATACACACAATCTACTTTTCACTAAAATGATGACTTTTCAAAACATGAACCTACAGATCACGGATCCGCTGCGTCATATCGATAGTCTTGTGCAATTCTTTTTCGGAGGTACTAAATGAATTCACACGTTTATTATGGCTTGAAGTTTGGCAAGCTTATCATCACGCTAACCGAAGCTGCGGCAGAACTTGGGTTGGAAGTCGGTACTGCGCACAATCAGATAGGAGCAGGAATTTTCCCACTTCCAACGAGAAAAATGGGCAAAAACCGTGTGGTCGATGTCCGAGACCTCGCGGATTATGTTGACCAGCAGCGCTCCTTGGCGAAGCAAATCTTTGCTAGGTAAAAATTTTAACGATCGACACACCATCAAAAGTAAATCTGGAGTTCATAATGAAACAAAGTGCGAATAAAATTAAATATGTAGCAATGCAGCTATATAGGTCGTCGGATGATTTGTCACTCGAATTTGATGAAGGTTGGATGTCCAGCGTGCACGACATTGCACGATATCTCAACGAGCATACGTATAATGAGGTAGACTTGGATGACAGACGGTCTGGATTGATGGCAGCGGGTCGCCTTAGCTGGCTGCTTTACGAATCACGCTCCACACTCAACGGAGTGTTTAGCGAGAAGGATATTTTTACTTTGATAAACTGCTATCAAGGTATAGTATTTAGCCCGCACCAAATTAGCACCATTGCATCAGACGTATGCAACGACTTAGGTATCGAGCTTGACAATTACGAAGTCTCAAGCGCCGCGCCGCTTATTAGCAAACTTCTCAACCTCGAACCATTGCAGCTGCTAATACTAGCTGACATTCTTGAACGAATTTGGTATCAACCTCCGGGAATGAAGACGATGCAGATACCGGAAGTGTTCGGGTCACTTGGAATACAGTTGAAGTAACGTCACAATAAAAATTTATTATTGTGACCGTCTAAAACGGCTTTCTTTATACAGCGTGCCTATTGGTACGCTGACGCGTCATGTCGCGCCGCCTTTGCAAAGCTTATGGCGGGGCGACTCTGGACCTCCCCCGATTTCGTTAGCTTTTCGATCTGCCAGTCGATCGCCACCCGTGCCCGCTCGTTGCGCTCGGCTGAACGCTCCCGCAGCATGTTGCGGCGGGAGGCCTGTTGCTAGCAGGAGTGGATTTACCACTTGGGTCACTCAGCAATCGTTAGGAACCTCTGCCCTTCACTTCAATCGGATACCAATGGCAATCAATCAAGGCGGTATTTGAACTGCCGATTCCTGAAGGCCGGTTCCGTCCCTTCGAGGATCTCGACCACCTTGGCCCGTATCTCGGGGTGCTCAATCGCTCCGGCAGCGTACTCGAAACGGCTTGCCGTCTTGTCACACGAAGCGTAGATGATCTGCTCAGCATCGCACACCACTGCCAAGTTGGGGTTATGGGTAACCATGATCACCTGACGGCGCTCCTTGGCTCGTTTAATACACCGGACCAGCACCTTGTAAATCGTTTGGTTGTCCAGGTTCTCCTCGGGTTGGTCAATGACGATGGGAATGTCATCCTCGTCGACCAGGAGATAGAAGACCAGCAGAAGCAGCCCACGTTCTCCAGGCGACAACTGTCCAATCTCCTGGCCGTCGTAAGTAAGTGAGTACCTCGGCAACAGATACTCAAAAGAGTAAACGTAGTTCAGTATGTCTTGCGCTGTGGTGCCACGAGCGAGTTGGTCATCGAGACGGGTGGGTTTGCCGTTTGGTCCGTCCCGCCGATCGAAGCGGAGCATGTCGTCGATACTATCGGCAAAGGCCACCGCATCTTCGGATGTCGTGAAATTCGCAGCTTGCAACATCGTACGGAGCATCTGGGAGCTTTCATCGACACCCATGAACGTTCCGCGCACACGCTGGTTGAGTCGCTTCAAGAGTTGCGTTCCAAAGCCTGTCTCTTCGATTCGTACTTGGAAATCTAGCGGAAGGTTCATCTCGCGCTGTTCTTCGGAGGTCACAAAGCGTTGCACCGGTAGGTAGAGCCGGCTGAACTCGTCGACCATAGCCTGTATTTGTCCATGAATTTCCCGAGCTTTCGCCGCTCGCTTATTACGAAGCTCGACAAGCGAGGTAGGCAGGGCGGACAGCGATTCGATTTCAGCTTGCACCTGGACGATTGTGCCTGGCTTACCCGCTGCACCGACGATCTCGGCTTTCGCTAGTGCCCATTTGGCCAACTCTTCCTTGTACAGCATGAAGAGCCGCTGGGGCTCGCCTAGTTTTCCTTTGGCTTCAGCCAGAATGGCAGCGGCTTGAGCCCTACGATGGAAAATGCTCCCCTCGTCTTGACGGGCCAAGCTCGAATCAATGGCGGCAACCTCGGCGAGTGCCGCCTGTGCGATGGCATCTACCGGGCCGGTGTCAATCTTCAATTGCACTAAGGCTTCTAGCGGGACGCCCGGATTGAGATCAACCATAAGGGCCGCCAACTCGGCCAAGAAGCTCGTGTGCTGCTTCTGATGGTTCGCCAAGGCAAAAGCGATTCGCTTGGCTACTGCTTCGCGCTTGATTGCCACGGCCCTAGCAGCTTTCAGACCGTCCGCTTCCTCCTCGATCTTCTTGCCCTGGTCCTCCAGAATCTGCACCCGATCAGCAGCTTGCTTTGATTCTGTCAGCGCCTCTGGCGACGCGTTCGGGTCTTGGACTTCCTTAGGCCTGGATTCATCCAACGCAGAGAGTTCTGCCACTCGAGCGGCCAGGAGCTGTTCAAGTGACTTACGGAACTCGGGAGTTAAGCGTCGCTCGGCTTCCACGATCTCAGCGTTGATCTTCCCGATGTCCTCGCTCAGGGCCTTCCGTGCCTGCTCGATTTCGGCGACCTTGAAGTCTAGCAACTCATCCATCGACGCTTTGCCCAAACGCTCAGCCTCCGGAACGTGCGAATAAATGATCTTGCGGAGCTCGGCATCGAAAGTTTCAGATCCTCCTTCGCCTAGTTCGTTGCACAGGTCCTCTAAGTAACTCTGCGGTAAATACTTGATCCGTTCAACACCGCTGAGTTCAGGATCCTCGTCGAGATGCCGCTCAAGTGACGTTCCATCGAGCCACGAAATCTCACCTGTGAAATGGGAGGCGAATTTTCGCTTAGGACTGCGAAAGCGCGTGCTCTTCAAGAACGAAAACTTTGAGTGGTGCCGTGTGTTGCCTACGAGGGCAATGATGTCGGACAGTGCGCTTTTGCCGCTGCCCTTGTTACCAATGATTGCGACCAAGTCTGGATTGAGTGGAATTTCAGAATCAAACCAAGGCTCTGGCAGCGACGAATTGTCGTTTTTTGCCACCTTGACCGACCGAATGAACTTCGTCTTGTTCTGTTCAACTTTTTTGTGCTTGGGTGGAACGTCGCCTACATAGACACGATCATCGAACTCTTGTATGGCTTGTAGCAGCCCTTGGAAGGTCGAGTCCGCCTTTATCCAAGTGAAGCAGTTGCCTATCCGGTCCTTATGGTCGGTGCTGCTTAACCGATGAGCATCTGAGCAATCGAGCAGGCGGTCCTGGACTGCGGCATCCTTCAATGCTTTTCGCGACTTGGCGTACGCTTCTGGATTTGCAGCAGCAGTAAACACGAGGTGTGCGTCGTTGATGACCGTTTTTTTATCCGCAATATTGTTGTCGTTCCATCGCATACTCTCCCATTCACCTTTGCCAATGGCGACCAAAAATTTCCCCTTCAGCCAGGGATTGTTCAACGCATCCATCAAGCCGTCATAGGTGATATTGAGGTTGTTGAAGCCCAACTTCATCGGCGATGGCGCTTTAGCACGCATCTCTACGGGCATCGACTCGACGATCGCCTTTCCCAGGTTGATGAGGTTTTCTTTGTCGATGAGACCTCCCCAGCCATGCTTGTCCCCGTCAACCAGCGAAAAACGGCGGTCGAGCCCGGTAAGAAATTGTCTTCGGATCAGTTCTGGATCGAGTTGGTCGAAGATGATGTGAACGTTGATCCGGCTCCATGATGAAGCCAAATATTGGCCGTCTGGCCCTCGCTCCACCACACCGCCAAACTTGTCAAGGCGGAGCTCGACAACAGGCAGAACCAAGTCAATGTTGGCTAGTCTCCCCTTGCGCCGCTCCTCCAAGACACGTTCGTAGCCATCCACAAAAAGGTAGTCGTTGATCCCCAGCACCTTAAACTCTGGGGGGAGCTTCTCCAAATCGTCGAGGAAGACCTGCCATGCTGCCTCCTTCTCACCAGGGTATTCTTGAACCAGCGATTCAGGTGTATGGACGTGTAGGTCCCATTTCTTCCATGTAGATCCAGGCAGTTTAACCGGCACTTTATTTTCTCCTCGAAGTTCCTTTCGATGTCACAAGTATAATTGTAAGTTAGCAAGTCGGAGTTGGGTCATTGTTTTACCGCAAGTCGCTCCTCATACAACAGAATCTGCCCGTTACTGGACAGAAAATGTGCTGATGGGAACCGTGCCGCGAGATCGTAGAGGGCGAATGTTTTTGCCGCAAAAAAACCTGAGCGGCTAGCTTGGAGTTGGGCAGATGCCAACGTCCCCGGCGGAGGGTCTTACCTTGCGGCCTGCAGTAGAGACCTTCAGGAGGAGGCGTCACGTCGCCTATGCACTGCAAAGGATACGATGGAAAACATAGCTCCCAAGCATGCCGAGTTGGCTTGTCTCCAACTTTGCTGCACACTTGGGTTCACCATTTGCACGGCATCGCCACCATGGGTGGTTGTATATTTCCTCCGGTTGCGTGGCACCCGATGAGCTCAGTGCCACAAATCAGTGCCACAAATCACTCTTTTTAAGCGATTCTCGGGGCTAGCAACGTTTCACTCAGTCCAGTCCATCATGGGAGCTACGCTCAGTTTTCTCTTGCTGTCTTTCATCAAAATCCTGGTTTTCCCTCAGTGAGGGAGCAATACGACTTCCCGGAACGTTCCGCAGAATGCCCTGTTCCCCCCGCTGCGGCTTGTTGCTGCAGATGGCTTCGATACTTGAGGTCGGGGGCGCCTGGCGGGCACGGGCCCGCCACAAGGGTCACAAATCCATTGCGGAAAATTTCCGACGAAGGCGCAGGCCGTCGCGTGGGCGCGGAAGGTCGAGGCCGAGATGGATGCCCGGCGCTTCAACGACATCGCGGGCCAGCGTATATTACCCTAAAAGAGCGCATCGACTGGTACTTCGATGCGATCGGCGTGGTATTGCCGATCCGCACCGGGTCAGCGCAACAGGCGCGCAGAGACCGCACGCCATCACGCGGCCTGCGCTTACTGCTTGCGCACCACCACCGTCGCAGGTTGCGCCGCGTCGTCCAGCGTAAAGCTCACGGTACGCGTGGCCGCATCGACCCGGCCCGCCAGCGCGTGCCCGCCTGCGCGCACGTCGGCCTTGCCCTGCCAGCCGTGCACGGTGACGGCCACCTGGCGCCACCAGGGCGCGAAACGGCCTTCGCGTGGACCGAATTCGATGGCGACGCCGTCCGGCTTCACCGTGCAGCTCACGGCCTGGCGCAGATAGCCACCCTTCTCGAAGTCCATCGAATGGCCGTCGTCGAGATACAGCTCGCCCGTGCAGTCGGGGCCCGGATACACGTCCAGCATCAGCGGGCCGCGCGGCGTGTCGGCCGTGGACTGCACGACGTTCTGGCGCGGCAGGATCGTCCCCGCGCGCACGTACACGGGCAGGTGCGCGAGGCGCACGGTCTCGGTCACGAACGAACCGCCGCCGTGCGCCTCGCCGGTGGCCTGCGTGGCGGACTGGATCACCTGGTCGTGCGCGGCCGGCGCCGGCTGGCCGACGGGCAGTCCCGTCCAGTAATCGAACCAGCCGCCTTCCGGCAGGCAGGTGCGGTAGGGCTGGGGCGATTCGGGATTCGGCGGCGGCGACACGAGCAGCGCACGGCCCAGCGTGAAGGTCCACGACTGCTCGCACGGCAGGTTCAACGCCGACGGGTAGTCGTAGAACACCGGCCGCAGGATCGGGTCGCCGGTGCGCGCGTTCTGCTCGGCCAGCGCGTACAGGTACGGCATCAGTTTGTAGCGCTCCTCGACGAATTTGCGCCGGATCGCCAGGTGTTCCGGGCCGTCGACCCACGGTTCCACGCGCGGCGTGCCCTTGGCCGAGTGATCGCGGAACAGCGGGTAGAACGCGCCGATCTCGAACCAGCGCGTGAGCAGGTCGGGACCCGGCCCGCCGGTGAAGCCGCTGACGTCGGCCGCGCCGTACGAAAAGCCGGACAGGCCCAGGTTGATGATCTGCTGGACCGACAGCTTCAGGTGGTCCCAGGTGGCGCTGTTGTCGCCGGTCCAGGTGACGGCATAGCGCTGGCCGCCGGCATAGCTGGCGCGCGTCATCACGACGGCGCGCTCGCCCGGCGCCAGCTTGCGCAGCCCGTCGTAGGTGGCGCGCGTGTTCTGCATGCCGTACACGTTGTGGATCTCGCGGTGGTCGGCGGTGCGCGGCGCGAAATCGTCGGACGCGATGCGGTGACGCGTCTCGTCCGGCATGGTCTTGGTCGGTGTATTGAAGATGGCCGGCTCGTTCATGTCGTTCCACGAACCAGCCACGCCCCACTGCACCTGCTCCTTGAACAGGCCGCCCCACCAGTCGCGCGTGGCGGCCTGCGTGAAGTCGGGGAACACGGACGGGCCGGGCCACACCGGCGCGACATAGGTCGTGCCGTCGGCGTTCTTCACGAAATGGTCGCCCTTCGCGCCGCTCGCGTACGGCGCATAGCCCTGCTCCACCCTGGCCACGTGCAGGTCGGTGATGGTGATCACCTTGATGCCCTGGCGGCCCAGGTCGCGGATCAGGCCCGGCATGTCGGGGAACGCTTTTTTATCGACGGTGAACGGCCGGTTGCGGTCCTGCCAGTCGATGTCGAGCCAGACGACGTCGGTCGGCACGCGTTCGGCGCGCAGCCGCGCGACGACGCCGCGCAGCTCGTCGGCCGACATGTAGCTGTAGCGCGACTGCTGGTAGCCCAGGGCCCAGCGCGGCGCCAGCGGCGCCTTGCCCGTCAGGTCGGTGTAGCGGCGCACCACCTCGGCCGTCGACGGGCCGTGGATCAGGTAGTAGTCGATCGGGCCGTCCGGCGCGCCGAACGCCAGCACGCCGTCCTCGCGGTGGCCGAAGTCGAACCAGCTGCGGTACGTGTTGTCGAGGAAGACGCCGTAGCTGCCGCCCGCGCCGCCGACGCCGATGAAGAACGGGATCGATTTATAGATCGGGTCGTCGGCCGAGCCGAAGCCGAAGGCGTCCGTGTTCCAGTCGACGAAGCTCTTGCCGCGCCGGTCCAGGCCACCGGTCTTGTCGCCGAGGCCGAAGTAATGCTCGGCCTGCGGCATCCGCTTGCGCAGCGTGAACGCGTGGCCGTCGACCTTGACGGGATCGATAGCGTCGGCCGAGATGACCTTGCCCGCCAGGTCGCTCACCACGAGGCGGCCGTCGCGCACGTCGACGCGCAGCGTGCGCGTGGAAAATCCCGTCGGGCTGGCCTGCACGTGTACGCGGTGCGCGCGCACGTCGGCCGGCACGGCCCAGCTGGCGTCTTCCGGCAGCGTCCCCGCCGCGCCCATCGTCACACGCAGGATGTCGTCGGTGAGCGCGAGCACGCGGATGCGCAGGCTGCCCTGGCGGACATCCATGCCGTCGGCCTGGGCGGCGATGGACGCCGGCTGCGCCTGGGCCGGCGCGGCGGCGAGAGCGGACAGCGCCAGCGCGACGGCGGCGATGCCCTTCCTGAGGGCGTGGTGGTCCTGCATACGGGTCTCCTGATCGGTCGATATCCGGGTTTATATCATTTCCTCGAACACGACCGAGCAGATCTTGTGCGGCAGCGCGGCTCGACATGGACGCGGCCCGGCGCGTGAAGCCGGCGGGCGTCCGCTTATTTCGCGCCCGGCCGGTACAGCTGGTCGAACGTCCCGCCGTCCGCGAAGTGGATCTTCTGCGCCCGGCTCCATCCGCCGAACACGTCGTCGATGGTAAACAGCTTCACGTTCGGGAACTGCGCGGCGTATTTACGGCCGATCCTCGCATCGATCGGACGGTAGAAATGCTTCGCGATGATTTCCTGGCCCTCATCCGTATACAAGAACCGCAGGTAGGCCTCCGCCACCTTGCGCGTGCCGCGCCGGTCGACCACCTTGTCGACGACGGAAACGGGCGGCTCGGCCAGGATGCTCTGTTGCGGCGCCACGATGTCGAACTTGTCCGGCCCCAGCTCCTTGATGGCCAGGATCGCTTCGTTTTCCCAGGCGATCAGCACGTCGCCGATGCCGCGCTCGACGAAGGTCGTCGTCGCGCCGCGGGCGCCCGAGTCGAGGACGGGTACGTTCCTGAACAGCTTCGCCACGTAGTCGCGCGCCTTCGCTTCGCTGCCGCCCGGCTGTTTCAGGGCATTGCCCCAGGCCGCCAGGTAATTCCAGCGCGCGCCGCCCGACGTCTTCGGGTTCGGGGTGATGACCTGCACGCCCGGCTTGATCAGGTCGTTCCAGTCGTGGATGCCTTTCGGATTGCCCTTGCGCACCAGGAACACGATGGTCGAGTTGTAGGGCGAGCTGTTGTGCTGCAGGCGTTTCTGCCAATCCCTGGCGATCAGGCCCCGCGCGGCGATCGCGTCGATGTCCCAGGCGAGGGCCAGCGTGACGACGTCCGCGTCCAGGCCGTCGATCACGGCGCGGGCCTGCTTGCCCGAACCGCCGTGGGACGCCTTGAACGTGACGTTGTCGCCCGTCTGCGCCTTCCATCTGGCGGCGAACGCCTTGGCCACATCCTGGTACAGCTCGCGCGTCGGGTCGTACGACACGTTCAGGAGCGTGACGTCGGCGGCGTGCGCGGCCGGGGCGGCGAGCGCGATGGCCAGCAGGGCCTGGGTCAGTGTTTTCGACAGCATGTGTTCTCTCGTTCAGGGTTCGGGAAGCCATAGAGTAAAGAGCACGCGTCGAACCGCGAACGAATCGTTTCAATTTTGCTTATCCGCTTTCTTCATATCGGCCCCGTCCGAGACCCCTAAAAATTTTTTTTTCAAAAAATTTCCACTCGGCATTTAATGAGTTCGGCTGAACGGTCGTCTTGTACTTGTGAGAGCGCGAGATGCGCAACCTCCAAACAGTATCCAAGCCACTAGGAGCCATATCATGCTGAGCCTTCACACCAACGTCGCATCGCTTTCCGCACAAAATTCCCTGAGCCGCACCCAGTCGAGCCTGTCGACGTCGATGACCCGCCTGTCGACCGGTTACCGTATCAATTCGGCAATGGACGACGCTGCCGGCCTGCAGATCGCCACCCGCCTGAAAGCCCAGAGCAGCGGCATGTCGGTCGCCATGCGCAACACCCAGAACTCGATCTCCATGCTGCAGACCGCCGACGGCGCGCTGGACGAAGTCAACAACATCCTGACCCGCATGAAGGACCTGGCCACCCAGTCCGCCGACGGTTCGTCGTCCGCCGATGACCAGACCGCGATGCAGGCCGAGTACAACTCGCTGACCGACGAACTGTCGAACATCTTCTCGAACACCAAGTTCGGCGGCACCAAGCTGCTGAGCACGGCTGCCGACACCAGCAAGCTGAGCGCCACCGCCGGCGTCACGTTCCAGATCGGCGCCGACAGCTCGGAAACCATGACCGCGAACTTCAGCACCGAGCTGGGTACCGTGAACACCTCGATCTCCACCGCCACCGGCGCCACCTACGCAGGTGACGGCACCCTGGCGGCCACCCCGTCCGCCGGCACCAACCTGACCACGACCGCCGGTGCCAACACCGCGATCGGCGACCTGAGCGATGCGATCGACGCCGTCTCGGCCCTGCGTTCGAAGCTGGGCGCCGTGTCGAACCGCCTCGACCACGTCTACAACAACCTGTCGAACATCTCGAGCAACACGCAGGCTGCGACCGGCCGCATCATGGACGTCGACTTCGCGACCGAATCGTCGAGCATGACCTCGAACCAGATGCTGATGCAAGCGGGTACCGCCATGCTGAAGCAGACCAACAGCATGTCGTCGATGGTCATGTCCCTGCTGCAGTAATCGCAGGGCCAGGATTGGCCACCGCCCGGGCTGGTACAGCCGGGCATGCATGAAAGGCCAGCCACAAGCTGGCCTTTTCACTTTACACTGCCGAGATCATGGCCAGCATTTCCTTTCCCGCCCTTCCGCCGCCCGTCATACCGGCGAGCGCCGCCGGTCCGCTGCCGGCAACGCCGGTCGGCGCGGTCGCGGCCGCCGTCCCGGTCGCCCTGTTGCAGGCCGAGCTCGAGGCGATCCCCCTGCCCCTGCCTGCCGCGCAGCCGGCGCCCGTCCTGTCCGCAGGCGACGCTTTGCCCGACGCCGCGGCCATGCGCCCCGACCAGGTGGTGATGGCACGCCAGCTCACGTGGCCGAGTCCGGACGGCGGCGCACTCGCGACCTCCTGGCGCGGCATGGTGCGCAGCTACGGCAGCCAACTGGTCACGCGCGCGATCCAGGCGTCGCAGCAACAGCGCGGGCAGTCGCTGCCCGGCGCCCTGCTGCAGAGCGGGCTGGATGGACGCGTGCTGCGCCAGGCCGACCTGGCCACCCTGCCGCCCGACGCCTGGCGCTTCACCGTGCACCCGGGCGGTCCGCAGGCCCAGCACCTGCGCGTGATCGGGGAAGAGGAACTGCAGCAGAAATCGCAGCGCCGGCGCCGCCGCACGGCCCTGCGCCTGGAACTGGTGCTGGCCGACGGCTCGGTCGTCACCGTACAGGCGGAGCCGCTGGCCGACGGCGTCATGCTGGAACTGTGCACACCCAACGCTGACACCCTCCTCCACCTGCGCGCCCTGCAGCCGCAACTGGAAGACGCCGTGCGCCGTTCCGGCCTGCGCGTGCTCGGCTGGACCTGGCGCGACAACCTGCCGGAAGGCCGGGTGCACGCGCGCCTGCCGTCGACCGAGGCCGCCGCCGCGCTCAGCCTGCCCGTGTTCCGCGCGATGGCCGAACTGGCGCTGCTGCTGCCGGCCGAAAACCGCCACGCGGACGGACCGTAAGCATAAAAAAAACCGTCCGGCGCACCGGACGGCATTCTTTGTTACCGCACCGGCGCGGTTCAGGCGTAGGGTGGGCACACCGTGCCCACGCGCGGCGTTTGCGTGGCACGTGCGTCCGCGCGGGCTCGGGGAGCCCGCCCTACGAGGGGCGTGATCAGCCCACGGTGCCGATGATCGAGACTTCGCGGTTTTCCGGGATCTCGTTATACGACAGCACGTGCAGGCCCGGCGCGAACAGGCGCGCGTAACGGGCCAGCAGCGGGCGGATCTGCGGCAGGACCAGCAACAGCGGCGGTGTGTGCTGCTGCTTCATCTGCTCGCGCGCCACCGGCATGTTCAGCTGCAGTTGCGACAGCAACTGCGGATCGATCGGGTAGTTGTCCAGCACGACCTTGCCGCCATTGTTCTGGCGTGCCTGGTTCAGGGAACCGAGCAGCATGTTTTCCAGCTCCCCGGACAGGTTAAAGGCCGGCATGTCCTTCTTCTTGCCGTACAGGCCGGATACGATCTGGCGGCGCAGCGCACACCGCACCTCGGCCGCCAGCAGGATCGGATCCTTCGTCGTTTCCGAGCTGTCCAGCAGGGTCGTCGCGATCACGACGATGTCCTTGAGCGACACGTGTTCGGCCAGCAGCACGCGGAACACGCGCAGCAGCTGGGTGTGCGTGAGCGCCTTGTCCAGCGCGCCGGCCAGCTTGGGCGACAGCGCCGTCAGGCGTTCCATCATCGCCGGCACGTCTTCGTGGCGGAACAGTTCCGCCATGTAGTCGCGCGCGACCTTGGACGTGTGCGTGGCGATCGCGCTCGGCACCTCGACGACCTGGTAGCCCTGCCCCAGCGCGTGCGCTTTCTGATCCGGCTCGATCCAGGTGACGGCCATGCCGAACGCGGGCTCGATGCCCGGGATGCCGTCGATCTCGCCGTACACGTTCGGCGACGGGATCGCCATCAGGCATTCCGCCACGACCTCGCCCTCGGCCACGACGGTGCCGTTGATCGCGATCGCGTACTGGTTCGGCCTTAATGTCAGGTCGTCGCGCACGCTGATCAAAGGCAGCAGCAGGCCCATTTGCTCCGAGAGGCTCTGGCGCACGCCCTTGATCCGTTTCGGCAGCACTTCGCCCTGTGCCTTGTCGAGCAGGTGCACGAGCTTGTAGCCGACGGTGATCGAGATCGGCTGCACGACCGGCAACTGCTGCCAGTCGAGTTCCGGCGCGCGGTCGTCGCGCAACGCGGCTTCGATGGCGGCCACGTTGGAGTCGTCCGGCGCCTTCACTTCTTCGCGCGCCAGCTTCCAGGCGACGTAGCCGATGGCCGCGGCGAACGCCATGAAGAACAGCGACGGCATGCCCGGCACCATCGCCAGGATCAGCATCACGCCGGCGGCCGAGTACAGGACCGAGGGGTTGGCCAGCAGCTGGCCGCCGACCTGCTGCTCGAAGTCGCCCGAGTCGCTGATGCGGGTGACGAGGATCGCCGCCGCAGCCGACAGCAGCAGCGCCGGCACCTGGGCCACGAGGCCGTCGCCGATGGTCAGCAGCGCATACTGGCGGAAGGCGTCGCCGAACGACAGGTCGTGCATCACCGCGCCGATCGCGACGCCGCCGATCATGTTGATGAGCAGGATGAGGATCGACGCGATCGCATCGCCGCGCACGAACTTGGAGGCGCCGTCCATCGCGCCGTAGAAGTCCGCTTCGGACGCCACTTCCTTGCGCCGCAGCTGCGCTTTTTCCTGGTTGATCAGGCCCGCGTTCAGGTCGGCGTCGATCGCCATCTGCTTGCCGGGCAGCGCGTCCAGCGTGAAGCGCGCGGACACTTCGGAGATACGTTCGGAACCCTTCGTCACGACGACGAAGTTGATGATCATGAGGATCACGAAGACGACGATACCGACGACGAAGTTACCGCCGATGACGACGTTGCCAAACGCCTCGATCACGTGGCCGGCGGCGGCGGTGCCCTCGTGGCCGTGCAGCAGCACGACGCGCGTGGACGCCACGTTCAGCGCGAGGCGCAGCAGCGTGGTGCCGAGGATGACGGTCGGGAAGACCGAGAAGTCCAGCGGCCGCCTGGCCGAGACGGACGTCAGGATCACGATCAGCGCGAGCACGATGTTGAACGTGAACAGCACGTCCAGCACCACGGGCGCCAGCGGCAGCATGATCATCGCCAGGAGCGTCAGCAGGAACGCCGGCGTGGCGATCTTCTGGCGGCGCACCTCGAGCATCAAGCTGTTCAGGAAATTCATGTCGGGGATACCTCACTCAAAGCGGCCGGCACGGCCACGTCATTCGGGAACCGGGGGGCGGCCTGGCGCCGGCCCGCACGGAAAGCATTCAACTGCAGCACGTAGTTCAGCACCTGCGACACCGCCTGGTACAGCGCGGCGGGAATCTGCTGCTGCACCTGGCTGGTGTTGTAGATGGCACGCGCCAGCGGCGGCAGCGCGATCGTTTCGATGTCGTGCTGGGCCGCGACCTGGCGGATGTACAGGGCCATCTCGTCGATGCCCTTGGCCACCACGAAAGGCGCTTCCGCACGCTTGATGTCGTACTTCAGCGCGACCGCGTAGTGCTCGGGATTCACGATCACCACGTCGGCGGTCGGCACCGTCTTGTTCACGTTGCGGCGTGCCATCTGCTGCTGCAGCTGGCGGATGCGCGCACGGATCTCGGGCTTGCCCTCGGTGCTCTTGTATTCTTCCTTCACTTCCTGCTTGCTCATGCGCTGGCCGCGGGCGAACAGGAATGCCTGCAGCGGCACGTCGATCAGCGCGAACAGCACGAACACGGCGACGAGCGCCATCAGGCCGTCGAACATCATGCCGCCGCCGTGCAGCAGCGCGTCGTTGAGTGGCATGCGCTGCAGGTCGACCCAGGCCGCCACCGCCGAGCGCACCACGTGCACGAGCACCATCGCCAGCACCGCCGCCTTGGCCAGCGACGTCGCGAACGTCGTCCAGTGCTTGCCTGACGCCAGCTGACCCAGGTTCTTCACGGGCGAGAACCGGTCGAACTTGGGCATCAGGTTGTTCGTCGAGAACACCAGCCCGCCCGGCACGATGCTCGCCACCACGATCGCGAGCGGCACGCCCAGCAGGGGCAGCACCATCTTCACGAGCAGCACGGCGGCGCCGCTCCACACCACGGACATCGCGTTCTCGACCGCGCCGGCCGCGCCCAGCGGCGCGTACACGAGCCGGAACAGGGAACGGAACGACTCCAGGTAGTCCGGCAGCAGGAACACGAACAGCTTGAGGCTGACCAGGATACCGACCGCGGTCGCCAGGTCCTTCGAGCGGACGACCTGGCCCTGCTCGCGCGCCTTCTTCAGCTTCTGGGCTGACGCCTTTTCGGTCTTGTCGCCGCCCGTGCCGTCAGCCATGCGCCGCCCCCATCTGCTGCTGGAGCATCTCCAGCACCTGGTTAGTCATCTGCACGTAGTGTTCCGGGATGAAGCGCACGACCTGCACGAGCATCATCAGGCCGAACAGCGTCACCAGCGAAAAGCCCAGCGAGAACAGGTTCAGCGACGGCGCCACGCGGTTCAGGAAGCCGAAGCCGATCTGCACCACCATCGTCGAAAACACGATGGGCAGCGCCAGCAGGATCGCGGCCGAGAACACCCAGCCCACGTTCAGCGCCACCGTCTGCAGCAGCAGATTGCCGTAGCCGGTGCCGACCGGCCAGGCCTTGAAACTCTGGCCCAGCACGCCGGCCAGCACGAGGTGGCCGTCGACGGCGAAGAACACGAGGATCGCGACGAGGCCCAGCAGCGTCGAGATCACGTCCGACTGCTGGCCGTTGATCGGATCGTTCATCTGCGCCATCGAAAAGCCCACCTGGCTCGAGACGAGGAAGCCGAGCATGTTCACGACCGCCATCGTCAGCTGCAGCGCGAAGCCGATCACGCCGCCGATCACGGCCTGCTCGACCATCACGACGACGCCGGCCAGCGAGAACGGGTCGGGCATGACGGCGCCTTTCGTCAGCGGCAGCATCAGGAAGGCGAGCACCACGGACAGCAGTGCGCGCACCGGCACCGGCACCAGCGCGTCGCCGATGACGGGCGCCGTCGACAGCAGCGCCATGACGCGGCAGAACGGCCACCACAGCGCGCTGATGAACGGCAGCAGCAGGTGGGAGACTTCCAGCATCAGCCGACCAGGGTCGCGGCGCGCTGGAACACGCTCACGCAATAGTCCATCAGTTTGCCGGTCATCCAGTGGCCGGCGAGGATCAGGGCGACCAGCGTCACCAGCAGGCGCGGCAGGAAGCTCAGCGTCTGCTCGTTGATCTGGGTGGCGGCCTGCACGAGGGCGACGATGACGCCGGCCACGAGGCCCGGCACCACCAGCACCATCACGAGCAGCATCACCAGCTGCAGGGCTTCGACGATGAAGTCGACGGCGATATCAGGAGTCATACGATTAGGTTGCAGCCGGCTAGACGCCGTGGATGCTGCCGACGAGGGTATTCACGGTCAGGGTCCAGCCATCGACCAGCACGAACAGCAGCAGCTTGAACGGCAGCGAGATGACGAGGGGCGAGAGCATCATCATGCCCATGGCCATCAGCACCGACGACACCACCAGGTCGATGATCAGGAACGGAATGAACAGCATGCAGCCGATCTGGAACGCGCTCTTGAGCTCGGACAGCACGAAGGCCGCCAGCTTCACGGTGAAGCCGCGGTCCATCGGCTTCATCTCGGCTGGCTCGCCGGACAGGTGCGCGATCTGGGCCAGCGCCGTCTTGCTCGTCTGCGCGAGCATGAAGCGCGACAGCGGCACCTCGGCGATCTTGAGCGCCTGCTCCAGCGAGATCTTGTCCTTGTCGTAAGGGACGAACGCGTCGTTCCAGACCTGCATGCCGACCGGGCGCATGACGAGCAGCGTGAGGATCAGCGCGACACCCGTGATGATCCGGTTGGGCAGGCCCTGTTGCAGGCCCAGGGCCTGGCGCAGCAGCGACAGCACGATCACGAAGCGGGTGAAGCTGGTCATCATCATGACCATCACGGGCAGCAGCCCCAGGATGGTCATCAGCACCAGGATCTGCGACTTCACCGTCAGGCCGCTGGTCGAGCCGGGGATGATGCCGGGGAGGACGTCCTGTCCCGCCGGGGCGGCCCAGGCGCTCGCGCCGGCCAGCAAAAGAACGGCGCCGGTCAATAGTGCCGGCGCGTGGCGGCGCAGGGGAGACAAAACCGCGGCGCCGCGAACCTGCAACGTCATGACGTGATCAGATCCAGGTTGAGGCCGTCCAGATCGATCACCTTGAGGCCGTACTGCTCGCCCGCGACGACCACTTCGGCGCGCCCGATCGCGGCGCCGTTGACCTTGATGACGAGCGGCTCGCCCGCCATGGCGTCGAGCGGCAGCACGCTGTCCGGGCCGATCGCCATCAGCTCCTGCAGCGAGACGCGGGCCGAGCCCACTTCCAGCGTCAGCGTCACGGGGATGCGGCGCATCATCTGCGGCAGGCGCGCCGACGCTTTCGGCGCGGCCGCGGGCTTGCCTTCGGCTGCGGATTCGTCGGCCATCGGCGTGTCGTCGATGAGGATGTCGTCTTCAGCGAATTGATCGTTCAGGTTCATGATGATTACTCGGCGTCTTCAAAAGAGGTTAAACACAGCTTGCCCTTGTGCTCGGCGACGGCGGCGGTGAACAGCCGCGCCTCGTCGAGCAGGACGTCGGCCCGGCCCACGTTCACCGGAATCACGTCGCCCACCTTCAGGTCGAACAGTGCGCCCAGGGTGATTTCCTTGCTGACCAGGCGGCCATCCAGTTTGACCTGGAGCTTGGTCGCAAGCGGCTCGGCCGGACCGCGCGCGGCGGTCTGGCGGCCGGTTTCCGGGCGCAGCGTGCCCAGGATGGTGGCCATCAGTTGCTGGTCGGGCGCGATCCAGAACTGGCCGGTGTTGTCGTTGTTATCACGTACCCGCACGCACACGGCCCAATTGCTCTCGCCGGGCATTGTCGAAGCGACCACGGCATTGGCGTGGACGGGTCGCGGCGCGACGTCCATTGCCACGTTGGCAGCGACGCGTGCATACAACAAATCCACCATTTGTTGCGTCAAGACGACGCCCAATCTTTCCTCGGTGGCCGTCACGCGTTCCGTTTGCGGGTCCCGTTGCGTTGCGCCTGCGCTACGTCCGCCGTAGCGCCGTTCCAACAGTGTCAGTAATAAACCACGCTCGAACGTCACCGCGACGGTGCCCAACGCACCCAGAACGGCCATCCAGCGCAGGTTGTGTTCCTGCGGCACGCGGCCGAATTCAATCTGTTCGAGACGCCATCCGGCCCAGTAACGACGGGCGCTACCCTGCATCGCGGTGTCCAGGTCCTCCTGAAGACGCGCCGCAAACTGGGGCAGCATATGTACCGGACGCCCTAGGAGGCAGGGGTCGAGCACTTGGTGCTGCAGGGTGGTTTCGGTGTTTGCAATCGGCATGGTCAAGTTAAAAAAATGATAAGCAGAGATGCTTTCTTTTCATTCCTCTGGGCAACTATTATAACCGGGAAATTGTGTCACGCCATTTGATTTTCCCCTTTGAATTCGCCATTGCCCTACGGTAAGATGCGGTTACTGCGCTGGGGAAAACAAAAACTCACTCTGGGTATCTGACGGAACCGCTGCTATTCTCCTCGGTTCCGCGAGAGAAACCAAGCCACAGTATGACACTGAAAATTTAACAATTTTCTAAATGTCAACAGTTGTTGCAACAAATGTAACACTAGTCGTCGATAGCAACATTTACTAAAAGTCACAACCCGCAAACTTACAGCATGGGAGCGATGAACACGATGGGAACTGAACTTGCCGGCCAAATCCGGGCCGACCTGGCAGCCCTCACCAACGACGCCAGCCGCCTTGCCGTCGTGGCGCCGTCGGTGGATTCCGGCCACCCCGCCCTGGCGGATGGCAGCGGCAACTTCTCCTTCGCGCAGAGCATGAAGAATGCCCTGGTCAGCGTGGACCAGGACCAACAGGTGGCCAACCAGAAGATGGAAGCCGTGGACAGCGGCAAGAGCGACGACCTGGTCGGCGCCATGCTGTCGTCGCAGCAGGCCAACCTGTCCTTTTCGATGCTGATGCAGGTTCGTAACAAAGTCATGGGCGCCGTCGACGAGTTGCTCAAGCTGCCGGTCTGACAGGAAAAACACCGATCGTGATTGCCACCCTCAAGTCCGCCTTCGGCGGCAAGCGCCTGGCCTTGCCGCCCGCGCTGTCCAAGAACCTGACCCCGATGCTGGTGCTGGCCATCGGCATTACCGCGGCGGTCATGCTGTACATGTGGAACGACCAGGCCGGCTACAAGCCGGTGTTCGGCGCCCACGAGAAAGTCGCCGCCAGCGACATGATGGGCGTGCTCGATGCCGAGCACGTCCCTTATCGCATCCATCCGGATTCCGGCCAGGTGATGGTCCCGACCGGCCAGTTGGGCAAGGTGCGCATGCTGCTGGCCGCCAAGGGCGTGACCGCGCAGCTGCCGGCCGGCCTGGAGCTGATGGACAAGAACGACCCGCTGGGCGTGTCGCAGTTCGTGCAGGACGTGCGCTTCCGCCGCGGCCTGGAAGGCGAGCTGGCACAGTCGATCCTGACGCTGGACGCCATCGCCTCGGCGCGCGTTCACTTGGCCATCGCCAAGTCGTCGTCGTTCGTCGCGAGCGACGGCGATAAATCGTCGGCATCCGTTGTGATAGCGGTAAAGTCGGGCCACAACCTGTCGAACGAACAGATCGCCGCGATCGTGAACCTCGTCGCGGGCAGCGTCTCCGGCCTGGCCCCGAGCCGCGTGTCGCTCGTCGACCAGAGCGGCAACTACCTGTCGTCGCGCGTGGACCTGACCGAAGGCTTCGACGGCGCCGCCCAGGGCGATGCCGCCGCCAAGCGCTACCAGGACGACGTGCGCGCCAACGTGGCCGGCCTGCTCGGTCCCGTGCTCGGCACCGACAACTTCAAGGTCAGCGTGACGGCCGACGTCGACAACGACAAGATCGAGGAAACGCAGGAGAAGTACGGCGCGGACCCGAAGGTCACCAGCGAAGCGATGCGCGAGGAAATGGAAAAGAGCCGCATGGCGCTGGGCGTGCCGGGCACGCTGTCGAACCGTCCGCCGGTCGCGAGCAATCCGCCGGCCGATCCGAACGCCGCCGCCACCGCGAACGGTGCCGCCGCGCCGAACACCCAGCCGGACGACGGCAGCGCGCGCAAGAACGCGACGACGCGCCAGTACGCCTACGACCGTGCGATCACGCAGATCAAGCGCTCGCGCGGCCGCCTCAAGAAGCTGTCGGTGGCGGTGGTGCTGAACAACGCCAAGTCGGCGACGCCGAAGACGGGCTGGAGCCCGGCCGAGATCGCCAACATCGACAAGATCCTGCGCGGCGGCCTGGGCATCGACGCCACCCGCGGCGACGTGCTGACGGTGTCCTCGCTGAACTTCCCGGCCCCGATCCCGGTCGAGCCGTGGTACCAGGAGCGCGACAACATCGTCGACATGGCCGGCTACGCGATGTACGCGATCGGCGCCCTGCTCGGCTGGCTCCTGGTCCTGCGTCCGCTGATGCGCATGCTGAACAAGCGCGTCGCGCCGCAGGCGGCATCGGCGCCGAACCTGGCGACCGTCCAGGCCGGCGCAGGCAATGCCCTGCCTGGCGCGCACAGCGCCGGCGCATTGCCGGCGCCGGGCGCCAGCGCCGCGGCGCACGCCCCGGCGGGCGCACTGGCCGCGCCAGAGACGGCGTCGACGGGCGGCACGCTGCCGGTCCAGGCGCTGCTCGAGGAATACGATTTGCCCCCGGCCGGTTCGGCCGTGGATGTGATGGTCGACCACCTGAAGGTCCTGGCGGGTAAAGAGCCGGAGCGGGTGGCGGAAGTGGTCAAACAATGGGTGCAAAAGAAAAATGGCGGATCTGAACAATAACGACGTGCAGGAAGCAGTGCTGAGCCCGGTCGAACAGGCCGCGATCGTGCTGCTGTCCATCGGCGAGGAACCGGCTGCGGCCGTGCTGCGCTGCCTCGAACGCGAGGAATTGATCGAGCTGACCCAGGTGATGAGCCGGATGAGCGGCATCAAGGTCGACGCCGTGAAGAACTCGATCCAGAAGTTCTTCGACGACTACCGCCAGCAAAGCGGCCTGCACGGCGCGTCGCGCAGCTACCTCAAGCGCTCGCTCGACCTGGCGCTGGGCAGCGAAATCGCGAATTCCGTGCTCAACACGATCTACGGCGACGCGATCCGCCCGATGATGGCGCGCCTGCAGTACGCGTCGCCGAAGTGGCTCGCGGACTACATCGCCGCCGAGCACGTGCAGATGCAGGCCGTGTTCCTCGCGTTCCTGCCGCCCGCGCTGGCCGGCCAGATCATCGACGCGCTGCCGGAAGACGGCCGCGAACTGGTGCTGCTGAACCTGGCGCGCCTGGAAGAGATCGACCGCGACCTGCTGTCCGAGCTGGAAGAGCTGGTGCAGCGCTGCCTGTCCGCGCTCGACACCCAGAGCGCCACCGTGGAAGGCGTGCGCCAGGCGGCCGACATCCTCAACCGCCTGCCGAACAACCGCGCCACGATGGTCGAGCTGCTGCGCGCGCACGATCCGGACGTCGTGTCCAGGATCGAGATGTCGATGTACGACTTCTTCATCCTGTCGAAACAGACCGAACAGACCATCACGCGCCTGCTCGACGAGATCCCGCTGGAGCAGTGGGCGATCGCCCTCAAGGGTGCGGAGCCGGCCCTGCGCGATGCCCTGCTCGGCGCCATGCCGAAGCGCCAGGCGCAAAGCTTCGAGGACCTCATGAAGCGCTCCGGCCCCGTGCCGATGTCGCGCATCGTGCAAACGCGCCAGGAGATCATGGCGCAGGTCAAGGAGCTCGCCGACAACGGTGAGATCGAAGTCCAGCTGTTTGCCGAGGCGACCGCCGAATGAAGCAGTTCCGGCCCTACCACTTCCCGCCGCTGGCGCAGTTCATCGCCGCCGGCGCGGCCAAGGGCGCGCAATCGTCGTCCTCGGCCACGCCGACCGAAGACTGGCAGAGCGCCGTGGCCGACGGCTATCGCCAGGGCCAGCGCGAAGGCTATGAAGTCGGCCTGGACGAAGGCCGCGCCGACGGCTACGACGCCGGCCATGCGGAAGGCGTCGAGCGCGGCGTCGACGAGGGCCGCCAGCAGGCGCTGACCGAGCTGGAAAAGATGGCCAAGCCGGTCGACGCGATGCTGCGCAGCCTGAGGAAGATGAAGACCGAATTCCGCAACGCGCAGCGCAAGGAAGTGGTGGACCTGGTCGGCAAGATCGCCCGCCAGGTGATTCGCGCCGAGCTGGCGCTGCAGCCCGTGCAGATGCTGAACCTCGTCGACGAGGCGCTGGCCGCGATGCCGCCGACGCGCGACGACGTGGAAGTCTTCATGAATCCGGAAGAACTCAAGCGCATCCAGGAGCTGGATCCGAAACGCGCCAAGAAATGGAACCTGATGGCCGATCCGGGCCTGGACCTGGGCGAATGCCGCGTGCGCGCGGGCGACCATGAAGTGGACGCCGGCTGCCAGAACCGCCTGGCCGCCTGCATGACGCAGGTACGCGAAAGCCTGGACAGCGCCGCCAAGGAGGACGCCGAATGAGCGCCCTGGCCGAAACCCTGCGCGCGCTGGAGATCAAGGCCCCGCCGGTCGCGACGCCCACCGGACGTCTCGTCGCCGTGCAGGGCCTGCTGCTCGAAAGCGTGGGCTGCCGCCTGCACACGGGCCAGCGCTGCCGCGTCGAGACCGTCGACGGCACCTGGCTCGACGCGCAGGTCGTGGGCTTTCGCGACAAGGTGACGTACCTGATGCCGTTCAAGCAGGCCGACGGCCTCGTGACCGGCGCCCGCGTGCTGCCGGCCACCGGCCCGTCCAGCATCCAGATCGGCCCGTCGTGGATGGGCCGCATGGTGAACGGCCTCGGCGAGCCGATCGACGGCCGCGGCAAGCTGGGTGGCGAAGAGACCCTGTCGACGACGCCGCCCAAGGTCAACCCGTTGCGCAAGGCGCCGGTGGAAGAGCCGCTGGACGTGGGCGTACGCGCGATCAATTCGATGCTCACGATCGGCAAGGGCCAGCGCGTCGGCCTGATGGCCGGTTCCGGCGTCGGCAAGTCCGTGCTGCTCGGCCTGATCACGCGCCAGACCGTGGCCGACGTAATCGTCGTGGGCCTGATCGGCGAACGTAACCGCGAAGTCCGCGAGTTCATCGAGAAGTCGCTGGGGCCCGAGGGTTTGAAACGCGCCGTCGTGGTGGTGGCGCCGGCCGACGAGTCGCCGCTGATGCGCGTGATGGCAACGGAACTGTGCCACTCGATCGCGGCGCATTTCCGCGACCGCGGCCAGAACGTGCTGCTGCTGTGCGATTCGCTGACCCGCTACGCGATGGCGCTGCGCGAAGTCGCGCTGTCGCTGGGCGAGCCGCCGGCCACGCGCGGTTATCCGCCGTCGGTGTTCTCGAACATGCCGCAGCTGGTCGAATCGGCCGGCAACGGCGAAAACGAGAACGGCAGCATGAGCGCCATCTACACGGTGCTGGCGGAAGGCGACGACCAGCAGGACCCGGTCGTCGACAGTGCCCGCGCGATCCTCGACGGCCACATCGTGCTGACGCGCGAACTGGCCGAACGCGGGCACTACCCGGCGATCGACGTGGCGCAATCCATCAGCCGCTGCATGGCGCAGGTGGTCACGCCGGAACACACGCTGGCCGCGCGCAAGCTCAAGGCCGCGCTGGCCAAGCATGCGCGCGTGCGCGACCTGATCCCGCTCGGCGCCTACCAGCCGGGCGCCGATCCGGAGACCGACCGCGCCGTCAAGCTGCATCCGCATATCGAAGCGTTCCTGTGCCAGGGCACGCGCGAAGACGCGCCGTTCGCGGCCTGCGTCGACCAGTTGAAAGCGATGATGGCATGAGCAAGCGCGAAACGATCACCAGCCTGGACACCCTCGTACGCGTGCGCAGCACCGAGGTCGAGCGCCTGCAGACGGCGCTGGCCAAGAAAGAAGCGACGCGTGCGCGCTACCAGACCAGCGTGGACCGCCTGACGGCCCTCGCCGAAGGCAGCGGCCCGTCGGGCCAGCCGGCCGGCGCACGGCCGCTGTCGCCGGCGCTGGCCATGAATTGCGGGAATTACAAGCAGGCCGTGTTCGCCCTCGCGGACACCCATCGCACCGACCTGCAGCTGCACGAGGCCGACATGGCCGTCGCGCAGCAGAACCTGGCCCACGCCTGGACGCGGCGTGAACTGCTGGGCAAAGTGCTGGAGCAGCATGAGGTCGCGTACGCGCGCGCGCAGGAACGCACGCAGCGCAAGCGCGAGGATGAGATCGCCACACAGTCGTGGCTGGCAAAGAACGCATAAGCAGGAGAACCGATATGGCAACGAGCGCTATCACCGCACCCACCTATGACCCGACCAGCACCGCCAAGGCGCTGGCCGACAAATACATCGAAGGTGCGCAGACCCAGCTGACCAACCAGACCACGACGGCGACCAACACCGCCAAGGCCCTCACCACGCTCAGCTCCGCGATCTCGGCCTTCCAGACCTCGCTCGCCGGCCTGGCGGGCGTGGGCCACACGATGCTCGCCCAGAGCGCGACCCTGTCCGACACCACGGTCGGCACCGCCACCGCCAGCGCGACCGCCGCCGCCGGCGCCTACAGCCTGTTCGTGCAGCAGGTGGCGACCAGCAGCCAGGTCTCGTACGACACGCTGGCGGACGGTTCCCAGCTCGGCGGCCAGCTGACCATCAACCTCGCCGACGAAGGCGCGGGCACGAATACGGCCAACTTCACCGTCCAGCTGGACAACACCGCCGACACGGACGGCGACGGCGCGCTGAGCGTGCGCGAGCTCGCGGCCGCCATCAACAGCGCCAGCGGCAACGCGGGCAAGGTCTCGGCCGGCGTCATCACGGTCAGCGGCGCGCCGCGCCTCGTGCTGACGTCGAAGAGCACGGGCGTGGCCAACACCGTCTCGGTCGACGCGACCCAGGCCACCGACGCCGGGCTGCAGACCGGCTTCACGACGCGCACCGTCATGACGGCCGCCCAGGACGCCATCGTCTATCTCGGCGACCCGACCAATCCGGCGACCGCGAAGATCCAGCAGGCTTCGAACGTCTTCACCAACATCGACGGCGTATCGTTCACCGCGACCCATGCCCAGGCGGCCGGCGCCGCGCCGATCACGCTGACGGTCGGCGGCAACGCCAGCGGCACCACGTCGAACGTGCAGGCCTTCGTCGACGCCTACAACAAGCTCAAGAGCGCGATCGACGGTCTCGTCAACTCGGGCGACCCGAAGAACAACGTCGCCGCCGGCGCCTTTGCGCACGACTCGGGCGTGATGGCCCTGCGCACCCGCCTCGTCGACCTGCTGCGGCCGACCGGCGTCCTGTCGCTGGCCAGCTACGGCATCACCGCCAACCGCGACGGCACCATCGGCCTGGATTCGGCTCGCCTGCAAAGTCAGCTGGCCGTCAATCCGACCGGCCTGGACACGCTGATGGGCACCGCCAGCACGTCGGCGCCGACCGGCATCGCGGGCGCCCTGACCACCTACCTGAACCAGTGGAGCAACACGACCAGCGGCCAGATCCAGCAGCGTACCGACGCCAACAGCAAGCTGCAGTCGGACCTGACCCAGCGCCAGACGGACCTCGATTCCAAGTACGACGCCGCCTACCAGCGCTACCTGAAGCAATACACCGCCCTGCAGACCTTGCAGGCAACGATGCAGAACAATTCTTCGCTGTTCAGTTCCCTGTTCAGCAGCTCTTCCAACTGAGAGATTCGAGATGTCTTATAACGAAGCCTACAGCAGCTATCACGCTACCAGCCTGGACGCGCAGACTTCGCGCGCCTCGCCCATCGAGCTCGTGCTGGTGCTCACCGACGGCTTGCTCGACGAACTGGCGCGCGCCCGTGCCCACATCGTGGCCAAGCGCTACGAGCAGCGCGCGGGCAGCATCAACAAATGCGTCGATATCATCAACGGCCTGTCCAGCTCCCTCGATTTCGAGGGCGGCGGCCAGGTCGTGGCCAATCTCGCCAACCTGTATGACTTCTGCGTCACGCACCTGCACGGCGCCGGCGTCAAGCAGGACCCGGCGATGGTCGATGAGGTCGTGAGGATCATGACCACGATCCGCCAGGGCTGGGCCGGCGTACAGGCACGCAATGGCTGACGCGAACGAGCGGCAGACGCGGTCGGCCCGGTTGGCTCAGCTGGGTGACGCCCTGCAGGCCGCAGCGGCGCGCGAGGACTGGGACAGGCTGGGCGAACAGGCCCGTGCCCTGCTCCCGGCGCTGCGCAAGCTCGCCGTGCTCGGTCCGTGGACGGCCGCCGAACGCGCCGCGCTGGAACGCGTGGTCGCCCTGCACGACGCGGCCGCCCAGGGCGTTGCCCACGCCGCGCGCGTGCTCGAGTCGCGCCTGGAAGAGATGCGTGCCAACAAAGACGGCTGGATCGCCTACGCGATGTACAGCGAAACCGAACCAGGCGTAAGCCAAGAATGATGATGATGCTCAACTCCGTAACCCCGTCCGCATCGGCCCAGCCGGCCAAGCAAGCCAGCGCGCCGGCACCCGCCCAGGACGCGCAGGCCGCGGCGGCTCCCGCCAAATCCGCAGCGCCCGCAAAGCCCGCAACTTCCGACGCCGCCCCGGCACCGGCCCAGCCGTTCGCGCGCTGGCTCGGCCTGCAGGACAGCGGCGCCGCCGCGCAGGCGCTGGCGGCAGCCCAGCCGGCCGCGCCGGGCACGGACGACGGCACGGCACCGGCACCGGCAACGGCCGGCACGCCGGCCGCGGCCGACGGCAAGTCCACGGACGACGCCAAGACCGCCGCCACGCCGGACGGCAGCCTGCTGGCCGCGATGGCGATGCCGCTGATGCCGCTGTCGCCGCAACAGGTCACCCAGGCCGTGCAAGCCGCCCAGGGCGGCGCGCGTGCCAGCGCCGACGACGCCGGCAAGGCCGACACCCCGGCCCAGCCGCCGGCGGTCGCCGGCCAGGACGGCCGCCGCGCGGCAATCGCCCTGCCCCAGGCCGCGCTCGTGCAGGCAATGCAGGCCACGCAGGCGGCCCAGCCGGATGCGACGGCCGCGAACGTGCACCTGGCCGTCCAGGGCAATGCCGCCAACGGCAACGCCGGCACCGGCGGCCAGGACGCCGGCACGGACGGCTCGTCCACCGCGAACGCGCAAGCAGGCACGAATACCGCCGCAGCCGCGGCCGTGCCGGGCACCGTGACGCTGCCGTCGGCCCAGCCGGCCGCCGACACCGTCAAGCTCGCCGGCCCGCCGACCGCATGGCGCCAGACCCTGCAGGAAACGCTGGGCGACCGCCTGAACGTCCACGTCGGCAACAACGTGCAGCAGGCAACGATCAGCATCGAGCCGCCCCAGCTGGGACGCATCGACATCGCGATCCGCCACAGCGCCGGCACACTGGAAGTGAACATCTCGGCCACCAACGGCGACGTGCTGCGCCAGTTGCAGACCGTCAGCGACAACCTGCGCAACGACTTGTCGCAGCGCCAGTACACGGAGGTCGCCGTGACGGTGACCCCGGCCCCCAGGAACAATGCGGCGCCGTTCGGCGACCCGCAACAGCAGGGCCGCGGCCGCCAGCAGGGCCGCGACCAGGACAACGAGCCCGGCCGCGGTCTGGCCGAGGCCGGCAACCCCGCGTCCGTGTTCAATCTCGGCCGCGACTCGTAAGCAAACGACGCATCCACAGCGCCCTGTGGCGTGAGTACCAACATGAGCAAAATGAAAATGATTATCGCCATCGCCGGCGCCGTGATCGTCAGTGCGGCCGGCGCAGGTGGCGCGGTGTGGTGGTTCATGCCCAAACCCGCGGCGGCCGCCGGCGCGGCGAAGAAGGCAGAATCGGACAAGCCCAGGGACGGCAAGCCGGTCAAGTACGTGACCCTGGACAAGGTCATCGTGATGCTGCGCCGCGGCCCTGAAGACACCGACACGCACTACCTGTCGACGGACCTCGTGCTGTCGACGGAAGTGTCGAAGGAAAAGGAAACGAAGGAAAACCTGCCGCTGCTGCGCAGCCTGGCGGTCCGCACCTTGTCGGCCTACACGATGAAGGAAGCGGCCAACATGACGGTCGAGCAGTACGCCGACCAGTTGAACAAATCCTTCGACGCCAATTATGAGCACGAGCACACGGAAAAACCGTTCGTGCAAGTCATGATCGGCAAGCTGATCATCGAATAACCATCGGGGACAACGTGGGTTACATGACCGACTACGCCGACAGCTACGCCAGCAGCGAATATGCCGACGCCGCCATTCACGCGGCCATGAGCGCGGCCGAAGAGCAGAAGCACCTCGTCGCCTACGCGCCGCTCGTCAAGCGCATCGCGCGCCAGCTCACGTCGCAGGTGTCGGGCGCGATGGGCCGCGAGGACATGGAGCAGATCGGACTGATGGGCCTGCTCGAAGCGCTGCGCCGCTACGGCACGCCGGATACCGGCTTTTCCAGCTATGCCTCGCTGCGCGTGCGCGGCGCGATCCTCGACGAACTGCGCCGCCAGGACTGGCGTCCGCGCGCCGTGCGCCAGGACAGCCACAAGATGCGCGACGCCGTGCGTGCCCTCACCCGCAAGCTCGGCCGCGAACCGAACGACAAGGAAGCGGCGGACGCGCTCGGCATCGGCCAGGAAGAGTGGCGCCAGTTCCTGCTGGACGACTGCGCGGAGGAACTGCTCAGCTTCGACGACATGCTGCAGGAAGCGACCGAGCGCGCCCACAGCGCCCCGGGTCCGGAAGAGCAGTTCATGGTGCGCCGCAGCCTCGAGCAGGCGCTGGGCGCGCTGAACGAACGCGAGCAGCGCGTCGTCCAGATGATTTACGAATTCGAGCTCAGCTACAAGGAAATCGCGGCCGTGCTCGACCTGTCCGACGCCCGCGTCTGCCAGCTGAACAAAAGTGCGCTGGCCAAAATGAAAGCGGCGCTGGCCCAGGCCTGAACGACCACAAGAAAGGTAATAATAATCATGCAAATCCTCGGCATTCTCATCGTGCTCGGCGCCGTGTTCGGCGGTTTTACGATGATGGGCGGCACAGTGAACGCCATCTGGCAGCCCACCGAGCTGATCGTCATCTGCGGCGCCGCCATCGGCGCCCTCGTGCTGGGCAATCCCAAGCACGTGCTGGCCGAACTGTTTTCCCAGACGAAAAGGATCACGCGCAAACACAGGCACGACTCCGAGTTCCAGCGCCAGCTGCTCCTCCTGATGTACGAACTGTTGCAGACGGCCGCCGGCGGCCTCAAGGCGCTCGACGCCCACGTCGAAGCACCCAAGGACAGCCCGATGTTCCAGCGCTATCCGCTGATCCTGGAAGAGCCCAAGCTGCTGGCTTTCATCGTCGACAACTTCCGCCTGATGGCCATGGGCAAGATCAACGCCCACGAGCTGGAAGGCGTGCTCGAGCAGGAGCTCGACGCCATCCACGAAGAGCTGACCCAGCCGTCCAAATCGCTGCACAAGATCGCCGAGGCGATGCCGGGCTTCGGCATCCTGGCCGCCGTGCTGGGCATCGTGATGACGATGAACTCCGTCGGCGAAGGCGCCGACACCGCCGAGATCGCGGAACGCGTGGGCGCCGCCATGGTCGGTACGTTCATCGGTATCTTCATGTGCTACGGCGTGCTCGATCCGATCTCCGGCATGATGAAGCAGCTGGTCAATTCCGAAGCATCGACGATGGAAACCGTGAAGGTCGTGCTGTGCACCCACGTGGCCGGCAAACCGCCCCTGCTGGCGATCGACGCGGGCCGCCGCCTGATCCAGCTGAATACCAAGCCCAGCTTCGCACAGCTCGAAGCCTGGATCAACGCGATGGCCGACGGCGACGATGCCGGCGCCAAACGCAAGGCTTGACCGGACCTGGAGCAATCAGTGCAAGCAACCAAAAAAGGCCCCGAGAAGCACCACGAAGCCACCATCGTCAAACGTGGTGGCGGCAAGCATCAGGAGGACGAACACGGCGGCGCGTGGAAGGTGGCGTTCGCCGACTTCTGCATGGCGCTGATGGCGCTGTTCCTCGTACTGTGGCTGATCGCCGCCCGCGACGCCCAGCAGGCCAAGGCCATCGTGCGCGACAACACGGCCAGCGGCCTGATCGACGGCACCGGCGGCAAGCCCGAGGTGAAATCGAGCCCGGCCGGCAGCCTGATCGAGCGCTTCCAGCTCCCCAGGAGCAACGGCGGCAGCCAGGGCCCGAGCACCGGTAACAAATCGAACACCCCGGCCATGCGCACGAAGTACGAATCGCCGTCCGAACTGGCGGCGCTGGCGCACCAACTGGAACAGATGAGCGTCGACGCCGGTCTCGCGTCGAACCTTGCCACGGTGATCACGCCGGACGGTTTGCGCGTGATGCTGCACGACACCGACCGCCAGGGCATGTTCGTGCGCGGCAGCCCGCTGCCGACCGCCCGCTTCGCAAAACTGTTGCGCGCGATGGCACCGCTGTTCGAAAAGATGGAAAATCAGATGTTGATCGTAGGCCACACGGATTCCTTGCAGTACACTAATGCGGGACCGGCGAGCTATTCCAACTGGAGCCTGTCGGTCAACCGCGCTCTGGCTGCGCGGTCCGAGCTGCTCATCGGCGGCATGCGGAGCGAAAGCATCCTGCAACTGGTCGGCATGGCCGATCGGGCCCCGATCGATGCGGCCCATCCGGATGCTTCGGCCAACCGCCGTATCGAACTCTTGATCCTGACCAGCAAGCAGGCTGCTGCCGTCAAGACCATGTTCGGCGCGCCGCCGGCCACCGAATCCCTGACAGAAGACGCGTCCACGGCCCGGACGGACGATGCAGAGCTCAAGGAACTGCGCAGCCAGATGGTAAAGAAACCATGACGATTCAATCGAAAACCCGAGGACCACGCATGAAGATCTCCAGCGCCTCCACGCCTTCCGTCTCGATCGCTCCGCAGGCAGGCGGTGCCGCCGCGCCGGCCGCGGCCCCGGCAGCCGCGCCCGCGGGCACGGATGCCCTCGAATCCGCCGTGCTGCAGCCGGCGCAGAAAGCGATCAAATCCCTGCCCGACTTCGATGCCGCCCGCGTGGCCGAGCTGCGCGACGCGCTGGCCAAGGGCGAATTGCCGTTCGATGCGGGGCGCCTGGCCGGCCTGATCCAGCGCTTCCACGGCAGCGGCAACAAGGCTTGACACCATGAGCCGCCTGACCCGCGACCAGGCCGTCGCGCGCCTGCTGGACGGCGTCCAGGCCGACCTTGGCGCCTGCGGCACGATCCGCGACCTGCTGGAACGCCAGTTCCAGGCCGCCCTGCGCCACCGCGGTGCGGAGCTCGCCACGCTTGCCGGACAACTCGCGCCTGAGCTGGACGCGATGGAACAGCGCCGCCAGCAGCGCGTGCAACTCGTGCGCGCCCTGCTGGGCCCGCAAGCGACGATGGACGACCTGTTCGGCAGCCTGCCGGCTTCGCTGCGCACGCGCGGCCGGAACGACTGGGACACGCTCGAGACGCTCGTACGCGACTGCAAGCAGGCGACGACGCGCAACGGCAATCTGATGGCCGAACAATTTACGATCATGCAACGCCTGCTGCACGGCGAAGACGATACCTATGCGCCACGCTGAATTCACGACGGCTATCCCCGCCCTCACCCCGACTTCGGCCACCGCGCCGACCGCGCCTTTAAGCAACGGCGGCGGGAAGTTCGGCGGCATCTTCAACGAGGTCCAGGGCGAGGTGTCCGATTTCATCCAGAACGGCGGCGGCGATTTCGCGCCGAGCGCGACGCTCAGCGCCGAGGGCCGCATGTGGGCCGCACGCAGCCAGGGGGCGACGGCCGCCGTCATGGGCGACGGCGCCGACACGTCACCCGACCAGCAGGCTTTCCTGGCAAGCATCGCCCCCTGGGCCAAGGAAGCGGCCGACAAGCTGGGCGTCGCGCCGGAACTCGTGTCCGCGCACGCCGCGCTGGAATCCGGCTGGGGCCAGCGTCCGCTGCGCAACGCGGACGGCAGCTCGACCTATAACCTGTTCGGCATCAAGGCCAACGCCGGCTGGCGCGGCAACGTGGCCGAATCGGCCACGACGGAATACGTGGGCGGCGCCGCGCTCAAGACGAGCGCGCGCTTCCGCGCCTATCCGGACCAGGCCAGCGCCTTCCGCGACTATGCACAAATGCTGATCGACAATCCGCGCTTCCACGGCGCGCTCGGCGCCGGGAACAATGCCCATGCGTTCGCCGCCGGCCTCGCGAAGGGCGGCTATGCCACCGACCCGGCCTATGCGGCCAAGCTCGCCCGCCTGGCCGGCAAATTGCAAAACGTCAGCGGCTGATCTCCATGTCGATTGGCTCAACCGTGCCGGGTCCGGCGACACGCATGCGGACGACCTGCCCGCTGCCGGCGTTGCGAACCCGCACGACAGCCCCCTTTCCGCCGGCATCCAATGCTTCTCCGGCCATGCTGACCTCGATGCCTTCGCGCCGCGCGACCATCGTCACGGCATCGCCGCGCTTCACCAGAATCGGTGTGCTGAGCTGTCCGCTGCGCAGAATGTCTCCTGGACGCAACATACGGCGAGACATTTGTCCGACCGCGTCGGCCGGATTACTGACCGGATCGGCAATGTTCGAAATATCACGGCGCTCGATCGTGACTTGTGCATCCGTCAACGCCTCGTTGGCCGCGACCGGCGCCGCCGCGATCGCGACCATGGCCGACACGCGCGCGCGGACGACGTATTCGTACCGCCATCCGGGCGTGTCCGGACAGCGCGCCACGAAGCGCATCCTCTGGGGAGAACGGGTATCGAGCGGTTCGATGGCCACTTGCTGGCTGCACGGCGGCGCCGCACGCGCGGCCACGACGGCAATGTCGAATTGTGGTTCGGTCAAGCCGGACGCCGCCATCTGTCTTTCGAGTTCGGCACGGGCGGCTTGTTCAATTTGCATCGGAATCGACGGCGCTGCTGCTTGCGCGAACGCAGAAAACAGCATCAGTGACGAAGCGGCAAGGGTTGCCTTACAGAAAGCAATCATTAGAGAATAGCGTCAGCGGAAAAACCTGATTCTACCAATCACACAGAAATTCAACCGACAGGAGTTCCTGACATGACGATTAATTTCAAAGACGCACTGGGTGTGCATGCCGACGCGCTGGAACTGCGCGCCGAGCGCACCAAGGTGTTGGCGGCGAACATTGCGAATGAAAGCACGCCCGGCTACACCGCACGCGACATCGATTTTGGCGCCATGATGCAGGATCGCATCGACACCGAGAACGGCGATCTCAGCCTGAGCGACGACCAGCCGCTGTACCGCGTGCCGTTCCACCCGAGCGCCGACGGCAACACCGTCGAGATCGGCGTCGAGCAAGCCGCCTTCGGCCAGAACTCATCCGATTTCAATACCAGCCTCACCTTCATCAACATGCAGTTGCGTGGTCTGGCGAAAGCCATCAACGGTCAATAACAGGTCAACAATGGGCTTCAAGGACATTTCCCAGATCGCCGGTTCGGCGATGTCGGCGCAGTCGGTGCGCCTGAACACGATCGCCAGCAACCTGGCCAACGCCGACGTCGCGGCCGGTTCCGAAGCGGAAGCGTACCGCGCCCGCAAGCCGGTCTTCGCGTCCGTCATGGGCAACGAAGGCAGCGCGGGCGTGCAGGTGCTCGACGTGGTCGAGAGCGCCGAGCCGCTGCGCCGCGTGCACGAGCCGGACAATCCGAAGGCCGACGCCGACGGCATGGTCTATTACACGAACGTCAACGAAGTGTCCGAGATGGCCGACATGATGTCCGCCAGCCGCGCCTTCGAAACCAACGTCGAAGTCCTGGGACGTATCAAATCCATGCAGCAGTCGCTGCTCAAGCTGGGAGATTCCTGATCATGGTGACCACCACCTCCACCACCAACAGCCAGTTCGGCACAACGGCGAACACGGCGGCCGACAAGGTGTCGACCCAGGCGCCCACCGACGCCAACAAGGACATGTTCACCAAGCTGCTGGTGGCGCAGATCCAGAACCAGGACCCGCTGTCGCCGCAGGATCCGACCCAGTACGTCAACCAGCTGGCGCAGCTGTCGCAGACGGAGGCGCTGCAGAACCTGTCGTCGACGACGACCGCCAGCGCAACCGTCCTGCAAAGCCTGCAAACGCTTGCGATGGGCGGCCAGGTCGGTTCCGACGTGACGGTGGCGACGAGCACCATCAAGGTCGACGGCAACAAGGTGAACGGCACCGTGCAGCTGAACGGCCTGAGCGCGGGCACCAACCTGATCCTGACCGGCACCGACGGCCAGCAGCACACGATCAACCTGGGCGCCGGTTCGGGCGCCCAGTCGTTTTCCATCGATCCGGACGCCCTTGGCCTGGCGCCCGGTTCATACACGATCCAGGCCAAGCCATCGGACGGCAGCTCGCCCACGGTCGAAGTGGCGGCGCGCCTGAACAGCGTGCGCGTCAACGGCACCCACGTCGTGCTCCAGGTGGCGAACATCGGCGAGGTCGATCCCTCGTCCGTCACGGGTTTCAACGGCAAGACGGGCTCCTGAACGCCGCCCACACTCTACCGCAACGCATTTAAGGAATCGACATGAGCTTCGACATCGCACTGTCCGGCATCCAGGCCATCAACGAACAACTGAACACCGTCTCGAACAACATCGCCAACGCGGCCACCTACGGCTTCAAGGCCGGGCGCGCCAACTTTGCGTCCGTCATGGCGGGCACCCAGCCCAACGGCGTGGAAATCGGTTCGGTCACGCAGAACATCAGCCAGAACGGCAGCACCCAGACGACCGGCCGCGCCCTCGATGCCGCCATCGACGGCCGCGGCTTCTTCGTCAGCGTCAACAACCAGGGCACCTCGCAGTATTCGCGCGTCGGCATCTTCTCGACCGACGCCAAGGGCGTCCTGATCGACAGCAACGGCAACAAGGTGCAGGGCTACGGCCCGTCCAAGAACGGCGCGCTGGGCGCGATGGGCGACGTACAGGTGCCGACCGGCCAGATCCCGGCCGTCGCGACGACCGGCGTTTCCTACGTCGGCAACCTGTCGGCCGACTGGACCGTGCCGGCGACGGCCACCTTCGACGCCACCGATTCGTCCAGCTACAACATGGTCAAGCAGTCGCTCGCGTACGACTCGCTGGGCACGCAGCACACGGTGTCGCAATACTTCGTCAAGACCGGCACCGGCACGGTCGACGTTTATTATGGTGTCGATGGCGCGGCGCCGGACACGGCGGCCAATCCCGTTGCGAGCCTGTCGTTCGGCGCCGACGGCCAGCTGACCGGCACCACGTCGGGACTGGTAAAGTTCACCGGCACCGGCGCCGCAGCCTCCAGCGTCAAGATCGACTACACCGGCACGACCTCGTTCGCCGGCGAAGCCACCACCACCACCAACCGCAGCGACGGCTATGCGTCGGGCGCGTTCGTGGGCCTGACGATGTCGCCCGACGGTTCGCTCGTGGCCAAGTACAGCAACGACCAGTCGCAGGTCGTCGGCACCATCGCCCTCGCCACCTTCGCCAACGAAGGCGCGCTGTCGCCGATCAGCGAGACCAGTTGGGTCGCCAACGCCGATTCCGGCGCCGCCCTGACCGATGCGCCGGGCGTGGGCCTGGCCGGCAAACTGTCGACCGGCGCGCTGGAAGGCTCGAACGTCGACATCACGTCGGAACTGGTCGGCCTGATGACGTCGCAGCGCAATTACCAGGCGAACTCGAAGGTGCTGACCACCGAAAGCCAGATGATGCAGGCCCTGATGCAAGCCCTGTAAGCTTGACGCCCCATGGATAAACTCATCTTCACCGCCGTCTCCGGCGCCGAGCGCCTGATGCGCTCGCAGCAGATCCACGCCAACAACCTGGCCAACCTCGACACCACGGGTTTTCGCTCCAGTATGGAAGTGGCGACCCAGCAGCAGCTGGGCGGGTTCGGCTACGACGACCGCCACATGTCGTCGATGCAGGCCGACATGATCTCGACCCGTGCCGGCGCCGTCCACGAGACGGGCCGCCCGCTCGACGTCGCGATCGGCGGCCAGGGCTACCTCGCCGTGCAGTACGGCGACAGCGAAGCCTATACCCGTTCCGGCGAAATCGAAATCGGTTCCGATGGCGCGCTGTCGGTGCACGGCCATCCGCTGCTGGGCGAAGGCGGCCCGATCGTCCTGCCGCAGCACACCGCGGTCGAGATCGGCACGGACGGCACGATTTCCGTGCTGACGGAAGGCGCCACGCAGATGCAGGTCGTCGACAAGCTGAAGCTCGTGAACGCCACGGGCGCCGAACTGACGAAGAACGAGGCCGGCCTCATCGTCTCGCGCGACGGCGGCAACCTGCCGACGGATCCGGACGTGAAAGTCCGCCCGCGCGCGCTCGAAGGCAGCAATGTCTCGGCCGTCGAGGAAATGGTCGCCACCATGAGCCTGAACCGCAGCTTCGAGGTGCAGATGCGCCTGTTCAAGGCCAGCGACAGCATGAACGAAACGGGCAACAAGCTGATCGCCGGCTGACCCACGTCCCTAACCGAATCAGGAGAGAGAAACCATGAATCCAGCAATGTGGATCAGCAAGACCGGTGTGCAGGCCCAGGATGCAAAACTGCAGGCCATCGCCAACAACCTGGCCAACGTGAACACGGTCGGCTTCAAGCGCGACCGCGTCGTGTTCGAAGACCTGTTCTACCAGGTCGACAAGCAGCCGGGCGCCCAGACGGCCGACAACACCGTCAGCAACGGCGTCCAGCTGGGCAATGGCGTGAACATCGTCGGCACGCAGAAGGTATTCACCAACGGCAGCATCCAGACCACCGGCCAGTCCCTCGACGTCGCGATCACGGGCAACGGCTTCCTGCAGGTGCGCCGTCCGGACGGCCAGCCGGCCTACACCCGCGCCGGCCAGCTGCAGGTCGATTCGAACGGCGTGCTGGTCAATGCCCAGGGCCTGCCCCTGGTGCCGCAGATCACCATCCCGAACAACGCGACCGGGATCACCATCGGCGAGAACGGCATGGTCAGCGCGACCGTCCCGGGCACCATCACCCCGACGGAACTGGGCCAGCTGACCTTGACGACCTTCGTCAACCCGGCCGGCCTGCAGGCCATGGGCGAGAACCTGTTCCAGGAAACGGCCGCCAGCGGCACCCCGAACGAAGGCAAGGCCGGCGACGGTGCCTTCGGCAAGATCAAGCAGGGTGCGCTCGAAGGCTCGAACGTGCAGGTCGTCGAAGAGATGGTCGACATGATCGCCGCCCAGCGCACTTATGAAATGAACACCAAGGTGTTGTCGGCTGCCGACAACATGCTGCAATACCTGTCCCAGGCTTCCCGCTGACCATGAAACGCTTCGCCCTCGCCGCCGGGATGGCGGCCAGCCTCGTGCTGACCGGGTGCGCCTCGCACGTGCCCCTGAACACCCCCGCCCCCGCGGACGACACCCTCGCCCTGCCGAAAACGCAGCCGGCGCACGGCGGCGTCGCGGGCGGCGTGTTCACCGCCGACACCGTCTCGCTGACCTCGGACGCGCGCGCGTTCCGCGTGGGCGACGTCGTCACCATCCTGCTGCAGGAAACGACCCAGGCCAGCAAGAAGGCCGGGACCAGCTTCAGCAAGGGCTCGTCCGCGTCCGTCACCCCGATCGGCGCCCTCGGCAAGACCTTCGGCCGCACCGGCATCAACATCGCAGGCGACCGCAGCTTCACGGGCGACGCCACGAGCACCCAGCAGAACGCATTGTCCGGCGCGATCACCGTGCTCGTGCAGGAAGTGCTGCCGAACGGCCTGCTGCGCGTGGCCGGTGAAAAACGCCTGCAGTTGAACCAGGGCGAGGAATACCTGCGCATCAAGGGCTATCTGCGCGCCGCCGACATCGACAACGAGAACCAGGTGTCCTCGCTGCGCGTGGCCAATGCCCGCATCGCCTATTCCGGCCAGGGTTCGCTGGCCGACGCCAACACTCCCGGCTGGCTGACCCGGTTCTTCACCGGTCCCTTCATGCCGTTCTGAGGACGCAATGATCCGACTCTTCCGTTCCGTTTCCCTGGCCGCGCTGCTGGCGCTGCCCGTGCTGGCCCAGGCCGCGGCCGCCGTGCCGAAGTCCGCGAGCGTGGCCCCCGCCGGCCCCGACGCGGCCATCCTCGCCCGCACCCAGCCGCTGCGCAACCTCGTCAGCGTCGAAGGCGTGCGCGAGAACCCGCTGGTCGGCTACGGCCTCGTCGTCGGCCTGAACGGCAGCGGCGACTCGACGCAGGTGAAGTACTCGAGCCAGTCTGTCGTCAATATGCTCAAGCAGTTCGGCGTCAAGCTGCCGGACGGCGAGGAAGCGAAGAACAAGAACGTGGCCGCCGTCATGGTGTCGGCCGTGTTCCCGCCCGGCTACCGCCGCGGCCAGCAGATCGACGTGACCGTCTCGTCGCTGGGCGATGCGAAAAGCCTGCGCGGCGGTACGCTGCTGCTGACCCAGTTGCGCGCGGCCGACAACGAAGTCTATGCGCTGGCCCAGGGCAACCTCGTCGTCGGCGGCCTGAACGCGTCCGGCAAGAGCGGCTCGTCGGTGACGGTGAACACGCCGACCGGCGGCCGCATCCCGAACGGCGCCCAGATCGAGCGCGAGATCCCGACCGACTTCGCCACGCGCCCGGCCGTGCTGCTGCGCCTGCGTCATCCGAATTTCGACACCGCGACCAACGTGGTGAATGCGATCAACCGCCGCTTCGGCCAGGTCGCCACCACGGCCGACGGCACCAGCGTCGAGGTCGTGGCGCCCTCGAATCCCACCGAGCGCGTCGCCTTCGTCGCCAAGCTGGAGAATATGGCGGTCGAAGCGGGCGAGGAAGTGCCCCGCGTCGTGTTCAATTCGCGCACCGGCACCGTCGTGATTTCCGACGGCCTGCGCGTGAAATCGGCCGCCATCACCCACGGCTCGCTCAAGGTCGTGATCTCGGAAAGCTCGGCCGTCAGCCAGCCCGGACCGTTCTCGAAGGGCCAGACGCAGGTGACGCCGCAATCGAAGGTCTCCGTCGACCAGGGCTCGGGCCAGATGTTCCACTGGCCCGCCGGCGCCCGCCTGCAGACGATCATCGACACGGTCAACAGCCTCGGCGCCTCGCCGGACGACATCATGGCCATCCTGCAGGCGCTCGACCAGGCCGGCGCAATCGAAGGCGAACTGGTGGTGATCTGATGCTGAACAACGTCAATGCCATCGAGCCGGGCAAGCCGGACCAGGCCGCGGACCAGGACAAGGTCGCTCCCGCCGCAGATAAAGCCTATGTCGCCAAGGCAACCAAGGCCGCCGTCGAATTCGAAAGCTTTTTTATCTCGCACATGCTGCACCAGATGCGCGAAAGCACGCGCGCCATCGCGCCGGACGACAGCCCGACCAAGGACAAGGTCAACCAGGACATGACGGACATGGTGGACAACATGTTGGCGGGAAATATGGCGCACCAGCGGGCTTTCGGCGTCGCCGACGCGATTTTGCGGCAGATATTGCCGGCACCGCTTAATAAATCGTCTTGAATGGTCGCCTGTTAATACTGATCACGCACACGAGAGACTCGCACGATGAGCATCCTGAACAACGCCCTGTCCGGAGCGGTCGCTTCGCAACTGGCCCTGTCGGCCAGCAGCCAGAACATCGCCAACCTGCAGACCAAGGGCTACACCCGCCAATCGGCGCTGCTGACCGCCGTCGCGCCCGCGGCCGGTTCGGCCCAGGCCGGCAACGGCGTGCGCGTGACCGAACTGATGCGGTTCTCCGACAGCTACAAGACCCAGCAGATGTGGCGCAGCGCGTCCGACCTGGGCGCGCACTCGCAGACCCAGCCGTATCTGACCCAGCTGGAACAGGTGATGGGCGACGACACCGCCAGCCTGTCGAGCGGCGTCGACGCCTTCTTCGCGGCGCTGAACTCGGTGGCCGGCGTCGATCCGACGTCGACCCCGCTGCGCCAGCAGGTGGTGACGGCGGCCGGCCTGCTGTCCCAACGCTTCAACAGCCTGAACAACGTCTACAACGCCCAGTTGCAATCCGTGCGCCAGCAGCGCAGCGCGCTGGTCGATTCGGCCAACAGCACGATCGCATCGATCGCGTCGCTGAACGCCCAGATCGCCAACGCCAACGCCACCGGCAGCAACGCCTCGGCCCTGGTGGACGCGCGCGACCTGGCCATTGACGGCCTGGCAAGCCAGATGGGCCTGGAAGTCAGCGACCAGCCGGACGGCACCCGCAACGTCTCGCTCAAGTCGGGCCAGTCGCTCGTGCTGGGCGGCGTGGCCGGCAAGCTGTCCGTCAGCGGCGGCGCCGCGCAGACGTTCAGCCTGACGTTCGCCGGCAGCTCGTTCGACCTCGACACGACCCGGGCCGGCGGCCAGCTGGGCGGGCTGTCGGCCTATGAACAGGACACGCTGCTGCCGCTGCAGCAGGGCGTGGCCGACATGGCCCAGCAGATCGCCGACAAGGTCAACACCCAGCTCGGCGCCGGTTTTGCGATGGACGGCACCCCGGGCAAGCCGCTGTTCGTCTACACCCCGGGCAACACCTCGAACATGCTGAAGGTGGCGGATGGTTTCCAGACGTCGGACCTCGCGTTTTCGGGCGACGGCACGCCGGGCGACACCGGCAACCTGCAACAACTGGTCGACATCAAGAGCCAGACGATCACGCTGACCAAGATCGGCACCGTGATGATCGGCGACGCCGACACCCAGCTCGTCGGCCGCCTCGCCGTGGACAGCCAGCAGAACAAGAGCGCCCTCGCCACCGCGCAGACGATGCGCGACCAGTCCGAGGCGGACTGGCAGTCGACGAGCGGCGTCAACCAGGACGAGGAAGCCGTGCACCTCGTCGAATACCAGAACATGTACCAGGCCAACATGAAGGTGATGTCCGTCGCGAACGCGCTGTTCGACGCCACCTTGCAGATGATGGGTTAAGGGAGAGAAGCATGCGTATCGCCACCAGTCAATACCAGGCGATGATGACTCAATCGCTCCAGATCAACCAGGAGCGCATCACCTATGTGACACAGCAGATGGCCAACGGCAACCGCATCCAGTTGCCGTCGGACGATCCCGTCGACAGCGTGCGCCTGTCGCGCCTGAAACGCGAAGAATCCACGATCGCGCAATACCGCAGCAACATCGCCGCGGTGCAGGAACGCATGGCGAAGAACGAAGGTTCGCTGCAAAACATGGTCAACGACATGAATTCGGGCCGCGACCTGCTCGTGTGGGCGTCGAACGGTTCCAACACGTCGCAGGACCTGAACGCCATGGTGACGTCGCTGACCTCGCTGCGCGACAGCCTGATGTACAACGCGAACTCGAAGGACCAGGAAGGCCGCTACATCTTTTCCGGCACCGTGACGGATACCCCGGCCATCGCCTACGATGCCAGCGCCGCGCCCGGCTCGCGCTACACCTATTCCGGCAACACGAACGACCAGATGGTCGTCGTGGGCAACGGCATCACCCAGGTGGGCAACCAGAACGTCAGCGGCCTGGAAACACTGCTGAACCAGCTCGACCAGACGATCACCACGCTGTCGGCCAGCAACGTCGACGCCAACGACCCGGCCGTGCGCAGCACGCTGAAGGACAACCTGGACGGCTTCGATACGGCGATGGGCCTGATCGGCGGCAAGGTCGCCGTGATCGGCGGCCAGCAGAACATCCTCAAGACGATCGACGCCAACCACGAGAACGTCAGCCTGGCGAACCAGACGGCGATCCTCGACATCGGCCAACTCGACGTCGGCTCCGCCGCGATCGAGTTGAACGGCTACCAGACGGCCCTCCAGGCCAGCTACAAGGCCTACAGCAAGATCGGCAACCTGTCCCTGTTCTCGGCGCTCTGACGGCCATGGATACCACACTTCGACCCACGTCCGCCGGCGGAACCGGCACCCTCGGCACCCGGACGACCGCATCGTCTCCGCTCCTGCCGGCCCGCGCGACCGACCTCGCCGCCGACGCGACGGCGGCCAGCGCCGCGACCGCCCCGGCGGCCGCGGCGCCCCTGCGCAGCACCGGCGGCGCGGCGAAAATCGCCGGCGGCCTGCAGGACCAGGTGGCGCGCGCCCAGCAGGCGCTCGACTACCTCGACCGCGTGGCCACCCAGCTCGAAACGCTGAAGGGCGAACTGACCGCCAAGCTGGCCGGCACCCGCGCCGGTTCGCGCCTGCAGCTCGAGGTGCACGCCCGGCAGCTGACCCAGACGCTGGCCGCGCGCAAGAAGGATGGCGGCGGCGGCATCGACAGCAACCTGAATTACTCGACGAAGCCGGCCGTGCAGCGCTTCCGCATCCGCGGCCTCGACATCGCCGGCATCAAGAAAAGCGCGCCGCAGACCATTTCGTTCTCGGTCGGCGGCGCCGGCGGGCCGCAGATGTCCGTCAACATCGAGCCGGACCAGTCGAGCGCGCAGGTCGCCCGCGCCCTCGACCGTGCCCTCGCCCCGATGGGCGTGCACGCGACCCTGGACGAGAACGGCGAACTCGTGTTCACGACGCCGGAATCGAACTGGTCGTCCGTCAAGGACAGCATCGCCGTGAGCGGCCGCGGCCGCGTGACGACCGACGAAATGCCGGCCAACCTGGCACCCCAGCAGTGGAACGTGAGCGCGGACACCGGCAATGCCGACGCGCTGCGCCAGAGCCTGCGCGAAGTGGTGCAGGCCCTGGAACGCGTGCACCGTTCGCAGGCCGCGGCCAGCAGCGCCGTGCAGGCCGCCAGCTCCCAGGTAGCGGCGGCCGAAACGCCGCCGCCGGACGTGACGCTCGCGGCCGACGACTTCGGCAAAGCCGCCGCCAGCACGGACTACGAGTCGCTGCTGGCGCTGACGTCGGCGCTCGTCGGCGTCAGCCGCGATCGCGTGCTGGCGCTGCTCGGCCTGCGTTAAATTTAGTGATACCGTCGTCCCCGGCCCCGCGGGGAGTCGTTTCCGGCCGTGCCGGGAACGACGCTTTCAGCGCGTGATCGGCTTGACGCTGATCGTCGTCCCGCGCAAATCGATATCGTGGATCTCGATGCTGCCGAACGTCGGCCCCGGATGGCTGCCCACGCGGATGTTGCGGAAGCTGATCTCGCCGATCGTGCTCGGCAGGCGCAGCGTGACCGAGCCGTCCTTGTTCAGGGTTGCGTGCGAGTTGTCCGGATCGTAGTTGACGTCGCGCACCGTCGTGTCGGCCGACAGCATCAGCGCGAGCGGATTGAACAACGTCGCCAGTTCGCCCAGCACGCGCACGCCGTCGTTCGGCAGCGCGTGCTGCGCGGCGGCCTGCAGGCCCTGCTGGCCGCCTTGCGCGCCCAGCGCGATCAGGCGCAGTTCGGCCTGGCGCGCCTGGTCGCGCAGCGCGTCGTCGTCGCGGCCTTGCGCCGTCACCTCGCCCAGCTCCGCGTCGGACAGCGCACGCAGGCCGCGCCCGAATTCACGTTCGCCCTCGCGCTCCCCGCCGATGCGCGTCGAGACGCCCGCCGCCGGTGCCGCCGCCACGGCCGCGTAGGCGTGCAGGGGCCCGAGCAATGCCGTCGCCAGTGCCGCCGCCATGCGCAGGCTGCGCTGGCGCCGCACGGCGCCGCGCACCTGCGCCTGCGTGATCAGCTTCATGTCGGCCAGGATCTCGCCCAGCCGGCGCCCGCTCTGCGCCTGCGCGCGGATTGCCGCGTCCAGCTGTTCCTGCGAGATCAGCTTCTTCTCGATCAGGATCTGGCCCAACCGGGACCTGTTGGTACTGCGTGTCGTCCAGTCGCTCATCCCCGCCTCCTCAGGTAGTGGTCATTACTGCCCGACGGCCGCGCGCAGCTTGAGGCCGACGCGGTTCTGCAGTGCCGTCATCTTGGGCTGGATCTGCGCCGCATTCGCCTTGGCGACGTTTTCGCCGACCGCTTTCTTCAGCTCCGGCACGACGCCCTCGAACTTGGCCAGCACGGGCGATTCGAGGATGCCCGCCAGCTGCTTCAACTCGTCCTCGCTGAACTTCTGCGCCAGCAGCGGCGCCACGCTGGACTGCACGATCGCGTGCGTGCTCGTGCGCAGGGCCGGCCCTTCCTGCTCGATGAACTTCGTCGCTTCCGCGGTGATGTCCTTCATCGTCGCATCCTGTTTCTCGGCCGGCACGCGGCTCTGCACCACCACGCGCGACTGGCGCAGCATGTCGGCCACGGGCGTCTGCAGCATCTGCAGGCCGACGGCGTCCAGCGCCATCTTGTCCAGCACGCGCTGCACGAGCGCCTGCTTGGACGCCGGCACGCCATTCATGCCTTCCGCGTTCGCGCCGCCAGCCAGGCCGAGCCCGATGCCGACGCAGGCCATCGTCACACACATCTTTCGAAACATCGTCGTCTCCACAGGAAAAGTCAAAGCGAATTCAAAACGGCCGCGTGTACGAGGCGCCCGCGTACTTCACGATCAGGCTGCCGGACACGTTGGTGGCCGCATAAGGGTTGTAAATCAGGTTGAAGAAATTGTCGCAGTTGAGGTTGCAGTCGCTGCGCGCCGGGATGTTGTACGTGCCCTTCATGTAGCTGCCCGTCAGGTTGACTTCCCCGCCGTCGTCGAAGCGGTAGCGCAGGCCCACGCTCCTGAGTTTCGTGTCGGGCAGCGGCGCCAGGAGGCTCATCTTGTCGCCCGGGATGGAGCTCTTGCGCGGCTCGTAGCCCAGGCGCAGCGCGAGCTTCTTGGTCAGGTTGATCTGGGTGCCGAAGCTGTAGTTGACGACGCTGCGGAACCCCATCTTGAACGTGGCCTGGCTCGAATTCGCATAGCCGAACAGGCGCGCCATCTCGAGCAGCTTGATGCTGCGGTCGAATTCGAACGTCAGCTGGTTCCACTGGGCCCAGTCGGCATAGCTGACGTCCGCGTTCAGCTGGACGTAATCGCTCAGCATCAGCTTCATCCCGGCCTGCACGCGCCACGGGAACGGGATCCTGGCCGTCATGTTCCCGGACTGGTATTCCGGGATCTCCTGCGGCATGCCGGTGACGGCGCCGACGATCGGCCCGAGCAGGCTGGAATTCAGGCCGCGCACGAAGCTGCGCAGCATCGGGTCGCTGTGGAACATGTACGACCCGGTATAGGTCGTGCGCGCGCCGCCCTGGTACACGAGGCCAAGCGCGAACCACTTCTTCGGCTCCCACAGCACACCCACGTTGACCGTGGGGTCGAACGACGCGCGCAGGTCGAAGTCGATGTTGGCGGCGCGCTTGAACGGATTGACCATGCCTTCCGGACCGCCGCCGCACAGGCCGAAGGTCAGCGTGTCGATCACGGTGCCGTTACCGTTCGGGCAGACGGCCTTCTGCAGCTCGCCGACGGTGCCCAGCAGCTTGTTGGGCGCGCGGAAGTCCGTGTTGATGGCGAAGGCGGAATACGCGATCGGCACGGAGATGCCGATCTTGAGCGTGTCCGACACCTTGTACGCGGCCGCCGGCGACAGGTACACGAGCCGCTGCAGCTGGACCAGGCGGCCGTCGAAGCGGGCCGGATCATCCGGGTCCTTGGTGCGGTCGATACTCATCGCCGCGGACAGGTAGACCATCGTGCCGAAGGTCCAGCGCGACCCGGGCGCGTTGTACGACATGCCGAGGCCCGGCACCAGCACGGCCGGCAGGCGCGCCTTGGGGATGCCGTAGAACGGAATCTCCATCGCCTGGCGCACCGGCCCGCTCGATTTGCCGTTGATCGGGTCGTCCTTGAAGCCGCCGATGTCGATGTCGGGCGCCGAGACGAAATGGTTCGGGTTGCGGATCGCCGCCATGAACACGGAATCGATCTTCTGCGTGCCCGTCAGGCGCGCGAGGCCGGCCGGGTTGAAGTGGATCGATTCGATCCCGGGCGGATCGGCCGTCACCGCATTCCCCATCGCCATCGCGGTGGGACTGGTGACGAGGTTGTCGGTGACGCCGGCATGCGCGCCCGGCGCGAGCGCGGCGGCCAGCCCGGCGAGGGCCAGCGCGCGCGCAGCGGTCGATGACGGCACGGCGGTCATGGGGTCGGCCTCACAGCGACAACGGCAGGCTCATGGTCAGCGACAGGTTCGGCGCGGCCGCGGTGAGGCCGGCGCCGACCGTCACGTTGACGGTGGTCTTGGGCGACATGCGGTAGCCCGCGCCGATCGACAGGATGCCGGCGCTCTGGGTCTGCGTCTGCGCCTTGGCGCCGTTGTCGAACGTGAGCGTGGAACGGGACTGGATCGATTCCTGGAACGAGAACGACGTCGTGATCTTGTACGACAGCGCGTAGGCGAAGCCGAGGCCGAAGCCGAAGCTGGCGCCCGGCTTCACCTGGCGCAGCGTGGCGCCGTACAGCTGCTGGCTCAGGTGCTTGGCCGTCAGGCTGTAGCCGACGTTGAAGGAGCCGAACAGCGCGACCGGATCGACGATGCGCGTCATGTTGGCGCCGAGGTTGAAGCTGTTGACGCCGGAGCCGGTGGCCACGCCCTTGTTCACGTCGACCTTGTACGGACTCGTGCCCGTCGCCAGGCGCGCGCCGGCCGTGATCGTGTACGCGACCTCGTCGCGCTTGACTTCCTGCGGCTGCCAGCGCACGCCCAGGCCCAGGTCGCCGATCGTGTGCGAGACACCCGAGAAGCCGGCGGAATCGGAGTAGCGGCTGATCATGGGCACGGTGACGTTCGCCGTCAGGTTGTTGCGCACGCCGTAGTCCGCCATGATCGTGTTGGTGATCGTGTGCGAGTTCGTGTTCTCGATCGAGAACAGCGTGGCGGTCCCGGACGACAGGTCGGTGTTGATCTTTTCCTGGCCGATGTAGGTGTAGCCCAGCTCATAGTTCAGCTGCACCTTGCCCTTGCGGATCAGCGAGTACTGCTTGTCGACGGCGGTCAGCGTTTCCTTCAGCAGCGTCGCGTTGTCGGCATCGCCCTCCTTCTTCGCCAGCGCATTCCGCACCGCGTCGGCGGAGGCGGGCTGCGCGTCGGCGGGCGGCGTGCCGGCCGTGGCGGCATTCAGCGTGGAGGCGCTCGCCGTATCCTGCGCCAGTGCAGGCAACTGGGCGCACAGGCCGGCGCAAGCCAGCGCCGGCACGAGCATCGTGGAAATCTTCATGGTGGTCCTTCGTGGTGGGTCTATTGTTTGCGGATCGAGATCCCGCCGAAACCGTTCAGCAGGCGCTCGTTCGCCAACTGCGTGTCGATGGGTCGCTGCAGGCCGCGGTCGCGGATGCGGTCCATGTCGACCACGCCCAGTTCGTTGTCGGCCAGCGCCAGCTTGGCGACGGCCGGATGACCCTTCGGCGGATAGGCGATGAACAGCGTGTTGCGGTCCCACAGGGTGGCGAATTCCTCGACCGAGAACGTGATGTTGCCGGCCGATGGATCGGCCAGGAACACGAGACCGCCGCGCACGCCGCGCAGCACGACGAAGTGCTTGAAGCCGGCGTAGTCGATCGGCACGATGCCGGGCGAATCGAGGGTGAGCAGGTCCGACATCTCGGCGTGGAAGCCCGCGCTCTGGACGTGGATCGAGGCGAGGTAGCGCTTCATGTCGAGCAGCGAAAAGCCGCGCCGCTCGATGATCTTGTCCTTCTCGCCGAAGGCCATCATGCCTTCCATCGACTGCTGCTCGGTGACGTCGAGACCCAGGTGGTACTTGAGGATGGTGACGAGTGCCGCCGAGCCGCAGCTGTAGTCGTAGGCCTGGTGGACGATGTTCTTGAACTTGAGTTCGGAGAACGGCTCGATCGCCACGTTCGGCACGCCGGCGGCGGCCACGGACATGGTCGTCGGCAGGTCGAAACGGTCGAGCGGACGGTCCTGCGCCTCGTGCTTGGCAAGCACGCCGGCCCCGCCCACGAGGACCGCGAGGATCCCCAGCAGGAATGTGAACATGGTGTCTCCCTGGGGCGCTTCATGCAGCCCCTTGTGGCCCTGCTCCGTGCGCATGCGTGGCGTGCGGATGCCTGGATTTCATGCAATGTCGACGTGGCGTTTTGGCCACGTTTATTGCAGTTTTTCTATATTTTGGATGCAGGCAGGGCTTGCCGATGTTATAAAACGCTATCGTTTTTATAAAAAACCGCTCATTCAGATTGGGGCACCGTGCATACTTGGGACAGGATCAGCAATGCATTGGGGGAGCCGGTGATCAGCGTCGAGATCGGCGGCGTGCCGCTGCGGGCCGAACGCTACATCTTCCAGCTGGGCGGATGCGAGGTCCCGCCGCTCGATTCGATGGTGCTGGCCTGCCACATGGGTGGCGCGCGCGCAACAGCCGGGCGCAACCCGGGCCGTTCGTTCGACTTCCTGGCCGGCGCCGCGACCGTGTTCCAGCCCGGCTTCGCCAGCCGCTGGACGTTCTTCGGCGCCATCGACATGGCCATGTTCCACTTTCTCGATCCGAACCACGACATGGTGCGACAGTTGCAGCGCCTGCTGGCCGCGCGCGCCAAGTCGCCCACCTTTTCCGACCCGCTCGTGCACGCGTCCGCCCAGCAGGTGCTGGCGGAAATCGCCCGCAGCAGTACGCCGAACGCCGGTTTCGTCGAGCGCGCCTCGGCGCTGATGGTCGAGCAGGCCTGCCGCGTACTGGAAGGCAAGACGGGCCGGCACCTGCCGCCGGACGCCCTCCAGCTCGGCCGCCTGCAGGGCGTGCTGGAATGGATCGGCCAGAATCTGTCGAGCGAACTGTCGAACGCCGAACTGGCCGAGCGCGCCGGCGTGTCGGAATCGCACTTCCGCCGCATCTTCCAGGAAGCGATGGGCATGACCCCGCACCGTTATGTGTTGCGTTTACGCCTCGAACGGGTGCACGAATTACTGACCCGCACCAGCTTCTCCATCGCCCGTGTTGCGGCGCAATGCGGCTTCAACAGCCAGAGCCATATGACGGCCTGTTTCGCGGCCGCGTACGGCATCACGCCCGCTCGTGCGCGCCAGCAGGCGCGTGCCTGAACGCTTGCGCCGCCGGCGGAAAACGCGCCGGTTTGCGTTGCATCAAATAAAAAATCTTGCCTATCGAAAATGAGCAATTTTTGATAAAGATGGGATCATTTTCCGAAGCATTGAGTTTTCGCATGCACACATAATAAAAAACGGCACCCGGGCAAAAGAACCAAAAGACACAAAAGAACCCGCGGCCACTCAATGAGTAAGGAGACCAAGCATGAGACCAGCGCAGGACGCGTCCGCACGTACGCGGTCGCCAGCGTGAAGTACCTGTCCGCCACGGACGTGGTGCAACGCATCAAGGCCTGCCTCGGCGCCGAGGGCATGGACGTCGAAGCCCTGTTCGCCAAGGCCGGCCTCGGATGGTTCGAGCACGGCGCGCAAGGCGAGCGGGCGGCCGACCTGCTCGCGTTGTCCGACCAATTCAGCACGCTCTGGGAAGGCCTCGCGGCCGCCAGCGGCGATGCGCTGATCGGCTTTCGCGTGTTCGCCCCCGACCCGCTCAGCTGGCTCGGCGTACTGGGCCACCTGATGCTCGCCTCCCCCACGCTGCGCCAGGCGGCGGACAGCCTGACGCGCTACATGCCGCTCGTGTCGCCCGTCGTGCGCGCCACCATCGAGCCGAGAGCGGACCGGGTGCGCGTGGGCCTGAACCTCGTCGGCGGCGCGCGCCAGGTGCCGCAGGCGCGCTACGACTTCACCTGGAACCTGCTGCTGGCGACGATGCGCTTCGTCGGCAGCCGGCCCGACCTCAAGCCGGCCCTCGTCGAATACGCCTATCCGGCCCCGGTCGACACGACGCCCTACGCGCGCTGGTTCGGCTGCCCGGTGCGCTTCGGCGCGCCCGCCAACGCGCTCGAATTCGGGGGCGCGGACATCACGGCGCCGATTCCCACCGCGAACCCGCTCGCGGCGGAAGGCCTGTTCCGCCTGCTCGACGAACGCCTCGCGCAGGCCGAACGCACGAGCGTGGCCGCGCGCGTGCGCGAGCTGCTGCCCGCGATGATCGACCAGGGCGGCGCGCTGCGCGATGCCGTCGCACGGCGCCTCGCGATCAGCGAGCGCACCCTGCAACGCCGCCTGGCCGACGAAGGCACCGATTTCTCGACCCTCGTCGACGAAGTGCGGCGCACGATCGCCCAGCAATACCTGGGCAGCGACCGCATCAGCGTCAAGAACCTCAGCTACAAGCTGGGCTTCGCCGACCCCAGCGCCTTCCATCGCGCCTGCCTGCGCTGGTTCGGCAAGGCGCCCGGCGAGTTCCAGCAGGACCGCATCAACGCCCATGGCCAGGCCGCCGTCAATGGGACCACAGGCGCAGCTGGCCCTGCATCTGCAGTTCGCCGTTCAGGGTGACCTGCCCCAGGCTCTGCGTCACGGGCGCGCGCGGATCGGCCTGCACGCTGAGCGATTCGAAGCCGGTGTCCGTGAAGCGCGTGTACGCCGGCAGGGTCAGCGCCAGGTAGTTCGTGCCGTCGGCGGCCGTCTGCGGGCTGATGTTCAGGCCCACCATCTGGATCACGCCGCCGACATTCTTCAGCACCGTGTACGTCGTCCGTCCGTCGACCACCTGGCCGATGGTCAGGCGGCTGTCGCTCGTGGTGCCGTCGCCGGGCCGGTTCAATTGCAGGCGCACGGCGAAGCTGATGCCGTCGGCGCCGCGCACCTGGGCCAGTTCGTCGTCGGCGAGCGGCTGCGGCCCCGCCCACGCCGCCCGGCACAGCAAGGCGGGCGCCAGGATGGCGAGGAGGCGCAGGCGCGTACTCACTGGCGGAACTTGACGTCGAGGTACTGCAACTGGATGGACCCGATGCGCGAACTGCCCAGGTCCATGCTCGCGCCTGCGTCGCTGCGGAAGCTGATGTTCCCGATCTGCAGCGTGCCGCTGGGCGCCGCCTGGCCGGCGTCGGGCCAGCCGATGCCGACGTGCAGGCTCGCATTGCCCGCCGCATCCGTGCGTGCGTTGAAGATGCCGGCCTGGTTCGTCGCATCCGCGATCTGCCACGGCGCCGTCGGCGCGGAACCGTCCGCCGTGGCCGCGCCGATCTTCACGTTGGACAGCACCATCGCTTCGCTGGTGGCGTCGCGCCCGTTCGGTGCCAGGGTCAGGCTGCCCAGTTCGAGGCGCGTGGCGAGACCGAACGCGAGGCCGTCGCCGGCGACCGGGGTCGTCCACTGCAGGCCGCCGCCGTAGTACACGAGGTCCTTCAGGATCACGCTGCCGTTCTTGACGTCGAAGCCGCCGGCGTTGATGCCGAAGTCGTAGGCGATCTGCCAGACTTCGCGGCCGGCCGTGTTTTGCGGGAAGGCGATGTTGATCATGTCGGCGCGGCCAGGACCGCCCGGGACCACGTCGAGGCGGTACGGGTCGGCGAACGGCGCGTCGGTGTTGTCGGAGCGCGACGCGGCCAGGTTGCCGATGCCGAGGCTGTCGCCGCCGGGCGTGGTGTAGCGCAGCTCGGCGTTGCCCGCCATGGCGAAATTCGACAGGTTGAAACTCATGCCGTCGCGCCCCGCGACCCTGGCGAGCGCGCTGTCCGGCAGCGGCTCGAGTGCGAACGCGAACGCCGGCGCGCAGAACAGGACGGTGGCCGCGGCGCGCGTCAGCATCAATGCCCCGCCGCGTTATTGACCGGCACGGTGCCGGTGAGGTTCAGCGCGGTCAGCTTGTCGCGCCAGTTCAGCCAGATGCCGGCCTGTGCTTCCGTCAGCGCGGGCATGCCGGACGCGGCCTGGAATTGCACGGGCGTCTTGAGGATCGAGATCCAGAAATCGCGGCTCGGGCCGTTGGCGTCGCCTGCCGTGACGCCGCCCACGCTGGACAGCGGCGTGCAGCCGGTGCAGGTGCCGTCCCAGCGCTTGCCGCCGCCGGCGTCGTTCATGCTGTCGACGATGCCGGCCGCGCCCGCGTCGATGCGCATCGAGCCGGACAGCGTGGCGATCTTCGTGCCGATGTCGCCGGCAATGCCGTCGAAGCCGAGGCGCATGCCGACGATCTCGCGCTGGCTGTCGACGCCGGTGTTCTTGTAGACGAATTCGAAATAGGGATTGGTGATCTGCACGAGCCGCTGGGCGGCGCTGGCGTCGGTGCGGCCGAATTGCAGTGCACTGATGTCGAGGTCGGCGCCGGTGCCGTTGCGCGGCGCGTAGGTGTATTCGCCCAGGCGCATATTGGCCAGGTTGGCGTTCAGGGTGACGTCGGCATCGAGGGCGATGCGGGTGAAATCGAAACCGTTGTAGCTGGAATTGCTGACCGTGAACAGGCCCTGGCCACTGACCCGGGACAGTTCGTTGTCGGACATCGGACGCATCTGGGCCGATGCCGCGCAGGGCAACAGCGAGAGCGCGAGGAGGGACGCGGCGAGCAACGTGCGCATGTTTGAACCCGAAAAACGAAGAGCAACGACGCGAGGTCAAAAAAACGGCCCGGGGCAAGCCCGCGGGCCGTCCATCACCCAACCCGTGATGCTTAGTGCGCCCAGATGTAGACGGTGGTGCCTTGCAGCTTGATGTCGTTGGCGGCGAACGAACCGTACGAAGCGGTCGAGTTGCCCATCTTGATCGAGTCGACCGACATGCTCAGGTTCTTGACGGTATCGACTTGCGGGATGGCGATCTTGACGACGTCGCCAGCCGGCATGAAGGCCGCCAGGCCTGCGCCGCCGCTCACGCCCAGCACGCTCGATGCGCCCGATGCCGCGCTGGCTTCGGTCTGGAACGTGGCGTTGTTGATGATGTCGATGGTGGCGGCGATTGCACCGGTGATCTTGATGTTGTTGAAGCTCACCGAACCACCTGCGGTATCGGTATCCGTGTAGACGAAGGAACCGATGTTCACATGCAGGTCAGCGGCGATCGACACACCGTCACGGCCCGAGACCTTGGACAGGTCGGCATCGGCGATCGGGGTCAGGGCCGATGCGTACGAAGCGATCGAGGACAGGGCAGCGACGACGGTCAGTTGTTTCAGCAGTTTCATGGTATCTCCAGTGTTATTGTGATCGACGAGAATCTTTTCGGGCTTGCCCGCGCGTCCGCTTCGGTTCCTCTGCGGCTTGTGGCCAATCGGGACGGCAGCGTCGGACTGCTTGGCTTAACTGAAATCTCTTTATTGGAAGTCAATTAAGTGGAAACAATGTTATTACTTCCGATTCAATAACCACATCCTTTTGTCCTTGCTCAGGAAGCCAAATCGATGGATTCCTGAGCCAGTCGTTTGACACATCCGGGCGCGCATTCTGGAGCGCGCCCGAACGCGATCAGTGTGCCCAGATGTAGACGGTGGTGCCTTGCAGCTTGATGTCGTTGACGGCGAACGAACCGTAGGAAGCGGTCGAGTTGCCCATCTTGATCGAGTCGACCGACATGCTCAGGTTCTTGACGGTGTCGACTTGCGGGATGGCGATCTTGACGACGTCGCCGGTCGGCTGGAAGGCGGCCAGGCCTGCGCTGGCGCCGGGTACGGCCAGCGGCGAGATCACGCCCAGGGTCGTGTTGGCATTGACGCTGCCGTCGGCGTTGTAGGCGCTGACTTCGCCCTGGAACGTGGCGTTGTTGACGATGTCGATCGTGGCGGCGATCGCACCGCTGATCTTGATGTTGTTGAAGCTCACCGAGCCGCCGGTCGTGTCGGTGTCCGTGTAGACGAAGGAGCCGATGTTCACATGCAGGTCGGCGGCGATCGACACACCGTCACGGCCGGACACCTTGGACAGATCGGCATCGGCGATCGGGGTCAGGGCCGATGCGTACGAAGCGATCGAGGACAGGGCGGCAACGACGGCCAGTTGTTTCAGCAGTTTCATGGAGTCTCCAGTATTGTTTGAGTGGCGGAACGCGAACTTAATCGGGTATCAATTAAGTGGAAACAATGCTAATACTTTCCGTTTGCTAAAAGCAGTCCGGCGGCCATGTCCACGGAGCCAAATCGATGGCTTGACGAGCCAGCCTTTGACGCGATCCTGTGCATGGGCATAAAAAAACCCGCTGCAAGCAGCGGGTTTTTGTGGTGCGGCGCAAAGCTCGATTACGCGGCTTCGCGGCTGGCCTTCTTGCGCTCGTGTTCCTTGAGGAAGCGCTTGCGCAGGCGGATGCTCTTCGGCGTGATCTCGACCAGTTCGTCGTCCTCGATGAACTCGACGGCGTATTCCAGCGACATCTGGATCGGCGGCACCAGGCGCACGGCTTCGTCGGTACCCGACGAGCGCACGTTGGTCAGCTGCTTGCCCTTGATCGGGTTGACGACGAGGTCGTTGTCGCGCGAGTGGATGCCGATGATCATGCCTTCGTACACCGGCGTGTTGTGCTCGACGAACATGCGGCCGCGGTCCTGCAGCTTCCAGATCGCGTAGGCGACGGCGGCGCCGTCATCCTGCGAGATCAGCACGCCGTTGCGACGGCCGGCCAGTTCGCCCTTGGTGTTGTCCACCGGCGCATAGGCGTCGAACACGTGGCTCATCAGGCCCGTGCCGCGGGTCAGCGTCATGAAGTCGCCCTGGAAACCGATCAGGCCACGGGCCGGGATGCGGTATTCGAGGCGCACGCGGCCTTTGCCGTCCGATTCCATGTTCTGCAGGTCGCCACGGCGGCGGCCCAGTTCTTCCATCACGCCGCCCTGGTTGACTTCTTCCACGTCGACGGTCAGGTTCTCGTACGGCTCGCACTTGACGCCGTCGATTTCCTTGTACACGACGCGCGGACGCGACACGGCCAGCTCGAAACCTTCGCGGCGCATGTTTTCCAGCAGGATGGTCAGGTGCAGCTCGCCGCGGCCCGACACTTCGAACACGGTGTCGTCCGGCGTCGGCAGCACGCGCAGGGCGACGTTTGCCTTCAGTTCGCGCTCGAGACGTTCGCGCAGCTGGCGGCTGGTGACGAACTTGCCTTCGCGGCCGGCCAGCGGCGAATTGTTGACCATGAAGTTCATCGTCAGGGTCGGCTCGTCGACGGTCAGCATCGGCAGCGCTTCCGGGGTGTCCACGGCGCAGACGGTCGAGCCGATGCCGATGTCTTCGATACCGTTGATCAGCACGATGTCGCCGGCAACCGCCTCATCGACCAGCACGCGCTCCAGGCCCTTGAAATTCAGCACCTGGTTGATGCGGCCCTTGATCGGGGTCGAGTCCGGGCCGTTCATCACGACGACGTCCTGGCCGGCCTTGATGCGGCCGCGGCTGATGCGGCCGATGCCGATCTTGCCCACGTACGACGAGTAATCGAGCGACGTGACCTGCATCTGCAGCGGGCCGTCCGGATTGTCGTCGCGCACCGGCACGTATTTCAGGATGGCATCGAACAGCGGCTTCATGTCGCCGTCGCGCACGCTTTCGTCCAGGCCGGCGTAGCCGTTCAGGCCCGACGCGTAGACGATCGGGAAGTCCAGCTGCTCGTCGGTCGCGCCCAGTTTGTCGAACAGTTCGAACGTCTGGTTGATCGCCCAGTCGGCGCGTGCGCCCGGACGGTCGATCTTGTTGACGACGACGATCGGCTTCAGGCCCAGCGCGAGCGCCTTGCGGGTCACGAAGCGGGTCTGCGGCATCGGACCTTCCTGGGCGTCGATCAGCAGCAGCACGGAATCGACCATCGACAGCACGCGCTCGACCTCACCGCCGAAGTCGGCGTGGCCCGGGGTGTCGACGATGTTGATGTGCGTGCCTTCGTACTCGACGGCGCAGTTCTTCGACAGAATGGTAATGCCGCGTTCCTTCTCGAGATCGTTCGAGTCCATCACGCGGGTGTCCACCTGCTGGTTTTCGCGGAAAGTGCCCGATTGACGCAGCAGCTGGTCCACGAGAGTGGTCTTGCCGTGGTCAACGTGGGCGATGATTGCGATATTACGAATCGCGCGTTTGGTGTTAGACATATGCGTTTTTCAACAGTAATTGTTGCGTGATGGACGGATGAGCACGAAGCTTTCGATTCCGAGAACCCACTAGTATAGCATGCTTGCGGCCCCTGCCGCGTCGCAGCGGGGGAGAAAGCCGAGCATACCGGCGAAATATTGAATGGCGATGACGTGGGGACGGGCCCCATGTGCGCGCGGTGCCGCCGTTTTCAAGCCTGCGGCCGCGCGATCAGCCGTTCCGGCGCCAGCACGCCATATTCTTGCAGGATGGCCGTGCCCAGCAGCTTGCCGTCGTGATACACGCGCACCCTGCCCTGCGTCTCCGGCAACGCGACCGGCTCACGGTTCAGCGCCAGTCGCTGGCCGTTGAGGAAGCGCGCGGCCAGCTCGGGCGTCAGCTCGACGGGCGGGAAGCTCGACAGCAGCGCATCGACCGGGGCCAGCAGCGAAAGCGGATTGTCGTGCGCCTGCAACTGTTCCAGCGTGACCATGCCGGCGACGGTCAGCGCGCCCACCTGGATGCGGCGCAGCGCGTTCAGGTGCGCGCCGCAGCCGAGCGCGGCGCCGATGTCCTCGCCCAGCACGCGTACGTACGTGCCCTTGCTGCAGTTGACGCGGATGGTCAGCATCGGCGCATCGTACGCCAGCATCGCGAGCTCGTGGATCGTCACGGGACGGGCGTCGCGCTCCAGCACGATGCCTTCGCGCGCGTACTCGTACAACGCCTTGCCGTCGCGCTTGAGCGCCGAATACATGGGCGGCACCTGCATGATCGGGCCGCGGAAGCGCGCCAGCGCCGCTTCGATCTGTTCGACCGTCACGTCGACGGGGCGCGTCTCGACGACGTCGCCTTCGGTATCGCCGGTCGTCGTCGTGATGCCCAGGTGGACGACGGCCTCATACGTCTTGTCGGCTTCCAGCAGGTCTTGCGAAAACTTGGTCGCCTCGCCGAAGCACAGCGGCAGCAGGCCGGTGGCGAACGGGTCAAGCGTGCCGGTGTGGCCGGCCTTCTTCGCGTTGACGACGCGCTTGGCCTTGATCAGCGCATCGTTCGACGACAAGCCGACGGGCTTGTCGATGAGCAGCACCCCGTCGACGAGATCGCGGGGCTTTTTCGGGGGCCGTGCGTTCACTCGGAATCCGAATCTTCTTCAGTGTGCGTGCCTTCGACCTCACGACCGGTTTCGGTGTGGCCGGCGTCGCCCACATCATCGTCCTTGGCGCGCGTGGCATTGGCCTGGTCGATCAGGGCCGACATCGCGAGGCCGCGGCTGGTCGAGATGTCGTGCAGGAAATGCAGCTGCGGCAGCGTGTGGATGTGCAGGCGCTTGCCGAGCAGGTTGCGCAGGTAGCCGGACGCCTTCGTCAGGCCTTCCAGCGTCTGCTTGATCTCTTCCGGACTGTCCTTGAGCAGCGTGAAATACACCTTCGCGTGCGCGTAGTCCGGGGTCAGCTTGACTTCGCTGATGGTGACCATGCCGACGCGCGGGTCCTTGAGTTCGAAGGCGATCAGTTCCGACAGGTCTTTCTGGATCTGGTCGGCAACGCGCAAGCCGCGCTGGGGAATGCTTTTGCTGTGTTTTGCCATGTTCTTTTACTGCTGTGTGTTTTCGTTCTGATGCGATGCGGCGCGACGTACAGGATGCGGCGCTACCTACAACACCGACGCTATTTGCACGATGCGGCGCTACTTGCACGATACGGCGCAACTTGCATCGTCGTTCCCGCGCAGGCGGGAACCTAATTTGTTCGCGCCGCCACCGGCTTAAAACCTGCCGACATGCACGCAAACTTGGGTCCCCGCCTTCGCGGGGACGACGTTTCAGTTGTTCGTCGAAAGTTCGCCAAAAAACTTGGGGCCAGTCGCCCCGCGCCGCAAGGCGCGAGCTCCTGGCCCCAAATGGTACTCCAATCGTTCGATCGGCCGTGATTACAGCGTACGCGCCACTTCCTGAACTTCGAACACTTCCAGGACGTCGCCGACCTGGATGTCGTTGTAGTTCTTCAGCGACAGACCGCACTCGAGACCGGCGCGCACTTCCTTGACGTCGTCCTTGAAGCGCTTGAGCGAGTCGATCTCGCCCGTCCACACGACGATGTTGTTGCGCAGCAGGCGGACCGACGAGGTACGCTTGACGACGCCGTCCGTGACGAGGCAGCCCGCGATCGCGCCGACTTTCGACACGAGGATGACCTGGCGGATTTCCACCTGGCCGGTGACGTGCTCGCGCTTCTCCGGTGCCAGCATGCCCGACAGTGCCGTCTTGATCTCGTCGATCGCATCGTAAATGATGCTGTAGTAACGGATGTCGACGCCGTTGGTCTCGGCCAGCTTGCGCGCCTGGGCGTCGGCACGGGCGTTGAAGCCGATGATGACTGCCTTGGACGCGGTCGCCAGATTGACGTCCGACTCGGTGATGCCGCCGACGGCCGCGTGCACGATCTGCACACGCACTTCCGACGTCGACAGCTTCTGCAGCGAACCGACCAGCGCTTCCTGCGAACCCTGCACGTCCGTCTTGACGATGAGCGGCAGGTTCTTGACTTCGCCTTCGCCCATCTGGTCGAGAATGTTTTCCAGCTTCGCTGCCTGCTGCTTGGCCAGTTTCACGTCGCGGAATTTACCTTGACGGAACAGGGCGATTTCGCGCGCCTTGCGCTCATCGGCCATGACCATGACTTCTTCGCCGGCGCTCGGCACTTCCGTCAGGCCCTGGATCTCGACCGGGAAGGACGGACCGGCTTCGGTCACCGACTTGCCGTTCTCGTCCAGCATCGCACGGACGCGGCCGAAGGACGATCCCGCCAGCACGACGTCGCCGCGCTTCAGCGTACCCGACTGCACCAGGATAGTGGCGACCGGGCCGCGGCCCTTGTCCAGGCGGGCTTCGACCACCAGGCCACGGGCCAGCGATTCCACCGGCGCCTTCAGTTCCAGCACTTCGGCCTGCAGCAGCACGTTTTCCAGCAGGTCGTCGATGCCCTGGCCGGTTTTCGCCGACACCTGGACGAACGGCGACTCGCCACCGTATTCTTCCGGCACGACGCCTTCAGCCACCAGTTCCTGGGTCACACGGTCTGCATTCGCGCCCTGCTTGTCGATCTTGTTGATCGCCACGACCAGGGGAACGCCGGCCGCTTTCGCGTGAGCGATTGCTTCCTTGGTCTGCGGCATCACGCCGTCGTCGGCCGCCACCACGAGGATGACGATGTCGGTCGCCTTGGCACCGCGGGCACGCATGGCGGTGAACGCCTCGTGGCCCGGGGTATCCAGGAAGGTGACCATGCCGCGCGGGGTGTCCACGTGGTACGCGCCGATGTGCTGGGTGATGCCGCCGGCTTCGCCCGCAGCAACCTTGGCGCGGCGGATGTAGTCCAGCAGCGACGTTTTACCGTGGTCGACGTGGCCCATGACAGTCACGACCGGTGCACGCGGCTTGGCCTCGAACTCGTGGTGCTCGCCGTGGTCGGCCAGCAGCGCTTCCGGATCGTCCTCGGCGGCGGCAAAGGCCTTGTGGCCCATTTCTTCCACCACGATCATCGCGGTTTCCTGGTCCAGCACCTGGTTGATGGTGCACATCTGGCCCAGCTTCATCAGTTGCTTGATGACTTCCGATGCCTTGACGGCCATCTTGTGCGCCAGTTCGGCCACGGTGATGGTTTCCGGCACGTGCACGTCGCGCACGATGGCTTCGGTCGGCGCCTGGAAGTTCGATTCGCGATCGTCGTGACCGCCACGACGGCCGCCACGGCCGCCGCCCGCACGCCAGCCGTCACGGCCGGTCGGCGCCGCGTTGCCGCGACCCTTCGTGCCGCTGCTCGGACCGCCGCGCTTCTTGTCGTCCGACCAGGTCGAGGCCACATTGGCCGACTTGATCGATTTCTTGTCGCCCGGCTTGGCGCGTGCACCGGCGTCGGCCGGCTTGGCGTCGGCAGGTTTCGCCGTCGTCGCCGGCTTGTGCAGGGTGCTCGGCTCGGCCGCCTTCGGCTTGGCCGGTGCCGGTTCCGGCGCCTTGATCACGCGGCGCGGCTGGGCCATCATGGCCTTGATCTGCGCCACTTCGTCGGCGACCGCCTTGCGCGCACGCTCGGTGGCGGCGGCGCGTTCGGCGGCTTCCTTGGCGGCCTCTTCGGCCTTGCGCTTGGATTCCTCGGCAGCTGCCTTCTTGGCTTCGTCGGCCGCGGCACGCTTTGCGTCCTCGGCGGCGCCGGCGGCGCCGGCCGATGCCTGGGCGGCCGCAGCCGCCTTGTCGGCTGCCGCCTCGGCGGCTTCGGCCGCTTCACGCTTGGCGCGCTCTTCGGCATCGCGCTTGGCCTGTTCCTCGGCCGCCTTGGCCTGAGCGGCCTTCTCGGATTCGAGCTTGGCCAGGCGGTCCTGCTTCTCGCGCAGTTCCGCTTCCTGGCGCGCGATCAGTTCGGCCTGGCGGCGCGCGTCCTCTTCGCGACGTGCCTGCTCGGCGGCGTCGACGACCGGTGCCTCCTGGGCGGCCGCTTTCGGCGTGACGAGGTCGTCACGCTGCACGAAGGTGCGCTTCTTGCGCACTTCGACCTGGATCGTGCGCGATTTACCACTCGCGTCAGCCTGCTTGATCTCGGAGGTTTCCTTGCGGGTCACCGTGATCTTCTTCTTTTCGCCCGATTCGGCGGCACCGTGGGTACGGCGCAGATGGTTCAGCAGCTTATCCTTATCATCCTTGGACAAGGGATCTGACGTCGAACTTTTATCGACGCCGGCAGAACGCAGCTGCGTCAGCAGCAAATCTGCAGGCATCTTCAGTTCGGTGGCAAATTGGGCTACGTTGTTACTCGCCATTCAGTCCTCTTTTCTATGTGTCGCGAGATGATAAAGAAATTTTCTTGCTTAATAAAGCACGAAGACCGGCGCATGCGCTCCGGTCTGTGCACTTCATTTATGCCTTGGCCGTTTCAACCTGGCTCCAGGCTTTCGCCTGCAGGGCCTTGGCCCGGTCGTCGTACTTGGCGTCGACCAGTTTCATCTCATCGTCGGTCACATCATTAAATTCATTCTTGATCAGTTCACGGGCACGCTCGGTCGGCAGCGCCAGGATGGCGCTGAACTCGTCGTAAGCCAGTCCCGCGAATTGCTCCAGGGTCTTGATGCCGGCCAGACCCAGCTTGCCGGCGGTGGTGCGGTCCATCCCTTCCAGGTTGACCAGCGCCTCGTCCATACCCTCGAGACCTTCTTCGGAAGCGATCGCCTCGGTGACCAGCGCGTCGCGTGCACGGGTACGCAGTTCGTTGACGGTGTCTTCGTCGAACGATTCGATCTCCAGCATTTCGGAGATGGGCACGTATGCGACTTCTTCAAGGCTCGAAAAACCTTCTTCGACCAGGATGCCCGCCACTTCCTCGTCCACATCCAGCTTTTCCATGAACAGCGTGCGCACGGCAGCGGTTTCCTGGGCAGCCTTGTTGGCCGATTCCTCGGCCGTCATGATGTTGATCTTCCAGCCGGTCAGCTCGGACGCCAGGCGTACGTTCTGGCCCGAACGGCCGATCGCGATCGCCAGGTTTTCCTCGTCGACGACGACGTCCATCGCGTGCTTCTCTTCATCCACCATGATCGACGACACGTTGGCCGGAGCCAGCGCGCCGATCACGAACTGGGCCGGATCTTCCGACCACAGCACGATGTCCACGCGCTCGCCGCCCAGCTCGCCGGTCACGGCCTGCACGCGCGAACCGCGCATGCCGACGCAGGTGCCGATCGGGTCGATGCGCTTGTCCGTCGTAAAGACAGCGATCTTCGCGCGCACGCCCGGATCGCGGGCGGCCGACTTGATCTGCAGGAGACCCTGCTCGATCTCGGGCACTTCGAGCTCGAACAGCTTCATGATGAATTCCGGTGCCGTGCGCGACAGGATCACCTGCGGGCCGCGCATATTGCGGTCCACGCGCAGGATGTAGGCACGGACGCGGTCGCCGATGCGCAGGTTTTCCTTCGGGATCATCTGGTCGCGCGGCAGGCGTGCTTCGATCTTGCCCGACTCGACGATCGCATCGCCGCGCTCCATGCGCTTGATGGTGCCGGTGACGAGCGCGTCGCCGCGTTCCAGGAAGTCTTGCAGGATCTGCTCGCGCTCGGCGTCGCGGACGCGCTGCAGCACGACCTGCTTGGTATCCTGGGCGAAGCGGCGGCCGAACTCGACCGACTCGATCGGCTCTTCGATGTATTCGTCGACCTCGATGTCAGGAATCTGCTCCTTCGCTTCGAAGTGCA
>NZ_LMCY01000008.1:101737-178831 GCF_001425685.1 Massilia sp. Root335 | reverse complement strand
TTCGAATTCGCCAGTGTCACGGTCGATGGACACGCGAATGTCGACCTCGCCTTCGTAGCGCTTTTTCGTAGCTTGCGCCAGGGCGAACTCAAGCGCCCCGAAGACCACTTCCTTATCGACGTTCTTTTCGCGCGCGAGCGCATCAACCAGTAACAAAATTTCGCGACTCATGCTTTGCGACTCCTAAAATCCACCTTTGGCACAAGGCGTGCCTTGTCCAGTTCGGCCAGCGTAAATTCCAGCATCGCCGGACCGTCCTTGCTTTCAAATTCCAACCCGATCGTCTCGCCTTGCGGGGCATGCAGGATGCCCGTGTAGGTCTTGCGGTTCGCGCTGCCCGGCATCGCGACGCGCAGCTTGACCGTGCATTCGCTGCCGGCAAAGCGTTCGAAGTCGGCCAGGGTGCGCACCGGACGATCCAGTCCGGGCGACGACACTTCCAGGCGCTCGTAGTCGACGTTTTCGACCGTCAACACGTGCGACAACTGGTGGCTCACCGTGGCGCAATCCTCGACCGAGATCGGTCCCTTTTCGTCCGCCACTGCCGCCGGGAAGTCGATAAACACGCGCAGGATGCCTCGCTCCGCCCGTTCGATATCGACGAGTTCGTAGCCCAGTCCGCTGACTGTCGTGGCGATCAAATCAAACAACTGCACAAGTTTCTCCACGGTCCGGTGCCGGACCCTTAAAACGTTTCAACAAAAAAAAAATGGGCAACTGCCCATCTTTTGTATTCCCAACTGGAGCTTGTTCGCCAAAACAATATTGGGAAGCACTCGGGTTAGGCTGCGAATTATAACCCGATACAGGTTCGGCCGCAATCGCCGCACTGCAAAATGAACAGCTATGCAACAGTCTACTCTTTTGATCCGGGCAGCGCTGCGGACGCTCCATTTTCGCGCGGCATGACCTTGCCGGGACGGGCTTGGCGCGCCGTCCCGAGGCGATCGATCAACCGCGGCGGCCGCGCCGCGGCATGCCGTGGTCGCTCACCCGCGGACCCTGGCCGCGGCGGGCCTGGCCGTTGCCGGCGAAGCCGAACGTGGTCTGCAGCGGGTCCGGCTGGCGCGGGCCCTTGGCGCTGGCGCGGCCTTGTCCGCCCTGCCCGCCTTGTCCACCGGCGGCGCTGCCGCGGCCGCCCTGGCCGCCACGCTTGCCGCCCTGACCGCCGCCCTGGCCGCCGCCCTGGCCGCCTCGATTGCCGCCGCCCTGCGGCGCGCGGCCGTTCCCGAGGATGCCGGTTTCGCGGCCGGTGCCGACGCGCACCACGGGCGGACCGAACGGATCGACGTTGCGATTGGCGTCGGCGCGATCGATGCGGTTGCCGTTCGAACGGTGATCGTCGGCGTCGTCGGCGCCGCGCGCCTTGCCGACCGGCCCCTGGCCCCTGGCCTGGCCCTTGACGGGGCCTTTACCGGTGCCGGCGCCGGCGCCGTTGCCGCCCTTCTTCTCGATGCCGAAGGCGTCGAGGAAGTGGCGCACGTCGTTTTCTTCCAGTTCTTCCCAGCGGCCGCGCTTGAGGCCCGACGGCAGGGTCATGGCGCCGTAGCGGGTACGGATCAGGCGCGACACGGTCAGGCCGACCGCCTCGAACATGCGGCGCACCTCGCGGTTGCGGCCTTCGCCGATCACCACGCGGTACCAGCGATTGACGCCTTCGCCGCCGCCGTCGACGATCTTGGTGAACGACGCCGTGCCGTCGTCCAGCTCGACGCCGGCCAGCAGCTTCTGGCGCATGCCTTCTTCCAGCTCGCCCAGCGTGCGCACGGCGTATTCGCGGTCGATGTTGTAACGCGGGTGCATCAGGCGGTTCGCCAGGTCGCCGGAATTCGTGAACAGCAGCAGGCCCTCGGTGTTGAAGTCGAGGCGGCCCACGGCCAGCCATTTACCGGTCTTCATGGTCGGCAGGCGGTCGAAGACGGACGGACGGCCTTCCGGATCGTCCGCGCTGACGATTTCGCCGGCCGGCTTGTGATACACGAGCACGCGCGGCGGCTTGTTGTTGTTCACGCGGCGCTGCAGCAATTTGCCGTTGATGCGCACCGCGTCCGTCGGCAGGATGCGCTGGCCGATGTGGGCCGGCTCGCCGTTCACCGACACACGGCCGGCGATGATCAGTTCTTCCATGTCGCGGCGCGAACCCAGGCCGGCTTCGGCCAGCACCTTGTGCAATTTGGGGGCGTCGTCCTCGGCGGTCAGGTCGCGGCGGGCCTTGGTCGGCTGGTGCTGGCCACGGCCGCCGTCGTTGGCGTCGAACGCGTCCGACGTGACGAACGAGAACACGGCATCCGCGTCATTGCCCTTGCCGCCCTTGCCACCCTTGCCCGGCGCGGCGTTGTTCCTGGCGTTCTTGTTCTTGCCCTGCTGCGGCTTCTGGCCCGGGTTTTGGCCCGGGTTCTGGCCGGCCTGCTGCGGGCCGTTCTGGCCCTGCGCCTGCTGGCCGCGCGGCTGGCCCTGCTGGCCTTTCTTCTGCTGCCTGCCGCCGCGCTGGTCGCGGCGCTGCTCGTTGCGGCCGGTTTCCGCCGGGACGCCATCGACGCCGGCCGGGGCCGCGTCGGCGGCCGGGGCGGCGGTTTGCTCCTCGGCGCGTGCCGGCTGGCGCGCGTCGCGCTGCTGGCGCTGCTCGCGCATCTGGCGCGGACCGCGCGGCTTGCGCTGGTTGCCGGCACCGTCGCCTGCCTGGGCGGGCGCGGGTTCGGCGGGCGCAGGCGCGGCGGCGATCGGCGCCGGTGCGGCGGCGACGGGTGCCGATGCAGGCTCGACGGCTGCCGGGGCCACATCGGCGACAGCGACCTTGCGGGCGCGCGGCTTGCGCGTCACCGGTGCGGCTGCAGGTTCGGGGGAAGGCGCGGCGGCTGCAGGCGCGGCGGCGGCCGGGCTGTCGGCGGCGGAAGCGGCTTCGGCCGCCTTCTGGGCCGCGGTCTTGCGGGTGCGCTTCGGTTTGGCCTCGGCCTCGGGCTGCACGGCGTCGGGCGCCACGGCCTCCGCCTTCGGCTTGGCGGTGCGACGCTTCGGCTTCGCGGCCGTCTCCAGTCCTGCCTCGGCAGGGGTCGTCTCGTTCATGTCAGTTGGATTCATCATTCGTTTCTTGGTTTTGCTGACCTGGCGCGACGATCAGTCGTTGGACGCGAGCGCTTGGTCGTGTATCGGGACTTCAACGGGTGAAGTGTCGTCAAATTGTTGCAGGGCCGCTTCCAGCGCCTCCAGGCTGCGCCCGGCGCCGATATCGGCCACCTGCTGCAGCGGCGGCAACTGGGACAGCGCGGCGAGCCCCAGGTCGTCGAGAAACTGCTTCGTCGTTCCCAGCAGCGCCGGACGCCCGGGCACTTCGCGGTGGCCCACCACATCGATCCAGCCGCGGTCTTCCAGCATCTTGATCGTCTGCGAATTCACCGCCACGCCGCGGATTTCCTCGATGTCGCCGCGCGTCACCGGCTGCCGGTAGGCGATGATGGCCAGGGTTTCCAGCGTCGCGCGCGAATATTTCGGCGGTTTTTCCGGCGCGATCCGGTCCAGGTAAGGCTTCATTTCCGGGCGGCTCTGAAAGCGCCAGCCCGACGCCAGGCTCACGATCTCGATCCCGCGATCCTGCCAATCCTGGCGCAATTCCTCGAGCAGGATCTTGATCGTATCCGACCCGACGCCGGCGCCGATGGGGCGGCCGGCGCTGTCCGCGTCGACGAACAGTTTCTTCATGGCGTGGATCGTCATCGGCTCGCGCGCGCACAGCAAGGCGGTCTCGAGGACCTTCTTGGCCTCATCAGTGTTCATAACGATGTCGTCAGCGGAGTGTGCAACTCTGGATGCCAGAACCATCAAACATAACCCGTTCAACGCGGCCGGCCAGGAGCGCCGGCCAACATTGCCAGCCGCGCGGCCGCCAGGCTGAGACTTCACGCTTTGAAACGGGGTTCCATCGCCCGGCTTGGAATACCGGGCGGGATACCGTGGGGGTTGCGCCCTGCCACGGGGCGGCCCACCGGTAAGTGGTCCGCAAACGGTTGATTTCAAGAGAAACGGGGCTGCCGGCACCATCGGGAGACTGGGCTCTGGAGGCGAGGCTCCTGGCGCGCTGGGCTAAGCGAACGACATCGTTTCTTCCAACTGCCGTTCATTGTACCCGATAAAAGCGGGAAAAGGCATCCCGCACTGCGCAACGCGGCCGCGGCGGCCGGAATTACACGCCTGACCGGTCCGCCAGGATGGCCGAAACACCGACGAAAGCGGGATATTCGGCCGTGATCACATAGGTCGGCACCTGCGCCAGGTAGCCGACGAAGCGGCCTTTCTGTTCGAACCGGGCGCGGAAGCACGAGGCCGCGAAGCGCTCGCCGAGACGCGGCACGATCCCGCCGCCGATATAGACGCCGCCCTGGGCGCCCAGCGTGACGGCCAGGTTGCCCGCGATGGTGCCCAGCATGCCGCAGAAGACCTCGATGACCTCGTCGCACAGCGCGCATGCGCCGGCCAGGCCGCGGCGCGTGATCTCGGGCGCATCCAGCGCCTCGGCCGCGACGCCCCGGTGGTGGGCCAGCGCGCGGTAAATGAGTTCCAGGCCGGCACCGGACAGGAAACGCTCGGCCGACACATGCCCGAATTCGCGCCAGGCAAATTGCAGGATCGCGACTTCGGTCTCGTTGGCGGGCGCAAACGTCACATGGCCGCCTTCGCTGCGCAGCGCGGTCCAGCTCGGCTTTGCGCCGGCCGGCAGGTTCTCCGCGGGAACGAGGCCGGACACACCCAGGCCCGTGCCAGCGCCGAGCAGGCCGATCGGCGTGCCGGCCACCGGCGCGCCGCCGCCCACTTGCCGTTTTTCGGCGTTCGCCAAGTGCGGCAGCGCCATCGCCAGCGCGTAGAAATCGTTGACGACGGCGAGCTCGGCGAAGCCGCATTCCAGGCGCAGCGCCTCGATCGAAAACGCCCAGTGGTGATTGGTCATGCGCACGACATCGCCGACGATGGGATTCGCGATGGCGATCGCGGCATGGCGCACGGCACCGGCGGCGGACACGGCCGGCAATGCCAGGTAGGCGCGCAGCGCGTCGGCGAGCGTCGCGTAGGCGGCGCAGGGCAGGACTTCGATCGACTCGATTGTGCCGGGCCCGGTTTCCAGCGCAAAACGCGCATTGGTGCCGCCGATATCGGCCAACAGGCGCGGGCTCGCGTGGCGCGCGCTGTCCAGGCGCGGTTCGGTGGACGGATCGACGATGGCAACGGGCGAAACGATCATGGCAGGCCTAAGAAACAGATTCCTCAAGCTTAAGGATTTCTTGGCTGCAGCGCAAGCTTTTATTGTAGTTTAGGTACACAGAACAGCAAATCCGGGGGAATCTGCGTAAAACCCCCCACGGTTGCCGAGTAGTCGAGCTACCAACGTGGAAGTTTGCGAAATGTACGGAACGGTGGGTGCCGCGCGCGCGGCGCGCCCGGGGCCGCTCAGCCGGCCTTGGGCTTGAGTTCGGCGTCGGCCTGGCCGGCGGCGCAGTGATCGTTCCAGGCGTCCAGGCCGCCGCGCAGGGGGCGCGCACGGTGGAAGCCGTTCCTGATGAATTCCTTGGCGACCTGGGCCGAGGTGACGTCGTTCGGGCAGGAGCAATAAATGACGATGTGGCGCTCCTTGTCGAGCGACGCCATCAGGCGTGCCGGCACGGCGTCGCCATAGACCAGCGCGCCCGGAATGCCCTCTTCCAGCTGGCGCGCGGTGACGCCGCGCGCATCGACGATCAGCGGGTCGTGGCCGCCTTCGAGCAAGTCCTTGAGTTCGTCCATCGTGATGCGCGGCAGGTCGGCCGCGCCGAGGTTGCGCTTGCGCTCGATGTACTTGAACAACACGAACAGCGCGAGCAGGATGCCGATGACCATCAACGCCGTGCTGCCCATGGTCTCGAACCAGGCGATGACGTCGTCCACGCTGCCATGGAACCAGGCGCCCAGGCCCATGCCCACGCCGCTCCACAGCAGGCCGCCGGCGATGGACAGCCAGATGAAGCGGTTCGTCGTCGTGCCCATGGCGCCGGCCAGCGGCGGCGCGATCGTGTTAAAGCCGGGAACGAACTTGGCCACGACGAGGGATTTCGCGCCCCAGCGGCTGAAATTGTCCTCGGTCTGGCTGACGCAGGAGTCGGGCGACAGCGAAATCTTGCACAGCAGGCGCAGGATGCGCTTGCCGTAATGGCGTCCGGCGCGGAACCAGAAATAATCGCTGATCAGGCAGGCCAGCACGGACACCGCCAGATACAAGGGCCAGTTCGCCTTGCCGTCGACGGCCAGCGCGCCGGCGATGATCAGCACCGGAAACGCGGGAATCGGCAGTCCGATCTGTTCGAGCAGGACGGTGCCGAACACGATCAGGACGCCGTAGACGTGTATCAGGTGCGAAAGCTGGGTCATCCCCGTATGGTAGCGGAAAACGCCGGGGTCAGAGCCCGGTTTTGGGCAATTTCCAACATCCGGGCTCTGACCCCGGTATGGCGGCCAGCAGTTGCTGCGTGTAGGGATGCTGCGGATTGCGATAGAGCTCGTCCGCGTCGGCCATTTCGACCACGCTGCCGTGGTGCATCACCATCACGCGGTCCGAGATGTATTTCACCACCGACAGATCGTGCGAGATGAAGATGTAGCTCATCCGGTACTCGTCCTGCAGGTCCTGCAGCAGGTTCAGGACCTGGGCCTGCACCGACACGTCGAGCGCCGACACCGATTCGTCGCACACGAGGATCTCCGGCTTCATCGTCAGGCAGCGCGCGATGGCGATGCGCTGGCGCTGGCCGCCGGAGAACTCGTGCGGGTAACGCTCGAACGCATGCGCCGGGAGCCCGACGCGCTCGAGCAGCTGGCGCGCGTGGGCCGTGCGCTCCGCATCGTTCCTGCCGATGCGGTGGATGCGCATCGGCTCCAGCAGGATCTGGCCGACCGTGAAGCGCGGGTTCAGCGACGCGTACGGATTCTGGAACACGATCTGGATGCGCCGTTTGTACGCCTGGAACTCGGCGTCGCTCATCGCCACGAGGTCGCGGCCGTCGAACATGGCGCTGCCGCCGGTCGCGCGGTGCAGGCGCAGCAGCGTGAGGCCGACCGTCGTCTTGCCCGATCCCGATTCGCCGACGACGCCCAGCGTCTTGCCGCGCGGGAGCGTGAACGAGACATCCTTCACGGCCTTGAATTCGCGTTTCCCGAACAGCCCCTCGCGCAGATAAAAGCTCTTGGCGAGCCCGTTCACCACGAGGATGTTCTCGTCGTCCGCCGCATAGCCGCGCGTGCGCTGCGGCAGCGCGGCGCCCGGCTGCGCGCGTCCGCTCATGTAGTCGTCGATGACGGGCAGCCGCACGGGCCGCGCATCCAGCGGCGGCCGGCAGTGCAGCAGCGCCCGCGTGTAGGCGTCGCGCGGGTCGCCCAGCACCTGCGCGGCGTCGCCCTCTTCGCGCACCTCGCCGTGGCGCATGACAATCACGCGGTCGGCGATCTCGCCCACTAAGCCCAGGTCGTGCGTGATGAACAGCACGGCCATGCGGCGCCGCTTCTGCAGGGTCGCGATCAGGTCCATGATCTGCTTCTGGATCGTCACGTCCAGCGCCGTCGTCGGCTCGTCCGCGATCAGCAGCCTGGGCTCGCAGGCGATGGCCATCGCGATCATCACGCGCTGCTGCTGGCCGCCCGACATCTGGCTCGGGTAGGCGTCGATCTTGTGCGCCGGATCGGGAATGCCCACTTCGTCCAGCAGTTCGAGCGTGCGCGCGCGCGCCTGGCGCTTGTCCATGCCCAGGTGCAGGCGCAGCACCTCGCCGATCTGGAAGCCGACCGTGAACACGGGGTTCAGCGACGACATCGGTTCCTGGAAGATCATCGCGATGTCCTTGCCGCACAGGCGCCGCCGCTCCCCGACGGAGAGGTCGAGCAGCTCGCGGCCTTCGAAGCGGACCGAGGAACCGGGGTGGATGATCGTGGTATCCGCCGGCAGCAGGCCCATCACGGCGAGCGAGCTGACCGACTTGCCGCTGCCCGATTCGCCGACGAGGGCGACGGTGGCGTCGAGCGGCAGGCTGAACGAGATGCCCTTCACGGCCTCGAACGTGTTCTTCTTGTCGGTCTTGAAGGACACGCGCAGGTCGCGGACTTCGAGGAGGTTCGTGTCGCTCATCATCTCACTTCAGTTTCGGATCCAGCGCATCGCGCAGCGCGTCGGCGAACAGCGAGAACGCCGTCACCAGGATGGCCATGGCGCTGGCGGCCGCCGCCAGCTGCCACCATTTGCCGAGGATGAGTTCATTCTGCGCCTCGTTCAGCATGCTGCCCCACGAGACGACGCCCACCGGCACGCCGAAGCCGAGGAACGACAGGATCACTTCGGCCTTGATGAAGCCGACGACGAGGATCGACATCTGCACGAGCGCCACGTGCGACACGTTCGGGAAGATGTGGACGAACATCTTGCGCCAGCCGGACGCGCCGATCGCATCGGCCGCCATCACATATTCCCTCGCCTTGTGCTTGATGTACTCGGCGCGGATCAGGCGGTACGGCCCGGTCCAGCCGGTGAGCCCGAGGATCAGCACGATCGTCAGCACGCCCCTCGTCTGCAGCACGGCGGCCACGGTGAGGATCATGAGGATCGAGGGAATCGACGTGAACACGCTGTAGAACCAGTTGAACAGGTCGTCGACCACCCCGCCGTAGAAGCCGGACAAGGCGCCGAACAGGGTGCCGAGCAGCACGGCGACGAACGCGGCAACGAGGCCGACGACGATCGACGTCTGCCCGCCCTTGATCGTCTTCTTGACGATGTCGTGGCCCCATTTGTCGGCGCCGAACGGCAACGTGGTCCGCTTGGCGGCATGCGCGGCATGGCCGCGGCGCGCCAGCTGCGCCTGCAGGTCGGCGATGTCGGCCGCGAGCGGATCGAACGCGTTGGGCGGCACCGGGCGCTGCGGCTGCGCCAGCGCCGCCAGCGCCGGATCGGGACCGATGAACGTGGGCGGCGCGTAGTTGACGGCGACTTCGTCCTCCCAGTCGGCGGCCACGAGCCCCGTCGCCGCCAGCACGACGGACGCCAGGTACAGGCACACGACGGCCAGCGCCGCCATCGCGACGCGGTCGGCGCGCAGGCGGCGCCAGGCCAGCGTCCACAGGCCGGGAGAGGTGACCGGATGATTCATTTGAGCTGCACGCGCGGATCGACGGCCTGGTACATCAGGTCGGCCAGCAGGTTGAACACCATCGTGGCGGCGGCGACGTAGACCGTGACCGCCTTGATGACGGGGAAGTCGCTGCGCTCGACGGCGAGGATCACTTCGCGCCCGATGCCGGGGATGCCGAAGAAGCGCTCGAGCAAAAAGGCGCCGATCAGCAGCGCCGGCAGGTTGGCCATGACGTAGGTGATGATGGGAATCGCGGCATTGCGCAGCACGTGCACCCACACGATGCGGCGCTCCGGCAGGCCTTTCGCGCGCGCGGTCCGCACATAGTCCTGCCCCACCTCGTCCAGCACGAAGCTGCGGAACAGGCGCAGGGTCGGCGCCACCGACACGGCGAGGCCGATCAGGATCGGCAGCGTGGCGTAGCGCAGCAGGTTTTCCGTGAAGTGCTCGCCCCAGCCCTGCACGGGGAACAGCCCCAGTTTATAGGCGAGACCGTACTGGAACACGATGATGTAGACGAGGATCGAGATCGACATGCCGACCGTGCACGCGACCATCACGAGCCGGTCCGTCAGCGAACCGCGCACGAACGCGATGGCAAGCGCCAGCGCGATGCCGATCGACGTCTCCAGCACCGTCAGCGGCACGAGCACCGTCAGCGACGGCCCGAGGCGGGTGGCGATGATGTGCGACACGGGCTCGCCCGTCGCCCAGGCGTTGCCGAAGTCGAACGTCAGGATCTGCTTCACGAAGATGCCGAGCTGGACGTACCACGGCGCGTCGAGCCCCAGCTGGGCACGGATATTCGCGATGGCGTGGGCGTCGGCCATCTTGCCCGCCAACAGGTACGACGGGTCGCCGCCGACCCAGTTGAACAGCACGAACACCAGCACGACGACGCCGGCCATCGTCGGCAGCATCTGCCACAGGCGCCGCAGGATATAAGCAAACATCGGGATTCCCGGGTGATTCATCGAACGCGTTCGGAACTATAGACCAGATTGCGCCGCCCCGGCCGGGAAAAGATGTCATGGGGCCATAACCAAATAGATGAGTTGACGGATGAGCGAATGTGGTATTTACGCAATACGCATTGTCATCGTATTGACACATTGTAGGCACTGGTGTTCTGATGCGTTGCCAAAATAAAACAGTAGTTTTTTGGCCACCCAGAGAGAGACTACATCATGAGACAGCCCGGTCCGGCATACACATACCAAAATTGCACGGAATCGGGAATGCGCCGATGTTTAGCCTTTGCCATCGAAGCACAATTTGGAGTTGTAATGCATCAAAAGAAAGCTATCGCACAAGCAGTGACGCTCGCCCTCGCCTACGCGGCGCTGGGTGTTGCACCGGCCGTGGCGCAAGACGCCCAGGGGCCGATCCAGCGTGTCGAAATCACCGGTTCCAGCATCAAGCGCGCGACCGCCGAAACGGCGTCGCCCGTGCAGGTGGTCAGCCGTGAAGACCTCGCCAAGTCCGGCAAGGGCACCGTCGCGGAATACCTGCAGACCCTGACGTCGGACGGCGCCGGTTCGCTGCCGACCGGTTTCGGCAACGGCTTTGCCGCCGGCTCCACCGCCATCTCGCTGCGCGGCCTGGGCGCCACGTCCACGCTGGTGCTGCTGAACGGCCGCCGCATGGCGCCGTTCGCGCGCGCCGACGACGGCCAGAAGAGCTTCACCGACCTGTCGACCGTGCCGATGGAAGCCGTCGAGCGCATCGAGATCCTGAAGGACGGCGCCTCGTCGACCTATGGCGCCGACGCGATCGCCGGCGTGGTCAACATCATCCTGCGCAAGGACTTCGTCGGCACGGTCTTCAAGGCCGAGGCGGGCGAATCGCGCTACCACGACGCCGGCACCGGCAAGGCCGCCCTCACCTGGGGCCGCGGCCACCTCGACGAAGACGGCTACAACGTCATGGTCAACGCCGAGTTCTACGGCAACTCGTCGCTGCTGAACAAGGACCGCGCGAGCCGCGCCTGGATCGGCCACGGCGACATCCGTCCGTGGGGCTATGCCGCCAACACCCAGTTCGCGGGCGGCTACATCACGCCGGGCGCGTCGAGCCCGACGCCGACCGGCGCGCTGCGCGATCCGAAGACCGGCAACTACGTCTCGCTGCCGGGCTGCGCGCAGTTCTCGGTCACCGCCGCGCAAGACCCGGCCGGCGGCTGCCTGTGGTATCAGGACCAGTTCCGTTCGATGCAGCCGAAGATCGGCGGCATGAACTTCTACGGCCGTTTCACCAAGAACCTCGACGGCGGCCTGCAGTTCTACGCCGAAGCCGGCTACTCGAAGCGCGACACCGAATTCACGCTGACCCCGCCCGCGACGAGCTCCACCGTCGCCTTCCCGCCGAACGCCGCCAGCCCGACCGGCGTCATCAACTACGGCAACGCGATCCTGGTGTCGGCCCAGCACCCGCAGAACCCGTACGGCGCCGCCGCGCGCCTGCGCTACTCGATGTTCGACGTCGGCCCCAGCACCCGCTCGGCCGACAACGAATTCTCGCGCTTCGTGTTCGGCCTGAAAGGCACGGTCGCCGGCTGGGACTTCGATACCGGCCTCACGCACTCGGCATCGACGCTGGACCTGAACTACAGCAACATGATCAACATGAAGGTGCTGCAGGCCGCGCTGGGCGATCCGAAGAGCGCCTACTTCCCGTACTACATCGGCACGCAGGCCGGCAAGAATCCGTCCTCGCTGTACGCGGCCATGGTGACGAACGCCACGTCGCACTCGACCACCGAACTCGACGTCGTCGACTTCAAGGCCTCGCGCGAACTGATGCAACTGCCGGGCGGCGCACTGGGCCTGGCGGTCGGCGCGGAATACCGCCACCAGTCGCTGGACAACCCGTCGCTGTCGGGCACGCAGGACGGTTCGATCAACGCGTCGTACGTCGCCGCCAACGGCGACCAGAACGTCTCGGCCGTGTTCTTCGAAGTGGCCGCGCCGATCGTCAAGACGGTCGAACTGAACGCTGCGGTGCGCTACGACAAGTACAAGGACTTCTCGTCGACCACGCCGAAATTCGGCATCAAGTGGACGCCGCTGAAGACCTTCGCGCTGCGCAGCACCTACACGGAAGGCTTCCGCGCCCCGGGTCCGGCCGAATTCAGCGCGGCCAGCCAGAGCACCGGCAGCTCGTCCGTGCGCGATCCGATCCGCTGCCCGAACGGCACCCCGGCCGCCGGCGGCGCCACCCAGGCCGACTGCGCGATCTCGATCGGCGCGGTCAAGGTCGGCAACCCGAACCTGCAGCCGGAAAAATCGAAGGGCTACACGCTGGGCATGGTGTGGGACCCGCTGGACGGCACCGCGCTGTCGCTGGACGCCTTCAAGATCAAGCGCAGCAACGAGATCAACCCGCTGTCGTACGTCGAAGCGGCCGCCCTGCCGACCGCAATCCGCAACGACAACAACCTCGTCGTGAACGGCGTCGTCGTCCCGAACTCGGGCACGCTGCTGCTGTCGAAGGCGCCGTACCAGAACTCGAGCTTCACCGAGGTCAAGGGCGTCGACCTGGACGTCAAGCAGCGCTTCCGCCTGGGCGACTACGGCCGCGCCACGCTGGGCCTGACCTGGACCCACGTCGCGTCGTGGGTGCGCGCCGAGAAGAACGGCACGCGCTACCAGTACGCCGGCACGCACGGCAACTGCGATACGTCGGATTGCGCCGGCACGCCGAAGGACAAGATCAGCACGAGCCTGTCCTGGGACCGCCAGAACCTGAACGTGACCGCGACGGCCAACTACCGCGCCGACATGCAGAACGTGTACTTCGCCGGCGACAAGTGCGCCTCGCAGTTCGCGAACGGTTCGCCGGCGCCGGGCGACTGCCGCCTGGCCTCGTTCACGACGCTCGACCTGTCGGCCCGCTACCAGGTGACGCCGCAGCTGCAGGTCTACGGCTCGATCTCGAACCTGTTCGACAAGGTCGCGCCGCTGGACCCGCTGACCTACGGCGGCATGAGCTACAACCCGATGGACGCCAGCGGCGCCATCGGCCGGTTCTTCAAGGCTGGCGTGCGTTACCAGTTCTGATCGGCTGAACGCAAGCAATGAAAAAACCGCCGCAGGCTGCGAGGCCGGCGGCGGTTTTTTTACGTAGCGCCAACACGTTGCGAACGTCACGCGTGGGCGGAGGCCGCCCACCCTACCGGGCTGCGGCGGTTGTTTTACGTAACGCCAACACGTTGCGAACGTCACGCGTGGGCACGTGGTGCCCACGCGTGACGCAAACGCACCACGAACGGACTCAGGCGTCGTCGCGCAGGCGGCGTGCGCGCACGCCGGCGGCCAGGTTTTCCAGCACGGCGATGCTCGTGTCCCAGTCGATGCAGCCGTCCGTGACGGACTGACCGTACGTCAGTTCCTTGCCCTGCACGAGGTCCTGGCGGCCGCCGACGAGGTGCGACTCGACCATCACGCCGACGATGCGCGTATCGCCCGCCGCGATCTGGGCGCTGATGTCGGCGCACACGGGCACCTGGTTCTGCGGGTTCTTGCTGCTGTTGGCGTGCGAGGCGTCGATCATCAGGCGGCTCGCGAGACCGTTGGCGGCGAGCTGCTTGCAGGCATCCTCGACGCTGGCCGCGTCATAGTTCGGCGCCTTGCCGCCGCGCAGGATGATGTGGCAATCCTCGTTGCCTGCGGTCGACACGATCGCCGAGTGGCCACCCTTCGTCACGGACAGGAAGTGGTGCGGCTGCGACGCCGCCTTGATCGCATCGGCCGCGATCTTGATGTTGCCGTCCGTGCCGTTCTTGAAGCCGACCGGGCACGACAGGCCCGACGCCAGTTCGCGGTGCACCTGCGACTCGGTCGTGCGGGCCCCGATCGCGCCCCAGCTGATCAGGTCGGCGATGTATTGCGGGCTGATCACGTCGAGGAATTCGGTGCCGGCCGGCAGGCCCAGCTCATTGATGTCGCGCAGCAGCTCGCGCGCCATGCGCAGGCCGTCGTTGATGCGGAAGCTGTTGTCCATGTACGGGTCGTTGATCATGCCTTTCCAGCCGACCGTCGTACGCGGCTTCTCGAAGTAGACGCGCATGACGATTTCCAGCTCGCCGGCGAAGCGGTGGCGCTGCTCGACGAGGCGGCGGGCATATTCCATGGCGGCGTTCGGATCGTGGATCGAGCACGGGCCGATCACGACCATCACGCGATCGTCCTGGCCATGCAGGATGCGATGCAGCGCCAGGCGCGCCTGCGACGCGGTCTGCTCGGCCTCCGGCGTCACCGGGAATTCGCGGATCAGGTGCGAGGGCGGCGTCAATTCCTTCATTTCGCGGATGCGTAGGTCGTCGGTGCGGGGCATTGCTGTTCTCCGTTCTGATCTGATGATTAAAAATTCGGGGCCGTAAAAAAAAAAGACCGCCAGCTCGGCGGTCTTTTGGATTTTTGTGTCGGACGCTGTTCTGTTACTGCGTGAACCTGCCGCTACTCCACCGCCGTTGGGCTGGAATGGCTAAACCAAAAATAAAAGGTAAAGAAAACGGCGTGGCGCATGTGGGTTCCTGAATGGTCGATTGACTATAACAACATTGCATCGACGTTGGCAAGACTTTATTTGTGCCGTGATCTGTCGGTTACGGTTGCCTATACAGGCGATCGGTTGCGCCAACCAGACACCCTTTTCCCCTGTGCCGGACACGCTTGAGAGATGTCAGTTGCCTCTCCGTGCGAGATGCAAAAGTCGCAACGAGCCCCGGCCGCATGCACACCGGGTCGACCATCCCTCATCGTACATGGAGTCTGGACATGACTGAAACACCGATATCCCGAACGATCCGGCGCCTGTTCGCGGGCGGGGGCGCCATCGGCCTGGCAATCCTGGCACTGCCGGCGCCGGCCCAGGAAGCCGCGCCCAAACCCGTCCCGCGCGTCGAGATCACCGGCTCGAACATCCGCCGCTCCGAGGCCGAGACGGCTTCCTCCGTCATCACCGTCAACCGCGCCGACATCGAGCGTTCCGGCAAGGCCACCGTGGCCGAACTGCTGCAGACCCTGGCCGTCGACAACCAGGGTTCCGTGCCGACCACGTTCGGCAACGGCTTCGCGGCCGGCGCTTCCGGCATCTCGCTGCGCGGCCTCGGCGCCGCCTCCACGCTCGTGCTGTTGAACGGGCGCCGCATGGCCCCGTACGGCCTCGCGGACGACGGCCAGAAACAGTTCGCGGACCTGAACGTGATCCCGACCGACGCCGTCGAGCGCGTCGAGGTGCTGAAGGACGGCGCGTCGGCCATCTACGGTTCCGACGCCATCGCCGGCGTCGTCAACATCATCCTGCGCCGCGACTTCCAGGGCAACACGGTGCGGTTCTCGCGCGGCGCCAGCAACGACTGGGACGGCAAGCGCACGAACGTCGCCTTCACCAAGGGCGTCGGCAGCCTCGACGCCGACCGCTACAACGTCCTGTTCAGCCTCGAGTACAAGAAGTTCGACGAGATCTGGTACCGCGACCGCTCGGACCGCGACTGGATCGGCCGCAACGACCTGCGGCCATGGGGTTATTCGGCCGACCAGGCGCTCGGCGGCACCGGCGCCATCCTGCCCGGCACCGGCACGGCCGGCAGCGCCATCAACGGCAACGTGCGCAATCCGGCCGACCCCACCAACTACTACAACCGGGGCAACCTGGCCGGGCCCGGCTTCACGCGCACGTTCCCCGGCGCGGCCTGTTCCAACTTCACCAGCCACCCGCAGGGCGATCCCGGCGGCGGCTGCCTGATCGACGCGTCCCAGGTCTACAACCAGATCGAGCCCAAGCAGGAAAACCTCAGTTTCTTCCTGCGCGGCTCCTACCAGCTCGACCCGGCCGTCCTGCTGTACAGCGAGTTCAACTGGTACACGAGCCAGACGGATTCGTCGACGACGCCGTCCACGGTCAGCGCCTCCGTCGGCTTCCCGGGCGGCCCCGTCAACAATGCCATCGCCCAGCTGGGCGCCGCCCACCCCGACAACCCGTATTTCGGCACGGCCGCGCGCTTGCGCTACCTGGCGGCCGACGTCGGTCCGCGCGTCTCGAACATCGGCTCCAACTTCCTCCGCTGGCTCGGCGGCGCCAAGGGCTCGAATTTCGGCTGGGACTGGGACTCGTCCCTGCTGTTCTCGCACAACCACGTCAACAACACGCAGAACGGCTACCTGCAGCGCGACGTCGCTTTTGCCCTGCTGGACCCGTCCGCCGCCAACGTGGCCGCGGCGCTGCGCAACCCGGCCTATGCGGCGCTGCCGCCGGGCACCGTGTGGCGCATCGGCGAAAACGCGAACCTGAATTCGCCCGCGCTGTACGCCGCCCTGTCGCCGACCATCGCCAACGCGGCGAACACCAAGGTCGGCCAGGTCGACTTCAAGGCCACGCGCGAGTTCAGCGGCATTCCTTACCTGGCCGGCAATCTGGGGCTGGCGGCCGGCACCGAGTTCCGCCACGAGATGACGGAGCTGATGCCCACCTCGGGCACCGAACGCGGCAACATCATCGGCCTCGGCTATTCCGCCTACTCCGGGGCCCGCAACGTGTTCGCCCTGTACGGCGAAGGACTGGCGCCGCTGCCGTTCAACGTCGAAGCCTCGGCGGCCCTGCGCTACGACCACTTCACCGACGTCGGCAGTTCCTGGACGCCGAAATTCGGGCTCAAGTGGACGCCGGTGCGCGCATTCGCCCTGCGCGGCACGTTCGCGCGCGGCTTCCGTGCGCCGAGCCCGGCCGAAAACGGCGTCGGCGGCCTGGCCGCCTTCTCGACCGCCGCCGACCCCGTGCGCTGTGCGCTGGGCGTGACGAGCAGCTGCAATCCGGCATCGATCGCGCTGATCACGTCGCCCAACCCCAACCTGTCGCCGGAACGCTCGAAGAGCTACACGCTGGGCGTCATCTGGGACCCGCTGCCGCGCACGAGCATCTCGGTCGACTACTGGAAGATCAAGCGCAAGAACGAGATCAACCAGGAACAGGTCGATGCCGCCATCGCCGCCGGCCACGTCGTGCGCGACCCCACCAGCGTGAGCGCCATTCCCGGCGATCCCGGCGCCATCACGGCCGTGCTGACGCGCTACGTCAACTCGGCCCAGAGCAAGGTGCGCGGGCTCGACGTGGACGCACGCTACAACCACCACCTGCCGGACGCCTGGGGCAATGCCACCTTCGACGTCAAGTACACGCACATCTTCGAATGGCTGCGCACCGAGCAGGACGGCACGTCGCGCGAATTCGCGGGCACGCACGGCAACTGCGACGTCACCAACTGCGCGGGCACGCCGGCCGACCGGGTCAATATGCGCTTCGGCTGGGACCGCGAAAACCTGCGCGTGTCGGCCAACGTGAACTATCGCGGCGTACTCGAGAACCGCTTCTTCCGGGGCGACCCGAGCGGCTGCGCCGTGACCTTCGCCAACGGGGCCGACGCCCCGAACGGTTGCGAACTGGCGTCGTTCACGACGGTCGACCTAATCGTGCGCTGGAAGCCGCGGCAGCGCTGGGAACTGTTCGGCTCGATCCAGAACCTGTTCGACAAGATCGCGCCGCTCGATCCGCTGACCTACGGCGCGCAGGCGTACAACCCGCTCGATTACGAGGGGGCGCGCGGACGCTACTACACGCTGGGGGCGCGCTATTCGTTTTGAGCGGTCGGGTGGGCACGCCGTGCCCACGCGTGACGTATGCGGTGTGTTGGCGTTACGCGTGGGCACAGGGTGCCCACCCTACGATCCTGGTCGGCGCCCGGCGACATTGAGTTCGTTTTGAGCGGTAGGGTGGGCACGCCGTGCCCACGCGTGACGTATGCGGTGTGTTGGCGTTTCGCGTGGGCACAGGGTGCCCACCCTACCAATTTTGGTCGCCGCCCTGGCGACATTTAGTCGCCAGGGCCCTCCCCCGGCATCGTGTCGGCCATGAGGCGCAGTTCTTCCGGTGTCAGCTCGTCGGGCTTCTTGCCTTCGAGCCCGTCGAAGTCGTCCGGCGGCTTTGCGCCCGGTTGCGCCTGCGCGTTGTCGGGTGGCGGGGGCGGCGTCGGGTTCGCTTGCTGTGCGCCGGGCTGTCGGGTTTGATCGTTCGCCATGTCCTGCTCCTTGCGATGGATGATCCAGTCAGGGCAAGTGTGGCACAGGGTTCAGGGCTTGGGCGCACTGTCCGCCAGATGGTCCAGCCGCACCCAGCCGCCGGCCGCGCGCCCCGTGCGCGGATTGCGGTAGGCGACGTCCGCGTAGTCGCCATACGTATGGAGGACGGTCAGCACATCGCCGGGAATCACGAACAACGTCGGGAGCTTGCATTCGTCCAGCGGTGCCGTATGAAACCAGGCGCGGCCGGTGCCGGTGACGACGCGTCCCGCTTGCGCGGACTCGACCGGTATCCAGCGCGACGCGGCCGTCAATTGGGCCGCTTCGCAGCGGGTGAGCACGTTGGAGAGTTCCTTCATGCGGTCCTGCATCCACACGAACTCGTGCACCTGCGCCGCGCCCTCCCGGGCCAGCTGGACGACCACGTTGTCGCCCGCACGGCGCGCGCCGAAGCCCGTCAGGCAATCGCCGAACGGTTGCGACATCGCCGCCGCATCGCCGGGCCCGATCCGCAGCAAGGTGAAGCGGTGCCGGCATTGCGGGTCCGGCAACTGGGCATCGACGAGGACGTAATCGGCGTCGTCCTGCACGGACAGCTTGACGAGGCCGGCGTTGCCGTCGACCTGCCCGAGCGACGCGCCGCGCAAGCGGATGTCGGAACGCTCAAGGCCGGCGCCGGCGGCGGGAACGGCCTGCGTCTCGACCGGGCCGAAGCGCGTGGCGACATTCGTGTGTTCGTCGGCCCGGGCGCACTGCGGCTGCATCGATACGACGAGCGCGGCGACGGCGGCGCCGAAGAACAAACGCCCGCGCAAGGCGGGCGTCGAGCTTGCGAGGGCGGACGCCATCGCCGCGGCTGGCGTCAGGCCGTGCCGCCGACGGTCACGCCGTCGATGCGCAAGGTCGGCTGGCCGACGCCCACCGGCACGCTCTGGCCCTCCTTGCCGCACACGCCCACGCCCGAGTCCAGGCGCATGTCGTTGCCGATCATGGAGATGCGGTTCATCGTGTCCGGACCGTTGCCGATCAGGGTCGCGCCCTTCACCGGGTACGTGACCTTACCGTCCTCGATCATGTAGGCCTCGCTGGCCGAGAACACGAATTTGCCGTTGGTGATGTCGACCTGGCCGCCACCGAAGTTCACCGCATACAAGCCGTTCTTGACCGAGGCCAGGATCTCGGCCGGGTCCTTGTCGCCGGCCAGCATGTAGGTGTTCGTCATGCGCGGCATCGGCAGGTGGGCGAACGACTCGCGGCGCGCGTTGCCCGTCACCGGCATCTTCATCAGGCGCGCGTTCATCGTGTCCTGGATATAGCCTTTGAGGATGCCGTCTTCGATCAGGGTCGTGCACTGGCTCGGATTGCCCTCGTCATCCATGTTGAGGGAGCCGCGGAGATCCTTCAGCGTGCCGTCGTCGACGACCGTCACGCCCTTGGCCGCGACGCGCTGGCCGATCATGCCGGCATACGCGGACGAGCCCTTGCGGTTGAAGTCGCCTTCGAGGCCGTGGCCGACGGCTTCGTGCAGCAGCACGCCGGGCCAGCCCGGGCCGAGCACGATGGTCATCGGGCCGGCCGGGGCCGGACGCGCTTCCAGGTTCACGAGGGCCGCCTGCACGGCTTCGCTGGCATATTTTTCCAGCAGTTCGTCGCTGAAATAACCGTAGTCGTAACGGCCGCCGCCGCCGGACGAGCCCATCTCGCGCCGGCCGTTCTGCTCGGCGATGACGGTGACGGACACGCGCACGAGCGGACGGATGTCGGCCGCCAGCACGCCGTCGCTGCGCACGACGAGCACGACGTCGTACTCGCCCGCCAGGCCGGCCATCACCTGCACGACGCGCGGGTCCTTGGCGCGCGCGATCTTTTCGACGCGCTCCAGCAGGGCGACTTTCGCCGTGGCGTCGAGCGAGGCCAGCGGATCGTTCGGCAGGTAAAGCGCACGGCCGCCGGTCGGCTGGACGCCGGCCGCGACCTTCACGCGCCCGGCGCCTGCGCGCGCGATCGTGCGCGTGGCGGCGGCGGCGTCCAGCAGGGCTGCCTGCGAGATGTCATCGGAGTACGCGAAGGCGGTCTTGTCGCCCGACACGGCGCGCACGCCGACGCCCTGGTCGATCGAAAAACTGCCGCTCTTGACGATGCCCTCTTCCAGGCTCCAGCCTTCGCTCTTGGTGAACTGGAAATACAGGTCGGCATAGTCGACCTTGTGCGTGAACATGGTCCCCAGCGTCGTGATCAGCTTGCCTTCGTCGAGCCCGAATGGCGTCAACAGTATGTCGCGCGCGACGGCGAGGGAGGAGAGATTCGGTTCGAATGGAGTCATTGCGTCGGGTCTTTCTGATAAGGATAGGGCATTGTGCCATACGTCAGAGTTTGCGGTGTTTCAGCGCCGGCAAACTCTCGCGCACCTTGGCGATGTACTCGGGATCGATCTCGCCGCTGACGATGCCCTCGCCTTCCGGCAGGATGTCCTTCACGTCGCCCCACGGATCGATGAGCATGCTGTGGCCGAACGTGCGGCGGCCGTTCCGGTGCGTGCCGCCCTGGGCCGCGGCCAGCACGTAGCACTGGTTCTCGATGGCGCGGGCGCGCAGCAGCACTTCCCAGTGCGCGAGGCCCGTCGTGTGCGTGAACGCGGCCGGCACGACGATCAGCGCGCACTCGCCCATCGCGCGGAACAGTTCCGGGAAGCGCAGGTCGTAGCAGATCGACATGCCCACGCGGCCGAACGGCGCCTCGAAGCTGCCGACCGTCGCGCCCGGGACGATCGTGCGCGCCTCGTCGTACGATTCGCTGCCCTTGTTGAATCCGAATAAGTGGATCTTGTCGTAGCGGCCGACGTGGTGCCCTGCCGGGTCGTAGACGAGCGTCGTGTTCAGCACGCGGGCAGCAATGCCCGACACGAGGGGCAAGGTGCCGCCGATCAGCCAGATGCCGTGCTCGCGCGCCTGCGCGGCCAGGAAATCCTGGATGGGGCCGTGACCCGGCTGTTCCGCGTGGGCGACCTTGTCCGTGTCCGCCATGCCCATGATGGGCCAGTATTCCGGCAACGTGACCAGCTGCGCGCCACGCGCCGCGGCAGCCGCGATCAGGCGGCGCGCGGTGGCGATGTTCTCGTCCACGTCGGGCGTGGACACCATCTGTACTGCTGCGACGGTCGACTTGGCGACGGATTTCATTGGGCTCCCTTCTTTTGCTTGCTGCGGTCCTGCTGGGCCGCCGCCTCGGCGGCGGCCGCAACGGCGGGCGAATTGTCCAGCTTGACGATGTGCGGCGACTTCCACGGCCCCGTGACCTGCATGTGGTAAGTGAGCGCCTTCATCACGGGTGCGCGCAGGAACAGTTGGGCCAGGAAACTGCCCAGGCCGATCACGGGGTTCACGGCCAGGCCGTACACGAGCGAGCTGGTGCCGAGGTTGAATTCCGGGATCACGACGACGTGCAGGTTCGTCGATTCGTGCGCGATGTCGGCCGTGCCGTCCATCAGCACCGTCGCCGCGACGCCGTGCATCTTGAGGTTGTCGGTGCGCACGACGCCGCGCGTGATCATCGCATTGGCCGTGATGCCGTCGAAGGCGAGGCCTTCCGAGAAGACGTCGTGGAAGTCGAGTTTCAGCATGCGCGGCAGCATCTGCAGGCTCAGCACGCCCAGCAGTTTCGCGGCGCCCGGGTCCTGCTTGAGGAACTGGCCATCCTCGACGTTCATCTGGATCTGGCCCGACAGGCTCGGAATGTCGAGCGAGTATGGCAAGCCGGCCCACGAAATGTCGCCGGACAGCGAGCCCTTGCCGTGGCGCAGCGTCTCCGGGAAACCGAGGCGGTCGAGCAGGCGGCCGGCGTCGCTGATGTCGAGCGTGAAATTCAATGCCGTATTGCTCTTGCCGTCGCGCGTGAGCCAGCGGCCGTTCGCCTTCAGCTGGCCGTCCGGATTCGTCAGCGCCAGCCGCTCGATGCGCCATTCGCGTCCGGCCAGCGCCTGCGCATTGCTGGCCGCCAGTTCCAGCCGTCCGAACTGCTTGCCCGACAGCTCGAAGCGCTCGGCCACGATATCGAGGCCGGGAATGCTGGCAGTGGCGCCCTTGCTCGATTCGAGCAGGTCCTTGACTTCGTTCGCGGACGATTCCGGGATCACGAGCGACGCGAGCCGGGCCGTCACCTTGCCCAGGCCCTGGCCCGTGGGCGACTCGTTCCACGTCACGTAGCCGACCACCTGGCGCGAATCGATGCTGGCCTGCCACGTATTGTTCTGGTGCGTGGCGCCGACGACGACGTCGCGCAGCGACCGTTCGCCGATGGTAAGTTCGCTGGCGCGCGCGGCGATCGTGTCCGGCAGCACGTACTGGGCCATGCCCGCGCCGGTGGCGCTGTCGACGGTCGCGTTGCCCGTCGGCGCGGCCTCGCCCGGCCCGGCGATCTCGGCGGCCGCCGCGAGCCAGCGGTCGACGTTCAGCGCCTTCATGTTCACGTTGATCATCATGCCGCCGTCGGGCTCCGGCGCCGGCACGTTGACGCCGATACCGCCGCGCTTGACGATCCACGTGCCGTGCGGCTGGCGTTCGCGCACATACTTTGCGGCGGCGATGTTGCCGAGGGCGACGCGGACCTCGTCGTGGCCGACGCCGTCAAGCCCCGTCGGCTGGCCGGCGAGCACGAAGTGCAGCGGCAGCGCTTCCGCGGCGGGCTTGTTCAGCGGCGCCGGCAGTTCGACGCCGAGACCGGCCAGGTTGGAGTCGATGACGATCTGCGACTGGCGGTCCTTCACGGTGACGGTGCCGCCGAAGCGCGCCCCGCCGCTCAGCTTGGTGCCCAGGCGCTGCAGCGCCGGCAGCGAGCCCGTGCGGCGCATGCCGTCGGCGGTGACGCTGCCGGCCATGCGGATCTGGATGGTGCCGTCGCGCTGGGTGCCGCCGGACAGTTGCAGCGGCCCGCCGAGGAAGCTGGCGCCCACGCCGTTCAGGTTGACGCCGCGCTCGGAGAATTCGATGCGGCCCAGCGCGGCTTCGATGGGCGGCAGTTCGGGGAACAGCACGACGTCGTTGTTCTGCAACTGCAGCGCGCCCTGCACCTTCGCGTCGTGCAGGCTGGCGAGCGGCAGGTGCAGCTTCAGGCCCAGCCTGGCGGCGCCGGTCGCGCGCGTGTCCTCGGTGAAGTTGCCGATCCATTCGAGCACGGGGCTGGCCGCCACGTAGCGCAGGAAGTCCGGCAGCGGGCCGGCGGCCGCGCCGTCGATGTCGAGCATCATCTCGTGCACGCCCAGCTCCGGGATCACGGCGCGCACGTTCGACAGCGCGATGCCCTGCGTGCGCGCCGTATCGGCGTGGATGTCCATGCGCGCGCGGTCGAACACGATCGACCCCTCGATGTTTTCCAGCAGCGGCCACAGCGGTGCCTTGCCGTCGGCCGCCTTGTGGCCCGGTGCGTACTCGAGCTTGCCGTCCTCGATGCGGCCGCTGACGCGGAACTCGCCCTTGGCGCGCAGGGCCGCGTTGTCGGCGTGGAACGGGAAGTGGGCCAGGTCGCCGCGCAGGCGCAGGCGCGCGTCGTGCAGGGTGCCGCCCTGGAGCGCGCCCGTCAGCCACTCGCGCAGGCCCTCGGGAGTCGCGAGCGGCAGCCAGCGGCCAATGCTCGCGATGTCGAAATTGTCGACCGTGCCCGTGAAGTCGGCGTCGCCCGGCCCCTGCCCGGGCGTCAACGGCAGCAGGTGGCGGCCGGACAGGCTCGCCTTCAGCGCGCCCTGCGACAGGTTCATGCTGTCGACTTCGACGAGCAGGCGGTCGTCCTGCGGGAAGCTCCAGCGCGCGTGCAGCGCGAGCTGGTCGAACGGCATCTCGGGTTCGGCGAACCATGCCGGCAGCGCCAGCACGAGCTTGTCGGAATCGACGTCGACGCTGCCGCCATGGTCGCTCGCGTCGACGCGGCCGGACAGGTTCCTGAAGCCGGGCAGCGCCGGCCGTGCCGCCTGGGCCGGCTGGCCGTCGGTCGCCGCCAGTTCGGCGCGCGCCGCCAGCGGATTCATGCCCAGGTTCTCGACCTCGCCGCGCACGCGGTAGCCCGTGACGTGCGGAAAGCGGCCCTGCCATTCGACGTCGGCGTCGTTGATGCGGCCGTGCGGCGCCAGTTCCGTCAGCAGCTGGCGCTGGGCCGGTGCGATGGGGAGTTGCACGGCGAGCGCGGCCAGTGCGCCCACGTCCAGCTGTGCGGCGCGCACCTCGAAGCGTTCGGGCCGGGTGCGCGTGGCCGGGTGCCAGGATTCGGTCAACGTGGCCGGCGGCAGCACGACGCCGTCTTCCGTGACGACGGCAAAGTTTTCCAGGCCGATGGCATGGCCGAGCGCGCCGAAGGTCGGCTTGCCGTCGTCCACGTTCGGCGCGATGGTTTCGCTGGCCGACAGCCGGCCCGACACGCGCGCCAGCGCCAGCGGCGGCGTGTCCGGCCCGAGGCGCGCGCTGACGCCGGCCAGCGCGAGGTCGGCGGTAAAACCGGCCAGGCGCGCGTGATCGAAGTCGAGCCAGGCGCGCACGGAGCCGCGGCCCTGCTGCAGGGCGAACGGGTAATCGACGTACTGCTTCCAGGCGGCGAGATCGGTGTTGCGCAGGTCGGCATACACCTGGCCTTTCCAGCGCCGCGCGTCGGACGGCCTGGCGCCGAACGCCGGGTGGGAAAAGCGCGCGCGCAGGTCGAGCGGGTCGCCGGCGCCCGGCGGCGGCGCGGCTTTCAGGGCGAAGCGGTGCGTCGTCCAGCGGTTCTGCAGCACGAGGGTCACGTCCGACAATGCCAGCGTCGGCGCGCCGCGCAGCTCGTCGGTCCAGGACAGCCGGCCTTCGCGGATCACGATTTCGTGCTGGCGCAGCAGCCAGTCGGCGCCGCCGCCCTCTTCCTTCCGGTTCGGATCGATGCGCACCCCGGCCACGGCGATGACGCCATCGCGGCCGCGGCGCACGTCCAGCTCGGGCCGGTTGATTTCCAGCGCGTCGAAACGGGGTTCGGCCGCCACCACCGACCACCACGACAAGGTGGCCGACACCGACGGCAGCGCCAGCAGCTGGCGCCCGGCGCGGTCGCGCACACGCAGGTCGCCGAGGTACAGGTTCGGATGCAGGCCGCGCCACGACGCGTAGACGCGGGCGATGGTCACCTGGTTGCCGAGCGCGCGGCTGGCGGCCCGTTCGATGTCCGGCTTGTAGAGGTCGATGTTCGGCAGGACCGCGTAGCGCAGTACGAGGAACAGCGCCATGAACGCGAAGTAGACGAGCAGGACGGCCTTGATCGTAAAGCCGAGCACGTGATGCGACGCCAGGTTGGCATAGCGGTAGCACGTACGCGCGCGCGCCCAGCGCTCCGCCAGCGGCACATGCTCGTGCGCGTGCTCAGGCGCGCCTCCCTGCGGGTGCGCCTGCTCGTGCGCGTCGTGCTCGCGCTGCGCCTGCGGTTCCGGGTTGTGCATCAAAACGCTCAAAGGCTCGCCAACTATTGTTTATCTGTAAATAAGAGAGCGCTTGCAACATTCGCGGCGTCTACCTTACCATCATGCTGACCCAGGGCAGCATGGCGGGCAATTTTACCCCATAGCAAGCGTCCCGGAACGCACAAACTCCTCTGGAATTCGCCCCATGCTCCAAGTTTCTCCCTCGCAACCCTCCACGCAGTCGATGGCGCCGATGTCGCGCTTTTACCAACGCTGGATCGGCGCCGACCCGGCCCGTGCCGGACGCGTCGATACCCTTGCCGCATTATCGCTGGCCTCTCTCGATTTCGGCGCAGCGCTGAAGTCCGAAGCCGCGCTCGGTCCGAACGGTTCGGTGCTCCCGACGGTACGGGCAATGCGCCGCCTGCGCAACCTGCTCATCTGCGCCATCATCCGGCGCGACCTCGCCGGCCAGGCCGACCTCGACGAGGTCGTCACGGCGATGAGCCGCTTCGCCGACTTCGCCGTCCAGACCCACCTGGCCGAGCTGATGGCCGAAATGACGGCCCTGCACGGCGAGCCGATCGGCGCCGATTCCGGCCGCCCCCAGCAGATGATGGTGCTGGCGATGGGCAAGCACGGCGGCGGCGAACTGAACGTCTCGTCCGACATCGACCTCATCTTCGTCTACCCCGAGGACGGCGACACGAATGCCGGCCCCGGCCGGAAATCGCTGTCGAACCACGAATTCTTCGTGCGCCTGGGCCGCAAGCTGATCGCCGCGCTGTCGGAGGTCACCGAGGATGGTTTTACGTTCCGTGTCGACATGGCATTGCGTCCAAACGGCAAGTCGGGCCCGCTCGTGGCGAGCCTCAACATGGTCGAGGACTACCTGATCGTACAGGGGCGCGAGTGGGAACGTTATGCCTGGGTCAAGGCGCGCGCGGTCACGGGCGATCCGGCCGACATCGCGGCCCTCGACGCCATCGTGCGGCCGTTCGTGTTCCGGCGCTACCTCGATTTCGGCGTGATCGATGCGATCCGCACCATGCACGCCCAGATCCGCGCCGAGGTCAACCGCCAGGAACGCCTGCATCCGGAGCGCAACCAGAACGTCAAGCTGGGCCGCGGCGGCATCCGCGAGATCGAGTTCCTGGCCCAGGTGTTCCAGCTGATCCGCGGCGGCCGCGACCCCGCGCTGCGCGAGCGTTCCACGCGCAAGACGCTGCGCCTGCTGGCCGAGCGCGAACTGCTGGCCGGCGACACCGTCGAGCAATTGCTTGAGGCGTATTCTTTCCTGCGCAACCTGGAGCACCGCCTGCAATACCTGGAAGACGCGCAGACGCACACCATGCCCGTCGCGCCCGAGGACAAACACACCGTCGCGCGCATGATGGGGATGGCGGACGAAGGCGAACTGCTGGCCCGGCTGGACGCCTGGCGCCACTTCGTCGCCGCCCAGTTCGACGCGATCTTCGCCGACAAGGCGGCCGGCGCCGAGCCCGTCGACCCGGACGCCCTGCTCACCGATCCGGACAACCGCGACGCCATCGCCGACCGTCTCGCCAGCCTCGGCTTCGACGACCCGCAAGCGGCCGCGAACCGCCTCGTCGCCACCTGGCAGGCGCCGCGGCTGCAGACCCTGCCCGAAGCGAGCCGCCACCGCCTCGTCGCCCTCGTGAATACGGCGCTGACGCAGATTCCGGCCGTCGTCGCCGACGCCGGGCTCGGCAGCCACGCGGCCCTGCTCGGCCGGCTGCTCGATTTCTTCGAAGCCATCGCCCGGCGCTCCGCCTACCTGTCGCTGCTGACGGAATATCCGCACACCCTGGAGCGGGTGCTGCGCATGATCAACGCGTCCGGCTGGGCCGCGACCTTCCTCACCCAGCATCCGATCCTGCTGGACGAATTGCTGGACGACCGCGGCAACGCGGCCGAAGACTTGCCCGCGCTGGCGGCCAGCCTTGCGGCCCAGCTCGACGCGGCCGCCGGCGACACCGAACGCCAGCTCGACATCCTGCGCGAAGCCCACCACGCCCAGATGTTCCGCCTGCTCGCGCTGGACCTGGCCGGCGAACTGTCGGTCGAACGCCTGGCCGACCACCTGTCCGCGCTGGCCGACCTGATCGTGTGCGAGGTCGTGCGGCGCGCCTGGCGCACCATCGCCTCGCGCCACCGCGAGGTCCCGCGGTTCGCCGTGGCCGCCTACGGCAAGCTGGGCGGCAAGGAACTGGGCTATGTGTCCGACCTGGACGTGATCTTCCTGTTCGACGACGACGACGACATGGCCGCGTCCAACTACGCCAAGCTCGCGCAGCGCTTCATCACCTGGATGACGACGCACACGCCGGCCGGCATCCTGTTCGACATCGACACGGCGCTGCGGCCGGACGGCGCGTCCGGCATGCTCGTGTCGTCCGTGGCCGCGTTCGAGCGTTACCAGCAGACATCGGCATGGATCTGGGAGCACCAGGCCCTCACCCGCGCCCGCTTCTGCGCCGGCGACGCCGCCATCGGCGCGCGCTTCGAGGCGATCCGCGAACAGGTGCTGCGCCAGGACAGGTCGGACCGCGAGGCCGAGCTGCGCGGCGAGGTCGTCAAGATGCGCCAGCGCATGCGCGATGCGCACCCGCCGCGCGACGAGCGTTTCGACCTCAAGCACGACGAGGGCGGCATGATCGACATCGAATTCATCGTCCAGTACCTCGTGCTGCGCCATGCCTGCGCGTATCCGCGGCTGACGGCGAACGTCGGCAACATCGCGTTGCTGAAACTGTGCGGCCAGCTCGGCCTCATCGACGCCGGGCTGGCCGACGGCGCGGCCGCGGCCTACCGCGCGATGCGCAAGCTGCAACACCAGGTGCGCCTGCAAGGCCAGGAAAACGCCCGCGTGGAACGCAGCCTCGTCGCGAAGCATGCGGACGTCGTCGTGCGGCTGTGGCACGACTGCTTCCACGTATAGGGGCACGCAAAGGCGCACACGAGCGCCTTTTTCCTTTCGGCATGTTGTTTTTTATCAACGTTTCCATTACAACAAATTTCCATATTGACATTTGTCAATACCGAATGCTCTGATAAGGCCAGCGTATGGTTTGATCTGCGGCAAAGTATTTACGCCCAGCCGCGCAGCCAGGAACGCGTCCTCATCGGAGAATCCATGCAACACCGTACAAAGATCGCCATGGCCGTTGCCGTCGCCTTGAATGCGATGGCCGGCCTTGCCCATGCACAAACCGCGGACGCGATGCAGCGCGTCGAAGTGACCGGCTCGCGTATCCGCCAGGTCGACCTGGAAACGGCCCAACCCGTCCAGGTGATGACCCAGGAACAGATCCAGAAAACGGGTCTCGTCACCGTCGGCGACATCCTCAACAACCTGTCCGCCGCAGGCACCCCGGCCTTCTCGAAGGGCTCGACGCTGACGTCGAACCGCGAACAGGGCGGCCAGTACATCAATATGCGCAACCTGGGGGCGAACCGCCTGCTGGTGCTGGTGAACGGCAAGCGCTGGACCCAGACCGTCGCCGGCTATACCGACATGTCGACCATCCCGGCGTCGCTGATCGAGCGCATCGAAGTCCTCAAGGACGGCGCCTCGTCGATCTACGGTTCCGATGCCATCGCCGGCGTCGTCAACGTCATCCTCAAGAAGACCATGCATGGCGGCCTGGCCAGCGTGTACGACGGCCAGAACGAGAAAGGCGACGGCAGGAAGAAGGATTACGCGCTCGCCTGGGGCACGGGCGACGACAAGGCCGACATGATGTTCGGCCTGACGTACACCGAGGACGGCGTCGTCTGGGCGAAGGACCGCGACGTCACCGCCACCGCCTATGGCCCGAACCACCTGAACGCGGGCTTCGGCGCGAGCCCGTGGGGCCGCATCCGCCAGGTGAGCGCCAGCGGCGGCGCCGGCGGTTTCAACAAGATCCTGAACCACACCGGTTCGTACCTGGGCGACGGCACCGGCTCCAATGCGCGCGATCCGGACAATTATCACAACTATGCCGGCGCCGACGCCGACACGTTCAATTCGTCGAACCAGATGATGTACACGTCGCCGACCCGGCTGGCGTCCATCTTCACCAAGGGCAGCATCGCCCTGCCGCACGAGATGCGGTTCACGGCCACCGCGATGTTCGCGGACCGCGCATCGTCGCGCGAGGTCGCCGGCTATCCGCTGAACTCGATGACGCAGTCGAAGTACCCCGTCTACATCGACAAGGACGATTACTACAACCCGTACGGCAACCAGGTGGCCGGCGCCGGCAAGGGCGTCGACCTGTTCTTCTACCGCCGCACGATCGAAGTGCCGCGCGTGACCGACAACGGCAACCGCACCCTGCACATCGACGCGAGCCTGGAAGGCGCTGTCGGCGTGCTGGGCAACGTCTGGAACTGGAACGTCGGCTACAACCACAGCGCCATCACGGGTTCGGTGCAGTCGGCCGGCAACCTGAACCTGCTGAACCTGAAAAAGGCCCTGGGGCCGTCGTTCATGAACGCGTCGGGCGCCGTGCAGTGCGGCACCGCCGCCAGCCCGATCCCGCTGGCCGAATGCGTGCCGTTCGACATCCTGGGCGGCCCGTCGGCTTCGACCGCCGCCGCGCTGAACTACGTCATGGCCAACGGCCAGGCCACGTACGGCTCGACCGTCAACAGCGCCACCGCCGACATCACCGGCGACCTGTTCGACCTGCCGGCCGGCGCCGTCGGCATGGCGGCCGGACTCGAGCACCGTTCGGTCAGCGGCTACGACCGCCCGGGCCAGTTCGAGCAGTCGGGCTATTCGACCGACCTGGCCGGCAATGCCACCGTCGGCAAGTACACCGTGCGCGAAGCCTACCTGGAATTCAACGTCCCGCTGCTGAAGAACCAGCCGTTCGCACAACTGCTGAGCGTCGACATCGCGTCGCGCTACTCCGACTACAGCAACTTCGGCACCACGACCAACAGCAAGGCCAGCGTGATGTGGAAGCCGATCCGCGACCTGCTCGCGCGCGCCACGTACGCCCAGGGCTTCCGCGCCCCGACCCTGAGCGACACGTTCGGCGGCGGCCAGCAGGCCTACGATGCCTACCTCGACGCCTGCGACAGCAAGTACGGCGAAGCGGCCCGGAACCCGGCCGTGGCGGCGCGCTGCGCGGCCGCCGGCGTGCCGGCCGGCTTCCGCCAGCTCAACCAGGCGGGCTCGCCGGTCCCGGCCGGCGGCGCCCAGACCCCGGTGCCGTTCAACGCGGGCGCCGGCAACGGCGCGGTGCAGCCGGAAACGGCGACCACGAAAACCTTCGGCCTCGTCTACAGCCCGGGTTGGCTGAACGGCGCGTCGATCGCGCTCGATTATTTCGACATCCACGTCAAGAACCGCATCACCGGCGTGACGGCGACCTACGAAATCAACCAGTGCTACGTCAGCGGCGTGCAGGCGTTCTGCGACAGGATCGGGCGCGACCCGGCCACCGGCATGATCTCGAACCTGTCGCGCGGCAACGCCAACCTGGGCGAGCTGCAGACCAGGGGCGTCGACCTGACCTTCGCCTACCGCTTCCCGCGCATGGCGTTTGGCCAGCTCAACGTGCGCTCGGAATCGACTTATACCGATACGTTCCGCATCAAGAGTACCGCCACGTCGGACTGGGAAAACGACGCCGGCGAATTCACGTACAACCGCGTGAAATCGAATCTGACCCTGGACTGGACCCTCGGCAACTGGAGCGCCACGCTGGCGTCGCGCTACTACAGCGGCGTCAAGGTGCATTGCTGGAGCGCGGCCAACAACGAAGAGTGCAGCAACCCGAACGACCCGGCCAGCTGGGGTACCGGCTATACGACGCTGGGCGCCATGGTCTACAGCGACCTGTCGGTGGGCTATGCGCTGCCGTGGAAAGCCAGGCTCCTGCTCGGCGCCAACAACGTGTTCGACCGCAAGCCGCGCATCGTCTACGACGCCAGCACGTCATTCGTGAACGGCACGTCGGCCTCATCGGCCGTCGATCCGCAACTGCCGATCGACCGGCTCTTCTACGTGCGCTACAACCAGTCGTTCTGACGGTCGCCCGCGGCAGGTCGTCGCGGCACGCATGTTGCATGGATGCCGCCTCAAACCGGCTCGATTTTTGCGGATTTACAACAACATGCGAATATATCGCCGTCTCTAAATTGTTACATTTATTTTACATTTTAATGTCAAACAAACACACTCTTGTTATTACTTAAAAACTGAGCGCAAGTTGATCCCGGTCGTTTTTCATGAAATTTTTCTCATATTTCACGTAAATTGTTTTCAAAAGCCAAATAAAGTTCGCCGATTTCGATAAGCACAACTGTCAATCATCAGCTTTTCGTTTCGGCGCAGGAGAATCGGCAGGGGTGACAAGCGTGGAAACACATCGTTACACGTGTTGACACCAAGCTACGCCGAATGATTTTATTGGCATCTTGGAAAACCGTATGCATCAAGCAAGTGCAACCCGCGTCGACCAAACCCGTCGCTAGCCGACGCCGACGGCAGTGCCGCGATCCGGCCTGCCGTTTTAAACCCTGGGAGTTTTAAAAATATGAGAGAGAAGAATTTGTCCCGTTCAATCCGGATGATCTGCCTTGGCGGCGTCGCCCTTGCGGTGCAGGGTGCTTATGCCCAGGACACGCAGCCCGCGCCGATGCAGCGCGTCGAGGTCACCGGTTCGCGCATTGCCTCGCCGAACGCGGAGTCGCCGTCGCCGCTGCAGGTGCTGACCGCACGGGACATCGCCGCCTCGGGTGCCAACAACCTGCAGGACCTGCTGCTGCAAAACCCGACCCTGGGCACGCCGACCTACAGCCGTACCAACACGGCATTCCTGACGTCCGGCGCCGGCGTTGCCACCGTCGACCTGCGCAACCTGGGCACCTCGCGTACCCTGGTGCTGGTCAACGGCCGCCGTTTCGTGTCCGGCGTGCCGGGCAGCGCCGCGGTCGACCTGAACGCGATCCCGACCGACTTCGTCGAACGCGTCGAACTGATGACCGGCGGCGCCTCGGCGGCCTACGGCTCGGACGCCGTGGCGGGTGTGGTCAACATCATCACCAAGCGTAATTTCGACGGCCTCACGATCGACGCCCAGGGCGGCGAGAGCTCGAAGGGCGACAGCGAGAAGCGCAAGCTGTCGATCACCTTCGGCAGCAGCAACGACAACGGCTTCCTGATGGGCCACATCGGCTTCACGCGCGACGGCCAGGTGTGGTCGCGCAACCGCGAAGCATCGGCGGTCGACCAGTCGTCGAAGATGGTCGTCGAGACCGGCGACCCGGCCGACGCCTTCGTCGCGGTCCGTCCGACCTACTCCAGCTACGCGCCGCAAGGCCGCTTCACCTACACGGGCGCCAACGGCAAGACCGGCAGCTACACCTACGACGCGAACGGCAACCCGATCCCGTTCGTCTCCTCGGTGTCCGGCTTCAACCGTTCGTACTATCGTTCGATCGCCGTGCCGGTCGACCGCTTCGTGCTGGCCCTGAACGGCGAGCGCAAGATCGACGAGCACAACAGCGCCTTCATCGAAGGCACCTATGTCTCGACCCGCTCGGGCAGCGTGATCGAGCCGTTCGCGCTGAGCTCGGCCGACATCTTCAGCAACGCCCAGGTGCCGGCCGGCACCATGGTCAACGGCACGCTGGTGAAGAACCCGCTGGTGCCGCAATACCTGTACGACCGCATCAGCGACACCGACGGCGACGGCATTCCCGACTACTCGTTCACGCGCCGCATGGCCGAAGTCGGCACCCGCAGCAACAGCGTGGACCGCGATACCTTCCGCCTCGCCACCGGTTTCAAGGGCGACTTCCACGCGTGGAAGGACTGGAACTATGAAGCGTATGTGTCGTACGGCCAGACCAAGGAAGCCCAGCAGTCGAGCGGCCAGGTCAACGTCCTGAACTTCCGCAACGCACTGAGCGCCATCCCCGATGCGAATGGCAACCCGGTGTGCGCGGACGCCAACGCGGTCACCCAGGGTTGCGTGCCGATCAATATCTTCGGTTTCAACTCGATCAGCAAGGAAGCGCTGGCCTACGTGAACGCGCCGGGTTCGCTGACGACCCGCACCACGCAGAAGCTGGCTGGCGGCCACATCGACGGCGAAATCTTCGACCTGCCGGCCGGCCCGCTGGGCATCGCCGCCGGTGTCGAGTTCCGCAAGGAATACTCGGAATCGACGCCTGACGCGCTGACCCAGGCCGGCCTGAACGCCGGCAACGCGACCCCGCCGACCCAGGGCGAATTCAGCGTGCGCGAAGCCTTCGTCGAGGCCCACGTGCCGATCCTGAAGGACCTGCCCTTCATCAAGGAACTGAGCCTGCCGATCGCGTTCCGCCACGGCGACTACTCGTCGGTGGGCAGCACCAACAGCTGGAACGCCGGCTTCGAATGGACCGTCGTCGACGACGTCAAGCTGCGCGGCACCCGCTCGCTGTCGACCCGTGCGCCGGACATCAACGAGCTGTACCAGGCTCCGAGCCAGGACTTCCCGACCGGCCTGACCGACCCGTGCGAAGGCGTGACCGCGACGTCGCAAGGCGTGTACGATGCACGCTGCCGTGCCGATCCGGGCGTGGCCGCGAACATCGCCAAGAACGGCCAGTTCACGAACACCCTGGCCGACCAGCAGGGCGTCAGCGGTTACAACCGCGGCAACCCGAACCTGCACGCGGAAAAAGGCCGTTCGACCACCCTGGGCGTCGTCTGGACCCCGCGTTCGATCCCGATGCTGAAGCGTTTCACCTTCACGGCTGACTACTTCAACATCAAGATCGCCGACGCGATCGTGTCGACCCCGCGCCAGTTCGCGCTGACCGGCTGCTACAGCGGCACGAACCCGGCCATGTGCCAGTTCATCACCCGCTGGCCGACCGCGAACGGCGCCAGCAGCGCCGGCGCCCTGCGCTACATCGACACCGCCGTGTCGAACAGCGGCGGCAAGGCCACCTCGGGCATCGACCTGACCGCGGCCTGGACCGACCGCGTCGGCCCGGGCACCCTGTCGACCCGCCTCGCGTACACCTACGTGAAGACCGGCTACGACGTGCCGCTGCCGGGCGCGGACCGCGATCCGTTCGCCGGTGAAATCGGCGCGCCGAAGAACAAGGCGAACCTGAACCTGGGCTATCGCTGGAAGGACCTGAACGTCAACGCCACGTTCGACTACATCGGCCGTTCGTCGCTGGACGACCAGTTCCTGTCGGGCTTCGACCTGCCGGCGAACTCGCTGCAAGTCGGTTCGCGCACCTACACGAACATGCAGGTGTCGTACCAGCTGATGAAGAAGACCGAGCTGTACTTCGGCCTCGACAACGCGTTCGACGTCAAGGCGCCGCCGATCATCTCCGGCCTGCCGGGCGACGTGACCGGCACCGAGACCGACGGCGGTACCTACGACCCGATCGGCCGCCGCTGGTACGCAGGTATCCGCGTCAAGCTCTGATCGACCGCCTCTCCGGCACGCCCGCGTGCCGGACGCGCCAAGCCGCCCGCCCTGCGCGGGCGGCTTTTTTTTCGGCGCACGGCGACGCGGCGCCACGTTTGCCGCCCAGCTTACGCGGCGGGCGTCTTGGCGGTATCATGCGCCATCGGCCGGCCCGGCAATGCGGCGGCGCGGCCCAACGAAAGTGAACATGGCTATCAAACTCAAGACAGACAAAGACATCGCGAAAATGCGCGTCTCCGGCCGGCTGGCGGCCGAGGTGCTGGAAATGATCGGCGAATACGTCGTCCCCGGCGTATCCACCGAGGAACTCGACCGGCGCTGCAACGAATACATCCGCAAGGTGCAGAAGGCCACGCCGGCCAACGTCGGCTACCACGGCTTTCCCAAGACCCTGTGCACGTCGGTCAACAGCGTCGTCTGCCACGGCATCCCCGCGCCCGCCGAGATCCTCAAGGACGGGGACATCGTCAACATCGACGTCACCGTGATCAAGGACGGCTGGCACGGCGACACGAGCCGCATGTACTTCGTCGGCACGCCCAGCCCGGAAGCAAAGAAGCTCGTCGACACGACCTACGACGCCATGATGGCCGGCATCCGCGCCGTGCGCCCGGGCGCGCGCCTGGGCGACGTCGGCCATGCGATCCAGAAGCTGGCGGAAGCCGCCGGCTATTCGGTCGTGCGCGAGTACTGCGGCCACGGCATCGGCAAGGTCTACCACGAAGACCCGCAGGTGCTGCACTACGGCCGCCCGAACACGGGCATGCTCATCAAGGAAGGCATGACCTTCACCGTCGAACCCATGATCAACCTGGGCGATTCGGACGTCGAGCAGCTCGACGACGGCTGGACGGTCGTGACGCGCGACCGGTCGCTGTCCGCGCAGTGGGAACACATGATCGCGGTGACGAAGAACGGGTTCGAGATCCTGACGCCCTGGCCGAAGACCAAGTAAAAAACGCGACGTAGGGTGGACTCCCCGAGCCCACGCGCGACGTTTGCAGTCTGCTTGCGTTACGCGTGGGCACAAGGGTGCCCACCCTACGTAATCCGCACAAATGAAAAACGCTCCCGAGGGAGCGTTTTTCATGGATGCTGCGCCGGATTACTTGGCGTTCATCAGCGCCACGGTGGTGTCCAGCATGCGGTTGCTGAAGCCCCACTCGTTGTCGTACCACGACGACACCTTCACCAGGCGGCCCGACACCTTGGTCAGCGTCGCGTCGAAGTTCGACGACGCCGGGTTGTGGTTGAAGTCGACCGACACCAGCGGCTCGGTGTTGTACGTCAGGATGCCTTTCAGCACGCCTTCCGATGCGTCCTTCATCAGCTTGTTGATCTCTTCGACCGTCGTGTCGCGCTTGGCGATGAACGACAGGTCGACGATCGACACGTTGATGGTCGGCACGCGGATCGCGTAGCCGTCCAGCTTGCCGTTCAGTTCCGGCAGCACGAGGCCGACGGCGGCGGCGGCACCGGTCTTCGTCGGGATCATCGACTGCGTGGCCGAACGGGCGCGGCGCAGGTCTTCGTGCATCACGTCGGTCAGCACCTGGTCGTTGGTGTAGGCGTGCACGGTGGTCATCAGGCCGTTTTCCAGGCCGATGGCATCGTTCAGCGGCTTGACCAGCGGAGCCAGGCAGTTGGTGGTGCAGGACGCGTTCGAGATCACGGTGTCCGTCGACTTCAGCACGTCCTGGTTGACGCCGAACACGATGGTGGCGTCGACGTCCTTGCCGCCCGGTGCCGAGATGATGACTTTCTTGGCGCCGCCCTTCAGGTGGGCCGAAGCCTTTTCCTTGGTGGTGAAGAAGCCGGTGCACTCCAGCACGACATCCACGCCCAGCTCGCCCCACGGCAGTTCCGCCGGGTTGCGCTGCGCGTACACGCGGATGCGGTCGCCGTTGACGATCATGTAGTCGCCGTCGACTTCGACGGTGCCCGGGAACTTGCCGTGCGTGGTGTCGTAACGGGTCAGATGGGCGTTGTGCTCGACATTGCCGAGGTCGTTCAGCGCCACGATCTGGATGTCCTGCTTCTTGCCGCCTTCGTAGAAAGCGCGCAGCACGTTGCGGCCGATGCGGCCATAACCGTTGATTGCTACTTTGATCGTCATTTATTCACTCCTGATTAAAAAAATCCTAACACCGAAGCATAGCGTGAAACCCGCCGTACGGACAGTCACCGGTCCGTGCGGCGGGCGCAATCCATCAGGCCGCGAGAACGGCCTTGACCTTGGCGACCACGTTCTCGACCGTGAAGCCGAAGTGCTTGAACAGCACCGGGGCCGGGGCCGATTCGCCGAAGGTATCGATGCCCACTACGGCACCTTCCAGGCCGACGTACTTGTACCAGAAGTCCGTCACACCAGCCTCGACGGCCACGCGCGGGATGCCGCGGCCCAGCACGGCAGCCTTGTAGGCCGCGTCCTGGCGCTCGAACACGTCGGTCGACGGCATCGACACCACACGCACCTGGATACCCTGGCCAGCCAGGGTTTCGGCGGCTTTCACCACCAGTTCCACTTCCGAACCCGTCGCGATCAGCACGGCGGCCGGGTTCTGCGCGTCGCGCAGCACATAGCCGCCCTTCGCGATATTGGCGACGGTCGCCGCGTCGCGCTCCATGAACGGCAGGTTCTGGCGCGAGAAGATCAGCGTCGACGGGCCGTCCTTGCGCTTGACCGCTTCGCCCCAGGCGACGGTCGATTCGGTCGTGTCGCACGGACGCCAGTTGTCCAGGTTCGGGATCAGGCGCAGCGACGAGACGTGTTCGACCGACTGGTGCGTCGGGCCGTCTTCGCCCAGGCCGATCGAGTCGTGGGTGAACACGAACAGCGAACGGAGCTTCATCAGCGCGGCCATGCGCAGCGCGTTGCGGCTGTAGTCCGAGAACGTCAGGAAGGTGGCGCCGAACGGGATGAAGCCGCCGTGCAGGGCGATGCCGTTCATCATGGCGGACATGCCGAATTCGCGCACGCCGTAGTTGATGTGGTTGCCCGGCGTGCCCGAACGCAGCGGGATCGATTCCTTCCAGTTGGTCAGGTTCGAGCCGGTCAGGTCGGCCGAGCCGCCCAGGAATTCCGGCAGCACCGGCGCCAGCGCCTGGATCGCGTTCTGGCTCGCCTTGCGGGTGGCGATGGTTTCCTTCTTGTCGATCGTGGACGCGATGGCGTCAGCAAGCGTCTGTTCGAAATGACCGGGCAGGTCGCCCTTCATGCGGCGCTCGAATTCGGCGGCCAGTTCCGGATACTGCGCGCGGTAGCCGGCGAACACCTCGTTCCATGCGCCCTCGGCGGCGGCGCCCTTCTGCTTCTGGTCCCAGGCGTCGTAGATCGGGGCCGGGATGTCGAACGGGACCGCGTCCCAGATCAGGTGCTCGCGCACCGCGGCGACTTCCTTCTCGCCCAGCGCGGCGCCGTGCACCTTGTCGCCGCCCTGCAGGTTCGGCGAACCCTTGCCGATGATGGTCTTGCAGCAGATCAGCGTCGGACGGTCCGACTTCTTGGCCTGCGCGATGGCGGCATCGACGGCCGCGACGTCGTGGCCGTCCACGTGCGGGATCACGTTCCAGCCGTAGGCTTCGAAGCGCTTCGGCGTGTCGTCCGTGAACCAGCCTTCGACCTTGCCGTCGATGGAGATGCCATTGTCGTCGTACAGCCAGATCATCTTGTTCAGGCGCAGCGTGCCGGCCAGCGACGCCACTTCGTGCGAGATGCCTTCCATCAGGCAGCCGTCACCCACGAACGCGTACGTGTAGTGGTCGACGATGTCGAAGCCCGGACGGTTGAATTCCTTGGCCAGCAGCCACTCGGCCAGCGCCATGCCGACGGCGTTGGCGATGCCCTGGCCCAGCGGGCCGGTGGTCGTTTCCACACCCGGGGTGATGCCGACTTCCGGGTGGCCCGGCGTCTTGCTGTGCATCTGGCGGAAGTTGCGGATATCGTCCATCGACAGGTCGTAGCCCGACAGGTGCAGCAGCGCGTAGTGCAGCATCGAGCCGTGGCCGTTCGACAGCAGGAAACGGTCGCGGTTCATCCAGCCCGGATTGGCCGGGTTGTGGCGATAGTGGCCGTCCCACAGCGCGACGGCGATCTCGGCCATGCCCATCGGCATGCCGGGGTGGCCGGAATTCGCCTTCTGGACGGCGTCCATCGCCAGCGCGCGGATTGCGTTGGCCATCAAGGTGGTGGTTTGCAGAGATTTCATGGGTGTGGTGAAGTCTGAGGATTGGAAAGCGGTGGCACGAGCTGGCCTTAACCGCGTATTTTACCAGAGCACGGTCGGCGGGATTTAAAATGCCGGCTCGTTAACGGTTCCGATTGCCATCCATGCCACGTTTCTACTGCCCCCAGCCGCTCGTCCCCGGCAGCCTCGTCGACCTGCCGGAAGCGGTCGCCCACCACCTGCACGTCGTGCGCCAGCAGAGCGGCGACGATCTCGTGCTGTTCAATGGCGAGGGCGGCCAGGCGCGCGCGCGGCTCGTCGAGATCGGCAAGCGCCGCGCCACCGCCGAAGTCCTCGCGATCGACGCCGTCGACGTGGAACTGCCGTTCCGCGTGACCCTCGCCCAGGGCTTGCCGGAGGGCAGCAAGATGGACTGGATCGTCGAAAAGGCCGTCGAACTGGGGACGGCGGCGATCCAGCCGCTGGCCGCGCAACGGTCCGTCGTGAGGCTGTCCGGCGAGCGCGCCGACAAGCGCCTGGCGCACTGGCAAGGCGTCGTCGTCAGCGCGTCCGAGCAGTGCGGCCGCAACCGCCTGGCCGACGTCGCGCCCATCCAGGACTTCCATCGCTGGCTCGGCCAGGGCGCGGCGGGCGGCGTGCGCATCCTGCTGTCCCCGCGCGCCGAGGCGTCGCTCGCGCAGTGGACAAGGCAGACGCCGGCGCAGGACGTCACCCTGCTCGTCGGCCCGGAAGGCGGCTTCACGGAGCAGGAAGAAGACGCGGCGCTGGCCGCGGGCGCGCTCGCATTGTCGATGGGGCCGCGGGTGCTGCGCACGGAGACGGCCGGGCTGGCCGCGCTCGCGATCCTGGCCGCGGCCTGGGGCGGAATCTGATGCTTCGATAAGTCAGTAGGGTGGGCACACCGTGCCCACGCGAACGCCGGCGTCACGCGAACGCCGACGTCACGCGAACGTTACGCGTGGGCTCGGGGAGCCCACCCTACACCTGCACGGCGATCAGAACACGTAGTTCAGGCCGAGGCTGTAGAAGCGACCGACCGCGCCTGCCTGGTGCAGCGAGGCGTTGTAGGCCGTCTGGTTGCCGGCGTTGCCGTAGGTGGCGACGTCGATCGGCGGCTGGCGGTCGAACAGGTTCAGGATCGCGCCCTTCAGGCTCAGGTTCTGCGAGACCTTGTACACGACGTTCAGGTTGGTCGTCGTGAACGAACGCACTTCGCAGTACACGCCCGGCTGGTCCACGCCCTGGAAATAACGGCGGCCACCGACGTCGAGACCGGTCGATGCGCAGTCGTTGGCTTCCAGCGACGGATCCTTGGTCGAGAACGAGCTCGTGTAGTTCATCGTCGCGGTCACATCCAGCGGGCCGCGGTTCCAGCCCAGGGTGAACTGGGCGCGGTCCTTCGGCGAACCGGTTGCGCCCGACACCACGGACGGGCCCTGCGTACCGGCCAGTTCGTACGACACGCCGCCTGCCGCCTCGCTGATGTAGCTGAAGGTGTGCGAAGCGCTCAGGTTGGCGTGCACCAGACCCATGTCGTTCGACAGGCGCCAGCGGTAGCCGACGTCGGCTTCGATACCCGAGGTCTTGGTGCCGCCCAGGTTGATGTACGGCGACTTCGCGTAGATGATCGGGCCGACCGCCGGGGTGCCGACGGTGGTGCCGGTGCCGACGCCGGTCGCGATGTCGACCGGGGTGGCCGGGCCGCGCACGAAGTCGGGCGAGAAGCTCGGGTCGTTGCCGGCCGCCGTCACGATCTGGTTACGGACTTCGATCTTGTAGTAGTCGAGCGTCGCGTTCAGGCCCTTGAGCGGTTCGACGATGATGCCGAGGGTGTACGACTTCGACTTCTCGGGCGACAGGTCCTTGCTGGTGACCTGGACGTACGGCGGGTTCATGCCGCAGGACGAAGGCACGTTGCCGGCGGTGTACTGGTGGCCGTCCTTGCACAGGATCGGGTCGTTGATCGCGTTGAACGTGAAGAACGAACCGGCATTGCCCACCTCGGCCGGGTTCGGCGCGCGGAAGCCGCGGGCGAACGTGCCGCGCACACCGAACATCTTCGACGGCGACCACTTGAACTTGGCCGCTGGCGTGAACGAGTTGCCGTAGGTGTCGAAGTGGTCGTAGCGGCTCGAGACGCCGACTTCGAGGTTCTTGATCGGCGTCGCCTGCAGTTCGGCGAAGACCGCGCTGTTGGTCTCGTTGCCGATCACGAAGGCGGACGTGTTGGCGACCTGGCCGTTGGCCGTCAGGCTGGCGGCCGGGGCGTTCTGCTGGCGCTTGTGCCAGTGCACGCCGGCACCCAGGGCGACCGGGCCCGCGCCCCATTGCATCAGTTCGCGCGAACCCACCAGGTCGATGTAGTTCAGCTTCGAATCGAGCGAGTTGGAGAAGGTCGGCGAGATCTGGGACACCAGGGCCGGCGAATTGCCGCCCACCGGGTTCCAGGAACCGTTGAAGATCGCGTTGTACAGCGCCAGACGGTCGATGTAGCCGCTGTATTTGAGGTCGAGCTTGGTCTCGGTGACGCCGGCGGCCGCATTCACGTCCCAGCCGTAGGCGCTGCCGTGCAGGTCGAGGGCGAAGCGGGTCGTCTTGGCCGTGTTGTCGATGGTCGAGACCGGATCCACGCCCGGGATGAAACCGTACAGGCGGGCCGCGGCGCCGAGCTGGTTGTACGAGGCGGTGGCCGGGATCAGGGTGCTCGGCACGCGCCCGATGTTCGCCACCAGCACGCCGTTGTTCAGCGAGGTGTAGCCGGGGACGGTGGTCGGCGAATAGCTCGGCATGAACGAGCCGAACGTGCCGGTCGTCGGATAGGAGCTGCCGCGGTTGTTGATGCTGTTACGCTGGAACATCGAGCCCTTGAAGGCCAGTTCCCAGTCGTTGTTCAGCTTCTTGGTCAGGCCGACCATCACGTTGATGTTCTCGGTGGCCGGCTGGATGTTGGTGGTCGTGTCGCGCACCGCGCAACCGCCCGCCATGTATTTCGTGTAGTTGCAGGCGGTCGGGTCCAGGAACTGGAAGTTCGCCGCATTGTTGACGCCGCCGGCGCCGGCCGCGTTGTACAGGAACGGGCTGGAGGTCGCGGTCAGGAAGCTGTTGATGCTGGACGGCACGCCGACGCGCAGGTCGTTGCCGCCGCGCGAACGCCAGTCCGCGTTGTCCCACATGAACTGGTCGCGGTCGGAGGTCTTGATGTCGCCCTGGCGGCGCCATTCGGCCGTGATGAAGGCGTTGTAGCCGTCGTTGTCCAGGTCGCCGATGCCGGTGCTGAACGACGCCTTGTGGGTGTCGCCGCCGCCGTGCTGGGTGGTGCCGCTCTCGGCGCTGAAGCGGGTGCCGGTCAGGTTTTTCTTCAGCTTGATGTTGACCACGCCCGCGATCGCGTCCGAACCGTAGGTCGACGATGCGCCGGCCTTCAGCACCTCGATGCTGTCGATGGCGTCGAACGGAATGTTTGAGACGTCGACGAAGGAGCGCTGCGAGTCGTCCGACAGCGGATACGGAGCGATGCGGTGGCCGTCGACCAGCACCAGGGTCGCGCCGACGGTCAGGCCGCGCAGCGAGACGCCCTGCGCGCCGTTGGCGAATGCGCCCGAGAAGCCGGAACCGAGGGTACCCTGGCCGTTGGCGGCGAGGTCGTTCAGCAGTTCGCCGATCGAGCTCTTGCCGCTGCGCTGGATGTCCTGTGCGGTCAGCACCTGCACGGGGGCCGGGGTTTCGGTGTCGGTGCGGCTGATCAGCGAACCGGTCACGACCACGCGCTGGACTTGCTGGGGCGCGGCACCGTCCTGCGTCTGCGCCATTGCCGGCGCTGCAAGCATGGCACCGCTGGCAATTGCGCAGGAAATCGCAAATGGCATCGACTTCAATTTAAACGTCATGAAAACTTCTCCTTCTCGAATCTCTCAAAGTGGTTTCTTACGTTCACCGAATGCAGACACGATGCTTGCGCGCGGGGGCGGCCATGCTGCGCCGCCCCCGCTTGCACCCCGTGGCCTGCAAAGGCTTTTGGCCTGGTGCGTTTGAACTACATTCACTTACACACTGAATTGCTGTGTTTTTTCATCATTCGCCCTGTAGGACGAACCCTCTCAATTAACGTTTCATCGATATCAAACGTTACTGACGTGTCGATAAAACCATAGCAAAAGCGAAAGTGTCAATAAAACACAATTGTTGAAATGTGTAGAAACAACACATTTTCGAAAAGGAAGAATTAATGTTTTCCGCTGGTGCAACGCAGCACCAGAAAGGGTTTTTCTTTAAACAAATATTGCACCATCGAAGTGAATCATAGCGACCCGTTGTAAATATTCCGCGGATTCAATCCGGGACGATGTTCGACGCACCGCAGCAAGAATTTTCGTCGACGTATGCATATCGCATGAAAGTATGGACGTGGCCCATGATGTCCGGGTCGTCACCATGCATGGGGGAAACCAATGTCGGTTGCTTGCTTACAACACAATTGACGTAAACGGCAGGTCCGGGCACCACAGCCGCCCCGGCCTTTCCTGCCGGCCCGCGCGGCCGATGCCTTATACTGGCGCCTGTACCGATCTGCCGCCGCCGGCACGGCGCCCGTCCGGCGCCGCCGCGCGCCGGCCACCACTCATCATGCTGCGAATTAACGAACTCAAACTCCCCCTGAACCACCCCGACCACGCCCTGCGCGACGCCATCGTCGGCCGGCTTGGCATCGAAGGCGACGACCTGATCGATTTCACGGTCTACAAGCGCAGCTACGACGCGCGCAAGAAGAGCGCCATCGTCCTGACCTACGCGCTCGACGTCGACGTGCGCGACGAAGCGGCCGTGCTGGCCCGGCTGGCACACGATCCGCACGTCGTTCCGGCACCCGATACGAGCTACAAATTCGTGACGAAGGCGCTGCCGGCCCCGGGCGTGCCGCGTCCCGTCGTCGTGGGCATGGGGCCGTGCGGGCTGTTCGTGGCGCTGATCCTGGCGCAGATGGGCTTCAAGCCGCTCGTGCTGGAGCGCGGCAAGATCGTGCGCGAGCGCACCGTCGACACCTTCGGCTTCTGGCGCAAGCGCAAGCTGAACACGGAATCGAACGTGCAGTTCGGCGAAGGCGGCGCGGGCACGTTCTCGGACGGCAAGCTGTACAGCCAGGTCAAGGACCCCAGGCACTACGGCCGCAAGGTGCTGAACGAATTCGTGAAGTCGGGCGCGCCGGAAGAAATCCTGTACGTCAGCAAGCCGCACATCGGCACCTTCCGCCTCGTCAAGATGGTCGAGCAGATGCGCGCGGAGATCCTCGCGCTGGGCGGCGAGATCCGCTTCCAGACGCGCGTGGAAGACGTGCTGATCGAGGGCGACGGGAATGCCCGGCAGGTCGTCGGCGTCAGGCTGCATACGGGCGAGACGATCCCGACCCGCCACCTCGTGATGGCCGTCGGCCACAGCGCGCGCGACACGTTCGAGATGCTGTACGAACGCGGCGTCTACGTCGAGGCCAAGCCGTTCTCGATCGGCTTCCGCGTGGAACACCCGCAGTCGCTGATCGACGTGTGCCGCTTCGGTCCGAACGCCGGCAACGAGATCCTCGGCGCGGCCGACTACAAGATCGTGCACCACGCTTCCAACGGGCGCAGCGTGTACAGCTTCTGCATGTGCCCGGGCGGCACCGTCGTGGCCGCCTCGTCCGAGGAAGGCCGCGTCGTGACGAACGGCATGAGCCAGTATTCGCGCGCGGAACGCAATGCCAACAGCGCCATCGTCGTCGGCATCACGCCGGCCGACTATCCGGGCCACCCGCTGGCCGGCGTCGCCTTCCAGCGCGAACTGGAATCGCGCGCCTTCGTGCTGGGCGGCGGCAACTACGATGCGCCGGGCCAGTTGATGGGCGACTTCGTGAAAGGCAGGGCGTCGACCGAATTCGGCAGCGTCGTCCCGTCGTTCAAGCCGGCCGTGCACCTGACCGACCTCGCCCCTTCCCTGCCCGACTACGCCATCGTCGCGATGCGCGAAGCCTTCGTCGCCTTCGACAAGCAGATCAAGGGGTATTACAAGGAAGACGCCGTGCTGACGGGCGTCGAGACGCGCACGTCGTCGCCGATCCGCATCAAACGCCACGACGACAACCTGCAGAGCCTGAATACGCGCGGCCTGTACCCGGCGGGCGAAGGCGCGGGCTACGCGGGCGGCATCATGTCGGCCGCCATCGACGGCATCCGCGTCGCCGAAGCCGTCGCGCTGGCGATGGTCGGCTGATCCTCCTCATCGGTTCCGGGGCCGGGGCCGGCCGGCCCCGCCACACCCCGCCGGCGTGCGCACAAACGGTGCATGTGAGGCATCAATAGATTTCGCACAGGAATATTGTTTCAAATTCTTACAACTGCTGATGTAAATCTGTCTGTTTTTGACGTAATTACACAACAAAATTACCCGGGTTTTAGTTTCTGTGGTGTATCTTTACCAGTCTTGAAATATTGGTGAACCGCTATTTCAAACTTGCTTACCTAAAACAACAGGACCAAGATGCTCACTGAAAAAACCATGGCGCGCACCCTGCGCCTCGTATTCTCCGGCACCACCCTCGCGGCCGGCTTTGGTTTCGCTGGAAATGCCCTGGCACAAACCCAGGACGCCCAGCAGGCCCCGATCGCCCGCGTCGAAATCACCGGCTCGGCAATCAAACGGATCGACGCTGAAACCTCCGTGCCCGTCACGGTGATTCGTGCCGACGACCTGAAAAAGGAAGGCATCACCACCATCGAACAGGTGATGGCCAACCTGAGCGTCTCGCAAGCCCAGCAAGGCACCAGCCAGTCGGTGGGTTCCAGCACCGGCGGCGCCTCGTTCGCCGACCTGCGCGGCATCGGCCAGAACAAGACCCTGGTGCTGCTGAACGGCCGTCGCCTGGCGAACAATGCCTACGACAGCTCGGCCCCCGACCTGAACATGATCCCGTTCGCCGCGCTCGAGCGCGTCGAAGTGCTGCGCGACGGCGCATCGTCGCTGTACGGCTCCGACGCCGTCGGCGGTGTGATCAACTTCATCACCAAGAAGAATTTCCAGGGTGGCGTCGCCACCTTCGGCGAAGACGTCCCGTCGCATGGCGGCGGCCGTTCGATCAACGCCAACGTGGCCTTCGGCTTCGGCGACCTGGACACCAAGGGCTGGAACATCTCGGCCGTGATCGACCACCAGGAACAGTATCCGCTGACCGGCACCGACCGCTCGTACAACACCCGCTATCCCGGCGGCCTGTCGTCGTCGACCTTCCCGGCCAACTACTACCAGGGCGGCGACAGCGTCAACCCGGCGGGCCCGGGCTGCACGACCGGCGTGCACCTGATCCCGGACGGCGGCACCGGCTGCCTGATGACGACCTCGTCGTTCGTCGACTACGTCCCGCGCAACGTGCGCGACTCCGGCCTGATCCGCGGCACCATGAAGCTGGGCGAGCACGAACTGGGCGTCGAGTACCTGACGAGCCAGAGCATCGTGGCCACCACCATCGCCCCGGTCCCGTACGGCGGCCTGTACATGAACCGCCTGCGTCCGGACGGCACGGCCAACCCGTACTTCCCGGCCGGCCTGGATGCGGCCTACACGGAACCGTACATGCCGGACGGCGTGCAGCCGGGCTTCGCCCACGTGAAATGGCGCGACATGCCGAACGGCGTGCGCCAGGACAAGAACACGAACCGCCAGCAGCGCCTGGTCGTTTCGCTGCAAGGTAACATCGGCGGCTGGGACTACGAGAGCGCCGTCACCTGGAACGAAAACCGCGTGCAGGAGCAGCTGTTCGGCTACAGCGACGGCGGCATCATCACCCAGGGCGTCCTGAACGGCGTCATCAACCCGTTCGGCGACCAGTCCGCCGCAGGCACCGCCCTGCTGAACTCGGCCGCACTGTCGGGCACCATCCAGAGCGCCCGCGGCCAGTCCACCGGCGCCGACTTCCACGCCAGCCGCGAAGTGGGCGACTGGCTGAACGCCGGTCGCGCCGCCGCACTGGCACTGGGTGTCCAGGGTACGTACGACAAGTTCACGAGCGCCGCCAATACGGAGTTCGCCGAGAAGGTCGTCGCATCGACCGGTATCGACCCGAACACGTTCAATTCCGGCACGCGCCACGTGTTTGCCGGCTACGGCGAACTGAACGTCCCGATCAACAAGACCCTGGACGTGACGGGCTCGGTCCGCTTCGACAAGTACAGCGACTTCGGCAACTCGACGAACCCGAAAGTCTCGTTCCGCTGGCAGCCGGCACAGTCCGTGATGCTGCGCGGTTCGTACTCGACCGGCTTCCGCGCGCCGTCGCTGTACGAGATCCACTCGGCACAGACCTACACCAACACCGCCGGCACCTACGACGACCCGATCAACTGCCCGGGCGGCACCCCGCTGCCGGGTCACTCGCGCGCCGCGAACTGCAGCCAGCAGTTCCAGGTGCTGGGCGGCGGCAGCAACACGCTGCAGCCTGAGAAGTCGAAGAACGCCACCCTCGGCCTCGTGATCGAGCCGCTGAAAGGCCTGAGCGTCGGTTTCGACCTGTGGGCCCTGAAGCTGGATCACCAGATCAGCACGCTGAGCCAGGACGACGTGTTCGCGGATCCGGTCAAGTACGCCTCCGTGTACCACCGCAACCCGAACGGCGAACTGTCGGTGGACGGCTCGCAATGCCCGAACCCGGCAACCTGCGGCTATGTCGACCTGCGTAACCAGAACCTGGGCGGCATCATCACCAACGGTCTCGACCTGTCGGCCAACTACCGCTTGCGCAGCGCCGCCTACGGCAACTTCACGTTCGCGTCGAACACCACCTACGTCCACAAGTACGACTACCAGAACTCGGAAGGCGGCGAGTGGCACAAGAACGTTGGCGTGTACTCGGGCAACAACCCGGTGTTCCGCTGGCAGTCGACCAACAACCTGGTGTGGAACAAGAACGCCTACTCGGCCGGCCTGACCGCGCACTACAAGAGCGGTTACGTCGACCAGGACCCGACCAACCACGTCGCTTCCTACACCACGTTCGACACGTTCGTCGCCTGGACGCAGCCGAAGGGCCTCGGCCTGACGGTCGGCGTGCGTAACCTGTTCGACAAGGATCCGCCGCTGTCGTACCAGGACGCCACGTTCCAGGCCGGCTACGATCCGCGTTACACGGATCCGCTGGGCCGTACCTTCTACGCGCGTGCAACCTACACGTTCTAAGCTGGCCGCCACGTAGCAATGCAAACGCCCGGTGCTCGCGCACCGGGCGTTTTTTATTGTGCCGGTGATTCAACGCAGGGCGGGCTCACCGGGCCCGCCCTGCATCACAACCAGCCAGCCTTCTTGAACTTGCGATACATGTAGACGCCCACGGCAATCATGATGGCGAGCGCCGTCGGATAGGCCCACTTCCACTCCAGCTCGGGCATGTACTTGAAATTCATGCCCCACACGCCGGCGAACGCCGTGAACACGGCAAAGATCGCCGCCCACGCGGCCAGGCGCTTGTTCACTTCGCTCTCGTCGATCGAGACCATCGACAGGTTCACCTGGATCGCGGTGCTGGTCGTGTCGCGGATCGAGTCCAGGCGGCCGCCGATGCGGATCAGGTGGTCGTGCACGTCGCGGAAATAATCCTGCGTGCCGGTGACGAGCGTCGGCACGCGGCCGCCGTGCAGCCGGCCGATCGCTTCCATCAGCGGCATCACGGCATGGCGCAGGACGAGGCCCTTTCTCTTCAACTGGTACAGGCGCTCGACGTTCTCGCGCTGGGCGCCGTGCGTGAAGATGCGGTCCTCGACGGTCTCCAGTTCCGACTCGAGCATGTCGACGATGGGGAAGTAGCGGTCGACGACGGCGTCCATCAGCGCGTACATCACGAACGCCGATCCCATCTTGAGCAGGTGCGGTTCGCGCTCCGCGCGCGCGCGTACGCCCAGGAAGCCCTTGGCCGAATCGCGCCGCACCGACAGCACGTAGTTCTTGCCGGCGAAGATCGCCAGTTCGCCGGAGGCGAGACGGTCGCCTTCGACGAGGTCGACCGTGTGCACGACGGTGAACAGGCAGTCGCCGTATTCTTCGATCTTGGGGCGCTGGTGGCCGCGCGCGGCGTCTTCGACGGCGAGTTCGTGCAGGCTGAACTCTTCCTTCATCTGCGCCATTTCGGCGTCGGTGGCATCGCGCAGCGCAACCCAGACGAAGCAGTCGGGTTTAACGAGAAAATCGCTGATGTCCTCGACGGGGATGTCGCACAGCTTCTTGCCTTCCTGGTAGGCGACACAGTTGATCAGCATGTCATCGGGTGGTTGTTGCTAAGATGACAGAGCTTACACCAACGTCACGCGTGCCGGCATTACGCGAACGTCCGCGTGGGCTCGGGGAGCCCACCCTACGCGCCCCGCCCGCCGTAGGGTGGGCACCCCGTGCCCACGCGCGCAGTGTCGAACAAGCCCCGCGGGCCTTTCGAATAAGGCCCCCGGGCCTTTCGAATAAGGCCCCCCGGGCCTTTCGAATAAGGCCCCCCGGGCCTTTCGAATAAGGCCCCCCGGGCCTTATTCGTCCTTCGCGCCGTCGATGCCGAGTTCGGCAATCTTGCGCGTGATCGTATTGCGCCCGATCCCGAGCCGGATCGCCGCGTCGTTCTTGCGTCCGTGGGTGTGCTTCAGCGCCGTGCGGATCAGTGCCGATTCGAACTGGCGGCCCAGCACGTCCATCACTTCGACCTGCCCTTCCGACAGCATGCGCGCGGCCTGCATTTCGAGCAGGCCGATCCAGCCGTCGGCGCCGTTCGGCGGCGCGCCATGGTCGGCGCCGTGCGCCGCGGCTGCGGGCGGCGCGGCGAACGCGACCGTGCCTTGTGCGCCGACGCCCGAGCCGAGTCCGACGGCAAAGCCGTTGCCGCCCGCCGGGGCGGCCTGGGCCTGGGTCAGGTCGCGCGGCAGGTCCTTCACTTCGACCGTCTGGCCCGGCGCCATCACCGTGATCCAGTTGCACAGGTTTTCCAGCTGGCGCACATTGCCGGGGAGTTCGAGGCCGGTCAGGAAACGCACGGCCTCCTCGCTCATGCGCTTGGTCTCGACGCCCAATTGGCGTGCACTCTGCACCAGAAAGTGGCGCACCAGAATGGGGATGTCTTCGCGCCGCTCGCGCAAGGACGGAAGGCGCAGGCGAATCACGTTCAGGCGGTGGTACAAGTCTTCGCGGAACAGGCCGTCGCGCACGCGCTGTTCCAGGTTCTGGTGCGTCGCGGCGATCACGCGCACGTTGGCCTTCACGGGCTGGTGCCCGCCCACGCGATAAAAATGGCCGTCGGACAGTACGCGCAGCAAACGCGTCTGCAAATCGAACGGCATGTCGCCGATCTCGTCCAGGAACAGCGTGCCGTTCTCGGCCTGCTCGAAGCGGCCGCGCCGCATCGCCTGCGCGCCCGTGAACGCGCCGCGCTCGTGGCCGAACAGTTCGGATTCGAGCAGGTCCTTCGGGATCGCCGCCGTGTTCAGCGCGATGAACGGCTGCTGCGCGCGCGGGCTGTGCTTGTGCAGGGCGCGCGCGACGAGCTCCTTGCCGGAACCGGATTCGCCGGTGATGAGGACCGTCACGTTCGACTGCGACAGGCGGCCGATGGCGCGGAACACTTCCTGCATCGCGGGCGCCTGGCCCAGGATCTCCGGCGTCTCGCCGGGCGCGATGTCGACGCTGGCGTCGCGCAGGCTTTCCTCGAGGGCGCGCCGGATCAGCGCGACGGCCTTGTCGATGTCGAACGGCTTGGCCAGGTATTCGAAGGCGCCGCCCTGGAACGAGGCGACGGCGGAATCGAGGTCGGAGAACGCGGTGATGACGATGACCGGCAGGCCGGGATGGCGTTCCTTGACGGCCGCCAGCAGGTCCAGGCCCGATTCGCCCGGCATGCGGATGTCCGACACCAGCACCTGCGGCGTATCCGTTTCGAACGCTGCCAGCGCTTCGCGGCCGCTGGCAAAACTCCGGGTGGCGAGGTTCTCGCGCGCCAGGGCTTTTTCCAGCACCCAGCGGATCGATGCATCGTCGTCGACAATCCAGATTGGTTTCATGTAATTCGTTTTTCCCGCGAAGGTTCAAGGGGGACCGACGCAGCCGCCCTCTCATCCGCTGCTTATGGCAGGGGAATCAGGATGCGGAAATCCGTCAATCCAGGCCGGCTTTCGCACTCGATCAGTCCCATGTGCTGCTGCACGAAGGTCTGCGCCAGGGTCAGCCCGAGACCGCTGCCGCCTTCGCGCCCGGAGACGAGCGGATAGAAGATGCGGTCGCGGATATCGGGGGCGATGCCCGGTCCGTTGTCGATGATATGCAAGTCTAATGCCAGGCCGTAACGCACCTTCGCCAGGGTGACCTGGCGCGCCACGCGGGTGCGCAGGACGATCTCGGCGTCGCCCGCCGCGATCCGGGCGCGCAGGGCCTGGGCGGCGTTGTGGACGATGTTCAGCACGGCCTGGATCAGCTGTTCCTTGTCGCCGCGGAACTCGGGAATCGACGCGTCGTAGTCGCGCCGGATGGCGAGCCCGGACGGGAACTCGGCCAGCACGAGGCTGCGCACGCGCTCGCACACTTCGTGGATGTTGACGTCGCCCACGATGTGCGGCCTGCGGTGCGGCGCCAGCAGGCGGTCGACCAGCGTCTGCAGGCGGTCGGCTTCCTTGATGATCACCTGCGTGTACTCGCGCAGGGAACTGAGGTGCACGTCCGGCAGTTCCAGCTCCAGCAGCTGGGCCGCGCCGCGGATGCCGCCCAGCGGGTTCTTGATCTCGTGGGCGAGGTTGCGGATGAGCTCCTTGTTGGCCAGGCTCTGGTCGAGCAGGCGCTCCTCGCGGTCGAGCTTCAGTTGCTGGACGTTCTCGCGCAGCTCGACGACGACCTCGGCCTCGCCGGCCGCGCTGACGATGCTGTGCACGTGCAGCGGGTCGCGCGCCGGGCGGAACAGCGTGAGGTCCTGGCGCAGGTCGGCGTATTTGTGGGCGATCGCCTGCTCGCACAGGACGCCCAGTTCCTCGCCGTTGGTGAACAGGCCGACGAGCTTCTGGCGCGACAGTGCCTTGGCGGACATGTCGAGCAGGTGCTCGGCGGCCGGATTGGCGTAGCGCACGAGCCCGCCGGCGTCCGCCACCAGCACGGCGGAGGCGAGCATGTCGAGGCCTGCGAAACGGTCGTGCTGGAGGGGCTGGGCCGGGGTTCCGTTCATCGCAGGGGTGTCGTCCTTATCGTATGTTGGCGATCTCGCGCCTGAGCGCTTCGATGTTCTTTTCGCTGCGGCCGATGTCGTCGCGCATCTGGGCCACGCGCTCCTGGTACTTCGCGTAATTCTTTTCGTTGCCCTGGCGTTCCGGTTCGCCGTTGTTGAAGTCGCGCTTCAGGTCCGCCAGTTTCCGTTCCTCGGACCGCAATTCGTCCTCGAGGATCGCGCGCCGGTCGTCGTCGCGCGCGCGCTGCGTGGCCGTGTCCACGCGCGGGAATCCCGCCGGATTCGGGTTCGCCGCCGGGCGCCCCGCCCCTTGCCGCATCGTCACCGCGGGCGCGGCGCGCGGCGCCGGGGCCGGCGTCGAGATATAGCCGGGCAGGTCGAGCACTTTACAGCCGGGTTTATTGATGTCGGTGAACTCCACCCGGCCGTCCTTGGAAACGCATTTGTAGACGACGGAATCGGCCCGGGCACCGTCGTGCGCGGCAAGTCCCGCGAGCAACGCCAGGCGCAGGAAGAAGCTGCTTGTCATTCGCATCGGGGCAGTCTGGATGCATGGTTGGGAAGCTTCCGACTATACCCCATCCAAGAAAAAACGCGAGGCAGCCGGCTGGCTTTCCCCGCGTTTTCGTTACTGTGTGGATACACTCCAGTGCCGTTCGTTTCCAATCCGGCACTGGGTGATGCCAACGAATTACGACGAGTAGTACATGTCGAATTCGGCCGGGTGCGGGGTCATGCGCAGACGCTGGACTTCCTGCATCTTCAGGTCGATGTAGGCGTCGAGCATGGCATCGCTGAACACGCCGCCGCGGGTCAGGAACTCGCGGTCCTTGTTCAGGGAGTCCAGCGCTTCTTCCAGCGACGAGCAGACGGTCGGGATCAGCTTGTCTTCTTCCGGCGGCAGGTGGTACAGGTCCTTCGTCGCGGCTTCGCCCGGGTGGATCTTGTTCTGGATACCGTCCAGGCCGGCCATCAGCAGGGCTGCGAAGCACAGGTAGACGTTGGCCAGCGGGTCCGGGAAGCGGGTCTCGATGCGGCGGCCTTTCGGGTTCGCCACGTGCGGGATACGGATCGACGCCGAACGGTTCTTGGCCGAGTAAGCCAGCTTGACCGGGGCTTCATAGCCCGGCACCAGGCGCTTGTACGAGTTCGTGCCCGGGTTGGTGATGGCGTTCAGGGCCTTGGCGTGCTTGATGATGCCGCCGATGTAGAACAGCGCGGTTTCCGACAGGCCGGCATAGCCGTCGCCGGCGAACAGGTTCTTGCCGTCTTTCCAGATCGACTGGTGGACGTGCATGCCCGAGCCGTTGTCGCCGTTCATCGGCTTCGGCATGAAGGTGGCGGTCTTGCCGTAGCTGTGGGCGACGTTCCAGATCACGTACTTCAGGTTTTGCGTCCAGTCGGCGCGCTCGACCAGGGTCGAGAACTTGGTGCCCAGTTCCATCTGGCCCGCACCCGCCACTTCGTGGTGGTGCACTTCGACCGGGATGCCCAGCGATTCGAGGATCAGCGAGATTTCCGAACGCATGTCCTGGAAGCTGTCGACCGGCGGGACCGGGAAGTAGCCGCCCTTGACGGAAGGACGGTGGCCGCTGTTGCCGCCTTCGAATTCCTTGTCGGTCGACCACGAGGCTTCTTCCGAATCGATCTTGACGAAGCTGCCCGACATGTCGATCTTCCAGCGGACCGAATCAAAGATGAAGAATTCCGGCTCCGGGCCGAAGTAGGCGGTGTCGCCGATGCCCGACGACTTCAGGTACGCTTCGGCGCGCTTGGCGATGGAACGCGGGTCACGATCGTAGCCCTTGCCGTCCGACGGTTCGATCACGTCGCACTGCATGAACACGGTGGTCTCTTCAAAGAACGGGTCGATGTTCGCGGTGTTCGGATCAGGGATCAGCAGCATGTCCGATGCTTCGATGCCTTTCCAGCCGGCGATCGACGAGCCGTCGAATGCGTGGCCGGATTCGAATTTGTCTTCGTCAAAATGCGAGATGGGAACGGTCACGTGCTGTTCCTTGCCGCGGGTATCGGCGAAGCGCAAATCAACGAACTTGACTTCGTTGTCCTTCAGCATCTGCATTACATCTGCGGCGGTCCTTGCCATTCGTATCTCCTAAGTCAAAAAGGGGTGTCGACGCCGACGGGGCGTGCGACAGGCGCATTTCCTTCTAAGCAGAAATTATGCCAGCATTTTTCCCTGAACAAATAAATAATGAATACTTTGAGGCCACTCAATTTGGCCCTTAAAATCAATGACACCGTATGGGTGCACGGATTTGATGCAAACTCATGCATACGCACCAAACAAGTGCAATTTTTCGAGTATGCACCGATTTGATGCACAGTGCACCAAAAGTGCGAGCCGATGCGTCGCTGCGAACTGTAACGGTGCGGCGACGGCGCCCGCAACCAGGATAGATGGAGAACATGACATGAGTACGACCGACGAGATTCTCGCCAATGCCCGGACCCGCGCGCCCGGCCAGCCTTACGCGGGCGCCGTCACCCCGCTGGAAGCGTTCGCGCTGCTGCAATCGGACCCCAGGGTCAAACTGGTCGACGTGCGTACGAATGCGGAACGCGACTGGGTCGGCCGCCCCGCGCTGCCGGACGCCCAGCACGGCGCCGTGCAATGGTCGCTGTACCCCGGCGGCGCGCCGAATCCCGATTTCGCCACGCAGCTGCAAAACGTCGCCGCACCCGGCGACGTCGTCCTGTTCCTGTGCCGTTCCGGCGTGCGTTCGCGCCACGCGGCGCGCACGGCCACGGAACTGGGCTACCCGAATGCGTTCGACATCCTGGAAGGTTTCGAAGGCGACCGCGACCCCGAAGGCCATCGCAAGACCGTGGGCGGCTGGTGCAAGGCCGGCCTGCCCTGGATCGGCGCCTGATCCCCGTCATCTCCTGGCCGCACCGTGACAATCGCTGAGATTCCGCACGGTGCGCGCGTGCTAGCATGCCGGCTCACCGCTGACCTGGAGATGGAACCCATGAAGATCGAATCCGCCGTACCCGCCCGCCTGCGCGTGCGTCTCCTGTGCGCGGGCGTCGCGGCGCTGTTGTGCGCATGCGGCCCCGGCGGTCCCAAGCGCGAGACGGACGACGGCAGCGGCGGCGACACCGGGCCGAGCACGGGCATTTCCGTGCTGGCCGGCGATGCCGCGGTCAGCGGCAGTTCCGACAACAAGGGCGCGGCCGCCCGCTTCAATACGCCGCGCGGCATCGCCATCGACGCGAACGGCAACCTGTACGTGGCCGACCAGCTGAATTTCGCGATCCGCAAGGTCGCGCCGGACGGCACCGTGTCGACGTTCGCCGGCAAGCGCGGCACGAGCGGGACGAAGAATGGCACGGGCACCAACGCCCTGTTCACGCAGCCGTCGGCCATCACGATCGACGGCAACAGCGACCTCTACGTCACGGACGGGGTGGCGATCCGCAAGATCACGCCGGACGGCACCGTCAGCACGCTCATCACGTTCGCCGCCAGCGACTTCTCGGGCGACACCCGGCTCTTCCCCGGCGGGATCGCCGCGGACGGGTCCGGCAACCTGATCGTGACGACGGGCGTCGACACGCGCCGCGTCCCGCTCGCGAATCCGAACCGCTGGACGAAGCTGGAAACGGGTGCCGTCGAGATCCTTCCCGGCACGATCGACCCGGTCACGCGCGGCGTCGCCGTGAATGCCGACGACACGGCCTACGTGGCCGACCTGAAAAAGACGATCAGCCGCGCCACGTCCGGCGCGTCGAGCCTGGCGACGTTCGCCGGTACGCCGGGGCAGACGGGCAAGGACGACGGCAACGCGACGACAGCCCGCTTCCAGCAGGTAGTCGCGCTCACGGTCGCCAAGAACGGCGACCTGTACGCCGCCGACGCCGTCAACAACACGATCCGCAAGATCACGACGAATGCGGTCGTGACGACGCCGGCGGGCACGGCCGGCGCGACGGCGCTGAAGACGGGCAAGCTGCTCGGCAGCTTCGCCACGCTGCGCGGCCTCACGGTCGCCCCCGACGGCACGCTGTATGCGACGTCGGGGCATGCCGTCGTCAAGATCGTCCTGCCGTAACGCGGCGAACCCTCGCCAACACAGCGGCAACGTCACGCGTGGGCACGTGGTGCCCACCCTACCGGCTGCAAATACGAACGTGGCGTGGGCACGTGGTGCCTACGCCGGCCGCGCCCACCCCACTGGCTGTGCAGAACGTAGGGTGGGCACACTGTGCCCACGCGTAACGCCGACACACCGGATACGTCACGCGTGGGCACATGGTGCCTACGCCGGCCGCGCCCGCTATTAGCCGTCCTGCGCGGCTGCGGGCACCGCCAGCATGACCTTCACGCGCTGGCGCACGAAGTTGATGTGGCTGCGCAGCCCGTACAAGGCATCGGCATACGCCAGCGGGATCGAGATGTGGTTGACGCGCTGCTCGATGTCGTCGAGGCGGCGCAGCAGCTCCGCGCGCGCCTCGTCGCGGTGCGCGTCCCCCGCATTCTCCAGCGCCTGCTCGACGGCGCGCAACTGGCCGTACCAGCGGTACACGCGCGAGCGGATGCGCCATACGTACAGCGGCGGCACGATCTTCGACAACGGGATGATCAATGCCGCCAGCGCCACGACGACGACCCACAGCCGGTCGAACAGGTTCGCCAGCCAGAACGACAGGTAGCGCTGCAGGAACGGCGGGCCGTCGCGGTAGTACTTGGCCGCTTCGCGCGCCACCGGGATCTCGGTGTAGCGCGGCGACGGGAACTGCCCCTGCTGCTGGAACCAGCCCGTGCCGCCGTGGATCTCCGTGGCCGCCTTGACGAACAGGTCCACCAGCGCCGGATGCAGGTCCGCGCGCGCGACGAGGGTCGCGGTCGGCGCGATCAGGTCGATGTTGCGCGCGGGGATGTCGCGCCCGAGGTCGACGATCCCGCGCGGCAGCACGACGTGCGTCAGGAACGGCAGCCGGCGCGAGTACGCCTCGGCCTGGTGGAAATCGAACAGGCGGATGCCCGGCGTCTGCAACAGCATCTGGATCAGCGGCGCTTCCGGGGCCGAGCTGAACACGAGGCCGTCGATATGCCCCGCCAACAATTCCACCGTGGCGGGCGTGTTCTCGAGCGAGGACGTGGTCAGCTGGCCCGGCTCCAGGCCGTTCACGGCCAGCACCTGGCGGAACAGCTTGGGCACGCCCGTGCCTTCCGGACCGAGGTTGATGCGCAGGCCCTTCAATTGCGTGATGCTGCGCACGTCGAGCTTGCGCCCGCGCGCGTCGCGCTCGCGCAGGAACAGCCAGACGGGTTCCGTGAACAGGCTGCCGAGGGAAACGAGGCCGCGGCGCTCCGCCTGCGCCTCGCTCGTCGAGCCGCTCTGCACGAAGGCGATGTCGGCCTTGCCGTCGATGAGGCGCTGCAGGTTGTCTTCCGAACCGGGCGAGCGCTGCTGCTCGACCTTGATGCCGTCGCGCGCCAGGATGACGCCGTACTGGCGGCCGAATTCCTCGTACGCGCTGTTCTCCTGCCCCGTCGCGAGGACGACGTGGCGCGGCGGCGCCGGGTCGACGACGATGTACGCGACGATGCAGGCGGCCAGCACGAGCACGGCCGTCGGCGCCACCGCCAGCAGCAGGTCGCGCAACGATACGAGGCTGAATTTACGCAGCGGGAGCCGCTTCATGCGGCCCGGCTCCCGTGCGCCGGGTTAGCGCACCCGGCGCTCACTGCAGCACTTCTTCGACGGCGGGCGGCTTGGCACGCGACGTCCTGGGCGGCGTATCCGCTTCGGCCGCGGGCTTCGCGGCCGGCTTGTGCACGGCGGGTCTGGCGTGGCCCTCCGCGTCGCCCTTGTGGACGACGGGTGGTCTGGCCGGGACGTGTTCGTCGGCCGCGGGCTTGTGCGGCGCGGCGTGCGCGCCCTCGCCCACTGCCTTCGGATGCGTCTCGCCGGCCGGCTTGACGGCGGGCTTCTCGGCCGGCTTCGCACCGGCCTTGGCGGCCGGGGCGGCATCGGCATCGGCGGGCGCCGCGTCCGCCGGCACGGCCTGCTCGGTATCGCGGGCGACGGCGTCCGCCGGTCCCGCCGGCGCCGGCGCGGCGCGCTCGACGTGCAGGCCCGGGATGGTCACGGTGTCCTGGTGCGCGATCATCGGCATCAGGCTCGGGGCCAGCGTCACCAGCAACTGCACCGGCAGCGCGCTCGTGAAATCGTAGTGGGCCGAGTCCGGACCATGGACGTACGCCGTCATGCTGCCGAAGAAGCGCTCGCCGATGTTGAACACGAACGTGGCGGAGCGGTTCACGTAGCGCGACTCGATCAGGCGGTGGCCGGCGCCGTAGACGTCGAAGCGCTGGTCGCCCGTGCCGGTCTTGCCGCCCAGCGCGATCACGCTGCCGTCTTCCTTGACGAAGGCGGTCTTGACGCGCTTGGCCGTGCCTTCCTGCACGACGCCGCGGATGGCGTTGACGACTGCGCGCGCCACCAGGGGATTCAGCACCCGCTCGCCCTTCTCCGCGTCGCTGCGCTTGACGAGGGTCTCGTACGGCGTGTCCTTGGCGAAGTGCAGCGAATCGATGCGCTGCGTGGGCTTGCGCACGCCGCCGTTGATGAGGATGCCCATCAGCTCGGCCAGCGCGATCGGACGGTCGGCCGATGCGCCCAGGGTCGTCGCGTACGACGGCACGAGCGAGTCGAACGGATAGCCCATCTTCTTCCACTGCGCGTGGATCTTGAGGAAGGCTTCGACCTCGATCAGGCCGGCGATGCGCTTGTCCTGGGCGTGCTTGCGGTGCGTCTTGAACAGCCAGGAATAGACTTCCTGGCGCTGCTTCGTCGACGCGGCGACGACCTCGTCCCAGCCGGCTTTCGGATGGGTGCGGAAATAACCGACGAGCCACAGCTCGAGCGGGTGCACGGAGGCGACGTAGCCGCGGTCGGCCAGCGACATGTTCGCGACCGAGTACTGGTCGTACATCTTGGCGATGCGCTCGTCGTCGACCTCGGCCTCGGCCGGCAGATACTTATGCAGGAACTTCGCGAACTCGTCCGGCGACGCGTCCGGGTAGATCGTGCGGTGCACGGCCGCGATCTTCGAGGCCTTGATGCGCACGCCCTGCATCAGCGCCGTCTCGATCTCGTCCCAGTTCTTGCCGCGGTACTTGTTCCAGAAGCGCGCCAGGAAGTCCTTGCCTTCGCGGTCGGCGAAGCGCGACAGGTATTCGGCGCGGCGCGGGTCGTCGGCGTCGGCCAGCAACTGGGCGGACGAACCGGGCAGCTGGAACATGTAGTAGCGCACGACGTCGCGCATCAGGCGCACGAACACGAGGTTCGTCGAGTGCTGCAGCGCCTCCTGCACGGTGAGGATGCGGCTGTCGTCCAGCTTGCTGAAGTTGCCGAAGATGTGCACGCCGCCACCGGTGAAGAACGCTTCGCCCGGGTTGCCCGAATACTTGCGCTCCATCGCCGCGCCCAGCATCGGCACGAGGCCGCGGTCGGCGCCGTCCGGCAACGCCTTGAAGTAGTCGACGGCCCACTGGCTCAGCCGGTCTTTCGGATCGACGGTGACCTTCGCGAGTTCCGCCTTCGACATCGGCTCGTAGCGCTGGTGCAGCTGGTCGATGATGTCGAGGTAGGTCGTCAGCGTGCGCAGCTTCGCGGTCGAGCCGAGGTCGAGCTTGGCGCCCTCGTTGATGTCGAGCGGCTGGTCGTAGTTGTCGGTCTGGACGCGCAGGTAGTTGGCCTTGTCGCCGCGCTCCATCAGCGTGAAGCTGTACACGACCTTGGACGGGTCGCCGTTGCCCAGCATGCCCTTGCCCGTCAGGCCGGCGGCGGCCGCGGCTTCGTTGTCGGTCAGCTTGCGCAAGGCGGCCGTGACGGCTCTCTGCGCATCGGCGTTCAACGTCGTCACGACGGAGAGGTCGAGGCGGTCGAGGTTGTACAGGCGCGAGTCGCCCAGCAGGGTCGCCAGGTGGTTGCGCACGGCGTTGGCGGCCTTGCGCGTGACGAACGTGTTCGCCGGCGGCGGCGCCACGCCCGAACCCAGCGCGGGATGCAGCACGGTGGCGAGCGCGGCGTCGCGCAGCTGGGGCGAGATCACGCCCGCCTGCGCCAGCACGCGCAGGTGCGAGTTCGTGAGGGTCTCGAGATCCTTTTCGCCGGCGCCCAGGTAGTAGGCCGGGCGGCGCTGCGCGATCATCAGCGACAGCGCTTCCTTGTAGACGAGCGCGAAGTCGGGGGTGACCTGCGCATTTGCCTGGTTATTGGACAGGACGCGGTTGACGTCATTGAAATCGCGGCCGTACCAGACCCACATGCCGTCGCCGATGCCGTTCACTTCGCCGTAGCCGAGCTTGGCCGACAGCGGCACGGTGTTCAGGTATTCGAGCACGATGTGGCGCCGGGTCTTGCTCGTGTCCTCGCCGTCCTGGTAGGAACGCAGCGTGGCCGAGGCCATCTGGCGCAGCTTGTCGCCCAGCGACGCCGTGCGGCCTTCCGGCGAATGGCGGTACTTTTCGATCTGCGTGGCGAGCGTGCTGCCGCCGGCGACGCGGCCGCCGCCGCCCAGGCCCACCGCATGGACCGTCTTGTCGAACACGGCTTTCGAGAAGCGGTCCCATTCGACGGCCGGGTTGCGCTTGGGATAAGTCGTGTCGAGCAGTTCGCGGTTCTCGATGAACAGCAGGCTCTTCACGAGAACCTGCGGCGCGGCGTCGAACCGTTCGTACAGGCGCTCGGGGAAGCGGGCCGAGAACAGCGGCGCGCCGCTGCTGTCGAGGATGTCGAGGCCGGCGCGCGTCTTTTCGCGGTACGTTGCAAACAGGCCGAGGTCGGCCATCTGCAGCATCTTGGGCGACATGCGCGCCTGTTCGACGACGACGTAGTCGCGCGTCTTGAGCTTGGCCAGGTAGTTCGGCAGGTTGGAGTAGCCGAGGCGCTCGTCGTACGGGCTCGCCTGCGGGAAGCGGATCGCGTTGCTGGGCCCCTTGCCGACGCGGTAGGTGAGCTTGCTCGCCAGGCCGGCGAAGAAGCGCGCTTCCAGCGCCGACGTGCGGCTTTCGTACACGCCCACGGCGGACACGGCGGCCACCACGAGCAGCAGCAGGACGAGCATGGCGCGTTTGGTCCTGCGCCAGCGCCGCTTGGGCGGCGCCGGCTGCTGTGGCGGCGGCGCGGCGCCGTCGCCGGTGTCGGCGTCCGGATCGAGCGCGGGCTCGAGACTGGGTTCCAATCGCGGCGGCATGATACGAACGGGAACATCCTGCTCGGCCGCCATGGCGGGCACGCCGGCGAGAGAGGGTTGCACCGGCGCGGCCCCACCAAAGAAGCGGTGGAATGCGCGGGCGAAGAAGCGGGGCCGTCGGAGACGGCGAATACTATCCATGATGGCTCAACCGGTTTGAAACACGCCTGCAAATCCCGTCAACCTGCTCGCCATCCTGCTGCTGGTCGGTTCGAGTGATCCCAGGTCGTAAAAGTTCACAAAGCAGGTGGCGACCTCACTCTGGATCGTCCCTGCTCACAAACATCATTCCACCACATCAATGTGACATGCAGGAACCACACATGCAGTTTTTTGACGTCGCCCTGCCATTTTCGCAAAAAAACAACGGCTCAGTTTGCCCGGCTGTCCACGGGCGGCAACGGCTGTGTTTCCACTTCCATACGTTCGAGCGCGGCGCACATGTCGGCCCACGCCGCATCGACCTGTTCCGGCTCGCCTTTCACGCCCAATTCGATATGGCGCCGCGTGTGCGCATCGCCCACGCTGGGCAGGCTGAACACGCGCACGCCGGGGTAGCGCGCCTCCAGCGATTCCATCAGCGGCGTGAGCGCCGCTTCGGCCTGTTCGTACACCAGCAACGCCCGTTCGCGCCGGGGCTCGCGGTGGAAGCGGTCGGCATACAGGGTATCGAGCACCCACGCGATCATCGGCCACGCCATCACGGGAAAGCCGGGCACGAAGTGGTGCTGCGCCACCGTGAAGCCGGGGATGCGGTTGTAGGGATTCGGGATCAGGCGTGCGCCCGCGGGGAATTCGGCCATCTTGAGGCGCTGCAGGTTCTCGGGGGCGCGCAGGTCGGCGTCGGCACCCGCGGTCTCGCGGATGCGCTCCTCGACCAGCGTACGCCCTTCCGGATGCAGTTCGAGCGGCACGCCGAGCGCCGCGGCGGCGCACTGGCGCGTGTGGTCGTCCGGCGTGGCGCCGATGCCGCCGCAGGAAAACACGACGTCGGGTCCGGCGAACGTGCGCGTCAACAGCGCCGTGATGCGCGCGGGTTCGTCGCCCACGACCTCGGCCCAGGACAGGCGCAGGCCGCGCTCGCCCAGCAACTCGATGACCTTGGGCAGGTGCTGGTCGCGCCGCTTCCCGGACAGGATTTCGTCGCCGATGATGATGAGGCCGAATGCCATGCGTACCTCCTTCCGGTTCCAGTGTGCCACAGTGCGCCGCAGCCTGCCGCGCGCATTGGCCGAGCTTCGGCTGCGTGCACCGACGGTCAGGGCACGATGTCTTTCAGGACCTGTCCGGCGCGCAGGTCGGCCAGCGCCTGCAGGCAAAAGTACTGGAACCACAGGCCCGTGAAGATGAAGATGATGAGGTAGAGCCAGATCGACAGCACGGCCAGCACGGGGAACAGCACCACCGAGAACAGCGCGCCGCCCACCCACGCGACGCCCGGCAGCGCGCCGAGCAGGCCGGACACGGTGCCGATCAGCAGCAGCGACCGGCGCTGCGCGTGCACGATCGTGCGGCGCTCCTCGAGGCTCGCGTGGATGGCGAGCGCGTCGTAGCTCATCACGCGCGCCGTGAGCCAGCCCCACAGCACCGCCTGCACGATGAGGGCGACGGGCGCCAGCGCGTACAGCGGCAGGGTGACGAGCCACAGCAGCGCGAATACGACGATGCCCGACAGGTTCACGCCGAGGCTGCCCAGGAAGCTGCCGCCTTCCCTGCGTTCGAGCGCCGGAAACTGCACGCGGCTGACGTGGCGCGCAATGGCCGGCATCGCGCCCACGCCGATGAACAGCAGCGACGTGATGATCATCAGCGGCAGCAGCACGAGCATCGCCACGAGCGGGATCACGAGCGTCTTCAAGAAGCCGAGGCCCAGCGTGGCGAGGATGCCGTTGCTCGTCTCGAACAGGCCGTAGTCGGCGAACAGCGCGTGCAGCCAGTCCAGCAACGGCTGCATGCCGGCGTACAGCAGGCCGCCCCACAAGGCCAGCGACAGCAGCAGCGGCACGATGGACAGGAGCAGCATGCGTCCCGAAAACTGGGAGCGCAGCGCGCGGCCGTAGGCGATGGCGACGGGGCGCATCATGCCGCGTTGCGCCGGCTGCCGGCTTCCATCAAGCGCACGAGACCGAGCCACTGCTGGCGCCAGAAACCGCGCCCGTAGTCGCGCGCGGGCCGGCTGGAGCCGTCCGGATTCGTGCGCGCGAACTGGTCGCGCACGCCGGTGCCGTGCCAGCCGGCGGCGAAGTTGGCGGTGCCGAAGACCAGGTCCCACACGGGCAGCAGCACGCCGAAATTGCAGCCGCCCAGCTCATGCCCTGGCGATTCGTGGCCGACGCCGACGGCGTGATGCGTGCGGTGGAAGCGCGGCGACACGAGCAGGCGCTCGCCGAGACGGCCGAAGTGGATGCGCACGTTCGCGTGCTGCAGGCTTTGCAGGCCGCGCGAGACCGATACCAGCAGCACGTACTGGCTCGGCGCCACGCCGATCGCGAGCGCGAGGACGGCCATGTAGACGTCGCGCAGCAGGTCGTCCAGCAGGTGGTTGCGGTCGTCGCTCCAGAGGTTCATGTTCAGCTGGCTGTGGTGCAGGCTGTGCAGCGCCCACCACCAGCGGAACCGGTGCTGGCCGCGGTGGAACCAGTAATCGAAGAAGTCCAGCACGACGAGGTACAGCAGGAAGCTGGCGAGCGGGTGGAAGCCCGTCATGAGCCCTTCCAGGTTGAACGGGTGGACGCCTTCCAAGCGCAGCAGGCCGGCGACGTGGTCCAGCACGGGGTCGAGCGTGAAGAACACGGCCATGCCGAACAGGCCGAGGCGGTGGATCAGCGTGTAGATGAAATCGTTCCAGCGCGCGGCGCGGTCCGTCATCTCCTGCACGGGGATGACGGCTTCCAGCGGACGCAGCACGAGATACAGGGCCGCCACTTCGCAGGCGCCGGCGAGGAACCACTCGACGCCCTCGAAGGCGTCTTCGAGGTATTCGCCGAGGCCCATGGCGAACATCGCCGGTTCGACCATGTGCTCGAACAGCCATCCCTGCAGGAAGGCGAACCAATCGAGGAAGTGCTGGATCATGTGTCTTTCAGTGTGTCGGTCGGGATCAACGCCAATCAAGGCTGCATGCGGCGGTAGTCCGGATGCTCCCTCAGTGTAGCGAAACAGAAGCCTTTGCGCTCGAGCCCGGAGATGAGCGGCTCGAGGTTCGCGGGCATCCACGGGTCCTTGCGCGACCAGATGCCCATGTGCGCCATGAAGATGTCGCCGTCCTTCAGGTTGTCCAGCGCGCGCCTGAGGAGCACGTCGTTCGGGAATTTGTCGCTGGACGTCTCGTCGCCCGAGAAACCGGCCGGCGCCCAGCCCACGTGCCGGTAGCCGCATGCCTTGGCGGCCGCCAGGATGTTGGGCGAGCTGTGGCCGCCCGGCGTGCGGAAGATCGGGTCGAGGTGGCGGCCGGTGAGCTGCGCGAAGCGCGTGTCGACGCGGCGCAGTTCATCGCAGTACTGCTGCTGCGTCCACGTTTCCCGTTGGCCGGCGTGGGCGCCGAACTGCGGCTTGACGACGATGCGCCCGCCGGCCGCGTCGCGCTGGAAGTAGACGTGGTCGAACGTGTGGCTGCCGAACGCGTGGCCTTCCGCCACGCGCGCCTTCCAGAAGCCGGCCCAGGACGGATCGAGCGACCAGTCGCCACGCACCGTCTTTTCGTTGGCGAGGAAGAACGTGGCCTTGATGCGGTGGCGGCGCAGCGTGTCGGCGATCAGGTCGGCCTGCGACTGGCTGCCCGTGTCGAACGTCAGGTAGATCGTGCCCTTGCACGCGGGCGCCTCGTCGGGCTGTGCCGCCGCCTGGGCGATCGAGGTGGCCGCCAGCAGCGCCACGGCCGCGGCGTACGGGGACCGCGCCATCACAGCCGCGGCGCCGCGTTGGCGAAGAACACGCCGTGCGGCGAACGGCCGACCGGGATCAGCTTGATCACCTTGCGGCTCGCCACGTCGATCACCGCGACCTTCTTGATCCAGCGGAGGGTCACCCACAGCGTCTTGCCGTCGGCCGTGAGTTCCATGCAGTCCGGACCGCCCGGCACCGGGATCATGCCGACGTTTTCCAGCGTGACCTGGTCGATGATGTTGATCGAATTCTGCACGCGGTTCGACACGAACACGTGGCGGCGGTCGCCCGCGGCGCGGAAGTTGTGGGCGCCGTTACCAGTCTTGATGCGCTTGACGGTCTTTTGCGCGCGCCAGTCGATCACCTCGACGTAGTCGCTGCCCATGATCCCGACGAGCAGGTACTTGTCGTCCGGCGTCATCGTGATGCCGGCCGGGAGCTTGCCGACCGGGAGCGTCCATTTGACGGCCTGCGTCCTGAGGTCGATCGCGCTGACCTGGTCGCTGCCCTGCTGCGTGACGAACGCCGTCGTGCTGTTCGCATCGAACGCGATGTGGCTGGGCATGCGCGCGAGCGGCAGCCGTTTGCTGAGCGTGAGGCTGGCGCCGTCGTAGCGGTAGATGTCGACGTGGTCCATGCGCAGCGCCGCCGACACAAACCACTTCTGGTCCGGGGAGAAGCCGATCTGGTACGGATCGAGCACGCCCGGCAGGCGGCGCTGCACCTTCCCGGTGACGGGGTCGAGGAAGACCAGCTCGTTGCCGGCGGAACTGGCGACGATCAGCGACTTGTTGTCCGGCGTGGCCATCAGGTGATGCGGCTCCTTGCCGACAGCGAACGTGCCGTTGTCGGCGCCCGTCGCCTGGTCGAGCAGCTGGACGGTGGCATCGCGCGAATTGAGCACGACCACGACATTCGCATCGGCGGCCTGGATGGCCGAAAACAATGAGAAACCGAAAATGAGAGACTGGTGGAAGCGACGCAGCATGGAACGGCACGAGCCCAGGAGGAAAAGCTTTATTCTAAGGGGAAACTTGAACACCCCGTAGCGCCGGGCACCGCAATCGCACGCGGGCGGCGCGCCGCCGCAACACAGTGGCCAGGACGTCAATGGCACTTTGACAGGCCATGCACTACAATCGGCCTTTCACTCTGAACAACAAGGGAAAACCATGTCCATCACCACCACGAATTCCGGCTTGCAATATGAAGACACCGTCGTCGGCAGCGGCGCCGAGGCGAAGGCCGGCAACCACGTGACCGTGCACTACACCGGCTGGCTGCAGAACGACGACGGCAGCACCGGCGTCAAGTTCGACTCCAGCAAAGACCGCAACGACCCGTTCCAGTTCCCGCTGGGCGCCGGCCACGTGATCCGCGGCTGGGACGAAGGCGTGCAGGGCATGAAGGTCGGCGGCGCGCGCCGCCTGATCATCCCGGCGAGCCTCGGCTACGGCGCACGCGGCGCGGGCGGCGTGATTCCGCCGAATGCCACCTTGATCTTCGACGTCGAGCTGCTGGACGTTTGATTTACGTCTGCGCCTGGTGGGCACAGGGTGCCCACCCTACGGTCGCGTCGACGTAGGGCGGGCACCCGAGCCCATCAGGCAGCTGCAGGGTGGGCTCCCCGAGCCCACGGAGCTGTAGGGTGGGCTCCCCGAGCCCACGAAGCAGACCGAGCAATTCTTCTAAAAACCCGCCGAACGGGGTGTGATCCCGACACGATGCGCTAAGATGCCCGCACATCGTCAAAGGAGTTACCATGAGTTTGCAAGAACAGTTCGCCCAGGCCCAGCTCGATTCGAAGAACCTGCCGGAGCGTCCGGACAATATGACCCTGCTGAAGATCTACGCGCTGTTCAAGCAGGCGTCGAGCGGCGACGTCGGCGGCGAGCGTCCCGGCTTCACCGACATGGTCGGCCGCGCCAAGTACGACGCCTGGGCCGCGCTGAAAGGCACGGCGCAGGACGAGGCGATGCAGCAGTACGTCGACCTGATCGACGAACTGAAGGACCAGTAATCAGGCGTTGAACGTCTTGCGCATGCTTTCCCCCACCTTCTGTTCGATGGTGGACGCGAAGGCACTCATCAGGAAGCCCAGCTTGATGCGCAACGCGGCCTGGCGCTCGCCCAGGGTGAGCGCCCCTTCGACGCCGCTGCGCGCGAAACGCAGTACGTCGCCCTCCCATTGGCAACTCAATCCATATTCACGGGCCAGCTTGTCCGCCACCTTCTGCGCGGCGGCGCGCGCGTCGGTCTGACTCAGGCTGTGCGGCTGGGTGATGCTGATGTCCGGCATGCGATTTCCTTACTGATTCAAATCAAACAAGCCCGCCATCATGCCAGTTGATGGGCGCAAAGGCCAGCGCTTGCCTGGAGAATAATCAATTGATGAGCCTCAATGTCGCTATCGGGTAAGGGGCGACCATGCCTCGTATGCATCAAGGAGGAAGCGATCATGGACTCATCCGCCCCCACCCGCCGCCCGCGGTTGCCCGTCGGGTTCGTGCCGACGCCGAGCAGCGCCTACCGCCAGCACCGCAAGGCCGCGCAGCTGCTCGACCAGCCGGGCAAGCCGCGCCCGCAGGCCGGCCCCGGCAGCCCCTCGGCGCCCGAAGCCGGCCAGCCGGCCGACGTCCCCCTGCCCTACGCGTCCGGCGCGCGCGTGCTGATGTGGAAGCAGGACCCGTCGGTCGACGAGATCGGCACGCGCAAGGTGTTCCTGCCCGGCGTCGTGCTGGCCGGCCCGCGCGACGCGCGCATCGTGCTGGCGTCGGGCGATACCGCCATCCCGCCCGTCGAACCGAATGCCTTCGGCGACTTCGTGACGATGCCGGACACCCCGCAGTTCGACGCCGTCCACACGTTCGCCGTCGTGCGCCAGACCTTGACGATGTACCAGCGCGCGCTGTCGACGGCGGGCAGCGCGATGCCCCTGCCCTGGCAGTGGAACAGCAGCACGGACACGTCGCCGCTGCAGGTCTGGCCGTACGGCCTGCCGAACGTGATGAACGCCTATTACAGCCGCGCGCAGGCCTGCCTGAAATTCGGCGACTTCGTCCCCGGCGGAGACACGGCGCGCGTCTACACGTGCCGCTCGTTCGACATCGTCTCGCACGAGACCGGGCACGCCGTGCTGGACGGCCTCAAGCCGCAATGGCTGCTGGCCGACAATCCGCCGCAGACGGGCGGCCTGCATGAGTCGTTCGGCGACCTGACGGCGATCTTCCTGGCGCTGTCGCAGCTCGACCAATGCGACGCCGTCGTCGCCCAGACCAAGGCGCACCTGCACGATAAAACCTTCCTGGCCGACATCGCCGAGCAGTTCGGCCTGGCCCTGGGCAGCACGACCGGCCTGCGCAATGCCGACAACGACCTGACCCTGTCGCAGGCCGGCACCGAGGTGCACGCGATCTCGCAAGTGTTCACGGGGGCCGTCTACGACATCCTGGCCGACGTGTTCGCCTTCGAGCGCAATCCCGCGCTGGAAGATTGCGCCAGCGTCCTGCACCGGGTCGCCGGCTGGCTGCGCGGGCTCGTGCTGCGCGCGCTGATCGCCGCGCCGGACGCGGCCGCCACGTATGCCGACGTGGCCAACGAGATGCTGCGCATCGCAAACGACGACGGCAAGCCGCAGCCGGTCATCAACGCCATCCGCGACCGCTTCGCCCAGCGCGAAGTGTTCGCCGTGACGGACGCGCCCGGCGCCCGCCAGGACCGGCGCGCCTGCTGCGGCACGATGAACCTCGCCGAGTACTACGACGTCGAACGGGTGCTGCAGGCGGAAGCGGATGCGCTGGCGCGCTGGTGCGCCGAACACGGCCGGCTCGGGCCCGCCGGCGCAACCCCGCCGGCGACGCAGACATCCCTGGCGCTGACGACCGTCACGGTGACGGATGCCGCCGGAACGGCCGTCGCGACGACCGCGGTCGTCGACCTGCCCGCGTCGACATGACCCGCCCGACGGGCCCGTTTCCCGGGCCTGCCGGGGCCGCCAGCGCACATTTGCTTATGTGTATTGTGTATAAGCCTGATTTGTCGTAGAAGCAGAATTGCCCTAAAATACAGTGCTTTGCCGCGTCCGGCGAACGGGCGCGTCGGAAAACCTGCTGCGCGTTGCACTGTCATTTTGCGATGCTCGCTGTACTGCTCGTACGGCTGCGCTTCTCGAATGCCATTGCTGCCGCTCGCGAGGGTTTTTCGAGGTGCCCGAACGTTCCCTGTAAAAGTCACGCGCCGCCGCCTCCACTCACTGATAGGACTGTTATGACCCACGTTGTCACCGAATCGTGCATCCGTTGTCGCTATACCGACTGCGTGGATGTATGCCCGGTAGATTGTTTCCGGGAAGGCCCGAATTTCCTCGCCATTGACCCGGACGAGTGCATCGACTGCGCCGTGTGCGTGGCGGAGTGCCCGGTCAACGCGATCTACGCGGAAGAGGACGTGCCGTCGGACCAGCAGCAATTCATCAAGCTCAACGTCGAGCTGGCGCGCCACTGGCCGTCCATCACCAAGACCAAGCCGGCCCTGCCCGACGCGGAGGAGTGGAAGGACGTCAAGAGCAAGCTGGACCAACTGGCCCGCTAAACAACTTCAGACCCAACTCAGTATCAGGGTCGCGCCAAACCGTAGCGAGCGGCGGCAGAAGTGGTCGAGAAGCGCAGCCGTACTGGCGTACGGCGCGCATCGCAGGCCGCTTTGCAACGCGCAGCAGGTTCGGCGTGCCCCCTTCATAGGAAATTAGCATGACTACGACCCCCGAAGCGGGCACCATCGCTCCCAACAGCTCCTTTGCCGGCGCCATCGAAGCCGATGCCGTGATCATCGGCGCGGGCCCGGTCGGCCTGTTCCAGGTGTTCGAGCTGGGCCTGCTGGAGATCAAGGCCCACGTGATCGATTCGCTGCCGGCCGTCGGCGGCCAGTGCGTGGAACTGTACCCGGACAAGCCGATTTACGACATCCCGGCCGTGCCCGTCTGCACCGGCCAGGAACTGACCGACAACCTGCTCAAGCAGATCGAGCCGTTCGAGCCGACCTTCCACCTGGGCCAGGAAGTCACGACCGTCCAGCGCCGTGAAGACCACCGCTTCAACGTCGAGACCTCGACCGGCACCCGCTTCATCACCAAGACCATCTTCATCGCGGCCGGCGTCGGTTCGTTCCAGGCGCGCACGATCAAGGTCGACGGCATCGAGAAGTTCGACAACAGCCAGCTGTTCTACCGCGTCAAGGATCCGAGCCTGTTCGAAGGCAAGAACCTCGTCATCTGCGGCGGCGGCGACTCCGCGCTGGACTGGGCGCTGAACTTCGTCGGCAAGGCCGAGTCCGTCGTGCTGGTGCACCGCCGCGAAGATTTCCGCGCCGCGCCCGCGTCCGTCGCCAAGATGAAGCAGCTGTGCGAAGAGTACGAAATGCAGCTGATCACCGGCCAGGTCACCGGCTTCGACGAAAAGGACGGCCAGCTGTCCGAAGTCAAGGTCACCGGTGCCGACGGCGTGACCCGCCGCGTGCCGCTGGACATGCTGATGGTGTTCTTCGGCCTGTCGCCGAAGCTGGGCCCGATCGCCGAATGGGGCCTGGACATCGAACGCCGCCAGCTCAAGGTCGTGGACACGGAAAAGTTCGAGACCAACGTGCCGGGCATCTTCGCCGTGGGCGACATCAACACCTACCCGGGCAAGAAGAAGCTGATCCTGTCGGGCTTCCACGAAGCCGCGCTGGCCGCCTTCGGCGCCGCGCCGTACATCTTCCCGGACAAGAAGATTCACATGCAGTACACGACGACCTCGCCGAAACTGCACAAGATCCTCGGCGTCGAGACACCCGTGTTCGACTGATCGTTCCGTAACGCCGGTACGACGAAAATGCCCCGCCCGTGCGGGGCATTTTTCTTATGTAGTGCACTTAACGAACCGGGTCCGGACAATGTGATACTAATGGTGCAATGCAGTAATAACTGATTTTGACTCAGGCTCGATGTTGCCCCGCGCCAAGCCGAATGAGCCTATAATTGATCGAACACGTTGCGCAATCGATTTCAGGTGCGCACAGAGTCATGAAGGAAAAAATTATGCTTTACCAACTGCACGAAATGCAACGCTCCTTCCTGAACCCGCTGATGCAGTGGGCCGATGCCTCTGCCAAACTGTTTTCGAATCCGGTTTCACCGTTCGCGCACACCCCGTTCTCGCAGCGTATCGCTGCCGGCTACGAGCTGATGTACCGCCTCGGCAAGGACTACGATAAACCTGCTTTCGGCCTGAACTCGACCATCATCGACGGGAAGACGGTCGGCATCGTTGAACGCGCGGTCGTCAGCAAGCCGTTCTGCAAGCTGCTGCACTTCAAGAAGGACATGAACGACGGCGACTTCGCCGCGCTCGAACAGCCGACGGTGCTCGTCGTGGCCCCGCTGTCCGGCCACCATTCGACGCTGCTGCGCGACACCGTCCGCGCGCTGCTGCCCGGCCAGGATGTCTACATCACCGACTGGGTCGACGCGCGCATGGTGCCGATGTCGGACGGCCCGTTCCACCTGGACGACTACATCTATTATGTCCAGGATTTCATCCGCCACCTGGGCCCGGACGTCCACGTGATCTCCGTCTGCCAGCCGACCGTGCCCGTGCTGGCCGCGATCTCGCTGATGGCGACGAACAAGGACGCGAAACTGCCCAAGACAATGGTCATGATGGGCGGTCCGATCGACCCGCGCAAATCGCCGACGGCCGTCAACGACCTGGCCATCGAAAAACCGTTCTCGTGGTTCGAGAACACGGTGATCTATGCCGTGCCGGGCAATTACCCGGGCTTCGGCCGCAAGGTCTATCCTGGCTTCCTGCAGCACGCCGGCTTCATCGCCATGAACCCGGGCCGCCACGCCCAGAGCCACCGCGAGTTCTACCAGCACCTGATGCGCGGCGACGACGATTCGGCGGAAGCACACCGCAAGTTCTACGACGAGTACAACGCCGTCCTCGACATGCCAGCCGAGTACTACCTGGAAACGATCAAAACGGTATTCCAGGAATTCCGCCTGCCCAAGGGCACGTGGGAAGTGGGCGGCCAACTCGTGCGTCCGCAGGACATCAAGGACGTCGCGCTGTTCACCATCGAAGGCGAGCTGGACGACATTTCCGGCGCCGGCCAGACCCACGCCGCACACGAGCTGTGCAGCGGCATCCCGGCCGACAAGCAGCAGACGTTCACGGCACCGAAGTGCGGCCACTACGGCATCTTCTCCGGCCGCCGCTGGCGCGAAATCATCTGCCCGATGATCGGCGAGTTCATCCGCAAGAACGCCTGAGCGTTGCCTGCACCCATAAAAATGCCGCGGCCGAAACCGCGGCATTTTTCATTGCGGCGCCAGGCGCCGGCAGGTCAGGCGGCGCGGGCGTACGTGCCGCCCGCCTCGATGGTCCAATGCAGTCCGAACCGGTCGATGACGACGCCATAGTGCTCGGCCAATGTCGTCGCGCGCAAGGGCACGCGGATATTGCCGCCCTCGCCGAGCGCCTGCAGCACCCGGCCGGCCTCGTCCGCGCTCGCCAACTGCAGGCTCACCGAAAAGCCGCGGAAGGCCAGGTCGCCGGCATGCTCCGCGCCGGACAGGTACAGGGTGGTGGAACCGACGCGCAATCCTGCACGCAGGATCATGCCCGGGCTGCCGGGTTGCAGGTATTGCGGCGGACCGTCGGGCACCGCTGTCAGCTGGAACAATACCTCGGCGTGGAGAATGTCACGATAAAAGGACAGGGCTTCGGCGCACAGGCCGGGAAAATAGATCGTTGGAATCGCTTGCATGAAAGTCGTTGAATCCATGAATGGAAAGTGGATGGCCCACCGAGCGACCTTCTTGCGATCGACGGGAAGGAAGTCGGGCCTCGCTTACGTTACTTGCGCTCGGCAGGAATACGTGGTTCACGATGGCCTCCTTTCTTCTGTTGATGGCGCGTCAAGTCTAAAGCAGATTGCTGCCGGGCTCAAGACGCAAAAGCCGCTCCCGCGTCGGCAGGAACGGCCAGGCGACTCACCTGCCGGGGCCGCCGTCAAGGCAGCCCGCGGCGTCAGTGATTGATGATCAGGTCCGCGATAATGCCGGTGGCAACGGCCGCCAGCACGTAATCGCCACCCGTCTGCACCCAGTGGTAGCCCCGTGGTGGCGGCCGCAGATTGTGGTCGCGCCAGTTATCCACGACATATTGATGGTTGCGGTAGCGGCTCGGCAGATGGCCGCCGCGGCGGATGTCGTGGTTGGGTCCGGCACCATCCCAACGGCGGTCGCCGCCATGACCCTCGTCGCCGTAACGGCCGCCGCCGCGGGCCTGGTAGCCGTCGCGGCGGTCGTCATTGCGGCGATCGTTGCCGCGCCAGTCGCTGCGGTCGTTGCCGTGCCGGTCGCTGCGGTCGCCGCGGTCGTGGTCGCGCTGGCTGTACGGTCCGTCGCCACGGCGGCTGTCGTCGCGGTCGCCGCCGTGATAACGGTCCTGGGCAAAGCTCGATGCGCCGGCCGCGCTCAGCAGCGCCGCCAGCAACGTGGACATCGCGAGGTGCTTCCTGTTCATAAGACCCTCCATGTAGTTCATTGCCTGGACACCAGTAGACCACCGGACTCAGCCTGCATCCGTTCGTTGCAGCACGAAACCATGCAAATTGGATTAACCGCCGGCATCGGAGGGGCATTTCGACTGGCTCGGGCTTTTAGCGGATAATGTCGGTTTATCCAGTTTCGAACCAGCATCGCCGTGACCAAGACGCTCGCCGACCAGATCGAAGACCTGCTGCCGCAGACCCAGTGCACCAAGTGCGGCTATCCCGCCTGCCGCCCGTATGCGGAAGCGATCGCGCGCGGCGAGGCCGGGATCAACCAGTGCCCGCCCGGCGGCATGGAAGGCGTCGCGCGGCTGGCGCGGGTCACCGGGCGGCCCGTCATTCCGATCAACCCGGCCAACGGCGTCGAGCGTCCGCGCCCCGTCGCCTTCATCGACGAAAGCCTGTGCATCGGCTGCACCTTGTGCATCCAGGCGTGCCCCGTCGACGCGATCCTCGGCGCGGCCAAGCAGATGCACACGATCATCCCGAGCCTGTGCACGGGCTGCGACCTGTGCGTGGCGCCCTGCCCGGTCGACTGCATCGCCATGATCCCGCTCACGGACGACCCGGCCGGCGAACCCACCGGCTGGGCCGCGTGGTCGCAGGAACAGGCCGACGCGGCCCGTGCGCGCCACGACTTCCGCAGCGCGCGCCTGCGCCGCGAAAAGGAAGAGAACGACGCGCGCCTGGCCGCCAAGGCCGTCGAAAAGATGCGCGCCGTGACGGCGGAAGAGACGAATACGGCGGAAGAGCTGGCGGAAAAGGAACGCAAGCGCGCGATCATCGCCGCCGCCATCGAGCGCGCGAAGCAGAAGGCCGCCACGCCGCCCGCTCCGGACAACAAAGAATAAGCACCGATGAATCCCGCCAAACGCCTCGAGATCTTCACGCGCTTCCGCAACGCCAATCCGCATCCCACCACCGAGCTCGAATACACGACGCCGTTCGAACTCCTGATCGCCGTGCTGCTGTCCGCGCAATCGACGGACGTCGGCGTCAACAAGGCCACGCGCCGCCTGTACCCGGTCGCGAACACGCCGCAGGCTATCCTCGACCTGGGCCTGGACGAACTCAAGACATACATCTCGACGATCGGCCTGTACAACAACAAGGCGAAGAACGTCATCGCCACGTGCGAGATCCTCGTGAACCAGTACGGCGGCGAAGTACCGCAGTCGCGCGAGGCGCTGGAGGCCCTGCCCGGCGTGGGCCGCAAGACGGCGAACGTCGTGCTGAACACCGCGTTCGGCGAACCGACGATGGCCGTCGACACGCACATCTTCCGCGTCGCGAACCGGACGAAGATCGCGCCCGGGAAGAACGTCGACGACGTCGAACGGAAGCTGCTGAAATTCGTGCCGAAGGAATTCCTGCACGACGCGCACCACTGGCTGATCCTGCACGGCCGCTACACGTGCGTGGCGCGCACGCCCAAGTGCTGGAACTGCATCATCAACGACCTGTGCGAATACAAGGACAAGACGCCGGCGCCGAAGGACGCGTGATGCCGGATCGTCAAGCATGGCCGGCGGCGGAGGTCTCCGGTATCATCCGGGGATGAACGAGATTTCTTTCCTTCCGTTTGTCATTGGCGTCGCCGGCGGAAGCGGCAGCGGCAAGTCGACGGTGTCCCAACAGGTGCTGGCCTCCTTCGGCGCCGACATGGTCTCGGTCGTGATGCAGGACGACTACTACCGCGACCAGTCTGACCTTCCGCCCGAAGTCCGCCGCAAGCAGAATTACGACCATCCCGACGCCTTCGACTGGCCGCTGCTGGTACGGCACGTCCAGGCCTTGCGCAACGGCGAAACGATCGCGATGCCGGAGTACGACTTCACGATCGACAACCGCTCCACCAGAACCATTCCGGTCAAGCCGGCCCCGGTCGTCGTGATCGAAGGCCTGTTCGCCTTGTACGACGCGGACCTGCGCGACATGATGTCGCTGAAAATCTTCGTCGACACCGCTCCCGACGTCCGCTTCATCCGGCGCATGCAGCGCGATATCGCCGAACGTGGCCGTTCACTGGAGAGCATCGTCGGCCAGTACCTGGACACCGTGCGGCCGATGCACAAGCAATTCATCGAACCGACCAAGCGCCACGCGGATGTCATTTTGCCCCACGGCGCGAACGGCCCGGCCGTCGACATCATCACCACCAAGGTCGCGAGCGTCATCGGCCGGTTGCGGCGGCCCTGACGCGTGGACCGGGGTGATGCCGTTCACTTCGTGAGGACCAGCGAAAAGAAAATCCGGGTCGGCCCGTTCGACAACTTGAAGAACAGCTTGTTGCGGCCCTTCCTGAAGTGCACCACGCGCGTGCCTTCGTTCAGGTTGTAGTCGCGCACAAAGGTGTTCTTCGTCTCGTAGACCAGGCCGAAGAACGAGTCCTTGTTGACGTTCCCGCCTTTCCAGACCAGCCGGTCGTTGAGCCACAGTTGCGCATCGTCGTCCGCGCCGACCCAGATCGTCAGGTCCTGCTCCGCGTCGAGCATCAACTCCGTATAGCCGTAATACACGGCGTCTTCCGCGTGCACGGGCGGTTCGAGGGGATAGTGCGCCATGTCGACGTAATCCCATTTGACGAGGCGTCCGCCCTTGCCGCGATATGCAGCGTCCAGCACGACGCCCTGCTCGGGCGGATGGCGGTAATTGGCAAACAGCCCTTCGCCGTGCCGCCCGTCGAATGGACCGATCACGTACCAGCGGTTGACCCAGACGCGGTTCGCATACGTGCCGCCGGGGCCGATCATTGTGCCCGCGCCCTTGACCATGGTCGCCGCGTCGACGGTCGGAACGTGCGCGGCGCCACCGCCGAAGAAGGCGCCCATGCGGCCGGTGTAGGCCTGCGTCGCGCGATCCGGCATGTCGGGATTCGCGAACGCGACGATCCGCTCCAGCGCCCCGCTGCCGATGCCTTGTCCGGGCTG
>NZ_LMCY01000008.1:90013-101725 GCF_001425685.1 Massilia sp. Root335 | reverse complement strand
CGTTGCCGTTGCCGTTGCCGTTGCCGTTGCCGTTGCCGTTGCCGTTGCCGTTGCCGTTGCCGTCGCCTTTACCTTTGCTGTTGTTGATACCGCCCTGCGTCGCACCTGTCGCGCCGGCCGCGACCTGCATGCCGTTCTGCTGCTGTTCCAGTTGCTGGCGGCGCTGTTCCAGCGCGTCGCGCGCCTTCGCTTCGAGCTGTTCGATCTGCGCGGCCGCTGCGGCGGCATCCTTCGGCGGCGTGACGGGCGGCGCTTCCGGCCTGGGCGTTTCCGCGATCTGTTTGAGTGCCTTTTCCTTCGGGATGTCGAGCAGCTGCGCCAGCCGTTCGGCCTTCGTGTCGCGCTCGATGTCATCGATCTTGCGCGCCAGCTCCCTCGCCTGTTTCAGCAATTCCTCCGGCGCCTTCGGCTGCGCGCTGAACTGCACGTCGTCGTCCTTGTCCGCGGCAGGTTGCGCGGCCGCGCTTTGCTCGAGCAGGGACTTGATCCGCTCCATGTCGTGCACGCGCTTTTCGAGGCGGGCCTGGGCCGTCAGCCGCGCGCCCGATTCGACCTGCCGTTGCTGCCGCTCGCGCTGGGCGAGCTCGATGCGCTGGCTGCCCAGATGGTAGAGCGCGATGAGCGGCACCGCATGCAGGACCAGCGCCGCCACCAGGAACGGATGCCGCCGGATAGGGGCAAACGCCGGTGCGAACGTCGGTGCGTCGTCGAAGGCCATCGTCAGCGCGTGTGCATCGAGACCCGGGTCAATCCCTCGAACTGGCAGAGATCGAGCACGTGCACGATGTCCTGGTAGCGCGCGGCCTGGTCGCCGTCGATGCGGATCGGCCGCGCGGGATCACGCGCCGCCTCGCGCTTGAGCAGGTCGTGCAGGGCTTGCGTCGACACCTGCTTGCCATCGATGTAGAGCGCACCCTCGGCGTCGACGCCGATGGCCAGCGGCGCCGCGCCGGCCGTGGCGCGGTCGAGGCTGACCTGCGACGTGGGCAGCACGATGTGCATGTCCTTCTCGGGCTTCTTGCCGTCCGGGTGCTTGAACGACGTCGCCGCCATGAAGAACATCAGCAGGAAGAAGATGCAGTCGATCAGCGCGATCAGGCCGATCTCGGGCTGCTCGTCGTCGCCGAGGTCAATGCGCATGGACCACCTCCAGCGTGCGCGCCGGCATGCCGTCCAGCACGCGGTTCAGCTGGCGCTCCAGCGCGATGCCGATGCCGACCATCCGGTTGCGGAAAACGTGGTGCATGGCCAGCGACGGCAGCGCCACCGACAATCCGGCCGCCGTGTTGACGAGGGCCTTCGAGATGCCGCCCGCCAGCAGGGTCGGATCGCCCATGCCGTTGAAGGCGATGACGTGGAACGATTCGATCATGCCGACGACGGTGCCCAGCAGCCCGACGATCGGCGCGACCGTCGCCACCACGTTCAGCGCGTACGCCTTTTGCTGCTGCAGGCGCAATTCGACGCCCGCCATCTCCGCCACGCGCGCCGCCAGCTTTTCGGCCGGCAGGTGCCGGTGCTCGACCATCCAGTCGAGGATGCGCGCGAGGCTGCTGCCGCTGCCGGCCACCCGCTCGCGCAGCTGGTCGAAACGCCCCGCGCGCCACAGCGTTTCCGCCTCGGCCGCCAGGTCCGGCGGCGCCACCTTCTCCAGCCGGAAGTTGACGAGCCGCTCGAGCGTCACGGCCAGCGCCAGCACGGACAACGCGCCGATCGCGACGATGCCCAGGCCGCCGTGCGCCAGTTCGGCGGCGAAGTTCAGGCCCTGCGCCCGGGCCGGGGATGCAAGCAGCAACAAACCGTACGGGCCGAGGCGGGACAATCTGGACATCGTTTTCCTTTCTGTGGAAACAACGGATCAGGCGCTAATTTAGCACAATATCTTCATTGTTCAACAACGCTTTTACTACATATGCGCAATATTTATTTCCATTTAGTGGAATTCATAAATGCCATTTACATGAAAAAGGCGCCCGCGGCGCCTTTGGTCGTCCGTTGCGGATCGCTCAGCGAAAACTGAAATGCTTGTGCCCGAGATAGCTGGTGAACACCGGCACGACGACGCCGACGCCGTGCGCGATCTCGCGCGCGAACAGCGTGACGCCCAGCGCGGGCAGCGCCCAGTTCACGAGCAGCATGCTGATCGCCCACGTCTGCGCGACGGCCACCACGTTCACGAGGAGGAACCAGCCGGCCGCGTGGTGCGTGGCCTGCCGGCTCTCGCGGAACACGAACAGCTTCGCCAGCACGAACGCCGTGATCATGCCCGTGATGTACGCGCAGATGACGGCACTGGAAAACGGCATCGTGCGGTTGTACAGGATGCGCGAGCCGAAGTTGACGGCCGCGGCAAAGCCTCCCGTCAGCAGGAAGACGAGGAACTGGCGCGATGCGAAATTCCTGATCACGCGCCCGCCTCGCGCGCCATCTTGCGGCCGAAATCGATGCTCTCGGAGATGCCGCGGTCTTCCGGATAGTAGTACGACGTATCCGCGACCCACAGCCCGCCCACGGGCAGCTTGGCCGGCGGCAGGCGGTCCAGGTAGCCCGGCTCGCAGATCGGCTGCGCGTAGCGGTAGCGGCTCGCGCGCATGTCGACGAAATCGGCATCCGTGAGCGCCGGGTTGATCTTCATGAGGTAGCGCTTGACCTTGTCGAGGAAGGCCTGGTCCGGCTCCGCGAACTTGGGATGCTCGCCCGGCATGTAGAACGGCACGTAGACGATGTGCTGGTCGCCCATCGGCCGCAGGTTCGTGTATTCGACGAGACCGGGAATGTCCATCTCCTCGTCGTTCGTGTTGAGCCAGAAGTTCTCCGTCACGGGCTTCTTCAGCTTCGCGATCACGCACACGACGGCGATGTTCTTCTTGGAGCGGAACGCATCGAGCGTCGCGGGCGGCAGGTCCGGTATCACGCGCGGCACGTAGGGCAGCGGAATCGTGCTGATCACCTTGTCGAACGCCTCGAACCGGCCGCCCGCCTCCACGCCCTTCACCTTGCCGTCTTCGATGACGACCTTCGTGGCCGGCGTCTTGAGGCGCAGGTCGCCGCCATGCCGTTCGATGTCGGCGCGCATCGCTTCGAGCAGCGTCGCGGAACCGCCGTCCATATAGCCCAGCTTTTCCTTGAACAGGTTGTAGCGCGAGCGGCCGATGCGGCGGATGCGGCTCCAGATCCACGCGGCGGACAGGTTGTCGCTGTAGTCGTAGAACTTGTAATCGAACAGGCGGCGCCACAGCACTTCCCACGCTTCCGCGCCGACGTTGCGCTTGATCCAGCCGCTCGCCTCCACGTGGTCGAGGGGCTTCCAGTCGTCGCGCTTGGTCGACAGGAAGGCGTGCAGGCCGTAGCGGAACTTGGCGGCGAAGCTCAAGCCGCGGAACTTGAGCAGCGCGACCGGGTTGCCCCATTCCTGCACCTCGTTACGGTACCAGTAACCCATTTTCGTCGCGACCCAATGCATCTTCGCCGCCAGCCCCAGCTCGTCCAGCACCTTCAAAAAGGCGTGGTCGGAGATCGCGTGGAAGTGATAGTAGCGCTCGATCGACGTACCGGAAAAATCGAAGTGCGCGGCCATGCCGCCCACGCGGTCGTCCGCTTCGTAGACGACGGGCTGGTGGCCGTCGCGCGCCAGTTGGTAAGCCACGGCGAGGCCCATCGGCCCCGCCCCCAGGACGGCAATACGCTGCTTCATTCAGAACTCCAGGACGACGTTGCTGTATTTCGGATCGTTGAAGGTTTCGTCGATGGCCTGCGCGAACGGGGTGCTCCGCACCTTGAACATGCCGGGCCAGTCGATCACCTCGAAGCTGTCGCGCGCGACGAGCGCCGCCAGCTGCTGCGTCGTGAACGGCGGGTTGCTGTCGAACTTGCCCCACACCCAGAGCAGCGCGTAGAACAGGCCGTACGGGATCTTCACGATGGGCGTCTTCGCGCGGGTCACGCGCTTGATCTCGCGGATGATGTCGATGTAGTCGACTTCCTCGTGGCCCGAGATGTTGTAGACGCCCGTGATGGACGGGTCCTCGATGCAGCCGATGATCACGCTGCAGAAATCCCCCACGTACAACGGCTGGCGCATGTAGCGGCCGTGGCCCGGGATCGGGAACACGGGCACCTTGCTCATGAAGCGCGACAGCCAGCCCAGGTGCTTGCGGTCGAACCAGCCGAACATCAGCGTGGGCCGCAGCACCGGACACGCGATGCCGCTCGCCAGCACCATCGCTTCCTGCTCGCGCTTGCTGCGCGTATAAAAATCGTCGGCGACCGAGACGACGACCGAGGAGCTGATCGCGACGAGGCGCGTGTTCGGCTGCGTCTTGATGATGTCGAGCTGGTGGCGCGTCGCGTCGACGTTGTTGCGCACGAAATCGTTCCAGTCGTTGCCGCCGATCTGGGCCTGCAGCATGACGACGGTGGCGCCGTCGGTGAAATGGCGCGACCACTCGCCCGGCTCGGCCAGGTCGGCGTATTCGACGGTGATGTCGGGCTGCACGCGGCGCAGCACGTCGAGGTTGGCGCGGTGCTTGTCGAGCACGACGATGTTGCGGTAGCCGCGCGCCATGAGGCGGGCCACCAGGTTTTGTCCGACCAGCCCGGCGCCGCCGGGCAGGATGATCTTGCGGTCCAAATCGGTCATGGGTTGTCCTTCCTGATGCCGTACAGCGACACGCCGAGCAGGCGGGCGTCCGGCGAGAGATCGAACTGCTTCGGCGAAGTCGGGTTGTCGATCTTGAGTTCGATGTGCTGGGGCGCCGTCGGCTCGGGCCCGAGGTCGAGCGTGAAGCGGTGGCGGATCTCGATGAAATTGAAGTGCGCCGTGCCCGCCGGCCGGCCGTTCGCGAAGGCTTGCACGCTCAGACGGATTTCGCCGTTCGGCACGAAGCTGCCCAGGTCCAGCGTCAGCATGCGGCCGCGCGCGGGGTCGGCCGGCAGGTTGATCTCGGCCACGTGACCGTCCGTCCACACGAAATCGCCCTCGATCGTGCCCCATCCCTTGCCGAGGATTTGCCTGAACGCGTCGGGCGCATCCTTCACGGTGAGATAGGCGAACGGCCGCGGCGGCGCGCCCTTGCGGTACAGCGCGAGCCCGAACGTTTCGATGTCGGGTTCACCCCGCGCCACGTTGGGGGCATCGACCTGCTGCACGTAGTAACGGCGATTGTGCTCCACTTCCTCGGGACGGCACCTGGCCGGGCGCGTGTTCGAGATGTGCCAGCCTTCGTTGATGCATACGAGGTCCACGTGCTGCCGCTTCGCATAGGCCTGCAGCCCCAGCGTATTGCCCCAGACGACGCCCCACGTGCGCATGTCCGGGTCCAGGTCGAGCACGATGCGCCCGTCGCCGGGCAGCGCGTGCAGCTGGTCGTACAGGCCGACGACGCCGGGCTGGTTGTAGAAGACCTCGTACATCGGCGTCGCGCGCTCGACGTGCGCGGTGCCGGCCAGCGCCGCCACCGCGAGGACGGCCGCGGCGATGTTGCCGGCACGCTTGCCCATGAGGCGGCACGCGTACAGCACGACGAGGGCGACGCACATGGCGGGCACCGCGTAATAGAAGACGGCGACGTAGTCCTGGTGCAGGTCGTCGACGCCGACCTTGGCGTAGTACAGCACGGCGAGCGTCGCGGCCACGAAAGCGATGGCGAGCGCGCGCGTGCCGCGCACGAAGTCCGACTGGCGCGCGTCCGCCTTCGCGTCCTTGGCCAGCAGCACGGCGAACAGCGGCACGGCCAGCAGTGCCCACATCGACGCCTGGCCGAGGCGCCAGTAGATGCCGACGAATTTCAGCGCCTCCAGCGGCGGGTTGCCCTTGTTGCCGCGGCCGAACTTGATGTAGTCCCACAACGGCCCGGGCCATTCCGTCACCGTGGCGATCAGGAGCGGAACGAGGAACAGGAACAGGATGCCGCAAGCCATGAGGACATCGCCGCGATGACGGCCGAACCAGGCGCGCGACAGGATGCGGTGCACGCGGTCGCGGCGCGTCACGATGGCGTTCGCGACGAGCACCACGATCAGGATCACGCCCAGCATCGGCATGAACGAGGCGTGCCCGTTGATCAGGAAGCCGCTGGACACGGCGAGCGGCGTCAAGGTATCGGTCCGGCCGTACACGAGCGGCGCGATGGCGATGACCATCGCCGCGTACGGGAAGACGTACAGGTGCGGGAACCAGATGCCGTTGATGATGGAATAGGCGCTGCTTGCTGCGCCCAGCACGAGCAGCGCCGTGAACATCAGCGCCGGCAACAGCGTCCCGGTGATGCGGCGCACGAGCGCGCACACCAGCACCATCCAGCCGGCGTTGTACAGGATCCCGCCCAGCAGCTGGCCGGAAAACGCCGACGGCACGACGTGCAGCCAGTCGTGGAACACCAGCTCGCCGAACGCCAGCACGTACAGGATCGCGGGGCCGGGATGATTGAAGCCCACGCGCGAATAATTGCCGTAGATGAGGTGCAGCCGCTTGGCGTCCTGGATCAGCAGGCTGTTGGCGGCGAAGTCGCTCACTTCGTAATTGACGTTACGGAGCATGGGCCATTCGAAGGCGACGAGCGCCGCGACGACCAGCAGGAACAGCACGGCCCAGGTGAGCAAGGACGGCGCACCGCGCGCGGCGGACATGGACAGGGTGCCGCTGCGCGGCAGTTCTCGGGTATCCAGCATATGCCTGCTCGCTCAAATATTCATTTTGTTGAACACGAACGCCGGCAGGTGGCGGATGATCATCATGATCACGAACCACTTGCCCGGCGCGTACACCACCGGCTTGCCGGCGGCAGAACCATCCACGATCAGGCGCGCCACCTGTTCGACGGGCGCGAGGCCGCGCTGCGGCAGGTGCGCCGTCATCGGGGTCGCCGTCGGTCCCGGCTTGACCAGCACGACCTTCAACGCGCTGCCGCTGCCGGCCAGGCGGTGCTGCAGGCCCTGCGCATAGCGCGTGACGAGACCTTTCGCGGCGCCGTACACGTAGTTCGAACGGCGCCCGCGGTCGCCCGCGACGGAGCCGATGATCGTGATGACGCCGCCCACCGGCTCCATGTGGCCCGCGAACGCTTCCGCGAACAGCACGGGCGAGACGCCGTTCACGTCGAGCGCTTCGTACGCGGCATCGAGGTCGCGCTGGCATTGCTGCTGGTCGGGCAGCGAGCCGTGTGCGATCAGCACTTGCTGCGGCATGCCGTCCGCGACGATGGCGTCGGACAGCGCGCGGATGGCGCGCGGGTCGGAGAAGTCGGCGGTGCGTACCGTGACGCTCGATCCGGGGCTGCGCACGCGCAGGTCGGCGGCCACGCGTTCCAGCCGGCCCGCATCGCGCCCGACCAGCATCAGCGCGACACGGCCCCGGGTCGCCCACAGGCGCGCGCAATGCTCTGCGATCGAAGAAGTCGCACCGACGATCACGATGCGTTGGAGGGAGTCCTGCATATCAGCTTCCTATCAGACGGCGCGACATGGCCGAGCTGATGCCCGGGTCGCGGTATTGCAAGAATTCGGCGAGGCGCGGGTAGCCCGATTCGAACAGGTCGCGCGGCATGCGCGCATCCTTGGCGGCGTAGATGCGCCCGCCCGCGTCGCGCACGATGGCGTCCAGGCGCTCGAACAGGGCCGCGGTTTGCGCGCCGCGGTTGGGAAAGTCCAGCGCCAGCGTGACGCCGGGCTGCGGAAAACTCATCATGCCGCGGCTCGCGCGGTCGCCGAAGGTTTTCAGCACGGCCAGGAACGAGCCCTGTCCCGACGCCTTGATCGCCGCCAGCATCGCCTGGATGGCGGCGCGTCCCACCGCGCGCGGCACCGCGCTCTGGTACTGGTAAAACCCGCGCGGACCGTACATGCGGTTCCAGTCGTGCAGGTTGTCGAGCGGGTAGGTGTAGTTTTCGAAGTGCGCGACCGCGTATCCGGCCTTGAACGTGTTGGCGCGGAAGTAGGCTTCGTTGAACGCGCGCAGCGAGAGACCGTTCACGAGCGACACGGGCGGCACGAACGGCACGCGCTTCGGCTTGCGTCCGGACTGCGCGATGCGATCCGGGATCTCGGCCAGGTTGGCGCGGAAGAACAGGCCGCGGCCGATGCCGGACAGGCAGTCGACCCACGACACGGTCTGCTCCCAGCCCGCCTCCGACGTGTCGGCCAGCGCGAAGAATTCGTCGAGGTTGCGGTACGGGACGGTGTCCGTCACGAGCCAGGGACCGGCGACCTTGCGCAGCTGCAGCTCGGCCTCGACGATCACGCCCGTCAGGCCCATGCCGCCGACGGTCGCGGCGAACCAGGCCGGTTCGCGATCCGGGCCGCAATCGATGACGCGGCCGTCCGTGCGCGCCAGGCGCAGGCCGAGCACGTGGTCGCCGAAGGAACCCAGCACGTGGTGGTTCTTGCCGTGGACGTCGTTGGCGATGGCGCCGCCGACCGTGATCATCTGCGTGCCCGGCGTCACGGGCAGCAGCCAGCCGTGATTGACGCTCATGCGCTGGATGTCGCGCAGCAGCACGCCCGCTTCGCAGCGCAGGCGGCCGCTGGCGGGATCGAAGGCGATGAAGCGGTCCAGGCCCGTCATGCGCCACAGGCAACCGTCCGGGTTCAGGCAGACATCGCCATAGCTGCGCGCATTGCCCTGCGCGAGGCCGCGGCCGCCGGCGACGGCGCGCACGGCCTGGTTGCGGTCGGAGAACGGCACCAGGTCGTGTTCGTGGCTGTCCAGCCGGCCCCACGACGAGACTCTTACCATGGCCACCCGAGCGCGCCGATGACGAGCGCGGCGCCGAACGCGAGTCCGGCCAGCCGGCTGGCGCGGTCCTTCACGGCGAACACCACGGGGTCGTCGTGCATGTGGCCGCGGTGCGCCTGCATCCAGATCCAGCTGATCCAGAAGATCAGCACGGGCACGGTCCCCCACACGGCTTCCGGACGCGCGTACAGCTCCAGCACCACGTCGCTGTTCAGGTACAGCGCCAGCACGACGGCCGACGCATAGCCGGCGGTGACGCCGAGGTTCAGCACGAGCGGCTCGTCGCTGGTGTAATAACCGCGGCCGTGCACCTTCTGCTTGCCGGACAGCGCCTGCGTCTGCAGCTCGGCGTAGCGCTTGACGAAGGCCAGCGACAGGAACAGGAACACGGAAAACGCCAGCAGCCAGAACGACAGCGGCATCGACAGCGCGGCCGCGCCGGCCGTGATGCGCAAGGTGTACAGCATCGCGAGCGTGATGCAGTCGAGGAGGATCACCCGCTTCAGGCCCCACGAGTACACGCACGTCAGCACGAAATAAAACAGGAGCCAGGGCAGGAACGTGCCGCCGACCATGGCCCCGAGCGCGAGGCTGACGGCGAGCAGCACGGGCGCCAGCAACACGCCCTGCCACGCGGGCACGGCGCCCGACGCGAACGGGCGCAGGCGCTTGCGCGGGTGGGCGCGGTCGCTCTCCAGGTCGAGCAGGTCGTTGGCGATGTAGACGGTCGACGCGCACAGGCTGAACGACACGAACGCCAGCACGAGGGTCAGCCAGCCGTCGATATCGGTCACGCGGTGCGCGGCCAGCAGCGGCACGAACAGCAGCAGGTTCTTCATCCACTGGTGCACGCGCAGCACCTTGCGCCAGGCCGTGAAGCCCCGCTTCTGCGGGGGGAACTCGCGCTCGACGCTGCACAACTCGGCCGCCTTGCGCGCGAGGCCGCGGGCGCCGTTGACGACGATGGCGCGGCGCGCGCGGCGCCACACTTTCAGGTCGGCGCTGGAATTGCCGACGTAGTCGAAGTTGCCGTGGCCGTAGTGCCGCTCCAGCGCGTCGGCCTTGTGGTCGCCGGCCAGGTTGACGTCGCCGTCGCTGGCCAGCACGTCGTCGAACACGCCCAGGTGGCTGGCCACCGCATCCGCGATGGTGCGATCGGACGCGGTGCACAGCACGATGCGGCGCCCCGCCGCGCGTTCTTCCTTGAGCCAGTCCAGCAGCGATTCGTTATACGGCAGCAGCGACGCGTCGAAGCTGCTGCGGCTGGCCAGCCGGCTCTTGAGGACGGCCTTGCCCTGCAGCAGCCACAACGGGATGCGCAACACGTCCAGCGGACGGTCGCGCGATACCCGCAGCGCGGATTCGTGCAGCATGTCGGTATGGATCAGCGTACCGTCCAGGTCGACGATGAGGGGAGCCGTATTCAATTGGATGTCCTGCAGGAGATTGGCGCACTGTGCAGTACCGCCAACACTGTGAAATACTTAATAGCAAAAGTTCAGTATTATAACCGAGCAATATGAACGGCTTCTTGATTTCATCCTCGCGCGCCGGGCTTTTATTGTAAGGATTTGTCATCTTTTTCGACCACGAGGTAACGATGTTTTCCCACGTCTTCATCGGCGTCGTCGATTTTGAACGGGCGCTCGCGTTCTACACGCCGCTGATGGCGGCACTGGGCCTGGAAGAGCGCTTCTGCGACCGCGCGCGGCCCTGGGCCGGGTGGCAGATTCCCGGCCAGGCGCGCCCCCTGTTCCTGATCGGCGCCCCGTACGACGGCCAGCCGCATGCACCCGGCAACGGCCAGATGGCCGCCCTCCTCGCCCCCGGCCGCACGGCCGTCGATGCGGCGTACGCCGTCGCGCTGGCGCACGGCGGCAGCGACGAGGGCGCGCCGGGCCTGCGCCCTCACTACCACGCGCATTATTACGGCGCGTATCTGCGCGACCCGGACGGCAACAAGCTGTGCGTGGTGTGCCACGACCCGGCCTGAAGGAACACGACATGCATCTCCGGCCGGGGGCGCTCGATCCGGGTGACAATGCGTGTATTTATGGCCGGGGGCGGCGTGCTACAGTCGCGCCGCGTTTTCAACAACCCCGCGGAGACACCATGCCCGTGTTTTCCCTGCGCGCCCGCGCCATCCCATCCATCCTGCTGGCCTTCGGCGGCACCTGCGCCGCGCTGTCGGCATGCGGCCAGAAACCGCCCGCGGACATCCGCAAGACCATCGAGGACGCGCGCCGGGAAAACGAGGCACTGACAGCCAAGCTCGCGGCGCTGCCGGCCCAGTGCACGCTCGGCGACGCCCGGGGCGCGGCGGGCCAATGGCTCGCCACCACGAATGCCGCGCCCGCCCCCGGTCAGCCGTACGCGTTTGTCTTCACGTTCAAGGAATCCGTCCGGGCCGGCGCCTTCCGCATCGCGCTGAATCCGCAAGCCCTGCAACATCTCGACAAAGTGGAAAGCCGGGACGCCCAGGGCACGTGGAGCGTGGCCTGGACCGGCGCGCAGGCCGGCGCACCGGCGGGTTGCGAATTCGTGAAGGTCGCGCAAAAGTTCGCGTCGGGCGAGCGCGACGTCGCCGCGCTGCGCATCACCATCCGTCCCGACAAGGAAAGAATCATGGTCGGCGACGCTGCCGTGCTCAAGGCCGACTGAGCGCCGGCCAGGCGCGATCAGAGCAGGACGAGATTATCCCGGTGCACGAGTTCGGGCGCCTCGACGTAGCCGAGGATGCCCTCGATCTCGCTCGACGCGTGGCGCATGATGCGTTTGACTTCGCCGCTCGTGTAATTGGTGAGGCCGCGCGCGATCTCGTTGCCCGCGTCGTCCACGCAGCCCACGAGGGCGCCGCGGCCGAATTCGCCGCGCACGGCAGTCACGCCGATCGGCAGCAGCGACTTCCCTTCCTTCACGAGCTTCTGCGCGGCGCCGGCGTCCAGTACGAGCGTGCCGGCCGTGTGCAGGTGATCGATCAT
>NZ_LMCY01000008.1:85511-89990 GCF_001425685.1 Massilia sp. Root335 | reverse complement strand
GGCGCCGTCAGCTGCGTGCCGATCGCTTCGCCGTGCGCGAGCCGGGTCAGGACGTTGTCCTCGCGGCCCCAGGCGATCACCGTGTGCGCGCCCGAACGGGCGGCGCGCTTGGCGGCCAGCACCTTCGTCAGCATGCCGCCGCGCCCGATATTGCTGCCGGCGCCGCCGGCCATCGCTTCGAGCGACGTGTCGCCGGCCTGCGCTTCCCCGATCAGCCGTGCTTGTGGATCCTTGCGCGGATCGGCCGAGTACAGGCCCTTCTGGTCGGTCAGGATCACGAGGGCATCCGCCTCGATCAGGTTGGCGACGAGCGCGCCCAGCGTGTCGTTGTCGCCGAACTTGATTTCGTCCGTGACGACGGTGTCGTTCTCGTTGATGATCGGGACGACGCCCAGGCGCAGCAAGGTGGTGAGCGTGGAGCGCGCGTTCAGGTAGCGTTCGCGGTCCGCGAGGTCGGCGTGCGTGAGCAGCACCTGCGCGGTCTTGACGCCGTGGCTGCGGAAGCTCGTTTCGTAGATCTGCGCGAGGCCCATCTGGCCGCAGGCGGCGCAGGCCTGCAGTTCGTGGATGTCGGTCGGGCGCGCGGTGAAACCGAGGCGCAGCATGCCTTCGGCGATGGCGCCGGACGACACCAGCACGACTTCCTTGCCGAGCGAACGGAGCGAGGAGATTTGCGCGGCCCAGCGCGCGATGGCGCCGTGGTCGAGGCCCCGGCCTTCGTCGGTGACGAGCGATGAGCCGACTTTGACGATGATGCGGCTGGATTTCAGGATGACTGAATTGACGACAGAGTTCATGGCGACGGTCGGATTGACAGGAAGCGTCCTTGCGGGCGCAGGCCGATCAGCGCCAGGCCGACCGCCAGCTCGATCCCGCTGACGACGAACAATAAGCCCTGGGGCAGGCCGATCGCGAAGGCCGCGACGAAGCGGCCGAGCGGCTGCGCCAGGATGAACAATGCTGCGAGGTCGCCGAGGATGGGCTGGTCGCCCTGCCTTGCCGCCAGCAGAGCCAGCCCCGCGGTGGCGAGGCGTACTCCGACGTAGAGGGCGTAGAACTGGCTGTAGCCGTTCACGCCGACGAGGAACAGTCCCATCGCGTCCGCCATCCGGTCCGGATTCAGCAGGGCCGCGAGCGCGGCCAGCGACTGCGCCGTGGCGCAGGCCGACAGCAACTGGCCGCGCAGGCGCGCGCGCCGCGCGCTGCTTGCGATGTGGGCGATGGAGACTGCCAACGATCAGTCTTCGAGGATCTTGAAGCGCGGATCGTCCGGATCGATCGACGCGATGCCGCGTGCTTCCTCGGTCATCTGCTTCTCTTCCGAGCGCTGCTCGGAGTGGCGCTTCTCTTCCAGGTACTTGTAGATCGCGTGCACGAGGTCTTCGCAGCCTTCGCGGTTCAGCGCCGAAATCTCGAACACGGGGCCCTTCCAGGCCATGCGCTTGACGAAGTCCTTGACGAGCTTTTTACGATCTTCTTCCGGCACGACATCCAGCTTGTTCAGCACGAGCCAGCGCGGCTTGTTGACGAGCTCCTCGTCGTACTTCTCGAGCTCCTTCACGAGCGCCTTGGTTTCCTTGACGGGGTCCGTCTTGCCGTCCATCGGCGCGACGTCGACGATGTGCAGCAACAGGCCCGTGCGGCTCAGGTGGCGCAGGAACTGGTGACCGAGGCCGGCGCCTTCCGCCGCGCCTTCGATCAGGCCCGGGATGTCGGCGATCACGAAGCTCTTCGCGTGCGACACGCGCACGACGCCGAGGTTCGGGTGCAGCGTGGTGAACGGATAATCCGCGATCTTGGAGCGCGCGTTCGACACGGCCGTGATGAACGTCGACTTGCCGGCGTTCGGCATGCCCAGCAGGCCCACGTCGGCCAGCACCTTCAGTTCGAGGCGCAGCGCGCGGCGCTCGCCCTCCTTGCCGTCCGTCTTCTGGCGCGGCGCGCGGTTGGTCGACGTCTTGAAGTGGATGTTGCCCCAGCCTCCCTCGCCGCCCCTGGCCAGCAATTCGACCTGGTCGTGCTCCGTCAGGTCGGCGATGATCTCGCCGGTGACGTCGTCGACGATCAGGGTGCCGACCGGCATGCGCATGTAGACATCCTCGGCGCCCTTGCCGTAGCAGTCGGAACCGCGGCCCGGCTCGCCGTTGCGCGCCGTGTGCACCTTGGAAAAGCGGAAATCGACCAGCGTGTTGATGTTGCGGTCGGCGACCGCCCAGATCGAGCCGCCGCGGCCGCCGTCGCCGCCGTCCGGACCACCGAACGGGCGAAATTTCTCGCGGCGGAACGAGGCGCAGCCGTTGCCGCCGTCGCCGGCGATGACTTCGATGCGTGCTTCGTCAATAAACTTCATGATGAGACCACCAAAAACGAAAGGCTGTGTCACTGTTAAAAACGGACCGGGCATCCATGATAGACGAACGGCCGCGGAACGATCCGCACTTAACGGTGACAACGCCAAAAATTAAAAAGGCCCTACCTGAGGGCAGAGCCTATCGATCGTAAGGCTCGCGCCCTACTTCGCGGGACCATGCCTTGCGGCCCGGCCCCGCTTGCGCCGCTTGATTTAAGCAGCAGCTGCTTCTGCAGCGATGACGGTCACGTACTGCTTCGAACCGACGCCTTGCTTGACGAACTTGACCGTGCCGTTGACCAGGGCGAACAGGGTGTGATCCTTGCCCAGGCCGACGTTGGTGCCCGGACGGATCGTCGTGCCGCGCTGGCGCATGATGATGCCGCCGGCGTTGATCGCCTGGCCGCCGTAGACCTTCACGCCGAGGCGTTTGCTTTCTGAGTCACGGCCGTTGCGGGTAGTGCCGCCGCCTTTTTTGTGTGCCATTTAGATGCTCCTTGATGACTGAATAGGGACGCGCGGCGATTAGCCGTTGATCGCAACCACTTGGATTTCGGTGTAGTTCTGGCGATGGCCCTGACGCTTCTGGTAGTGCTTACGACGACGCATCTTGAAAATGCGCACTTTGTCGTGACGACCGTGCGACACAACAGTCACGCGAACCGAAGCACCTTCCACCAGCGGAGCACCAAATTTGATGCTCTCGCCCTCGCCGACGGCGAGAACCTGATCGATAGTGAGTTCGGAACCAATGTCTGCCGGTATCTGTTCTACTTTGAGTTTTTCGCCAGCGACAACTTTATATTGCTTGCCACCGGTTTTTATGACCGCGTACATGATTTGAAACCTCGTTGATTGTTAAGAAATTTCCCGTGCTCCCGGCACAAGAAACACAGCCAGGGATTCGGGGAACAGAGGATTATACATGGAATGGTGCGGGGCGTCAAAACGGTTGTGGTGGCGCGGCCTTGACGCCCGTCGCGCAGGAGGATTCCCTCTGGCGCCACTGGGAAAAAGGACGGTTTTTGCTTGCATGTCGTATAATCGCGACTCAACAAAACCTATCCGCATCCAACGTCAGCAGGTCCGCCTTGTCCGCCGCCACCCAAACCGCACAACAGAACCCCATCACCCGCACGATCGCAGCCGACATGGAGGCCGTCAACACGGTGATCCGGCAGCGGCTGCAATCCGAAGTCGCGCTGGTGAACCAGATCGCCGAGTACATCATCAGTGCCGGCGGCAAGCGGATCCGTCCCGTGCTGGTGCTGCTGCTGGCGAACGCCTACGGCTACCGCGGCACCGGCCACCACGAACTGGCGGCCGTCGTGGAATTCATCCACACGGCGACCCTGCTGCACGACGACGTCGTCGACGAATCCTCGATGCGCCGCGGCCGCCAGACGGCCAACGCCATGTTCGGCAATGCCGCGTCGGTGCTCGTGGGCGACTACCTGTACTCGCGCTCGTTCGAGATGATGACGGCCCTGGACAATATGCGCGTCATGCAGATCCTGTCGCGCGCGACGACCGTCATCGCCGAAGGCGAAGTGCTGCAGCTGCTGAACATGCACGATCCGGACGTCACGCAAGAGAGCTACCTGCGCGTGATCCGCTCGAAGACCGCGAAACTGTTCGAAGCCGCCGCCCAGCTGGGCGCCCTCGTGGCCGGCGCGAACGACGACCAGATCGAAGCGGCCGGCGAATACGGCCGCTCGCTGGGCACGGCGTTCCAGCTGATCGACGACGTGCTCGACTACGCGGGCGACGCCGCCGAGATCGGCAAGAACGTGGGCGACGACCTGCGCGAAGGCAAGCCGACCTTGCCGCTGATCTACGTGATGGAAAACGGCACGGCCGAGCAGCGCGAACTGATCCGCACCTGCATCGAACAGGGCGACGAAACCCATTTCGACGCCGTGCTGGCGGCCGTTTCGAACAGCGGCGCGCTGGACTTCACGCGGCGCGAAGCGGAGACCGCGGCACGCCGCGCCGCCGCCGCAATCGCCGACCTGCCGGAGAGCGAATACAAGGCGAGCCTGCTGCAGTTATGCACCTTCGCTGTTGACAGGAACCATTGAGGCAACTATAGTAATGCCTTCCCGAGATTCCGGTAACGGCGTCTCGAA
>NZ_LMCY01000008.1:85398-85491 GCF_001425685.1 Massilia sp. Root335 | reverse complement strand
GCCCGGTAGAGCGCTACGTTCGGGACGTAGAGGCCGGAGGTTCGAATCCTCTCACCCCGACCATCTGTTTTTCTCCCTCAGCAGTATCCATAC
>NZ_LMCY01000008.1:58831-85377 GCF_001425685.1 Massilia sp. Root335 | reverse complement strand
GCCCGGTAGAGCGCTACGTTCGGGACGTAGAGGCCGGAGGTTCGAATCCTCTCACCCCGACCAAAATCCACAGTAAAATCAACAACTTACACCATCGTTGATTTCCTAAAAGTACTACAGTATCCTGTGTAGTACTTTAGTTAGGTTTCACACGTCCGTTTTCCTTTGATATCAACGCAGTTGGGCCTGATATTTTTGGAATCGCGCCAGTAACGAAATCGACCTCAAGCACTCCCCCTTCCCTTAGCAAATCAACGCGCACTGGACAGTCTAACGTCGCTACGCGGGTATCCAGACAAGCTCAAAATCTACCGAATCGAAGCAAGCCCGTTCTGGCAAGTCAGGTGCTTTGAAAACGGCAAGACGATCAAGCTGAGCACAAAAACCACAGACAAGCAGGAAGCCATCGAGTTCGCAAAGGCGACCTACAACCCGATTCTGCACGCGCAAGCAACGGGCAAGGCACTCACGCAAGGCACTCGCTTCGACATCTGCGCGAACAAGATGCTTGAAGCGCAGAAGTCGCGAGTGGAACGCGGCGAGCTTTCCAAGATGGCGCACGACAACGATATCTACATGCTCAACAAGCGAATCTTGGCCGAGTTCGGGGCAATGGAGCTTGCGAGTATTTCGTTCGCCGCCCTGCAAGACTTCGTTGGAAAGATCGGGGTCGACCTGGCACCGTCCTCCATCCAGCGACACTTAGGTATCGTGTACAAAGTCATGGGGTATGCGCTTCACCGCCAACTGCTCCTTACACTTCCGAACTTCCCGACCATCAAGAAAAAAGACGAGCCACGGGGATGGTTCCCTGATGCACAGTATCGAGCGCTCATCGCTAGAGCAACCGAGCTTGTCGCGATATCCCTCCTATTGTTAAACGTCGCAATCGTTTGATTGAGAGGAAGCCGCCACCGTTGCCCGACGAGAAGGCTTTACTTGCCAAGCAAGCGGCCAAAATCGAAAGGGTGGCGTCAACGGCCGCGACCGATCAGGCCAAAGCTGAACAGCCAGCCAAGGAATGCAAGGCACTGCCTCCATTTGACATGCTTGATCTGCCCGATGCAATGAACAAGATGGGTTTTGTTGTGGGGCCAAGCTTTCGCGGCGGTGGTTCAATGGTAGAAAGCACAAATTAAGCAGTGACCCGGCATACACCTAGCAAGTGTCGCTTCACACGACACTTGCCACATTTATGCAGTCATAGATGACGCTGTAGCCGGTGCGCTCTCATGTTACTGACCGAGCGCAACAAGTCGGCAATTTCCCCAAGCTAGCTCAGCAAGCGGTTATCATACATGCCATTATTGCATCAGCGATGATGTCTTGATGAGCACGGGAACCTGCATGAGCAAAACGCTTCGTAGTCTTGAAAACCTCCTTATCGACTATCAGCACTCCCGCATCCTGCGGCTGATTTTCCCCAATCGCGACGAACCGAAATCCAGGTTACTGGTCAACAGGCTGGACGCGGACGAAGGGCTTTCGCGCGACTTCGAGTTCACTGTCGAGCTACTATCCGACAACGCCTCGCTCGAACTGAAGGACGTCCAAGGCAAATTGATGTCTGTGGAACTTGTGCGGCAAGACGGCAGCCTGCGCTACTTCACCGGCTACGTCTTCAGTTTCCGATTTGTGAAGACGGATGGCAATGTCGCGTTCTACGAAGCCAAGCTCGGGCCATGGCTGAAGTATCTGGCCCTGCGCAAGAACTGCATGCTGTTCCATGGACTGAGCCTATACGATCAAACGAGGAGTATTTTTCGCGAGTACCGCGCTCTGCCTCAGTGGGAATTGCGCGGCCACGCGGAAGACCCTCCGATGACCGAGGCGTGCCAGTTCGACGAGTCCGACCACAACTACTTAAGCAGACGTTGGGAGGCTGCGGGTTGGCACTATGCCTACGAACACACGGCCAAGGGTCACAAACTGATACTGAGCGACGATTCGACCTACGCCAAACCCATCGATGGCGTGGAGATCGCATACCAGCGTCATACCGGCTCGCAGGAAGAAAACGGCATCCATGAATGGTCGGGCGTGCGGCATATCGTGCCTGCGAGCGTGGCCCTAACGTCCTTTAATTTCAAGGCACCTCGGCAGCAAAACGTTGAACTGCCGACGCGAAATCGACAAGGCATGGTACTTCGTAAAGAGTACTACGAATACGCGGGTGCCTATGGCTTTAAGGATCATCAGGACGGCGACCGTCTCGCGAAGCTGCGCATGGAAGAATTCGAACACGCGGGAAAGCTGTTCGAGGCCGTAGGTAACAATCGCCACGTCGTCCCTGGCTACTGGTTCCGGCTGACAGGCCATTTCGACGGCGGAAGCAAAGAAGACCGGGAATTCCTCATCATCGAAGTGCGTCACAGTGCGAGCAACAACTACCACGTGAACGACGCCAGCCGGCCCCACTACGAGAACCGGATCAAGTGTATCCGCAAGGTCATTCCGTGGCGTCCCGGTCGCGGCTTCAACAGCGTAGAACCGAAAATCTACGGCCTGCAAACGGCCACCGTCGTTGGACCGAAGGGCGAAGAAATCCACACCGATCAGTACGGGCGCGTCAAAGTCCAGTTCCACTGGGACCGCGAAGGCGCGAACGACGAGAAAAGTTCAGCATGGCTTCGCGTCGCTACCCCTTGGGCTGGTTCCAACTTCGGCATGACCTCAATTCCGCGTGTCGGCTCAGAAGTGATCGTGCAGTTCTTGGATGGCAATCCAGACCGCGGACTCATCACCGGCATGGTGCCGAACGCCGCCAACATGCCGCCTTGGAATCTGCCTGCAAACAAGACCCAGAGCGGCATCCTGACGCGTTCCACGCCGAAGGGCAGCTACGGCAACGCTAACGCGCTGCGCTTCGAAGACATGAAGGGCCGGGAACAGCTCTGGCTACACGCTGAGCGCGATCAACTTACCGAGGTCGAGCACGACGAGGATAAATGGGTCGGCAACGACCGCCGCAAGACCATCGACCACGACGAGACATCGCACATCAAACATGACCGCACCGAGACGGTAGACAACAACGAGACCATCACTGTTCACAACAACCGCATCGAAACAGTCGATAAAAACGAAACCGTCGATATCGGCGGCAACCGCGTCAAGACCATCGGCAAGAACCGCAAGGACGACATCGGCAAGAATTGGTCGACTTACGTTGCCCGGATGAAGACGGAAACGGTCGGCATGGCCTACATGCAGAACGTCGGCATGGGCCGCATGGAAAATGTCGGCCTCGCCTACAACCTGAATGTTGGCACGATCATGGCCACGGTCGTCGGCATCAACCAGATTACAAAAGTCGGCAAGACGATATCGATCACGGCAGGCGATGAATTGTCGATCACGGTCGGCGCGGCAAGCCTTCGAATGACAGCGGACGGCAAGATATCCATCAGCGGCACGCAGATCGCCATCGAGGCATCCGGGCCGATGGAAATATCAGGCAAAGATGTCGATATCAACTGACCGGGCCGCGCATGGAATTTCGAAACCTCACGCCTTACCCCTCGATGGCGTTCGATGCCCTCGACCAGCATGACCAGCGCTTCCACGTCGGCGTCATGCGGCTCACCTTCGAGTTACAGCACGACGGCAAGTTCTTGCTCGCGCCGGAGCAAACGCCGCTAGTAACGTCGGATGAGTACTACGGCGAAATGAACCGCTCCAGCGTCAAGCAGGAATCCGACCTTGCGCCGTACAAGCCGCATACCGACGTGATCGTCATCGCCGACGCGCACGCGCCGCAGGGCCGCGCGACCGGAGAGTTTGCCGTCGCTCTCAAGATCAACGGCCCGCCTACCGAGCCGGATTTGCCGCCTGAACCGCACGGCCTGAATCCATCATTTCATGCGTCGCCCGAACGTATGGCCGAATGGCGGCAGAAGTGCGCCCGTTTGACGGCGCAGGCCAAACAAGGACCGCTCATTCTCTCCAAGATACTTACGATCACGGGTGCTCGCGAATGGCGCAAGCGTCCTGCCTTCATACGGGCGCTGACCCTGTTCACGCTCCCGAAATGGAAGCTGACAGCACCGCAACCTATCACAACGCTGCCGCTGCGCTACGAATACGCCTATGGCGGTGAGAACAAAATACTCGTCACCGAGCGGTCAGCCAAGCGCGTGAGTAAAAAACATCGCTTGCCAGGCCTAGTGCCGCAGCCCGAGAACGCGGCCACTGGCGATGCGCCGCAAGCAATCGCCCATACGGTATGCGAGCGAAACCCGGTAGGCCGTGGCTTCGCGGAAGACTGGTATCTTCGCGCGACGAAACTAAAGCGCGTGCCAGCGCCGCAAATAGAGCCCGCTAACCAGCCCATGGCGCGCTTTGGCGACGAATGCGAGCCAGATGGCTTTGGCATCATTGGGCGTGCCTGGAGGCCGCGCCTGGGGCTGGCAGGCACCTACGACCAGCAATGGCTGGAAAACCGCCACCCAAGTTTGCCCGCCGATTTCAATTTTGCGTACTGGAACGGCGCACCCGCCGACCAGCAAGTTGTCCCACATATGGATGGCGACGAAACCATTACGCTGTACAACCTTTGTCCAGCCGGTACAGGGACAACACAAGACGCATGGGGCAACACGCTCCTGCCGTTCGCTCTGCCGGGACATCTGCCGTTCGTGCTAGTCCGTTTTGAAGACGGACGCATTGGCGAACTCGCGGCCAAGCTCGATACGGTCATCATCGACGTGGCTCCCGACGCTAACAACCCGGACAAAAAGCCTTCCGTCGTTTGCGTGTGGCGCGCTACCGTCGCTTCCGAACCTGCCATACGGGTGCTCGAAGCGCGAATGCTGTCACGCGCTGATGTGGACGCGCTGCGCGAACAGGCTCAAAACCTCAAGGCTCCGCAGTCGGCAATCCAGTCGAACGAGCCCACACCAACCATCGCTTGAGAGGAATATATGCCAACTGGTGCCCGTAAAAACAGCATCTTCAAGGCCGTAAGCCTCGTTCCGAACGTATGCAAGACACCAATGGGGCCGAACATGGTACCTGTTCCCTACCCCATCATTGCTGACCTGAGTAATAGCGTCGAAGTCGCAAAATCGGTCAGGTTCAATGGCAATCCTGTCTTCCTACTCAACGACAGCGTGGTGACGAACGTGACCGGCAATGAGGCCGGAACAGGCGGCGGCATGAAATCCGGTGTCAACAAAGGAAAGGTTCGTGCTACGCAAAGTGCCAACTCTGTAAGGGCAGAGAAGAAATACGTTGTGCGCCATGGCGACGAGTGCGACATGAATCTGGCAAGTTAAGCCATGAGTACGAAGGGGGTAATCCTAGAACAGGCTGAGCGGTCTATAACGCACGTCGAACCGCATGGCGGCGGAGCCAATCTCGCCACGAGCCTTGAGAACGCCGCTGAAAAAACCATGTGGCAAAAGTCCAGCCCTTGGGTGCATGGAGTGTTAGGTGTAGCCAGCTTTGTTCCCGGCCTATCAGTAGTGACCGGTGCGGCGGATGCGGCGATCTACGCGGCTGAGGGCGATCTTGTCGAAGCGGGCATCGCGGCGGCAAGTATGATCCCAGGCGGCAAGGTTGTGACGACGGTGGGTAAGGTCGCCAAGGGCGCAGTAGGGATGGCGAAAGGCGCAGGCACGGCTGCAAGGATCGCCAAGGGCGCGCACGAAGCGGAAGAAGTCGCCAAAGCTGCGAAGGCAGCAAAGGACGCAGAGGAAGCCGCAAGAGTTGCGCGAGAAGCCAAAGCAGCCAAGGAAGCCCGAGAAGCCAAAGAGGCAGAAGAGGCGCGGGAAGTTGCATCTGGTCCCAAAAAACCAAAAAAAGAGGTGACCGTAAAGGGCCGCGAGCATAAAGTGCCTTGTTTCCATCCGTTTGATAAGAAAAAATTCATGCGGATGAGTAAGGACGAACAGAAGGCATACTTAAAGGAAATGGCCGCGCAGCTCAAACGTCAAGAAAGCGCAATCAATGAGCTGAGCGCAACGGATTACAAAGCGGCACGAGACGCGTTTAAAGCACTAAACCGCAATCCAGCCGCGGCTGCGGCACAAGAAACTTTCAACGAGAGAGCATTGTCGAGAATTAGCGCAAGCATTCGCGCCAGCCTGCGAAAAACGGGAATGAGCGCTCAAGAAGCAAAAACAGAGGCCGCCGCGCGCGCTAAACAAGTGATGGACAAGTTAGCGGCGCTACATGATCCTGACATGGTGGCTGGGGGTTGGATGGACCCGGAGCCGAAAGGGCACGGACGCCGAGATGTAAACTCGTCGATTGGGGCAAGTTGGAACCAAAATGACCGCGTCGCCGGCATGGATCGCGAAGCCGAGAGGGCAATTAATAGCGGTCGAGGCGAGCAAAAGATGAATGTTAAACTGGAGCCTTGCCGTGGCAAGGGAATGAGATGAGAGACGAAGACTTTGAAGTATTTATTGATGAATTCGGTGAGGCGACTCACAGGACCGATGTTCCAGCAGAGGCCATCCAAAAATGGAAAGGCAAGCTACCCGATCAGTTATTAACATACTGGAGGGAAGAAGGGTGGTCCGGTTATGCAAATGGCCTTTTTTGGATTGTTAATCCAGACGATTACGAAGACATTGTTGATGAGTGGCTAGAAGATACTTCGCTGGAACAAATTGATGCATTCCACGTAATCGGTAGAACGGCATTCGGCGACCTTTATGTTTGCGGCGAACGCAGCGGCGTCAATATGACAATAAGCTGTCCTATCAACGCAATTTTTTCCCTACCAAAGGACTTGAAGCCGAAAAGCAAAGAAGATCAAGATTGGTCGGTCCGATCTTTTATTGGATTAAGCATTAGTGAATGTGACCTAAAAGACGAATCCGGGCGTCAACTCTTCCAGCGGGCTCTGAAAAAATTAGGCCCACTTGAACCAGACGAAGTTTATGGCTTTGAACCTGCTATAGCTGTAGGCGGGAAAATGCGACTGGAGAACCTTGGGAAGCTCAAGTTAGACGTGCATCTGACTATCCTTCGACAGCTTGCGTCACCGACACTTCCATTCTCAAATGTCGAAATCGAAAAATTACTCAATTCTTAGCATTTTATGTTCTACAAAGAAATGAGTTTTACTGATGAAATGGCCTCTTCATTCCCGGAGCGGAACCCGCTTCCGGGCGTGTTGCGGCAAGCCCTACAATTCATGGAAGAACACGGCTGCGTTCGGACGCGTCGCGACGGCGTTCGCTATATGACCTTGTACCCCAAACCCGAACACAGCGACCTAGCAAAAACAGGTTTTTTCGTACCTGACCCTGCTGATACCGCACAGTGGACAAAAAGTGATGATCCCGAGGTAAACGACCGGCTAGCGATCTTTTTGCGAACCGGCGGCGATGGATCGTGGGCTGGACTTTGGCGAGATGATAATGGTCAGCAGCGAATTGTTCATTTAGGCTCAGGGTCTGGCTCGGTAATGCTCTGTGTGCTCGCCGAAAATATAGAAGACCTATTACGTTTGTTGGCGATCGGTTACGACGAACACTGTTGGCCTGATCAGTTCGAATTAACGCCAGATGAGGTACGAGAGGATGAATACGACGATGATGACTACCCGCCGCCACCGCAACTTTTCCAAAATTACGTTAAAAACATACTTGGGCTGAGCATTCCTGCGCGCGGATCGGAAGTCGTGGGCAAGACCGTAAGTATGGACGAATCTGAATCAGATGATGATTTCTGGAACTGGCTGAAACGCCTTAACGATTAATGGTGCAATGCATGGGCTAAATACTTCCAGAACAGCGGAGGTATTATGTCGCACTCTTTTCGAACTGGTCAGGACGGAAAAAAGGTAAAAATTCCACACGGCTACACATCGCGGCAAGGTCGTGATGGTCGTGTCGTCGCAGTGCCGCCCGGTGGGACATCGCGCGAAGGCCGGGATGGTCGAGTGGTAGCAGTTCCGCGCGGCGCGACTTCTCGCGAGGGCAGCGACGGACGCGTTGTGGCTGTACCAAAGGGAGCAACGTCGCGGGAGGGTCGAGACGGCAGAGTCGTAGCAATTCCGCGTGGTCGCCACGGTGCCGAAGGGCCTGATGGCCGCGTTCGGCTACTGCCAAAGCGTTAGCAGACGAGCTAACGTTTGCCCATCAGTGGCGGTTCTCGCGACAATAAAGTGTTCCTGGCAGTGTCGCTTAGCGCGACACTAGCCGAGTTATTCAAAGCGAGGATCGGACGATTCTTCCAGTAATGCCGCAAAACTGCACTCCCGCAAGCGGTTTTCTAACATGTCATGCTCAGGAATATCTATTTCCACAGCTCTGTAGTAACCTTCTACGTCAGTATCGTCGAAGCCCGTAACGCGGAAATCGACCGGAACTATACACCGTGCAAAGAGCTCTGCCTTGGGCGACTTTCTCAGCGTGCTGATTATTCCGTCGACTACCGAGCCTTCCGGGCCTACCTGGATCGGCATTTTTAAAGTGTACTCTTCGAGCCCGCGCGTCACTCCAAAATGGATCCCACCCGAAATAACGTTATATAATGTATCCCTGTGACAGTAGCATATATCGTCATCATATAAACCTTCGCGCAAGTAGGAGTTTGTAACAACCAGACCAAAGACCTTAGTTACCCTCTCTCGCAAAGAATCATCGTCAGCCCACTCAGCAATTTGACTCAAATCTTGTTTTAGGGCAGCGCATTGCTTGCGGCATTGCTTTGACTTTTTCTGGAGCCGATCTTCTATATCGAAAAACTCGTAAGCTTCGGCTGGCGAAGGAAGGGAAGCAGTCTCGATGACAAATGCCGTATCATCGATTACAACCAACAAGTCTATTTCCTCGTCAGGCTTTTGGCGCGGATGCAAACTTGTTCCTATGAATTTCATGCGATCCCGATGGGGGCTCTTTGCGATGGCATCACGTATTGCCTCAGCCAGTAAGCTTTCGTTAGCAGGACCTTTTTTCTTAAATGCAACCGTAAGCACTTCATGACTTTTTGACCAAGCATTCAACAGACGAGCTTGATGTGCGCCTTGCAACGGCCACCAGAGCAACAGCACATCGTCCCCTGCAGGCAGCAAGGGATTGTCCCATAGTGCAGCAGACTTAGATGGTGTGAAACTAAGAAAATCAAGACACTCTTTTACCCTATCTGCGGACAATGCAACACACTGTTTAATAGTTGCGATTATCTGATCGCGCGACAATCGGCTCTCGACAAGAACTGATAGCTCATTCTTATCTTTCACAATATCGAGGGGCCGTGCTAACTGATAAATTTGGGCCGCCATCGTGGACAACTCGCCCCAGATGACCATGATTTCTCTGATATGAAGTCCCACTTGAGGATGCATTTCTCGTATAAAGGTCCCCAGCGACGCATCCTGCAATATGCCGTGGGAGTAGCGTGTTTCAAGCACTAATTTTCGTTCCTCCTCAGGCACGAGAAAAGCCGGCAGTGGTTGGACGAGCAGACGCCCTTCAAGCAGTCGCACGTAAGGAACAAAAACGTTGTTATCGAATGTCTCGGGATTCTCCCTCTGAAAGCTATCGATCGACCTTGCCATCAAAGCAGGCCGTCTCGCTAAATCAACGGTTGCGCGTACCGCCAAGTCGCTTGCGAGTTCATCAACGAAGTAGCTACGACAGTCATGGGCGACCACGACGGCAGTTCGCCACCAAATTACCGAGTCCCATACACGTTTAATCGACAAACTGTGCTGAGCTAGATCCATGAGATTGCCGAGCACGTCTTCGATAGTCATCCCAGCGCGCTGCGCGCTTTCCAGTTTTCCGAGTCCGCCAGCACGTCCGAGTAGCTTCAACGCGGTACCGATGGCATCTACGACAGCCTCCATTGGTGGTTGAATTGCGTGGGAATTTCCCGCTGCGTCAGTGAAGCATCGCATTTCTCTAACACGTTCGCTAGCAATAAGCTTAACCCCTTCCATTGCCTTTTCAAGACTCTGGAATACTTGAAGTTGAACCTGGTTTATTCGCTCCGAGAAAAACTGGCTTAAATCTTCAATCGTTCGGAAGTGAAGGTTTTCGGAAAGTCTCTCAACGCTTGCATGAACTCGCCCAGTTTGATGAGCGAGCATGAGCCCTAGTAGATAAACATTATGATCGTCGGGACTACCGTCGCGTTGCGCCTCATATGCCTGTTGCCACACATTCTTATCAAACCCGTACCCTGTGGGATTAGGTATCGATTTTGGTTTCTGCCGGATCGTTTCGATAAAGCTCAATCTCATGAAAAGTCTCCTTCCATCTATAATTGGGACACGATGACTATACTTCCAATATCTCGACTGCTAAAGTCGATGCCAGCCAAGCACGCACGCTCCGAGTCTCAAAATGCTGGATCGTGGGTTCCGGGTGGCCACTTTTCCAAGGAAAGGAGCAATGGGCAAGTCACAACCTTGCCGTAGAAAAGTGAGCGGTCAGGTTTTGGTGGCTGAGTTCGGTTTTTATCGTAGCGTTGCTGTTCTCACCATGCGCTAGTGGCCTTACCCCGTAAGTGTCGGTTCGAGCGACATTAACCTAGCACAGCCGCAACGTTACTAGAATACTCATGGCTTGCTTCAAGTTGAAGGCATGGCTTGAATCAATCATGGGAACGTCACCCAGGCACGCTACCTGCTGCCGCGCTTGGTCAATATTGACCCACAACCGAAGCCGCTGGCTGTAACGAAAACTTGGCATACGCGAAATTTTGATGCATCATGCCAACTCTGTCAGCGGTGTTCAAAGGTCGAAGATGCAATTAGGGTCACTCTCTCGTGTAAATCTGCGCAATGTTTGGACGCATGAAGCTACAGATTTCACTCCCTGGCTTGCAAGTCCCTCCAATCTCGCAATAATGAGTGATGCCGTTGGGCTTGACCTGGAGCTAGTCAGCCAAGAAGAATTTATCGGTCCTTACCGCGCCGACATCATTTGTAAAGATCGCCTTAGCGGTCAGACTGTCCTCGTAGAGAATCAGCTTGAAAAGACCGACCATCTTCATCTCGGGCAAATCCTAACATATGCCGCCGGGATCGAAGCGAAGACCGTGATATGGGTGGCATCTCGTTTTACTGATGAACATCGCGCAGCGCTCGACTGGCTAAATGAGATAACGAATGAAGAGCATGAGTTTTTCGGCCTGGAGATTGAGCTTTGGCGGATTGGTGATTCTGCCCCTGCCCCTAAATTCAACGTAATTTCGAGTCCGAATGAGTGGAGCCGAAGCGTTAAGGAGGCTGCTTCTTCGAACAAAGTTCACGGACCGCGACAGGCAGTCTATTTGCGCTATTGGCAAGCGTTTCACCAATATCAAAAAGAACAAAACCCGTCGATCAAGGCACCAAAACCATTTCCGCAGCAATGGCTGACGTTCAGCGCTGGCCGAACGGGCTTCTCCTTCGAAACTATCGTTTCGTGGGAAGGAAGAATGTCAGTTCGGCTCTATGTCGTATGCAATTCTCCAAGTCCAAAAGCTATTTTTCGGTATTTTCACAAACGCAAAGACGAGATTGAGGCCGCAATGGGCCACGCGCTTGAATGGGCAGACATGCCTGAGAAGAAAGGGATTGGCATTGGTTTGATTCGCCATGACTGCGATATCGAAGATGAAACCCGCTGGCCCGAATATATCCAGTGGCAGGCACAGGCCTTAAAGAAACTCGACGGGGTCTTCCGACCGATGATTAAATCATTGCCAAGCGACGTGTTGTGAATATGTCAATTATTCGACCGACATTACATTGTCGACCAAACGAAATTCTTTTGTTTTCGATTACCCAGCGGTGTAGTACTCACTGTAGTACAAAAGCCAGAAACCATTTACCTACGGGCTGTATTTCAAAATCCTCATTATTCGGGACGTAGAGGCCGGAGGTTCGAATCCTCTCACCCCGACCACCTCCCCTCTTCCTTCCTGTTTTAGTTGCGTCATGTTATCCATGACACAAGGGCGCAATTCGGCAGTCTGGCTTTCGCTCCGTCAGCCGGCGACGCTGGCGTTGCCGCTACCGATGAGCTTGCTGCCGCATTCGGTCTCGCATCCCTCCACCGCCACCGCGATGCCATCGACGGACAGCGTCGCGTGCGCGGTCACGATCCTGTTCTCGCCATGTCGCGGGCAGTCGACCTAGTCGCCGCGCCGCGCAACAGGCTTGCCCCCTACGTCGTGCGTCGGCGAACCGCCGAGCACCGTGCCGCCGTGGTCGGTCCTGTCGCCGACCACAATGATTTTCAGGGACATCGTCACTTCCTGAGCATCACGGCGGCGCCGTGCGCGGTGAAGCCGCACGTCGCCGGCAAGGTCTTCTTCATGCGCGGATCGTCGAACGAGACCCAGAACTCGGCGCCCTTGCCGCGCACCGGCATGCCGAAGACCACGCCGTTGGGCTCGTCGTAGAAGGCGCCCACCGGTGCGCCTTCCTTGCCGTCGGCGCCTTGCGGGTTGTAGACCTCCAGTTCGACGCTGTCGCCGTTGTCGCCGTTGTCGTCGTAGCCGGCCACGGCGTGGCCCTCCCGCCGGTACGTGCAACCGGGGCCGTCCTGGGTGTAGCGGTAATCGAAGGACGGGACGCCCCGCTTGTCGACACGCCAATGGCTGATCGTCAGATGACGGGTCGCGGCCGCGTCCCTGGCGCTCAGGTCGACCGTCCCGGTGAAGCCTTGCGCGGCAGTTGCCAGGGGCAGCGCGAACAAGAAAAGCAGATGGTTGCGAATGTGATGTGTCATGCGGTCTCAGTGTGTGGTTGCCGCCGTCAGCGGCGCGCCGTCCGCCTTGACGTCGTGGAGAATGTAATCGTCGTCATAATCCGGGTAATTGCCCGGATAGCGATAGCAGACGACCCAGGCTGTCGGCACGTGGCTGTGCGTCACGGCGCTGTTGTTGCCCTGGTTGCCACCCAGCGTCGCGAGGCGCACGCCCGCCTTGTCCCGTCCCGCCACAAAGGTCACGTGGTGACGGCCGTCCGGAAAGCGGATCAGGGCCACCGCGCCGAGCGCGGGCTTGTTGCCGCGGGTCGCGCGCCCCCAGTTCCGAAATGACGCGGCCAGCGCGTCGTGCGTCCCCTGATAGCCCGCCTTGACGAGGCACCAGTTGCAGAACGCCGCGCACCACGCGGTTTCGTCCGTACTGGCGTCCTTCTTGTTCAGGCTCGTTTCCTTGAAGTACTCGATGATATGCGGATTGGCGGCCCTGCCGGGAACTCGCTTCACCTTGGCCTTGAATTCCTCTTCCGCCACCTTCATCCACGGCGCCTTTACCGACGCCATCACCTCGGTTCTGGGCTTGTCGGCCTCGTCGCGAAAATAGGCAACGTGCAGGGCACTCAGGAAATCGTCGAATCCGCTTCCGGCGGCGGCGGTTGCCGGCGCGGCATCGTGGCCATCCACGACCGGAATGCGCAAGACCTGGTCCGGCCGGATGACGTACGGCGACCGGATGCCGTTCAGGTCGGCGATTGTCTTGTAGCGCACCTTGTAATGCGCCGCGATCGACGACAGCGTCTCGCCCCTGGCGATCGTGTGGGTGGTCGTCTTCACCGTGCCGGGCGCCGGTACGGCCGGTGCGACCGCAGGCCTGGCCGGACCGGACGCGGGCGGCTTGTCGTGGACCCGCGTGCTGGTCGGCACCAGAACGGTCGGCGCCAGCAGCGTGACCGTGAGCGACTTGAGGGGATCGGGAATCACGACCGGTTCAAGTTCTGCCCATTCCTTGCGGATCGCGTCGAATACCTTCAGCACGATGTTGTCGGTCGTCCCCGGTGCGATCCGGACGGCGATGGCGCCCTGCGCATCGGTCACGGTCTCGGTGCTGCGCGGACCCACCGCCACGCTGACCTTCGTGTTGGCGAGGGCGGCCTTGGCGCCATCCTTCAACAGAATCTCGGCGACAGGAAGTTGCGCGCCGCAGCCCTGCTTTTGCGCCGCAGCCACCGCGCGCCGCATCGTGCGGCCATTCCACACGTCCTTCAATGCCTGCACATAGTTTTCGTCGGTCGCATAGCCGGCCTTCTTGAGGGCCGCCGCCTCCTTGGCGAAGTCGCCCACGGTGTCCTTGTCGAACAGGCCGGCCTTCGTATAGATCGGATTGCTCTTCAAGAATTTCGTGCGGTCCTTGAGACTGGCAAGCACGGTCGGATAGACGCGGAACGGCGAATCGACCCAGATTTTTTTCCCGCCCACTTTCTCCCAGACGTGGAATACCTTCGATTCGCCGTCCCAGCCGGCGCTCGCCTTGATGTTGAAGATGTTATTGGTGCCGGGCAAAACCTTCTCGCCCCACCCGGTCTCCTGCGCCGCCTGCGCCAGGATCAGTTCCCAGGAACAGCCCGTTTCGGCGGCCACGGCGCGCGCCGGGCAATACAACTGCCGGATGAAGGCAAGCTTCTGCTCGTAGGTATAGGTTTCCTTCGTCATGCTACTGCCCTTTCGCGACCGCCTGCACCAGCAGGCTGCCGTTGCCCTTGCGTGCAATCACGACCAGCTTGTCCTCCAGGGCCAGCACGTAGGCGGGCTCGCCGGCGACGCCTTTGACGACCGTCTGCGCACCGGTCTTGCGATTCACGGCCACGAGGCCGGACGGATCCTGCGACCTGCCGCAGGCCGAACGGACCGCGTACACGGCGGCCGCGTCGGCGCTGGCAGAACCGGTCTGGCACCAGGCGCCGGCGACCTGCAAGTCTTCCCTCACCTTGCCGTCCGGGCCGACGACCGTCAGGTGCGTCGTCTTGCCGGCGTAGCCGAGCGAGACGATCTCGCCCGCCGGCGTGACGGCGGTGGCGATGTCCTCCGCCTTGCCCTTCTGCGGCCTGACGCTGAACTGGTATTTGCCGGCCACGATCTTCGACACGGCGTAATCGTCGGCCAGGGCGTCCGCCGCTGCGTGGGCCGGCGCGAAATTCCCGCCCAGGTAGGCCGTGTGGCCGTTCAGCCTGACCACCGAACCGCCCAGGTACGCGCCCGTCGCCAGATTGCTGAACGATGCCGCTTGCAGGGCCGGGTCGAGCTTTGCGAAGAAGATCGCGTTGGCCTGGGCATTCGCCGTCACTTCTGCGGTCCGTCCCGCCACCGTCACGCCGCCGGCGTCCGCGTCGATGTCGTACACGAAGGCGTTGCGCACGCTGGTGGCGAGCTCCTTGCGCGCGATGAGCTTGCCGTTCTCGCCGAAACGGTAGACCCAGGCCAGCCCCTGGTTCAGCGACTGCTCGGCATGCGTGTCGACGTTCGCGGCGACGTACACGTCCTTGCCGGATACGCGGCAGGCCATGAAGCGGACGGACGCGTCATCGTCCGGCGCATCGACCGTCTGCTGCCACACGATCCTGTTGTCGGCGGGGCTGTACACGGCCACGAGGCCACGCGTGCGCAGGTCGCCATCCGGATCCATCGTCTGCCCCACGATGCAAACATTGCCGCCGGCGCCCTGGCGCGCCTGCGCGACGAAGGTGGACATATGCGGCTTGCTCAGCACGACGGGAGCGGCCAGCACCTGGCAGCAGGCGTTCAGTGCGAGCAAGGGAAAAAACAGGAAGGACGGTTTCATGATTCGGTTCCGGAAAGCGGCGGTGCCGCGGGGTTCAGGCGGTGATGTCGTATCGGCTCAGATCGGGATCGTCGGCGTCGTCGTCGCCCGGGACGATCGGCGCATCCTCGTGATCGGCGTAGTCGAACACGAGAACGGGACCGCCGGCCGGGCTGCTGATCTCGTCGACGCGCTCGGTGACGATCTGCTCCCACTTGCCGGCGTTGACGTCGAGTTCGACGGCGGCCGGCTGGGACGCCTCGGTAAACAGGCGGGCCGACCGGCCCTGGGCGTCCAGATTGCCTGCGCCGAGCACGGTATTGGCCTCGGACAGGAATCTGTAACGCACGGCGCGCACGCCGTCCGGCAACTTCCACAGCGCTGCGTCGACCATCAGCTGCTGGCTGTACTTGCGCGGCACCGCCTGTTCGAACGCCGCCTGCTGGACGGCGTCGATGCTGCGCGGGCCCACGAACGAATGCGTGGCGGCGTGTGCCGCGAAAGCGCCGTCGGTGCCATGCTCGATGCCCGCCTTGCTGAATTTGACGTAGCTGCCGCCGCCGCTGATCTGCACCTCGTCACGCGCGCTGATGATGATCTTGTCGGCCGTCTGCGTGATCTGCAGCTTGGCCAGCACGTTGATGCTGTCGCTCAGCGCCTTGATGTCGATGTCGCCGGCCGCCGCGATCAGGCGCATGCCGGCGCGCTGCACGAACAGGCGCAGCGATTCGCGGATGTTGGCGAACAACTTGCCGCCGGCGGCCACGGCGAGATCCTTGCCGGCCGTGAGCGCCGTGTGCTCGGCGCTCGCGACGTGCGTCGACCTGGCGCTGGTCATCGCGATGCCGGCCGCGCCGGCCAGTACCTGTAGCGACCTGCGTTTGAAACTGCCCAGACCAGCATTCCAGCCGGTTTTCGGCCAGAAATAACTGCAACTGAAGCCCCCCGCAAACCAGCATTAGCTGCAAATGAACCCGCATTTATCCGCCCCAACCAGCATTCCACCGCCGCGGACCGGGATTATCTGCAACTGACCAGGATGTTCAGCACGGCCTTGGTGTCGGCCCGGATTTCGTCAAGCACGCCCAGCCAGTGGCCGATGACGCGCTTGACGCTCGGCGCCGGCTGGGTGTCGCGCCAAACCGTCAGGATGCGTTGGTAGCCGACCAGATCGGCCCGCTGCACGCAATACGCGGTCGTCATCTGGGTTGCCTCGATGTCGGTGAAGGCTCCGGGGATACGGTGGGCCTGCTCCAGCAGCCCGACCTGGGCGGCCGTGTCGCTCTGGATGCCCCGCAGGTGCTCGATGATGAGCGGCAATCCGGTCGGATTCGGCCAGGCAAGGATTTCGATTTCCTCCGTCGTGCCCGTGCCGGTGGCAATCCTCAAGACATCGTGGACGCCCGCTCCGATCAAGTCTGCCTTTGGGATGTTCGCATGCGTCCACGGAAACAGCTCCTGTTTCTGTTCCACCAGCATGCGCAGGTCCTGCTTGAATCCCTGCTCCAAGCCGGGAGATGGGGCTTCCTGGTTGTCGGCCTCGACCATTTTCCAAATCCGCTCGATGTGGTCTTCCTGCGCGGCGTCAGGGAACAGGCTGATGTTCCATGCCAGGCAGCAGCTCATAACCGCTTTCTGCCGCGCCTCCAACTCTTCAACGAAGAGAATGTGCGGCAACATGAAGGACGAAAAGCAGGAAGCGACTGTGAATTGTTTGAATTGCATGAGTAGGATCAGATGGGTAGGCCAGCGGCCAGCATCCGGTCGCGCAGCTCCGCTGTGCGCGCCGGTTCGAGTTTGTTGTTGAACAGCGCGCGGATTTCGGCGGGCTTGGCGTCGAACTGCTCGACCATATCCTTCAGCCTGTACCCGTGGCGGGTCAGGGTCGGTTCCAGGTCGTCAAGCTGGCGAGACAGCACGGTTTCAACCAGCGCGGCCGTGACGGGCTTCTCGCCGGTCTGATAGCCCGCTTCCAGAGCCAGGGTCAGGTGTAGCTGGACTTGTAGCGGCGTGCGCAGCTTGGTGGACAGGATATCGATCGCATCGCCGTCCAGGATCGACTCGGGATCGGTGTTCGGGGCCGCGCTCGCGCCGAGCAGCCACAAGATGTACTCGCGTTGGCTGCCGGCGACGCCATCGAGCGTGAAGATATCGGTCCGGTAGCCGATTTCCTCCATGGTCGGGCGGCGCAGGTCGTTACGCAGCTTCGGATGGCCGGCAAGGATCACCGACAGTCGCCCGCCTGCGTCCTCGACCACTTCCATCAGGCGCTTGAGGCCGATGAGGGTGTGGCCGTTCAGGTCGTGCGCCTCGTCGACGAACAGTGCCACGGGCCGCTTCCCCTTCTTGACGATCTCCTGCAATTCCCGCTCGCGCTTCTCGCTCTGCTTGGGAATTTGCACCTGCTTGTCCTGAGAAAGGTCGTAGTAGAGCGTGGAGATCAAGGTGGCCAGCTTGATGCTGTGCTTTTCCACGGACAGCGACTTGGCGACGGCAACGCGATTTTCGTCTTTCAAAATCTGCTGGAGGCGACGCAACGTGACCGTTTTCCCGCTGCCGACGACACCGCAGAGGGCAATCAGCCGCCCCTGAAGGGCGGCTCCCTTGATGTCCTTGATTAGCTGCTTATGGTGGTCGGTTTCGTAGTACCCGGCCTGGCTCAGTGGTTGGGTCAGTCCGTAGTACTGCATCACTTCAACTCGCATGGTCCTCTCCAGTCTTCTTGCTTCGGAAATACTCTCGTATGCGCGCAAGAACGAGGCTGCGCGTCAGCGTCTCGCTCAGCACCTGGTCGATGACGGCGCGATCCTCCTGCGACAACTTGGCCAGCGGCTTAGCCAGCTCGTCCGCAATCGCGAGCTTGGCGGCAATGACGTTCGCATAATGGAATTCGTGCGCATCGGCGTCGAAGGGCTGTAGCGGCAGTTCGCCTGGAAGGTTCAGCGGTTCCAGGTGTAGCTCCTTGCCGGCCAGCGCCTCGATGGGGAGCTTGAGCTGGTCGGCCAGGGTGCGGATGCGGTCGGCGCGCGCGTCGGCGGCGCCCTGCTTGAAGGCGCGGTAGCGGGTCAACGGGATCGGCCCGGAGACTGGATAATACGGGCCGGTGCGCACGCCTTCGTACTCGATATACAGTTCGTTGTCGAACAGCCCCCACAGGAGCAGCACATATTCGCCGGCCATGTCCGGCTCGACTTCGTAACTGGTGCCCTCGACCGACACGCGCGCGTCGACGCCCACCCGGCGCCGTTCCGGCTCACGGGCGAAGCGGCAGTACTGCTCCCAGGTGCACATCTCCCGAATGCCATCGGCCGGAAGGTTGGCAAGCCAGTCCTCGATGCGCGAATGCTGCTCGGAGCGATGATCCTGACGAATGTAGCGCATCAGGTAGCGCAACAGCCATTCGTTGGCCTGTTGCTCGGTTTCGGGCTTGTGGAAATGGTATAGCGTCTCGTGGGCTTCCTTCACCGTGCGGAACGGCCGCTCGACTTTTCCCTTGGAGCGCGCCGTTACTCGCTCACCGTCCTTGCCGGCAGGGATGTGCGTCATCCACTCGATGCCAAGTGCGTGCATCACATTTTGGAATACCCGGCTTTTGGCGACCGGACCGTTATCCAGGTAGATCATCAGGGGCCGGCCCTGGAACGGATATTCAGGGTCCGCCTTCGGCGCCATCGCGTTGAACAGAAAGCGCAGTGCCGATTCCGCGTCCTCCCCGTAGACGCAGCGGTACTCCTGGTAGGCCACGCCGCTGCGGTCGTCCACGACGCTGTACAGCATCAGCGTCGGCTCACCCTTGCCAGGTTCGATCCAGTCCGGCTTGTCGATTCGCTTGAGATCGGACGGCGACATATCGAACTGCCAGCAGTCATTGCTATGCTCGGCCTGGAAGCGCACCGCTGGCGGTTGCCGGCGCAGGCGCGGCTGGTCGAGGTGCCAAAGCGTCAGGTACTGGTTGACAGTGCTGCGCGTCAGCACACCTTTTGGCGCGCGTACCAGTCCCTGCGCCGTCTCAACGCCATACTCCTCCAGCAACTCGATGGCGCGTTTCGTGGACAGGTGACGGCCCTGCTTGTTGGTGGTGCGCAGCTTGAGGGCGGCGACCAGCTCGCAGTAGCGCTCCAGTTCCGATTTCGGCATCACGCGCGGCTTGCCGTGATCGGTGCGGTGGACGACGCGTGGTTTCAGAAAGTCCTTCAAGGCACGGTACACCGACGTGGTGGAGATGCCGTACAGCTCGGACATGGCGCGCACCTGGGCCGCACGCTCCGGACTCTTGCGGGGAAGACGGTCGAGTCGCTGCCGCAATTGCAGCAGCGATTCGGCCGGGATCTGCTTACGCCACCCGGCCGCCATCGTTCTCAGCCTTGTCGAGATAGTTGTAGAGCGTGGATTTGGAAATCCCCATCATCTTGCAGATTTCCTCGACGGTGTGGTTGCGCTCCCGGTGCAATTTGACGGCGAGCGCGAGCTTGACCGGATCGAGGCGCTTCGGCCGCCCACCCATGCGGCCGCGCGCGCGCGCCGCGACCAGGCCGGCCTGTGTTCGTTCACGGATCAGGTTACGTTCGAACTCGGCTAGTGCGCCGAACAGGTGAAAGACCAGCCTGCCGCCGCTCGACGTGGTGTCGATGTTTTCCTGCAGACTGCGCAGCCCGACCTTGGCAGCTTCAAGTCTTTCGACCAGCTCGATCAGGTTCTTGAGGGACCGGCCCAGCCGATCGAGCCGCCAGATGACCACCGTGTCGCCGGCGCGCAGCATGCTCATGAGGGTAGCCAGTCCGGTACGATCCGCCCTGGCGCCGCTCACCATGTCCTCGAAGACGCGCTCGCAGCCGGCCGCTTGCAACGCATCGCGCTGCAAGCCCAGGTTCTGGTCGTCGGTCGATACACGGGCGTAGCCGATCAGCATGGCGACATGTCCAAGAAATCACGAAAATTCAGTATAGCTGGACTTTGAATATTGGAAAGGGATTGTGGAGGGTGCTTGCGCTTGCACTACCCTCCATTCGCCGGCCGCGCACGGGAGTCCAATAAACCCTCGTTTCTTGCACCACGCTTGACGCGTCCTAAATCGACATTGTGAAGGTCAAGCAACAATGCTCGGGTATTCCCCCCAACCAATTTCGGAGGCAACATGGCAATCGACGCGTATTTGCAGATCGACGGCATCAAGGGCGAATCGGCCGACGACAGGCACAAGGACTGGATCGAGGTGTCGCATGTGCTGTGGGGCGTGCATCAGCCCAGGGCGGCGACCGTTTCGACCGCCGGCGGCCATACCAGCGGCCGGGCCGAGCTGCGCAACATCTCCTTCCACAAGCTGGCCGACCTCTCGTCGCCCGTCCTGCTCCAGACCTGCGCCGCCGGCAAGACGATCCCAAAAGCCGTGTTCGAATTCATGCGGGCCGACGGCGACGGCAAGCCGATCCCCTACTTCAAGATCGAGCTGGAGAACGTCATGCTCTCGGACGTGTCGCCGGACAGCGGCGACGGCGGCACCATCACCGAACACGTCCAGCTGGCCTACTCGAAAATCAAGTGGTCGTACACCAGGCAGAGCATCCGGGGCGGCGCGCAAGGCAACACCTCCGGCGGCTGGGACCTGGCAGCCAACAAAGTGGCTTGACGAGGGCTGGCCATGTCGGACTTCTACAAGTACTTCAAGGAGAACATGGAGGCCCTCGGGCTTATGCCACCACCCGAAAGTCTCTTTGGAACGCAGCAGCTGGCGATTGGGACCATAAGCACGATCCTCGGCTGCATCGAAAAATTCGGGACGAAAGTGACAGTGATGGAGGTGATAGGCGCGGGCACCAGGTTGGAGCAGCTGGCCGTGATGAGCGCTGCGGGCGCCGCCTACTACGTAGGCGCATTAATTGGCAGTCTTGCAGTTGCGACAGGCCGAACGCTAGCCGGCGGAACTTCGCTCGCGGATGTTCTCTATGAGGCGTCCAAGTGGAAGCTCGACCGACCGTGGGTCACGACACTTCTGCATCGGCACCCAGAAATCTACAACCCGAGTGTTCCAGGTCGAAAATACTACAGGACGTACAGGTTCATGCGATGAAAGATGCGAAAGATGCCCTCTTGCTGCTTGTGACAGGTATCGCAGTTTCCTCGGCGGCCTGGGCCTTCTGGCACTACTTGGGGAACGATGCGTTTGGCGTGCTGAATACGATCTTTCTTGTTGCCACAGTGGCAGATAACTTTCGGCTTCGCCGTCAGCTACGTGAGCGGTCCAAGTAGGCCAGGATTCACCTGTTGGCTGGCGGCTGCTGCGCAGCCGCCACGGTGAATTCGCGTGGGCTGGCCAGCAGATCGCCCAGCGACAGCTCGCCCAGGATGTAGCGCTGCAGGGCCTCCACAACGCCAAGCCCGCCGAAATCCGCGCGCTGTTCAGCAACAAACTCGAACTCGCGCGCACAGCGGAGCTGCGCGACCGGATGCTTGCCGCTGGGCTACCCACCTCATCCTACTCATGAAATTCAAACAATTTCTGGTCAGTTGCAAATAATTCCGGTTCGCGGCGATGAAATGCAGGTCGACGCGGATAAATGCAGGTTCATTTACAGCGAATGCTGGTTTGAAGGGGGCGTCAGTTGCAGTTATTCCTGGCCGAAAACCGGCTGGAATGCTGGTCGGGCCTGTTTTAAATGCAGGTTGCTACAAGTACCAGGCTGGGCTCGGACAATTCGGGGAAACCGCCCGCTGTTGCCGCACCGGCGCCTTTGACGCCGTCATTCTGCGCCTTGAGTGCCGCCGCGACGCCGGCCTGGCGGGCGGCCTTGTCTTGCGCGCCGTACTGCTCGGCCATCCCGGCCAGATCGGCCTGGGCCTCGCGCGCGGCGTCCAGGCGGGCCGTCGTTTCCGTCATGTCCTTGGCCGCGCCCGCGGCGTTGGCGCGCGCCTCGGTCGTGATCAGCATGCCCCTGCCGGCGCGCGCGACGCCCCAGGCATCGGTCGCGAGTTCCCAGCCTTCGCCGCGCGCCTCGCGGCACGTCGGGATCGTCGGACAAGAGTTCGACGGTGACGTCGAAATCGCGTGACACGTGCTCCGTCGCATCCAGTGCGTTCACCAGAAATTGTGTCTCGGGTCCATCATTGTTGGGAAACGACAGACGCAAAATCCTGTTTTGCTGCCGGTTGTCGAGGAGCCGGAACGGTTGGCTGGCCATACAAGTCCAAAGAAAACAGAGAATCAGGCCGGGACTGGCGCCGTCACAACAATGTTTCCCTTATGTAACATTGTGAAAAGCAACATTCTACCGATATTACAAGAAATTGTTGTTACTTTTGGCAACTGTGCGACACCATGCAATGCGCATGAGACATGCCGCCACAGGTCCGCCGGCGACGTACCGCCGCGCCGCAGCGAGCTGCGTGGCCGGCCCGCGACAATCCCGCCGACTGCCCATCACGATCGCGTCGAGCCACGTATCCAGCCTGCGTAGCCTCAAGCCCTGCCGGCCGCCCGTTCCTTACCATGGAACTGCAACTTGCTTGATGAACCTGGACAATGTCTTGCAGCATTGTCACCGGAGACATTGCTTGTAAATCAATGCTTGTGTAATCCCCCATGCCCAACCGCTTCGTCTCGTTCCTGCAGCTGGCACGCTGGACCAGCGTCGTCGTGACGCTGATGTACCACGTGCGCTTCCTGCTGTTCGTCGACTACGAGGACGTGCACGCGAAAACGGCGCTGTCGGCGGCGTTCTACTTCCTGACCGGGCTCGGCCATGAATCGTTCGCCGTCTTCTTCGTCCTCGACGGCATCGTGACGGGACGCGTACTGCTGCGCCGTCCGCCCGGCGCGGCCGTCGCACGGCGCGTGGGCGCGCTGTACCGGCTCCTCCTGCCCGGCCTGGTCCTCGGCGCCGCCTTCGACGCCGCCGGCGCGCGATTCTTCAACGGGTCCGGCCTGTACACGGCCTACCCGGCATTCAGCACGCTCACGCTCGGCTCTGCGCCGCTGCTGGGAAACCTGTTGATGCTGCAGCCCTTCGTCGTTCCCACGTTCGGCAGCAACGGCATGTTGTACCTGCTGTCCTATCTGTTCTGGTCGCTCATCCTGCTCGCCCTGTGTGCGCGCGCGGCATGGCCCAGGCGGATCGTGCTGCTGGCGGTCGTGGTCGCGCTCGCGCCGGCGTCATTCCTGGCCTGGGCCGCCATCTGGCTGGCTGGCATCGCGGTCGTGTACGCTGGCGCGACGCACGCCGCGAGGCCGCCGGCGCCCGTCGCCATTGCCGGCTTCGCCGGCGCACTGCTGCTGTCCAGATTCATCGGCGCCGACGCGCATTTGCTGCCGTCCCCGTTCGGCGCCTGGCTCATCGAGTGGAAATACCTGTTCGTCGGCGTCGGCTTCGCCGCCGTTGCCTGGGCCCTGTATCCGCCCCACCCGCGGCACGACGTGACGGGCGACCACGCGGCGCCACAAGCCGCGGCATTCACCTTCTTCTTCCACTTCCCCGTGATGATGCTGCTCGTCGCGGTCGCGTCGACATTCCTCGGCCAGCCACTCATGCAGCAGCCGGCGGCCGCACGCTACGGCGAATTCGTCATCCTCGTCGCCGCCTGCGTGGGCATGACGGTGCTCGCCGTGCGCGCGGGCGCCAGCGCGATGGACGCCGTGGCCGGCCGTCGCCCACGCATCGCGGCCTAGCACGAAAGCACAGCGCCAGGCCGCGTTGCCGTGGCCTGGCGCTGGTCAACCTTGCTGCGTTCCTTATTTGCCCGACGATTTCCCCGACGACGCCCGCATGCGCACCGCCAGCGCCGCCAGGCTCGAGCCGACGGCCAGGGCCACGATGCCGTTCCAGCCCCATGCGGCCAGCGCCTGGGCGCCGAGGGCACCGCCTGCGGCCATGCCGACGAACATCGTCGTCATCAGGATCGCGTTCAGGCGGCTGCGGGCTTCCGGTGCGATGCCGTAGACGATCGTCTGGTGGGCGATCAGCGTGGCTTGCACGCCCAGGTCGAAGCCGACGGTGGCCAGCGCCAGCAGCACCAGTTGCGCCTGCGTCGACAGGTGCGGCATGGCGAACATGGCGGCGAACGAGGCGACACTCAGGGTCGCGCCGAGACGGGTGACCCACTGTGGACCGCGGCGGTCGGCCAGGCGGCCGGCGAACGGGGCGGCCAGCGCGCCGACGGCACCGGCCAGGCCGAACGAACCGGCGGCGGCCGAACCGAGGTGGAACGGGGCGCCATGCAGCATCACGGCCAGCGTGGACCAGAACGCGGAGAAGCCGATCGCCAGCAGTCCCTGCGCCGTCGCGGCGAGGCGCAGGGCGCGGTGCTGCTTCCACAGCGCGGCCAGCGACGCCAGCAGGGCCGGATAGGCGACCGTGCTCGCCGGCTTGAAGCTCGGCAGCCAGCGGGCCAGGATCGCGGTCGTCAGGCCGGCGACGGCGGCGGCACCGCCGAACACGGCGCGCCAGCCGAAGGCTTCAGCGACGACGCCGCCGACGACGCGCGACAGCAGGATGCCCAGCAGCAGCCCGGTCATGACGGTGCCGACGATGCGGCCCCGATGCTCGGCCGGCGCCAAGGTGGCGGCGGCCGGGACGATGTCCTGGGCGACGGTGGCCAGCAGGCCGACGGCGAGGCTCGCGCCCAGCAGCACGGCCAGGTCCGGCGCGGCGGCAATCGCCAGCAGCGCCGCGGCCAGCAGCAGCGACTTCACGACGATGATGGTGCGGCGGTCGAAACGGTCGCCCAGCGGCGCCAGGAACAGCAGGCCGAGGGCGTAGCCGAATTGCGTCAAGGTCGGGATCCAGCCGACGGCCCGGTTGCTGGCGTGCAGGTCGGTGGCGAGTATCCCCAGTGTCGGCTGGCTATAGTAGAGGGCGGCGACGGACAGGCCGGTGCTCGCGGCCAGCAGGAAGATCAGAGGCGAGGTCAGCCTCGTTTGGACCGGTACGGCAGTCGCGGCGGTGTGTGCGATGCTCATGGTTGTTGACTCCGTTGAGTGATGTTGCAGCGCATTATGAAGATCCGCGGCATGGCCGTGTAGCAGCGGCGAGCGTCAAACTGTTATACGATAGGCGTATGAGCACAGACTTTTCGAGTATCAATCCCTCTGCCGACCGTATGATGCTGGTCGAAACCTTCGTGCGCATCGTCGATGCCGGCAGCCTGTCCGCCGCCGCGCGGGCGCTCGCGACGACCCAGCCGACGATCAGCCGCCGCCTGAAAGCCCTGGAAAAATCGCTGGGCGTGCGCCTGCTGCAGCGCTCCACGCACGCGATGAAACTGACGGACGATGGCATGCGCTGCTATGCCCGGGCAAAGGAATTGATCGCAGGATGGCAGGAATTCGAAAGCGAGATCCGGGGCGCCGTGGACGAGCCGGTCGGGATGCTGCGCGTCGTCGCGCCGCACGCGTTCGGCCAGCAGCAGCTGGTGACCCCGCTGGCCGAATACCTGGCGCGCTATCCGCGCATGACGGTGGACTGGACCCTGCACGACCGCACGCCGGACTTCATCGGCGAGGGCATCGATTGCGCGATCCGCGTGGGCGACATCCCGGATCCGTCCGTCGTGGCGATCCGGCTGGGCGACGTGCCGCGCATCGTCGTCGGGTCGCCCGCCCTCCTCGACGGCCGTGCAGTGCCGGCGCACCCGGACGAGCTGGCGCGCCTGCCGTGGATCGCCGTCAGCAATTTTTACCGCGACGAGGTGACGCTGACCCACGCGCAGCACGGCGAGACCGTGCGCGTGGACATCCGCCCGCGCCTGTACACGGACAACCTGTACGCGATGCGCAACGCCGTCGTGCTGGGCGTGGGCATGGCGATCGGATCGCGCTGGGCGTTGCGCGAGGAACTGGACGCGGGCCGGCTCGTGCAGCTCGTGCCGGAATGGCAGGCGGCGCCGCTGCCGATCTGGCTGATCTACCCGCCTGCGCGCTTTTATCCGGCGCGGCTGCGCCGCTTCATCGACATCATGCGCGTCGCGGTGCCGCAGGCGTTCGGCATCGTCGCGCCGCCGGGGCGGTGATTCGTCCCGGCGACGCATGATCCGGCGTGGTGTCCGGGACGATTCGCCCGATGGACGAATCGTGTTGCGCATGC
>NZ_LMCY01000008.1:56962-58739 GCF_001425685.1 Massilia sp. Root335 | reverse complement strand
CTCGGCCTGGTCGGTCGTGCCGACCACCAGCACGGTCTTGCCGATATGGTTGGCGTAGGCGATGCCCAGCGCGACGTTCGTCAGCGCAGTACCGGCGCCCATCTCGCCCAGCAAGGCCGGCGTGTTGAACGCCTGCTTCATGAAATCCAGTTCCGGCATCTCCTCGGTGACGGTGCGCGCCAGCGCGGCGATGCGGTCGGAAGCGGTGGCGGCGTTGTTGTTGTTGGCATCGTGGATGACGTAGCCGACGTCGGTCGTCTGCTTGCCCGCGTTGTACACCGCCTTTTCGACCGCGGCCTTCCACGCCTGGATGGCACGCGGCGGCTTGCCGGTGGCGCCGTCGAAGTTGGCCACCTTCGCGCTGGCGGGGTAGCCGAGCCAGGCCAAAGGTGCGCGTTCCGTCTTGTAGTCGGGGCCGGCGAGGATCAACTGCACCATGTTTTCGTTGATCTGGCGGTCTTTCGGACGGCTTGGCGCGTCCCAATTCATGACCCAGACCGTTTCATTTGGATGGGCTTGCAGATAGTCCAGTGCGGCGGACAGCGAGGTGAAACCGGCGTTGGCGCCGCCCATGGTGATGCGCACGTCGGGGGGAGTGCTGCGGGTCCAAGCATTCGGGAACGATTCGCTACCGATGCTAAAAGTATTGATAATGATGTCTCGTAGAAAATTTCCTGCTTCGGCGGGGTCGAGCTTGCGCTCGGGAAGAGCATATTCGATATGGATTCCAGCGAGTTCTCTCCATGTCGATTTATTTTCTCTCGGATGTGCATTGTAAAAATAGTTCGAATCCATAAAATAGATATCGTGATACGCGTATATCAACTCCTCGATATATTTTTCGTGATAACCATCAAAAGTCTCCTCGCCATCGTTGCCGACTGCAATTGAGCCAATTGCCTGCAGTTTGCCGTATTTCTCGGGCTTTGCTCGAACCATATCGTCATTTTTGTTCGGCCCGACCAAGCCCAGCGTCCATAGCAGTTGCCATTCAGTCGGATAATCCCGACGCTGCAAGGGATTCAACCATTGCAGTCCCACCACCTGGGCCATAAACGGATCGGTTTTCTGTGTCGCCACCACAGACCTTTGTGATGCCTCAGCATGCACCGGACGTGTGAAAAAAACAGTCAGGAGTCCGAACGCCAGCACAGCAAATGCGGCCGGCACGGCGAACAATCGCAGCGCGACGTCCGGGACAAAGACCATGACGGACAGGAGCCGGTGCTTAACCACGGCCGCTCCTGCCCACGGTCGATATCAGCTTGGCGCCGCAACTCGTCGCATGGCCGTCGAACGCGACCGGCACACCATCGATCAGCACCTGCGGGTCGCCCTCCGCGATAACGCAACTGTCGTGGCCGCGGATCGGGCACAGGCAGCGGTCGCCCTTGCGCGCGACCGCGACGCCGAGCACCTTGCTGTTGGGAGATGCGGTGATGACCTTGCCGCCGTGTGAGGTCGGGTCGTTCAAGCGGATGACGTTGCGCATGCGGTGCCTCTTCAGCGGGAAAAGCCCTGCGACCGCGGCGCGGCATCGTGGCGGATGCCCCACCATGGCAAGTAGGCGGTATTGCCGCCGCGGGCACGGAACCACGGCTTGTCGTACTGGATCGGCCGCACCACCGCAGGCGGCACCACGAGCGTGGCCACCGGCTGCGCCTCGTCCGTCGTACCGGCCACCAGCACATTCTTGCCGAGGTGGTTGGCGTACGCGATGCCCAGCGCGACATTCGTCAGCGCCGTCCCTGCGCCCATCTCGCCGAGCAGCGCCGGT
>NZ_LMCY01000008.1:55590-56954 GCF_001425685.1 Massilia sp. Root335 | reverse complement strand
ATCTCCTCGGTCACGGTACGCGCCAGCGCGGCGATGCGGTCGGATGCGGTGGCGGCGTTGTTGCTGGCGGCGTTATTGGCATCGTGGATGACGTAGCCGACGTCGGTCGTGTGCTTGCCGGCGTTGTGCGCCGCTTTTTCGACGGCGGCCTTCCATGCCTGGATGACGCGCGGCGGCTTGTCCTTGCCACTGTCGAAGTCGGCGACCTTCGCGCTGGCAGGATAGCCGAGCCAGGCCAGCGGGGCACGCTCCGTCTTGAAGTCGGGGCCGGCCAGAATCAGGAGGACCATGTTCTCGTTGATTTGCTCGTCCTTCGGCGGATAGCTCGGCGCGTCCCAGTTCATGACCCAGACGGTTTCCTTCGGGTGTGCCTGCAGGTAGTCGAGTGCTGCCGATAACGAACTGAATCCGGCGTTGGCGCCGCCAGGGGTCACGCGGACGTCGGGTGGGGTGCTGCGGGTCCAGGAGTTGGGAAAGTCAGGGTGCCCGATGTCGAAGGCTCTAACAATCACGTCCCTCGTGGTATTCGCCGCACTGACAGGATCGAGCTTATCTGCCGGGAGGGCGTACTCGACGTGGATCCCGGCCAACTCGCGCCAGGTCGACTTGTTTTTGACGTCATGAGCGTTATAGAAGTAGCCGGAATCCATGAAGTAGATATCTCGAAACTCAAAGATTAACTCTTTCACGTATTTTTTATGAAAAGCGTCGAAGCTATCCCTACCGCGGTTGGGATCGACGATCGCCGCAATTGCCTGGAGCTTGGTAAATGTCTGCGGCTCTGCCCTCACCATATCATCGTCTGGATTGGGCTTGACCAAGCCCAGTGTCCAAAGCAGTTGCCATTCGGTCGGATAGTCCATGCGCTCCAGCGGATTAAGCCACTGCAAACCGACGACCTGGGCCATGTAAGGCCGTACAAGCGGGGAATCCTGCCGCGTGCCCGAAACCGCTTCCGCGTCGACGGGACGGGCCATCAGTGCCATCGTGATGCCGAACGTGAACGTAGCAAAGGCACTCATGCATTGCCGAACGCCTTGAGCAACCTGGCGCAACGGGATGCCTGAAGCAAGCCGCGTGGTGAACAACGACCGACGCTTAACCACGGCCGCTCGTGCCCACGGTCGATATCAGCTTGGCGCCGCAGCTCGTTGCATGGCCATCGAACGCGACCGGCACACCATCGATCAGCACCTGCGGGTCGCCCTCCGCGATAACGCAAATGTCGTGGCCGCGGATCGGGCACAGGCAGCGGTCGCCCTTGCGCGCGACCGCGACGCCGAGCACCTTGCTGTTGGGAGATGCTGTTATGACCTTGCCGCCGTGCGAGGTCGGATCGTTCAGGCGGATGACGTTGCGCATGT
>NZ_LMCY01000008.1:40406-55487 GCF_001425685.1 Massilia sp. Root335 | reverse complement strand
ATCTCCTCGGTCACGGTACGCGCCAGCGCGGCGATGCGGTCGGATGCGGTGGCGGCGTTGTTGTTGGCGTCGTGGATGACGTAGCCGACGTCCGTCGCCTGCTTGCCGGCGTTGTGCGCGGCCTTCTCGACCGCCGCCTTCCACGCCTGGATGGCGCGCGGCGGCTTGTCCTTGCCGCCGTCGAAGTCGGCGACCTTGGCGCTGGCCGGATAGCCGAGCCACGCCAGCGGGGCGCGTTCCGTCTTGTAGTTGGGGCCGGCCAGGATCAGCTGCACCATGTTTTCATTGATCTGGCGGTCTTTCGGACGGCTCGGTGCGTCCCAGTTCATGACCCAAACGGTTTCGGTCGGGTGGGCTTGCAGGTAGTCCAGCGCAGCCGACAGCGACGTGAAGCCGGCGTTGGCGCCACCCATGGTTACGTGGACGTCGGGGGGAGTGCTGCGGGTCCAGGAATTTGGGAATGACTTATTACCTATATCAAATGCTTTAGTGATTATCTCTCTCGTATAGTTTGCTGCAGAGATAGTATCGAGCTTTCCTTCCGGAAGAGCATACTCGACGTGAATCCCTGCCAATTCGCGCCATGTCGTTTTATCTTCCCTAGAGTGAGCGTTGTAAAAATAGTTGGAGTCCATGAAATAAATGTCGCGATAAGGAACGACAAGTTCACGTAAATATTTCTTATGATACCCCTCAAATGTTTCGGACCCGTCATTTCCGACAGCGATTGAGCCGACAGCCTGTAATTTCCCGTATTTCTCAGGTTTAGCCAAAACCATATCATCGTTTTTATTTGGGCCAACCAGACCCAACGCCCATAACAATTGCCATTCGGTCGGATAGTCCCTCCGCTGCAATGGATTCAACCATTGCAATCCGACGACTTGAGCCATGAATGGTTCTACTTTCTGCGCGGTCACTACAGGTTTCTGTAACGTTTCAGCACGAGTCGAGCGCACAGAAAGAACAGTGGCAACACCTAGCACAAGCGCTGCAAAAGCAGCGGGCATCGCAAACAACCGGGTGAATATCTGACTGTTCGAAAGAGGCCGAGTAGCCTCCGGGTCAGTACGCCACGTTATCCAAAGTGATACGAACATTGCGACAATAAAGGCAAAAGTGACCCATAAAATACGACGAACGAGAGTGTTTGTCAGACTACGCATATGTCACCTTCAGTTGATTAAGTTCCGAACATATTTGTTTCATTAACGATTCCAGCAGGAATTTTCGCCTGAGCATCTTGCTTCGCCCATTCATAAACGGCTACGTCCTTAAAAATCCCAAAATCAAAATATTCAACAAATTCGCTAGCAATATTATTATCATTAAGACCCTTCAGGTATCGCCAGTCCGCCATTTGCCGAAACATTCGCATATCGTCGCTCTTGATACGAGAAACCCCGACCGGAATGTCATATGCCAGAGCCTTCTCGGCATGATCCGGGTTCGTCATGATCGACGAGTGATCGGTCGCCGGTGCTTTGATATTCTCGGCCAGCGTTTCTTTTATTTTCTTCGTGCGCCAGGCCGTGTAGTCGGCGCTAGCACCACTGAGATTATCTTCTTCGGTGACATGTTCCGACTTCCGGTACAGTCCTTTGCTTTCATCGGAATCCTTGTACAGGTCTTCACGCCGCGCCCTCATCCGCAACAGCGCATGATGTTCGTAGCGCAGTGCCGCTTCAGTATCCTTGTTCCCCTCGGCAACTCCCGCTTTTTCGGTGTTGTACGGATCGTCGCCGTCACGCACGCGCTCTTGGTCACGGTTCGCTCCCGGCGCATCCGTTCCTTCGTCAAATACGTCGCCAATTTTTCCAAAACGTTTCGATTTCGGCTCGAACGGCGCCGGTAGCGGCGGAGCATTCAGGGGCGTTTCCCAGCTGTTGTCAGGCAGCGCATTGATGCGGATGTCGATGATGCCGGTGACCAGATAAAAGATCGGCGCCGTCACAACGGTCGCAACTTTGGCGATCCAGTTCTTGTTCGCATCAAGGCCTTTCTTGATCGCATATTTTGCCCGTGGCGACTCGGGATGCCAGAAAGCCTGACTTCCAGGTTTCAACCCAATGCCGTGGTGATTGTTCCAGAAGTGATAAGTCTTCGTCTCGTCGCCGACCGTGAACCTTTCAGCGAACACTCGCTGGCAGAACACATTATCGACGTTCGTCGCATCGATTTCTTCCTTGCTCATGCCGCGCCAACCGAGGCCTTGAACCGGGCTGGCGGAAATAACCTGGTCATGTGGATTGAAGTACAAGGTCACACGGCCATGGTTCGTTTTGTTCGGACCGTACCCGTGCTTCGCGCGATCGGCTTTTGCCGTGAATTCATGCGCTTCATTCTTCATGAATTCGTCGATCTTGTCCGGCTCCTGCGCCTTCGCCGCCTGCTTGCCGATGATCTCGAAAAAACGCTTCAGCGTCGTACTGCGGGCCTTGAGTGTCTGGCGCCCCCAATGCAGCTCGCCTGCCGCCATTTCGGTTCCCGACCAGGCTTCGACAACGTTCTTCTTCACGAGGCTGTACGGCGGATTGCACAGCACATAACTGTCGGCCACGCAGCGTCCGGGATTGCCGGCGCTATCAGTCACCGTGCCGAGCCGATCGCCAAGGAAAGCGGCCGCCATGCCCACCATATTGCCCTGGCTGTGGCACACGATGGTGATGGGCACATCCACCTGCTTTTCGCGAATCGCCTTGATCAGCTTCGCAAGCCGTAATGCGGCCAGCACATAGTACGGACGCGGCGGGCAGGCGTACACCATGCGGTCGTTGGTAGGGTTCAAATGCTGCGCGTGCAGCCAAAGAAAAAGCTGGTCGTTCAGGCCATCGCCCCACAGATCGGGCAGCGACGTGCAACCATTGGCGAACGGGCCCCCGCCCCAGTAGTTCTGCTCGTTCAGGTAAATGCCGTCACCGTAGGTCTGCAAATCCTCGGCGCTCGCTTTGTAGCCCCAACGGAACTGGATGACTGGTGAGAAGTGAGCATCCGGCGCGATGAACGTATCCGGCTGCTTGTCAGGATTTAAATAACCATCCGCTGTCAGGTCGTCCAGGTATTCGACCGGCGCCAACTGCCCACCTTCCGTGTTCGCATGCACGATCTGCCAATCCTGGCGCGCGAGGCGCTTGTTCAGGCCCTTGCACAAGCCCTCCTCGGCCGCCTAGAACCACTCGCCATCCGAATTCACCCCATGCACGAAGATCACGATGCCCGGCAGCGGCAACTGCATCACCACGTCCAGGTAGCTTTTGTTCAGCAGCGTGCTGCCCCCGCCGTCGCCCACCGTGATCACGGTCGGGTCGTCCATTGTCATGCCTTCCATCCTGCTCCCGCTTACGTCAACAGTTTTTTGAACGTCACCTTGAGCTGCTCCAGCCGGTCGCCCGTGATTTTCGGACCTTCACCGGCCGCATTGGTCTGCCCGGTGAGCGGCTCGGCGCCGTCGCGCTCGATGTGCACCTGCATGCCCTCGACGGGCTTGCCGTCGGTCGCGCGGACCAGCCTCGGCGTGCGCTCGAATGTCCCCGCATCGAACGACGGCATATCGGTCGTCGCGCTGGCCGGCCCGTTCCAGTGGTGTGCCGCGGTCTTGACGATAAGGTTGCCCGGCCCGCCGATCTCGATGTCGCCGCCTTTCAGCTTCAAATAGGCGCCGCCGCTGACCATGAAGGTCATTTCGTCCTGCGCCATGCCGATCACGCGCTTGGCGGCGGTGATCTTGACGTCCTTGGCGGAGACGAGCTTCATGTCGTCGTGCTGGCTCTGCATCGTGAAGTCGCCGTTGTGCGCCACCTGCGTGATGCCGTCGCTGTGCGCGAACAGCGAGATGCCCTTGCCGGCGTTGACGTTGAAGCGCTTGCCGCTGGCAAGCTGCATGTGCTGCTGCGCGACCGTGTCCAGGTTGACGCCGGCGTAGCTGACGATGGTCTGCGGCGTGCTGAACGCGATGCCGGCCGGGCCGGTCAGGCTCACGGTCGGCTTGGCGGCGCCCGCCAGGTCGGCGCTGCGCGCGCCCGGTCCCGCCTCGAGGTCGGCCTTGAGCGCATCCTGCGGCGCCGGGTCGACCGGCAGGCCCTGGTGCTGCGCGGCGTAGTCGCCCAGCGTCTTGAACAGGTCCAGGCAATCCTGCATCAGGGCCAGGTGCTCGCTGCTGCCGAGTTGCGTGCCCGCGGCGTCCAGCCGTTTCCAGGCCGAGATCAGCAGCGACTTGGCCGTGCGGATCGCGCCGCTGTCGTCCGTGCGCAGTTCGAAGCCTTGCCCGCGCGGGTCGGCCTGGCCGTCCTGGCGCGGGTGCGTCAGGTAGCCGAGGTTCAGCTGGCTGCGGCCATGGACGCTTTCCAGCTGGGCGCTGATTTCGCCCGGCGTGTCGTCCAGGCGCAGCTGGTTGTAGCGCTGCGACTTGCCTTCGCGGCTGACGATGCCCGACAGGTAGCGGTCGCCCGGCAGGCGGCTCGTGCGGCTGAACGACGGCGGCGGCGTCCTGCCGCCGTGCGCGCGGCCGATGATCAGGGGCTTGTCCGGATCGCCGCCGACGAAGGCGCACAGCACCTGGTGGCCGACCCGCGGCAGCGAGATCGTGCCGTACTGGTCGCCGGCCCACGGATTCGCCACCTGGACCCAGGCCGAATCGCGGTCGCTGCCGGACGCGCCCGCGCCCTGCGCGTGCGCGTGGTCGTCCTCGCGGCAGCCGGGAAAGCGCACCTTGACGCGGCCGAGATGGTCGCAGTGGATCTCTTCATTGACCGGACCGACCACGGTCACGTATTGCAGCGCCGTGCGCGGCAGGTCCGCGCGCGGGTCGTATGCCGGCACGATCGGCACGCCGCGCCGCACGCAGCTGAAGCGGTTGGTGTAGCGCACCCCGCGCTCGAGACTGGCCTGCGCCAGCGCCGCGCTGTCGTCGCGCCAGCGGTTCAGCGAGAACAGGCGCCGCGCCTGGTCGTCGAGCGTCTTGGGCAGGTTGTTCTCGGCCTCCACGCGCAGCTCGGTGACGACGAAGTCGCGCTCGGCCTCGGGATGCTCGTCCAGTTCCGGGTGACCGACGATGGTGTTCCATTGGCCGACGCACATATTGCGCTCGCTGCCTTCGCCCTGGAACGACTTCGCTTCGTACTCGTGGCGCTGGATGCGCGCCACGCCGAGGCTGCGGTAGTCGGCGTCGTTGTCGCCGACGTGGGGCGCGTCGACGAGGTAGTCGTCCAGGCTCGCGGCGAAGCGGTTGCCAAGGTCGCCCTGGTCGTTCATCCCGCTTTCCTGCGTAATCGTCGGACCGGAACTCGCGTAGTCCCAGCTCTGGCGGCCGATCTTCCCCGGCGTCAGCGTGCGCACGGCGTGCCAGGCCGTGATGACGTCGCGCGCTTCGGTCGCATCGTCGCGATGGAAGCGCACCGCGCCGCCGGTGTTCCGTTTGAGCGCCATGGCGTCGTCGAACAGCACCAGGGTATGCAGCGGCGTCTCATCGCTGCCCCGTTCACTCGCGGCCCCGGGCTGGATGAACCAGGAAATGCCGCGCCGCTTCCACAGGCGGCGCAGGAACGCGCCCGTCGACTCGTTGTACTGCATCGTGAATTCGCGTTGCGGGTACGACTTCAGGCCGCCGAGATCGTAGGCGAACGCGCGCGCCGCCACGGGATTCGCCTGGCGAAACTCCTTGAGCACGATATCGGTGATGTCGACTTCACTGGCGTTGCGGAACACGCGCGTGTTGCTGGTCTTGTCGAGCAGGGCAAAGGCATCGCGCACGACCAGCTGGTAAGTGGCCAGCCCGCCGTCACCCTGCCCCTCGGCCGCCGCGGCGACGATGCCGCACACGGCGCGCAGGCCGCCGCTGTCGGTGACGAACTGCAGTTCCACCGGGCTCGCGATGAACTGCTTGAGTTCCAGGCCGGCTTGCGTGGAAACGCACAGCAGCGAGTATTCGATGCCGCCGCACAGGCTCTCGACGCCGCTGACGTGCTTGACGAGCAGTTGGTCGTCGCGCACGCCGCCCGCGGTGGACATGCGCAGGCGGATGGGGCGGTTGGCATCGGTCAGGTTGAACGAAGCGCTGATGAAGGACATGGCAGGAGCTGGGGGACCGGAACCTGGCAATCATAATGAAAATCTGTAACGTTTTTCTCACAGATTGTTTCATTAGCCTCACTTTTTAGCGCCGCTGCGAGAAATGCGTTCGACGGGGAACGCATTGTTTTTCATGAGAAATTTATTTTTCTCGCGATGGAAAAAGCCCCACGCAGCGCCGGGCGGCGGCCACAGAATGTGAACTCCAGAAAGATTCACTGCGGCGGCACCGGGTTTCGGTTTGGCTGACCGTCAGGCCGCTCATCAGGCCGCTGCCCGAAACGCCGTCCCCGACCGGCCAGGTCGGGAACGCCGCATTCATACCTCGGCCGCCTGCGCCTCGGCCAGCAGCGCGCGGATCTCGGGGATGCACGAGCCGCAGTTGCCCCCCGCCTTCGTGCACGCCGTGACGGCGGCCGCGTCGCACAGATTGTTCTGGCGGATCGCGATCTCGATGGTCTTGCGGCCCACACCGAAGCACGAGCACACCGTCGGTCCCGCGTCGAAGCCCTTCTCGCGGGCGCGGCCGGACAGCAGGCCGATGCGGTCGGCCGGCGCCAGGCGGTCCTTGTCGAACATGCTGGCGAGCCAGGCGCGGGCCGGCAGGTCGGCGCGCTGCGCCACGAACAGGCAAGCCTCGATGCGGCCGTCGACGAGGTGCGCGGCGCGGACCATGCCGCCGTTCTTGTCCTCGACCTCGATCCAGTCGGCGTCCTCGTCGTGCACATCCAGCAGGCGCCGCGCCCACGTGGCCGCGTCGGCGAACGGCTTGCGGCCGGCCAGTTCGTAGCGGATGAAGTCCTTGCCCTGGATGCGCGTCCAGTTGACGGCCTCGCGCAGCGGCAGTTCCGTGCGCGACAGGATGAAGCCGTACCACGTGACGCCGAACGGTTCGATGCGCACCGGCGTGTGCTTGAATTCCGGCTCGCCCGACACCGGATCGACGGCCGGGTTGACGACGGTGCCCACGCGCGCGTCCGATGCCGTCTGGCCGCTCCAGTGGATCGGCATGAACACGCTGCCGCGCGCGATGCCGCCGCCATGCTGCACGCGCGCCACGACGGCGCCCCAGTCGCTCGTCACGCGCGCGAGCTCGCCCGCCTTCACGCCGCACAGCAGCGCATCCTGCGGGTGCATGTCGATGAACGGTTCCGGGATGTGCTCGGCCAGTTTCTGCGAGCGGCCCGTGCGCGTCATCGTGTGCCACTGGTCGCGCACGCGGCCCGTGTTCAGCACGAGCGGATACTCGCCCCCGGGCAGGTGCGCGGGCGCGCGCGGCGCCGTCGGCACGAAGCGCGCACGGCCGTCGCCATGCGCGAAGCGGCCGTCGCCGAACAGGCGCGCGGTCCGTTCCTGCGGCGTGCGCACCGGCCACTGCACCGGATCGAGCGCGTCGTAGTCGGCGCGCGTCATGCCGGTCAGCCCTCCGATGTCGAACACGCGGCGGCGCTGGCCGTCGATCCCGTTCTTCCAGGCCGACAAATGTGCATGCTCGTCGAAGATCTGGTGTGGCGACGAGAAGTCGAAACCGCCGAAACCCATGCGGCGCGCGACGTCGCACACGATGTCCCAGTCGGCGCGGGCACTGCCCGGCGCGGACAGGAAGGCGCGCTGGCGCGAGATGCAGCGCTCGGAATTGGTGACCGTGCCATCCTTCTCGCCCCAGCCGAGGGCCGGCAGCAGCACGTGGGCCGCGTCGTTCGTGTCGGTGCCGAGGACGATGTCGCTAGCCACCACCAGCTCGCATTTCTCGAGCGCGCGCCTGGCCTGGTCGGCATCCGGCAGGCTCACGAGCGGGTTCGTCGCCATGATCCACACGGCTTTCACCTTGCCCTCTTCGATGGCGCGGAACAGGTCGACGGCTTTCAGGCCCGGCTTGCTTGCTACGTGCGGCGAGCCCCAGAAGTCCTGCAGCGCGGCGCGCTGGGCGGCATCGTCCAGGTCCATGTGCGCGGCCAGCATGTTCGCGAGGCCGCCCACTTCGCGCCCGCCCATCGCGTTCGGCTGGCCGGTCAGCGAGAACGGCCCCATGCCGGGACGGCCGATGCGGCCCGTGATGAGGTGGCAGTTGATGATCGCATTGACCTTGTCGGCGCCGCTCGTCGACTGGTTCACGCCCATCGTGAACGCCGTGACGACCTTCTCCGTATTCGCGAACATGTCGTAGAAACGTTCCAGGTCGCGCGGATCGACGCGGCAGGCCCTGGCCACGTCGGCCAACGTGCCGGCCTTGGCGGCGGCGTCCAGCGCGTCCGCGAGGCCCGTCGTGTGGCCGGCCACGAAACCCTCGTCGGCCGCGTGCACGGCCAGGTGGCCGAACAGGCCGCCGAACAGCCACACGTCCGTGCCCGGCTTGACGGGCAGGTGCAGGTCGGCGATGTCGCACGTCGCCGTGCGGCGCGGGTCGATGACGACGACCTTGAGTTCCGGGCGCTCCTGCTTGGCGCGCGCGATGCGCTGGTACAGCGTCGGGTGGCACCAGGCGGCGTTCGAGCCGACCAGCACGATCAGGTCGGCCAGTTCGAAATCCTCGTAGCAGCCCGGCACGACGTCCTCGCCGAACGCGCGCTTGTGGCCGGCCACGGCCGACGACATGCACAGGCGCGAATTGGTGTCGATGTTCGCGCTGCCGACATAGCCCTTCATGAACTTGTTGGCGACGTAGTAATCCTCGGTCAGCAGCTGGCCGGAGACGTACAGCGCGACGGCATCCGGCCCATGCTCCGCGATGACGCGCGCGAATCCTTGCGCGACCTTGTCCAGCGCGTCGTCCCAGGAGGCTTCGCGCAACACGCCCTCTTCCCTCAGCATCGGCGCCAGCAACCGGCCGCGGTTGCCCAGCGTTTCGCCCAGCGCGGAACCCTTCACGCACAAGCGGCCCTGGCTGGCCGGGTGCGCGGCGTCGCCCGCGATCGCAATCGCGCCGTCCTGCCCGACCTGGGCATTGACGCCGCAGCCGACGCCGCAATAGGGGCAGGTCGTACGGACAGTGGTGGGAATCGAAGACAACTTCATGAAAACTCCTCGTCAGGCCGCCTGCGCAGCGACGTCGTCGTGGTGCGCGCGGCCGAACAGCAACTGGTCGCGGATGGACGAGATGTCCGTCCGCTTTTGAATCAGGTCGAAGTACCACGGGCCGTCCGCGACGTCCCCGTACAGCACGGCGCCCGTCAGGCGGTTGCCCGCGACGACGAGCCGTTTATAGATGCCGCCGCGGCGGTCGCGCAGCACGAGGTCTTCGCTGCCGTCGCCGCCGACGATGTCGCCGGCCGAGTACAGGTCGACGCCCGTGACCTTCAGCTTCGTCGCGGTGGCCTGCTGCACGTAGCGGCGATGGCCGGCGCCCGCGAGGTGGGCGGCGGCGACGCGCGCCTGGTCCCAGATCGGCGCGACGAGGCCGAACGTGGCGCGGCGGTGCTGCACGCACTCGCCGACGGCGTACACGCGCGGATCGTAGGTCTGCAAGGTGTCGTCGACGACGATGGCGCGCTCGCAGTGCAGGCCCGCGTCCTTCGCCAGCTCGACGTTCGGACGCACGCCGGCGGCCATCACGACGAGGTCGGCGTCGACCGTCTCGCCATCGTCGAAGCGCACCGCACGCACGCGGTCCTCGCCCTCGATGGCGACGGTCTGGCGGTTCAGCAGGATGCGCAGGCCGCGCAGCTCCAGGCTCGCGCGCAGCAGTTCGGCGGCGGGCGGGTCGAGCTGCTGGTTCATCAGGCTGCCCGTCACGTGCACGACCGCGACTTCCATCCCCTGGCGCAGCAGGCCGTTGGCCGCTTCCAGGCCGAGCAGGCCGCCGCCGATGACGACGGCCTTCCCGCCCGCGCGCGCGGCGGAAAGCATCGTGTCGACGTCGCTCAGGTCGCGGAATCCGATCACGCCCGGCAGTTGATGGCCCGGCACCGGCACGATGAACGGCTTCGAACCGGTGGCGATCAGGAGGCGGTCGTACGGCACGGCGAGTCCGGAGGCGGCGTACACGACGCGCTTCTTGCGGTCGATGCGCACGACCGGATCGCCCGCGTGGAGCACGATGCCGTTGGCGTCGTACCACTCGCGCGTGTTGAGCATGATGTCGTCGACCGTCTTTTCGCCCGCGAGCACGGGCGACAACAGGATGCGGTTGTAATTCCCGTGCGGCTCGGCGCCGAACACGGTGATGCGGTACATGCCGGGCGCGAGCTTCAGCAGCTCTTCGACCGTGCGCATGCCCGCCATGCCGTTGCCGATGACGACCAGCCGCGGATGTTTGTCATGCGCATGTGGGGCGTTCATTGTTATGCCCCTACCCAGACCTTGCCGTCCTCGACGCGCACCGGATAGCTGGCCACCGAGTGATGCGGCGCTTCCAGGCATTCGCCGGTCTGCAGGTCGAAGTGCTGCTTGTAGATCGGCGAGGCGACGACGATGCGTTCGCCGATGCTGCCGACCAGGCCGCGCGACAGCACGGACGCTTCCGAATTCGGATCGTAGTTATCGATGGCGAACACGCGCGGGGACGCGCCGCCCACGCGGAACACGGCCACCTGGCGGCCGCCGAGCAGTGCGGCCACGCCGGTGTCGGGGACGATCTGGTCGAGCGAGCAGATGGCGTTCCACTGATTCAGTTGGATATCGCGATGCATGGTGTTCTCCTTGTTCCAGTCAAATAAACTCGGTGGGTGACTCAATGACTCAATGACTCAAGCGGCGGCGATCGGGATGACGCGGCGGCGTTCGTCCGGCGTGGCCGGCCGGATCTGGCCGCGCTCCGGCATGAACACGACGTTATCGTCCGTGTTCTCGCTGTTGACGAAGCTGCGGAAGCGCTGGCGCACGGCCGGGTCCTCGACGGCGTTCTTCCACTCGTCGGCATACGTGTCGACCACGCGCTGCATGTCCGCTTCCAGTTCGGCCGCGATCCCCAGCTTGTCGTCGACGACGACCTGCTTCAGGTAGTCGAGGCCACCTTCCAGGTTCTCGCGCCACGTGCTGGTGCGCTGCAGGCGGTCGGCCGTGCGCACGTAGAACATCAGGAAACGGTCGACGAGCTTCACGACGGTGTCTTCGTCCAGGTTCGACGCGATCAGCTCGGCGTGGCGCGGTTTCATGCCGCCGTTGCCGCACACGTACAGGTTCCAGCCTTTATCCGTCGCGATCAGGCCGACGTCCTTGCCCTGCGCCTCGGCGCATTCGCGGGTGCAGCCGGAGACGCCGAACTTGATCTTGTGCGGCGCGCGCAGGCCCTTGTAGCGGTTTTCCAGCGCGATGGCGAAGCCGACCGAATCGCCCACGCCGTAGCGGCACCACGTCGAGCCGACGCACGATTTCACCGTGCGCAGCGACTTGCCGTAGGCGTGGCCGGATTCGAAGCCGGCCGCGATCAGCTCTTCCCAGATCGCCGGCAGCTGGTCGACGCGGGCGCCGAACAGGTCGACGCGCTGGCCGCCCGTGATCTTGGTGTACAGGTTGTATTTCTTCGCGACCTGGGCGACGGCGATCAGGCCGTCCGGCGTCACTTCGCCGCCCGGCATGCGCGGCACGACGGAATAGGTGCCGTCCTTCTGGATGTTGCCGAGAAAGTAGTCGTTCGAATCCTGCAGGCTCGCGTGTTCCGGCTTCAGCACGAAGTCGTTCCAGGTCGATGCGAGGATGTTGGCGGCGACCGGCTTGCAGATGTCGCAGCCCAGGCCCTTGCCATGCTTGTCCAGCAGCTCGGCGAAGCTCTTGATGCCGCCCACGCGGATCAGGTGGTGCAGTTCCTGGCGCGAGTACGGGAAGTGTTCGCACACGTGGTTGGTGACGGCCATGCCGGCCTTCGCCATCTCGGCCTTCATGATCTGGGTGACGAGCGGCACGCAGCCGCCGCACGACGTGCCCGCGTTGGTGCACGACTTGATCGCGCCGATGTCGCAGGCGCCCCCTAGCACCGCGTCGCAGATGGCGCCCTTGCTGACGGCGTTGCAGGAGCAGACCTGCGCGGCCGCCGGCAGCGCGTCGACGCCCAGCGCCGGACGGGCGCCACCTTCCGCCTGCGGCAGGATCAGGAATTCCGGCGCTTCCGGCAGCTCCATATCGTTGAGCATCATCTGCAGCAGGCTGCCGTATTCGGCGGCATCGCCGATCAGCACGGCGCCCAGCAGGCGCTTGCCGTCGTCGGAGACAACGATCTTTTTGTAGACCTGCTTGCGCTCGTCCGTGAACTGGAAGCTGCGCGCGCCCGGCGTGTTGCCGTGGGCGTCGCCGATCGACGCGACGTCCACGCCCATCAGCTTCAGCTTCGTGCTCATGTCGGCGCCGGCGAAGGCGGCTTCCTGGCCGAGCAGCGCGCGCGCGACGATGCGCGCCATTTCATAGCCCGGTGCGACCAGGCCGAACGTCTGGCCGCCCCACGCGGCGCACTCGCCGATCGCGTAGATGTGCGGGTCCGACGCGAGGCAGGCGTCGTCGATGGCGACGCCGCCGCGCGGACCGAGCGCCAGGCCGCAAGCCTTGGCCAGTTCGTCGCGCGGGCGGATGCCGGCCGAGAACACGATCATGTCGGCTTCCAGGTGGCTGCCGTCGGCGAATTCCATGCGGTGCGTCGCGGACTCGCCGTCGACGATCTGCAGCGTGTTCTTTTGCGTGTGGACCGAAACGCCCAGCGCCGCGATCTTGTTGCGCAGGACGCGGCCGCCCAGGTCATCGACCTGCACGGCCATCAGGCGCGGCGCGAATTCGACGACGTGCGTGTCGAGGTTCATGTCGCGCAGGGCCTTGGCGCATTCGAGGCCCAGCAGGCCGCCGCCGACGACGACGCCGGTTTTCGAACGGGCGCCGCATTCCGTCATCTTTTCCAGGTCTTCGATGGTGCGGTAGACGAAGATGTCGTCGCGCTCCTTGCCCGGGACGGGCGGCACGAACGGATACGAACCCGTCGCGAACACGAGCTTGTCGTAGGCCAGCACGTCGCCATCGGCCAGGGTGACGGTCTTCGCCTCGCGGTCGACGGCGACGGCCTTCGCGTTCAGCTTGAGGTCGACGTTGGCGGCGTGCTTCTCGAAGAAGCCCGGCGCGACGAGCGACAGCTGCTCGGCCGTCGTGCCCGAGAAGAATGCGGACAGGTGCACGCGGTCGTAGGCCGGACGCGGTTCCTCGCACAGCACAGTGACGTGGAAGTTTGCCGATTGGGCGGCGTCCGCGAACAGGGTTTCGAGGAATTTGTGGCCGACCATGCCGTGGCCGATGACGATCAGTTTCATGTTGCGACTCCTATACAGCGATAACTTGTTCAGGCGGCGGCGGGCGCCGGCGTTTCGGGGACGGTGAGCGAGAAGCGCACGCCGATGGCGCACAGCGCCGCGACGAGGACGGCACCGCCCAGGATCAGGAGGGTCTGGCGGACGTCGCCGGTCGCCTTCATCAGGAAGCCGGCCAGCACGGCGCCGACGTTGCCGCCCGCGCCGACGATGCCGGCCACGCCGCCCAGCGCCTTGCGGCTCACGAACGGGACCAGCGCGTAGGTCGAACCGCACGCCATGTGGGTGCACAGGCCGAAGGCCAGCATGGCGACGATGGCCATGGTCACGCTGGTGGTCTGCGAGAACCACAGCAGGCCCAGGCCCTCGCCGATCATCAGGATGAACAGCAGGTTCACGCGGGAATTCAGGTCGCCGCGGGCGGCAACCTTGTCCGAGATCCAGCCGCCGAGGGCGCGGGCGAACAGGGCCAGCAGGCCGAAGCTGCCGGCCGCCATGCCGGCGCCTTTCAGGGACAGGCCGAAGTGGTCGACGTAATAGGTCGCGGCCACGTTGTGGATGAACAGTTCGATGCCGAAGCAGGCGCCGTACGTCACGAACAGCAGCCAGGCGCGGTAGTTGCGGCAGGCTTCGAAGAAGCTCGCCCAGCCGCCCTTGCCGCCGCTTTCGAACGGCACGCCGGCCGCGCGCAGCTCTGCGAAGTTGCCTTCCGGGCAGTCCTGCGTGAATTTGTAGTAGACGACGGCCATGATCAGCATCAGCACGCCCGGCACCAGCAGCGCGACGCGCCAGCCCATCGTTTCGGTCACGCCCAGCATGACGACGGCGCCCAGCAGCAGCGGCATCGTGGCCTGCGCGACACCGGCGCCGCTATTGCCCCAGCCGGCCGAGGCCGCGTTGGCGGTGCCGACGACCTTCGGGCCGAACATGACGGAGGTGTGGTACTGCGTGATCACGAAGCTGGCGCCGACGGCGCCGATGCCGAGGCGGAACAGCAGGAAGCTTTCGTAGCTCTGGGCCATCGCCACGCCCAGCACGGGGATCGCGCCCAGCGCCAGCAGGCCGGTATAGGTCTTGCGCGGGCCGAAGCGGTCGCACAGCGGGCCGACGATCAGGCGCATGAGGATGGTGATGGCGACGGCCGCGATGTTGATGTCGGCGATCTGGCTGACCGACAGGTGGAACTCGCCCTTGATCACCGGCATCAGCGGTGCGCAAGCGAACCAGGCATAGAAACAGACGAAGAAGGCCACCCAGGTCAGGTGGAACGCGCGCATCTGCGGCGTATCAAAGGAGAATAGCTTGATGCTGTTTGCTTTGCCGGCCATTTTTTGTTCCCTTCTTGAAAACGAAAAGGCGCCCGCTGCGTACCGCCGGCGCGAATGAAACTCGCGTTTGCGGTGCAGCGGACGCCGTTGTCCTGTTTGCCGTCCCCTCGTTGGGCCGGCGCTTTTACTCAGGGATCGCCGTTGACCCCGTTACCTCCGTATGTGCAAGACCCGTGCCAGATGGTTTTCCGGGGGCAGACCGTATGTACCGGGCCCGATTCGCTTCATTGCAGTGCACCATGCACGTAAATGACGCACGCAAATGAAGCATCTCGGGCCAGGGACGTCGTTTCTCGCCAAGGCAAGGGCGACGCCGTGATTGGTATCGAGCGCGACCTGAACCCTGGAACCGTCGCCCCCGCGAAGGCGGGGGCCCAAGGTGGTCCGCGTCGACGCAACGAAATTAGGTTCCCGCCTGCGCGGGAATGACGTTGATATAGTCCGCGTCTACGCAACGCCATGGGGTT
>NZ_LMCY01000008.1:0-40367 GCF_001425685.1 Massilia sp. Root335 | reverse complement strand
GCGCGGGAATGACGTTGATATAGTCCGCGTCTACGCAACGCCATTGGGTGCCCGCCTGCGCGGAAACGACGGTGATATAGTCCGCGTCCGCTCGACGTCATGCGGTCCGGCCGGCGCGGGAAGGACGGTTTGCGGATCACGCGCCGGCCAGGGCGGCGCGGCGGATCGGGAAGGAAGAAACATAGGCCGCAGGGCTGCTGCCATCCCAGGCCTTGCCGTCCATCAGCACGGAGCGGCGCATCAGGCCGGACGGCGCCGGCACGCCGGCCAGCACGGCCGCCTCGCGGTACAGGCCCACGCGGTTGACGCGGGCGGCCACCGCCGCGTAGTCGACGTCGTCGCGCAGCAGGCCCCAGCGCCGGTGCTGGGTCATGAACCACATGCCGTCGGACAGGTAGGGGAAGTTGGCGGCGCCGTCGGCATGGAAGCGCACGGGATCGGGATCGACCCAGCGCCGCCCCAGGCCGTTGTCGTACTCGCCGTGCAGACGCGCGGCGATCGTGTGGCGGTCGGCGTTCACGTAGCCGGGGCTGGACAGCACCTCGGCCGCCGCGTCGCGGTGCTCGCCCGATTCGTCGAGCCAGCGCCCCGCTTCCAGCACCGCCGCGACCAGCGAGCGGCACGCGTGCGGATTGGCGTCGACGAACGCCGCCGTCGCACCCAGCGCCTTGCCGGGGTGGTCCGGCCAGATGTCCTGGCTCGTCGCGGCCGTGAAACCGCTGCCGTCCAGCAGCGCGCGGGTGCTCCACGGCTCGCCCGCGCAAAAGCCGTCCATGTGCCCGGCCGCGAGGTTCACGGCCATCTGGCTGGGCGGCACGGTGACGACCTGCACGTCGCGCAGCGGATCGATGCCGCCGGCGGCCAGCCAGTAATAGAGGAACATCGCGTGGTTCCCCGTCGGGAACGTGTGCGCGAACGCGAAACGGCGCGTGCCCGTGCGGATGGCGGCGGCCAGTTGCGGGAGGTCGGCGATGCCCTGGCGCGCGAGCGCGCGCGCCAGCGTGATCGACTGGCCGTTGCGCGACAGGTTCATCAGCACGGCCATGCGCGTGGACTGGCCGCCGATGCCGTTCTCCACACCGTACAGCATGCCGTACAGCGCGTGCGCCACGTCGATCTCGCCCTGCAGCAGGCGGTCGCGCATGCCCGACCACGAGTGCTGGCGGCACAGTTCCAGCTTGATGCCGTATTTCTCGTCCAGCCCCAGCACGGACGCCATCACGAGGGACGCGCAATCCGTCAGGGGCATGAAGCCGGCCCTGATCACGGTCTTTTCCGGACGATCCGATCCGGCCACGAATGCGTGTGCCATGCTTTTCCTTTGTCTTACCCGAGGAGATCCTCGACGTCCAGGATGCGCTGGGCCACTTCGGCCAGCCTGAGTTTCTTGTTCATCGCCATCGTGCGCAATCGCTGGTAGGCCTGCTCTTCCGTCAGCTTGTTGCGCGCCATCAGCAGGCCCTTGGCGCGCTCGATCAGCTTGCGGTCGGCCAGCTGGCGGCGCGTGTCCGACAGTTCGTCCAGCAGCTTCTGCTCGCGCGTGAAGCGCTTCAGGGCCACGTCCAGCACGGGTTTCACGCGCTCGGCCTGCAGCCCGTCCACGATGTACGCGGTCACCCCCGCCTCGATCGCGGCGTCCATGCTCGATGGCGTCTGGTCGTCCGTGAACAGGACGATGGGCCGCGGCTCGTCGCGCGTGGCGATCACGATGTGCTCGAGGACGTCGCGCGCGTCCGATTCGCTGTCGATGATGATCATGTCCGGCTGGATCTGCGCGATCCGCTCGGGCAAAAAGATGTCGGCCGGCAGCGAGGCGACGATGTCATAGCCGGATTCCAGCAGCCCGATGCGCAGCGCCGTGTTGCGCCGGGCCTGCGCGGCGAGCGCGGCCTCGTCCGTGGCGTGATCCGGCACGGTGTTGACGACGACGATGCGCAGGGTGCGCTGGACCATGGGAGGCGATTTCATGCCCATGGGGCATGCAAGTTTCGGGCCAGACGCCCAGATATTCAGCAGCCGCATGATATGACTGCGAATCCGCTTTAGTTGTCGCTCAGAAAATATTCACAAAACAGATGGTCCGCATCATAAATCGAAAGTTCATTTATGACTGGGTTGTCCCTATACTGCATCGCAACACGACAGATTTCCACCGGAGATGACAATGACTACCGCAACGATCACCAAGGCGCAGGACAAGGGTCTGCGCCACCATATCGCCGACACCTTCGGCAAGATCCGCGACTTTGCGATCGAACTGTACACCGCGCACGGCGGCTGGATCGTGCCCGACGTCGCCCAGCCGGCCAGCGGCGCGTTCGCCCGCAGCAAGATGCAGCGCCACGCCGGCATCATCATCCTGGGTCCGTTCTGCGCAGCCGCGCTGGCCCCGGACGCCGTCCGCGACACCCCGAACAACTAAGCAAAGCCAAGGATAAAGATCATGACCCCAGTCGAATACCTCACCGTCGGCATCTCGGCCGCCGCCATCGTTACCCGCATCGTGATGTTCGTGCGTAACCCGACCGTCACCGCCCCGACCGAACTGTGGCTGGCCGACGCGCCGACCGAACTGTGGATGGCCGAATACGCGCAACCGAAAGCGGCCGCGTAAAGCCACCCGGTCGTAAAACGTCTCCACACGCCCGGCATTGGCCGGGCGTTGTTTTTTGTACTTACGCACGCGCGCCACTTCCGCAAGCGAATCCGCACAGCATCGTTGTCGGCTGAGCTAGAATGCTTTTTTGCAATTTCTCACCAAGAAAAGCATTCTTGTTCTTCATTTATCCACCCGACTGATGATGCGACTTCCCACTTTCGCCGTTCTCGCCGCGCTGCTGGCGCTGCCCGCCGCCGCCTCGACGCCCGTGACCCTCGACCAGGCCATGGCCAACCCCGACTGGATCGGCACCCCCGTGGAAGCGGCGTGGTGGAACTGGGACGGCAAGCAGGTCTTGTATAAACAGAAGCGCACCGGCTCGCCGCTGCGCGACACGTGGCGCGTCAACGCGGCCCGCGCGGGCCATGCGGCACAGGTGGCGGATGCCGAACTCGCCAGGCTGGACAGCCCGGAAATGCTGTTCGACCGCGCCCGCACGCGCGCCATCGTCGTGCGCAATGGCGACCTGTTCGAGCGCGACCTCAAGAGCGGCGCCCTCGTGCAGATCACGCGCAGCAACGGCGCGGCGATCCAGGCCGTGCAATATTCGGCCGACGAGCGCAGCGTGCAATTCCGTATCGGCGACGACTGGTTCGGCTGGGATCGCCGCGAGCGCGTGCTCGGCCCCATCGCTTTACCGCGCGCCGCCAAGGACCCGAACGCGGCGGAACCCGACGCCCTGCGCGACATGCAGCTGCGCCTGTCGACGATATTGAAACGCCAGAAGGACGAGCGCGACGCCACCCGCGCCCAGGCCGAGGAACAGCGCCGCGCCGATCCGACCCGCGCGCCGGCCCCGATCTATTTGGGCGACAAGGTCGCGATCCTGAACAGCGCGCTGTCGCCGGACGGCCGCTGGCTGCTCGTCGTGACGGGTCCGAAGACCGCGGACAAGGGCCGCGCCGGCAAGATGCCCCGCTACGTGACGGAAAGCGGCTACGAGGAATTCTCGGAAGAGCGCACGCGCGTCGGCCGCAACACGCCGCACGGCCACGGCCTGAAGCTCGTGAATCTCGCCACGCACGAGGTGAAGGACCTGGCGTTCGACGTCCTGCCCGGCATCGCGGCCGACCCGCTGGCGCAGTTGCGCGCGGCGCACAAGCTCGATCCGCTGAAGGGCAACCGCCCCGTGATGATCGGCTTCGACGGCGAGGCGATCACGTGGAGCCTGGACGGCGCCAACGCGGCCGTCATGTTCCGCGCGGTCGACAACAAGGACCGCTGGATCGCCACCGTCGACCTGCCGCACGCGACGTTGAAGCCCGTGCATCGCCTGACGGACGAGGCCTGGGTCAACTACGACAACAATGAATTCGGCTGGCTGCCGGACAGCACGACGCTGTGGTATCTGTCGGAGGAAACGGGCTATTCGCACCTGTACGTCCGCGACGCGACCGGGCGCACGCGCGCGCTCACGCAAGGGCCATGGGAAGCGTCCGACGTGGCCTGGTCGGCCGACGGCCGGACCGCCTGGCTGCTGTGCAACCGCAAGACGCCGGGCACGTACGAAGTGTGCGCCGTGGACGTCGCGGACAGCGCCACGCGCGAGGTGAGCAGCCTGGCCGGCGTGCAGGATTTCCGCCTGTCGCCGGACCAGAACAAGCTGCTCGTGCACTATTCCGGCCCTTACCTGCCGGCGCAGATCGCGACCGTGCCCGCGCACGGCGGCGAAGCCGTCAGGCTGACCGACACCCGCACGCCGGAATTCAAGGCGCACGACTGGATCCAGCCGCAGTTCGTGACGATCCCGTCGACCCACGGGGCCGCGCCCATCTGGGCCAAGCTGTACCGCCCTGCGCAGTTCGAGCCGGGAAAAAAATATCCGGTCGTGATGTTCGTGCACGGCGCGGGCTACCTGCAGAACGTCACCCAGCGCTACACGCCGTACTTCCGCGAGCAGATGTTCCACAACCTGCTCGTGCAGAACGGCTACGTCGTCCTCGACATGGACTACCGCGCGTCGAAGGGCTACGGCGTCAAATGGCGCACGGCGATCTACCGCCAGATGGGCCACCCGGAGCTCGACGACTACCTGGACGGCGTGAACTGGATGGTCGCCAACGAACAGGGCGACGCGGCCCGCGTGGGCATCTACGGCGGCAGCTACGGCGGCTTCATGACGTTGATGGGCATGTTCCGTGCGCCCGACGTATTCAAGGCCGGCGCCGCGCTGCGCCCGGTGTCCGACTGGAGCACGTACAACCACGAGTACACGGCCAACATCCTGAATACGCCGGACGTCGATCCGGAGGCGTATAAAACGTCGTCGCCGATCGAGTACGCGCAGAACCTCAAGGGCCACCTGCTGATCGCGCACGGGATGGTCGACGACAATGTGTTCTTTCAGGACTCCGTGCGCATGGCGGAGCGCCTGATCGAATTGAAGAAGGATCACTGGGAGCTGGCGCCGTATCCGCTGGAGCGGCATTCGTTCGTGCAGCCGGAAAGCTGGTATGACGAGTACCGGCGCATCTATCAGCTGTTCGAAAGAACGCTGAAATAAACGTCGTCGTGCCGGCGTTCGCGTCTGGGCGGCGTTCGCGTGGGCTCGGGGAGCCCACCCTACGGCTGTTTGAAAGAACGTTGAAACAACCGTAGGGTGGGCACCCTGTGCCCACGCGTGACGTTTGCGTCGCGCCGGGGTTTGCGTCGTGCCGGGGCTTGCGTCGTGCCGGCGTTTGCGTCTGGCCGGCGTTCGCGTGGGCTCGGGGAGCCCACCCTACGGGGTTCTTGCTCCTGCTTCGAACCACGCGCCGATCTGCGCCCGCTCGGCATCCGTCATATGGGTCATGTTCGCGAGCGGCATCGCCTTCAGCTGGACGGCCTGCTGGTAGATGCGCGGCGCGTTCCGGGCAATGCCTTCGGCGTCGTCCAGCATCACGCCGGCGGGCGCGCTCGCGAAACCGGGCTGCGTCGGGTGCGCCGCGTGGCATGACACGCAGCGCAGGCGCACGATCGCCTCGACCTGCGCAAAATCGACCTTGCCTTGCGGCGCACCCGGCCGCGGCGGCGCCAGCACGACCGCGAGTCCCAGCAACAGCGCGGCGCCGATCGCCGGATAAATCCACTCCACGCGTCCCTTGTGGCGCAGGTTGAAGAAGTGGCGGATGAACACGCCCGCCGCCATGATCGTGCCCAGCACGGCCCACGCGTGCGGATGGCGATAGGTCATCGCGAAGTGGTTGCTGATCATGATGAACAGCACCGGCAAGGTGAAGTAATTATTGTGGACGCTGCGCTGCTTGCCGCGGATGCCGTGGACGGGGTCCGGCGTGGCGCCCGCGCGCATCGCCTCGACCATCTTGCGCTGCCCCGGAATGATCACCATCGCCACGTTCGCGACCATGATCGTGCCGATCATCGCCCCCACGTGGATATAGGCCGCGCGGCCGCTGAGGAAATGCGTGAGCACCCAGGCCGCACCGACCAGCAGCGCAAAAATCACGGCGCCGAACGCGAGATCGTGGCGCCCGAGCGGCGAGCGGCACAGCAGGTCGTACGCGACCCAGCCGGCGACGAGGCTCCCGGCGCCGAGGCCGATGGCCTGCCAGGTCGACAGGTCGGCCACGCTGCGGTCGACCATCATCGCCTGCGCATTGAACCAGTAGACGACGAGGAGCAGCGCAAAGCCCGACAGCCACGTCGCATACGCTTCCCATTTGAACCAGTGCAGCTCGGCCGGCAATTCGGCCGGCGCGACGAGGTATTTCTGCGGGTTGTAGAAGCCGCCGCCGTGCACGGCCCACAACTCGCCGGCCACGCCCTTGCGCGCGAGGTCGGAGCCGGGCACCGGCGGCCGCAGCGAATTGTCCAGCCAGACGAAGTAGAACGAGGCGCCGATCCAGGCGATGCCGGTGATGACGTGCAGCCAGCGCACCAGCATGTTCATCCATTCGAGGACATACGGGACCAGGTATCCAACCGCTTCCATGACGACTCCTTCAGAGCGTGACCGGCAGGCGACAGTGCCTGCGATTTATTTTATTCAACATGAAAAATAACGTATATTTAAAATCAGACTTCGTATATAACCTGGCCCGCCCATGTCCTCCCTGCCCCAGCACCTCGACCTGCACCTGATCCGCATCCTCTACCTGCTGCTGGTGGAAAAGAACGTGTCGCGCGTCGCGCTCAAGCTGAACCAGCCGCAGCCGTCGATCTCGGCCTCGCTGCGCAAGCTGCGCGAACTGACGGGCGACCCGCTGCTCGTGCGCGGCGCGCGCGGCATGGTGCCGACCCAGCACGGCGAAAGCCTGCTCAAGCCGGCCAAGCGCATCCTCGACGAGACGGAGAACCTGTTCGTCCGCAAGACGCCGTTCGTGCCGGAGCAGGCCGACCGCACGTACCACATCGCCGCGCCGGACTACCTCGACACCCAATTCCTGCCGGGGGTCGTCGCGTCGATCCGGCGCGGCGCCCCGAACAGCCGGGTGACGATCCACCACCTGGGGCCGGGCACGGACTACCTGCGCATGCTGTCCGACGGCGAGATGGACCTCGTGATCGCCAACTGGGACGAGCCGCCGTCGCACCTGCACATCTCCAAGCTGTTCGAGGACCCGATCATCTGCACGATGCGCGCCGACAGCGCCTACGCCAAGCGCACGGCGGCCGACGCGATGACGGTCGAGGACTACCTGACCCTGCCCCACGTCGCGCCGACGGCCATGCTGCCCGGCTACCACGGCGTCATCGACGCCTTCCTCGAACGCCAGGGCCTGCACCGCAAGGTGGCCGTGGAATGCCCGTATTTCGGCCTGATCCCGTACATGCTCACGCAGACCGACCTCGTGCTGACGACGGGCCGCCAGTTCATCCGCTTCTACGAAAACACGCTGCCGCTGAAAAACTTCACGGTCCCGATCAAGTTCCCGCCGATGCGCTTCTACCAGCTGTGGCACCAGCGCGTGCACCAGTCGCCCGAGCACAAATGGCTGCGCGACCAGGTGACGGCCGCGGCCAAGGTGGTCGTCAACCGGTAACGTTGTGCCGACACGTCGCGCACGTCGCGCGTGGGCGGACGCCGCCCACCTACCTGGCCAGCGCCTGCTGCATCTGCGCCGTCATCTGCTGGAACTGCAGCGCCAGTTTCCGGCACGGTTCCTGCTTTGCTTCACACAGCACTTTCATCTCGACGAACGTCCCCTTGTCGGTCTTGCGGATCAGGCGCCGGACGACGGCCGGGTAGGCGTCGTGCTCCTTGGGCACGAACGACCAGACGGCCAGTTCCGGCTTCGGGACGGTGATGACGGTCCAGCCGTCCGGATGGGTGACCTTGGCGTCCGGCGCTTTCTGCAGGGCGGACAGCGCGTCGGCGACGCGGGTATAGCCGAGCGGACGGGGTGCGTCGGCGCTCTGCGCCTGCGCGTGGGCGGCGCCGGCCAGGGTCAGCGCGGCGGCGAGGGGGATGGCGAATCGTTTCATGAGGTCGTATCTGGTTGACATGGCGACATCGTGACATGCCGGGGTCATCCCGGCAACACGATTCGCGCCCGCCCCTTTGGCACCGTTCCGTGTGAGAATCGGGGGCGGTCAAAAAATTTTCGCCGCGCATGAACCTTGGCGCGGTCAACGGGTATTCACCGCTAAACAGTAGAGAGCGCATGCGTGGATAGGAGAATCGAAGAAACGGCTTCGGCGGCTGGAACGGCCGAGAGCGAGGCCAGCCTGATCGGCCGTGTCGCGGCCGGGGACCGGCGCGCCTTCGAGATGCTGTACCGCGTGTATTTCCCGCGCCTGGCGCGCTTCCTGCAACGGATGACGCGCAGCGTGCCGCTGATCGAGGAAATCGTCAACGATACGCTGCTCGTCGTCTGGCAGAAGGCCGCCACGTTCGACGGCAGCTGCAAGGTCTCGACCTGGGTCTTCGCGATCGCGTACCGCAAGGCCTGCAAGGCGCTGCACGCGCTCGACGAGCCGGCGGGCGACGCCGCCGACGAGTGCGTGGGCGACGATGCCGGCCGGCCCGACTGGCGCTTCGAACAGCAGCGTCTCGCGCATGCCGTCGACGTGGCCGTCGCCGCGCTGCCGCTGGCGCAGCGGGCCGCGTTCCAGCTGACCTTCTATCACGACATGGGTTACGCAGAAATCGCAGAAATCATGGAATGTCCCGTCAACACCGTCAAAACGCGCCTGTTCCACGCGCGCCGCCGCCTGGCAACGCTGCTGGAAGACCAGCTGGAGACCCGGTCATGAACCCGTACAGCCATCCCGAAGCCCAGGATGCCCTGCCCTGGCTCGCCAACGGGACCCTCGCCGGGGCGGAACTGGAACGCGTGCAGGCCCACGTGGCCACCTGCGCCGACTGCCGCGCCGACCTCGCGCTGCTGCGCACGGTGCGCGCGGCCGGGCCGGGTCCGGACCTCGGCTTCGACCCCGACCGCGCGCTGGCGCGCCTGATGCCGCGGCTGGACGCGACTCCCGTGGAGGACGACGTCCCCGTGCCGTGCGCGCTGCCGCAGGCGGAGACGCTGCCGGAGACGGAGACCGTCGCGGAGACGGCGGCGCTGCCGGGGTCGGCGACGCCGGGCCTGCTGCAGCGCTGGCGCGACCGCCGCGCCGCCAACGACGGCGCCTGGCTGCGCGCCGCCGTCGCCGCGCAATTCTGCGCCATCGCGGTGCTGGCCGCGCTGCTGGCGCGTCCGGCCGCGCATCCTGACGCGCCCGGCGACTACCGCGTCCTCGGCGCGGCCGGCGCGAACGGCGCGGCGCGGCTCGTCGTGACCTTCCGGCCCGACACGCCGGAGCGCGAGCTGCGCCGCATCGTGCGCGCCAGCGGTGCGCGCATCGTCGGCGGGCCGACCGTCACGGATGCCTGGCTGGCCGGCGCGGACGGCCGCCTCGGTCCCGTGCTGGCCCGGCTGCGCGCGGAACCGGCCGTGACGCTGGCCGAACCGTTGTCCACGGACGGCCAGCCGTGAAACAGGTACTCGCCCGCCTCCTGGCGCTGTGCACAGCCCTGTGCGCGCTCGCATGCGTGGTGCCGCGCGCGAACGCGGACCCGCCCACCCCGCACGCGGCGTCGGCGCCCGCCGCGCACCAGGTGCTCGTGATGCTGCGCATGCCGTCGCCGCACTTCCGTCCCGACGGCGCGTACGGCGGCGGCTACACGGACGACGGCACCCGCGCCGCGCGCCGCCGCGTCGCGCGCGACCTCGCCGCCGCCTACGGCCTGCGCGTCGTCGACAACTGGCCGATGCCCGCGATCGGCATCGACTGCTTCGTGATGGAAGACACGGGCACCGGTCCCGTCGACCGCCTGCTCGACACGCTGGCGCACGATCCCCGCGTCGCGTGGGCCCAGGCCATCCAGGAATACCGGAGCCTCGGCGGCGGCGACCCGCTGCTGCCCGTGCAGCCGGCCGCGCAGGTGTGGCAGCTGACGACGCTGCACCGCGCGAGCACGGGACGCGGCGTGACGGTGGCCGTCGTCGACAGCGGCGTCGACGCGAACCACCCCGACCTCGCGGGCCAGGTCAAGCTGCGCCGCAATTTCGTCGACGCGTATCCGGACGGGCCCGAGGCCCACGGCACGGCCGTCGCCGGCATCATCGCCGCGCGCGAAGGCAACGGACAAGGCATCGCGGGCATCGCGCCGGGCGCCAAACTGCTGGCGCTGCGCGCGTGCTGGGAGACGGCGGGACCGCCCGCCCGCTGCAACAGCTTCACGCTCGGCAAGGCCATCAATTTCGCGCTGATGAACGATGCGGGCGTCATCAACATGAGCCTGGGCGGACCGCGCGACCGGCTGCTGGAGGCCCTGCTCGACGCGGCCCTCGCGCGCGGCGTGACGCTCGTCGGCGCGGCCGATCCGGCGCAGCCCGACGGCGGCTTTCCCGCATCGCACCCGGGCGTGATCGCGGTGGCGTCCGACACGCAGCGCGCGCCGCCGCCCGGAGCGCTGCGCGCGCCGGGAACGGACGTGCCCACCGCGCTGCCGGGCGCGCGCTGGGGCATGGTGTCCGGCTCGTCGTATGCGGCGGCCCACGTGGCGGGCCTGGCGGCGCTGATCCTCGAACTGCGTCCCGGCACGGCGCCGGCCCGGCTGCGGGCGGACCTCGACGGCGGCGCGCGCGTCTTTCCCGCCGCGTTGGCATCGGGTACGGGACAAGCTGGTAGCATAGACGCCTGCGCGGCCATTGCACGCGCCGCCGGAGCCTGCGTTTGCCTATGCCCATCGACGACCACGACCGCCAGCCTGCCCTCCCCGCGCCCGCATTGACGGGCGCATTTGCATTCTTCCTTGCCGCCATGGTCCTGGCACGCGCCGCCTCGGCCCAGACCAGCGGCGACCTCACCCTCGTGTCCGAATACGCCGCGCGCGGCCTCTCGCTGGGCGCCCGCCCCGCCCTGCAGCTGCGCGTGGACCACGACTTCGATGCCGGCTGGTACGCCGGCGCCTTCGCCTCGCCCATCGAGTTGTATGGCCGCAGCCAGGGCCTCCTGATCGTCTACGGCGGCCGCGCGCTGCCGCTGACGTCGCGGTTGTCCTGGGATGCCGGCGTCACCCGCACGATCTACCTGCGCGACCACCACGTCGACTATCAGGAGTTCTACGCCGGCCTGACGCTCGACCGCGTCAACGCGCGCCTGTCCTATTCGCCCGCCTATTACGGCGCGGGCCGCACGATCTACCTCGACCTGAACGGCGGCATCCCGCTGGGCGAGCGCCTGGCGCTGGCCCTGCATGCGGGCGCGCTGCATCCGTTCGGCAGCGATTATCGCCGCGACGACCGCGACCGCAACCGCGCCGACCTGCGCGCCACGCTCGCCTACGACACGGGCGACTGGCGCCTGCAGGCAGGCTGGCAGACCCTCGTGCGCGGGTCCGGCAGCAGCTTCCCGCGTGCGCGTGCCCTCGTGGCCGGCGCCAGCCTGCACTTCTGAAAACACCCGCGATTCGATTGAACCTTGCACGCCGCCGGGGGCATTAACGTCGTCCCTTCCCGACGCGTCCTACAGAGGAGCAATCATGAACCTGCAATCGAAAACGGCCGTCCGCCTCGTCAAGGCCGGCCTGTGCGGCATCGTCCTCGGCGCAGCCGTCGCGTCGTGTGGCGGCGGTGGCGACGACCACCCGATGACGACGCCCGTCGTCATGCCGCCGGCAATCACGAGCGCCTTCGCGACCACGGCCCTCGTCACCGACCAGTCCAGCGGCGCGGCGCATACCGACACGCACCTCGTCAACGCCTGGGGTCTCGCGTTCAATCCGACGGCCTTCGTCTGGGTCGCCAACAACGGCACGTCGACGTCGACGCTGTACGACGGCAACGGCGTGCCGCAGACGCTGGTCGTCGCCATCCCGGCCGGCACGTCCGGCGCGGCCAGCCCGACCGGCATCGTCTACAACGGCAGCACCGACTTCAAGGTCACGCAGAACGGCGTGACGGGCGCGAGCCCGTTCATCTTCGTGGGCGAGGCGGGCACCGTGTCGGGCTGGTCGCCCGGCGTCAACCGCACGAATGCCGTGACGGCCGTCGACACGGGCGGCAGCGCCGTCTACAAGGGCCTGGCGATCGGCGCGTTCGCGGGCGCGAACTACCTGTACGCGGCCGACTTCCGCAACAACCGCATCGACGTCTACGACGCCGGCTTTCAAAAGGCCACGCTGCCCGGCGGGTTCGCCGATCCGAACCTGCCGGCCGGCTACGGGCCGTTCGGCATCCAGGCCGTCGGCGACCGCATCTACGTCGCGTATGCGCAGCGCGAAACGGGCGGGAACGACGAGGTCAAGGGCGCGGGGCTCGGCGTCGTCGACGTGTACGACATGGGGGGCACGTTCCTGCACCGGCTGGCGGCGGGCGGCGCGCTGAACGCGCCGTGGGGCATCGCGCTGGCGCCGGCGAACTTCGGGGACTTCAGCAATGCCCTGCTGGTCGGGAACTTCGGCGACGGCAGGATCAACGCCTACAACCCGTCCACCGGCGCCTTCATCGGCACGTTGTCCCGGGCCGACCACACGCCCATCGTCATCGACGGCCTGTGGGGCATCGCCTTCGGCAACGGCGTGAACAACCAGCCGGCGAACACGCTGTTCTACACGGCCGGCCCCGGCGACGAGGCGCACGGCATCTACGGCCGCATCGACATGCAGTAGCCGTCAGCGCGCGAGGAACGATGCGAACATGGCGATCGTCGCCGCCGCCATCACGCCGGTGCACAGCCAGCCCAGGACGCGCAGGCGCGGCGCGATCGTCAGCTCGCCCATGATGCGGCTGCTCGACGCGACCAGCATCATGATCGTCATCACGGGCACGGCGATGACGCCGTTCAGCACCGCGCTCCAGTACAGCGCCTTGATGGGATCGAGCGGCATGAAGTTGACGCCGACGCCGGCCAGCGTCGCGACGATGATGATGGCGTAGAACTTGCGCGCCGCCGAGAATTCGGAGCCCAGGCTGCTCTTCCAGTGGAACGTGCCGGCCATCGCGTACGCGGCGGACCCGGCCAGCACGGGGATCGCCAGCAGGCCCGTGCCGACGATGCCCAGCGCGAACAGGGCGAACGCGAGTTCGCCCGCGACGGGCTTCAGCGCCGATGCCGCCTGCGCCGCCGACGTCAGGTCGCGCACGCCCTGCGCGTGCAGGGTCGCGGCGGTCGTCAGCATGATGAAGAACGCGACGGCGTTCGATACGGCCATGCCGACCAGCGTGTCGAAGCGGATGCGGCTGAACTGGCGCTGCACCTGCTCGGGCGCGTGGCGCAGCGGCCGCGCATCGTCGTCCGCGCGCAGCTCCTCGACTTCCTGCGACGCCTGCCAGAAGAACAGGTAGGGACTGATCGTCGTGCCGAACACGGCGACGATGGTGGTCAGGTACGCCTTGTTCCACGCGATCCGCGGCCACACGGTGGACTGAAGCACCTCGCCCCACGGCACGTGGACGACGAACACGGTGGCCACGTACGCGAGCAGCACGAGCGTCAGCCATTTCAGCAGGTTGACGTAGCGCTGGTAAGGGATGAACACCTGCAGCAGCACGGACAGTACGCCGAAACCGACGGCGTACCAGAGCGGCCGTCCGGGCAGGATGAGCGCCATCGCTTCTCCCATCGCCGCCACGTCGGCCGCGATGTTGATGACGTTCGCAATGAGCAGCAGGCCGACGATGCCCCACACCACGTGGCGCGGCGCGAAACGCTGGAGGTTGGTGGCGAGTCCGCGCCCCGTCACGCGGCCGATGTGGGCGCTGATGACCTGGATGGCGGCCATCAGCGGATACGTCAGCAGCAGCGTCCACAGCAGGTTGAACCCGAACTGGGCGCCGCCCTGCGAATACGTGGCGATGCCGCTCGGGTCGTCGTCGGCCGCGCCGGTGATCAGGCCCGGCCCCAGCTTCGACAGCCAGGTCGAGGCTTGCGGTGACGGCGGCGCGATCGTCCCGTCGGCATCCTTGGTGTCTTCATCTTTCATGAAGCCCATCATGCACGCATGTGCGCGGGCGATATGTACGCCTGCGCACACAGTGCAGGGGCCGTAATGCTCCCCTAATGCTCCCCACGTCGTCCCCGCGGAGGCGGGGACCCAAGTTTTTAGCGTACCGCCAGCCTGCAAAATTGGGCCCCCGCCTGCGCGGGGGCGACGGCATGTTTTGCAGTAACGGCCGTTATTTCTCCGCCGCGATCCACTTCTCCACCTGCGCCTGCAGGATCGGCAGCGGCAGCGTGCCGTCGCCCAGCACCACCTGGTGGAACTTCGCGTAGCTGAACTTCGGACCCAGCGCCTTCTGCGCCTGCGCGCGCAGGCCGAGGATCTTGAGCGCGCCGACCTTGTAGGCCAGCGCCTGGCCCGGCCACACCATGTAGCGCTCGACCTGATTGGCGGCACGCTCCTCGCTGTAGCCGAGGTTGTCCATCATGTACGCGATCGCCTTCTCGCGCGACCAGCCCTGCGCGTGCATGCCGGTGTCGACGACGAGGCGCACGGCGCGCAGCAGTTCGTCGTTCAGGTGGCCGTAGTACGCGGCCGGATCGTCGTACAGGCCGAATTCGCGGCCCAGCGTCTCGCAGTACAGCGCCCAGCCTTCGGTGTAGGCGGCGGCGCTCGGGTGCTCCGTGAAGAACTTGCGGAAATCCGGCAGCGGCAGTTCCTTCAGCAGCGCCGCGTGCAGGTGGTGGCCCGGCACGCCTTCGTGCAGGAGCAGGGTCGTCATGCCGACCACGCTGTAATCCCTCGGGTCGTTGACGACGGCCCAGAACACGCCCGGATGCGACCCGTCCGCCGCGACCGGCGTGTAGTGGTCGGACGCCGTGGCGCGCGTCAGTTCCGGTTCCAGCTGGATGTCCAGCTTCGCCTTCGGCAGCAGGGTGAAATACTGCGGCAGCTTCGCCTCGACGGCGGCGTAGATCGCGCGGTAGCGGTCCAGCACTTCACGGTCGGTCTTGAACGGCTTGAAGCGCGGCTGGGCGGCGACCCATTGCGGGAATGTCTTCAGCGGGCCGTCATACCCCAGCCTGGGCGCCAACGCCGCCATCTCCTGCTGGATGCGCGCCACTTCCTTTTCGCCCAGCGCATGGATCTCGGCGGGCGTCAGGTCGAGGTTCGTGTTGTTGCGGATGCGCGCGCGGTACCACGCGGCGCCGTCCGGCAGCGCGCCGTAGCCGGCCGTCGCGCGGCCCGCGGGCAGGTAGTCTTTTTCGAGAAACGCGTTCAGGCGCGCGAGCGCGGCGTCGATCCGTTGCGCGGCCTGGCGGTAGCCGGCCGTGAGCGTCTTCTTGTCCTGGTCCGCGAAGCCGGCCGGCAAGCGTTTGATGGGCGTGTAAAAAATACTGGCTTCCGCATCGCTCGCAGCCAGCTGGCGGAACTGCGGCAGCATCTTCGCGGTGATCGCCTTCGGCTGCACGACGCCCGCGCGCATGCCCTCCTTCATGTTGGCGATGGCCTGGTCGATCCAGGCCGGCAGCTGTTCCAGCCGGGACAGGTAGGCGCGGTACTGGGCCGGCGTCGCCAGCGGCTGCGAGCCCGTGCCGCCCGCGTAGTTCGCCAGCGTGCTCGGGATGTTGTCGAAGTGGTTCAGCGGCAGCAGGTGCTCGGGGAAGCGTTCAAGGTCGAGCTGGCTCTGGATCTCGAAGGCGAGGATGTCGTAGTTCAGCCGCGCCTTGTCGCCCAGGCGCGCGCGGTCGATCTTGTGCAGGTCGTCGAGCAGCCCGTGGTTCGCGGCGAAGTAGGCCGCGCGCACTTTCGGGGCGATCGCCATGCCGATCTGGTCGTCGTAGCGGCTGTCGCCGTTGGCCGTCGCGTACAGCAGCGGGTCGAAGCGGGCGCGCGCATCGTAGAAGCGGGCCGAAAGGCTGTCCAGCTGGCGCTCGGCGGCGGATGCCGCCGGGGTCGCGGCGGTTGCGGCGGCGTGGGCGGACAGGATAGGTGCGCCGGCCGACAGCAGGGCCGCGAGGATGGCGGCGTTCAGGGTGCGGTTCATGAATCTCCTTTGTGAGGTTATTTCCCGAAAGCATACTACGACTTGTCATCCCGACCATCTCCATGGCGATGCACCGGACTGCGCCGCGCATCCCCATTTTGGCGCATGACCGCACCGCCACGGTGCTTGTGCACGCTTACGGGGCAATCCATATGACATGCTCGCCCGGAGTGCACCCTTTCACCAAATTGGAACGTTTATTGCTACCCAGAAGTGCTTATTCAACCAACTTGCACTTTTTTGGAGTAGTACGCATGGATGCATACAAAAGCGGAGCCGACGCGCTCTTCATCTTGCTCGGCGGCATCATGATCCTGGCGATGCACGCCGGCTTCGCCTTCCTCGAACTGGGCACGGTGCGCCGCAAGAACCAGGTCAACGCGCTGGTCAAGATCCTGATCGACTTCGCGGTCTCCACCATCGCCTATTTCTTCGTGGGCTATGGCATCGCCTACGGCATCCACTTCATGGGCGCCACGAGCACGCTCGTCGCCAAGAACGGCTACGAGCTCGTGAAGTTCTTCTTCCTGCTGACGTTCGCCGCCGCGATCCCCGCCATCATCTCGGGCGGCATCGCCGAACGCGCCAAGTTCCATCCGCAGATGGCCGCCACCGCCCTGCTCGTCGGCCTCGTGTATCCGCTGTTCGAAGGCATCGCCTGGAACAACCGCTTCGGCGTCCAGGACTGGCTCACCGCCACGTTCGGCGCGGCTTTCCACGACTTCGCGGGTTCCGTCGTCGTGCACGCCGTCGGCGGCTGGGCCGCGCTGCCGGCCGTGCTGCTGCTGGGCGCGCGCCGCGGCCGCTACACCAAGGATGGCCGCATCTCGGCGCACCCGCCGTCGAACATCCCGTTCCTCGCGCTGGGCGCCTGGATCCTCACCGTCGGCTGGTTCGGCTTCAACGTGATGAGCGCCCAGACGCTGGACAAGATGAACGGCCTGGTCGCCGTGAACTCGCTGATGGCCCTCGTCGGCGGCACCCTGGTCGCATTCGTGATGGGCAAGAACGACCCGGGCTTCGTCTACAACGGTCCGCTGGCCGGCCTCGTCGCCGTGTGCGCCGGCTCCGACCTGATGCATCCGATGGGCGCCCTCGTGACGGGCGCGATCGCGGGCGCGATCTTCGTCGTGATGTTCACCCTGGCGCAGAACCGCTGGAAGATCGACGACGTGCTGGGCGTGTGGCCCCTGCACGGCCTGTGCGGCGCGTGGGGCGGCATCGCGGCCGGCATCTTCGGCAGCCGGGCGCTGGGCGGGCTCGGTGGCGTGTCGCTGGCGTCGCAGCTGATCGGCACCCTGCTGGGCATCGCCATCGCCGGCATCGGCGGCGTGATCGTCTACGGCCTGCTCAAGGTCACCGTCGGGCTGCGCCTGGACGCCGAGGAGGAATTCGACGGCGCCGACCTGGCCATCCACCGCATCAGCGCCACGCCGGAACGCGAGACCACGTTCCAGTAAGCCCCGCGCGTCAAGCCTCGCGCGCGGCCGCGTCCTCGCCTTCGCCGGCGCCGCCGCGCGCCACGGCGCGCAGGATCGCCGCCGCCAGCGCGGCCGGCTCCACCGGCTTCGCCAGGTAATCCGTGAAGCCGGCCTGCAGCGCCTTGGCGCGGTCGTCCTGGCGCGTGAACGCCGTCAGCGCGATGGCGGGAATGCCGGCCGTCGCGGCGCGGCGGCGGATGCGCCGCATCATCTCGAAGCCGTCGACTTCGGGCATGCCCACGTCGCTGACGATCACGTCCGGCACCTCGTGCTCCAGCAGGGCCAGCGCCGCGCCGGCGCTCGGCGCCGTCATCGTGGCGGCGCCGCTGTACGCCAGGATCTGTTCCAGCACGTCGAGCGTATCGGGCGCGTCGTCGACCACCAGCACCCGTACGCCGGACAAGTCGGCCAGGTCGCCCCTGGCCGCCGGCGCGACGGGCCGCGTCCCCGCCACCGGCACCACGGCCGCCGGCTGGCGCGCGAGCGGCAGGCGCACGGTGAAGGTCGTCCCCGCCTGGGGCCCCGCGCTGTCCACGGCGATGGTGCCGCCGTGCAGTTCGACGAGCTGCTTGGCGATCGACAGCCCCAGTCCGAGGCCGCCGTGCTGGCGCGAGATCGACGCGTCCTGCTGGCGGAAGCGGTCGAACACGTAAGGCAGGAAATCGGCCGCGATGCCGATGCCGGAATCGATCACGCGGATCACGGCCTCAAAGCCGTCGCGTCCCAGCAGCACCTGCACGCTGCCGCCGGACGGCGTGAACTTGACCGCGTTGGCCAGCAGATTCCACAGCACCTGCTGCAGCCGCCCCGGATCGGCGCTCACCTCGAGCGGCAAGGCGCCCACCCCGCGTCCCAGGTCGGCGCGCAGGGCAATCATCTTGGCCGCCGCGGCCGGATGCACGGTGCCCAGCGCGGCCTCGATGATCCGGGCCGGATCGACCGCCTGCACGTCCAGGCGCACGGTGCCGGAAATGATGCGGCTCATGTCGAGCAGGTCGTCGATCAGCTGGCCCTGGGCGCGCGCGTTGCGTTCGATGGTCTCGAGCCCGCGCCGGAGGGTCGCTTCGTCCTTCACGCCCCGCTGCAGCATGCCGGCCCAGCCGAGGATCGCGTTGAGCGGCGTGCGCAGCTCGTGCGACAGCGTGGCCAGGAATTCGTCCTTCAGCGCGGACAGGCGCTCGGCCTGGTCGCGCGCGATGCGCTCGCGTTCGAGCAGTTGCTGGCGTTCGGCCGCCGTCGCCTGCGACATCGCGAGGATGCGCGCGTTCGCTTCCAGCCGGGCTTCGAACACGGACGCGATGAGGGCGAGGCCGAGCACGCAGAACGTGGCCAGCACGACGAGCGTGGCGAGGCTGTCGCGGTGCACGCCGACGCGCGCGGCCATGCACACGCTGTCGTCCGGGAAGTTCGCTGCCGCCATGCCCGTGTAGTGCATGCCGACGATGGCGCAGCCCATCACGACGGCGGCGCCGATGCGCGGCACCCACACGTCCGGCGTGCTGCGGCGCAGCCGGAAGGCGATCCACAACGCCAGCGCCGACGCGCCGACGGCGATCAGCACCGACAGCGCGAACAGCAGCGGGTCGTACACGATGCCCGGCTCCATGCGCATGGCGGCCATGCCCGTGTAATGCATCGCGTTGATGCCGATGCCCATGATCAGACTGCTGACGCCCAGGCGCACGGGCCCGAGGTTCGCGCGGCTGACCTGCCACAGCGCGAGTCCGGACGCGCCGATCGGCAGCACCAGGGAGACGAGGGTGATGGGAACGTCGTAGGCGATCGGAATCGGCAGGCGGAACGCCAGCATTCCAACGAAGTGCATGGCCCAGATCCCGGACCCCATCGCGATCGCGCCGCCCAGGATCCAGGCGAACTTGGTGCGTCCGGCGGCTTCCGTCACCCGGCCAGCCAGGCTGAGCGCGGAATAGGACGCGACGATCGCGACGAGGATCGAAGTCAGGACCAGCGGGGTTTCATAATATCCGGTCAGCATCGTCGACGCGCATGAGTGGCAAAACGCAAGGACATGACGATCCTTGCGGCCCCGAGGGCTTTGGCCACAGTATGCTACCGCCGCCCGTCTTCGGCCAGAATAGTAACAGGAAATCGCATTTTGTTACTGGTGCGCAACAATTTCAGCCGGCGCGGGTCAGGCGCCCCCGGCGATGCCGGCCCGCTCCAGCATCGCGTGCAGCAATACGTTGCAGCCGGCTTCCAGGTGCGCGGGCTGGGCGTCTTCGATCTCGTTGTGGCTGATGCCATCCTTGCACGGCACGAAGATCATGCCGGCGGGCGCGAGCCGCGCGACATAGATGGCGTCGTGGCCGGCGCCGGACACGACGTCCATCGTCGAGTACCCCAGCTTGTCCGTGGCGGCGCGCACGGCGTCCACGCAGTCCGGGTGGAACGGGCAAGGCGGATAGTAGGACACGCGCTCCAGGTCGATGCCCAGGCCCGTCGCGCGCCGCGTGCGCTCGATGAACGCTTCGATCTCGCCGTGCATCGTGTTCAGCAGGTCATCCGTCACGTTGCGCAGGTCGATGCTGAACTTGACCCGGCCGGGAATCACGTTGCGGCTGTTCGGGAAGACCTGCACCATGCCCACGGTGCCGCGGCCGTACGGCGGATAGCGGTTCGCGATCGCCACCACTTCCTGCATGATGGTCGTGGCCACCTGCAGCGCGTCGCGGCGCAGGTGCATCGGCGTGGGGCCGGCGTGCGCCTCCATGCCGGTCACCGTGCAGTCGTACCACGACAGGCCCATCACGGCGGGCACCACGCCGATCACCTTGTCCGCATCTTCGAGCACGGGCCCCTGCTCGATGTGCGTTTCGAAATAGGCGCCGATGGGGTGCATGCCCGGCGCTTGGGCGCCGCGGTAGCCGATCCGTTCCAGCTCCTCGCCGACCGACTTGCCGTCGACGTCGCGGGCGGCGTACGCCGTCTCCAGGCTGAACGCGCCGCAGAACACGCCGGAACCCATCATCACGGGCACGAAGCGCGAGCCTTCCTCGTTGGTCCAGAACGCGACTTCGATCGGCGCTTCCGTGCGGATGCCGCGCTCGTTCAGCGTGCGCACGACTTCCAGCCCGGCCAGCACGCCGTAGTTGCCGTCGAACTTGCCGCCGGTCGGCTGGGTGTCGATATGGCTGCCCGTGACGACCGGCGGCAGGGCCGGATTCGCACCCTCGCGGCGCATGAACACGTTGCCGATCGCATCGACGGTGACGGCGAGGCCCTCCGCCTGCGCCCACCGGACGACGAGGTCGCGGCCCTGGCGGTCGAGGTCAGTCAGCGCGAGGCGCTTGACGCCGCCCTTGTCGGTGGCGCCGATTTGCGCGAGTTCCATCAGGGAGGCCCACAGGCGGGTGCCGTTGATGCGCAGGTCGTTCATGTTGTTCTCCGGTTAGTGCTTATATCACCGTCGTTCCCGCGAAGGCGGGAACCCAATTTTGTTCGCGTTTCGATAACGCATATAACTTGGGTCCCCGCCAAGGCGGACGGCCAGTCCGGGGACGACGTTTACGTGGTGCTGGTGAATGCGGGCCGTTCGACATATCGCCCGGCGCCCCGCTCCGCGCGCAGATCCCCATCCGCATACACGAGCTTCCCGGCCGCCACCGTGTGCGTCGGGATGCCGCGCACCGTGCGGCCTTCGAACACGTTGAAGTCGCCCTTCGAATGCTGCGTCTTCGCCGACAGCGTGCGCGTGCCTTGCGGGTCCCACACGACGAGGTCCGCATCCGCGCCCACGGACACTGAGCCCTTGCGCGGATAGATGTTGAAGATCTGCGCCGCGTTCGTGGAAGTGACCTTCACGAATTCGGACGGCGTCAGGCGCCCCGTGTTCACGCCGGCGTCCCACACGACGGCCATGCGTTCCTCCACGCCGCCGCAGCCGTTCGGGATGCGCGTGAAATCGTCCGCACCCATCCCCTTCTGGCCGGCACAGAAGGTGCAGTGGTCGGTCGCCGTCGTGTGCAGGTTCCCGCCCTGCAGGCCCTGCCACAGCGCCGTCTGATGATGGCTGGAGCGGAACGGAGGGCTCATCACGTAGGCACGCGCGACTTCGGGGTCGGCATGGCGGTAGACGCTGTCGTCGATGACGAGGTGGCCCGCCAGGGCCTCGCCGTACACGCGCTGGCCGCGCGCGCGGGCGCGGGCGATGGCGTCCAGCGATTCGGCGCACGACACGTGCACGATGTACACCGGCGTGCCGAGGACGCCGGCGATGGCGATCGCGCGGTTCGCCGCCTCGGCTTCCACCGCGGGCGGGCGCGACAGCGGATGCGCTTCCGGCCCGCGGATGCCCTTCGCCAGCAGTTCGCGCTGCAACTGGTACACCAGCTCACCGTTCTCCGCGTGCACGGTCGGGATCGCGCCCAGTTCGAGCGCGCGGCGGAAGCTGTTCACCAGCGTCTCGTCGTCGGCCATGATGGCGTTCTTGTACGCCATGAAGTGCTTGAAGCTGTTCACGCCGTGCGCCTTGACGAGCGTGCCCATGTCTTCGTGCACCGAGTCGTCCCACCACGTGACGGCCACGTGGAACGTGTAGTCGGCCGCCGCCTTTTCGGCCCAGCCGCGCCACGTGTGGAACGCGTCCATCAACCGCTGCTTCGGATCGGGGATGACGAAGTCGATGATCGTCGTCGTGCCGCCCGCGAGGCCCGCCGCCGTGCCGGTATAGAAATCGTCGGCGGTGACGGTGCCCATGAACGGCAGCTGCATGTGCGTGTGCGGGTCGATCCCGCCCGGCATCACGTACTGGCCGCCGGCGTCGACGACGGTCGCGTGCGCGGGCGCTTCCAGGTTCGCGCCGACGGCGATGATCTTGTCGCCCTCGGTGAGGACGTCGGCGCGGAAGGCGCGGTCGGCGTTGACGACGGTGCCGCCACGGATCAGGATGGTCATGGTGTCCCCTTGTGCAAAAGGATGCTTCAGTCGAGCGAACGGGCCGGATGCAGCGCCGGCGCCGCCCTGCCCTTCATCATGAGGCGGTACACGAGCGCGGAAATCGCGATCCCGACGAACCAGGCATAGGTGTACAGGGTTTTGAAACCGGCGTCCACGTCCGGGAACGATTCCGGAAACGCCGCGTTCAGGAAGCCCGGGATATTCGGCAGCACGCCGGCGGCGAACGCCACGATGGCCGCCGGGTTCCAGCCGTTGCGATAACCGTAGATGCCGTCGTCCTTGTACAACTGGTCGACGGCGAGTTCCGTGCGGCGGATCAGGTAGTAGTCGACGATCAGCACGCCGGCGATGGGCCCCAGCAGCGCGGAATAGCCGATCAGCCACGTGAAGATGTAGCCCTGCGTCGATTCGAGGATCTTCCACGGCATCATCACGAGCGCGATGCCGGCCGTGAGGTAGCCGCCCGTGCGGTACGAGATGTGGCGCGGCGCCAGCGCGGAAAAGTCGTAGGCCGGGCCGACGAGGTTCGCGGCCAGGTTGACGCTGACGGTGTCCACGAGCAGCACGATCAGCGCGATCAGCACGGCGGCCCCGGTCATGCGGCTGGCCAGGTCGACCGGGTCCCACAGCGCCTTGCCGTACAGGACGACGGTGGCCGACGTGACGATGACCGCGAGCGCGGCCAGCAGGCCCATCGGCACCGGCAGGCCGATGGACTGGCCCAGCACCTGGTCGCGCTGCGTGCGCGCGAAGCGGGTGAAGTCGGGGATGTTCAGCGCGAGCGTGGCCCAGAAGCCGACCATCGCCGTCAGCGACGGCCAGAACGTGGGCCAGAACTGGCCCGCCTTCCTGCCGCCTTCGACGAATTGCGAGGGCGCGGCCAGCAGCGGGCCGAAGCCGCCGGCCTTCTGGTACACCCAGCCGAGCAGCACGAAGCAGATCAGGATCTTGAGCGGCGCCGTGTACGTCTCCAGCTTGCGGATCGAATCCATGCCGTGCACGATGAACCAGAACTGGATGGCCCAGAACACGATGAAGCACAGCAGCTGCGCGCCGTTGATGCCCAGGCCGGCGAGCTTGTCGCCGCCGATCGCATGCCCGGCCAGCACGCCCAGCAGCGTGTAGATCATGCTGCCGCCGAACCACGTCTGGATGCCGTACCAGCCGCAGGCGACGATGGCGCGCATCAGCGCCGGCAGCCGCGCCCCGCGCGTGCCGAACGCGGCGCGCGCCAGCACGGCGTACGGAATGCCGTACTCGGTGCCCGCGTGGCCGATCAGCAGCATCGGCAGCAGCACGATGGCGTTCGCGAGGAACACGGTGAACACGGCCTGGTAGGCGGACATGCCGGCCTCGATCAGGCTGGCCGACAGCGTGTAGGCCGGGATGCACATCACCATGCCGACCCACAGGGCGGCGAAGTGATACCAGCGCCACGTGCGCTGCGCCGCGCTCGTCGGCGCCAGGTCTTCGTTCCACAGGTCCTGGTTCGTTGCGGGGTCGATGCTCATCGGGCGGTCTCCATCGGTTGCGGTGCAATATTAACTACGCGTCGTCCAATGTTACCTCCGCCCGCGGATTCCGTGGGTCCTGCGTCCAGTTCATGTAGGGCTTGCCCGTCTCTTGCGGCACCATGGTGATGCACCCTTCGACCGGACAGGTGATCTCGCACAGGTTGCACCCCACGCATTCCTGGTCGATGACCTCGTAGCGCCGCGCATTCCCGTCGACGATGCGCGCGACCGCCTGGTGCGACGTGTCCTCGCACGCCACGTGGCAGCGGCCGCACTGGATGCATTTGTCCTGGTCGATGCGCGCGATCACCTGGTAATTCATGTCCAGGTATTTCCAGTCCGTCGTGTTGGGCACGGCCTTGCGCGAGAACGCCGCGATGTTCTCGTACCCCTTGCCGTCCATCCAGCGGGATAAACCGTCCTTCATCTCCTCGACGATGCGAAAGCCATGCAGCATCGCGGCGGTGCACACCTGCACCGAGCCGGCGCCCAGCGCGATGAATTCGGCCGCGTCGCGCCAGTTGCCGATGCCGCCGATGCCGGAGATCGGCAGGCCGCGCGTGACCGGGTCGCGCGCGATCTCGGCCACCATGTTCAGCGCGATCGGCTTGACGGCCGCGCCGCAATAGCCGCCGTGCGTGCTGGCGTTGCCGACGGCCGGGAACGCGACCATGCGGTCGAGGTCCAGGTGCGTGATCGAATTGATCGTGTTGATCAGCGAGACGGCATCCGCGCCGCCCGCCAGCGCCGCGCGGGCGGGTGCGCGCACGTCGGTGATGTTGGGCGTCAGCTTGACGATCACCGGCAGCCGCGTGTACATCTTGCACCAGCGCGTGACCTGCTCGATCAGGTCGGGCTGCTGGCCCACGGCCGCGCCCATGCCGCGCTCGGGCATGCCGTGCGGGCAGCCGAAGTTCAGTTCGATGCCGTCGGCGCCCGTCGCCTCCACGAGCGGCAGGATCTCGCGCCACGGCGCTTCCTCGCACGGCAGCATCATCGACACGACCAGCGCGCGGTCGGGCCACGCCTTCTTGACCGCCGTGATCTCGCGCAGGTTGATGTCCAGGCTGCGGTCGGTGATCAGTTCGATGTTGTTGAAGCCGATGACCTCGCGGTTCTTGCCGTGCAGCGCCGAGTAGCGCGACGACACGTTGACGGCTGGCGGGTCCTCGCCCAGCGTCTTCCACACGACGCCGCCCCAGCCGGCCTCGAAGGCGCGCACGACGTTATAGGCCTTGTCGGTCGGCGGCGCGGACGCCAGCCAGAAAGGGTTCGGCGACTTGATGCCGCAGAAATCGATGCTCAGGTCGGCCATCATGCCTCCGCTTTGGAAAGGATGTCGTCATGGATCGCCAGCGCGGCCAGCTTGCCGTGCTGGACGGCCTGCACCGTCAGGTCCTGCCCCGGCGCCACGCAGTCGCCGCCCGCGTACACGCCCAGCAGCTTGGTCCTGAATCGCGCGTCGACGTGGATCTTGTCGCCATTGCGTTCAAGTTCGCTCGCGAGCGGATCGGACAAAGAGTCCGCGTCCATGTGCTGGCCGATGGCCTTGAACACGGCGTCGGCCGCGATGTCGACGAAGGCGCCCGTGCCGGCCAGGCGGCCGTCGATCATCCGCGTCTCCTCGAAACGCATGCCGCGCACGCGTCCCGCGTCGTCCAGCAGCACCTCGAGCGGCGCCGCCCACGTGCGGATGCGCACGCCGTTCGTCTTCGCGATCTCGATCTCGTGGCCGGTCGCGCTCATCGCTTCGAAGCCGCGGCGGTAGACGAGCGTGACCTCCTCCGCGCCGAGCCGTCCGATCTGCACGGCCATGTCGACGGCCGTGTTGCCGGCGCCGACCACGATGGCGCGCTTCGGCACCGGCAGCGCCGCGAGGTCGGCCGCCTGGCGCAGCGTGGCGATGTAGTCGACGGCGGCCGCGAGGCCCGGCGCATCCTCGCCCGTGAGACCGAGCCGGCGGCTCGCACCGAGTCCGAGGCCGAGGAACACGGCGTCGTAGCGCGTGTGCAGGTCCTGCAGGTGCAGGTTGCCGCCGAGGACGCGACCGTACTGGATCTCGATGCCGCCAATCGACAGCAGGAAGTCGACCTCCTGCCGCGCGAAGGCGCCCGGCAGCTTGTACTTGGCGATGCCGTATTCGTTGAGGCCCCCGGCCTTTTCGCGCGCCTCGAACACGACGACGTCATGGCCCAGCATCGCCAGCCGGTGCGCGCACGACAGCCCGGCCGGGCCGGCACCGACGACGGCGATGGTCCTGCCGGTCGACGGCGCCCTTTGGAACGGGTGGCCGGCGAACTGCGCGGTGTCGATGGCGTGGCGCTGCAGCAGGCCGATCTTCACGGGCTGGCCTTCGGCGTCGTGGTTGCGCACGCAGGCGTCTTCGCACAGGATCTCGGTCGGGCACACGCGCGAGCAGCTGCCGCCGAAGATGTTCTGCTTGAGGATGTTGACGGCGGCGCCCTCCACATTGCCTTCGTGGATGTTGCGGATGAAGCTCGCGACGTCGATGCCCGTCGGGCACGCGCGGGTGCAGGGCGCGTCATAGCAGTACAGGCAGCGGGCGCTTTCGATGGCGGCCTGGCGCGCCGTCAGCGCCGGCGCGAGGTCGGTGAAGCGCTCGGACAAGGCACCGTGCGTGCCGGCGGCGGGCGGCAGGTGGTGGAGTGACTCGATCATTTGGCATCCCTTTTATACGTGGAGACTCAACCAACGTCGCCCCTGCGGAGGCAGGGGCCCAATTTTGCAAGCGCTGTCGAGATGCTGCGAACTTGGGTCCCCGCCTGCGCGGGGACGACGGTTCATTTCATTTGCGGGAACGCGAACTCCACCCCGCTGCTGGCCGTATTCGGCCAGCGCTGCATGACGGCCTTGTGCCGCGTATAAAACCGCACGCCCTCCGGCCCGTACGCGTGGTGGTCGCCGAACAGGCTTTTCTTCCACCCGCCGAAGCTGCTGAACGCCATCGGCACCGGCAGCGGCACGTTCACGCCGACCATGCCCACCTGTACCTGGCGCACGAACTCGCGCGCCACGCCGCCGTCGCGGGTGAACACGGCGACGCCGTTGCCGTACTCGTTGCGGTTGATGAGGGCCAAAGCGCTGCCGACGTCCGGCAGGCGCACGACGCACAGCACGGGCCCGAAGATTTCTTCCCGGTAGATCGACATCGATGGCGTCACGTGGTCGAACAGGGTGCCGCCCACGAAGAAGCCGTTGGCGCGCTCCGGCACCGTGAAGCCGCGGCCGTCGACGACCAGGGTCGCGCCCTGCTCCACGCCTTCGCCGATCAGCTTTTCGATGCGCTGCTTGGCCGCGAGCGTGACGACCGGCCCCATCTCGGCGCCGTCCGCCATGCCGTCCGCGATTTTCAGGGCGCGCGTGCGCTCGGCCAGCCGCGCGACCAATGCATCGCCCGCGTCGCCGATGGCCACCGCCACCGAGATCGCCATGCAGCGCTCGCCGGCCGAGCCGTAGGCGGCGCCGATCAGCGCGTCGACGGCCATGTCCATGTCGGCGTCCGGCATCACGACCATGTGGTTCTTGGCGCCGCCGAGCGCCTGCACGCGCTTGCCGGCGGCGCTGCCGCGGGCATAGATGTACTCCGCGATCGGCGTCGAGCCGACGAAGCTGACGGCCTGGATGTCCGGGTGATCCAGCAGCGCGTCGACCGCGCCCTTGTCGCCCTGCACGACGTTGAACACGCCGTCCGGCAGGCCCGCTTCCTTGAGCAGCCGCGCGTGCAGCAGCGACGCCGACGGATCGCGCTCGGACGGTTTCAGGATGAACGTATTGCCGCACGCGAGGGCGACGGGGAACATCCACATCGGCACCATCACCGGGAAGTTGAACGGCGTGATACCGGCGACGACGCCCAGCGGTTGGCGCATCGACCAGGCGTCGATGCCGCGCGCGATCTGGTCCGTGAATTCGCCCTTGAGCAGGTGCGGAATGCCCACCGCGAATTCGACGACCTCGATGCCGCGTGCGACTTCGCCGCGCGCGTCGGGCAAGGTCTTGCCGTGTTCGCGCACGACCAGCGCCGCGAATTCGTCCGTGTGGCGCTGGCACAGTTGCAGATAGTTGAACAGCACGCGGGCGCGGGCCAGCGGCGGCGTCGCGGCCCAGGCGGGAAAGGCTTGCGCCGCCGCGGCGACGGCCGCGCCCACGTCGTCGCCGCTCGCGAGCGCCACGCGCGCGCAGGGCTCGCCCAGCGCCGGGTTGTAGACGTCGGCGAACCTGCTGCCACCCTCCGTCACGCGGCCGCCGATAAAGTGATTGATCGTTTCCATGGTCTCTTTCAGTCGAGGTTTCAGTCGAGGTTCTTCAGGACGGCGGCCAGCTTGCCGAGCAGTTCGTCGATATGTTTTTTCTCCAGCACGAGCGGCGGCGACAGCGCGATGGTGTCGCCCGTCGTGCGGATCAGGATGCCGTCCGCGAACGCCTGCTTGAACGCGGCGAAGGCGCGGGCACCCACCTTGCCGGGGATGCTTTGGAGCTCGATGCCGGCGACGAGGCCGATGGTGCGGATGTCGATCACGTGCGGCAGGCCGCGCAGGCTGTGCACGGCGTCTTCCCAGTACGGCTGCAGGGCCCTGGCGTTTTCCAGGACGCCCTGCTCCTTGAAGACATCCAGCGTCGCGATCGACGCGGCGCACGCCAGCGGGTGGCCGGAATAGGTATAGCCGTGAAACAGCTCGATGCCGGCCGGCGCGTCCATGAAGGCGTCGTGGATGAATTTTTTCGAGAACACGGCGCCCATCGGCACGACGCCGTTCGTGAGGCCTTTCGCCGTCGTCATCATGTCCGGTTCGACGTCGAAGTAGTCGACGGCGAACGGCGTCGCCAGGCGGCCGAAACCCGTGATCACTTCGTCGAAGATCAGCAGGATGCCGTGCTTGCTGCAGATCTCGCGCAGGCGTTTCAGGTAGCCCTTGGGCGGCACCAGCACGCCCGTGGAGCCCGCGACGGGTTCGACGATGACGGCGGCGATCGTCGAGGCGTCGTGCAGCGCGACGATGCGTTCCAGCTCATCGGCCAGTTCGACGCCGTGTTCCGGCTCGCCGCGCGCGAACGCATTCTGCGCGAGGTTGTGCGTGTGCGGCAGGTGGTCCACGCCCGGCAGCAGCGGGCCGAAGGACTTGCGGTTCGGGCCGATGCCGCCGACGGACAGGCCGCCGAAGCCGACGCCGTGATAGCCGCGCTCGCGCCCGATCAGCCGGGTGCGCCCGCCCTCGCCGCGCGCCTTGTGGTAGGCGAGTGCGATCTTGAGGGCGGTGTCGACGCTTTCCGATCCGGAATTGGTGTAGAACACGTGGCCGAACTTGTGGTTCGTATAGTCCATCAGGCGTTCCGCCAGGTCGAAGGCGGCCGGGTGGCCCATCTGGAACGTGGGGGCGAAGTCGAGCTGGCCGACCATCTCGCTGACGGCGGCGACGATCTTCGGCTGCGCGTGGCCGCAGGGCACGCACCACAGGCCGGCGGTGCCGTCCAGCACGGCGTTGCCGTCGACGTCCTTGTAATACATTCCTTGCGCCGAGACGAGCAGGCGCGGGTGCGCCTTGAAATCGCGGTTGTTGGTGAATGGCATCCAGAAGGATGACATCGATTCGGGTCTAGACTCGTTCATGCGACTCCCCTTGTGAATTCAATTGCGGGTTGGCAAACGCCCGCACGTACGTCCACGGCTCGTTGGCATTTCGCGTGGGCTCGGGGAGCCCACCCTACGGCAATCATGTCGGTAGGGTGGGCACCCTGTGCCCACGCGGACGTTTGCGGTCCGTTGGCGTGCAAGCATGCGCGCAAAAATTTACCAACTGGCAAAAACAATGATGCAATAATAGACAGCAGGACAACTGTGGCACATATACACAATCTGCAAATACGGCCAACCGTACTGGTAGCATAACCTGCACAGTTTTGAGTGTAGCGCGATGGAGTGGCGATGGAAGCAACGGAAAAGAACGGCAGCGGCGACGGGTCCGGTTGGCCCGTGCTGGCGATCGACCGCCAGCGCCGCGGCAGCCTGGTCGACCAGATCGTCGCGGCCATCGCCGGGATGGTAAATCGGCGTACGCTGCCCGCCGGGACCAAGATGCCGTCGGTTCGACAATTCGCAAAAGTGAACGGCGTCAGCACCTTCACGGTCGTCGAATCGTATGACCGCCTGCTGCATCTGGGCCTGCTCTCGTCGCGGCGCGGGTCCGGCTTTTTTGTCGCGCGCGGCCTTGACGCGCCGGCGCAACAGGCCTGCCTGCCCGCGTCGGCCAGCGTCGTCGACACGCTCACGCCCGACCTGTATTCCGGCCAGTCGGATGCGCTGCCCGTCGGCGCCGGCTGGCTGCCGCCCGAATGGTATGGCGAATCGACGATCCTCGATGCCGTGCGCCACGCGATGAAGATCCCGGCCGGCCGCCTGCGCGGCTACGGCCACCCGCTCGGCTTTCCCAGCCTGCGCCAGCATCTCGCGGCCACGCTGTCGGGCGAGCTGTGCGCGGTGGAGCCAGAGCAGATCCTGCTGACGCACGGCGCCACCCACGCGTTCGACCTCGTGCTGCGGACGCTCACCCGGCCGGGCGACGTCGTGTTCGTCGAAGATCCCGGCTACGGCAACCTGCTCGCGCTCGTGCGCCACCATGGCTGCGAGCCCGTCGGCATCCCGCGCGGCGCGCACGGCCTCGACATGGAGGTCCTCGCGCGCGAGGCGCAGGCGCGCCAGCCCAAGCTCATGTTCGTCAACACGGTGCTGCAGAATCCCCTCGGCACGTCGCTGTCGCAGGCGCAGGCGCACCGGCTGCTGGCGCTGTCCGAGCAATTCGATTTCTGGCTCGTCGAGGACGACATCTACCGCGAACTGGCGGCGCGCGGCGAATCGTCGCTGGCCGCGATGGACGGGCTGCGCCGCGTGATCCGCATCGGCAGCTTTTCCAAGACGCTGTCGCCCGTGCTGCGCGTGGGGTCGATCTGCGCATCCGCCTCGCTGCTGCCGGAACTGGTGCGGGTCAAGATGCTCACCGGCCTCACGACGTCCGAAGTCAACGAGCGCGCCGTGTACGACGCCGTCAGCAGCCGCGCCTACCGCAAGCAGGTCGAGCGCCTCGTGCTGCAGCTCGACGGCGCGCGCGAACGGGCGCTGGAACGCCTCGGCGACGCCGGCCTCGTCCCGCTGGCCAGGCCGCGCGGCGGCATGTTCGTCAGCGCAGGGTGGACGCAACCCGGGCCGGACGCGCGCCGCAACGGCCGCGCCATCGCCGAACGGGCGCTGCGCGCCGGCATCCTGCTGGCGCCGGGCGAGTTCTTCACGCTGCGGCCGCCCACGAGCGCGTGGTTCCGCTTCAACGTCGCCTATGCCTTCGAGCCCGTCCTGCTCGACTTCCTGCGTTCGATCCGAGGAGATCCGCCATGAGCACCACCATGAGCCCCGCCGCCGTCAAGCGCCGCGTCGGGCACCGCGTCAGTCACAGAGACCGGGTCGAAACCGCGATCCTTGGCGAGGCCGTGCGCCTGTTCGCCGAATGCGGCTACGAAGGCACGTCGATCGCGACCGTCGCCGAGCGCGCGGGCCTGTCGAAGCAGAACCTGATGTACTACTTCACGACCAAGCAGGCCCTGTACCAGCGCGTGCTCGACAACGTGCTGGACGACTGGCTCGCGCGCATGGCCAGCCTGGCCGATCCGGCCGGGAACCCGGGCGACGTGCTGCGCGCCTACGTGCGCGCGAAGCTGCAATTCTCGCGCGAGCAGCCGCTCGCCTCGCGCGTGTATGCGATGGAGGTGATCGGCGGCGCCAAGCTGTACGCCGACCAGATCCGGCGCCGCGTGATCCCGCTGCTGCGCGCCGACATCGCCGTGTTCGAGCGCTGGATCGCGGAAGGAAAAATCGCGCCCGTCAATGCCACCCACCTGCTGTTCGCCGTCTGGGCCATGACGCAGTCGTACGCCGATTTCGCCGCCCAGATGACGCTCGTGCTCGACCGCGATTCGCTGCAACCGTCCGACTTCGACGACGCCGAACGCCTGATCACGGGCATGGTGCTCTCCGCCGTCGGCCTCCAGGAGAACCCATGCCCACCTTGAGCCCCATCGAATTGTGCACGCCGCGCCTGAAGCTGCGCTGGATGGATGAACGCGACGTCGACGCGCACTACGCCGTGTTTTCCGATCCGGACGTGGCGCGCTACTGGAGCAGCGGCCCGTGGACGTCATTGGACCAGTCGCGCGACCACATCGCCGCCACGCAGGCCGCGTATGCCGACGGCAGCGGACTGCGCCTCGGTATCGCGCTGGCCGGCACGGGAGAATTGATCGGCAACGCCAGCCTGCACCGCTTCGTGGACGGCAGCCGGCGCTGCGAACTGGGCTATGCGCTGGCCCGTGCCCACTGGGGCGCCGGCTACGTCAGCGAGGCGCTGCGGGCACTGCTGAACCACGGCTTCGCGGCGCTCGACCTGAACCGCATCGAGGCCGACGTCGACCCGCGCAACGCCGCCTCGGCGCGGGTGCTGGAAAAGCTCGGGTTCCGCAAGGAAGGCTTCATGCCGGAACGGTGGATCGTGCAGGGCGAACCGGCCGATACGGTGTATTACGGCCTGCTGCGCCGGCACTGGAACGGGTGATTCCGCTATTCCACCGACAAGATCCAGTCGCGCAGGGCGGCCACCTTCGGGTTGTCCTGGCGGGCCTCCGGATAGACCAGGTAGTAGGCGAACGTCTCCATGTGCGCCGGTTGCGCCAGCCTGACCAGGCGCCCTGCGCCCACCTCGTGCGCCACCATGGCGGCCGGCAGCAGGCCGGCACCCTGCCCGGCCAGCACGGCGCCGAGCAGCAGGCTGGAATCGTCGAACGACGGACCGCGCGGCAGTCCGACGTCGTCCACGCCGTTCGCCTGGAACCACAGGCTCCACCCCTTGCGTTCGGCGTCATGGACATGCGGCCAGCGCGTCAGCGCCGCGGGTGCCGCGGGCAGGCCGTAGCGTGCGACGAGGGACGGCGCGGCCACCGGCACGATCTCGACGGACGCGACGCGATAGCTCCGCAAGCCCGGATAGCGTCCGGCGCCGTGCCTGACGGCGGCGTCCACGCCGTCGCGTGAAAAATCGGCGAACGCGGTGCTGGTGACGATGTGCAGGTCGATGCCCGGATGCAGGTCGCGGAACCGCTGCAGGCGCGGCATCAGCCACGCGGACGCGAAGAACGGCGTGACGCTCAGCGTCAGCGTGCCGGCATCCACGGATTCGACCAGGCGCTGCGTGGCCTGCGCAATCTGCCGGAAGGCGTTGCGGACGGGCGGCAGGTAGTCGCGGCCCGCCTGGGTCAGCAAGATCCCCCGGTTGACCCGATCGAACAGTTGCACGCCCAGGTGCGCCTCCAGCTGGCGGACCAGCTGGCTCACCGCGCCCGGGGTCACGCACAACTCCTCCGCCGCGGCTTTCACGGACAGGTGGCGCGCCGCGGCTTCGAACGCGCGCAGCGACTTCAAGGGAGGGACAGGGTCACGCATCATTTAGAAATTCTAAATTAAACCGGGCAGGAAAACTCGGTTGTTCATAGCGCCGACGGCGGATAGAGTGGGTGAAGTAAAACTATATCATCATCCTACAGGAGAACACATGACCGAACCCGCACGCCCCCTGCACTACCTCGACATCGGCGAGCTCGCGGGCATGATCCGGACCGGCAGCGTATCGTCCCGGGACGTGACGCGGGCGCTGCTCGAGCGGATCGCGGCGCTGGACGGCGACCTGCATGCGTACGCCCAGGTGATGGCCGACGCCGCGCTCGCACAGGCCGCGGCGGCCGACAGGCAGATCGCGGCAGGCGGATGGCGCGGCCCCCTGCACGGCGTGCCGGTCGCGGTGAAGGACCTGTTCGACATCGAAGGCTGGCCGACGCGTGCCGGCATGCGGCTGCGCAGCCAGCCCGCGGCCGGCCGCGATGCGACGGTCGTGCGGCGCCTGAAAGAGGCCGGTGCGGTCCTCATCGGCAAACCCGAGCTCACCGAAGGCGCGTATTCCGACCACCACCCGCGCGTCGTCCCGCCGCGCAATCCGTGGCGGGACGACCATTGGCCGGGCATCTCGTCGAGCGGTTCCGGCGTCGCCGTCGCGGCGGGCATGGCGTATGGTTCGCTGGCGTCCGACACCGGCGGCTCGATCCGCTGGCCATCCGCCGCCAACGGCCTGACCGGGCTGAAGCCGACGTGGGGACGCGTGAGCCGCCACGGCGCGGCCGAGCTGGCGGCGTCGCTGGACCACGTCGGGACCATGGCGCGCAGCGCCGTCGATGCGGGCATCCTGCTCGGCGCCATCGCGGGCGCCGATCCGGACGACCCGACCGCATCGCTGGCCCCGGTCCCGGATTTTACGGCAGCTGCCACAGCCGGTGCCGGTGCCGCAGCAGGTGCCGGCCTTGCAGGCTTTCGCATCGGCGTCGACGCGGCGTGGAATCGCGATGACGTGGACGCCGGCACGCGCCAGGTCCTCGCCGACGCCCTCGCGACATTCGCGGCGCTGGATGCGGAGATCGTCGACGTCCGCTTCCCCGCCGTGGCACAGGCCATCGCCGACTGGGTGCCGACCTGCGCCATGGAGGCGGCCGTGGCGCACCAGGCCCGCTACCACGCCATGCGGGACGATTACGGCGCCGTCCTCGCGGCGGTCATCGATGCGGGCCAGTCGCTATCGGGCACCGATTACCAGGCCATCCTGCTGCGGCGCGCGGCGTTCCGCGGCCGCGTCGACCGTGTAATGGCAACGGTCGACGTCCTGCTCACGCCGGTGCAGCCGTTCGCGCCGCTCACGCTCGCGCAGATCCGGACGCTGGGCGCGCAGCCGGACCTCATCGCCAGGCTGCAGCGCTACACCTGCCCCTTCAACCTGTCCGGCCATCCGACGCTCACCCTGCCGGGCGGCTTCACTGCAGACGGCATGCCGGTCGGTATGCAACTGGTGGCGCCCCGCTGGCGCGAGGATGCGCTCGTGCGGGCCGGCGCCGCGTTCCAGGCGCGGACGGCGTGGCATCGGCGCCATCCGGAGATGTAGCATGGGGCCGCGCCTCTTCTACGGCTGGGTCGTCGTCGCAGCGGCGTTCGCGGTGTGTTTCGTCGGTTTCGGCTGCGCGTACACGTTCAGCGCATTCGTGCCCGCCCTGCAGCACGATTTCGCGGCGTCGCGCGGGTCCGTCTCGATCGTGTTTTCGCTGGCGGGATTCCTGTACTTTTCGCTCGGCGTCGTCAGCGGCCCGCTCGCGGACCGCTGGGGCGCGCAACGCCTGGCCATGCTCGGCATGCTGCTGGTGGGCGCCGGCCTGGCGCTGGCCGGCGTGGCGCACAGCCTCACGACGGTGTACGCCGCCTACGGCCTCGGCGTCGGCCTGGGCATCGGCTGCGCCTACGTCCCCGCGCTCGGCGCGGTGCAGCGCTGGTTCGTCAAGCGCCGCGGCTTCGCGTCGGGACTGGCGGTCAGCGGCATCGGCGTCGGCACGCTGGTCATGCCGCCGCTCGCGACGGCGCTGATCGACGCGCTGGGATGGCGGACCGCCTACGTGGCGCTCGGGTGCGGCGCGGCGGTCGTCGGCATCGGCATGGCCTGGTTCATCGCGAACGATCCCGCGCACAAGGGCACCTTACCGGACGGCGCATCCGCGGCCGCCGGCGGCGGTGGCGGCATGCCGCTGCGCGACGCCGTCAGGTCGCGGCAGTTCGCCTTGCTGTATGCGGCCTGCCTGGTCTGCTCGTTCGGCGTCTTCGTGCCGTTCGTCCACCTGGTGCCGTATGCGCTGGACCACGGGATCGGCCGCAAGGACGCCGCGTACCTGCTGGGGGCGATCGGCGTCGGCAGCACGGTGGGCCGCTTCTTCCTCGGCGGGCTCGCGGACCGGATCGGGCGCCAGGCCTTCCTGCTGGCGATGTTCGTCGGCATGGCCGCGGCGTTGGCAATATGGGCCGCCGCGACAGGTTTCGCGACGCTGGCCGGGTTCGCGCTGCTGTTCGGCCTGTTCTACGGCGGCTGGGTCGCCATCATGCCGCCCGTGGTGACGGACTTGTTCGGCAGCCGCCAGGTCGGCAGCATCATCGGCGTGCTGTACACGAGCGTCGCCGTGGGTACGCTCGTCGGCCCCACCGCGGCCGGCTACCTGTTCGACGCGAGCCGCAGCTATACCTTGCCGATCCTGGCCAGCGCGGCCTTCAACGTCGTCGCGGCGGGGATTGCCGCGGTGGCGGGGCGGCAGGCCAGGCCCGCCTGACGCGACTACCAGGCGTGCTCGGTGTTGCGCCACGCCGGCAGCGCCTGCACGCGCCCGAACCAGGCCAGCAGGTGCGGATAGTCGTCCAGCGGCAGGCGCGCCTTGTCCTTGTACATGAGCGGCGCCACGACGGCGAAGTCGGCCAGCGTCACGGCGTCGCCGACGAGCCAGTGGCGCGTGGCCAGGTGCCCGTCGAGCACGCGGGCCGTGTCGGCCAGGTCGGATTCGCCGCGCGCCACCTCGTTTGCGTCGGCATCGAGGCCCGTGACGAATTTCTTCCAGATGTGTTCCCACGTGAGCACGCCGATGGCCGGGGCGAAATGCTGGCACGCCCAGAACATCCAGCGGGTCACGTCGGCCCGCGCCTGGCGCGCCTGCGGCCACACGGTCTGGCCCGGCGTGCCGTCGGCCAGGTATTGCATGATCGCGCACGATTCCCACAGGATGAAGTCGCCGTCGATCAGCACCGGAAGCTTGCTGTTGGGATTGACTTCGCCGAGGCGGCGCCGGTCGTCCTGGCTGGCCAGGTTGATCTCGACGAGATCGAACGCGACGCCGAGATGGTCGGCCGCCAGCAGCACACGGCGGGTATTGGACGAATAGTGATTGTAGTAGAGCTGCATGGGTCGTCTCCTGTGCGTGAGTGGATGCAACGATGTTAAGACCCTGCCCTGACAGATTCTGTCAGGAGTACTCGGGAATGTCGTACTCCTGCCGCCAGCGCCGCAGCAGCTGATGGCGCGGCGACGGATAGCGTTCCGTGCTCGCCTCCACCCGTACGATGCGGTCGACGCGGAAGTGGCGGATCGCGGCGCGCAGTTCGCACCACGCGGCCATGACCCGCTTGCCCTCGAAAAAGGCGAGCGCGAACGGCCACACGATGCGCTCCGTCGCCGTATCGCGCTCGTCGCGGTAGGCGATGCGCAGCTTGCACTGGCGCCGGATCGCCTCGCGCGTGGGCTGGATGAACGCCTCGACCGGCACCGCGGCCGGAAACGCCGGCACCCACAGGCTCGTCTCGGCCATGTGGTCGCGCAGGTCGCGCGGCGTGGCGGTGGCGATCTTGGCCAGCGTGCGGTCGGCCGCGGCGGACAGCGCCGGGTCGCCCTGCTGGCGCACCCAGCGCGCGCCCAGCACGAGGGCTTCCAGTTCGTCGGCGTCGAACATCAGCGGCGGCAGGAAGAACCCGGTGCGCAGCAGGTAGCCGACGCCCGCCGAGCCGTCGACGGGCGCGCCCAGCTGCGCGAGGGTCTGGATGTCGCGGTAGATGGTGCGCTCGGACACGCCGAGGCGCTCGGCCAGGGCGCTGGCCGTCACCGGGCGGCGGTGGCCGCGCAGGGCATCCATCAGTTGGAACAGGCGGCCGGTACGGCTCATGGCGTGCGGCGCGCCCGGCGGGGGCATCGATATTTCATGAACGGCATCATAGTACGCCGGCGCCGCCCGGTCCAGACGCCCCGCCCATCCGGCCGCACGACCAGTCATCCTGCATTTTCGGCAGTTCGTCGACACGCTGTGGTCACCCGGTCGCCACGGATGTAGAGTGACTCCATCGCAACACGTCACGTCACAGGAGTCATCATGAACAAGACCGCTTTCCGCGAATTCGCCGCCACGATGGAAGACATCGCCCACGACATCGTCCGCGCGTGCCGCCGCGGCGCCCGCACCATCGCCGCCATGCCATGGCCGGCGATGCTGGCCTGCTGCATCGCCCTCGCCTTCGTGATCAGCCTCCTGCCGCTGGCCCTGTTCCTGTTCGTCCTGTTCATGGGCCTCAAGGTCGTCATCGGGGCGTTCGCCGTCGACCACCGCCGCACGCAGCGCGAACCCTACGGCAAACAATAAGCAGGGGAACGGCATGCGCGCCAGCGACATCAACCGCGTACTCGACTTCGTGCGCGACGCCTTCAACGAAGCCAGCAAGCTGTGGTGGCGCTTTTTCGACTGGCTCGCCGTCGTCGAGTGGCGCCAGCTGTTCCTCACGTGGTTCTTCGTGCTGATCTTCTGCGGGATGATCAACGCGCCCGAGCTGGGCGGCTGGTACCTCTTCATCTCGATCGCCGTCAAGGTGCTGGCGGGCGGCAAGCGCAAGGCCGAGCTGACGGCGCGCGAGGCGACGGCGCAGGCCAACGTGGCGACGCTGGAACGCCGCCTGATGGAAGCGCAGATGGCCGCGCTGCAGGCGCAGGTCGAACCGCACTTCCTGTTCAATACGCTGGCCCTGATCGGCCAGCTGATCGAGACCGACCCGCAGGAAGCGGCGCGCGTGCACGCCCACCTGATCGACTACCTGCGCTCGACCTTGCCGCAGATGCGCCAGCGCGGCGGCGCCACGCTCGGCAAGCAGGTCGAGCTGTCGCGGGCCTATCTGGCCATCATGCAGGCGCGGATGAAGGAGCGCCTGCAGGTGCGCTTCGACGTGCCCGACTTCCTCGGCAGCGCGCCGTTCCCGCCGATGATGCTGCAAACGCTGATCGAGAACGCCATCAAGCACGGCCTGGAACCCAAGATCGAAGGCGGCACCGTCGCCGTGCGCGCGCATGTCGTGGGGGCAGACCTGCACGTGGAAGTGTGCGACGATGGCGTCGGCATCGACCCGCACGCGGACGACGGCGTCGGCCTCGCCAACATCCGCGAGCGCCTGCAACTGCTGTACGGCGCGGATGCCGCACTGGACATCATGACCCCGCCGGGCGGCGGCGCCTGCGCCACGATCCGGCTCCCCTACAAGATGATGGAGGACGCATGAAGCCTGAAGAACGCCCCGTCACCGCGCTGGTCGCCGACGACGAGGCGCCCATGCGCGACCTGCTGCGCGCGCGCCTCGCGGTCGCGTGGCCGGGATTGCAGATCGTGGCCGAGGCGGCGAACGGCGTGGAAGCCGTCGAGCTGGGCGAACGGCACCGTCCCGACATCGCCTTCCTCGACATCCGCATGCCGGGACTGTCCGGCATCGAGGCGGCGCGCCGCCTGTACGAGCGTTCGCACATCGTGTTCGCCACGGCCTACGACCAGTACGCGCTGGACGCGTTCGAACAGGGCGCGCTCGACTACCTCCTGAAACCCGTGTCGGCCGAGCGGCTCGCGACCACGTGCGCGCGCCTGCAGGCGCGCCTGCGCGCGCGCGCAAGGACCGGGAACGGCGCCGATGCGGCACCGCCGCAAGACATCGGCCAGCAACTGGCCAGGCTGACCACGCTGCTGGAAAACAAGGGCAAGCCGGACAAGCCGGCCTACCTGCGCTGGATCCAGGCCCAGGTCGGTTCAAGCCTGCGCATGGTGAGCACGCGCGAGGTGCTGTTCTTCCAGTCCGACGAAAAATACACACGGGTGCAGACGGTCGGCGCGGAATTTCTGATTCGCAAGACACTGAAGGAATTGCTGGACGAGCTCGATCCGGACGAGTTCTGGCGCATCCATCGCTCCACGCTCGTGCGCGTGGACGCCATCGCCGAGGTCAAGCGCGACCTGCGCGGGCGCCAGATGCTGAAGGTGCGCGGCTATCCGGGCGAGCTGGAAGTCAGCCGCAATCACAGCTATCTGTTCCAGCAGATGTGAATCGGCGCATTTTCTCGTCTTCTGCTGCTAGCATGGAGGCTCGTCGACCCGACAGGAGCCCGCCATGCCCTCGCTCGCCATCCCCTGCCTGCGCTACCGCGACACCCCGGCCGCCATCGACTGGCTGTGCGAAGTCTTCGGCTTCGCGTGCCAGGTCGCCGTGCCCGGCATCGACGGCGCCATCGCCCACGCGCAACTGACGCTCGGCGACGGCATGATCATGCTGGGCTCGGTCAACGAGGAAGGCGAATATGGCAAGGTGCTCGTGCAGCCGGACGAGATCAAGGGCCGCCAGACGCAGACCGTCTACCTGCAGGTGAACGACGCCGACCGCGTGTGCGAGCGCGCGCGCAATGCCGGCGCCGTCATCCTGCAGGAACCGGCCGACACGGAATTCGGCAGCCGCGGCTTCATGTGCCGCGATCCCGAGGGCCATGTGTGGAACGTCGGGACGTATGATCCGTGGAAGCCGGAGGATTTGTTCAGGTCGGGCTCGTGACCCCGTCGACAACGTCGTTCCCGCGCAGGCGGGAATCCGATTTGCTTGCGCAGTCGAGACGCTGAACTTGGGCCC
>NZ_LMCY01000007.1:83817-134676 GCF_001425685.1 Massilia sp. Root335 | reverse complement strand
TTTACAAGCGATCGTTGCTGAACTTGCCGCTTAACTTAACGGCATTAGGCTCTGACCCCGGTTTTTTGTTGCTCGTCCAAAAATGAAAATGCCTGTCGCAGTTTGGAAAGAACGGCAAGGTTTGGCTTCTCTATAATGAGTCGCTCGGCGCGGCTGCTGGAGTCCGCGCAACCTTTACTTGGATGAGGAAAACGTCATGAATGCTAAGCTCGAATCGGGTGTCACCACGCGGCCTGTCACACGCCAGACTTTCGACGAGGTGCTCGTACCGACCTATGCGCCGGCCGCGATGGTCCCGGTGCGCGCTTCGGGCCTGGACGTCTGGGACCAGGAAGGCAAGCATTACCTCGACTTCACCTCCGGCATCGCCGTATCGAGCCTGGGCCACTGCAACCCGGTGCTGGTCGACGCGATGACCCGCCAGATCAACACGCTGTGGCACCTCGGTAACGGCTACACGAACGAGCCCGTGCTGCGCCTGGGCGCCGCGCTGACGGAAGCGACGTTCGCCGACCGCGCATTCTTCTGCAACTCCGGCGCGGAAGCCAACGAAGCGGCCTTGAAGCTGGCCCGCAAATACGCGCACGACAAGTTCGGCCCGCACAAATCGCGCATCGTGTCGTGCTATTCCTCGTTCCACGGCCGCACGCTGTTCACCGTGTCGGTCGGCGGCCAGTCGAAATACACCGAAGGCTTCGAGCCGCTGCCGCCGGAAATCAACCACATCAACTACAACGACATCGCCTCCGCGCGCGCCGCCATCGGCGACGACGTGGCGGCCGTGATCGTCGAGCCGATCCAGGGCGAGGGCGGCGTGATCCCGGGCGACATCGAGTTCCTGAAAACGCTGCGCGAACTGTGCGACAAGACCGGCGCGCTGCTCGTGTTCGACGAAGTGCAGTCGGGCGTGGGCCGCACCGGCGCGCTGTACGACTACATGAACGTGGGCGTGACCCCGGACATCCTGACGTCGGCCAAGGCCCTGGGCAACGGCTACCCGATCGGCGCCATGTTGACCACGAACGAGATCGGCCAGCACCTGTCCGTCGGCTCGCACGGCACGACGTACGGCGGCAACCCGCTGGCGACGACCGTGGCGCTGAACGTGATCGAGCAGATCAACCAGCCGGCGTTCCTCGCCCGGGTGCGCGAAGCCAGCGCAAAAATCTTCGCCAATCTGGAGAAGCTGGTCGCCGATTACCCGCAGCTGTTCACCAAGCCGCGCGGCAAGGGCCTGCTCATCGGCCTGCCGATGGCCGAGGCGAACAAGGGCCGCGCCAAGGACTACACCAAGACCGCCGAAAAGCTCGGCCTGATGCTGCTGATCGCCGGTCCGGACGTCGTGCGTCTCGCGCCCGCGCTGGTCGTCTCGGACGAGCAGATCGCGGAAGCGGATCGCCTCATGCGCCAGGCCGCCGACGCGTTCCTCGCCGGCTGACCTCCGCACCACCCGGCCGGAAGGGGGCACCCCAGCCCGGCCGGCTTCCGTTCGTTCGATGCCTTTGTCGGGAGTTTCCATGTATGTAGTCCGTCCGGTAGAACCAGCGGATGTCGGCGCCCTCGAGACGCTGCTCGCCGCGTCCACGCCGGGAGTGCACACGCTGCCGCGCACGCGCGAAAAGATCGCCGCGTTCGTGGAGCGTTCGGTGGCGTCGTTCGCCGCCCACGTCGACATCCCCAGCGAAGAGTCCTACCTGTTCGTGCTCGAAGACGTCGAGCGCAGCGAAGTGGTCGGCACCGCCGCGATCCACGCGTCGGCCGGCTCCAACGGCACCTATTTCGCGTTCCGCAACGATGTGATCCAGCAGGTCTCGCGCGACCTGAACATCAGCCACAGCGTGCATGCGCTGACCCTGTGCTCGGAGCTGACGGCGTATTCGCAGCTGTCCGGCTTTTATATCCGCGACCGCGACACGGCCCGGCGCGAGGCGGCGCTGCTGTCGCGTGCCCGCTTGCTGTACGCCGTGCTGGCGCCGCACCGCTTCGGCGACCGCTTCTTCGTGCCGCTGGCCGGCGTCACCGACGACGCGGGCCAGTCGCCGTTCTGGGATGCGCTGGGCCGCAAGTTCTTCAAGATGGATTTCCTCGACGCCGAACGCACGATCGGCGGCGCCCGCAACCGCACGCTGATCGTCGAGCTGATGCCGCACTACCCCGTGTACGTGCCGCTGCTGCCCGGCCCCGCGCAGGCCGTGATGGGCCAGATCCATCCGAGCGGCGAGCTCGCGTTCGACCTGCTGACGGAAGAGGGTTTCGAGGCCGACGAATACATCGACATCTTCGACGGCGGCCCGATCCTGCAGGCGCACAAGCACGCGCTGCACTCGTTCTCCGGGTCGATGGTGAGGAAGGTCGCGAACGCCGAACTGCAGCCGCCCACGCGCGGCGGCAAGGCGGCGATGGTGAATTACGCGGTGGCCAGCAGCGAGCGCAAATTCCGCGCGATCGTGCTGCCGTGCGACCCGGCCGAGAGTGCCGACGCCATCTGCCTGCCGCCCGCGGCACGCGAGGCGTTGGGTGTCGAGACCGGCGACAGCGTCATCTGCGTGCGGATCTGACGCCTTGGAAAACAATGAGGAACCCATGCTCGTAATCCGCGCAATCACCCTGAACGACATCGATCCGCTGATCGAGATGGCGCGCCAGGTCGGCAGCGGCATGACCACGCTGAAGCCGGACCGCGCCATGCTGGGCGAACGCGTCGAGACCGCGGTGGCGTCGTTCGCGCAGACGATCCCGCCCGAGGAACGCGACTACATGTTCGTGATGGAAGACACGTCCAACGGCCGCCTGGCCGGCGTGTGCGCCATCAAGGCCGCCGTCGGCCTGACCGAACCGTTTTATAACTACCGCATCGGCACGCTCGTCCACTCGAGCCGCGAACTGAACGTGTTCACGCGCATGGACACGCTGTATCTGTCGAACGACCTCACGGGTTCGACGGAACTGTGTTCGCTGTTCCTGATGCCGGAATACCGCACGGGCTACAACGGCAAGTGGCTGTCGAAAAGCCGCTTCCTGTTCATGGCCCAGTTCCAGCACCTGTTCACGGAAAAGATCATCGCCGAGATGCGCGGCTACCAGGCGGAGGACGGCACGTCCCCGTTCTACGAAGGCCTGGGCCGGCATTTCTTCAAGATGGATTTCAACCACGTCGACGGCCTCACGGCGCTCGGCAAGAAATCGTTCATCGCCGAGCTGATGCCGCGCCAGCCGCTGTACGTCGCGTACCTGCCGGAAGACGCGCAGGCCGTGATCGGCCAGGTGCACCGCTCCACGCTCCCGGCACGAAAGCTGCTGGAACAGGAAGGCATGCACTACGAGGGTTACGTCGACATCTTCGACGCCGGCCCCGTGCTGCAGGGCCGCGTGGCCGAACTGCGCGCCGTGCGCGACAGCGTGCTGGCCGTGGCCGCGGAAGGCCAGCCTGGCGGCGAGGGCGAAGTCACGCTCGTATCGAACACGAAGCTCGACGATTTCCGCATGGTCCTCACGCATGCCTGCGACGGCGGCCGCAACGTGGCCCTGTCGGTGCGCGAACTGCAACTGCTGCATTGCCAGGCGGGCGACCCTGTCCGCTCCCTGGCCCTCAACGTAAGGAAGAACAATGTCTAACGTTTCCAACTACATCGGCGGCGCATGGCTGCCCGGCAGCGGTCCGCTGCTCGCGACGATCGACCCGTCCACCGGCCGCCAGACCTGGACCAGCAACGAATCCACCGCCGAAGACGTGGACCGCGCCGTGCAGGCCGCCCACGCGGCCTTCGAAGGCTGGGCCCTCACGCCGCTCGAACAACGCATCGCCATCTGCCAGCGCTTCCGCGACCTGCTCAAGGAGCACAACGAGGAACTGGCCGCCATCATCGCCGAGGAAGTGGGCAAACCCTTGTGGGAAGCGCGCACCGAAGTGACGACGATGGCGAACAAGGTCGACATCTCGGTGCAGTCGCACGCCGCGCGCACCGGAGAAACGAGTGCCAAAGTCGCCGACGGCAACGCCGTGCTGCGTCACCGTCCGCATGGCGTGTTCGCCGTGTTCGGCCCGTATAACTTCCCCGGTCACCTGCCGAACGGCCACATCGTGCCCGCGCTGATCGCGGGGAACACGCTCGTGTTCAAGCCGAGCGAATACGCGCCGCGCACCGCCGTGCGTACCGTGCAGTTGTGGGAACAGGCCGGCCTGCCGCAAGGTGTGCTGAACCTCGTGAACGGCGGCCGCGCCACCGGCGTCGCGCTGGGCCAGGCCGACGTCGACGGCATCCTGTTCACCGGCAGCAGCCAGACCGGCGCCGCGCTGCATAAACAGTTCGGCGGCCAGCCGGGCAAGATGCTGGCGCTGGAAATGGGCGGCAACAACCCGCTCGTCGTCTGGGACGTACAAAATGTCGACGCGGCCGTGCACCACGCCATCATGTCCGCGTTCATCTCGGCCGGCCAGCGCTGCACGTGCGCGCGCCGCCTGATCGTGCAGGACACGCCCCAAGGACAAGCCTTCATCGACCGCCTCGTGGAAGTCGCCGCCAGGCTCGCCGTCGGCCCGTCGAACGCGGAGCCGCAGCCGTTCATGGGCCCAGTGGTCTCGGCCGCCGTGGCGAAACGCCTCGTGCAGGCGCAGGCGATGATGGAAGCGCAGGGCGGCAAGGTCTTGCTGCGCATGCGCCAGCTCGATCCGGACGCGGGCTTCGTCACGGCCGGCATCGTCGACGTGACCGATGCGACGGGCATCCCGGACGAGGAGTGGTTCGGTCCCCTGCTGCAGGTGGTCCGCGTGGCCGATTTCGACCGCGCCATCGACGCCGCCAACGCCACCGAATTCGGCCTCGCCGCGGCATTGTTGTCGCCGTCGGAAGACCTGTGGAAGCGCTTCGCGATCAAGGCGCGCGCGGGCGTCGTCAACTGGAACCGTCCGACGACGGGCGCGGCCAGTTCCGCGCCGTTCGGCGGCGTGGGCAAATCGGGCAATCATCGTCCGAGCGCCTATTACGCGGCCGACTACTGCGCGTACCCGGTCGCCTCGATCGAAACCTCCGAACTGGAAATGCCGGCGAAGCTGTCGCCCGGCCTGACCTTCTGACACCATGCGCAACGCACGCGAATTCAACTTCGACGGCCTCGTGGGCCCGTCGCACAACTACGCCGGCCTCTCGTTCGGCAACGTCGCCTCGTTCAACAACGTGAAGAGCGCGTCGAACCCGCGCCTGGCGGCGCTGCAGGGCCTCGCCAAGATGCGCACGCTGGCCGCGCGCGGCTTCGCGCAAGCCTTGCTGCCGCCGCAGGCGCGTCCGAATTTCAGGCTGCTGCGCCGCCTCGGCTTTACGGGCACGGACGCCGACGTATTGGCGCAGGCGTACCGCGAATCGCCCGTGATCCTCGCCTGCGCGTACTCCGCGTCGCCGATGTGGACCGCGAACGCCGCCACCGTCAGCCCATCTGCCGACACGCAAGACGGCCGCGTGCACTTCACCGCGGCGAACCTGAACAATAAACTGCACCGCGCCGAAGAACATGTGCAGGCCACGCGCACCTTGCGCGCCCTGTTCGCGAACAGCGACCGCTTCGTCGTGCACGACCCGCTGCCGTCGACGCCGGCGTTCGGCGACGAGGGCGCCGCCAACCACACGCGCTTCGCCGGCGCCCACGGCGCGGCCGGCGTCGAATTCTTCGTGTACGGCCGCGTCGAGTTCGACCCGTCCGCACCGGCACCGACGAAATACCCGGCACGCCAGACGCTGGAAGCCTCGCAGGCCGTCGCCCGCCTGCACGGCCTGGACGCCGCGCGCACCGTGTTCGCGGCGCAGAATCCGGACGTGATCGACCAGGGCGTGTTTCATAACGACGTGATCGCGGTCGGCAACGGCAATGTGCTGTTCTATCACGAGCAGGCCTTCGCCGATGAAGCCGCGACGCTGGAATCGCTGCGCCGCGCCCTCGGCGCGACCGGCACGGACCTGCGCGCCGTGCGCGTGGACACGGGCGTCGTGCCCGTCGCCGACGCCGTCGCCAGCTATCTGTTCAACAGCCAGCTGCTGTCGAAACCGGACGGCGGCATGGCCCTCGTCGTGCCGCACGAATGCCGCGAGGTCCCGACCGTGGCGCGCTACCTCGAGCAGCTGGTGACGAGCGGAAGGTCGGGAAACTGCGCCATCGACGAACTGATCGAATTCGACCTGCGCCAGAGCATGCGCAACGGCGGCGGCCCCGCGTGCCTGCGCCTGCGCGTCGTGCTCACGGACGACGAAGCGGCCGCGATGCACCAGGGCGTGCTGATGACCGACGATTTATACGCACGCCTCGTGCCGTGGGTCGAGCGCCATTACCGCGACCGCGTCGAGCCGAAAGACCTGGCCGATCCGCAGCTGGCCACCGAGTGCGCGGCCGCGCTGGAAGAGCTGGAACGCATCCTCGGCTTGCCGGGGCTGTATGATCTGTCATGATTCGTAGGGTGGGCACCCCCGTGCCCACGCGGACGCCGGCATCACGCAAACGTTACGCGTAAGCTCGGGGAGCTCACCCTACAGTAAAGGATAGTTTCCGGTAACAAGGAAGCAAGAATCTGGACGGGACAACCCTGTCCATACAAGCCGGGAACATGTGGCCACAAGCCGTGACGAACCCGGCGCAACTATCAGCTTTGGAGAAGCAAATGAACAAAGACATGCCTCACGATCTGCGCACGCAAACCCTCGCGTTGGTCAATGAGAACAAGCCGGCCGGCGCCCCCGAGCAGGTGGGCGCGCTGATCGGCGCCTGGATCGGCGCCCTCGACGAGGACGACCTCGCCGGCATCGATCCGCGCAACCTCGCCGCCATCCTGTGGGACGCTTTCGCCCAGGTGGCGCAGCGCACGACCGACGGCTGCCAGATCGCGGAGAATCGCTACACGGACGGGCGCTGCGGCATGTCGACGTCACTGCTGATCCTGAACGAGGACATGCCCTACCTCGTCGACTCGTTCGTGATGGCGCTGCGCCGCCAGCGCGTCGTCGCGTCGGGCGTATTGAATACGGTGCTGCCGGTGCGCCGCGACGCCGCCGGCCGCGTGGTCGCCGTCGGCGAAGCGGGCGCGCCGCTGGAATCGTATGTCCTGTGCCTGCTGGCCGAAGACCTGCCGCAGGACGAACTCGCCGAACTGGTCGCGCGCATCCAGATGGTCGCGCGCGACGCCGCCATCGTGCACCGCGACGCCGTCGCCATGGCCGACCGTATGACGGCCGTCGCGGCAGCGGCGGCGGCCCAGGGCACGCCGTCCGGCCAGGAAGTGGCCGCCTTCCTCGAGTGGGCCAAGAACGAAGGCTTCGAGCCGTTCGGCTACGCGTATTACTTCGTGAAGCCGGGCGTGCGCGAACTGGAACGCGACATCCCGAGCCGCATCGGCGTGCTGCAGGACACGGCGCACCCCGTGTACGGCACCTGCCTGCAGAACATCCCGGGCGACTTCGAGATCCTGTCCAAGCGCGACGAGACGCTGTCGATCGTGAAGGCCGACGTGGCCGGCACCCTGCACCGCGACCAGCCGCTGGACTTCATCGGCGTGCGCGACACCGACACGCAGGGCAATACGATCGGCGAACACTGCTTCGTCGGCCTGTTCACCCGCGCCGCCACCGCGACCCCGCTGGCGCGCCTGCCGTTCGCGCGCGGCCGCGTGGCGCAAGTGCTGTCCATCGCCGGCGTGCGCCAGGAAGGCTTCCGCGCCGAGAAATTCCTCGAGATCCTGGAATCGCTGCCGCGCACCGAAGCGCTGGAAGCGGACCCGGAGTGGCTCGCCCAGGTGTGCAGCTCCGTCGTCTCGCTGTACAAGCAGCCGCGCGCGAAAGTGTTCGCCCGCCGCGACGTGTACCAGCGCCACCTGAACGTCCTCGTCTACCTGCCGCGCGAGCGCTACAGCGCCGCCGTCGTCGCCGCGCTGGCGCAGGCGCTGAAGGACAGCTCGGGCGCCGTCGACGTGCGCACGCAGACCCTCGTCGCCGATGGCCCGCTGGCCCGCGTGTACCTGATCGCGCAGGCCGCGCGCTATCCGCTCGACCTGGAAACCGACATCCAGAAACCGCTGCTGTCCGTGCTGGACGGCTGGCATGACCGCTACACCGCGCTGACCGACACGGTCGAAGACGTCCCGACCCGCAACGCGCTGCGCAAGATCCTGCCCACGCTGCCCGTGAACTACGTGGCCGCCACCGCGCCGGAAATCGCCTTCCGCGACGTCGGGGCGATCCTCGCGAACGGCCAGCAGGGCCACGTATCGGTCCGTATCGAGACGGATGAAGCGGGCGTCACCTCCCTGCGCCTGTACTCGACGGGCACGATGCCGTCGCTGTCGCGCATCCTGCCGGCGCTGCAGAACGCGGGCGTCGCCATCGACCGCGAACAGAGCTTCTGGATCGACACGGCCGACGGCACCCGCCGCTACATCACGAGCCTGATCGTCGACGCGGATTCCGCCGCCAAGCTGGCGAAACCGGGCGTCGTCGACGTGGCCGACGAACTGTTCGCCGCGCTGTTCAACGACGAAGCGGAAGACGGCCGCCTGAACGGTCTCACGATCGAAGGCGGCCTGTCGATGCGCGAAGTGCAGCTGGTGCGCGCCTACATCAGCTACTGGCGCCAGGCCGGCAGCAAGTTCTCGACCCGCTACATGGCAGAAACGCTGCGCCCGCGCGCGGCGCTCGTCAAGGAGCTCGTGGAAGGCTTCGCGCTGCGCTTCGATCCGGCGTTGTCGGACGAGGAACGCGCAGCGGGCGACGCCAAGCTGGCCGCGCTGAAGGCGGGTCTCGCCACCGTCAACCACGCCGACACCGAGGAAATCATGGCCGCGCTGGTCGACCTCGTGATGGCGACCGTGCGCACCAACTACTTCCAGGGGACGGCCGAAAATCGCGGCGACAAGATCATCTTCAAGTTCGACACGAGCCACCTGGCACTGGTGCCGGAACCGCGTCCGTTCCGCGAGATCTACGTGTTCTCGCGCCGCTTCGAAGGCCTGCACCTGCGCGGCGGCCCGGTCGCCCGCGGCGGCCTGCGCTGGTCCGATCGCATGGAAGACTACCGTACCGAAGTGCTGGGCCTCGTGAAGGCGCAGATGGTCAAGAACGCCGTCATCGTGCCGGCCGGCTCGAAGGGCGGTTTCGTCTGCAAGCAGATGCCGAAGGATGCCGCACGTGACGTCGTCGCGGCCGAAGGCGAAGCCGTCTACCGCCTGTTCATCGCGAGCCTGCTGGAAATGACGGACAACCGCGTGCGCGGCGAGATCGTGCCCCCTGGCGACACCGTGCGCTACGACCAGGACGACCCGTACCTCGTGGTGGCCGCCGACAAGGGCACCGCGACCTTCTCCGACATCGCCAACAGCATCGCCGTCTCGCGCGGCTTCTGGCTCGGCGACGCGTTCGCGTCGGGCGGTTCGAACGGCTACGATCACAAGAAGATGGGCATCACGGCGAAGGGCGCGTTCGAAGCGGTGAAACGCCACTTCTACGAGATGGGCCACGACATGAACACGACCCCGGTGACGATGGTCGGCGTGGGCGACATGTCGGGCGACGTGTTCGGCAACGGCGTGCTGCTGTCGCGCCAGCTGAAAGTGCTGGCCGCGTTCGACCACCGCCACATCTTCCTCGACCCGAATCCGGACGTCGTCGTCTCGTTCAACGAGCGCAAGCGCATGTTCGCGCTGCCACGTAGTTCCTGGGAAGACTACGACAAGGACCTGATCTCGGAAGGCGGCGGCGTGTTCCCGCGCACCGCGCGCCACATCGAGCTGTCGCCGCAGGTGCGTGAAGCGCTCGACATCGCCGAGACCTCGCTCACGCCGGAAGAACTGATGCACCGCATCCTGCTGGCACCGGTCGACCTGTTCTACAACGGCGGCATCGGCACCTACATCAAGGCGTCGAACGAGACCCACGCGCAGGTGAAGGACCGCGCCAACGACAACATCCGCGTCAACGGCAACGAGCTGCGCGTGAAGGTCGTGGCGGAAGGCGGCAACCTGGGCGCGACCCAGGCCGGCCGTATCGAATTCGCACTGGCCGGCGGCCGCATCTTCACCGATGCGATCGACAACTCGGCCGGCGTGGACTGCTCCGACCACGAAGTCAACGTCAAGATCTGGCTCGACACCGAAGTCAACGCCGGCCAGCTGGAAGAGGGCGAGCGCAACCGCCTGCTGACGGAAATGACGGGCGATATCGAGAAGCTGGTCCTGCGCGACAACACGCTGCAGACGCACCTGCTGGTGCGCGAGGCGCAGGCGCAATCGAACAGCGCGGTCGTCGACGGCTATGCCGCGCTGATCGCGAGCCTCGAGGCGGAAGGCGCCGTGTCGCGCGAGCTGGAACAGCTGCCGAGCGAGACGGAACTGCAGCGCCGCAAGGCCCTCGGCCTGGGCCTCACGACGCCGGAACTGGCCGTCGTCGTCGCCAACGTCAAGAACCGCTTCAAGCGCCTGCTGGCCGCGCTGCCGCTCACCGGCCTGCCGTGGGCCGAGACCATCCTGCGCCCGTACTTCCCGGCGCAACTGGTGGCGACGCGCGATCCGCTGGCGCATCCGCTGGCCAATGCGATCCTCGCGACCGTGCTGGCGAACGAATCCGTCAACCGCTGCGGCCCGCTGATGCTGCGCGACCTGGCGCTGGAACACCGCATCGACGACGCCGAGGTCGTGAAAGCGTGGGGCCAGGCCTGGGCCGCGCTGCACCTGGCGCACGTGTTCGAGGCGCTGGACCATGACGCGCTGGTCGTGCCGCGCGACGTGTCGCAGACGGTCGATGCGCGCACCCGCGTGATGCTGCGCACCGTGATCGAAGGCGTGCTGTCGCTGCCGGCGGAACAGGCCGGCGCCGGCGGCATGGAAGAGCTGTCGAACCTGTTCGCCCAGCCGGAGCAACTGCGCCAGCTGATGCCGGCGAAGTCGGATGCCGATGCGCAGGCCGGCCTGTCGTCGTCGTTCGTGCAGGCGTGGAAAGCCGTCGATACGGTCGAATCGCTGGCCGCCTTCCTGTTCGCGGCCGTCTCCGTCCAGCGTCCGCAGGGCATGTCGCTGGCCGAGTTCCTGCGCGTCGGCATGCTGTTGCGCGGGCAGGCCGGCATCGACACGCTGGAGCGCGGCCTCAAGCTGCCGGCCATCAGCAAGTCGCAGGAACAGCTGCGCAACTACGCGCTGCAGGCCCTGCGCCGCACGCAGCAACGCCTGCTGCTGGAGGTGCTGGAAGCGAGCCGCGCCACCGGCGACATGCAGGCCGCGGTGCGCGAGCTGACGGCGGCGATGGGCCTGTCCGGCGGCTACGTCCAGCCGACCGACCTCGAACAGGCGATGCTGGCCGTGTGGTCGCTGTCGGAAGGTTCGAGCCCGGACCGCATCGCAGCGGGCACCGCGGCCCTCACCGTCGCGACGCTGGCGTAACGCGATGGCGGCCGCTTCGTTCGCTCAGTTGGATACCTTGCCGAAGGAGATCCGGGCGCTGGCCCAGGCCGACTTCGGCGAGGTGGCGGCCCGCTTCGCAGGCGCCGGCTTCACGGTCGGCCAGCCTGCGAAGGGCGTGCTGACGGTGAAGGCGGCCGTGCCGTCGCGGCATCGTCCCGCCGTGCTGCTGTCGGTGGGTGTGCACGGCGACGAGACGGGGCCGATCGAGATGGTGGCCTACGCCATCGAGGCGCTGTCGCGCGCGCCCTCAGCACTCGCGGTGGACCTGATGCTGTGCGTCGGGAACATCGACGCGATCGCGGCCGGCAAGCGCTTCATCGATGCGGACCTGAACCGCATGTTCCGCGACCAGCGCGGCGACCTGGCAGGCACCTTCGAGGCCGGCCGGGCGGACGCGCTGATCGCGGCGACCGCCGGCTTCTTCGACGGCAGCGGCCCGCGCCGCTGGCACCTCGACCTGCACACGGCGATCCGCGGATCGCGCTATCCCCGTTTTGCGATCGTGCCGGAACTGATCGCGGCCGAAGCGCGCCGTGAGCTGATCGCGTGGCTGGGTGTCGGCGGCATCGAAGCCGTCATCATGAACCCGGCCTCCGCCGGCACGTACAGTTACTGGACGGCCGAACGGCACGCCACCGCGGGCACCACCGTGGAACTGGGGCGCATCGGCACGCTGGGCCAGAACGACCTTGCGCAGTTCGCGGCGATGGCGGCGGCCTTGCACGGACTGCTGCGCGGTTCGACGGCGGGAGAGGGCAAGGCGCCCATCGTGTTCAATACCGCGCAGTCGATCACCAAGCTGTCCGATGCGTTCACGATGAGTTTCGGGCGCGACACCGAGAACTTCACGCCGCTCAGGAAGGGCGACGTGATCGCGCGGGATGGCGATACGGTTTATACCGTTCAGCACGACGAAGAGTATGTCGTGTTCCCGAATCCGGACGTGCGGGTCGGGCTAAGGGCGGGGATCATGGTCGTCCGCGCGGATTGATCGTGCCTGGCACCGCCGGTTGAACGCGTGGGCACGGGGTGCCCACCCTACGTTGGCGTTACGGGTAGGGTGGGCGGCCTCCGCCCACGCGTCCAACGCACGTATCCGTTCCCGAAAAGCGCGTTTTAACCGCGCGCGCTAGACTATCCCTTTATGCATGCATTTGGTGGGCACGGGGTGCCCACCCTACGTCAAGGGAGTGCACCACCCATGAGCAAGCTGTTCTCTCCGATCCGACTCGGCCCGCTCGCGCTGGCCAACCGGATCGCCATCGCGCCGATGTGCCAATACTCCGCCGACCGGGGCTTCGCGACCGACTGGCACATGATCCACCTCGGCCATCTCGCGCTGTCCGGCGCCGGTCTCCTGATCATCGAGGCGACGGCCGTGACGGAGGAGGGGCGCATCACCCACGCCGACCTGGGCCTGTGGTCCGACGAGCACGCGGCCGCGCTGGAGCCGGTGGTGAACGCCATGCGCAAGCACGCGCCCATCAAGATCGCCATCCAGCTCGCCCACGCGGGCCGCAAGGCGTCGAGCGAGGTGCCGTGGCAGGGCGGGGCGAACATCCCGGCCGGCCAGGCGAACGGCTGGCAGACCGTGGCGCCGTCCGCGATTCCGCATGCGGCCGGTGAAACCGTGCCGCTGTCGCTCGATGCGGCCGGCATGCAGCGCGTGAAGGACGGCTTCGTCGCCGCCGCGCGCCGCGCCGATGCGCTGGGGCTGGACGCCATCGAACTGCACGGCGCCCACGGCTATCTGCTGCACCAGTTCCTGTCGCCCCTGTCGAACCGGCGCGACGATCGTTACGGCGGTTCGCTGGACAACCGCATGCGCTTCCCGCTCGAGGTGTTTGAGGCAGTGCGCGCCGCCGTGGCGCCCGAGATGGCGGTCGGCATGCGCATCTCGGCCAGCGACTGGGTCGAGGGCGGCTGGGACCTGGACCAGAGTCTCGTGCTGGCGCGCGCACTCGAAAAGCTCGGGTGCCAGTTCATCCACGTGTCGAGCGGCGGGGTGTCGCCGCAGCAGAAGATCCCCGTCGGCCCGGGCTACCAGATCGAATTCGCCGCCCGCATCAAGGCGCAGACGTCGATGCCGACCATCGGCGTGGGCCTGATCACGGAAGCGAAGCAGGCCGAGACGATCGTGCAGACGGGCCAGGCCGACATGGTTGCGCTGGCGCGCGCCATGCTGTACGACCCGCGCTGGCCGTGGCACGCGGCGGCGGAACTGGGTGCGACGGTCAGCGCGCCGCCGCAGTACTGGCGCTCGCAGCCGCACGAATTCAAGCACCTGTTCGGCGGCACGCGCCTGGGCCAGCGCTGACCGTCGCCCGCCGCGACCGTTTATTCCGTCTTTTCTACCGCCTGTCGCATGCCGCGGGCGGGTGCCGGATGCCCTTGCTACAGTGGCATGGTCGGCCTTGCCGCGCCATCCACTGACAACAAGAAAAGGACATCATGCGTACTCCGCTCGCCATCGCCATCACTTGCGCCGTCCTCGGCGGCTGCGCCATCATCGTCAATCCGAACGGCGATGGCGACTACCACGTCCGCACGCCGTTCTCCGACGACAGCGTCGAAGGCAACGGCGCGGTCGCGCGCGACGAACGCGCGATCGCCACCGTGCCGGGACTGGAAGTGAACGGCACCATCACGGTCGACGTGCGCGTCGGCCCGGCCACGTCGCTGGTCGTGGAGGCGGACAGCAACCTGCTGCCGTTCATCCGTACGGAACTGCGCGGCGACCGCCTCGTCATCGAGAAGGAGCGGTCGTTCCGCACCAATCATGCCGTGCGCGTGACCTATACCGTGCCGCGCCTGACGGACGTGCGCCATAACGGTTCCGGCCACCTGACCGTGCAGGACCTGAACGGCGCGCCGCTCGTCGTGGCCGAGCAGGGCTCGGGCTCGGTGCTGCTGACGGGCCGCGTGGCCAGCCTGGATGCGGCGATGAACGGTTCGGGCAGCATCGATGCGGCGACCTTGCAGAGCGGCGGCGGCACCGTGTCCATGAGCGGTTCCGGCCGGCTGGTCGTCGGCCGCATGCAGGGCGAGCACGTGACGGCGAACCTGAACGGCTCGGGCCAGCTGCGCGTGGCGGGCGCCGTGCGCAGCCTGGCGGCGCGGTCGAACGGGTCCGGTCACCTGGACCTGGCCGACCTCGCGAGCGAGCAGGCGGACCTGTCCGCGACGGGATCGGGCGGCATCACGGCGAACGTGAAGCAGTCGCTGGTCGCGCAGAACAGCGGGTCCGGCGGCATCCGCGTGTACGGCAATCCCGCGCAGCGGACCGTGCGCGGGACGCTCATCCAGGTCGTGAATTGAATGTGGTGGGACGCGTGGGCACGGGGTGCCCACCCTACGAGAGCACGTAATGAAACGCGTGGGCACGGGTGCCCCCCAACGAAAGCACGTAGGGTGGGCGGGAGGTAATGCCGGGGGCATTGCCTCCGCCCACGCGTTCGACGCACGCAGGCTCAGAGCAGGTGATCCAGCAGCTCCGGCCCGAACACCTCGCGATACAGACGCCCCGCCGGCACGCCGGCATGCAGCAAATCGAGCCACTGCGCCTGCATGAACTTGTGCGGTCCGCACAGGTACACGTTCGCTTCCTCGCGCGGCCATGCCGGCAACCTGGCCACGTCCATGCGTCCCTCGATGACGCCGGCGGCGCCTTGCGCGTCTTCGTGGAACGTCACGACCGACAGGTTCGGCATCACGGCCTGCAGCGCGTCGACTTCCGCACGCAGCGCATGGTGGGCGGCATCGCGGGCGGCATGCGCGAAGATCACGCGGCGCTGCGGATTCACGCCGGCCACGCGCTTCAGTGCGGAGACCATCGGCGTGATGCCGACGCCGGCCGACAGCAGCACGAGCGGCTTGTCGCCTTCCGTCTCGGGCGTGAATTCGCCGAACGGGTGCGATACCTGCAAGGTGGCGCCGAGTTTGACGTTCGCGTGCAGCCAGTTCGACACTTCGCCGGCCGGCGTGTCGTCGATGCTGTCTTCGCGCTTGACGGAGATGCGCAGGCTTGCGCCGTCGGGTGCATCGGACAGGCTGTACTGGCGCAGCTGGTGGCGGCCGCCCGGCAGGTCGACGGCGACGCTGACGTACTGGCCCGGCCTGAACGCGGGGACCGGTTTGCCGTCCGCCGGGACGAAGCGGATCGACAGCACGTTGAAGCTTTCGGTCGTGACGTCGGTGACGCGCATCGGGCGGGTCTCGCCCGGCTGGATGCCGGCCGTGCTGTACATCTTCGCTTCCGCTTCGATCAACAGCCTGGCCAGCGAGTTATACGCTTCCTTCCAGGCGTCCAGCAGCGGCGGCGTGGCGGCGTCGCCCAGCGTGGCGGCGATGGATTCCAGCAGGTGCTTGCCGACGATCGGGTAGTGCTCGGCGCGGATGCCGATCGACACGTGCTTGTGCACGATGCGCTCGACGACAGGACCCAGCGCGCCCGGATTGCCGATGTTGGCCGCATAGGCGAACACCGCCGATGCCAGCGATTGCTGCTGCGCCCCACTTGCCTGGTTGCCCATATTGAAGATGCGGGTCAACTCGGGATGCGCGCCCAGCATGTTCGTGTAGAACAGCTTGGTGATCGTCAGGCCATGCAGGCGCAGGACGGGGACGCTGGCATCGATGTAGGGGCGGGATGCTTCGGAAATCATCTTGGTTCCTTTAATTATGCATTTAAAATGCAGATTTACGGTTCAAAAAAAGGCCCGCATGGCGGGCGTTGCCAACATATCATCAAGATACTGATGAGTTAATCCTCACTCACCGGCTCCGTGGCCGGCAGCCTGCTTCTTGCTGCCGCGCCATCCCAGAACATCCGGTGCATGCGCATGACTTGCTCGCCGGTATTGCCGGCCGTGGCGTGGGCCAAGGTAAAACGGTCCATCGCGTCGTAGAAGGCCTTCATGCCGGTGCGCAGCATGCCGCGCAGCTGGCAATCCAGCTTCAGCGCGCAGTCCGTGCCTTCGCAGTCGACCAGCTCGTCGTCCTCGCCTTCCAGCTTGCGCAGCACCTGGCCGATCGTGAGCGTTGCCGGATCGGCCGCGAGGCGCAGGCCACCGTTGCGTCCGCGCGTCGCCTGCACCCAGCCCAGCTTCGCCAACTGCCCGACCACTTTCACGAGGTGGTTCAGCGGGATGTCGAACTGCCTGCCGATCTCGGCCACCGTCACCGGCTGCGTACGTTCTCCCGCCCGTTCCAGATAGATCAGGACACGCAGGCCAATATCGGAGAATCGAGTGAGTCGCATCGGGTAAGCTCAGTGGGTACCGGCGTATTCTACCTGCACGGACGTATTCTACCTAAATATGCATAAAAAATGCATATTTAAGTGAAGTATTTTTTTGCGGCACTGAAAGCAGCCCCGGAAACTGGCCCTATAATCGCGGACTTTGGGTGCTTATATCGCATCCACATAACACATATAATCAGCGCCACCCGCGCCAAGAGGACACGTCGTGAACCAGACCCTGGGCCAAAAGCTCATCCGCACCAAGACATCCGAGCACAAATCGGATGACGGCTCCGCCCACGCCCTGGGCCGCTCGCTGGGCCTCTTTCCCCTGACCATGATCGGCGTCGGCGCCACGATCGGCACCGGCATCTTCTTCACGATGGTGGAAGCCGTGCCGAAGGCCGGTCCGGCCGTCGTGCTGTCGTTCCTGATGGCCGCCGTCACCGCGGGCCTCACGGCGCTGTGCTATGCCGAGCTGGCCAACCGGGTGCCGGCCGCCGGGTCCTCGTATTCCTTCGCCTACGCCACCGTGGGCGAGTTCGCCGCCTTCATCGTCGCGGCCTGCCTGCTGCTGGAGTACGGCCTCGCGGCCAGCGCGACGGCCATCGGCTGGTCCGATTACCTGAATAACTTCCTGCAGAACGCGCTCGGCTGGCAGATTCCCGATGCGCTGCGCTCGCCCATGATCGTCGCCGGCAAGACCGGCGGCGTCGAATTCCACGCCGGCCAGATCAACCTGCCGCCGATCCTGCTGGTGGTGCTGTGCTGCGTGCTGCTGATCCGCGGCACCAAGGAATCGGCGACGACGAACGCCATCATGGTGCTCATCAAGCTGGCGATCCTCGTGTTCTTTTCCGCGATCGCGCTGTCCGGCTTCGACATCCACAACTTCCACCCGTTCGTCTGGCCCGCAACCGGCAAGGGCATCGGCGGCCTGGCCGGCGTGACGGCGGCGGCGGGCACCGTGTTCTTTTCGTTCATCGGCCTGGACACCATCGCCACGGCCGGCGAAGAGGTCAAGGACCCGACGCGCGACGTCCCGATCGGCATCCTGGCCGCCCTCTGCATCGTCACGGTGTTCTACATGCTGGTGGCGATCGCCGCCCTCGGCGCCCAGCCGGCCGCGATGTTCGCGGGCCAGGAAGCGGGCCTCGCCGTGATCCTGCAGAACGTGACCGGCAAGGCGTGGCCCGCGCTCGTGCTGTCGGCCGGTGCGGTCATCTCCGTGTTCTCCGTGACGCTGGTGACGATCTACGGCCAGACGCGCATCCTGTACGCCATCGCCAAGGACGGCCTCGTGCCGAAGGCCTTCCGCACCGTCAATCCGCGCACGCAGTCGCCGGTGACCAACACGCTGATCGTCAGCGTCGCCGTGGGCATCGTCGCGGGCCTCGTCGACTCCACCTTCCTGTGGGACATGGTGAGCATGGGCACGCTGGTCGCGTTCATCGTCGTGTCGGTCGCGGTGCCGGTCATCCGCCGCAAGCAGGGCGAAACAGGGCGCAAGGGTTTTCGCGTGCCGTTCGGCCCCTACCTGGTGCCGGGGTTGTCGATCCTCGCCTGCCTGTATCTCGTGGGCGGCTTGTCCAGCACGACCTATACCGTGTTCACCATCTGGATGACGGTGGCCGTGCTCACCTATTTCGGCTACGGCATCCGCAACAGCCGCTTGAACAAGGTGGATGCGGCGCAGGCGGAGTTGACGCATTGAAGTGATCACGTACGCATAACAACGTCGTCCCTGCGAAGGCAGGGACCCAGGTTGTACGCGTATCGGCTGCGCTCGCAAAATTGGGCCCCCGCCTGCGCGGGGGCGACGTTTTACGTTTTGTACGCGTATCGGCTGCGCTCGCAAATCGGGCCCCCGCCTGCGCGGGGGCGACGTTTTACACTTTCGGTTATTGCTGCGCCAACGGCCTCACATAGGTCAATAAACTGACCAGCGTCTTGCCCGGTTCTTCCCACGGGATCATGTGCGCCGAGCGCTCGAACCACACGGCCTGCTTGATGGGTGCCTTCACCTGCGCGAGCCAGGCCGCGGTCGGTGCCGTCGGCGTCGTGTAGTCGTGCCGGCCCATGAACATCACCACGGGGATCGGGAACGTCTTCACGTTCGAGAAATCCACCTGCACGAACTCCGGCAGGATGCGGCCCAGCGTCAGGAGGCTGCCCTGGTCGATGTCCTTCGCCTGCTTCGCATCGTAGTCCGGCGACAGGCGCGGGCCGTCGAAATAATAGGCGGACTCGCTGCGGTATGCGCTCAAGCCGCCGTAGTACTGGGGCCACTTGCGCGCGATGATGATGCGTTCGCGCGTGATCGGCTGGTTGCCGGGGTAGGGCGCGATCGACTGCAGATCGTGCAGCGCTTCCGCGTTGTCGTGGGCCTTGGCCTGCTCCAGCGCGTAGTCGAAGCTGATGCGTTCGTTCTCGCGCATGCTGATCACCTGGCCGATGCCGACGTAGGCATAGAATAAATCGGGACGCTTCAGCGCCGCCTTCATGCCGACGATCGTGCCCCAGCTGTGGCCCATCAGGATCAGCTTCTTCTTGCCGTAGCGCTGGCGCAGGTGCTCCGCGACCTCGATCGCGTCGTCGACGTAGCGGTCGATGTGGATGGTGTCCGCGACCTTGTCCGGGGCGGTCTCGCCGTAGGTCTTGCCGGCGCCGCGCTGGTCCCAGTTCGCGATGGTGAAGTATTCCTCGAGCGGGCGCTCGAACTGCCACAGCGTCGGCGTGACGGGCGATGCCGGGCCGCCGTGGACGAACAGGATCATCGGGTTGTCGCGTTCCTGGCCGCGCACGGTGAGCCACTGGTCGATGCCGCCGATGCGCGTCTTGTACGACTCCTGCACGCCGTGCGGCGCGACGATTTTATCGAGGTCCGCCACGATGGCCCGGGCTTGCGTCCATGCCTGCGCCCGTTCTTGTTGAACCTTGTCTTCCTGCGCGTGCACGGGCGCGCACGCGATGCCGAGCAGGGCCCAGCACCAGATCCAGATCCGCTTCATTGCCGTTCTCCTTATGTGTCGATATGGAGGCAGTGTAGCGGGCGGCGCGGCGGCCGGCAGCGGCAATGGAATGAACTGCGCCGTGCGCGGCATGGAATGCATGGCGCGCGGATGAACGTACGGTTTTTACTTGACGTTCATCTCCTTGAGCAGGTTGTCGGCATGGTCCACCTTCTCCATGTTCCACAGGATGTAGCGGATGTCGACCTGGATGTCGCGCGTGGCGCGCGGATTGAAATCCCAGTCGGAGATGATGGAATCGAGCGTGCCGTCGAACGCGAGGCCGACCAGTTCCCCGCGGGCGTTCAGCGCCGCCGAACCCGAGTTGCCGCCCGTGATGTCCAGCGTGGCGAGGAAGTCGACCGGCACGGTCTTGAGTACCGGATCGGCCCAGCGGCCGAAGTCCCGCGCGCGGATCGCGGCCAGCTGGCGCTCGGGCGCGTTGAATTCGCCCGCGCCCGTGTGCTTGGCGACGACGCCCTTCACGGTCGTGAACGCGGTCCAGGACCCGGTGCCGTCGGCGCCGTAGTCGCGGCCCCTGACGTTGCCGAAGGTGACGCGCAGCGTTGAGTTGGCGTCCGGGTAGACGGCCTGGCCGCGGCCGTTCATGTAGGCGATCTTGGCCTTCATGTAGCCGGCGTAGGCCTGCTGGATGTCCCCGGCCAGTTCGTCTTCCTCCGCCTCGCGCCGCATGTCGGCGTCGTACATCGCGACGGCGGCCTTGATGAAGCTGTCGTTGCTGGCCTTGAAGTCCTGCGGGGTCTTCGTCAGCCACGCCGTGCGCACGTCCTTGTCCTGCAGATGCGAGCCGGCGTAGATGCGGTCGAGCAGTGCTTTCAGATCGGTCTCCCCCATGCCCGGCTTGATGCCGAGGGCACTGTCGAACGCGGCGTCGTGCTGGTCGAGCGGCTGCGCGTCGTACTGCTTCAGGAAGTTCAGCACGAGGGCCTTGTCGACCTTGTCGTCGTACGTGCGGTCCTGGCCGCCGATGACGGACGCCAGGCGCGCCAGGTCGCGTTCCTGGTAGCCGGATTTGCGCAGCGCGTCCGGCTTCGCGCGCTCGTTGGCGAGCCGGTACAGGGTGCGCGCCGCGTTCAGGAAGCGCGGCATCGAATAGCCGAGGAAGAATTCGCGCCGGGTCTGCGCGTCGCGCCGGGCGATCAGCCGTTCGGCCGCCTCGATGGCGGCGCCGAATTCCGCCTTGCGCCGCGGGTTCGCATCCACCCAGGCCTTCAATGCATTGTGCTCGGCCGTCTTGCGCGCGAGGATGTCGCTGCCCTGGTAGCTGGCGAGCATGCCCTTGCGGTTCTTGTAGTAGTTGTTGACGCTGGCGATCTGGCCCGCGTACCTGAGGTGCGCGGCCGGATCGTTCTTCGTCTCGCGTTCGATGACGGCCAGCGTCTCGCCCGCCGCCTTCACATAGGCCGGATAGTTCCAGTCGAACGTGAACGCCACTTCGGACGGCAGGCGGTGCCGGTTCGTGCGGCCCGGGTAGCCGAGGGCCATGACGAAATCGCCCTCGCGCACGCCGCCTGGCGCGATCTTCAGCCACAGCCTGGGACGGTACGGGACGTTGTCCCTGGCGTAGTCCGCGGCCTTGCCGTCGCGGCCGACGTAGGCGCGATAAAAGCCGTAGTCGCCCGTGTGGCGCGGCCACATCCAGTTGTCGGTGTCGCCGCCGAACTTGCCGATGCCGCTTGGTGGCGCGTGCACGAGGCGCACGTCGCGGATCTCGAGCTGCTTGATGCGGTAGAACGCGAGGCCGCCGTAGAAGCTCGCCACCGTGCAGCGGTAGCCGGCGTCCTGCTCGCATTCGGCGACGAGGGACTTCTGGTTCGTCTCCATCGCGTCCAGGCGCGCCTTGCCCGCCAGCCTGGCGACGTCCGGCGTAATCACGCGCCGGCTGACGTCGGCGACGTCCTCGGTGACGAACACGCGGCTGCCCGGCGCGGCCGGCAGTTCATCGGCCATCGTCCGCGCGAGAAATCCGTCGGCGAGGAGGTCGCGCTGCGGCGTCGAGTTGACGGCCACGCTGTTGTACACGCAGTGATGGTTCGTGATCACGAGGCCCTGCGGCGACACGAACGAGGCCGAGCAGCCGCCCAGGCTGACGATGGCGCCCATCGGGAAGCCGGTCAGGCGGGTGAGGGTCGCCGGATCGAGTTCGAGGCCGTCCGCCTTGAGTTGCCGCGCGACTTGCGGCAACTGCTGCGGCATCCACATGCCTTCGTCGGCGTGCGCGGCGCAGGCGGCGAGGAGGGCGAGCGGGAGGAAGGATTTAGGCATGGCCCGGTTCATAGTTGCGCCCCGATCAGGTCCGCCAGCATGCCGCCGATCTTTTCCGAGAAGGGCCGGTTCTGCCAGGCCTGCAGGCTGACCTGGCGCGCATGCTTCCAGTCGTCTTCGAAGACCGCCTCCTGCTGTTTCGCGAAGCCGGCGTCGAGCACGTTCAGGTTCGCCTCGTCGTTGAGGATGAACGAGCGGTTGTCGAAGTTGGTGGAGCCGACCGAGACGAGGAGCGAATCCACGACCAGCGCCTTCACGTGGTACATCGTCGGCTGGTATTCGGCCATCTTGACGCCGGCCGCCAGCAGTTCGCCCCAGCGCTCGCGCGACGCGGCGCGCACGATGTCGGAATCGATGACCGGCCCGGGCGTGATGATGCGCACGTCGACGCCGCGTTTCGCCGCCGCGATGAGCGCCTTGAGGGCCAGCTCGTCCGGCACGAAGTAGGAATTCGACAGGTGGATCGTGTGGCGCGCGGCCGTGATCGCGAGCAGGTACATCAGGTGCATGCTCTCGCTGCCGCCCGTGGGCGAGCTGGAGAACATCTGCGCGGGCATGTCGCCTTGCGCGACGAGCGCCGGAAAATAGTCCGGGCCGTCCAGCACGGCGCCGGTCGCCTTCGTCCAGTTGTCGTTGAACACGGCCTGCATCTGCCCGACGACGGGACCTTCGACGCGGAAGTGGGAGTCGCGCCAGTGGTCGGGGTCCTGGGCGTGGCCGCGCCATTTGTCGGCGATGCCGACGCCGCCCGTGAAGCCGGTCTTGCCGTCGACGATCAGGAGCTTGCGGTGCGTGCGGTTGTTCAGGCGCGCCAGCTTCCACCACACGGGCTTGTGATAGCGGTGCACTTCCACGCCGGCGCGGCGCATCTCGTCGAGCGCGGCCTCGCCGATCTTCATGCTGCCGATCCAGTCGAGCAGCACGTGCACCTTGACGCCGGCGCGCGCCCGTTCCGACAGCGCTTCCGTGAACTCGCGCCCGATCGTGCCTTCCCAATAGATATAGGTTTCGAAGCTGATCGATTTCTGCGCCGAGCGGATCGCGTCCAGCATGGCGGGAAAGATCTGGTCGCCGTTGAGCAGCGCTTCGACCTTGTTGCCCTCGATGATGGGCGGGCCCAGCAGCACGCCGAGCGAACGCCGGAACTGCGGGTCGTTCGTGTCGTATTGCCGGGTCAACTGCGTGTCGATCTTCTTTTCGCCGGGCGAAAAGTTCAGCACGAGCAAGCCCGCCACGAGCGTGGCGATGCAAGTGATGAGGACGACGATGGAACGTTTGATGCGCATGAGCTCGGATTCCGGACGTAAAAAAACCAACGCCATGCGACGTTGGTTTTCAAAGTGGGGCTTGCACCTGTTTTAGCGGACGCGGCCGCGACGCAGCAGATTCACGATTGCGAGCAGGATGACGGCGCCCAGGAACGACACGAGCAGCGACGACACACTGAAGTCATCGGAGTTGATGGTGCCACTGCCGAACAGCGGGGACAGCAGCCAGCCACCCAGGAAGGCTCCCACGATGCCAACCACGATATTGAGAATCATGCCTTGCTCAGCATCCGTCTTCATGACCATGCTGGCGAGCCAGCCGAGCACACCACCGACAACGATCCAGATAATGAATAACATGTTGAGTCCTCCTCAAGTTGGAAAAAACATACTCCAGGCCAATTAACTGCCGAGGCCATGTGCAAAGTCTAGTGATGCACACCCCCCGGGGTCGGTGCGTTGCCGAACGTTAGACGCGCAAACCGCGAGTGCGTTCTCTTGTGATGCGGAATGTCCTGGAATGGGTGCGTCAGCGAACAGAAGCGCACTGCTCGGCAGGCATATCGTTTAAGCCACTTTGCATCAAGTGAACCGCGACATCCCGGACCGATTCGATTACTGAAAGGAATTTCATCATGGCCATTTTCGACACGACGACGACAGAGCAGAACAAGCAAAACCGCATGGTCACCGGGCTGTTCCCCGACCGCGCCAGCGCGGAGCGTGCCTATGACGCGATTTCGACCCGCGGCTATACGAAGGACGACGTCAACCTGATGATGTCGGACACCACCCGCAAGACCCAATTTACCGACACCGAGACTGAGCTGGGCAGCAAGGCCGCCGAGGGCGCCGCTGCCGGCGCCGGCATCGGCGGCACCATCGGCGCCGTGCTGGCCGGCGTGGCCGCGATCGGCACCTCGCTCGTGATCCCGGGCGCCGGCCTCGTCGTCGCCGGTCCGCTGGCGGCGGCCCTGGCCGGTGCGGGCGCGGGCGGCATCACCGGCGGCCTGATCGGTGCACTGATCGGCGCCGGCATCCCGGAAGAGCGCGTCAAGCACTACGAGGAAGGCATCAACAACGGCGGCATCGTACTGGGCGTGACGCCGCGCTCGGATGAGGACGTTGCCTACCTGAACCAGACCTTCGTCGATAACGGCGGCTCGCACGTGATCGGCACCGGCATCGGCGCCGCCGCGGGCGCGGCCACCGGCGCCGCATTGGGCGCGGTCGGCGGTCCGGTCGGCATGGCGGCCGGTGCCGCGATCGGCGGCATCGCCGGCGGCATGGCCGGCAAGGGCGTGGGCGAAGTCGTCAATCCGAAAGCGGGGGACGACCTGGGCGAACACTACCTGGCCAAGGGCACGGGTGCCGGCGCCGGCGCGGCAATGGGCGCGGCGGCGGGTTCCGTGGCCGGCCCGGTCGGTGCCCTGGCCGGTGCCGCGATCGGCGGCCTGGCCGGTGGCGCAGCGGGCCGCGGCGCGGGCGAAGTGGTCAATCCGCACTCGGAAGACCGCCTGCATGAACACAACCTGGCGCAGGGCACCGGCGCCGGTGCGGGCGCACTGGCCGGTGCGGCCATCGGCAGCCCGGCGGGTCCGATCGGCGCCGTCGCGGGCGCTGCCATCGGCGGTATCGCGGGCGGCATGGCAGGCAAGGGCGCGGGCGAGGTCGCGAACCCGAAACCGGGCGACCAGCTGCATGAGCACAACCTGGCCGGCGGCGTCGGCGCGGGCGGCGGTGCCGCGGCCGGTGCCGCGCTGGGCGCAGTAGGCGGCCCGGTGGGCATGGCGGCCGGCGCGGCCATCGGCGGCATCGCCGGCGGCATGGTGGGCAAGGGTGCCGGCCACCTCGTCAATCCGACGGCGGAAGATGCCTACTGGCGCACCAACTACCAAACCCAGCCGTACTACACCCAGGGCTACACGTACGACGACTATTCGCCGGCCTACGCGCTGGGCTACAACAACGCGCGCCGCTTCCCGAACTACGACCTGGCCGAGCCGCACATGGCCGACGAGTGGGATCGCGTGAAGGGCCAGTCGCGCCTGTCGTGGGAGCAGGCCAAGTCGGCCAGCCGCGCCGCGTGGGACCGCGTGGAGCGTGCGATGCCGGGCGATCTGGACCGCGACGGCCGTTGATCGACGGGTAGGGTGGGCACCACGTGCCCACGCGTTCAACCGGCGCGTGAAATGGACGATACGTTGAATATGTCGATTCATACGCTGCCTGAACGCGTGGGCGGGGGCCGCCCACCCTACCGAAACTGATTGTTCGCCAAAAGAAAAAGCCTCGCGACGCGAGGCTTTTTTACGTCGGGATACGCCGATTACTGCTTGACGGCTTCGACCTGGATGGCCAGCTTGACTTCCGGCTTGAAGCCCATCTTGACGCCGTAGTCCACGCCGAAATCGGCACGGTTGAACGTGGCCGACGCATCCGCGCCGCACACTTCGCGCTTGAGCATCGGGTGCTGGATGCACTTGAACTGGTTGATGTGCAGGGTGACCGGCTTGGTCACGCCGTGCAGGGTCAGTTCGCCGTTGACGGACGCCGGCACGTCGCCCTTGAACACGAGCTTGCCCTTGTAGGTGGCGGTCGGGTACTTGGCCACGTCGAACATGTCCGGCCCCTTGGCGTGCTCGTTCAGCTTGGCGTAGCCGAAGTCCAGGCTCGTGGTGTCGATGGTGATGTCGACGGTGCCCGACTTGTTGGCGCGGTCCAGCACGATGGTGCCGTCGCTCTTGTCGAACTTGCCGCGCCAGTTGGACAGGCCGCCGAAGTGGTCGGCCTCGAAGCTCGGGTAGGTGTGGGCCGGGTCGACCTTGTAGGTGTCGGCGGCGAAGGCGGCGCTGGAAGCGAAGACGGCGGCGAGCAGGGCGAGGTGCTTGAATTTCATGAAAAACGGTCCTTTACGATGGGGTGTGGATTACTGTCCCGCAGCGACGCGGAATTTGATGACGACTTCGTCGGCGACCATGCTCGTGTCCTTCCACTCGCCTTCGCCGATGTTGAAGGCCAGCCGCTTGATCGGCAGCTGTCCTTCGAAAACCTGTCGGGTGCCTTCCGGCTTGATGGTGACCGGGAAGGTCACGTCCTGGACCCGGCCCTTGATGGTCAGCTTGCCCGAGACGGACAGCTTGCCCGCGCCGGCCGGCTTGATCGCGGACGACACGAAGGTCGCCTTGGGAAACTTGGCCGAGTTGAACCAGTCCTTGCCGGCCACTTCCTTGTTGTACTCGGCCTCGCCGATGTCGAAGCTGGCCGTGTCGATGTCGACGCGCGCCGTCGCCTTGTCCGGATGCGCGGCGTCGTAGTCGATCTGCGCGTCGAAGCGCTTGAACTTCGATTCGACCGGCACGTTCATCTGCTTGAACACGGCCGAGACGCTGCTGTGCGCCACGTCGGTCTTGAGCGGCATTGCGCTGGCGATCAGCGTGACGCCGGCAAGCAGCGCGGCAACTGAGGCGGCAAGGCCGCCACGGGTGAATGTCATGGTATCTCCTTCAGTGGGAACGGCCGGGCAGCATGCGTCCGAGCGTGCCGTCGCGGTCGACGATCTGGTGTTTCAGGGCGGCGACCACGTGCAGGCCGACGAGGCCGGCCATGGTCATGTTCAGCCAGTAATGGATCGGCTTCAGCGTGTCGGCCAGTGCCTTGTCCTTGGCGATCAGCACGGGCAGCTTGATCAGTTCGAAATAGACGACCGGGAAGCCGGCCGCCAGCGTATAAAAATAGCCGGACAGCGGCACGGCGAAGATCAGCACGTACAGCAGGTGGTGCAGGCCGTGGGCGGCGCCGCGCTGCCACGCGGGCATCGACGCGGGCAGGGCCGGCGGGCGGTTCTTCAGGCGCCACAGCAGGCGCAACGTGGCCAGCAGCAGCACGGTGACGCCCGCCCACTTATGCCACGAAAAATATTTCAGCTTGGTGGGCGAGATGCCGGGCATGTCCGTCATCACGAGACCGAGCGTGAACGCCCCGATGATCAGCACGGCGATCAGCCAGTGAAGCACGATGGCGGTCGTTGTATAGCGCTGCATGGGCGGAGTCTCCGATCAGTTAGTACGTGTTAGAACCAAATCTTACCAAGTTCGGCCAGGTTAAGCAGCCGGCATTTCCTTAAACACACTAGCACGACTCGCGCACCGGCGTTGTTTTGCAATAGGGACACTTTACCTGTTCCAAATATCGTAAGGAAGCCAGCTACGCGGATAACTTTGTTCAGTAAATGGGACAATCCGTGGTTCGTATGCCAGCCCGAGCGGCGTGCGCGACAAAATCGCGCGACCGTGAAGGTAAAATGTTAAAAAAATGGATTTATAAAAGATAATGATTGGGAAATGATTATTTCTTTCGGTAAGCGATGAATCCGATGGTTCCCAGAACCCATTGCCGCACGTCCGGCGCGCCCCTGCTGGTGGCCGCGCTGCTGCTGGCGCAGCCGGTCCATGCCGACGAGGGGGCGCGGCGGCCGGGCGGCGAGTTCGTCGACCTGTCGATCGAAGAGCTGGCGAACATCGACGTCACGTCGGTATCGCGCCGGCCCGAGCGCCTGCAGGACGCGCCGGCGTCCGTGTTCGTGATCACGGCGGACGACATCCGCCGCTCCGGCGCCCGCACCCTCGTCGAGGCCCTGAACCTGGCGCCCAACGTGCAGGTCGCGCGCAGCAGCAACACGAACGCTTTCATTTCCGCGCGCGGCATGAACGGCACGAGCAACAGCCCGGCCAACAAGCTGCTGGTGATGATCGACGGCCGCTCCGTGTATTCGCCGCTGTTTTCCGGCACGTTCTGGGACGAGCCGGACGTCATGCTGGAAGACGTCGAGCGGATCGAGGTGATCAGCGGCCCGGGCGGTACGCTGTGGGGCGTGAATGCCGTCAACGGCGTCATCAACATCACGACGCGCCGCGCGCGCGACACGCAGGGCGACCTGCTGGTGCTGCGCGCCGACGACGGCGGCGTCCAGGCCGCGTTCCGCCACGGCGCCGCGACGGACGGCGGCCATTGGCGCGCGTACGGCAAGGTCTTCAGGCTGGCGCACAGCGAACTGGCGTCGGGCCAGCCGATCGACGACGACTGGACGCAGGGCCAGGTCGGCTGGCGCGGCGACTGGGAGCGCGGGCCCGAGCGGTTCAGCGTCAACGCCAATGCCTGGCGCGGGCGCGAGGGCCAGCCGGTGCCGGGCGTCATCGCGGCACCCGGCGCGAGCACGGGCCTGGACGACATCCGGCTGCACGGCGCCAACGTCACCGGGCGCTGGGAGCACCAGATCGACGGCGGCGGCAGCGTGACCGCGCGCGCCTATTACGACACCCGCTACCGCCGCGTGCCGCCCACGTTCGCCGACCGCGTGGACATTGTCGACGTGGAGCTGCAGCACGCGCTGGCGCCGGCCGGGCGCCACAGCATCGTGTGGGGCGGCGAGTACCGCTACAGCTGGGACCACGTCGACAACAGCCGCTTCGTCGCCTTCCTGCCGGCCAGCGACAGGCAGGCCTGGGCCAGCCTGTTCGCGCAGGACGAGATGGCGTTGCGGGACGACCTGCGCGCCACCATCGGCGCGCGCTGGGAGCGCAATCCGTACACGGGCGCCGAATTCCTGCCGACCGTGCGCCTGTCGTGGCGCGCCACGCCGGCGCACGCGTTCTGGGCGGCCGTGTCGCGCACGGTGCGCGCGCCGTCGCGGCTGGACGTCGACGCCTACGTGCCGGGCGCGCCGCCCTACCTGCTGGCGGGCGGCCGGCAAGTGCGGTCCGAGACCGCGCGCGTGTTCGAACTGGGCTACCGCGGGCAGGCGGGGCAGCGCGTGTCGTATTCCGTGACCGCGTACCGCAACCTGTACGACCACCTGCGCACCCAGGACATCACCCCCGACAGGCGCGCGGTCGTGTTCGGCAACCTGATGGCTGGCCAGGCGCGCGGCATCGAAGCGTGGGGCAACGTGCAGGTGAGCGAGTCGTGGCGCATCGCGGCGGGTGCGACCTTGCTGCACGAGGACTTTGCGCTCAAGCCGGGCAGCGGTGACCTGGGCAGCGTCATGACGACGGGCCGCGACCCGGCCTACACGGCCCAGCTGCGCTCCAGCCACACGCTCGACGAGAAGCGCGAGCTGGAACTGGCCGTGCGCCGCAACGGCGCGCTGGGATTCCCGTACGTGCCGGCCTACACGGCCATCGACGCGCGGTTCGGCTGGCGGTTCGCGCCGGGGATGGAATTATCGGTGATCGGGACGAACCTGAACGGCAGCCACGCGGAATACGGCGTGGCGCCCGTGCGCACCGAGGTGCCCAGGACGGTGGGGGTCAAGTTGACGTGGCAGAGGTGAAGAGGACGACTACTCAGTGAGAAACGTCGCCCCCGCGAAGGCGGGGGCCCAAGTTCTACGCGTTTCGACAGCTCATGCAAAATTAGGTTCCCGCCTCCGCGGGAACGACGTACCATTTTCTTTGCAGCGCTATCCGCGAAATGCTTAAATCGCCTTCGCCAGCTGCGCCGCCAGGCCCGTGTAATTCGCCGGCGTCATGGCCAGCAGCAGGTCCTTGGCGTCCTGCGGAATCGCCAGCTTGCCGATGAATTCCTGCAGCGCGTCGCGCGTGATGCCCTTGCCGCGCGTGAGTTCCTTCAGCTGTTCGTACGGGTTCTCGATGCCGAAGCGGCGCATCACCGTCTGCACCGGCTCGGCCAGCACTTCCCAGTTCGCGTCGAGGTCCTGCGCCAGGCGCTGCGGGTTCACTTCCAGCTTGTTCAGGCCGCGCAGGCAGCTGTCGTACGCGAGCAGCGCGTAGCCGAAGCCCACGCCGATGTTGCGCAGGACCGTCGAGTCGGTGAGGTCGCGCTGCATGCGCGAGACCGGCAGTTTATCCGCCATGTGGCGCAGCATGGCGTTGGCCAGGCCGAGGTTGCCTTCCGAGTTCTCGAAGTCGATCGGATTGACTTTATGGGGCATCGTCGACGAACCGATCTCACCGGCCTTCAGCTTCTGCTTGAAGTAGCCGAGCGAGACATAGGTCCAGATGTCGCGGTTCAGGTCGAGCAGGATCGTGTTCGTGCGCGCGATCGCGTCGAACAGTTCGGCCATGTAGTCGTGCGGTTCGATCTGGATCGTGTACGGGTTGAACGTCAGGCCCAGGCGCTGCTCGATCACGTTCTTCGAGAACGCCGGCCAGTCGAAGCCCGGGTATGCCGACAGGTGCGCGTTGTAGTTGCCGACGGCGCCGTTCATCTTGCCGAGGATTTCCACGTCGGCGATGCGCTTCACCGCGCGCTGCAGGCGGGCGACGACGTTGGCGAATTCCTTGCCGAGGGTCGTCGGGCTGGCGGTCTGGCCGTGCGTGCGCGACAGCATCGGCAGGTCGGCGTTCGTGTGGGCGATCTCGGTCAGCCTGGCGATCACCGCCTGCAGCGACGGCAGCAGCACGCCGTCGCGGGCCGCCTTCAGCATCATGCCGTGCGACGTGTTGTTGATGTCTTCCGAGGTGCACGCGAAGTGGATGAATTCGGAGGCCGCGACCAGCTCCGGCACGTCCTTGACCTGTTCCTTCAGCCAGTACTCGACGGCCTTCACGTCGTGGTTGGTGACGGCCTCGATTTCCTTGATGCGGGCGGCGTCGCTGTCCGAGAAGCCGGCGGCGATCTTGTCCAGCAGGGCGGACGCTTGCGCGGAGAACGGTTTCAGCTCGGCGAAGCCGGCTTGCGACAGCGCCTGCAGCCAGGCGATCTCCACTTTCACGCGGTGGTGCATGAAGCCGGCTTCCGACAGGATGGGGCGCAGCTTGTCGGTCTTGGCGGCGTAGCGGCCGTCCAGGGGGGACAGGGCCGACAGGGTCGAGGAGGAGGCGGTAGAGGTCATGGGAGGCGGGAAGCGGTGAGTGCAAAAACGAGATTCTACCATCGGCGGCCTGCCCGGGATCGCTTTGTCAAGTCTCATTTGCCCACCGTTGCAAGCGGTTCCCTGCGTTCGGCCGGCGAAAGGCCGATGCTATACTGTCAGCCACTCCCCAATACTGAGCATTTATGAAACTCATCGGTTCCGTCACCAGTGCCTACGTGCGCAAGGCGCGCGTCGTGCTGGCAGAAAAAAAGCTCGACTATCAGTTCGAGCTGGAAAACGTCTGGGCACCGGAAACGAACATCGCGTCGTCGAACCCGCTCGGGAAAGTCCCGTGCCTCGTGATGGAGGACGGCAGCGCGATGTACGACTCGCGCGTGATCGCCGAATACCTCGACACGCTGACGCCCGTCTGCAAGCTGCTGCCCGCGAACAGCCGCGACCGCGCCAACGTCAAGGTGTGGGAAGCGCTGGCGGATGGCGTGCTGGATGCGGCCGTGCTGGCCTTCCTGGAGCGCACGTGGCGCCCGGCCGAGCAGCAGAGCCAGGCCTGGTTCGACCGCCAGATGGGCAAGGTGCACAGCGGCCTGGCCGTGATGTCCGAGAACCTGGGCGAGCAGCCGTTCTGCATGGGCATCCATTACACGCTGGCCGACGTCGCCGTCGGCTGCACGCTGGGCTGGCTGGCGTTCCGCTTCCCCGACATCGCCTGGCGCGACACCTGCCCGAACCTGGCGCGCCTGTTCGACAAGCTGTCCGAACGGCAGTCGTTCAAGGACACCGTGCCTTTCCTGCCGCAGTGAGCGCCCGATGATGACCGCGCGCATATCGACCATCGTCTTCGGCGAAGTCCTCGTCGAGGAAGGAACGGCCGGGCACGCGGTGGGCGGCGCCCCGTTCAACGTGGCGCGCCACCTGGCCGCCTTCATGGCGCCGCCCTTGATGATCACGCGCATCGGCGACGACCGCAACGGCGCGGCCGTGCGCGCCGAGTTCGAGCGCTTCGTGATTCCGGAATCGGGCCTGCAGGTCGATCCGATGGAAGAGACCGGCCGCGCCGTCGCCGAGCGCCAGGGCGCGGCGCACCGCTTCACCTTGCTGCCGCGCCAGGCCTACGATTTCATCGACCCGCAGGCGGCCGCCGCGAGCATCGCCGGCGGTGATCATGACTTCCTTTATTTCGGCACGCTGGCCCTGCGCGAGGAACGCTCGCGCCTGGCGCTGGCGGCCGTGCTGGAAAACACGCAGGCCAAGCGCTTCCTCGACCTCAACCTGCGGCCCGGACAGGCAACCGAGCCCATCGTCACGAAGGCGCTGACGGCGGCCGACGTCGTCAAGGTCAACGAAGAGGAGTTACAGGCGCTGTTCCAGTGGTATTTCCAGATCGGCCCGGACGATGCGGCGCTGTCGACGGAAGAAGTGCACGCGGCCTGCCGCGCGCTGATGGACCGTTTTTCGCTGGAGGCGCTGATCGTCACGCTGGGCCACCGCGGTTCCGTGTACTTCGGCGCCGACGGCGGCTACATCGCCACCCGCGATAATCCGGTGCCGCCGTTCGTGATCGACACGACCGGCGCCGGCGACGCGTTTTCCGCCATCTTCATGCTGGGCCGCGCGCGCGGCTGGCCGCTGGAGCTGATCCTGTCGCGCGCCAACGAATTCGCCGGCGCGATCTGTGCCGTCACGGGCGCCGTGCCGGGCGACATCGGCTTCTACGACAAGTGGGTCGCGCGCTGGCGCCAATCCTGAAGGGGCGTCGATAAACCTACTGCGCGTCGCCCTGTCGGCCTGCGATGCTCACCGTACTCAAGTACGGCTGCGCTTCTCGGCCAACATGGCTTCCGCTCGCTACGGTTTCTCGAGGCCCCTTAATGCTAGCTTTTATTCGCCCATCTGGGACTGCAGGTAATTCTGGATGCCGACCTTGACGATGAGGTCGAGCTGGGTTTCCAGCCACTCGATGTGTTCCTCGGTGTCTTCGAGAATCTCCAGCAGCAGGTCGCGCGACACATAGTCGTGCGCGATCTCGGCGGCGGCGATGCCTTCCTTGACCGTGACCTGGGCCGCGCGTTCCAGCTTGAGGTCGCATTCGAGCATTTCCTGCGTCGATTCGCCGATCAGCAGCTTGTGCAGGGCCTGCAGGTTGGGCAGGCCGTCCAGCATCAGGATGCGGTCGATCAGCCGGTCGGCGTGTTTCATCTCGCCGATCGATTCATCGTATTCCTTCTTGCCCAGCTTCTCGAAGCCCCAGTGCCGGTACATGCGCGCATGCAGGAAGTACTGGTTGACGGCCGTGAGCTCGTTGGTCAGCTGCGCGTTGAGCAGCCGGATGATGTTGGGATCGCCCTTCATGATTGCCTTTGCGTGCGGTTGTTGTCTCGGCATCATAGCAAACCGCGCGGCAGGCGGGCAGATGGCGACGGCGTGGCGCGCAGGCCGCCGCCGTCCCGGTGAAATCAGATGGCGGCCAGCGCCAGCCCGCCTACCGCCAGCAGCGACACCGTACCGATCACGATGCCGACCGTGCGGCGCCGGTTGGTGAGCGTCCACAGCACGACGCCGGACAGCGACAGCAGGATGATGGAGCCGGCCAGCGTGTCCACGAGCAGGATCCAGGCAGTGCTCATGCCAACGCCCTTGTGCAGGTTGACGAGGGTGCCGAAGACATTGTTTTCGGCGCGCTTGACGGTGACATAGCTGTTGCCGACCCAATATTCAGCCTGAACATTGCCGGATGGCGAAGTAAAGCTGGCGCTCCAGCGCGCCGGCTGGATCAGGGATTTGTCGCCCCAGGCTACGGCACGGGCAGCCTCGGCCTTGACGCGTCCGGGTTCCGGTTCCAGCCGTAATGAGCGCTTGAGCCAGACGGCCAGCGCCTGCGGACTGCCCGGTGCCGGACTCGGCAGGGGAACCTGGACCGTGGACTCCTGCGCCTGGACGGCGGGAATCCTGAGCACGGCGCGGTGGTTGAGGAGAATGCCGGTGCTGCCGAACAGCAGCCCGAGCACGGCGCCCCAGAGACCGATCCAACCGTGCGTCCTGCGCAGCCATTTCACGATGAGTGCTCGGCGCGAAGGCTGCGGAGGAGGTTGGACCGTAAAGGGCGCTCTTGGTGGACGGAACGGGATTACGGGCATAGGAGTGAAATCTGGGCGCGTCGGAAGTCACATATTACCAAGACCGGCCCGCGCGTGGACAAGCGCACGCACGGATTGGGCGTAGCAATATTGACGCCTTGTCTGCCTGTTATCACCCGCCGGGGCGGCGGGCCGGATCAGGCCGCAAGCCCGTCGTGCGGGGTGCGGCGCAGTTCGGTGACGACCGTCTTGCTTTCCAGGTGCTCGTGCATCACTTCGCGCGCATAGCTGACGCATTTGCCGCAGCAGGTGCCGACGCCGAGTTCCTTGTACAGGTCGGCCATCGATGTCAGGCCGAGGTCGACGGCCTGGCGGATTTCGCGGTCGGAGATGTTATTGCAGACGCAGACGATCATGGACGGTTCCGTGGTGGGAGCATCACAGGCCATTGTTGTTTGGTCTATAATGCGAATCATTCTCATTACCCTTCGTATTCTGCGCAAATTAAATCCGGATTGCAAGCGTTTTTGTTGCGCCGTTGCGTTAAAACGATGTCGAGTGAGCAGAAGTGGACAAACCGCAAATAGAAATAATTCGCATTTAGGTTTATGATGTACCCATCCGTTAAAGCAGCGCACCACCACCGGGAAGCGACACCATGACTCTTGCACCCACCCTGACCACGCTCGACAGCCTCAAGGCCGGCCAGAGCGGCACCGTGATCCACCTCGCGCCGAACGCGCTCGGCAGCCGCGACGGCGGCATCGACGTGTCGCGCCGCCTGATGGAACTGGGCTTCGTGCCGGGCGAGCGCATCCGCATGCTCAAGCGCGGCCTGCCCGGCGGTCCGCTGGCGGTCAAGGTCGGCCAGTCGACGTTCGCCCTGCGCCGCTTCGAAGCGGCGCTGGTCTCGATCCAGCCGGAGTGACGGAACCGACATGGGAGCAGTAGAACAGCAGGTCCAGGCGGCCGCAAAAACGCCGCTCGTCGCCCTGCTGGGTAATCCGAACTGCGGCAAGACCGCCCTGTTCAACCGCCTGACCGGCGCGCGCCAGAAGGTCGCGAACTATGCCGGCGTCACCATCGAGCGCAAGGAAGGCAGCTTCATGCTGCCGGGCGGCCGGCCGCTGCGCGTGCTCGACCTGCCGGGCGCCTACAGCCTCGCCGCCCACACGCCGGACGAAGCGATCACGCGCGACGTCGTCGCCGGCCTGCGCGCCGGCGAGCAGACGCCGGATGCGGTCGTCTGCGTCGTCAACGCCACCAACCTGCGCCTGAATCTGCGTCTCGTGCTCGAGATCAAGCGCCTCGGCCTGCCGATGGTGCTGGCGCTGAACATGGTCGACGTCGCGAAGAAGCGCGGCATCGAGATCGACACGGCACGCCTGGCGCGGGAACTCGGCATGCCCGTCATCGAGACGGTGGCCGTGCAGGCCGGCGGCGAGAAGGGCCTGCTCAAGGCGCTCGAAGCGATGCCGTTCGATACGCAAGCGAAGCCGAATCCGCTGTCCGCCATCGACGCCGTCCCGGTCGAGGAGACGCAGCGCGAGGTGCGCCGCATCATCGACGCGACGGTCAGCTTCGACAAGGACACGGGCAACCTGAGCGAGCAGATCGACCACGTCGTGCTGCACCCGGTGATCGGCCCGATCATCCTGGCGGCCACGATGTTCCTGATTTTCCAGGCCGTGTTCAGCTGGGCCAACGTGCCCATGGACCTGATCAAGAACGGCGTCGACGCGCTCGGCCACTGGGTCGGCGCGGCGCTGCCGGACGGCCCGCTGCGCGGCCTGGTCGTCGACGGCGTGTTCGGCGGCGCGGGCAGCGTCCTCGTGTACCTGCCGCAGATCCTGATCCTGTTCTTCTTCATCCTCGTGCTCGAGGATTGCGGCTACCTGCCGCGCGCCGCGTTCCTGCTCGACCGCATGATGGGCGGCGTGGGCCTGTCGGGCCGCGCGTTCATCCCGCTGCTGTCGTCGTTCGCCTGCGCGATCCCGGGTGTGATGGCCGCGCGCACGATCCAGAACCCGCGCGACCGCCTCGTGACGATCATGATCGCGCCGCTGATGACGTGTTCCGCGCGCCTGCCCGTGTATGCGCTCGTGATCGCGGCGTTCATCCCCGCCCGCGAACTGGGCGGCGGCATCAATTTGCAAGGCCTCGTGCTGTTCGTGCTGTACGCGGCTGGCATCTTCAGCGCGATGGGCGTCGCGTACTTCTTCAAGCGCACCGTCGGCGCCAAGGGCCACCAGCCGCTGATGCTGGAACTGCCCGCCTACCACTGGCCGCACCTGCACAATCTCGCGCTGGGCCTGTGGGAGCGCGCGCGCATCTTCATCACGCGCGTCGGCACCGTGATCCTCACCCTGATGATCCTCGTCTGGTTCCTGTCCAGCTTCCCGGGCGCACCGGAAGGCGCGACGCATCCGCCGATCTACTACAGCATCGCCGGCATACTGGGCCGCGCATTGGCCGTCGTGTTCGAGCCGATCGGCTTCGGCTGGCAGATCTGCATCGCGCTCGTGCCGGGCATGGCGGCGCGCGAAGTGGCCGTCGGCGCGCTCGGCACGGTGTACGCGCTGTCGACGACGGGCGACGACGTGGCCGGTTCGCTGGCCCCGATCATCGCCGCCTCGTGGACCCTGCCGACGGCGCTGTCGCTGCTCGCGTGGTACGTGTTCGCGCCGCAGTGCCTGTCGACCCTGTCCGTCGTGCGCCGCGAGACGGGCAGCATGCGTTACGCACTGCTGATGGCCGGCTACATGTTCGCACTCGCGTACACGGCCTCGTTCCTGACCTTCCACATCGCACGCGCCGTGCTGGGGAGCTGATCGTGATTCAGTACCTGATCGTCGGACTCATCGTCGCGCTGGCCGCGCTGTATGCGGCAGCGAAATACCTGCCGAAGACGTGGCGCGAGAAGCTCGTCTACAAGCTGTCGGGCGGCACCGGCAAGGGCCGGATCGTGAAGTGGCTCGGTACGGATTCGAGTTGCGGCAGCGGGTGCGATTCGTGCGGCACCTGCGAGACGACGCCATTGCCGGAAACGGATGCGAAGGGCCGCAAGGTCATCCAGGTCCACGTGCAGCGCTAAAACACCGTCGCCCCCGCGCAGGCGGGGGCCCAATTTTGCATGCATTTCGGTACGCTCAAAACTCGGGTTCCCGCCTGCGCGGGAACGACGGTTTTCAGGTCGCCGGTTTCCAATCCACGCCCACCATCTCCATCAAGCGCTTCGCATCGAACGGCGCCCTGACCTTGATGTCGTTGTCGAAGTAGCAGTACACATCCCCCTTCTTCGCCCACGCGCGGATGCGCGCGGCCCAGCGCGCGAGGGACGCGTCGTCGTAGCCGCTCGCATACAGCTCGTGCTCGCCGTGCAGGCGGACGTAGACGAAGTCCGCCGTCACCTCATCGAAATCCGGCCACTTGCCGGCCGTATCGGCCACCACCACCGCCACGCCGTACTTGCGCAGCAGTGCGATGAAGGCGGGATCGCGGAAGCTCTCGTGGCGGACTTCGACGGCGTGGCGCAGCGGGCGCACGGCGTCGATTTCCAGCAGCGCGCGGGCCGCGACCTTGTCGTCGTGGCCGCGCGCGATATCGAGTGCACGGCCCGTGTCGTGCGGGAGCAGGCCGAGAAAATGTTCGACCTTGCCGGCGTCGAAGCGCAGCTGCGGCGGGAGCTGCCACAGGATGGGGCCGAGCTTGTCGCGCAGCGCGAACACGCCCGACGCGAGCACGTTGGCGAGCGGCGTCTCGATGCCGCGCAGCTTGAGCATGTGGGTGAGGAAGCGGTTGCCCTTCACGGCGAACACGAAGCCGCGCGGCGTCGCGTCATGCCATGCCGCGTAGCTGGCGGGGCGCTGCAGCGCGTAGAAGGAACCGTTGATTTCGATGGTGGGCAGGAAGCGCGACGCGTAATCCAGCTCGCGCGCCTGCGCGAGGCCGGGCGGATAAAACACGCCGCGCCATGGTGCGTAGCGCCAGCCCGAGATGCCGATGTATATTGCGCCCATGCCGGCAGTCTAGGCCGGGCCCTGGTCCCGATCCGTGCGCTGGCGAACGGTGATCGTTCAGCCGGGGCGGATGCGCTGCGAACCGCGGCGGCGCCACAGGCCAATGCCGCCCACGCCGGCCAGCAGCATCATCCACGCCGGTGCTTCGGGCACGGCCGGCACCGATTCCGTCCCGCCCAGCGCCGACGCCATGGTCAGCACCGTGGCGTCCGTCCAGTACAGGTGATGTTCCGAGCCGGCATACGGATTGAACTGGTAGTCGTAAGCCAGCTGTCCCGTCGTGACGAGGTGGCCGCCGCCATATAAGCCTTCCGGATCGCTGGACGTCTCGCTCACGCTGAACGCCAGGCCGCTCTCCGCGGAGAAGGTGAAGCTGTCGGCGTCGCAGTGGTAGTACGCGTTGCTGCTCGCGGCGCAGGCCACATAGTCTTTCGTGTCGACCAGCAGGGACGTCAGCTCGGCGCGTTCGAGGACGCCGTCGCCGTTGGCGTCGACGCCCGTGAACGAACCGTCGATGCGCATCCCGGGCAGGAACGCGGCCGCTTCCTGGTCGTAGAAGCCGGTGTAGCTGAAGGCCCAGTGGCTGGTCTGGGCGTGAGCGAGCGTACTTGCCAGCAGCAGGGCGGCGGCGGAAACGATGGACTTCATGACAGGACCTCGGGAATCGGCAGCGATGAGCGTGCTGACAGCCTACCGTGCCCTCCGCGAAAGTCCTAAGGATTTAACATGTGTGTCGCCGGCCAGCCACAATGCATGACCCGGCCGGCGCCGCACCGCTTACTTCGCCGCCCGCACCACCGGCAGTTCGATCGCGCTCTCCAGCCCCGGCGCGTGGTAGACGCGCTGCGTCGCCTTGCGATAATCGCCCGGCTTGGCGTAAAAGATGTTCGGCACGAAGGTCTGCGGATTGCGGTCGTACAGCGGGAACCAGCTGGACTGGATCTGCACCATGATGCGGTGGCCCGGCAGGAACACGTGGTCGACGTTGGGCAGGGCGAAGCGGTAGCGCTCGGCCTTGTTGGCGGGGATCGCGGCCGGCTTGTCCAGACCCTGGTAGTAGCGGCCGCGGAAGATGTCCATCGCGATCGGCAGCTCGTAGCCGCCCAGTTCCGGCTGTGTCGCCACTTCGTCCGGGTACACGTCGATCAGCTTGACGACCCAGTCGCTGTCCGTGCCCGACGTCGACGCGAACAGGTCGACCATCGGCTGGCCGGCCAGCTGCAGCGGCGCGGTGAGCGGGGCACTGGTGTAGGTCAGCACGTCGGTGCGGTCGGAATAGCCGCGCTGGTCGGTCACGAGCCACGGCTTCCAGACATTGGCGTCATTCATGTGCACGGGACGCGGCACGAACGGCACCGGCTTGGCCGGGTCGGACACGTATTCGTCGAATGCGGCCGTCTTGTCGGCCTTGCCCTCGGCTTTCTCGAACGCGAGGCCGAAGCCCGGCTTCAGGTACAGCGGCGTGGATGCCGGCACGAGCGGCCATTGATCGAGGCGGCGCCAGCGGTTCACACCGGTCTGGTACGACCATACGGGCGGCGTGTCGAACGCGGGCGCGCCGTCCTTGAGATACTGGTTGAAGAACGGGAGCATGACCTCGCGGCGGAATTCCCGGGCCGTGTCGCCCGTGAATTTCAGCGCGCCCAGCGTGGAGCCGTCGTAGTTGACGCCGCTGTGGCGCCACGGGCCGACCACGAGCGAGTTCATCTTGTTCGTCTTGTCCTGCGGTTCGACGGCGGCGTAGGTCGCGTAGGCGCCGTAGATGTCTTCCTGGTCCCAGCGGCCGACGACGGTCATCGTCGGCACCTTCAACGGGCGCTTGGCGAGGATCTTGTCCAGCGCCTGTTCCTGCCAGTAGCTGTCATAGGCCGGATGCTCGAACAGTTTTTTCGTGAAGTTCAGCTGGTCGAGGCCGAAGATATGGGCGAAGTCGGACGTGGAGCCGGCACGCAGGTAGGCCTCGTAATCGTCGTTGATGCCGGTGACGATTTTCTCGCCTTCGCCGCGCGCCGCGTTCTGGCCGGCGATGTAGGCGAGGTTCGGGTTGCGGAAGGCGCCATTGTGGAACCAGTCGTCGCCGCGCCAGCCGTCGACCATCGGGCTCATCGGCACGGCCGCCTTCAGCGCCGGGTGCGGTTCGACGAGCGCCATCAGCACCGTAAAGCCTTCGTAGGACGAGCCGACCATGCCGACCTTGCCGTTCGACTGCGGGATGTTTTTCACCAGCCAGTCGATGGTGTCCCAGGCGTCCGTGCTGTGGTCGACCGGCGTGTTGTTCAACGGGCCGCGCACCGGGCGCGTCATCACGTAATCGCCTTCCGAACCGTATTTGCCGCGCACGTCCTGGAACACGCGGATGTAGCCGTTCTCGATGAAGGCGTCGTCGCCGTCGCCGAGGATCGAGGCGATGTGCGGGCTCTTCATGCGGCTCGCGCGGCCCGTGGCGTTATAAGGGGTGCGCGTCAGCATGATCGGCGCCTTGCCGGCCATGACGCTCTTCGGGATCACGATCACGGTGTGCAGCTTGACGCCGTCGCGCATCGGGATCATGACGTCCTGTTTGACGTAGTCGGCGTCAGGGACCGTCGCGGTGAACTTGTCGGCCGGGATATCCGGCGCCATCGCCGGCGTCTGGGCGTGCACCGCGCTGGCGAAGGCGGCGGCTAGTACGAGGGAAAGGGCGGACAGGGATGGCAGACGGTGACGCGACATTTGGATTTGTTCTCCACGGGACGGTTGAATGAGCAACTTTGGGTAAAAGTTGCAACAAAGCATAGTACCGAAGCGTGGAAAAGTCTGCAAACGCACCGGGGTCAGAGCCCGATTTTGGGCAATTTCCAAAAATCGGGCTCTGACCCCGGTGTTAGGCAGGCTTACGCTGGCAGGCGCTTGCGCCCCGCCGGTGCGGCCAGCGCATGCGCCGCGGGCGCCGTGCCGCCGGCCAGTTTGAACGTGCTGACGACGGCATCCAGCTCGCGCGCCTGTTCCTGCAGCGCGGCCGCGGCGGCCGCCGCTTCCTCGACGAGGGCGGCGTTCTGCTGGGTCGCGTCGTCCATCTGCGCGATCGCCTGGTTGACTTGCGTGATGCCCAGGCTCTGTTCCTGGCTCGACGAGGCGATGTCGCGCATGAGGATTTCGGCGCGGCGCACGGACGCGACGATCGTTTCCATCGCGTGGCCGGCGCCGTCGGCCAGCGCGCTGCCGGCATCGACCTTGGCGACGGAGTCCAGGATCAGCTGGCGGATTTCCTTCGACGCCGCGGCCGAGCGCTGGGCCAGCGTGCGCACCTCGCCGGCGACGACCGCGAAGCCGCGGCCCTGTTCGCCCGCACGGGCCGCTTCCACGGCCGCGTTCAATGCGAGGATATTGGTCTGGAACGCGATGCCGTCGATGACGCCGATGATCTCGGAAATCTTGCGCGAGCTTTCCGTGATGGCGCCCATCGTGCGCACGACTTCCGCCACCACGGCGCCGCCCTTTTCCGCCGATTGCGCCGTCTCGGACACGAGGCGGTTCGCTTCGATCGCGTGTTCGGCATTGTGGCGCACGGTCGTCGTCAGTTCTTCCATCGCCGCCGCCGTTTCCTCGATGCTCGACGCCTGCGCTTCGGTGCGCGCGGACAGGTCCATGTTGCCGCGTGCGATTTCTTCGGTTGCGCCGGCGATCACGTGGCTGCTGTCGCGCACCTTGCCGATCGTGCCGCTGAGCGAGCCGACGAAGCGGTTGAACGCCTCGGCCAGCTTGCCGACTTCGTCTTCGCCGTCGGCTTCCAGACGGCGGCTGAGGTCGCCTTCACCGTCGGCGATTTCACCCAGCATGCCGGCCGCGCCCATCACGGGCGCCGAGATCGCGCCGGCCACGAACCAGATCGCCGCGAGGCCGACCGCGCCGCCGACGAGGGCCGCGACGATGGCGGACACCGCCGCCGTGCGGCCGATATTGCCCAGCACTTCGGCTTCCGGCACTTCGGCGATGACGTACAGTTTCAATTCCGGCACGTACGACGATGCGACGAACTGGCGGCCGTTCGGGGCTTCATAATGTCCGGAGGCGAACACCTGCTTGTTCAGCAGCGAGCGCGCCAGTTCGGGCGTAAAGCCGGGCTGCTTGTCGAGGGTGTGGTGGCCGTCGAGCAGGCCGCGGTCGCGGTGGACCAGCAGGGTGCCGTTGTTGTTCACCAGGTAGACGTAACCGGATTTGCCCAGGCGATAGTTGCGGATGCTGTTGGCCAGCGCTTCGGCGGAGAGACCCAGGCCGGCGACCGCCAGCTTGCCGCCCGGCGTCTGCACGCGCGCGTCGATGAACAGCATGTAGACGCCCGAGGTGGCATCCTTGTCCAGGTTGAGCGTGTAGGGTGCGCCGCTGTCGAGGAATTTCTTGAACCACGCATCCTTGTCGGACGTTTTGTCGATCGTGCGGTCCAGCCCCTTTTCGGTGAAGTATTTCGACGTGCCGTCCGACGCCCAGAGCACGGTGGCCGCATGGTTGGCCTCGTACAGGCGCTTGGCCTGCGCGGTCCACGCGGCAAGGCCGTCGTCCGGGTTGCCTGCATCTTCCCACGCCTGCAGGAACGTGTTGTTCGCCAGCGTCTGCGACATCGCCGCGGGTTCCGCGATCTGGCGCTGGATGTCGTTGCGGATGGCGCTGACCTGGGCCGGCAATTCGCTGTCGACGACGCGTTCGCGCATCTGCGCACTGGTCATACTGATCGACAGCGTGGACGAGATGGCGATGAATACGAGCAGACAGACACCCATGCTGAGCATGAGCTTGGCGCGTATGGTGAGATGGCGGAATGTCATGGCAGGGGAATTGTTTTATGGAAAGGTAGATTGAGTTTAATCATGAAAACATGGAATGACGTTTGTAATTGATGGTTTTCGTCAAAATTTGTCTCCGGACGCAGCATCTCTACAACGTTCTTTTATAGTCTTGGAAATGCTCGGCGATCTAATGTCACCGGCGATATATCGGGTATCTTTCGGCGAATATGGCAAATTTGGCGACGGTGTCGTTGTCACTTTGCTTCTGGTCAGCACGCAACAATGCTAAGCTAGGGCCTTTGTCACGCCCGTAAACGCCCATGATCGTCGTCCATCACCTGAATAATTCGCGCTCCCAGCGCATCCTGTGGCTGCTGGAGGAACTGGGTCTGGAGTACGAGATCAAAAAATACCAGCGCGATCCGAAGACGATGCTGGCGCCGCCCGAGCTGCGCGCCGTGCACCCGCTCGGCAAGTCGCCCGTGATCCAGGACGGCGACGCGATCGTGGCGGAATCGGGTGCGGTCATCGAGTACCTCGTCGGCCGTTACGGCACGGCGCTCGCGCCGGCGCCGGGCACGCCGGGGCGCCTGCACTACACGTATTTCCTGCATTACGCGGAAGGATCGGCGATGCCGCCGCTGCTGCTGAAACTCGTGTTCGACCGCGTCGGGAACGGCCCCGCGCCGTTCTTCGTGCGCCCGATCGCGCGCGCCATCGCGAACAAGGTCAAGGACAGCTTCGTGCTGCCGCAGATCCGCCAGCACCTGGCGTTCGCGGAAGGGGAACTGGGCAAGCGCACGTGGTTCGCCGGCGACGATTTTTCCGCCGCCGACATCCAGATGAGCTTCCCGCTGGAAGCGGCGGCCGCGCGCGGCGGGCTGGATGGGCAGTACCCGAACCTCGTCGCCTTCCTCGACAAGATCCACGCGCGGCCGGCCTACCGGCGCGCGCTCGAACGCGGCGGGCAATACGATTTCGTGAAGTAAGCAAGAATCAAGCACCATGGCGAAGCTGCTGGCCATCGACGGCCTGAACATCGTACGGCGCGTGTACGAGGCGAGTCCCGAACCGGACTCGGACCTCAAGGCGAGCATCGCGCTGCGCCACGCGTTCTCGTCGTTCCGCAACCTGCTCGACGCGCACGCGCCCACGCACGTGCTGGCCGCGTTCGACTACGGCGGCGCCACGTGGCGCCACGCGCTGTATCCGCGCTACCGCGAAGGCCGCGCGCCGATGCCGGGCGTGCTGCGCGAAGCGCTGCCGGAATTCCACGAGCGCCTGCGCAAGGTCGGCCTGCACGTGTTGATGCTGCCCGAGGTCGAGGCCGACGACGTGATCGGCACCGGCGTGCTGCGCTGGCTGTCGGAAGGACGCGGCGACGCCGTCGTCGCGACGACCGACAAGGACCTGCACCCCTTGATCGCGCACGGCGCGCTGGTGTGGGATCATTTCAAGGGCGAGTGGCACGACGACGCGTGGGTGCGCAACAAATTCGGCGTCGCGCCGGAACGCCTGCACGACCTGCTGGCGCTGATGGGCGACCCGACGGACGGCGTGCCGGGCGTGTCGAAGATCGGCATGAAGACGGCCGCGCGCCTGCTCAACGCCTACGGCGACCTGGACGCCGTCATGGCGGGCGCCGGCATCCTCAAGACGCCGCTGGGCGAGCGGTTGCGCGCGGAACGCGAGATCCTGGAGGTGTCGCGCAAGCTCGTGCAGCTGAAGACCGACGTGCGCCTGGGCGTCACGTGGAACATGCTGGCGTACGAGGCAGATTAACGAGAAAGGAATCCGATGCTCAAGGCGATCATCGTGGACGGCAGCGCCGTCGCGCGCGGCCTGCTCAACACCGTGCTCACCGACGGCGGCTACGACGTCGCCGGCCAGGCCCACACGGCCGCGGCCGGGTTTGCGCTCGCGCTCAAGCACCCGCCGCACATCTTCTGCATCGCGCGCGAGCAGTTCGAGGACGGGCAGGAAGCCGTCGACCGGTTGCGCACGCAGTTCCCGAAAACGCTGATCTTCATGGTGTCCGGCACGCTCGACGCGCCCGCCATCCAGGCCGCGCTCGCGGGCGGCGTGCACGGGTTCATCGTCAAGCCGTTCAAGGCGGATACGGTGCTGCGCACGATACGCAATACCGTGATTTCCATCGTCAAGAAACACCGGGGCGAATGAGACTCACCGGCTCGGAACGACGTCGCCCCCGCGCAGGCGGGGGCCCAAGCTCTCAGCGTACGGAAACGCAGGCAAAATTGGATCCCCGCCTGCGCGGGGACGACGTTTGATGTGGCGGCCTGAGTTTGAAGAGGCGGCCTGGATCAGGCCGCCTCTTTCGCCGCCGCCAGCAACCCCATCTCTTCGGAACCGAGCAGCTTGTCGATATCGAGCATGATCAGCATGCGCTCGCCCACGGTGGCCAGGCCGCGCAGGTAGTCGCCCGACACGGTGGCGCCGAGGTCCGGCGCCGGCTTGATCTGGTCCGGCGTGAGCGTGACGACGTCGGAGACGCTGTCCACCACCATGCCGATCGTGTGCTTGTTGATGTTCAGGACGATCACGACGGTGAACGCGTCGTAGGTCGCCGCGCCCACGTTGAACTTGATGCGCATGTCCACGACCGGCACGATGATGCCGCGCAGGTTGACGACGCCCTTCAGGTAGTCGGGCGCGCTGGCGATGCGCGTGACGGCGTCGTAGCCGCGGATTTCCTGGACCTTGAGGATGCTGATCGCATATTCCTCGCTGCCCAGGCGGAACGACAGCACTTCGGTCGCGTTGTTGTCGATGTCTTCAGCCATGGTAATTCCTCGAATAAGCATGCCACAAATTTTCCATGCAGCAATATACAGGAAGATTACGACATTTTTTTGTCCGATACGATAGACAAATACTAATCCCGCACAAAAATGCCGTGGCTGCGTGCAGAACGCAACAATCAGACGGCGGTCGCCGTATCGATGATGCCGCCGCCCAGGCACACGTCGCCGTCGTACAGCACGGCCGACTGGCCCGGCGTCACCGCCCATTGCGGATCGGTGAAATCCAGGGTGAAGCGGTCCGGGCCTTCCGGCGCGACCGCGCAGGGCACGTCGGCCTGGCGGTAGCGGGTCTTGGCCGACAGGGCGCGCGGTTCTGGCGCCACGCCCGCGATCCAGCTGGCCTGGCCGGCGCCCAGGCTGTCCGACAACAGCCACGGGTGGTCGTGGCCCTGCACGATGTACAGGGTGTTGGTGGCGATGTCCTTGCGCGCCACGAACCACGGCTCGCTCGTGCCGTCCGCGTTCTTGTGCGATTTCAGGCCGCCGATGCCGATGCCCTTGCGCTGGCCCAGCGTGTAGAACGACAGGCCGACGTGCTCGCCCACCGTCTGGCCGTTGTCCAGCTTCATCGGGCCCGGCTTGTGCTGCAGGTAGCGGCCGAGGAATTCGCGGAACGGGCGCTCGCCGATGAAGCAGATGCCGGTCGAATCCTTTTTCGCCGCGTTGGGCAGGTTCAGCTTTTCCGCGATCTTGCGCACTTCGGTCTTGGCGATTTCGCCCAGCGGGAACAGCGATTTCGACAACTGCGCCTGGTTCAGGCGGTGCAGGAAGTAGCTCTGGTCCTTGGTCGCATCGAAGGCCTTGAGCAGCTCGAATTTGTTCGTGGTGCCGTTGTGGCGCACGCGCGCGTAATGGCCGGTCGCGATCAGGTCGGCGCCCAGCTTCATCGCGTGGTCGAGGAAGGCCTTGAACTTGATCTCGGCGTTGCACAGCACGTCCGGATTCGGCGTGCGGCCGGCCTGGTATTCGCGCAGGAATTCCGCGAACACGCGGTCCTTGTATTCGGCGGCGAAGTTGACCGCCTCGATGTCCACGCCGACGACGTCGGCCACGCTGGCCGCGTCGATCCAGTCCTGGCGCGTGGAACAGTATTCGGAATCGTCGTCGTCTTCCCAGTTCTTCATGAACAGGCCGACGACTTCATAGCCCTGTTCCTTCAGCATCCAGGCCGCGACCGAGGAGTCGACGCCGCCCGACATCCCGATCACGACTTTCTTTTTACTCATTTCAGGTTACGTCCGGTTTGATGGTGAGTCCGTTTTCGAAGACCGAGTGGTCCGTGTACAACAGGTCGAGCTGCGTGCGCTTGCCCGCCAGGTAATCGTCCACGCACTTCAGCACGATGGGGCTGCGGTGGCGCTCGCTGCACGCGGCCAGTTCGTCGCGCGTCAGCCACAGCGTACGCAAGATGCCGTGGTCGAGCGCCTGGTCGAACTGCCTGCCCGCCTTGCCGCAGAACGTGAAGCGCAGATACGTGACGTCATGCCCGCGCGATTTCGAGTGGTAGCGCGACAGATACATGCCGACGAGGGCTTCCGGGATGAATTCGTGCGCCGTCTCTTCCATCGCCTCGCGGATCACCGCCTGTTCGAGCGATTCGTACGGGTCGAGGTGGCCGGCAGGCTGGTTCAGGCGGATGCCGTCGCTGGTTTCCTCTTCGATCAGCAGAAAGCGGCCATCGCGCTCGATGATCGCGGCGACGGTGACTGACGGTCTGAAGGTATGGGTCATGCGCGTCCTTGTAGTGAGCCGACATTCTACCTTGATGGAACGTGCGTTGCTCGGGCGCACGCTGCGGTGCAACAGTTCCGGACAAGTTTGAATATTGATATGAAACAAAAATCTTGTGGATTCGTCTAGGTTCTCGCGGGCTATGCCACGAGAATTGCCGATCTGTTGACGAAAAACCACTCATCTGTATTGATCGGGGGCATTACATGCTAGATTGTGGACAGTTTATCAATTATACGGAGGCATTATGAGAATTGGTGTGCCGGCCGAATCGAGGCCGGGCGAGACACGTGTCGCAGCGACCCCCGAAACCGTCAAGAAGTTGGCTGCCCAGCACGAAGTGATCGTGCAATCGGGCGCCGGCGTCCATGCTTCCGTGATCGATGACGCCTACGTTGCCGCCGGCGCCCGCATCGGGACCGCGCAGGAAGCCCTCGGGGCCGATCTCGTCCTGAAGGTGCGCAGCCCGGATGCCGGGGAGCGCGCGCAGATGACACCGGGCGCCGCCCTCGTCGGCATGCTGAACCCGTTCGACGCCGACAACCTGGCCGCGCTGGCGCAGCAGCGCCTGACCGCGTTCGCGCTGGAAGCCGCGCCGCGCATCACGCGCGCCCAGTCGATGGACGTGCTGTCGTCCCAGGCCAACATCGCCGGCTACAAGGCCGTGCTCATGGCGGCGAACGCCTATCAACGCTTCATGCCGATGCTGATGACGGCCGCCGGCACCGTGAAAGCGGCGCGCGTGCTGATCATGGGCGTCGGCGTCGCCGGCCTGCAGGCCATCGCGACCGCCAAGCGCCTGGGCGCCGTCATCGAAGCGTCCGACGTGCGTCCGCCCGTGAAGGAGCAGGTGGAATCGCTGGGCGCCAAGTTCATCGACGTGCCCTTCCTCACGGACGAGGAACGCGAGATCGCCAAGGGCGCGGGCGGCTACGCGCGTCCGATGCCGGCCGACTGGATGCGGCGCCAGGCGGAACTCGTGCACGAGCGCGCGAAGCTCGCGGACATCGTCATCACGACGGCGCTGATCCCCGGCCGCAAGGCGCCCGTGCTGATCGCGGAAGAGACGGTACGCGCCATGAAACCGGGCTCCGTGATCGTCGACATGGCCATCGAGCAGGGCGGCAACTGCCCGCTGACGGAACTCGGCAAGACGGTGATCAAGCACGGCGTGACGATCATCGGCGAACCGAACCTGCCGGCGCTCGTCGCGGCCGACGCGTCGGCCCTGTACGCGCGCAACGTGCTGGATTTTCTGAAACTCGTGATCGACAAGGACGGGAAGCTCGTCATCGACCGCGAGGACGAGATCGTGCGCGCGACGCTGGTCGCCATCGACGGCGACGTGTTACGTAAATAAGGGAGAGGCCGTCATGGAAATCAGCCATACCATCATCAACCTGATCATCTTCGTGCTGGCGATCTACGTCGGCTACCACGTCGTGTGGACCGTCACGCCCGCGCTGCACACGCCGCTGATGGCGGTGACCAACGCCGTCTCGGCCATCATCATCGTCGGCGCCATGCTGGCGGCCGGCCTGACGGAAGGCCTGACCGGACAAATCGCCGGGACCATCGCCGTGGCGCTGGCCGCCGTGAACGTGTTCGGCGGCTTCCTCGTCACGCAGCGCATGCTGGAGATGTTCAAGAAAAAGGAGCCGAAGGCGAAACCTGCGCCGGCCGCCAAGGATGCCGTCGGCGTTGCCAAGGAGGCCGCATGAACCTGATCAGCATGAACGTCGTGACGCTGCTGTACCTGGTGGCGTCCGTGTGCTTCATCCAGGCCTTGAAGGGCTTGTCGTCGCCCGCGTCCGCGCGCATGGGCAACGCGTTCGGCATGACGGGCATGGGCATCGCCGTCGTCACGACCATCGCCCTGATGTTCAAGCTCAAGGAGCAGATGCAGACGGGCGGCATGGGTTTTGGCCTCGTGCTGCTCGGCGTGGTCGTCGGCGGCACCATCGGCGCGATCGCGGCGCGGCGGGTCGAGATGACCAAGATGCCGGAACTGGTCGCGGCGATGCACTCGCTGATCGGCCTCGCGGCCGTGTGCATCGCCATCGCGGCCGTGTCCGAGCCGTGGGCTTTCAACATCGCCGCGCGCGGCGAAGGGCTCCCGTTCGGCAACCGCCTCGAACTGTTCATCGGCACGTTCGTCGGCGCGGTGACGTTTTCCGGTTCCGTGATCGCATTCGGCAAGCTGGCCGGCAAATATAAATTCCGCCTGTTCCAGGGCGCGCCCGTGCGCTATCCGGGCCAGCACATGATCAACCTGCTCGTGGCCATCGCCATCGTCGGCCTCGGCCTCGTGTTCTGCTTCTCGAATGGCGCGGCGCCCGCATGGACCCCATACATCGTGATGGCCGTGCTGTCGTTCGTGCTGGGCGTGCTGATCATCATCCCGATCGGCGGCGCGGACATGCCCGTCGTGGTGTCGATGCTGAACTCGTACTCGGGCTGGGCGGCGGCCGGCATCGGCTTCTCGCTGAACAACTCGATGCTGATCATCGCCGGCTCACTGGTCGGATCGAGCGGCGCGATCCTCTCGTACATCATGTGCAAGGCGATGAACCGTTCGTTCTTCAACGTGATCCTGGGCGGCTTCGGCGGCGAGGCCGCGGCGGCCGACGCGGGCGGCGCGAAGGAACAGCGCCCGGTGAAATCGGGCTCGCCGGAAGACGCGGCGTTCATCCTGCAGAATGCGGAATCCGTCATCATCGTGCCGGGCTACGGCCTCGCGGTGGCGCGCGCCCAGCACACGGTGAAGGAACTGGTCGACAAGCTCACCGCGCACGGCGTGCAGGTGCGCTACGCGATCCACCCGGTGGCGGGCCGCATGCCGGGCCACATGAACGTGCTGCTGGCCGAAGCCGAGGTGCCGTACGACCAGGTGGCAGAGATGGAAGACATCAACGGCGAATTCGGACAGACCGACGTCGTGCTCGTGCTGGGCGCGAACGACGTCGTGAACCCGGCGGCCAAGGACCCGAAATCGCCGATCGCGGGGATGCCGATCCTCGAGGCCTATAAAGCCAAGAGCATCATCGTCAACAAGCGGTCGATGGCGTCCGGGTATGCGGGGCTGGACAACGATCTCTTTTATCAGCCGAACACGATGATGGTGTTCGGCGATGCGAAGAAGGTGATCGAATCGATGGTGAAGGCCGTCGAATGATCGTACGCCGGTTGCACGCGTGGACGGGAAACCCGTCCGCCCAACCTGCGGCCGAACATGATCGGTAGGGTGGGCACCCTGTGCCCACGCGCGATGTTTGCGTTTCGGCGGCGTTCGCGCGGGCTCGGGGAGCCCGCCCTACTTGCGGCCGAACATGATCGGTAGGGTGGGCACCCTGTGCCCACGCGCGATGTTTGCGTCTCGGT
>NZ_LMCY01000007.1:70681-83811 GCF_001425685.1 Massilia sp. Root335 | reverse complement strand
GCGCGGGCTCGGAGAGCCCGCCCTACTTGCGGCCCAACATGATCGGCAGGGTGGACGGCTCGCCGTCCACGCGTTCAACGCCGCCCGAACATCATCAACTCCGCGAGCAGCATCCGCGCCGGCCTGACGGTGTCCAGCGCCGCCAGCGCCAGCCCGAACACCGGCTGCAGCGGCCCCGTATTCGCGAACACGCGCGCCATCGCATCCGTCGTGCGGATGATCGCGCCGCGGTCGCGCGCACGTTCCTCGGCAAAGCGCGCCAGCGCATCCGCGATCCCGTGGTCGTGATCGATCCCGCGTGCCAGCAGGCGTGCCAATACGGCGGCATCGCGCAGCCCGAGATTCAAACCCTGGCCCGCGACCGGGTGCAGGGTCTGCGCCGCATTTCCGATGGCGACCGTGCGTGCCGTGAAGCGCGGGTCCGCATTCAGCCCGAGCGGAAACGCCGCCCGTGCCGCCGCGCGCACGAACGTGCCGAGACGCTCGCCGAACGCGTCGCCCAGCCGGTGCAGGAATTCGGGCTCGCCCAGGTCGAGCAACTGCTGCGCGCGTTCCGGCCGCACGCACCAGACCAGCGCATATTGATGGCCGTCGGCGCCGTCCTGCGGCAACAGCGCGAGCGGACCTTCGTCCGTAAAACGTTCGAAGGCGCGGTGCGCGATCGGCTGGCTTGCCGTGACGCGCGCGATGACGGCCGTCTGCGCGTAGTCGCGCCGCTGCGTCTTGTCCGCCTGTTCGCCGAACACGCCGCCTTCGGCCTGCACGGCCACCTGCGCATGCAGCGTGCGGCCGTCGTCCAGCGTCAGCACGACGCCGTCGCGGTCTTCATCCAGCGCCGCCACGCGCACCGGGCGCAGCACCTGCACGCCCGCGCGCTCGCAGGCGCGCGACAACGCATCGACGACGTCGCCGTAGCGGGCAACGTAGCCCAGCGCGTCGAGCCGGTGTTCGGCGCGGTCCATCATGCTGCGGCCCAGGTGGCCGCGGCGCGAGACGTGGATCTGGTGGATCGGCGTGCACGGCAACGGCCATGCGCCGACATCCTCCAGCAGCATGCGGCTGCCCCACGACAGCGCGATCGAGCGCGGGTCCGAGATCGCCTGGCCCAGCGCTTTCGCATCCACGAGGGCGATGCGCCCCGGCGCGACGCCGCGGCGCGCCATCAGCGCGGCCAGCGCGAGGCCGACGGGGCCGGCGCCGCAGATGGCGACGTCGGCGGATAGAATCTCGTCAGCCATGCGCCGTCCCCACGATCGCTTCGATCTCGGCCACGGTCTTCGGCGCGGTCGCCGTCAGCAGGCGATAACCGTCCTTCGTCACGACGACGTCGTCCTCGATGCGGATGCCGATGTGCCAGAAGCGTTCCGGCACGCCCTCGGCCGGGCGCACGTAGATGCCCGGTTCCACCGTCACGACCATGCCCTCGGCGAGCTGGCGCGACGGCTTCTCGGCCTGCGTGACGTCGCGATAGGCGCCGACGTCGTGCACGTCCATGCCGAGCCAGTGGCCCGTGCCGTGCATGTAGAACGGCACGTGCGCCTTGGCGGCGATGGCGTCGTCGACGCTCGCGTGTGCCGACCTGTCGATGAGGCCCAGGTCGAGCATGCCCTGCACGAGCACGCGCAGCGCCGCTTCGTGGAAGGCGCTGTACGGCCGGCCCGGCGCGATGGCGGCAAAGGCGGCGTCCTGCGCGGCCAGCACCAGTTCGTACAGGGCGCGCTGGGCGTCCGTGAAGCGGCCGTTGACGGGGAAGGTGCGGGTGATGTCGGACGCGTAGCCATCCAGCTCGCAGCCGGCGTCGATCAGCACGAGGTCCCCAATCTGCATGGGCCGGTCGTTGACGTTGTAGTGCAGGATGCAGGCGTTCGGGCCCGAGGCCACGATGGGCGTGTAGGCCGGGAACTGGGCGCCGCTCTTGCGGAAGGCGTACAGCAGCTCCGCTTCCAGCTCGTATTCGAACATGCCGGGGCGCGCCGCGCGCATCGCGCGCTCGTGCGCGCGGCCCGAGATCTCGCCGGCGCGCAGCATCAGCGCCTGTTCGTCGGCGTCCTTCACGAGCCGCATCTCGTCGAGCAGCGGCAGCAGGTTGACGAAGGTGTCGGGGGCCGTCGTGCCGGTGCGGGCCTGCGCGCGCACGGCCTTGATCCAGAGCGTCACCTGCGCGTCGAGCGCGGCGTTCGACGCCAGCGCGTAGTACAGCGCGGGCGCGTTCGCGAGAATGCGCGCCATGTGCGTATCCAGTTCGCCGATCGGGTACGCGTCGTCGACGCCGAACGTCGTGCGCGCCGCTTCCGGGCCGTGGCGGTAGCCGTCCCAGATCTCGCGCTCGACGTTCTTCTCGCGGCAGAACAGGATCGAACGGGCGGGCTTGTCGCCTTGTGCGGCGACGAGGACCAGCACGGCTTCCGGTTCCGTGAAGCCGGTCAGGTAGTAAAAGGCGCTGTCGTGGCGGTAGGGGTAGTCGCTGTCGCCGTTGCGGAGAAGCTCCGGGGCGGTGTGCAGCACGGCGACGGCGCCCGGCTGCATCTGCGCGGCCAGGCGCGCGCGTCGTGCCGCGTAGTCCATCAGGCGCCCGTCCGCACGGAGCCCGGCGGCGCGTTGAGTTCTTCCAGCTGGCGCACGGTGCCCACATTGACCCAGGGGCCCGTGTAGATCTCGCCGCCGATACGACCCAGGTCAATGAACTTGCGCATCAGGGGGCCGAGCCGCGAAACTTCTCCGGCCTTGATCCGGTCGAACATCTCGGGACGATAGACGCCGATGTTCGAGAAATTCCATTTCGGATCGCCATCGTTGGAGAGCGTGTACATCGTCATGCCGAAGTCGCCGTCCGGGTTGTGCCACGGGTTCGGCGTGAGGTACAGCCAGGCGATGTCGCGCTTGTCATGCGGGATCGGCTGGCCCACGGCGTCCACGTCCTTGAGCGCATCGAGGACCTGTTCGAAGTCGAAGTAGGGCGCGTAGATGTCGCCGGACAGCGCCAGGAACGGTTCGTCGCCCAGCAGGTGCAGGGCGTTGGCGATGCCGCCGGCCGTTTCCAGCGGCGCCGGTTCGTGCGAGTAGACGATGCGCGCGCCGTAGCGGCTGCCGTCGCCCAGCGCTTCCTCGATCATGTGGCCGAGGTGCGAGTGGTTGATGACGATGTCCTTGATGCCGGCGCGCACGAGGTTCAGCACGTGCCAGGTGATGAGGGGACGGCCGCGCACCTTGAGCAGGGGCTTGGGGCAGGTGTCCGTCAGCGGACGCATCCGCTCGCCGCGGCCTGCGGCGAAGATCATGGCTTTCATCGGCTGGTCTTCAGAATGTGTAGCCGACTTGCGGCGCCTTGTCGTCGAACGCGTCGAGCAGGCGCACGAGCGGCTTGAGTTCGGTGTAGCGGTTGGCGGTCTTGCGCACGTAGTCCATCACCGTGGGCAGGTCCCCCATGTACGTGGATTTGCCGTCGCGGTAGTTCAGGCGGCAGAAGATGCCGAGGATTTTCAGATGGCGCTGCAGGGCCATGTATTCGAAGTCGCGGTAGAAGGCGTCGATGTCCGGGTTGACGGGCAGGCCGACCTGCTTCGCGCTTTGCCAGTAACGCACGACCCAGTCCAGCACGAATTCCTCGTCCCACTGGATGTAGGCGTCGCGCAGCAGCGAGGCCAGGTCGTAGGTGACGGGGCCGTAGACGGCGTCCTGGAAGTCCAGCACGCCCGGGTTGCCCTGGTCGAGGAACATCAGGTTGCGCGAATGGAAATCGCGGTGCATGTAGACCTGCTGTTGCGCCAGCACGTTGGCCGTGATCGCCTCGAACACCTTGTCCAGCTGGGCGCGCTGGATGTCGTTCATCGTGACGCCCAGGTGGCGCCCGATGAACCATTCGGGGAACAGGTTCAGCTCGCGCAGCACGAAGGCGCGGTCGAATTCCGGCAGCACGCCGGCCTCGCTGGCGAGCTGGAACTTGATCAGGGCGTCGATGGCGTCCGAGTACATGAACGGGGCGTTGTCGACGGACAGGCGCTGCAGGTACATCGTCGTGCCGAGGTCGGACAGCAGCAGGAAGCCGGCCTCCACGTCGCGGGCCACGATGGCGGGCACGGTGACGCCGGCGTCGCGCAGCAGGCCGTCGACGTGGATGAAGGCCGGGACGTTTTCACGCTCCGGCGGGGCGTCCATGGCGACGACGGTATTGCCCAGCTTGTCGCGTAGCGCCGGCACAACATCGAGCCGGAAGTAGCGGCGGAAACTCGCATCGGACGAGGCCGGGCGCAGGCTGCCGGCGTCGACCAGGTCCAGCGAGCTCAACCATTCGGTCAGCCGGGCCAGGCGGGCGTCCTTGTCGGCGCCGGTGGGAACATTGGAGGGAACGTGTTGAGACGAAGAAGACATGAAGCGTCCCGGTGAAACGGGTTGGCGATAGGTTGTAAAGTGTGCCCAGGCGTGGCAGGGCAGTTCGGGTGTAATCATACGCGATTTCACAGGGCATCGGACCGCCCGGGCTGCTCCAGCCGGGCGGTCTGTGCATCCGTTGTCTATTTCTTCAGGACCTTGTTCACCCAAGTCTGCAGGGCGGGCGGGACCTTGGAGCCGAACAGCGCGCGCCGCCGCGGGGCGGCGCTTCCGGCCGCCGCGGCGGGGGAAGACGTGTTGGCGCCGGCAGCGATCGACGGGGGCGGGGGGAGCTCCACGGTCACGTGGCGGAATGTCGTCGTCGTCTTGCCGGTGGTATCGGTGACGCTCGCCACGATCGTGAATTCGCCCGAACCCGCATACGTGTGCGTGGCGCCGACCTGGCCCTGGCCGTCGTTCTCCTGCACGGCTGCCGCCTGGGGGCCGCTGCCGTCGCCCCAGTCCACCGTCGCCGTATGGGTATCGCGCACATTGCGGTCGCTGAACGACAGCGTGAGCGTGGCCGCCACGTCTGGACGAACCGGCTCGCTCAGGGTCAGCGGGCCCAGCACCGGTGCATCCGTGCACGCCCCGCCCAGGCGCAGCAGCACCAACCCGGCGTTGGAATTGGCCACGATGTCGCCGGTCGCCGAAATGCCCAGGGCCTGGGTCAGCACGAGGCCGGCGGGAGGATTGAGCAGACGGGTGTTCAGATCCACCGCGACGAAGTTGGTCCAGCGGAAGGCCAGCTCGGTCTGGCTGCCGTCGGCATTGGCGCGGATCATCGAGCCGACGATCGTGCCCCGGTCATTGATATCGCCCGCGCTCGATTCGACGAACGGCGCCCGGTGCAGGTCGACGAAGCCGCGCGTGCGCGAAAAATAGAATGCGCGATTGCCGGAGAAATCCGGCGGGAGCAGGCGCCCCACGGCCTCGCTCCGCTCGTTGAGCGCCGAGATGAAGGTGTTGGGCCCGGGCGGGGTGACGAAGGCGACGCCGTCGCGGCGGTTCCACAGGAATGCGCGGAAGTTCTGGTTGCCGGCCGAGTCCAGGTTCATGGTGGCGCCCGCCACCTCGTTGCGGTTGTTGATCGGACCGGCGACGGCCGACATGGCGCCGAACGTGCCCAGGTCGATCAGGTTCCCGGCCGCGTTCCACAACACCGCATGGCTGTTGCCGTCCGCCGCCGTGGCCGCGCCCGCCGTGATATTGAACTCGTTGATGTCGCCCGCGAACGACTGCGTGAAGCCGGCCGGCAGCAGCAGCGGCACCAGGCGGTTGGCGGCATCCCAGCGCACGGCACGGTCCACGACCTGGGACGAGCCGACGATCTGGCCGCGGTTGTTGATGTCGGTGACGAACGTGTCCGCGCCAGGATCCGGATCGGGCAGGAACGTCAGGCCGTGCGCGGCCGTCCAGCGGAATGGCTGGAAGGTGTCGGGAATGGTCGGCCGTGTCTGCGCGGCGACCACGCCGTGGTCGTTGAGGGCGCCCAGGGTGCTGACCAGGGCGCCGGCCGGGCTGACGTCGATGACCCGCTGGCCATCGAAAAAGCCGATGTGCAGCGTGTTGTCGAGTCCGGTGTATTCGAACACCGCCTGGCTGCGCGCATTGATGAATGCCCGGAATATCGGCGGCGGCGCCAGATTGATGATGCCGTACACGTCCCCGCGCGCCTGTGCGGAGAGGGGCAGCGGCGCGCTGTCCGCGCTGGCTCCGCAGCTCCATATCGTTCCCGTCAACACCAGCGCCCGTGCGGCCAGTGCAGCCGTGCCCGTCCATCGGATTCCCATGATTCCCTCCGCTCAGTGATTCATGCATATTGCATGTACGAGTCAATGTAGGGGATTGGAGAATTGAACAGGTCGAGCTATCGCAAACACTGACCTGACCGTCGGGTAGAGAAACTTCTTATTGTTAAAATTGTATCTATCGGTAATATTCATTTCCCTTTGAAAATCAATGGGTTATGGTTTTCCGTCGAGTTTCCGGATTATTACCACCGAGCCGCATAACGCGACCGTGCCGCACGAATTCCCATATAATAAGGGATTCAATCCAAACAATCGCCCTTATGGTGCAACGCGATCTTTCATGAGCTGGACGACGGCCCTACCATTCCCGCCGCGGCGAACCGCAGCATTGTCCGCTCTCGTGGCCATGGCCGCGGGGCCGCTGTATGCACAGACGGCGGCGCCTGCGGCTGCGCCCGTGCCCGCGCCGGCCCATCCGGACGAGCAGGATCTCCCGATCACGATGCGCGCCGAGGAATTTTCCGGCCGCCCGGACCGCATCCTGAACATGGTACGCAACGTCGAGATCACGCGCGGCGCCACCGGCATCACCGCGGACACGGCGTGCTACCGGCGCGTCGAGGACGAGGTCACGGCCGAAGGCGATATCACGATGTGGCGCTTCGGCGACCGCTACAAGGGCGACGCCCTGCAGCTGAACCTGGAAACGGGCAAGGGCTGGGTGTTGCATCCGTCCTATCGCCTGGGCATGAACAATGCGCAGGGCAAGGCCCAGCGCATCAACTTCCTCGGCGAGGACCAGGCCGTCGTCGTCGACGGCACGTACAGCACGTGCGAAGGCCCCGATCCCGACTGGTATCTGAAATCGAGCACGCTGCGCCTGGACCAGGGCCGCGACGTCGGCACGGCCGGCAAGACGATCATCTATTTCAAGGACGTGCCCATCCTCGGCATTCCGGCGCTGTCGTTCTCGCTGTCCGGTGCGCGCCGGTCCGGCTGGCTGCCGCCCACGATCGGCTTCGGTTCCAAGGGCTCGGCCGAGCTGATGGTGCCGTATTACTTCAACATCGCGCCCAACCGCGACCTGACGCTGTTCCCGCGCTATATCTTCGCGCGCGGCCTGCAGCTGGGCGCGACGGGCCGCTACCTGGGCGAGACGGACCGCGGGCCGTACAGCGGCGAGACACACCTGGAATACCTCGCCAACGACCGCCTGGCGCACCGCAACCGCTGGTGGGTCGACACGCTGCACAACCAGTTCCTGGCGCCCAACTGGACGTTCGGCTGGAACGCGCACGCGGCTTCGGACAACGAATACCCGTCGGACTTCTCGCGCACCGTCGCCGCCAGCGCCGAGCGCCAGCTGCTGCGCGAGCTGCGCACGGACTATTACGGCCAGTACTGGAACCTGACGGCGCGCGTGCAGAGCTACCAGGTGCTGCAGGACCCGGGCGCCGTGCTGAATCCCGCGCTGACCGTGGCGACGCCGTACAACCGCCTGCCGACGCTGAACTTCCACGCCGGCCGCTACGACGTGCTGGGCGGCTTCGACTGGGCGGTCGATGCGGAAGCCACGCGCTTTTCGCATCCGGACGACAACCAGGTGCAGGGCAACCGCGCCAACATGGTCGCGCAGGTGAGTTATCCGTGGGTGCATCCGGGCTGGTTCGTCACGCCCAAGCTGATGCTGCACGCCACGCAGTACGACCTGACGCACAACGTCAACAGCGACGACAAGATCTCGCGCGTGCTGCCCACGGTCTCGCTGGATTCCGGCCTCGTGTTCGAGCGCAAGTCGTCGCTGTTCGGGTCGGGCGGCACGCAGACGCTGGAGCCGCGCCTGTTCTACGTGCGCACCCCCTATAAAAACCAGGACGACATCCCCAACTTCGATACGGGCGTCGCCGGTTTCAATTACGCCCAGCTGTTCACGGAAAACCGCTTCGTCGGCGCCGACAAGGTGTCGGATGCGAACCAGCTGACGGCGGCGATCGTGTCGCGCTTCATCGAGGCCAACGGCGCCGAGCGCCTGCGCCTCGCGGTCGGCAGCCGCTATTATTTCACCGACCCGCGCGTGCGCCTGAACTCGAGCGAGCAAAGCAACCAGACCCGCTCGGACGCGCTGCTGGCGGCGTCGGGCCGCATTTCGGAGTCGTGGACCTTCGACAGCGGCGTACAATACGATGCACAGGCACGCAGCCTGTACAGCTCGAATGTCGGGGTGCAGTGGCAGCCGGCCCCGATGAAGGTGTTGAACGTCGAGTACCGTTTTCAACGCGACACCTTCGGCATCGCCAACGGCTTCCGCAACGCCGACGTCTCGGGCCAGTGGCCGCTGTCGCAGCGCTGGTATGGTGTGACCCGGGTCAGCTACTCGGTGCGCGACCGCAAACTGCTCGAGAGCCTCGTGGGGCTCGAGTACAAGGCGGATTGCTGGGTGTTCCGCATGGGCGCGCAGCGTTTCGTGACCGCCGCGCAGACCACCTCGACGCCGATCTTCTTCCAGCTGGAGCTCAACGGCCTGTCGCGCCTGGGGTTCGGCAACCCGCTGGAGACTTTCAACAAGAGCATTCCCGGCTACACCCGGCTGAACACCAACGTCGGCCGCCCCTGACCGGGCCATGGACAACTAGATACCTGAAATGAGTGCTTTCCTGAATATGCGTACAACCCGCCCGTCCCCGCTCCGTCCGCACCAGATCAAACTGGCGGCGGTGCTGCTGTGCGCCTTCGCCACCGGCGATGTCCTGGCCCAGGCGGCACCGGCCGGCGCTCCGGCCGCGGCCAAGCCCGCCGCCGCCAAGCCGGCCGCTAAACCCGGCACCGGCTTCCTGCCGCCGGCGTCCAGCAATGCCCACGTGATCGATTCCGTGTACGTGATCGTCAACGACGAGGTCATCACCAGGCGCGAAGTCGACCAGCGCGTGGCCGAGATCACCCAGCGCCTCAAGGCGCAAGGTGCCCAGATGCCGGCCGAGGAAGACCTGCGCCGCCAGGTCGTCGAGGCCATGATCACCGAACGCGCCCAGCTCCAGCTGGCCAAGGAAATGGGCGTGCGCGTCGACGACACGACGCTCGACCGCGCCATCGGCCGCATCGCCGAGAACCAGAAGATGACCGTGCAGGACATGCGCAACGCGATGGAAAAGGACGGCCTGACGTTCTCCCAGTTCCGCGAGCAGATCCGCAACGAGATCATGATGCAGCGCCTGATCGAGCACGAAGTCGACAGCAAGATCCAGGTCACCGACGCCGAGATCGACACGTACATGGCGGCCGAGAAGGCCGCCGCCGCCGACCGCGTCGAGATGGACATCGCCCAGATCCTCGTGCGCATCCCGGAAAACGCGTCGCCCGAACAGATCGCCGCCCGCAAGGCCAGGGCCGACGAAGTCGAGCGCCAGCTGCGCACCGGCGCCGACTTCGCCAAGATGGCCGCCACGTATTCCGATTCGCCGGACGCGCTGAAAGGCGGCTCGGTCGGCTGGCGCGATCCGGACCGCCTGCCCCCGATCTTCGCGAGCGAACTGCATAAACTGAAGCCGGGCCAGGTCACGCCGGTGATCCGCACCAACGTCGGCTTCCACGTCCTCAAGCTCGCGGGCGTGCGCAAGCTGGCGGAAGCGCAGAAGCCCGACCAGGCCGTCGTGCAGCAGACCCACGCGCGCCACATCCTGCTCAAGATCACGCCGACGCAGACCGAAGAGGAAGCCCGCAAGAAGCTCCTGGAAATCAAGCAGAAGATCGACAGCAAGCAGGCCACGTTCGAAGACATGGCGCGCCAGTACTCGAACGACGGCTCGGCCTCGAAGGGCGGCGACCTGGGCTGGCTGTATCCGGGCGACGCGCTGCCGGAATTCGAGAACCCGATGAACGCCCTCAAGCCGGGCCAGGTCTCGGACGTCATCAAGACGCCGTTCGGCCTGCACCTGATCGAGGTCGTCGAGCGCAAGACGCAGGACGTGTCGAAGGAAAAGGAACGCTCGGCCGCACGCCAGGTCCTCACCGACCGCAAGCGCCAGGAAGCCCTGGAAGACTGGAGCCGCCAGGTCCGCGACCGCGCCTACGTCGAGTTCCGCGAGGACAAATAAGATGTCCCAGGCAGGCACACGCCCTTCGCTGGCCGTCACGGTCGGCGAGCCGGCCGGCATCGGTCCGGAGATCTCGATCCGCGCGGCCTGGGCGCTGCGCGGCGAGGCCCGCTGCGTGCTCGTGGGCGATGCCGCCTTTCTGTCGCTGACGGCCAGCCTGATCGACCCGAGCATCCGCCTGTCCGCGATCTCCACGCTGGCGCTGCGCCACAGCGGCCTGCCGCACTTCGGTCCGGACACGATCCCCGTCGTCGACGTGCCGCTCGACGCCCACGTCGTGCCGGGCCGGCTGGACGCCGCCAACGGCCGCGCCGTGCTGGCGACGCTCGATCTCGCGATCGAAGGCACGCAGGCCGGCTGGTGGGACGCCATCGTCACGGCGCCGCTGCAAAAGAGCACCATCAACGACGCCGGCGTCGCGTTTTCCGGCCACACGGAATACCTGGCCGAGAAGACCGGCACGCCCAAGGTCGTCATGATGCTCGCGGGCGCATTGGCCTCACCTGCGGGGGCGGATCAGCCGTACCTGCGCGTGGCGCTGGCCACGACCCATCTGCCGCTCAAGGATGTATCGAGCGCCATCACGCGTGACAGCCTCACGCGGGTGCTCGACATCCTGCACGCGGATCTGGTGAAAAAATTCGGCATCGCGTCGCCCCGCATCCTCGTGACGGGGCTGAACCCGCACGCGGGCGAGAACGGCTATCTCGGCCGCGAAGAGATCGACGTCATCACGCCCGTGCTGGAAGACGCCCGCACGCGCGGCATCGACGCGCGCGGCCCGTATCCGGCCGACACCCTGTTCCAGCCCAAATACCTGCAGGACGCCGACGCCGTGCTGGCCATGTACCACGACCAGGGCCTGCCCGTGCTCAAGCACGCGACCTTCGGCCGCGGCGTCAACATCACGCTCGGCCTGCCCTTGATCCGCACGTCCGTCGACCACGGCACGGCGCTCGACCTGGCCGCGCAAGGCCTGGGCCAGGCCGATTGCGGCAGCATGGAAGAGGCGATCCGCGTCGCCCTGTCGATGGTCCGCGCGCAACAGAACCCACCCGCATAACAATAATGAAACACGTAGCCCGCAAGCGTTTCGGCCAGAACTTCCTGACCGACGACAACGTCCTCCACAACATCATCGAAGGCATAGCCCCGCACCGGGGCGACACCATGGTCGAAATCGGCCCGGGCCTGGCCGCGATGACGGCGCTGCTGCTCAAGGAGCTCGACCACATGCACGTGGTGGAGCTGGACCGCGACCTCGTCGCGCGGCTGGAAAAAGCGTACCCGCGCGAGCGCCTGACCATCCACGCGGGCGACGCCCTGAAATTCGATTTCGGCGGCATCCCCGTCCCGGAGGGGAAGAAGCTGCGCGTGGTGGGCAACCTGCCGTACAACATCTCCAGTCCGCTGCTGTTCCACCTGGCCGACTACGCCCACCTCATCGAGGACCAGCACTTCATGCTGCAGAAGGAAGTCGTGGAGCGCATGGTGGCGGAGCCGGGCACGAAGGCCTACGGCCGCCTGTCCGTGATGCTGCAGTGGCGCTACGACATGGCGCTGCTGTTCATCGTGCCGCCGACGGCGTTCGATCCGCCGCCGCAGGTCGAGTCTGCGATCGTGCGCATGGTGCCGACGAAGCGCCCGCTGCCGGCCGACGCGGCCACGCTCGAAGCCGTCGTGCAGAAAGCGTTCTCGCAGCGCCGCAAGGTGATCCGCAACTGCGTGGCGGGCATGTTCACCGAACAGCAGCTCGTCGATGCCGGCATCGATCCGGGCACGCGTCCGGAAACCGTGGCGCTCGAGCAGTACGTGGCGCTGGCGAACATCCTCAAACCGGCGTCATAACTTCCCCTGCCGGTAACGGCGCGCCTTGTCGAACACGCGCGCGCCGATCTTCCTTCCCGCTTCCTGACCCGCCGCCGCCGTGAGCGCGGCCGCGTCCGGCCGGTCGCTGCCCGTGAAGCGGCGCAGCGCTTCGGCCGCGGCGCCGGCACAGGCGGCGTCGACCGATCTCTCATCCACGGCCGCGCTGGCGGCGTCGGCCAGCGCGTTGGCGAGCACGAAGAACAGCAGGACATCGCGGTCGTCGTCGTGCCCGTCCCGCAAGGACAGGTGCCGGGCCAGCCGGAGCCAGTGTTCGGCGACCGCGTGCCGCCCCGCGGTGACCGGCAGGTTGACCTCGGCCGGCATCAGCGCGAACGGTTGCTCCCGGCGGCAGGCGTCGAGCATGGCCGCCGCCTGCGCGCGGCCGATGCCCGCCGGGCTGAATTGTCCGGCCGCGGCGGCCGGCGCGAGCCCCAGGCCCGCCATGTGGGCATCGACGTCCGGCTGCCGTTCCGGGAACAGGTCGACGAGCACGTGACGGGCAGCATGGCTCATCGCGGCCGTCTTGCTGGCGGCATCGCGCTCGGCGCGGGGCAGGCGCACGGCGACGCCGAGCGTCGTCTGGCGCGCGTCGCCGTCGTAGGCGGCCCAGGCGTTGTACATGCAGGTATGCACGAGCGCGAGCGTATGCAGCGTCTGCGCCGTGCCGCCGCACCGTAGCGCCAGCGCATTCCAGCCCGGCACCGTGCCGGCCGGCCGCGCCGCCAGGAGGGCCGTTGCCCCGTCCGACTCCACTTCCAGGATGTTCCGCCGTCCCATGTTTGCCTCCGCTTGTGCCCTCGACGAGTATCGCCAGCGAATCCGGCCCGGCTGTTGAGCATGCTCATGCGCCGGCTGCTGTGCCGCAACGCACAATCCGGTTTTTCGCCGCTTTATCCTGCGTTTTTTGCAGTTCGTCGCAGTCCGCTGGAAGGGAAGGGCGCGCGCGCCTACAGTGACACCATACCAAGCCGATCACGGCTCCCGACGAACCGAACGAACACTCAGGAGAAGCAAAATGAACGTCCTCAAAAACATGGAAGCCATCTTT
>NZ_LMCY01000007.1:70483-70654 GCF_001425685.1 Massilia sp. Root335 | reverse complement strand
CACCCGGCATCAGCGCTACGACGCGCAGGTGACGATCGAAGGCCAGCAGATGGCCGTCGTCAAAGTGACCGCAAAGCGCCTGTCGACCACCGACAAAGCCGCCATCTGAACCTTGAACCGGACCGAAGGAGAACAGTCATGAACATCCAGAAAAACATGGAAGCCATCTTC
>NZ_LMCY01000007.1:46854-70454 GCF_001425685.1 Massilia sp. Root335 | reverse complement strand
CACCCGGCATCAGCGCTACGACGCGCAGGTGACGATCGAAGGCCAGCAGATGGCCGTCGTCAAGGTGACGGCGAAACGCCTCGCTACCGTCGAGAAATCGCGCGCCTGATGCGGCGCGCGCAGCAGCGCAAAAGACTGAGCAAGAGATCGAACCGGCTGCCGCCCGGCAGAGAATGAAGACAGAACGGCCCGGCTGCCACGCAGCGCGACGGCGCCGTCCGAAGCAGGCCGCACAGGCCGCACACCGCACCAGACCACGCACCCGATGAGGACATCGACGGCATGCCGCCGCCGGTCCCATGGCGCCCCTTCGCCGATCGCGGGCAAAAAAAAGCCCGCTGTTGAGGCGGGCTTAAATCCAATTCTTTCTGAGGAGAGTTGGAGGAGACAGGTGCAATTATGCTGCACTACAGCATATCAGTCCAATTTCTGTTTTGGATGTTAGATATGCGAAACTTATATATCTCCTCCGCGCCGTGGCGCGTCGCTTATTTGTTGGTCACGCAGGTTACGACCAGGTTGTTTACGCCAGGGACCGTTGCCGTTTCCGCCGCATCGTCCATCGTGCCGCCGCCCGTGCCGTTGGTGCCGCCGGCGACGGTGCAGGTCTGGGCCGGGCTGGTTGGCTGGGTCAGGACGGTCACGCCGTAGGTCGAGCCGTATGGCACCGGGTTCATCGTGAGGGTCACGTCCGCGCCGGTCGGGACGTTGTTGGCATCGAGGGCGGGGGGGACGCCGATGGTGCCCGTCGTACTGCCGTTGGCGAGGACGAGGCCGGTGCCGGTCAGGCCCTTGACGATGCCGGTGAGCGAATATGTGTTGATGGCACACACATAGCGGATATCGATCTTGGCCAGCTGGCCGGCCGTGCCGTATGCCGGGAACAGGTTCGGCGAGCACTGCTGGTGTTTCGGCAGGGCGCCGCCCGTGGCGGCATGGCTGACGACGGTGGCGCCTTTCGGGACCACTTCATACTCCTGGCCGTACTCGATCGTGTTCGGGAAGGTGAGGACGACATCCGGGACAATGGCGTCCGTCGCACTGGTGGCGGACGGCGGGTTGACGGTCAAGTCCTGGCCGTTCGTGCTCAGGACGAGGCCCGGGTATCGCACATTGCTGACCGTGACGTTGATCGGGAACGTGGCCTTGCCGCCGCCGCCGCAGGAGGCCAGCGTCGCCATGATCGCGAGGGCGAGGGCCGGACGCGCGAAAGAAAACTTCATGTAGGTCTCTCCAGGATTAAGAGCAGGTGACGGTGACGGTCGTACCCTCGGCGGCCGAGCCCATGATGCCCGCGCCGTTGCCGCTGCTGCCGCCGCTGACCGTGCAGGTCTGGCCGGCCGGCTGCTGCAGGACGGTGACGCCGTAGGCGCCGTCCTCGTACACCGTCGCGAACGGCACCGAGGTGGTGCCCGCCGGGACGTCATGGCGATCGTCGCCGTTGACGATCACGAGACCGCTGCCCGTCAGGTTCTTGATCGACGCCGTCAGCGGATGCTGAATGATTTTGCACGTAACGCTGATCTGGGCGATCGTGTAGTAGTTGGCGCGCGCCTTGCCGTTGTTCACTGTGCAATCGTCGATCTTGGCAACGTTCGACGGAACGGCCTTGACCGTGATGTTGAACTGGTCGTCCGTCGAAATCCGGTTATTGAACTGGAACGACGTATAGGGCGCCGTCACGGCAAGGTCTTCGCCGTTATTGGTCAGCACCAGACCGTCCTTGGTGACGTTGCCAACCGTGCCGGTCAGGTACAGGTCGCCGCTCCCGCCGCCGCAGGCGGACAGGCCCAGCGCGCATGCCAGCGCTACAACGCCGGCACGCAGGATCGAGCTCTTCATAAAATCTCCACAATGGAATGAGTGGCGCGCGAAGGCGGCGCCGGTACGGCCGAATAGAAAAATACCCATCATTTTAGTGCATTTGCCAAGCAACGGCCTCATTTGCCTTTGTATCACGGTGTAACCATGAGCCCGTGTCCGGCGCGGCATTGCTTTTCGGCGCCGCCCTCGTTATGCTTGACTGGCTCCTTTCCACTGTCCAAGCTTCGTTTCCGGAGCCGCAATCCCACATGAACACGCGCCGTGCCTGGCCCAAGGCCATCCTGTTCGACCTCGACGACACGCTGTGGCCCATCGCCCCCGTGATCCTGCAGGCCGAAGAGACGTTGTTCGCCTGGTTGCGCGAGCACGCGCCGCGCGTGGCCGAGCGCTTTACCATCGACACCCTGCGCCAGGCGCGCCTGGAACTGCTGGCGCGCAAGCCCGAATTCCACCTCGACCTCGGCAAGCTGCGCCATGCCGGCCTCGTGGATGCATTCCAGGAAGCGGGCGAGGATGCCGCCAAGGTCGAGCATGCGATGGCGCAGTTTTTCGCCGCGCGCAATGCCGTGGTCCCGTACGACGATGTGCTGCCGGGCCTGCTGCGCCTGAAGAACCACGTGCTGATCGGCTCGATTTCGAACGGCAATGCCGACCTGCGGACGATCGGCCTGTCGCACCATTTCAAGGTGTCGGTGGCGGCGTCGCAGTTCGGCGTGGCCAAGCCGGATGCGTCGATCTTCCTGGCCGCGTGCGCGGAACTGGGCGTGGCGCCGGAGGATGCGGTGTATGTCGGCGACGACGTGCTGCTCGACGTGCAGGGCGCCCAGCGCGCCGGCCTGCGCGCGGTGTGGATGAACCGCACGGGGTCGAGCCGGCACCTGGAACACGAAGTGGTGCCGGATGCGATCGTGCGCGACTTCGACGAACTGCTCGACTGGCTCAAGCGCGAACACGGATGAAGCACACCGTCGATCGAACGTGCATAATGAAAGAAATGACAACAACCGGACAGTCCGTTCCGTTCCAAGGCCATGCAACTCGATAACCGTGCACAAACCCTGTTGAAAGCCCTGGTCGAGCGCTACATCGCCGACGGCCAGCCGGTCGGTTCGCGCGCGCTGTCGAAGATTTCCGGCCTCGACCTCTCGCCCGCCACGATCCGCAACATCATGGCCGACCTCGAGGAAATGGGTTATGTCGCCAGTCCGCACACGTCGGCCGGCCGCATTCCCACGCCGCGCGGCTACCGCCTGTTCGTCGACACGCTGTTGACCGTGCAGCAGATCGACGAGAACGCCGTCGAGGCCGGCATGCGCCTGCCCGCGCACCAGCCGCAGAAGATGATCGCCAACGCGGCCCAGATGCTGTCGTCGCTGTCGCAGTTCGCCGGCGTCGTGCAGAGTCCGCGGCGCGAATCGGCGTTCCAGCAGATCGAATTCCTGCGCCTGTCGGAAAAGCGCATCCTGCTCGTCATCGTCGACCCGCGCGGCGATGTGCAGAACCGCCTGCTGCTGACCGACGTCGACTACACGCCGACCGAGCTGATTCAATCGGCCAATTACCTGAACCAGCATTTCGCCGGCCTGTCGTTCGACGAGGTGCGCGGCCGCCTGACGGGCGAACTGCGCCAGCTGCGCGACGACATGGGACGCCTGATGCAGGCCGCGGTGGAGGCGGGCAGCGAAGCGCTGGCCGAGACGGACGACATGGTGATCGCGGGCGAGCGCAACCTGCTGTCCGTGGCCGACCTGTCTTCCAACATGACCTCGCTGCGCCAGATGTTCGAGATGTTCGAGCAGAAAACCGGCCTGATGCAATTGCTCGACGTATCGAGCCGGGCCGGCGGCGTGCAGATCTTCATCGGCGGCGAATCGAAGCTCGTGCCGATGGACGAGATGAGCGTCGTCACGGCGTCGTACGAAGTGAACGGCAAGATCGTCGGCACCCTCGGCGTCATCGGCCCCACGCGCATGGCGTACGAGCGCGTGATCCCGATCGTCGACATCACGGCCAAGCTGCTGTCGAGTGCGCTGAGCCACACATGAGGGCGTAGGGTGGGCGGCCTCCGCCCACGCGTGACGTTCGCGTACCGCATATGTTACGCGTGGGCACGTTTCATTTGAGGCCCCCGGCCTCAAATGCCCACCCTACCGGTTTGCGCCTGGTTTAGTGCCGGTGCGGGCAGTCGGTCTTCTGGCAGTGGCCGTAGATGGCCAGCGCGTGCTCGGCGATCTTGAAGCCGCGTTCGCTGGCGATCTTTTGCTGGCGGCTTTCGATTTCGTCGTCGTAGAACTCTTCCACGTGGCCGCAATCGAGGCAGACGAGGTGGTCGTGGTGCGATCCGGCGTTCAGCTCGTAGATCGCCTTGCCGGTTTCAAAGTGATTGCGGTTCAACAGGCCGGCCTGCTCGAACTGGGTCAGCACCCGGTAGACGGTCGCCAGGCCAACGTCCATATTTTCGTTCAGCAGGGTCTTGTACACGTCTTCCGCCGTCAGGTGCCGCACCGCGCTGTTCTGGAAAATTTCCAGGATTTTTAGCCGAGGCAAGGTCGCTTTCAGGCCGCTGGCTTTCAGGTCGGTTGGATTGTTGCTCATGTTTTGTTACTCGGATATGGGCGGAGTGCTTTATGATATAGCGTTTTGATAGCTCCCGCCTCATCGATTTTTAAGGTCAGATATGCGCATTAACGCCGTTTTACATCGTTCCCACGCCCGGGCAGCGCTCGTGGCCGGCCTCGCCTGCATGACGTTGGCGCTGTCCGGCTGCGCCGCCTGGCGCAACCAGACCCAGCCGGCAGCCCCGGTGAGCACCGCTCCGTCCGCGGTCGCCGCCGATGCCGGCAAGTCCGCGGCAATCGCGAATTCCGGCGCGCAGACGACGACCGTCACCAAGCTGCAGAAATTCCTCTGGATCTTCTCGCCCTACCGCCCGGACATCCAGCAGGGCAACTTCGTCTCGCAGGAAATGCTGAACCAGCTGAAAGTCGGCCAGACCCGCGACCAGGTGAAATTTATCCTCGGCACCCCGCTGCTGCAGGATGCCTTCCACGCGGACCGCTGGGATTATCCGTTCTACCTCGCGCGCGGCAACGGCGAGCTGACCACCAGCCGCGTCACCGTCTTTTTCAAGGACGACAAGGTCGACCACTTTGACGGCGGCAACCTGCCGACGGAACGCGAATACATCAATCGCCTGATCGGCATCTCCAAATACGAAACCCAATCCGAGCAGGAGTCGTTGGACGAACTCAAGCGCAAGCGCGACGAGGCAGCCAAAGGCGGTGGCGGCGGAGGACAATGATGACCCAACTGAAAATCGCCGTCGCCGGCGCCAGCGGCCGAATGGGCCGCATGCTGATCGAAACCATCGCGGCCGCGCCGGACGCCCGGCTGGCCGGCGCCCTCGACCGCGAAGGCACCCCGTTCATCAATGCGGACGCCGGCGCGTTTTCCGGCCAGCTGACCGGCATCGTGATCCAGTCCGACCTCGACAAGGGCCTGGCCGACGCCGATTTCCTGATCGACTTCACGCGTCCTGAAGGCACGCTGCGCCACCTGGAGTACTGCGCCGCGCACGGCATCAAGATGATCATCGGCACCACCGGTTTCGACGACGCCGGCAAGGCCGCCATCCGCGCCGCCGCCGACAAGACCGCGATCATGTTCGCCCCGAACATGAGTATCGGCGTCAATGTCACGATGAAGTTGCTGGAACTGGCGGCCAAGAATTTTGCCGAGGGCTATGACATCGAGATCATCGAAGCCCACCACCGCCACAAGGTCGACGCCCCGTCCGGCACGGCGCTCAAGATGGGTGAAGTCATCGCCGACGCCCTCGGCCGCGACCTCAAGGAATGCGCCGTCTACGGCCGCGAAGGCGTGACTGGCGAGCGCGACCCGTCGACGATCGGCTTCGCCACCGTGCGCGGCGGCGACATCGTGGGCGACCACACCGTGCTGTTCGCCGGTATCGGCGAGCGCATCGAGATCAGCCACAAATCGAGCAGCCGCGTCAGCTACGCCCAGGGCTCGCTGCGCGCCGCGCGCTTCCTGGCCGACAAGCCGACCGGCCTGTACGACATGCAGGACGTGCTCGGCCTCAAGGGCTGACGCACACGCCCGCCGAACTGGACGGCTTTGCCGGCGATCTGCTGGCATACTCTCCATGACTGCCGTCGTCCCGCGGAGGCGGGGATCCGGTATTGCAGGCCGACCGACTGCGCATGCAAACTTGGGCCCTGCCTGCGCAGGGGCGACGTCGTTTTATGTTACCTGACAGGAGATCTTCCATGGCCACCGTCGAATTGAACGGCGCCGCGATCACCGACGCGGAAAGCTTCCACGTCGAGAGCCGGCGTGCGTTCGGCTTTCCCGATTCGTATGCGCACTCCATGGATTCCTGGGTCGATTGCCTGAGCTATCTGCGCGACGAAGACGGAATGAGCAGCGTCCGCCTGAAAAAGGACGAGGTGCTGCACATCGTCGTGACGCACTCGGAAGCCCTGCGCGAACGGGCGCCGGACGTGCTGGAAGAGATGGCGTTCTGCATCATCGGCATCAACGAGCGCTATGAGGATTACGGCGAGAAGCCGGCCCTGGAGCTCGAGCTGCGCTGATTTGCATGCATTTGGTGGGCTCGGCGAGCCCACCCTACGGCAATGCGACGGTATCGTAGGGTGGGCACCCCGTGCCCACCATGCCGAACGACCGGTATAATGTTCTGCTCACCTCCTTCAGTCCGCAGAACACCATGCAAGATAAATATAGTCCAGCCGAAGTCGAACAGGCCGCGCAGGCCTACTGGAAGTCGATCGACGCGTATAAAGCCGTCGAGAACGACCCGCGTTTCCCGAAAGGCAAGTATTACGCCTGCTCGATGCTGCCCTACCCGTCGGGCAAGCTGCACATGGGTCACGTGCGCAACTATACGATCAATGACGTGATGTACCGCTATCTGCGGATGAACGGCTACAACGTGCTGATGCCGATGGGCTGGGACGCCTTCGGCATGCCCGCCGAGAACGCGGCGATGGCCAACAACGTGCCGCCGGCCCAGTGGACGTATTCGAACATCGCCCACATGCGCGGCCAGATGGAGTCGATGGGCCTTGCGATCGACTGGTCGCGCGAAATGACGGCCTGCAAGCCGGACTACTACAAGTGGAACCAGTGGATGTTCCTCAAGATGCTCGAGAAGGGCATCATCTACCAGAAGACCGGCACCGTGAACTGGGACCCGGTCGACCAGACCGTGCTCGCCAACGAGCAGGTCATCGACGGCCGCGGCTGGCGCTCGGGCGCGACGGTCGAAAAGCGCGAGATCCCGATGTACTACGTGCGCATCACGGACTACGCCGACGAACTGCTGGACCACGTCGAGAACAAGCTGCCGGGCTGGCCGGAGCGCGTGCGCATCATGCAGGCCAACTGGATCGGCAAGTCGACCGGCGTGCGTTTCGCGTTCCCGCACGTGATCATGGACGAGCAGGGTGAGCTCATCAACGACGGCAAGATGTACGTCTTCACGACGCGCGCCGACACGATCATGGGCGTGACCTTTTGCGCCGTCGCGCCGGAACACGCGCTCGCGCAGCATGCCGCCAAGGACAATCCGGAACTGCAGGCGTTCATCGCCGAGTGCAAGCAGGGTTCCGTCATCGAAGCCGACATGGCGACGATGGAAAAGAAGGGCATGCCGACCGGCCTGTTCGTCACGCATCCGATCTCCGGCGAGCAGGTGCCGGTCTGGGTCGGCAACTACGTCCTGATCACGTACGGCGACGGCGCCGTGATGGGCGTGCCGGCCCACGACGAGCGCGATTTCGCGTTCGCGCAAAAATACGATCTGCCGATCAAGCAGGTCATCGCCGTGGAAGGCGAGACCTTCTCGCTGGACGGCTGGCAGGAGTGGTACGGCGACAAGGAGCGCGGCGTCGTCGTCGACTCGGGCAAGTACGACGGCCTCGATTACACGTCGGCGGTGAATGCCGTCGCCGGCGACCTCGCGAACCTGGGCCTGGGCGACAAGAAGGTCACGTTCCGCCTGCGCGACTGGGGCATCTCGCGCCAGCGCTACTGGGGCACGCCGATCCCGATGATCCACTGCGACAAGTGCGGCACGGTGCCGGTCCCCGAGAAGGACCTGCCGGTCGTGCTGCCGGAAGACTGCGTCCCGGACGGCAGCGGCAACCCGCTCAAGAAACACGAAGCCTTCCTGAAGGTCGACTGCCCGTGCTGCGGCGCGCCCGCGCGCCGCGAGACGGACACGATGGACACGTTCATCGATTCGTCCTGGTACTACATGCGCTATACGTCGCCGGGTTCGAACGACGCGATGGTCGATCCGGCCCGCAACGATTACTGGATGCCGATGGACCAGTACATCGGCGGCATCGAACACGCCGTGCTGCACCTGCTGTACGCGCGCTTCTGGACGAAGGTCATGCGCGACTTCGGCCTCGTGAAATTCGACGAGCCGTTCGTCAACCTGCTCACGCAGGGCATGGTGCTGAACGAGACCTATTATCGCGAAGAAGAGTCGGGCAAGAAGACCTGGTACAACCCGGCCGACGTCACCCTGACGTTCGATGAGCGCGGCCGTCCGCAGTCCGCGGTGCTGAAGGACGACGGCCAGCCGGTCGTCATCGGCGGCACCGAGAAGATGTCGAAGTCGAAGAACAACGGCATCGACCCGCAGGCGCAGATCGAGCAGTACGGCGCCGATACGGCCCGCCTGTTCACGATGTTCGCCGCGCCGCCGGAGCAGACGCTGGAATGGTCGGAGTCGGGCGTGGAAGGCGCGAGCCGCTTCCTGCGCCGCGTCTGGGCGTTCGGCTATGCCCAGCGCGAGCGCGTGGCCGCTGCGCTGGCCGCACAGCAGCACGGCACTCTGGACGAATCGCAGAAGACGCTGCGCCGCGAAGTGCACAAGGTGCTGCAGCAGGCCGACTACGACTTCAAGCGCATCCAGTACAACACGGTCGTCTCGGCGTGCATGAAGATGCTCAATACGCTGGAGTCGGCCAAGCTGGCCGAAGGTCGGGACGCCGCATCGGCGGCAAGCGACGCCGTGATCACGGAAGGCCTGTCGATCTTCCTGCGCATGCTGAACCCGGTCGCGCCGCACATCACGCACGCGCTGTGGCAGGAGCTGGGCTATGCCGGCAAGTACGGCGACATCCTCAACGTGGCCTGGCCGGAAGTGGACCCGGCCGCGCTGGAACAGGCCGAGGTCGAGATGATGATCCAGGTGAACGGCAAGCTGCGCGGTTCGGTGAAGGTGCCGAAGGATGCCGACAAGGCCGCCATCGAAGCCGCCGCGCTGGCGTCGGAAGCGGCGCAGAAGTTCGTCGAAGGTACGCCGAAGAAGGTCATCGTCGTCCCCGGCAAGTTGATCAACATCGTGGTGTAAGCCATGCGCGCCCTGACCCGGAAGTTGGTGGTGCGCGCGGCCGCGGCCCTGCTGGTGGCGAGTAGCCTGGCAGGCTGCGGCTTCGAGCTGCGCGGCTCGAACGGCAGCTACACGATGCCGTTCCACAGCATTTATCTGGGCTTCCCGGACACGTCGGCGCTGGGCACGGAACTCAAGCGCAACCTGCGCGCGACGGATCAGGTGGTCATCGCCGACAAGGCGGCGGACGCCGAGGCGCAGTTCGTGCTGCTGGGCGAGACGCGCAACAAGTCCATCCTGTCGCTGAACAGCCTGGGCCGCGTGCGCGAATACCTGCTGACGTACACGCTGACGTTCAGCGTGCGCGACGCCAAGGGCGCGGAACTGGTGGCGCCGACCGAGATCTCGCTGCGCCGGAACATGGCGTTCGACGAGACCCAGGTGCTGGCCAAGGAATCGGAAGAAGCGCTGCTGTACCGCGACATGCAGGCGGACCTGGTCCAGCAGATCATCCGCCGCCTGGCCGCGATGAAGCCGGCCACTTGACGACAAGCGAAAAGGAACACCATGCAGTTGCGGCCTGATGCGCTCGACGGCCACCTCGCCAAGGGGCTCGCGCCCCTGTACGTGATCACCAGCGACGAGCACCTGCTCGCATTGGAAGCGGCCGATAAAATCCGCCGCGCGGCGCGCGCGCACGGCTATTCCGAGCGCGACGTGCTTACGGTCGAGCGCAGCTTCAAATGGGGCGAGCTGCTGGCCGCCAACCAGGCCATGTCGCTGTTCGGCGACAAGAAGCTGATCGAGCTGCGCATCCCCGGCGGCAAGCCGGGCAAGGACGGCAGCGCCGCGCTGCAGAACTACGCTAAGGACCTGAACCCCGACAACCTCACGCTGGTCACGCTGCCGAAGCTGGACTGGCAGACGGCCAAGGCATCGTGGGTGGCGGCGCTGCAGCAGGCCGCGGTCTACGTCGAGATCGCAAACGTGGAGCGCGCGCAGCTGCCGGGCTGGATCGGCACGCGCCTGGCCGCGCAGAACCAGAGCGCCGACCGCCAGAGCCTGGACTTCATCGCCGACCGCGTGGAAGGCAACCTGCTGGCGGCGCACCAGGAGATCCAGAAACTCGCCTTGTTGTACGAGCCGGGCAAGCTGACCTACGACCAGGTGATCGACGCCGTGCTGAACGTGGCGCGCTACGACGTCTTCAAACTGTCGGAAGCGATGCTGGCCGGCGACCCGGCGCGCCTCGTGCGCATGCTGGAAGGCCTGAAAGGCGAGGGCGAGGCGCTGCCGCTGGTTTTATGGGCCGTCTCCGAAGAAATCCGCACGCTGCTAAAATTGAAGGCAGGGATGGCGCAGGGACGCCCGCTCGGCGCGCTGCTGAAGGAATACCGCATCTGGGGCCCGCGCGAGCGCATGATGGAACCGGCGCTGCGGCGGATTTCGCTGCCGGTGCTGGAAGCGGCGCTGCAGCAGGCGGCGCAGGTCGACAAGATGGTCAAGGGCCTGCGCGCGAAGCAGTTCGCGGGAGACGCCTGGGATGCGATGCTGCAGCTGGCATTGAGAGTTGCGTCGTAGGGTGGGCACGGGGTGCCCACCCTACGGCTGATATGAATACAGAGGAACGAAGCACGATGGACATCACCGACACCATGCAAACAATGGGCCGCCAGGCGCGCGCGGCCTCGCGCGGCATGGCGCGCGCGGACAGCGCCACCCGCAACCAGGCGCTGCTCCTGATCGCCGCCGCCATCGAGCGCGACGCCGACATCCTGCGTGCCGCCAACGCGCGCGACATGGAAGCGGCGGCCGCCGCCGGCCTGGAACCGGCGCTGCTGGACCGCCTGGCGCTGTCCGACAAAGCGATCGCCACGATGGTCGACGGCCTGCGCCAGATCGTCGCGCTGCCCGACCCGATCGGCGAGATCACGGACCTGAAATTCCGCCCGACGGGCATCCAGGTCGGCCGCATGCGCGTGCCGCTGGGCGTGATCGGCATCATCTACGAGGCGCGCCCGAACGTGACGGTCGACGCGGCCGGCCTGTGCATCAAGAGCGGCAACGCCGCCATCCTGCGCGGCGGCTCGGAGGCGATCCACTGCAACCGCGCGCTCGCGGCGCTGGTGGCCGAAGGCCTGCGCGGCGCCGGCCTGCCGGAACACGGCGTGCAGGTCGTCGAGACGACCGACCGCGCCGCCGTCGGCGCCCTCATCACGATGCCGGAATTCGTGGACGTGATCGTCCCGCGCGGCGGCAAGGGCCTGATCGCCCGGCTGATGAAGGAATCCACGGTCCCGATGATCAAGCACCTGGACGGCATCTGCCACGTCTACATCGACGCCAAGGCCGACATCGCGAAGGCGCTCCCGATCGCCATGAACGCCAAGACGCACCGCTACGGCACGTGCAACACGATGGAGACCTTGCTGGTCGCGCGCGCCATCGCGCCCGCCGTGCTGCCGCAACTGGCCGCGCTGTACGCGACGAAGGAAGTGGAACTGCGCGCCGATCCCGAAGCGCTGGCGATCCTGCAGGGCTACCCGCACCTGGTGCCGGCGACGGAAGAGGACTGGAGCACGGAATACCTGGCGCCTATCCTCGCCGTCAAGATCGTGGACGGCATCGACGCGGCCATCGAGCATATCAACACGTATTCGTCGAAGCACACGGACGCCATCGTCACCGAGGATTACACGGACGCGATGCGCTTCCTGCGCGAAGTCGATTCGGCGTCCGTGATGATCAACGCGTCGACGCGCTTCGCCGACGGCTTCGAATACGGCCTGGGCGCGGAGATCGGCATCTCGAACGACAAGCTGCATGCGCGCGGCCCGGTCGGGCTGGAGGGCCTCACGTCGCTGAAGTACGTGGTCTTTGGCCACGGCGAAGTGCGAAATTAAACTTTGGGGATACACGTGTTAACTCGATTAAAAGTTAAAGGCTTCAAAAGCTTAGAGGATATTGAGGTTCGCTTTGGTCCGTTCACATGTGTCGCTGGGGTTAATGGTGTCGGAAAGTCAAATCTTTTTGATGCCATTATGTTTCTTAGAGACTTGGCAGATACGTCGATCATCGATGCGGCAACTCGAATTCGCAACAGTGATCACAGAAGAATTAATCTTTCTACACTTTTTACTAGAACGGCGAATGGGCAATGTAATTTAATGGAATTCGAGGTCGATTTCCTTGTCGGTAATAAAGTTGTGGACGATTTTGGACGTGAGGCGCGGCCAAAGGTGACTTATCTGCAGTATAAGTTGGCTTTGAGGTACATTGCGGCTTCCGATGGACATCCAGAAGGAATCGAGTTGGCTTATGAGGCCTTGGATTTTGTGCAAAAAGGTGATGCTAAGCGACGGTTAGGTTTTTCTGTTTCTCAAGATTTTTTTGAATCTATTTACCAAGGTTCTAGTCGAAGCGATTTTATATATATCGATAAAGATAACTCTTCAATTGCAAAGGTTCGACAGGATGGCGGATCCTCGGGGCAGCCAATTAGTATTCCCATTGACAAGGCAGAGCGAACGATTCTGAGTAACATCAATACGATCGATCGTCCCACTGCGTTGGCTGCTCGACGGGAAATGCAATCTTGGATTAATCTACAGCTTGAATCAAGCTCGCTTAGAAAGCCGGATGATTTTTCCGCGCCAAGTCGAGTTTCTCCAACCGGGGAGCATTTGCCAGCCACGTTACATCGGTTGAAAAAATTTGATGAGGTTGCTGCTCAATTGGCGAATCTGCTTCCTGATATTAAAAGCCTTGGCGTGGATATTGATGAGCGACGTGAGCTGAAAACCCTTCATTTAGAAACGGTTAGTGGTATTCGGCACGAAGCAAGAGCACTGTCTGATGGAACACTAAGGTTTTTAGCGCTAGCGATCATTGGTTCAGATCCGGATGCAGGAGGAGTAATTTGTCTTGAAGAGCCAGAAAATGGTATCCACCCTGCTCGTATTCCTGCGATAGTTGAGCTTTTGGGAAACATGGCGGTAGATCCGCAATATGCGATCGGCCCCGATAACCCACTGAGACAAATCATTATTAATACTCATTCCCCTCTGGTTATACAGAGATTGCAGACTGAAAGTATTATTGTTTCTCAGGCGTACAAAAGCGATGGGGCATCTTTGTCTCTATTTTGTCCTATTTTGGGCACTTGGCGGACAAAGTCCGGGATCGCCGCTGAGGACTCTGCGGTGACTTTTGGTGCTCTGCTTGATTATCTCGATGCTGGTGAAGATGAGGAGGCGGAGCCCGGAAAAGAAAATGTCGCCCAACTTTATCATCAATTAGAACTTGACTGCCGGTAGCATGAAAGAGATATTTCGGTATACACTTTTGGCTGACGGCACATCTGACGAAGTATTAATGCCGGTCATTGATTGGTTAATACGACAACATTTGCCCGATGTGCGCTCTGTTGCGTCGTTTGCGAGAGACTTTGGGAAAGTTGGAAATGACCTTCGCTCGAGAATACGTGCTGCTCTCAAAAATTTTCCGTGTGATCTTCTCTTCGTACATCGTGACGCTGAGAGTATGACTCGCGAAGATCGCATAGGGGAAATCGTAAATGCTATGGATGAGCTGGGTACCCCGCACGTACCAATTGTCCCAATTCGTATGACTGAGGCGTGGCTGTTGTCTGATGAGGAGGCTATACGCTTTGCATCCGGAAATGCGAGTGGTCGACACGCTTTAAATATTCCGAGACGTGACCGGTGGGAGGCTTTGCCCGATCCGAAAAATACACTGCTTGATATTTTAAAGTCGGCCAGTGGTAAAAATGGCCGAGCTCTCGATAAATTTAATCCATTGAAGGCCCGTCATCTAATTACTCCACGTAGCGCGTCATTCGACGCTTTGCGGGGTGTGCCTTCTTTTGATCGATTTGAAAATGATTTAATTGAACAGTTAGCCAAATTTTCCAATGTTGTGGATTAAAGCCTTTCATATTGTTTTTGTGGCCTCATGGTTCGCAGGCTTATTTTACTTGCCGCGCATTTTTGTTAATCTAGCACAGGAGAAAAACTCGGTTGCTGTCGAGCGATTGCTAGGTATGGCACGACGGTTATATCGCTTCACCTCTGTGCTTGCCGTGCCTGCAGTTCTGCTTGGCTTATGGTTGTGGTTGTTTTATGGTTTTAGCGGCGGCTGGCTGCACGCAAAACTGGCGCTCGTGATCCTCGTCATCGGCTACCATCACGCCTGCGGATCGCTGCTGAAAAAGTTCGAGCGCGGCGCGAACACGCGCAGCCATCGATGGTTCCGCGTGTTCAATGAAGTGCCGGTACTGCTGCTGCTGGCCATTGTGATCCTGGTGGTCGTGAAGCCGTTCTGACAAGACCGCCACATACGACGACCACATACCACGTCGTCCTCGCGCAGGCGGGGACCCAAGTTCTGCCAGCGCTGCGGTAACGCACGCAAACTTTGGCCCCCGCCTGCGCGGGGGCGACGGTAGTTCGGCGGCCGGGCCTGATCCCGGCCGTTTCTTTTTAGTCAGTCGGGGTCAGAGCCCACCCGGTGAACCGGGCTCTGACCCCGATTATGGGAAATAACGGATAAAAGGTACCCCTATGGCTTCTTATTTTTGCCCCTGCCCGCGCGGCATGGAACAGGCGCTGGCCGACGAGCTGGCCGAGATCGCACAGGCCACCGGCAGCGCGACGCTGAAGGTGCACAACCAGGTGCCGGGCGGCGTGCACTGCTCGGGCTCGGACACCGACGCATACCGCATCAACCTGCACTCGCGCATCGCGTCGCGCGTGCTGCTGCGCATCGCCAACCGCAACTACGCGAACGAAAACGACATCTACGACCTCGTGCTGGAACAGCCGTGGGAAGACTGGTTCGGCGTCGACCACACGATCCGCGTCGACATCACCGCCATCAAGTCGCCGCTGACGAGCCTCGAGTTCACGACCCTGAAGATCAAGGACGCCGTGTGCGACCGCTTCCGCGACCAGTTCGGCCGCCGTCCGTCCGTCGATACGCGCGAGCCGGACATGCGCATCATGGGCTTCCTCGACCAGCGCAACTTCACGATCTACCTGGACACGTCCGGCGAGGCGCTGTTCAAGCGCGGCTGGCGCGAAGAGACGGGGGACGCGCCGCTGCGCGAGAACCTGGCCGCCGGCCTGCTGCGCGTGGCGGGATGGAAGCCGGGCGTGCCGCTGTTCGATCCGATGTGCGGCTCGGGCACGATCCTGATCGAGGCCGCGCAGATGGTGCAGGGCATCCCGCCCGGCGCGCGCCGCCGCTTCGCGTTCGAAAAATTCGGGAATTTCAACGCCAAGGCCTGGCAGGAGATGAAGACGGCCATCAAGCCGAACCCGCTGCCCGCCGAACCGACGATCTTCGGCTCCGACATCTCCGGCGACATGATCGCGATGACGCGCCATAACCTGCGCGCGGCCGGCATCCTGTTCGACGTGCCGCTGAAGCAGATCGAGGCGCAGCAGGTGCAGCCGCCCACCAGCCAGCCCGGCCTGCTGGTGACGAATCCGCCGTACGGCGAGCGGATCGGCGTGCGCGGCGATTCCACGATCCCGCAGGACGAGATGGCCGTCGGCTTCTACCAGCAGCTCTCCACCACGCTGAAGCAGCGCTTCGCCGGCTGGACCGTGTACCTGTTCACGGCCGACCTGGGCCTGCCCAAGATGCTGCGCCTGAAGGAATCGCGCAAGACGCCGTTCTTCAACGGCGCCCTCGAATGCCGCCTGTTCCGCTTCGACATGGTCGCCGGCTTCAACCGCCGCGACGCCGCAAAACCGAAAGAAGAATAAATGCTGCCCGAACCCGAACCGGACAACCTGCCGAAAGACCCCGTCATCCCCGTCCCGCTGCCGGTGCCGCACAAGATCAAGGTGCTGTCGGCCGGCGGCCTCGCGTCGCTGCTGGCCGCGCTGTCGATGCTCGGCCCCTTTTCCGTCGACGCCTACCTGCCCGCGTTCCCGAGCATCCAGGCGTCGCTGGGCGCGACCGGGCTGGAAGTCCAGCAGACGCTGACGGCGTACATGCTGGCCTTCGCCGTGATGTCGCTGTGGCATGGCGCGCTGTCGGACGCGTTCGGGCGGCGCAACGTGGTCCTCGTCGGGCTGATCGTGTTCGCGGTCGGGACGCTCGGCTGCGCGTCCGCGCATTCCGTGCACTACCTGTGGATCTTCCGCATCATGCAGGGCATCTCGGCCGGTGCGGGCGTCGTCGTGGGCCGGGCCATCATCCGCGACCTGTATTCGGACGCGCCGGCCGCGCGCCTGCTGTCGATGGTGACGATGATTTTTTCGATCGCGCCGGCCATCGCGCCCGTGCTGGGCGGCTGGGTGGTCGCCGCGTTCGACTGGCGTTCGATCTTCCTCGGCCTGCTCGGGTTTTCGGTCGTGCTGTGGTGGGTGTGCTGGCAGCACCTGCCGGAGACGATGCCGCCGGAGCGCCGCCAGCCGTTCAATCCGCGCTTTTTGGCGCGCAGCTACTGGGACATCTTCAGCTCCGTGCTGTTCCAGATGAAGTCGGGCATCGTCGCCTTCAATTTCGGCGGCATGTTCCTGTTCATCGCGGGCGCTCCCGTGCTGCTGCCCGTGCACCTGCACCTGGGGCCGTCGCAGTTCGCATGGCTGTTCGTGCCCGCCGTGAGCGGCATCTTCCTCGGCGCGCTCGCCGCCAACCGGCTGGCGGGGAAGATGACGTTCTCGCGCCAGATCGGCATCGGCTACGCATTCATGCTGGCGGCCGTCACCGGCTCCGTCTCGTACCACGCCGTGCTGCCGCCGGCGCTGCCGTGGACCGTCCTGCCGATGTTCTTCTATAACTTCGGCAGCTCGATCATCAACCCGAGCGCCACCTTGCTGGCCCTGGACCTGTTCCCGCACATCCGCGGCACGGTGGCGTCGTGCCAGTCGTTCGTGACCACGTTGATGGGCGCGCTGGTCGCCGGCATCATCGCGCCGGCACTGACGCATTCGGTGCTGGCGATGGCGCTGGGCCAGGCCGCGTTCGCGCTGGCGTCGCTGGCGTGCTGGATGACGTCGCGCCAATATCGCCGCTACAAGGTGCTGGCGTGAGCAAAATGTAAATTAGTGTGGCTTAATCTGCGCAATGTCAATATGGACCAATGGAATTTTGACTCTAAAATGCGTCACATTTCACGGAAAATATTGTTCCCGGCCAGAAATGTATATATGCTAAGATAAGTTTTTCATGCTTGGAATAACGATGTAAGAATTGCCTTATTCCAGGGACCGCAAGAACGAATACTGTGGCAGCCCCCGCAGGGAAGGCGGCCATTACCCCAAAAACCAAGTTGGCGGCCGTGCTTGAAACCATACATCAACCTGACCAGGACATCCGCAACCGACTGCTGATCGCGCGTTTGCCGGCCATGCCGCAGATCCTCATCAAGCTGCTTGCGCACTTGCAGGCGGACGATCTGGGCATGCCGGAGCTGGCCGCGCTGGTCGCCAAGGATGCCGGCATGACGGGCAAGATCCTCACCGTCGCCAACAGCTCGGCCTACCACCGCAACGGCCGCCAGGCCAACCTCGAGCAGGCCATGGTGGCGCTGGGCACGGACATGATCAAGACGCTGGTCATCAGCGATTCCGTGTTCCAGACGTTCAGCAGCTTCCCGAACTCCGGCGCCACCGACCTGCGCGTGTTCTGGAAGAATTCGCTGACGGCGGCCGTGCTGGCGCGCGAAGTCGCGCGCCGCATCGATTATGCGCAGCCGGAAGAAGCCTATCTGGCGGGCCTGCTGCACAACGTCGGCCGCCTCGCGCTGCTGGCGACGGCGCCCAAGGAATACGCGTTCAACTTCACGGCGCGCGACGACGAAGACCTGTGCGCCGTCGAGCAGCGCACCCTGCAGATCACGCACGCCGAAGCGGGCGCCTGGCTGATCGAACGCTGGCAGCTCGATTCCTTCCTGGCCGATTCCGTGCTGTACCACCACGAGCCGAGCGCGCGCCTGGAAGCGGCGCATCCCCTGATCCGCATCGTGCGCGTGGCCCACGTGCTGTCCAGCCACGCGAACGACGACGCCCTCGTGGACGAGGCGCGCGCGCTGTGCGGCCTCGGTCCGGATACGCCCGACGAGTTGCTGGGCCTGGCCGCGCGCCAGGTCGAGAAGGCCGCCGTCCATCTCGGCATCGACCTCGCGGGCGCCGACGACCTGCCCGCGCTGCCCGCGTTCGCGCCGCCGCCGCCCGTCGATCCGGTGCAGCAGCGCCTGTCCGAGGAAGTCCGCAACCTGGTGCTGGTGTCCGAAGTCGGCCAGATGTTCACGCGCCAGCAGGGCAATGGTGGAGAAAGCGGCCTGCTGGAAGCGATGACGCGCTCGGCGCGCATCCTGTTCGATTTCGAGAACGCCGTCGTGCTGCTGGAGAACCCGACCGGCCAGGCCCTCGTCGGCGCGCCGGTCACGAACCAGCAGCGCATCGCCGAATTCACGGTCCCGCTGGCGAAGGGCGGCGCCGTCGCGCAGTCCGCGCTGGACCGCCGCCTGGGCTTCATCCGCCGCGACGGCCGTCCGCTCGGCCTCGCGGAAGAACAGCTGCTGCGCATCCTCGGCACCGAATCGTTCGTGTGCCTGCCGCTCGTCGCCGGTGCGCGCTGCCTCGGCGTGCTGGTCGGCGGCGTCGCCGCGTGGCAGCTGCCGGCCTGCCAGAAGCGCGAGCGCTTCCTGCAGGCGTTCGGCGCGCAGGCCGCGGGCGCGCTGGAGACGGCGATGTCGGAACGGGGCCACGCGCGCCGCCAGCTGGCCCACGTGGCCGACGAATACCGCGAGGCGTCGCGCCGCGTCGTGCACGAAGTGAACAACCCGCTGTCGATCATCAAGAACTACCTGGCGGTCCTGGACAGCAAGCTGGAACGCCAGGAACCGGTCAGCGCCGAGCTGTCGATCCTGAACGAGGAGATCGACCGCGTCGGCCAGCTGGTGGGCAGCCTGACGGAGATCCAGCCCCGTATCGAAGGCGTGACGCCGGCCGCGGACGTGGCCAAGGTCGTCGACGACGTGCTGCGCCTGTTCCGCACGACGAACTTCATCCCGGCCAACGTGGAGATCGTCGTCAGCATGCCGGACGACGCCGGCCGCGTCGACGGCGACCCGGACATCCTCAAGCAGATCCTCGTGAACCTCGTCAAGAACGCGATCGAGGCGCTGTCGGCGGGTGGCGGCCGCATCGAGATCGCCAACCGCGGCCACGTGAACCGCGAGCGCAGGCTGTACCTGGAACTGGTCGTCTCCGACACCGGTCCGGGCCTGTCGCGCGACGTGCTGGCCAATCTGTTCTCGGCCGTGAAGAGCACCAAGGAAGGGCCGCACCACGGCCTCGGCCTGTCGATCGTGCACAGCCTGGTCAAGAAGCTGAACGGGCATATCGCCTGCCGCAGCGGCACGACCGGCACCAGTTTTGAAATCCTGCTGCCGGCGCATGCCGGCGCCGGCGCACAGGCCACGCAGCCGGTGCGCGCGCTTGGATCCGTATAAGGTAACAATGAATCCATTCTCCGCCAGCGCATCGTCGTCCAGCCCCCACGACACGCAAACCTCGCTCGGCAACGACCAGCCCAGGCTCCTGCTCGTCGACGATGAACCCCGCCTGCTCGCGTCGCTGTACGAGCTGCTGCAGGGGCGCGGCTACCAGCTCGTCACGGCGGCCACCGGCAGCGAAGCCCTCGCACACCTGTCGCGCCTGCGCTTCGACCTCGTGCTGCTCGACCTGCGCCTGCCCGACATCGGCGGCCACGAGATCATGGACTTCATCAACGAGAAGGGCATCGAATCGGATGTCATCGTGATGAGCGGCGAGGTCGGCATCGACGCCGCCATCGGCGCGCTGAAACGCGGCGCCTACGACTACCTGCGCAAGCCGTACAGCCGCGAGGAGCTGTTGAAGACGGTGGCGAACGCGTTGAAACAGCGGCGCCTGGAAGAAGCCAACGCGCGCATCGCCAACCAGCTGGAAAACTCCGAGAAGATGTACCGCTACCTGGTGGACTCTTCGCCCGACATCATCTACACGCTGAACCACGAAGGCAGGTTCACCTTCATCAACGACCGCGCCTACCAGCTGCTCGGCTACAAGCGCGAGGAGCTCATCGGCCAGCATTACTCGATCCTCGTGCACGAGGAAGACCTGGAGCGCGCGCGCTACGTGTTCAACGAACGCCGCGTCGACGAGCGGGCCTCGCGCAACGTCGAGCTGCGCCTGAAGTGCCACGCGGGCGCCAACCAGGAACGCACGTTCAACAACACCTTGATGACGATCTCTCTGAACGCCATCGGCATGCACGTGCCCGACCAGGAGGTCAGGAAGCTCGAGTTCTACGGCACGTACGGCGTGGCGCGCGACATCACGGACCGCAAGCGCGCGGAAGAAGTGATCTCGTACCAGGCCTACCACGACATCCTGACCGACCTGCCGAACCGCATCCTGTTCAAGGACCGCCTCGGCCTCGCCGTCATCCAGGCCAAGAGAAAACAGACGGAACTCGCCGTCATGTTCATCGACCTGGACCGCTTCAAGCTCGTCAACGACACGCTCGGCCACGTGAAGGGCGACGAGCTGCTGCAGCAGGCCGCCGGCCGCCTGAAGGAATGCCTGCGCCGCGGCGACACGCTGGCGCGCCAGGGCGGCGACGAATTCACGATCGTGCTGCCCGAGCTGCGCGACCGCGACGACGCGCGCATGGTGGCCGACAAATTCCTCGAATGCCTGCAGGACCCGTTCGACCTGGACGGCCACGCCGTGCACATCTCGGCGTCGATCGGCATCGCGATCTATCCGACCCACGGCGAATCGATCGACGAGCTGCTGCGCCACGCCGACATCGCCATGTACCAGGTCAAGGGACAAGGCAAGAACGGCCACGCGTTCTACGACCCGACGATGCAGGACGTGTCGCACCAGAAGATCGCGCTGGAACAGAGCCTGCGCCGCGCGCTCGAGAACAACGAGCTGGAGATGTACTACCAGCCGCAGATCGACGCCATCAGCGGCCGCATCGTCGGCGCCGAGGCGCTGATGCGCTGGAACCATCCGACCCGCGGCATCGTCTCGCCGGGCGAATTCCTGCCGTTCGCCGAAGAGAACGGCCTGATGCTGCCGATCTCGGACTGGATGATCGGTGCCCTGTGCCGCGACATGCTGCAGTGGAAGAACATCGGCGGCAACCAGGTGCGGCTGTCGCTGAACCTGTCGCCGCAATACCTCGACCGCGGCGACTTCTTCGAAAAGATGCGCGGCGCGCTCCTGCGTTACGGGATCGCGCCGAGCCAGATCGAAGTCGAAATCACCGAGAACATCTGCATCCGCAATCCGCAGCATGCGATCGAGCAGCTGAACAAGCTGGGGCAGCTGGGCGTGTCGGTGGCGATCGACGACTTCGGCACCGGCTATTCGTCGCTCGCTTACCTGCACCGCTTCCCGGTCCACACGATCAAGATCGACCAGTCGTTCGTCAAGGAGATCCACGACGAGCACGGACACTATCCGGTCGTCCTGGCGATCATCTCGATCGCGCGCGGCCTGGGCCTGAACCTGGTCGCGGAAGGCGTGGAGACCGATTCGCAGGCCCGCTACCTGCGCTCGAACGGCTGCCTGACGATGCAGGGCTATCTGTACCACCGCCCGATGCCGCTGCCGCGCTTCATCGACGTGCTGCGCGGGCAGGGGCTGCCGGCGGGCGCGTCGAACGTGCTCGCCTTCCAGGCCTGATGCGCCATGTCCCCCAGCGAGATCGAGGCGCGTCACACGGCTGAGTTTTTGCGTGTCAAAGCGCTGGCCGAGCGCGGCGTCGCCAGCGCCCAGCACAGCCTGGGCTTCATGTACGTGAACGGCCAGGGCGTGCCGCGCAACGATGAACTGGCCGTCGCGTGGTATCGCATGGCCGCGAGCAGCGGCCTCGAACAGGCCCAGTACAACCTCGGCGTGATGTACCAGAAGGGCCAGGGCGTGGCGCAGGACCTGGGCCAGGCTTTATATTGGTATCGGCAGGCGGCCGAGCAGGGTTACGTCCAGGCCCAGTACAACCTCGGGTGGCTGTACGCGAAAGGGCAGGGCACGCCGGTCGACGTGCACGAAGCGCTGCGCTGGTTCGTCAAGGCGGCCGAGCAGGGCGACCCCGGCGCGCAGCACAACCTGGGCATGATGTACGAGGGCGGCAAGGGCGTCGCGCAGGACGTGGCGCAGGCCATCGACTGGTATCGCAAGGCGGCCGAACAGAATTACGCGCGCTCGCAGTTCAACCTCGCGCTCCGCTACGACAGCGGCCAGGGCATCGCACGCGACGTCCAGCAGGCCATCCACTGGTTCCGCAAGGCCGCCGAGCAGGGCTACGCGCCGGCCCAGTTCAACCTCGGTCTCCGTTACGACAAGGGCCAGGACCTGCCGCAGGACAGCGAGAAGGCGATCCTGTGGTACGGCCGCGCGGGAGAGCAGGGCCACGCCAGTTCGCAGTTCAACCTGGCGCTGATCTACGATGCCGGCCACGGCGTCGCGCGCGATGCGCAACTGGCGCTCGCGTGGTTCCGGCGCGCGGCCGAGCAGGGGCACGCGGGTGCGCAGGACAATCTCGGCCTGCGCTATGAACATGGGCAGGGCGTCGAGCAGGATTACGCCACGGCCGCGCACTGGTACGCACTGGCGGCCGCGCAGGGTTTCGCCGGCGCGCAGTATCACCTCGGGCAGCTGGTCGATGCCGGACACGGCGTGCCGCAGGACGCCGCGGTCGCGCTGGACTGGTATCGCAAGGCCGCGGAACAGGGCCACCTGCGCGCGCAATTCGACCTCGCGCTGCGCTACGAGAGCGGCAACGGCATCGCGCAGGACGAGCGCGAAGCCGCGTACTGGTATCGCAAGGCCGCCGACCAGGACTACGCGCCGGCCCAGTACGCGCTGGGGCAGCTGCTCGACCGCGACGACAGCGGCACGGTCGATCCGCGCCAGGCCACGCTGTGGTATCGCAAGGCGGCGGAGCAGGGCCACGCGCTCGCGCAGTTCGCGCTGGGCCTGCGCCACGACAGCGGCCACGGCGCCGAGCGCGATTACGAGGCCGCCCATTTCTGGTACCTGTGCGCCGCGCGCCAGGGCCATGCGCGCGCCCAGTTCAACCTCGGCGTGATGTATGCGGCGGGGCAGGGCGTGCCGGCCGACCTCGTGGAAGCCTATGCGTGGCTGCACCGCGCCGGCGCGGCCGGCGTCGCGCCGGCCGCCAACTACATCCTGCGCGTCGCGGCGCGCATGGAGCCCGCGCTGCTGGCGCAGGCCAACGGATACATCGGCGCCGCGTAGGGCGGGCACCCCGTGCCCGCGCGTGACGTATGCGGTGTTGGCGCTACGCGTGGGCGGAGGGCCGCCCACCCTACATCAGCGACCGCGCG
>NZ_LMCY01000007.1:46700-46791 GCF_001425685.1 Massilia sp. Root335 | reverse complement strand
GGGCGGGCACCCCGTGCCCGCGCGTGACGTATGCGGTGTGTAGGCGCTACGCGTGGGCGGAGGCCGCCCACCCTACCGCAGCGTCCGCGCA
>NZ_LMCY01000007.1:0-46676 GCF_001425685.1 Massilia sp. Root335 | reverse complement strand
GGGCGGGCACCCCGTGCCCGCGCGTGACGTATGCGGTGTGTAGGCGCTACGCGTGGGCGGAGGGCCGCCCACCCTGCATCAGCGTCTGCGCGAGAAAGGATTCGATCGCGTCCGAACTCGCCGTCGGCGCGCTCAGGTGCGGGCAGTGCCCCACGTTGTCGATCAGGCGCAGTGCGCTGTGCGCCAGGTGCCGATGCAGCCAGTCGCCCACTTCGCGCGGCACGATCAGGTCGTCGCTGCATTGCAGGATCAGGGCGGGCACCGTCGCACGGGGCACGTCGGCGCGGATATCGGCGCGGAAGGTCACGCGCGCGAAATGCTTGGCGATGGCGGGATCGTTGCGGCAGAAGCTGCGCGTCAGTTCCTGTCCCAGGTGCGGCTGGTTGGGCGCGCCCATGATCGCCGGCGCCATCTTGCGCGACCACTCGAGGAAATTGGTCTCCATCGAGTCCAGCAGGCCGTCGATGTCTTCCGGATTGAATCCGCCCACGTAATCGCCGTCGTTGGTGTAGCAGGGCGATGGGCCGACCAGGACCTGGGCCACGAAGCGCTGCGGCGCCGCGATCGTCGCCAGCAGGCCGATCGGCGCGCCGACCGAGTGCCCGACGACGATGCTCGGGCCGGCCGCGCAGGCGTCGAGAATTTCCAGCAGATCCGTGACGTGGCCTTGCAGGCTGCCGTACTTCGCGCGGTCGTAGGCGGACCAGTCGGAATGGCCGCTGCCGGTCAGGTCGTACAGCACGACGCGAAAGCGGTCCGCGAAGGCCGGCGCCAGGTAGCGCCACATGGTCTGGTCGCAACCGAAACCATGCACGAAGATCATGGTCGTCGGTCCTGAACCGGTCACGTGGACGTTGTTGCGAAACTGTACAGACATGGTGAATCCAGGCTTGGTGCAATCCTCCGATATTAACATTGTGAAATTGGGGCCGTCGGATTAAACAACGGTCCGGCCGCATCGGCAGCGACAGTGCGTTCGCGCACGGCATGGCGGGGGCGATTCGCGATATACTGTTTATATATACAGTATTTTCTGCGCGATGGAACTCAAAGACAAGCTCGAAATCCTGGCCGACGCGGCCAAGTACGACGCCTCCTGCGCCAGCAGCGGTGCGCCGAAGCGCGACTCGGTCGACAAGGACGGGCTCGGCGCCACCAACGGCATGGGCATCTGCCACAGCTACACGCCGGACGGGCGCTGCGTGTCGCTGCTCAAGATTCTGCTGACCAATTTTTGCGTCTACGATTGCCAGTACTGCGTGAACCGGCGCACGTCGAACGTGCCGCGGGCCCGGTTCTCCGTCGACGAGATCGTCAAGCTCACGCACGATTTTTACCTGCGCAACTACATCGACGGCCTGTTCCTCAGTTCCGGCATCATCCAGTCGAGCGACTACACGATGGAGCAGCTGGTCGAAGTCGCGCGGCGCCTGCGCGAGGACCACCAGTTCCGCGGCTACATCCACCTCAAGACGATTCCCGACGCCGACCCGCATCTCATCGAACTGGCGGGCCGGTATGCCGACCGCCTGTCGGTGAACATCGAGCTGCCCACGCAGGACAGCGTGACCAGGCTCGCGCCCGAAAAGAGCGTGCACACGATCAAGCTGGCGATGGGGGCCATCCGCACCCGGCTGGACGAAAAGGACGACCACCCCAAGGCGCCCGTGTTCGCGCCGGCCGGGCAGAGCACGCAGATGATCGTCGGCGCCGACGCCAGCGACGACCGGACGATCCTCGGCACGGCACAGACGCTGTACGGCAGCTATAAACTCAAGCGCGTGTACTACTCGGCGTTCAGCCCGATCCCGCAGAGCCCGTCCAGCGTGCCGTCCGCGCCGCCGCCGCTGCTGCGCGAGCACCGCTTGTACCAGGCCGACTTCCTGCTGCGCGGTTACGGTTTTACCGCGCAGGAGCTGATGCCCGCGGCCGGCAACCTCGCGCTGGACATCGACCCCAAGCTGGGGTGGGCGCTCGCGAACCGCGCCCATTTCCCGCTCGACCTGAACCGCGCGGACGAGGGCATGATCGCGCGCGTGCCGGGCATCGGCCTGCGCACGGCGAAGCGCCTGATCGATTTGCGGCGGCTGCGGCGCATCCGCTGGGAAGACCTGTCGCGCCTGCGCTGCAGCCTCAGGAAGCTGGCGCCGTTCGTGATCACGGCGGACTACAAGCCGGCGTCGGGAGGCGCCTCGTCCGACCTGCTGCGGCGTAACCTGGCCGACGCGCCGCAGCAGACGAACCTGTGGCCGGAACTGCAGGCCGCCTGATGGCCGCGCCGTCCGCACGGCTCGCCGACGAACTGGTCCGGGCCGGGCAGCCGCTGCTGGTCGAGACGTTCGCCGCATGGCGCGAGGCGGCGCGCGACCTGCTCGTGCACGGCATTCCTCCGGAGCAGGTGACGTGGGGCACGCCGCACATGGACGACCTGCTGGCGGGCGGCGATCTGTTCTCGGGTGCGCCGCCCACGGCCGAGGCATCCGATAATCTGCCCACACCGCCGACTGAAACCCCGACCGGGCCGCTCCGTCCCGCGCCGCACATCCCGCGTTCGCTGCTGGAGATGCTGCAGTCGGCCGCCTGCTGCCGCGTGCCGGACCGCTGGGCCTTCCTGTACCGCGTGATCTGGCGCTGGCAGCAGGGCGAGCACGACGTGCAGTCGCCGGCCGACGAGGACGGCGCGCGCCTGCACGCGATGGTGAAGGCGGTGCACCGCGAGGAACACGACATGCATGCCTACATCCGCTTCCGCGAGCGCCCGGAAAGCGCCGGTCCGCCGCGTTTCGTCGCCTGGTACGAGCCCCGTCACGACGTGCTGCCCCAGGTGGCCGAGCATTTCATGTCGCGCATGGGCAAGGTCAGCTGGATGATCGCGACGCCCGGGGCGAGCGTCCTGTGGGACGGCCATACGCTGCACAATACCGGCCCCCTCGTACGCGATGCGGCCGACCTGGAAGACACTGGCGAAGCCCTGTGGCTGACGTATTACCGCAGCGTGTTCAACCCGGCCCGCCTGAACACGGACGTCATGCACCAGCACATCCCGTCGCACCGCTGGAAGAACCTGCCCGAGGCGAAGATCGTGCCGCAGATGGTGAGCGAAGCGGCGCGTGGAGCGCGCAAGGTGGGCCAGTACGAGGCCGTCGGCCAGCGCAAGGGCACGACGATCCCGATCGCCCCCGAGGACGCCCAGCCGGAGCGCCAGCAGCCTTCGAAGCTCGACGAGTGCCGGCGCTGTGAGTTGTGGCAGTTCGCCACCCAGGCCGTCGGCGGCGACGGCCCGAAGCGCGCGAAAATCATGTTCGTCGGCGAGCAGCCGGGCGACCAGGAGGATCTGGCCGGACAACCCTTCGTCGGCCCGGCCGGCAAGCTGCTGGACCGCGTGTGCGAGGCGGCCGGCGTCGACCGCGACACGATCTACGTCACCAACGCCGTCAAGCATTTCAAATGGGAGCCGCGCGGCAAGCGGCGCCTGCACAAGACGCCGGTCCAGCGCGAGATCGAGGCCTGCCACTACTGGCTCGACAAGGAGCTGGCGAGCGTCAAGCCGACCGTCATCGTGGCCCTCGGCGCCACCGCGTTGAAATCCGTGCTGCGCACGGCCAGCGTGACCCTCAAGGACTCCCTCGGCAAGCCGCTGCGCCACGAAGGCCGGTGGGTCGTCACCACGTATCACCCGTCGTACGTGCTGCGCGTGCCGGGCGAAGACGCGAAGCGCGCGGCGTTCGATACGATGGTCGAGGGGCTCAAGCTGGCACACGATCTCCTGAACCGGCCGATCGGGACGCCGGACGAGGCGTGATGCCCCCGTATTGCTGTTGCGACATATGCATGTCAAATATGTAACATTCCGTTGCGCGGATAGGCTAAGCTCATCCTCGGCGCTAAGCTTTTGCGCACATAACAACAATGGGATGTCGGATGAGCAAACGATATGCATGCGCGTTGTACCTGGGTTTCCTTACGCTGCCGGCGCTGGCCCAGACCGCGGCCCGGCCTGAACCTGCTGGCGCCGTCGAGCCTGCCGCCGCGGCGGATGCAGCGCCGGATGCCGCCCCGGCCACCGTCGTCGTCGAGGGCCGCCGTCCCGGTCCGGGCGTCTGGAAAGTGTCGAAGGGCGATCACGTGATGTGGGTGTTCGGCCTGTACTCTCCGCTGCCGCAGAAGATGGACTGGGATTCGGCGCGCGTCGAGCGTCTGGTGGCGAAGTCGCAGCAAGTGCTGATGCCGCCCGGCGCGAGCATCGGTGTGGGGTTCTTTCGCAGTCTGACCCTGCTGCCTTCCATGATCGGCATGGAAAAGAATCCGGACGGCGCAATGTTGCAGGACATCTTGCCGGCGGACGTGTATGCGCACTGGCAGGTCCAGAAGGGCAAGTACATCGGCCAGGATGACGGCGTCGAGCGCGATCGTCCGTTCTTCGCGGCCGAGAAGCTGTTGCGGGCCGGGCTGAAGAAAAACGGTCTCGCGGAGAACACCGCCGTGGGCGACCAGGTCGAAAAGATTGCCAGGCAGAGCAAGGTCAAGCTGACCCGGACGATGCTCGAGATCGAACTCGACGACCCGCGCACTACCTTGACGGCGTTCAAGAAGATGCAGATGGAAGACCTCACCTGCTTCACCAAGACCCTGGAACGCCTGGACGGCGACATCGACGCGATGCGGGTGCGTGCCAATGCCTGGGCCAACGGCGACACCGCCGAGCTCTCGCGCCTGGACTATATCGAGCGTGATGAAGCATGCGGCGATGCCCTCCTGAACAGTCCTCTGGCCAAGACGACCCCGGCCTTGCAGAATGTCCGCGAACGCATCCGCGCCGGCTGGCTGAAAGCGGCCGAACAATCGCTGGCCGACAACACGTCGACATTCGCGCTCCTGCGGATGAAGGACATCGTCGGCCCGAAAAGCTATCTGGCCGGCCTGCAGGCGAAAGGTTATACGGTCGAGAGCCCGAAATAAGGATATTCCCCATGAAGAGAACCAGGCGATACGCACTCTGGCTGGGCCTGCTGGCTCTGCCGGCATTCGCCCAGAACGTGGACCGTGCCGCGCCGCCGGCCGAACCGCCGGCCGTCACCGACGCCGCGCCGGAGGCCGTCCCGGCCACGGTCGTCGTCGAAGGCCGCCGGCCCGGTCCCGGCGTGTGGAAGGTGTCGAAGGGCACGCATGTGATGTGGGTGTTCGGGACGTACGCGCCGCTGCCGCAGAAGATGGAGTGGGATGCGTCGCGCGTCGAACGCCTCGTCGCCAGGTCGCAGGAAGTGCTCATGCCGCCGGTCGCGAAAGCGCACATCGGTTTCTTCCGCGGGCTGACCGCGTTGCCCAGCCTCATCGGCATCAAGCGGAATCCCGACGATGCCGTGCTGCACGACGTCGTCCCGTCCGACGTGTATGCGCACTGGACAGTTCTGAAGGCCAAATACATCGGCAACGACGACGGCGTCGAGCATTACCGCCCCGTCTTCGCCGGCGAGGAATTGCTGCTCGCCGGCCTCAAGCAAAGTGGCCTGTCCTATGGCGGCGAAGTGCTCGGCACGATCGAGGACATCGCGAAAAAGAACAAGGTCAAGCTGAGCGATTCCGGCTACGACGTGATGCTCGACGATCCCCGCAAGCTCGTGCGCGACTTCAAGAATTCGCAGGTGGACGACCTCGTCTGCTTCACCAAGACGCTCGACAGCCTGGATATCGACCTCGAGACGATGCGCGTGCGGGCGAATGCCTGGGCCAACGGCGACATCGGCGAGATCCGCGGCCTGAACTTTGCGGAGCGCCAGGACGCCTGCCTGGATGCCATCCTGAACAGTTCCATCGCGAAGGATGCCGCGGCGCTGCGGCAGATGCGCGAACGCCTGCGCACCGCCTGGCTCAAGGCGGCGGAAAAGGCGCTGGCCAGCAACGCCTCCACGTTCGCCGTGCTGGAAATCCAGGACATCGTCGGACCGACGAGCTACCTGTCCGGGTTGCAGGCCAGGGGCTACGCGGTCGAGAGTCCCAGATGACCAGTTCGGGCTGACCAGGTCACGCCGGCTCGCCCGGCACCCCCAGGTCGTCCTCGCGCGACGCGGCCTGGGCCACGCGGGCACCGGGCGGTACGTCGTGCGTCAGCCAGACGTTGCCGCCGATGACGGCGCCCTTGCCAACGGTGATGCGGCCCAGCAGGGTGGCGCCGGCATAGATGACGACGTCGTCCTCGACGACGGGATGGCGCGGCAGGCCTTTTTGCAGCGTGCCGTCGGCATTCGCGGGAAAGCGCTTGGCGCCCAGGGTGACGGCCTGGTACAGGCGCACGCGCTGGCCGATGACGGCCGTCTCCCCGATCACGACGCCGGTGCCGTGGTCGATGAAGAAGCCGGGGCCGATCGTGGCGCCCGGGTGGATGTCGATGCCTGTCTCCGCGTGCGCCAGCTCGGCGATGATCCGCGCCAGCAGCGGCAGGCCGAGCCCGTACAGGCAGTGCGCGAGGCGGTGGTGGATCATCGCGTGGATGCCCGGATAGCACAGCAGCACTTCGTCGACGCTGCGCGCGGCCGGGTCGCCCTGGTAGGCGGCGATCACGTCGCTGTCGAGCAGGGTGCGGATGCCGGGCAGGGCGGCGCCGAACGCGCGGGTGGCGTCCAGCGCCTGCGGCTCGATGTCGGTGTCGGTCAGGCGGCGCAGCGCCGCGCTGTAGCGCAGTTCGATGCGCACCTGGCGCAGCAGCGCGTGGAGGGCGGTGTCGAGGGCGTGGGCGACGTGGAAGTCCTCGCTTTCCTGGCGCAGGTCGGGCGGGCCCAGGCGCAGCGGGAACAGCACGCCCTTGAGTTGCGCCACGACGGTCGCCAGCGCCTCGCGCGACGGGAACTCGATGCCGCGCACTTCGCCGGACGGGCGGTGGGCCTGGCGCCACTGCCGGCGCGCGCCGTGCAGGTCGCGCACGATCGCGCCGATGTCGAAGTCGGCCATCAGTCGTGCTCCCGCAGGCAATCGCCCCGCATGTGCGACGACAATTGGAGACCGGCAACGTGCGCCGGGCCGGAAAGATGTCGCTCAAGGAATTCGGGCGTCACAATGCCTCCGCTGTGCTATTGACGAGTTTTCAATATACGAGCCCGTCCGTGGGCGTTCCAACGAATTTTTCGGCACAAGCTCATGCTGAAAACGTCTAAAGCGCAGCGCAACTCATTTGCGTTGCGTCAACACCAATGTTGAAAAATCGTCATGCAAAAAATCGCGTTGGTGTTGGCGCGGCGGCACGCGCGGGGAAAGATTGTTGCGCTTGGTTTGGAGACTGGCTGATAATACAAAGTCCGTTGAGGCAACGGTGTGGCCGTATGTTGCATGTTATTCTAGCGCCCGTTCGTTCCGGTAACTCATCGATACGCGGCAATAGATTCCCGTCAAAGGTCACGCATGATTGACACTGCAGCAATATTGCTTTTCAGTACGTTAATAATTTATACGGTTATCCGCGCAATCCAACTGGACAAGGTGCTTTCCTGGTTTTCACGCGAGGAACAGCAACTGCCGCCGGCGGCGAAGAAGAAACGTTCGTAAATAATATACAGCTTCGGCGTTTCATCCGTTCCGGACGCCGCTGGACGCCGCTTTTACTGTTGCGCAAGGCATCACACGTATGCAGAGTCTTTTTTTGTCGGCTGTCTTCGCCGTCCTGATGTTCGCCGGTTTTTCAGCCGCTTTTGCCGCCGCCCTTGGCTTCGTCTGGGTGGACATCGTCCGGCCCCAGCAGCTCGCCTATTCGATCATCAACGACCAGCCGCTGTCGTTCATCGCAGCCGTGGCGACGCTGGGACTGTTCCTGCTCAGGGATAAAAAGTCGCCGCCCAAATTCGGACCGATCCTGCTGCTGATTGTACTGTTCTGCCTGTGGGTGACGTTTACGACGCTCATCTCGGATTTCCCGACGCAAGCATGGGGGAAATGGGACTGGGCGTCCAAGGTTCTCATTTTCGCGGTCCTGATCCCGTACATCTTCCGTTCGCGCATCCAGATCGAAGCTTTCATCCTGGTGTTCGTGTTCTCCGCCAGCACGATCCTGTTCTCGGCCGGCCTGAAGACCATTCTCGGCGGCGGCGGCTACGGGACGCTGGCCGTCATGGGAACGGGCAATACCGGCCTGTCCGAGAGCAGCACGCTGGCCGTGGTGTGCGTGATGCTGATCCCATTGGTCATGTTCCTCATGCGCCATACCGTGATCTTTCCGAGGAACCTGCTGACGCGCGGCTTATTCCTGGCCATTATCGTCATGGCGCTTGCCGCCGTGGTCGGTACGACGGCGCGCACGGGCATCATCGCCGTGGCGGTGATGTGCCTGCTGTCGATGCTGCAGTCGAAAAAGAAATTGTGGTGGATAGCGGGTCTGGCCCTTGCCGCCGTCGTGATATTGAATCTCGACCTGTCCGCGACGCGCTGGGGCAACCGCATGTCGACGATCGAAACCTATAATGCCGACTCGTCCGCAATGGGCAGGATCAAAGTCTGGCAATGGACGATCGAGTTTGTCGGCAAGCACCCGCTCGGCGGCGGTTTCGACGCTTATTTGCACAACCGTATTCTCGGCGTCACGTCGGACGGCGAAACCCAGTATCTGCCCGAAGGACAGGTCGGCGGCAAGGCCTTCCACAGCATCTATTTCGAAGTGCTGGGCGAACAGGGCATCGTCGGTTTTTCCATGTACGCCCTGATGGTCGGGCTGGCCATGTTCAAATTAATCAGGTTGAAGAGGGCCTGGAAAAACGATGCGGGAATGGCCTGGATTTCCGGGCTGGCCAATGCGCTGATGACGTCGATCGTGGTGTTTCTTGCCGGCGGCTCTTTCGTCGGCATCGCCTACCAGCCGTACATCTTCTACATGCTCAGCCTGACAGTGGCGATCGACCAGTACGCGCGGCGCGTCGTGCAGGACCAACTCAAAGTAAAAGGACGTGCGATACCGTGAAACTCAACCAACTCGCAGGATTACGGGGAATCTGCGCCTGGTGGGTAGTGTTCTACCATTTCCTAGGCCTCATGAACGATTCGGTGCCGACGCCGCTCAGGCATTTCATCGCGCACGGCTACCTGGCCGTCGACCTGTTCTTCCTGCTCAGCGGTTTCGTGATTTTCCTGAGCTACCACGCGTCGCTGAGCACCAATTTTCCCCATAGCGTAGGCAAGTTTTACTGGAACCGGTTTTCCCGCATCTACCCGCTGCACTTCGTGATGTTGGGCGGCTACCTGATGCTGTTCGCCGCCTTCACTTATCTGTCGACCAGCCATGCCGCGCCGGAAAACTATACGTGGCCTGCGTTCATCCAGAGCATCTTCCTGGTGCATATGTGGTTCGGCAGCGACCTGACGTGGAACGTACCGTCCTGGTCGATCAGTTCGGAATGGTTCGTCTACCTGTTCTTCCCGCTGATGGCATTCAGCCTGCGCAAGCTGCGCGGCGGTATTGCCGCGCACCTGCTGAGCATCGTGGCGGCCGCCGTCGTCCTGCACGTGATCTATGCGATGAGCGGACTGCATTCCATCGGCGCCGACATTCCCCACATGGCCCTCGTGCGCACCATGTTCGAATTCCTGATGGGCGTCTTCGTCGGTTCGCTGTACGTCAACCACCGGGATTTCCTGGAACGGTATGCCACCGTTGCCCTCGCGGGCTTCGTCGCGTCGTGCGTCCTGTATGCATTGACGTCGACCCCGGATTACGCGCTGATTCCGATCACGTTCGCGTTGCTGATCGCTTACCTGAGCGTGACGACGTCGTGGATCACCGCCGCGCTTTCCACGCCGGTGCTCGTCTACCTCGGCGAGATCTCGTATTCGACGTACATGGTGCATTACCTCGTCTACGACCTGCTGAAAGCCGCCTTCATGTCGAATGCCCAGCAGATCAACCAGGTGTATCTGTGGCTGTCGTTCGTGGTCGTCTTCATCCTGTCCGTGGCGCTGCACCACGTGGTGGACATGCCGTCCCAAAAATATTTCCGGCGCCGCCTGTCGACCCGATAGGCGTGGCCGCCGGCAGCGGCGAACGTTGTCAATCCCTATAAAACCCGCGTAGAATGCGGGCAACGCGGGTGTAGCTCAATGGTAGAGCAGAAGCTTCCCAAGCTTACGACGAGGGTTCGATTCCCTTCACCCGCTCCAGTCTCCGCGGCGGCCCGCCGTTCTCCCTGCCTGCTTTCCTGATACGTCGCGCGCCGACCGTCCCGCCGTGCGCGCCTGCCGCAGCCCCCTTATGGCACACTGGGGTTGTCGCTCCATCCAGTATCAATCATGCAAGTAGATGAAAAAGGCTCTTCCCACGCGGACACGCTCGACCATGCCGGCGCCCTCATGTTCCTGAGCGGGGGCGGCGAGGTCGGCGCCATGATGCGCGCGCACGACTGGTCCGGTTCGCCCCTGGGCCATCCGCGCGCGTGGCCGCAGGCGTTGCGCACGGTCGTCGGCCTGATGCTCAACGCGAAGCTCCCGATGTTCGTGGCCTGGGGACCGGAACTCGGCTTCCTGTACAACGATTCCTACCGCGAGATCCTGGGCGACAAGCATCCGGCCGCCCTCGGCGGACGCTTCCATGACATCTGGTCCGAGATCTGGCACGACATCGGCCCGCTGACCGAGCGCGCCCTCGGCGGCGAGGCGACGTACGCCGACCGCCTGTACCTCGTGATGAACCGCCACGGCTACGACGAGCCGACCTGGTTCACGTTCTCGTATTCACCCGTGCGCGACGAGGCCGGGGAGGTCGCCGGCATGTATTGCGCGTGCGTGGAGGTCACCGACCAGGTGCTGGCCGAAAAATACCGCAACGAGGAAAACGAGCGGCTGCGCGGCCTGTTCTCGCAGGCGCCCGGGATCATGGCCGTGCTGCGCGGTCCCGAGCACGTGTTCGAGCTGACGAACCAGTCGTACATGCAATTGGTCGGCCACCGCCAGGTCGTCGGCAAGGCCGCGCGCGAGGCGCTGCCGGAGATCGTCGGCCAGGGCTTCCTCGAACTGCTCGACCGGGTCTACACGACGGGCGAGCCGTTCGTCGGCCACGCGTTGCCGGTGCGCCTGCAGCGCGAGCCGGAAGGACCGCCGGAAGAGCGCTACATCGACTTCGTCTACCAGCCGATCCGCGACGAGGGCGGCCAGGTGACCGGCATCTTCGTGGAAGGCAGCGACGTCACGGCCCGCAAGCTCGTCGAGGACGAGCTGCGCGCGGCCAACCGCCAGAAGGACCAGTTCCTGGCGATGCTGGCGCACGAGCTGCGCAACCCGCTGGCGCCCATCATGACGGCGGCCCAGCTGCTCAAGCTCGGCCGCCTCGAGCCCAGGAGCGTGGCCAACGCCAGCGAGATCATCGTGCGCCAGGCCGAGCACATGACGGACCTCGTCAACGACCTGCTGGACGTGTCGCGCGTCACGCGCGGCCTCGTCGCGCTCGAGAAGGAGGAGCTGGACCTGAACGTGATCGTCGCCGCCGCCGTCGAGCAGGTGCGGCCCCTGGTCGACACGCGCCGCCATGCGCTGACGCTGCAATTGTCCGGCCAGCCGGCGCGCGTGACCGGCGACCGTACGCGCCTCGTGCAGGTCATCTCGAACATCCTCAACAACGCCGCCAAGTACACGGCGCCGGGCGGGCGGATCGTGCTGGCCGTGACGGTGGCGGCGGAGCGCGTGACGGTGGCCGTGCGCGACAACGGCGTCGGCATCGCGCCGGAAGTCCTGCCGTACATCTTCGACCTGTTCACCCAGGCCGAGCGCACCCCGGACCGTTCCCAGGGCGGGCTCGGGATCGGACTGGCGCTCGTCAAGAGCCTCGTCGCCCTGCACGGCGGCACCGTGCATGCCCACAGCGACGGCCTGGGGCAGGGCAGCGAATTCTCGATCTGCCTGCCGTGCGTGGCGCGCGAGCCGGCGCAGCTGCCCGACGCCGGCGCGGCGGGCGGCGCGGATGCCGTCCACGACAACGGCAACCTGCGCGTGCTGGTGGTCGACGACAACGCCGACGCCGCCCAGATGCTGGCCGCGCTGCTCGAAGTGCAGGGGCATGCGGTGAGCGTCGAGTACGACGCGCGCGGGGCGCTGGCGCGGGCGCGAAGCGAGCATCCCGACGTCCTGCTGCTCGACATCGGCCTGCCCGACATGGATGGCTACGAGCTGGCGCGGCGCCTGCGCGCCCAGCCGGAAAACGCGGACGCCACGCTGGTCGCCCTGACCGGCTACGGCCAGAGCCAGGATCGCGCCGAGGCCCGGCAGGCCGGCTTCGACCATTACCTCGTCAAGCCTGCCGACCTGAACGAAGTCAACGCGGTATTGTCGCGGGCCGAGGCGCGGCGCTGACCCGTACGTCGATCATTCAATCGTGCGCGTATTGCCGCCCGGCACTGGGAGCGTTATCCTTGGTGCATCCGTCGTATGGACGGCCTTCCGCGTGCCGGGAAGCGACCGGGCGCGGCCCTACCGTGCGTAGGCTGCGCGCCAACAAGGCGTATTTTCGTACCATTGGCAATGCCATGCGGCTGATTATTGGAACGAGCGTATGTACGACTTCATCGGCATCTTCGAAGAATCACAGGACGGCACCACCCGGGCCGAACTGGTACATCCCGACGACGGCGTGGGCGTGGCGCCCGCGCCGGTCAAGCATGTCGTGGCGCGGCACGGCCGCCTCGCCGCGGCGAGCGCGTCCGCGCCGGCCGACCGTGCCGCCGACGTCGCGGCGGCGCCGGGCGTGCGGCGCGTGCTGGTGGTCGACGACAACGTCGATGCCGCCCAGACGGTGGCGATGCTGCTGGAGGTGCTGGGCCACGAGACGGCCGTCGAATACGATCCGTTGCAGGCGCTGGCCAGCGCGCGCGAACGGTCTTTCGACGCGTTCGTCCTCGACATCGGCCTGCCGGGCATGGACGGCCACGAACTGGCACGCCAGATCCGCACGCTGCCGGGGGCAGCCGGCGCCCTGTTCATCGCGCTCACGGGCTATGGCCAGCAGCAGGACCGCGACGCCTCCAAAGCCGCCGGGTTCCATTACCATTTCGTGAAGCCGGCCGATGTGGATGCGCTGGCGCAGGCGTTGGCCGGCGGCGTGCCCGGGTAGCGTTGTCATCAACCGGTAACTTTCACTTCTTACACTGCGCGTTGCTGAACAGTAACTGAGTGTGTGCCCCCTTGGCCCACGCCTTTCTGACGGAAACCGCATGTCCAAGTCCAGTGCGCACACTGCCCCGCGCACCCACCGATTCCTCGCGCTGCTGTGGCCCGCGCTGGCGCTGCTCGCCTGTGCCGCCCTGTGGACCGCCACGATCCTGCACGCCGGCACCGAGCGCCGGCGCGCCGAGGAGCAGGCGTTCAAGGAGGCCGATGCCTATGCCGAGGCCTACGAACAGTACGTCACGCGCTCGGTCGCGCAGATCGACCAGATCACCATGCAGCTCAAGCACAGCTGGGAGCATGCGCACGACCGCAGCCTGATCGAGAACATGCGGCGCGACGGCATGTTCACCGACGCCGCCTTCGTCAACGTGAGCGTCATCGGGCCCGACGGCGCGATCCGCTCGTCCAGCCGCATCCACGAGCGCGGGCTGAATCTGTCCAGGGCCGGCTTCTTCATCCAGCACCGCGACGCCATCTCGACCGCGCTGCGCATCGGCACGCCGCCGCCGGAACTGGAGGAGACCCGCGGCACGATCCTGTTCACGCGCCGCCTCGATACGGCCGACGACGGATTCGACGGTGTGCTGCTGATGGCCGTCGATGCCGGCTACTTCACGTCGTTCGTCAGCTCGCCCACGCTGGGACCGGGCAGCCTGCTGGCCCTGGTCGGCACCGAGAATGCCCTGCGCGTCGAGCAGGATGCCCGGGGCATCGTGCGCACGCAGAGCGCCGGTTCGCTGCTGCCCGCGAATGCCGACCGCTGGCCGGTGGCGCGCGGCGTGCAGCTGGTCGCGGGGCAGGGCGGCTTTGCCGACGGCGAGGCGCGCGTGCTGGGCTGGCGCCGCTCCAGCGCGTATCCGCTCGTGGCCCTCGTCGCGCTGTCGCATACGGCCGTGCTGGAAGCGGCCGACGCCTACTGGACCGACAGCCGCAACCACACGGTGCTGGCGACCGTCGTGCTGTCGCTGCTGGCGCTGGGCGCGAGCATGCTGTCGCTGCGGGCGGGCGCGCGGGCGGGCGAGCGCGCCGGGATCCAGCGCGCCTACCGCACGGCCACCGAGAGCGGCAACGACGGTTTCTACATGGTCGCGCCGGTGCGCGACCGCAAGGGCCAGATCATCGACTTCCGCATCGTCGACTGCAACGAGCGCGGCGCGTTCTTCTACGGCGGCACGCGCACGCAACTCGTCGGCAGCCTGATCTCGGACCTCCATCACGGCACCTCGTTCGACGACCTGTCCGCCAACTACCGCACGGCCATGGCCGTCGGCTTCCACCAGGAAGACCGGCGCATGCCCGACAATAACCGCCTGAATATCCGCTGGGGCCACCGGCGCATCGTGCGCGTGGGCGACGTCCTCGCCGTCACGCTGCAGGACATCAGCGAACGCAAGGAACACGAATCGCAGCTGGCGCGCCTGGCCAACGAGGACAGCCTCACGGGCCTGCCGAACCGCCACTGGTTCCTGAACTTCGTGCCGGCCGCGCTGCGCCAGGCGCAGGACGGCGGCCACGGCGCGGCGCTGCTGTTCATCGACCTCGACGAATTCAAGCAGGTCAACGATTCGCACGGCCACGCCGTCGGCGACCGCCTGCTCAAGCTGGCCGCCGAGCGCCTGATGTCGCAGCTGCGGCCGGGCGACAGCGTGGCGCGCTTCGGCGGCGACGAATTCGTCGTCCTGTTGAGCCCTTTCGACAGCGACCAGCAGGTAGCGATCGTCGCCGAGCGCATCGTCGACGCCTTCAGCAAGCCATTCCCGATCGCCGACGAGCCGCACATGATCGGCGCCTCGGTCGGCATCGCCGTGTACCCGCGCGACGGCCTCGACGCCGCCACCCTGATCCGCCACGGCGACATCGCCATGTATGCCGGCAAGGCCGAAGGCAAGGGGCAGTACCGCTTCTTCGATCCCGCGCAGTCGAACATCCTCAAGACGCGCACCCAGCTGCGCCAGCGCCTGCTGGAAGCGATCGACAAGCGCCAGTTCGTGTTGCACTACCAGCCGCGCGTGGACACCCGCACGGGCGAGCTCCTGAGCATGGAAGCGCTGCTGCGCTGGGAGCATCCGACGCTGGGCATGATCCGCCCGGACGAATTCATTCCACTGGCCGAGTCGAGCGGCCTGATCGTGCCGATCGGCGCCATCGTCATCGACCAGGCCTGCGCCCAGCTGGCCGCGTGGCGCGCGCACGGCGCGGTGCCGGTGCCGGTATCGATCAACGTCTCGCCCAAGCAGTTCCTGCGCGGCGGCGTGCAGCGCGAGCTGGCCGACGCCCTGCAGCGCCACGCCGTGCCGGCCGGCCTGCTCGAGGTCGAGATCACGGAGTCCGCGATGATGGGCGACCAGGCCGAGATCCTGGCGGAACTGGCCGCGATCCGCGCGCTGGGCGTCAAGCTGCACGTCGACGATTTCGGCACGGGCTATTCGTCGCTGTCGCAGCTGCAGCGCATGAAGATGGACGTGCTCAAGGTCGACCGCTCCTTCACGGCCGAACTGGGGCGCTCGAAGGAAGGCACCGTGTTCTTCCAGGCCATCGTGTCGATGGCGCACGCGCTCGGGATGGAAGTCGTGGCCGAAGGCGTCGAGAACGAGGAGCAGCTGGCGATCCTGCGCGCGCTGAACTGCAACGAGGTGCAGGGCTATCTCGTCGCGCGGCCGCAGCCGGCGGCGTCGATTGCGCCGCTGCTGGCGCAGCGCTACCTGTTCAACGAGGCGCTGGCCGCATAGGGCGCAGCGCTCGATACGTCGTCCCCGCGCAGGCGGGGACCCGAGTCATGCGCGCGTCGCGGCAGCGCTGGCAAAATTGGACCCCGCGCCTGCGCGGGGGCGACGGTTCGCTTTATCGGTTCTGTTACGCGCCCAGCAGACTCCCGGTCCGCCACGCGGACGTCCCCGCGACCTTACAGACGTGCATCCCGCGCAGCAGGTGCCGGTGCGCGGTGCTGGCGAACAGGATGCCGGACTGCGTCGGCCGCAAGGTCGTCGTCCTGCCGCTGACCGGGTCGACGATGTCGGCGACGGCATCGCCCGCCTGCACGCGCTCGCCCAGTTTTTTCAGGAATACCAGGACGCCCGCATGCGGCGCGTGCAAAGGTTCCACGCCCTCGAGCGGCGTCGGCGCGCACAGCGGCGCCGGCAGCGGTTCGAGCGGCAGGTCGACGACGCCTTCGCGCGCCAGGTATTGCAGCAGCGCGTGCGCGTCGTGTTCGGCGAGGTCGTAGCGTACGTCGTTCTCGCCGCGCAGTTCGACCGTCACGCCGACGCAGCCGAGCGGGATCGGGAAACGGTCGCCGAAGTGCTCCTGCAGTTGCCACCACATGCGGCTGCACGCTTCGTCGAACGGCTCGCCACCGGATTCCTTCGCCAGCAGCACCGCGTGCGCGCCCAGCAGCGCGGCCAGCGGCGTCACGCGGTCGGCCAGCGGCGTGCCGGTGTACATGTGGAGCACGGCCTCGTTGTCGCAATGGAGGTCGAGCATGATGTCGGCGTCGATCGCCATGCCCAGCAGCGTCTTCTTGAGTTCTTCCGTCGCGTTGTTCGGCAGCCAGGCCGCGATTTCGCGGCGCGCATGCGCGCGCACGAGTGCCGCGTTGGCGGCGGCGTCCGCGCCCAGTCTGCCCTCCAGCGAGATTTTGAGGGCGTCGGCCACGTGCCGGTACGAGCGGTTGAAATTGGTGCCGCTGGCGAGGTCGAAGCGGCCGAACGGCGCGCCGTGGATCACCTGCGACAGCCCGATCGGATTTGCCGCCGGCACCAGGATGATCTCGCCGATCACCTTGCCGGCCGCGTCCAGCCGGTCGAGCTCACGGCGCAGGACGTGCGCGACCAGCATGGCCGGCACCTCGTCCGCATGGAGCGAGGCCTGGAGATAGACCTTCTTGCCGCTGCCGGGCGCGCCGTAGTGGAACGACGTCAGGCGGTAGGCGGCGACGTTGTCCTCGGTGGCGATCGGGTGGGTCTGCTGGCGCATGTGCAACTCCTGTGGTCGAGGGCACATTATGTCGAAGATTGGCGCGGGATAGCGCCGGGTTATAATGGCGCCCGCTTTTTCAGACTCTTCATCTCATCCCTATGTCTTCCGATACGCCTACCAACGAGCAGGGCCGCGCCATGCTCTACGACCCGACCGAACGCCGCATCCGCAGTTTCGTCACCCGCGCCGGCCGCCTGTCGACCGGACAGGCGCGCGCGCTGGAAGCGTTCGGCCCGCGCTATCTCATCGAGTACCAGAAGGCGCCGTTCGACTTCCACGCGCCGTTCGGCCGCAGCGCGCCGCTGGTCCTGGAGATCGGCTTCGGCATGGGCGGCACGACGGCGCACATCGCGCAGGCGATGCCGGACAAGGATTTCATCGGCGTCGAGGTGCACACCCCTGGCGTGGGCAGCCTGTTGAAGCTGGCGGGCGAACAGGAGATCGCGAACCTGCGCATCATCCAGCACGACGCCGTCGAGGTGCTGAACAATATGGTGGCGGATGGGACGCTGTCCGGCGTGCACATCTTCTTCCCGGACCCGTGGCACAAGGCGCGTCACAACAAGCGCCGCCTGATCCAGCCGCCGTTCGTCGAGCTGCTGTGCCGCAAGCTGGCGCAGGGCGGCTACATCCATTGCGCCACCGACTGGGAAGATTACGCGGTGCAGATGCTGGAAGTGCTGGGCGCCGAACCCGCGCTGCGGAACACGGCCGAGGGGTATGCGGAGAAGCCGGCGTACCGGCCGCTGACCAAGTTCGAGAACCGGGGCCTGAAGCTGGGCCACGGGGTCTGGGACCTGGTGTTCACCAAAAAATGACGTGAATGCATGGTGGGCACAGGGTGCCCACCCTACGACTGGGCCACGGGGTCTGGGACTCGGTGTTCACCAAAAAATGACGTGAATGCATGGTGGGCACAGGGTGCCCACCATGCGATGTCTCCATTGCCGTAGGGTGGGCACCCCGTGCCCACGCGGCATCGCGCTACACCATCTCGCTGATGATGCCGACGATCTCGTCGCCATACGACGTCAGCTTCTTCTCGCCGACGCCCGAGACGCCGCGCAGCTGATCCAGCGACGTGGGCTTGACCTTGGAGATCTCGCGCAGGGTCGCATCCTGGAACACGACGTACGCCGGCACGCCGTGCGCGCGCGCCGTTTCGACGCGCCACCAGCGCAGCTTGTCGAAGATCGCCTGTTCGGACTTCGACAGCTCGACCTCTTCGTAGCTGCCGCGCGGCGTCGACGTGCGCTTGGGCTTGACCGGTTTCTGGTACTGGCGCAGCTGCACGTTCTGCTCGCCCTTCAGCACCGGCCGCGCCGCCTCCGTCAGTTTCAGTGAACTGAATGCGTCGTGGTCGACGGTGACGAGGCCGAGGGCGATGGTCTGGCGCACGATGGCGCGCCATTCCTGTTCGCCGCGCTCGGCACCGACGCCGAACACGGTCAGTTTGTCGTGGTGCCACTGCACGATGCGTTCGGACGACACGCCGCGCAGCACGTCGATCACGTGGCCGGCCGCGAAGCGCTGGTCGACGCGGTAGATCGCCGACAGCAGCTTTTGCACGGGCACCGTCGCGTCGAACGACGTCGGCGGGATCAGGCACGTGTCGCAGTTGCCGCACGGGCCGGAGCGCTCGCCGAAGTATTCGAGCAGGCGCATGCGCCGGCAGCTGAGCGTCTCGCACAGGCCCAGCATGGCGTCGAGTTTCGACGACAGCACGCGCTTGAAATTCTCGTCGGCCTCGGATTCGTCGATCATCCGGCGCTGCAGCACGACGTCCTGCAAACCGTAGGCCATCCAGGCGTTCGACGGCAAGCCGTCGCGGCCCGCGCGGCCCGTTTCCTGGTAATAGCCTTCGAGCGATTTGGGCAGGTCGAGGTGGCAGACGAAGCGCACGTCCGGCTTGTCGATGCCCATGCCGAACGCGATGGTCGCCACCATCACGATGTTGTCCTCGCGCAGGAAGCGCGCCTGGTTTTCGGCCCGCAGCGAATACTCCATGCCCGCGTGATAGGGCAGGGCGCGGATGCCGTTTTCGTTGAGGAACGCCGCCGTCTCCTCGACCTTCTTGCGCGATAGGCAGTAGACGATGCCGGAGTCGCCCGGGTGTTCCGCCGAGATGAAGTCGAGCAGCTGCTTGCGGCCGTTCGTCTTTTCGACGATGGCATAGCGGATGTTCGGACGGTCGAACGACGACACGAACTGGCGCGCCTCGTCCAGCTGCAGGCGCTGGGCGATTTCGGCGCGCGTGAGCTGGTCGGCCGTCGCGGTCAGCGCGATGCGCGGCACGTGCGGGAAGCGCTCGTGCAGGATCGACAGGCGGATGTATTCGGGCCGGAAATCGTGACCCCATTGCGACACGCAGTGCGCCTCGTCGATGGCGAACAGCGAGATGTGCGCGGACTCGAACAGCTCCAGGCAGCGCGGCGTCATCAGGCGCTCGGGCGCCACGTAGACGAGGTCCAGTTCGCCGGTGCGCACCATGCGTTCGATGCGCAGCGTCTCTTCGAACGTCTGCGTCGAGTTCAGGAACGCGGCGCGCACGCCGACTTCGGCCAGCGCGTCGACCTGGTCCTGCATCAGCGCGATCAGCGGCGACACGACGACGCCGACGCCGTCGCGCAGCAGCGCGGGAATCTGGTAGCACAGCGACTTGCCGCCGCCGGTGGGCATCAGCACGAGCGCATCGCCGCCGGACGCCACGTGCTCGACGATGTCGGCCTGCTGCCCGCGGAAGGCGGGGTAGCCGAATACCGACTGCAGGATCTGCAGCGCGCGTTGCTGGATGTCGCTCGTCATGGTGCTGCTGCTTTCAAATTACTCGGCCCAGACGACCCAGCCGAAATGGGCGGTGACCAGGATGACCACACCGAACACGATACGGTACCAGGCGAAGCCCGTGAAGTCGTGCGTGCTGATGAAGCGCAACAGCCAACGGACGCACAGGAAGGCGGAAACGAACGCCGCGACGCCGCCGATCAGGAACAGCGGCAGGTCCGTCGCGTGCAGGTCGTGGCGCGCCTTGAAGACGGAGTACACGGTCGCGGCCAGCAGGGTCGGGATCGCGAGGAAGAACGAGAATTCCGTCGCGGCCGTGCGCGACAGGCCGAACAGCATGCCGCCGATGATCGTGGCACCCGAACGGCTCGTGCCCGGGATCAGCGCGAAGCACTGGGCGCAGCCGACCTTGAACGCGTCGAGCACGGTCATGTCGTCCACGGTCTGGATGCGGTGCGCGCCCGGCAGCACCTTGTGGCGGCGTTCCGCCCACAGGATCACGAAGGCGCCCACGATGAACGCGGCAGCCACCGGCACCGGTGCGAACAGGTGCGCCTTGATCGCCTTGCTGAACAACACGCCCAGCACGGCCGCCGGCAGGAAGGCGACGATCAGGTTGATGACGAGCTTTTGCTGGCGCGGATCGGACGTGACGCCGCCCAGCGCGGCGCCGATCCGCACGCGGTATTCCCACATCACGGCGAAGATGGCGCCGGCCTGGATCGCGATTTCGAACACTTGGGCCACTTCGCCCGTGAAATTGATCAGACTGCCGGCCAGGATCAGGTGTCCAGTGGACGAAATCGGCAGGAATTCCGTGAAGCCCTCGACGAGGCCCATGATGATCGCTTTCAGGGCGAGAATGATATCCATTTGGTGTATGCGGTTCGGTAGGGTTGGGGACGCGTGCGCGGACGGTGCCGCGCGGGCCGCAAGCTTACCATGAGGAAGGGGGCCGCCGTCGAGTTACTGTTTCAAGGTCAGGCTGTCAAGCGCTCCAGTTCGGACAGGAAGAACATCGCCTGCTCGCGCGTGTCGCCGCACATCTCGCGCGAGGGCGGCAGGCTGCCGCAGACGCGGGGCCGGCCCGGCTGCCCGAAAATCCTGCAGCCATTGTGCTCGTCCAGCTGCACGCAGCGCACGCCGGCCGGCTTACCGTTCGGCATGCCGGGAATCGGGGACGTGATCGACGGGGCGGTGCAGCAGGCGCCGCAGCCGGGGCGGCAATGGACGGGGGCAGACGGAGAATTCACGGGAACGGCCGGGGAAATCGTGGTGTAAAGACCGGAGGCGGGCAAGCTGCCAGTATACTACCGTCAGGGCCTGCTGTTCTTGACTGGCCCTATCCCCAGGTCTATATTTGCTGACTCAACAGTTAGTTGTCGGACAGAAGCATGCCATGCCCCTTTGACACCAAGCCGCGCTGGGAGCGCCGTAAGGACGCGCGGCCCCAGGAGTTGCTGGAGGCGGCCATCGACCTGTTCGTCGAGCGTGGTTACGCCGCCACACGCCTGGAAGACGTCGCGCGCCGTGCCGGCGTGTCGAAAGGCACCTTGTACCTGTATTACGAAAACAAGGAAGAACTGTTCAAGGCCGTCGTGCGCAGCAATATCGTGCCCGTGATCGGCGAGGCGGAAGCGTCCGTCGCCGAGTTCGACGGCCACAGCGCCGACCTGCTGCGCCACCTGATCCACTCGTGGTGGCAGCGGCTGGGTGCGACAAAGGCGTCCGGCATCATCAAGCTCGTCATGGCCGAAGCCGGCAACTTCCCGGAACTGGCCCGCTTCTACCAGGAAGAAGTCATCAACCGCGGTACGAAGGCGATGGCGACGATGCTCGAGCGCGGCATCGCGCGCGGCGAGTTCCGGCCGATCGACGTCGTCACGACGACCCAGGTGCTGTTCGCGCCGATGCTCACCCTGATCATCTGGAAGCATTCCGTCGGTCCATGTCCGCCTGCGGAACTGGCACCGCAGGCCTTCCTCGACACCTTTCTCGACATGGCGCTGCACGGGCTGCTGCCGGCCGCCCCGGGCGCCGAAGCCGCGTGACCCCCGTTTTCCTACGTCAAGACGCTGTTTTCCGGGTTTCATGCCCCTTAAACTGCAGACTGTCGCAATTTCCCGTGGTACTCAGCCTCATATCGTTAAGATATGTTTGCTGAAGCCGTTCAACGATAAAATATCGGATTATTTATTTTCCCACCGAGTACAAAGATGAATATCGAACAAGCCCGCTTCAACATGATCGAACAGCAGATCCGTCCGTGGAACGTGCTGGACCAGGATGTGCTCGACCTGCTGCACGTCGTCAAGCGCGAACAGTTCGTGCCGGCGGCGTACCAGAACCTGGCGTTCGCCGACGTCGAGATCCCGCTGCCGGGCGGCGACACCATGCTGGCGCCGAAGTTCGAAGCGCGCATCCTGCAGGAAGTCGGTGTGAAGAAACACGAGACCGTGCTGGAAATCGGCACGGGGTCGGGCTATATGGCTGCCCTGCTGGCGCACCGCGCCGCCAAGGTGACCACCGTGGAAATCAATCCGGAAACCGCGGAACTGGCGAAGAAGAACCTGGCCAATGCCGGCATCCACAACGTGACCGTGGAAACGGGCAATGGCGCGCAGGGCTGGGAAAAAGCCGCACCGTACGACGCGATCGTGATCTCGGGCGCGCTGGAAGTGCTGCCGGAAGCCATCCTGAAGCAGGTGAAGGTGGGTGGCCGCATCGCCGCCATCGTCGGCCAGGCGCCGGTGATGGAAGCGTCGATCATCACCCGCACGGGCGAGAACACGTACAGCACGATCAAGGTGTTCGAGACCAACGTGCGCTACCTGACCGGCGCCCCGGTGCCGTCGCACTTCCAGTTCTGATCGACGGAGACGCAAGGATGCAGCACATTACCGCCCCCGAGTTGGCCGCCTGGCTGGCCGACCCGTCGCGTCCGAAGCCGCTGCTGCTCGACGTCCGCGAAAACTGGGAATTCGAGACCTGCCACATCGAGGGGTCGACCCAGATTCCGATGAACCTGATTCCGATCCGCGTGAGCGAACTGGATGACGGCCAGGACATCGTCTGCGTGTGCCACCACGGCGCACGCAGCATGCAAGTGGCCGCTTTCCTGGAGCGCAACGGATTCAGCAACATTACCAACCTCACAGGCGGAATACACGCCTGGGCCGTGCAGGTCGATCCTTCGATGCCCAAGTATTGACGGCCTGCGTCCTTAACTATTGATGACTCCGACGGAGAAAGTAATGCAGAAGCCCCTCATCGCCGTATTGTTGGCCAGCGCGTTTTCGCTCGATGCCCAGGCGGCCGATCTGATCCAGGTGTACCAGCAGGCATTGGCGAACGACGCCACGTATGCCAGCGCCCGCGCGGCCGCCGCCGCGGGACGCGAACGTATCACCCAGGGGCGTTCCGGCCTGCTGCCGACCGTCGGCATCAGCGGCGACATCACGAAGAACAACGCCGACTTCACGGCGTGGAACAACAACCCGCTCATGGCCGGCGGCTCCAACCTGCGCACCAACGAAGTCCAGGTCACGCTGCAGCAACCGTTGTTCCGCTGGGACCGCTGGGAAACCTACCAGCAGAGCAAGCTGCAGCAAGCCATCTCGGAAGCCCAGTTTGCCCAGGCCCAGCAAGACCTGATCACGCGCGTGTCGCAAGCCTATTTCGACGTGCTGGCCGCCCAGGACACGCTGGAATCCACGCGTGCGCAAAAGGTCGCCGTGACCGAGCAGCTGGCGTCCGCCAAGCGCAACTTCGAAGTCGGCACGCAGACCATCACCGACACCCATGAAGCCCAGGCCGCGTACGACCTGGTCGTGTCGCAGGAAATTGCCGCCGTCAACGATCTGGAGACCAAGAAGACGGCGCTGCAGGCGATCATCGGCACGCCGCCGTCCGCGCTGGCCACCTTGCGCACGGGTGTGAACCTGACGGCGCCGCAGCCGATCAACGTCGATCAGTGGGTGTCCGCCGCCGAGAACCAGAACTATGCCGTGACCGTGGCCCAGCTGCAGCTGGAATCGGCCAAGCGCGACATCTCGAAAAACCGCGCCGGCCACCTCCCGACCGTGGACCTGGTGGCGTCGTCGCTGCATCGCGACATCAACGGCCAGATCGATCGCACGTCCGGCAAGACCAACAGCAACTCGATCGGCATCCAGTACAGCATCCCGATCTTCAGCGGCTTCGCCGTGACGAGCAAGGTGCGCGAATCGATCGCGCTGGAAGACAAGGCCCGCAACGACCTGGAAGCGAACCGCCGCAACGCCGCGCTGGTGGCGCGCCAATCGTTCCTTGGCGTGAACAGCGGCCTCGCGCAGGTGAAGGCGCTGGAAGCGGCCGAGGTGTCGAGCAATTCCGCGCTGGAATCGAACAAGCTCGGTTACCAGGTCGGCGTGCGTATCAACATCGACGTGCTGAATGCCCAGCGCCAGCTGTACCAGACCCGCACCGACCTGGCCCGCGCGCGCTACAACACGATCCTGGCCGGCCTGAAACTGAAGGCCGCGGCCGGTTCGCTGCGCGAGGAAGACCTGCAGCCGATCAACGCGTTGCTGCAGCAGCCGTAATAAGTCGGGGTCAGTAATAAGTCGGGGTCAGAGCCCGGTTTCAGGCAATTTCCTGAAACCGGGCTCTGACCCCGAATTCACGAGTTCAATTCTACGGCGCATTGCTTTAAAAAATCCTGCTTGAGGCGCCCCAAGCAAGCTCCTCTTTACCCGAACTTACGCGACCCGCACTCCTACACTCAGGCGTGAACCCTTCGAAAGCGAGGTCGCCATGTTCACGTCTTTCCACGCATCCGCATCCGCAACGACGGCCGTCCGCGCCGCCGCGCTCGCCTTGTCACTGACGCTGTCCGCCTGCGGCGGCGGCCACCATCACGGCAATCCGGGGGGCCCTGGCCCCGGCCCCATCGGCAACGGTCCCACCTACGACGTCATCCCGATCGGGCTGCCGGGCATCGTCTACGGCGAGGTCACGCGCCACGGCATCGCGAACGGCGGCATCGTCGCGGGTACGTCGCGCGGCGCGGACGGCGTCGCCCACGCCTTCCTCTACAACGGCCATGCGTCGATTTCGCTGGGCACGCTGGGCGGCGATTTTTCCGATGCCCAGGCGGTGAATCCGTGCGGCCATGTGACGGGCTGGTCCGCCACGTCCAGCAACGTCCCGCACGCCTTCCTGTACGACGGCGCGTTGCACGACCTGGGCACGCTCGGCGGCACCTCGTCCGAAGGCTATGTAATCAGCAACTGCGGCAAGATCACGGGCTGGGCGGCCACGGCGAGCGGCCAGTCGCACGCGTTCTGGTACGACGGCAAGACGTTGCGCGACCTCGGTTCGTTCGGCGGCGATTCGTATGGGCTGGGCATCAACACGGTCGGGCAGGTCGTCGGCTATTCGTACGGACCGGGCAACGCCTGGTTCCACGCCTTCCTGTACGACACCCGCACGGGCGGGCCGCTGCAGGACCTGGGTTCGCCAAACGGCAATTCCGTCGCCGTCGACATCAACGATGCCGGCCAGGTGGCCGGATGGTTCCGCAACGGCGCCGGTCCGGTCGGCGCCTTCGTCTACGAGGCGGGCACGATGCGCGACATCGGCACCCTGGGCGGCGCCACCGCGGAAGCCGTCGCGATCAATCGCGCCGGCCTCGTCGCCGGCAATTCCGCGCTGGCCGACGGCAGCGGCCGCGGCTTCGTCTACGACGGCACGACGATGACCAGCATCGGCGCCCTCCCGGCCGGCAATTTCTCGATCGCCGACGCCATCAATGCGGATGGCCTTGTCGTCGGTTCGGCCACGACGAAGACCGAGGAGCACGCGATTGCGTGGACCCGGAAGGACGGCATCGTCGACCTGAACGACCGGGTCATCGCGGCGCCGGCCGGCCTCGTGCTCGTGCGCGCGCTCGCGGTGGCCGATGATGGCGACATCGTCGTGCGCACGAACACCGGACTGGCGCTGCTCAAGCCGAGGAAGTGAGACCGGTCAGGCGGACTTTTGTTCGCGGCGGTGTGCCGGCTTAGTTGCTCAGGCCGCCGCCGCCGGCGTGGTCGGCACGCTCGATCAGTTCGACCTTGTAGCCGTCCGGATCGGTGATGAAGGCGATGACGGTCGTGCCGCCTTTGACGGGACCGGGTTCGCGGGTAATGTTGCCGCCGGCTGCACGGACCTGGTCGCACGTCCGGTAGATGTCGTCGGCCGAGATCGCGATATGGCCGTAGGCCGAACCCATCTCGTATTTGTCGACGCCCCAGTTATAGGTCAGCTCGAGTTCCGCGTGGTCCGGATTGTTGCCGTAGCCGACGAAGGCGAGGGTGTATTTGTATTCCGGATTCTCGCTCGTGCGCAGCAGCTTCATGCCCAGCACCTTGGTGTAGAAGTCGATGGAGCGCTGCAGGTCGCCGACGCGTAACATGGTGTGCAGGATGCGCATTGTTGTCCTTGTTGGTTCGTGGGAAAGCGAGGATTTTATGCGCTCATGGAGATTCGTGCAGGCGGCTGGTGGGCACGGGGCGCCCACCCTACGATTGCTGTGCCGGGCGGTCGCGCCGAGCCATGGCCTCCGCCCGCCAGCGCCAACGTCACCGTTCAGGCCTGCAGCTTCGCATCCAGCGTGATGTTCGCGTTGAACAGTTTGGAGACGGGACACCCCTCCTTGGCCTTGCGCGCCGCTTCCTGGAATGCCTGCTCGTCGGCGCCGGGAATCGTGGCGACGAGGTCCAGGTGCACGGCGGGGATGGCGAAGCCGCCGTCGGCCTTGTCCAGCGATACGGTGGCGGTCGTCTCCAGCTTCTGCGCCGTCATGCCCGCTTCGCCCAGCTGGGCCGACAGCGCCATCGTGAAGCAGCCCGCGTGCGCGGCCGCCAGCAGTTCTTCCGGATTCGTGCCCGCGCCATCCTCGAAGCGGGTGTTGAAGCCGTATTGCGACTGGTTGAGGACGCCGCTCTGCGTGGACACGGTGCCCTTGCCGTCTTTCAAGCCGCCGCTCCAGACGGCGCTTCCCTTACGTTTGATCATTTAGTTGCTCCCTGAGTGGTAGCGGCCGGCGTGATCCGCCAGACGATGTTGCCGACGTCATCCGCCAGCAGGATGGCGCCGGTCTTGTCGACCGCGACCCCGACCGGGCGCCCATAAGCGTGTTCATCCTTGCCGAGGAAGCCCGACAGGACGTTCTGCGGCGGACCGCTCGGCTTGCCGTTCGTGAACGGTACGAACACGAGCTGGTAGCCGGAATGCGGCTTGCGGTTCCACGAGCCGTGCTGGCTGACCAGCGCGCCGTTCTTGAATTGCGGCATCAGGTCGGCGTTGTAGAACGTCATGCCCAGCGAGGCCGTGTGCGCGCCCAGCGCATAGTCGGGAACGATGGCCCTGGCCACCATGTCGGGATTCTGTGGCTTGACGCGGGCGTCGACGTGCTGGCCGAAATAGCTGTACGGCCAGCCGTAGAACGCGCCGTCCTGCACGGCCGTCATGTAGTCGGGGACGAGGTCGTTGCCCAGTTCGTCGCGCTCGTTGACGGAGGTCCACAAGGCCTTCGTCTGCGACTGGAAGTCCATCCCGTTCGGATTGCGCAGGCCGCTCGCGTAGATGCGCGACTTGCCGCTGGCGATGTCGTATTCCCAGATGGCGGCGCGGCCCTTCTCGATCTCCATGCCGTTCTCGGCCGCGTTGCTGTTCGAGCCGACCGTGATGTACAGCTTCTTGCCGTCGGGAGAGGCGACGACGTTCTTCGTCCAGTGGTGGTTGATCCCGGACGGCAGGTCCAGCACCTTGGTGCCCGTGGCCGTGATGCTCGTCGCGCCGGTCTTGTACGGGAACTTCCACAGCGCGTCGGCGTTGGCGACGTACAGGTCGGTGCCGACGAGGGCCATGCCGAACGGCGAGGTCAGGCCCTGCATGAACGTGACCTTCGTGTCGGCCGTGCCGTCCGGCCTGAAGCCGCGCAGCAGGATGATTTTATCGGGCGACGCGACCCCGGCCCCGGCCTCCTTCTGCGCCAGCCCCTGTACCTTGGCCCGAATCCCCTTTTCCTTCGGCGCGTTGCCGGGCTTGTTGCTCTCGGCCACGAGCACGTCGCCGTTCGGCAGCACGTACAGCCAGCGCGGATGGTCGAGGCCGCTCGCATAGGCGGTGACGGCCAGCCCGGCGGCCGGCGTCGGACGCGTGCCCTGCGGCCAGGCGTCCGCCTTGGCCACGTTGATGGTCGGGATCAGCGATCTCTCGGGCGCGGGCAGGGCCGGATTCGGACCCCAGCCGACAGGATATTGCTGGGCGTGGGCGGCAGCGGGACCCAGCAGGGGAAGCAACAGCAACGCAAGCCGGATGCGCGATGTCATCGATTCTTCCCTCCATCGGGAATGGTCGAATCGTGGTCGCGCATGTCGCGGTTGCGGTCCGGCTGCGGCCTGGCCTGGCCGGTCGCGCCCGGCGCCGGCGTCACGGCTTCGCTGGCGCCCGGGGTCGCGCGCGCATCGGTATCGACGAGGCCCTGTTGCAAATCCTCCGCGGCCTGTTTCATGATCCCGCGCGGCTTGACGTCCTGGCCGTCCGGCGATTCGTCGCGCTCGTGCGGTTCGCGCTTGTAGCTCTGTTCTTCGATTTTCCGGTCGGTATTCACGACACGGTCTTTTTCTTCCTGCACCATGACAACCTCCTTCGATTCAATTGATTAAATCCTAATCCTTCGACTCGAAGGCGGTCGCGCAATTGGAAGATGCTTTTTTGCAATTAACTGGTTAACATGTTGGTTTAGATGACAACCGCCGCGAACGTCATGCACACGCCAGCCCATCCGCACCACGCCGCCGCCGACTGCCCGAATTGCCGAGCCGTCGTTTCCGGTAATTTCTGTCATGAATGCGGACAAGAAACCGTTCTGCATCCCCCCAGCACGCGCGAATTCCTGCACGAGTTCGTCGGCCATTACGTCGCACTGGAAGGCAAGCTTTGGAAGTCGTTGCTGCTCCTTTTGTTCCGGCCGGGACAGCTGACTTTGGAATACATCAATGGTCGCCGCGTGCGCTACATCCAGCCGCTGCGCCTGTACCTGACGTTCAGCCTGATCTTCTTTGCCGTCGCAAAATATACCGGCCACGACGACGTTCCGGCGCAGCCTGAGCGAGGCCAGGCCCCGGCCGCCGCGGCCGCGCACGACAAGGCGGCAAAGAAAGACGGCCTGGTGCGCGAAGACGAGCCGGGCGAAATCGCCGAAGGTACCGTGGAACTGCGCAAGGGCATCAGCAACGTCAATGCGCACTGGGGCGAGCAGGCGGACCGGTTCAGCAACATGTCGCCGGCCGAGCGCGACAAGGTGATGAGGACGGCCTTCAGCACCTATGTGCCGTACGCCGTGTTCTTGATGATGCCGCTGTTCGCGCTGTACCTCAAGGTGCTGTACCTCGGATCGGGACGGCGCTACGGCGAACACCTGCTGTTCGCGCTGCACGTGCACGGGTTTGCATTCCTGGCCCTGACGCTGCTGATCGTGACGCCGAATGTGCTTGGTATCGTGTCCTTCGTGCTGGGCCTGTGGCTCGTGTTCTATACGCCGGTCGCGATGCGGCGCGTGTACGGCGGCTCGCGCCTCGCCACCGGCTTGCGCTGGCTCGTGCTGATGGCGCTGCACGTCACCGGCCTGGGGCTGGCGATCGGTGCCGCGTTCGGGTTCGGCATCCTCCATTGAAGCGAGTTCGGCCGGCGCGCTTGCCGGAAGTCCGTCCGCCCAACTATACTGTGCGTTTGTACAGTATTTGCTGAGTTGCGATAGTGCAGAAGCCGGGCGAATCGGTTAATCTTCTGTCTCCCTATCACCTGCTGCCGAGAGCCGTAATGTCCGTGACGCCTGAACCGCAACAAACCATCGCGCTCGTCGTACGGCACCACACGGCCGGGATCGACGAGCCCGTGCAGGCGATCGTCGACTTCCTGCAGGGCGCCGGCTACCGCGTCGTGTTCGAGGAACAGACGGCCGGGCACGTGAAAGTCGCCGGCGTGGACGCCATGACGGTGGACGAGATCGGCGCGCACTGCAGCACCGCCATCGTCGTCGGCGGCGACGGCACGATGCTCGGCATCGCCCGCCAGCTGGCGCGCTACCGCGTGCCGCTCATCGGCATCAACCAGGGGCGGCTGGGGTTCATGACGGACATCCCGATCGACCGCATGCTGCCCGCGCTGGGCGAGATCCTCAGCGGCAAGGCCAAGGCCGAGGAGCGCTCGCTGCTGGAGGCGCGCGTCGTGCGCGAGGGCGTCGAGATCCATTGTTCCGTCGCCGTCAACGACGTGGTGGTCGCGCGCGGCACGGGCGCCGGCATGGCCGAACTGAAGGTCACGGTGGACGGCACCTTCATGTACAACCAGCGTTCGGACGGCCTGATCGTGTCCACGCCCACCGGGTCGACGGCGTACGCGCTGTCGGCCGGCGGCCCGCTGCTGCATCCGACGCTGGCCGGCATCGTGCTGGTGCCGATCGCGCCGCACGCGCTGTCCAACCGCCCGATCGTCGTGCCGAACACGAGCGACATCGTCGTCGAGATCATCAACGGCCGCGACATCAGCGTGAACTTCGACATGCAGACTTTCACGAGCCTGCAGCACGGCGACCAGATCATGATCTCGCGCTCGCCCAACACCATCACCTTCCTGCATCCGGAAGGGTGGAGCTACTACCACACCCTGCGCGAGAAGCTGCACTGGAACGAATACCCGTCCGGTGACGGCAAGCTCAAGTAATCCCAGCATCCACCAGGAGATGAGTTTCTTCATGTTGCGCACATTGACCATCCGCGACTTCGTCATCGTCGATACGATCGAGCTCGAGTTCTCGAACGGCTTCACGGTGTTCACCGGCGAGACCGGCGCCGGCAAGTCGATCCTGATCGACGCGCTGCAGCTCGCGCTGGGCGGCCGCGGCGACGCGAGCATGGTGCGCGAAGGCGCGGCCAAGGCCGACATCAGCGCCGATTTCGCCCTGACCCCGGCGGCGGGCGCCTGGCTGGAACAGAACGAGTTCGACAGCGACGAGGGCGGCGCGCTGCTGCGCCGCGTGATCGACAACGCCGGCCGCTCCAAGTCGTACATCAACGGCATCGCCGCCACCGCCAGCCAGTTGCGCGAACTGGGCGAGCTGCTCGTGGACATCCACGGCCAGCACGCGCACCAGTCGCTGCTCAAGCTCGATGCCCAGCGCGCCCTGCTCGACAACCAGGTCGCCGTGCGCGATCCCGCCGCGACGGCCCAGGTGCAGGAAGTCGCCGCCACGTACAAGGCGTGGAAGGCGCTGGCGCGCCAGCGCGAGGAATTCGAGACGAACGCGAAGAACGTGCTGCTGGAACGCGAGCGCCTCGAATGGCAGGTCGGCGAGCTCGACAAGCTGGCCGTGAAGCCGGGCGAGTGGACCGACATCGCCAACGAACACAGCCGCCTGTCGCATGCCGCGAGCCTGATCGAAGGCGCGCAGGAGGCGCTGTCCGCGCTGTCGGAATCGGAGCAGCCGATCCTGTCGCAACTGTCGTCGCTGAACCAGAAGCTGGCCAAGCTCGCCGGCGTCGACGCGGGCCTGCAGGCCGTGCTCGACTGCATGGAACCGGCGCGCATCCAGTTGCAGGAAGCGGTCTATGCGCTGAATACGTATGTCGACAAGGTCGAGCTCGATCCCGGGCGACTGGCCCAGGTCGACGCGCGCATGGATGCGATCCACAGTACGGCCCGCAAGTTCCGGGTGACGCCTGACGAACTGCCGGAAGAACACGCGACGCTCAAGGCCAAGCTGCAGCAGCTGGCCGACGCCAGCGACGTGGAAGGCCTGCGCCGCCAGGAAGACAAGGCGAAAGCGGTCTACCTGGCGGCGGCGCAAAAACTGTCCGCTACGCGCGCGCAAGCGGCCCAGCGCCTGTCGTCGCAGGTGTCGGAAGCGATGCAGGAACTGTCGATGAGCGGCGGCCGCTTCGTCGTCGCGCTGAACCCGTGCGAGCCGGCCGCGTATGGTTGCGAGCAGGTCGAGTTCCTCGTGGCCGGCCACGCCGGCGTCGTGCCGCGGCCGCTGGCCAAGGTGGCGTCGGGCGGCGAGCTGGCGCGCATCTCGCTGGCGATCGCCGTCATCACGGCGAACGCGACGACGGTGCCGACCCTGATCTTCGACGAGGTCGACACGGGCATCGGCGGCGGCGTGGCGGAAGTCGTCGGCCGCCTGCTGAAGCGCCTCGGCCAGAGCCGGCAAGTGCTGTGCGTCACGCACCTGCCGCAGGTCGCAAGCCAGGCCAACCAGCACTTCCAGGTGGCGAAGGGCACGACGGACGGCGGCAAGACCGTGTCGCGCATCGACGTGCTCGACAACAAGTCCCGCGTGGAGGAAGTGGCGCGCATGCTGGGCGGCATCGAGATCACCGAGACGACGCGCAAGCACGCGCGCGAGCTGCTGGCGTCCTGAGTCAACCCAAGAACCGTCCATGCCCTTCAACAAAGAACCGCCGCACCAGCACGGCACCATCGCGACGAGCGCCATCGTCCTCGTCAACCTCGGCACGCCCGAGGCGCCGACACGGCTGGCGGTGCGGCGCTACCTGAAGCAGTTCCTGCTTGATCCGCGCGTGGTGGAGATCCCGCGCGCCGTGTGGAACATCATCCTGCACCTGGCGATCCTGCCGTTCCGCTCGGGACAGTCGGCGAAAAAATACGCGACCATCTGGCGCCGCGACGGCTCGCCGCTGAAGGTGTACACGGAACGGCAGGCGGCGGCGCTGCAGCGGCTCCTGGAACAGCGCGGCCACCACGACGTCGAGGTGGCGATGGCGATGCGCTACGGCGCGCCCGCGCTGCCGGCCGTGCTGGACGACCTCAAGGCGCGCGGCGCCGAACGCATCGTCGTGCTGCCCGCGTATCCGCAGTATTCCGGCACGACCACCGCGTCGATCTGGGACGCCGTCTTCGATCACTACAAAAAGGTGCGCAACATCCCCGAGCTGCGCCTCGTGAAGCACTATCACGACCACGAAGGCTATATCGAGGCGCTGGCGGAATCGGTGGAGTCGTACTGGGACGCGCACGGGCGCGGCGAGAAACTGGTGATGAGTTTCCACGGCGTGCCCAAGCGCACCTTGCTGCTCGGCGACCCGTACCACTGCGAATGCCACCGGACGGCGCGCCTGCTGGCGGCGCGCCTGCGCCTGACGCCGGATGAATACCTGGTCACGTTCCAGTCGCGCTTCGGCCGCGCCGAATGGCTGCAGCCGTACACGGCGCCGACCGTGCAGCAGCTGGCGCGCGATGGCATCAAACGGATCGACGTCATGTGCCCCGGTTTCACCAGCGACTGCCTGGAGACGCTGGAAGAAATCAACATGGAAGTGCGCCACGACTTCGAGTCGAACGGCGGCCAGGATTTTCACTACATCCCGTGCCTGAACGACAATGCGGCGTGGATCGTCGGCATGGCCGAGATCGCCGAGCAGCACCTGATCGGCTGGCCGACGATGCTCGCGCCCGCGCAACGCGAGGCGCAGCGCCGCGATGCGGAGATCGCGCGCGAGCACGCCGTGAAATTGGGCGCGTGAAGGGTTCGAGGGTCAATGACCGCGTAGTGCGTAGGGTGGGCACCACGTGCCCACGCGGTGATCGTTAGCGTCAGCCGGTTCGTGCACGAACACGAAGCCGTTACGTATCACCGCGTGGGCGGAGGACCGCCCACCCTACGGCAACCAACGACGGGATGTTAGAATGCCACGTTTTGCGGCGCCGACCCGAGTTCCGCCAGGCAGATCGCAGCCAGTGCGAGCAGGGTGTAGATGAGCACGGCGCCGCTTATCAGATGCAGTTTCATGATCGTTCCCATCGGGTCGTTTTTTTGGACGGATGTCTTAACGACACGATAGTAGAACGGCCGGCTGTCGATGGTGACTACGAGCAAGTAAATCTTGTAACAAAAGACTACACCTTCTCATCCATATTAGTTCGGTGTCCCCTTGAAAATGTAGGCGATTGCCCCATATGCGGGCCTGTGTGACCGGTACAACCGTCCAATCCATCAGCCAAGTCCTTGATTTCAGGAGTTTTTTCGATGCAAGACCAAGAAAACCAAGAGGTGAGCAATCAGCCGGAAGCCGACGCCGCAACCGCCGCCGCGGCCCAGGGTGCGCCGGCAACGGAGCCCGGCCTCGAAGAACAGCTGAGCGCCACCGAAGCCAAGCTGGCCGAGATGCACGACGCCTTCATGCGTGCCAAGGCCGAGGCGGACAATATCCGCCGCCGTGCCCAGGAAGATGTGAGCAAGGCCCATAAATTCGCCATCGAAAGCTTCGCCGAGGCCATGGTGCCGGTGCGCGACAGCCTCGAGATGGCCCTGAAAGTCGAAGCGCCGACGGTCGAATCGATCAAGGAAGGCGTCGAGATGACCCTCAAGCAGCTCACCGCCGCGTTCGAGAAGAACCGCCTGATCGAAGTGATGCCGCAGGCGGGCGACAAGCTCGACCCGAACAAGCACCAGGCCGTGGCCGTGGTGCCGTCCGACCAGGAAGCGAACACCGTGGTTACCGTGCTGCAGAAGGGCTATATGATCGCCGACCGCCTGCTGCGTCCGGCCATCGTGACCGCCGCGGCACCGAAATAATGTTGCGATGGGGCTGAACAAGCTCTTGAAACTAAGCGACATTTCCCAATATTCGACACATCTGAAAAACTGAGTACTAAAAAGGAAAATATTATGGGCAGAATCATCGGTATCGACCTGGGCACCACCAACTCCTGCGTGGCGATCATGGAAAATGGTCAGCCCAAGGTCATCGAAAATGCGGAAGGCGCCCGTACGACGCCTTCGATCATCGCTTATCAGGAAGATGGCGAGATCCTGGTCGGCGCGCCGGCGAAACGCCAGGCCGTCACCAACCCGAAGAACACCCTGTTCGCGGTCAAGCGCCTGATCGGCCGTAAATTCGACGAGAAGGAAGTCCAGAAGGACATCAGCCTGATGCCGTACACGATCACCAAGGCCGACAACGGCGATGCGTGGGTCGGTGTGCGCGACAAGAAGCTGGCACCGCCGCAGATCTCGGCCGAAGTGCTGCGCAAGATGAAGAAGACCGCCGAAGACTACCTCGGCGAGGAAGTGACGGAAGCCGTCATCACCGTCCCGGCATACTTCAACGACTCGCAGCGCCAGGCGACCAAGGACGCCGGCCGCATCGCCGGCCTGGACGTCAAGCGCATCATCAACGAGCCGACCGCGGCCGCGCTGGCATTCGGCCTGGACAAGACCGACAAGGGCGACCGCAAGATCGCCGTGTATGACCTCGGCGGCGGCACGTTCGACGTGTCGATCATCGAGATCGCCGACGTGGACGGCGAGAAGCAGTTCGAAGTGCTGTCGACCAACGGCGACACGTTCCTGGGCGGCGAAGACTTCGACCAACGCATCATCGACTACATCATCGACGAATTCAAGAAGATCAACGGCCTCGACCTGTCGAAGGACCCGATCGCCCTGCAGCGCATCAAGGCCTCGGCCGAGCGCGCGAAGATCGAACTGTCGTCGTCGCAGCAGACCGAGATCAACGAGCCGTACATCGCCATGGCGAACGGCGCGCCGGTCCACCTGAACCTCAAGATCACCCGCGCCAAGCTGGAAGCCCTCGTCGAGGAACTGATCAACAAGACCATCGAGCCGTGCCGCGTCGCCATCAAGGACGCCGGCGTGAAGGTCACCGACATCGACGACATCATCCTGGTCGGCGGCATGACCCGCATGCCGAAGGTGCTGGAAAAGGTGAAGGAATTCTTCGGCAAGGAACCGCGCCGCGACGTGAACCCGGACGAAGCCGTCGCTGTCGGCGCCGCCATCCAGGGCTCCGTGCTGGCCGGCGACCGCAAGGACCTGCTGCTGCTGGACGTGACGCCGCTGTCGCTGGGTATCGAAACCCTGGGCGGCGTGATGACCAAGATGATCCAGAAGAACACCACGATCCCGACCAAGTTCTCGCAGGTGTTCTCGACCGCCGACGACAACCAGCCGGCCGTGACCATCAAGGTCTACCAGGGCGAGCGCGAGATCGCCGCCGGCAACAAGGGCCTCGGTGAGTTCAACCTGGAAGGCATCCCGCCGGCACCGCGCGGCACCCCGCAGATCGAAGTGACCTTCGACATCGACGCCAACGGCATCCTGCACGTGGGCGCGAAGGACAAGGCCACCGGTAAGGAGAACAAGATCACCATCAAGGCCAACTCGGGTCTGTCGGAAGACGAGATCCAGAAGATGGTGAAGGACGCCGAGCTGAACGCGGAAGAGGACAAGAAGGTCAAGGAACTGGCGGAGTCGCGCAACCAGGCCGACGCGCTGGTCCATTCGACCAAGAAATCCCTGACCGAGTACGGCGACAAGCTGGAAGCGGGCGAGAAGGAAAAGATCGAAGCCGCGATCACCGACCTGGAAGGTTCGATCAAGTCGGGCGACAAGGCCGAGATCGACGCGAAAGTGGCCGCGCTGTCGACCGCCGCCCAGAAGCTGGGCGAGAAGATGTACGCCGACATGCAGGCCCAGCAGGGCGCCGCCGGTGCACAGGCGGCCGGTGGCCAGCCGGGCGCGGAGTCGGCCAAGCAGGATGACGACGTCGTCGACGCCGACTTCAAGGAAGTCAAGGACGCCAAGTAATGACGTCCTGGCGGGGCAGGCCGAACGGCCGGCCCCGCCGCCGCAACCGCCGAGCCGAAGCGACCTCCTGGTGCCCGGCTCGGTTTTTTTGCGTAATCCAGACTCTGCGGGTCCGATCCTGCCGTTGTTTTTACGGCCGAGTCGAGCAGGCCCGTGATGCTCACTGTATACTCGTATCCTTTTGGCTGTGCGTTCGCGGGTAGCGCCCGGTCCGCCACAGTTCTTTTGTAGATAGACAGCAAGGTGCCGACAAATGGCAAAGCGTGATTTTTACGAGATCCTCGGCGTCGCGAAGAGTGCTTCGGAAGACGAGATCAAGAAGGCCTATCGCAAGCTTGCGATGAAGTACCATCCGGACCGCAATCCCGATAACAAGGAAGCGGAAGAGAAGTTCAAGGAGGTCAAGGAAGCCTACGAGATGCTGACCAATCCGGAAAAGCGCGAGGCTTATGACCGCTATGGTCACGCTGGCGTCGATCCGAACGGCGGCATGGGCGGCGGCTTCGGCGCCGGCGGCTTTGGCGATGCGTTCGGCGACATCTTCGGCGACATCTTCGGCGGCGGTGCGCGTGGCCGCAGCGCGGGCCCGCAGGTGTACCGCGGCGCCGACCTGCGCTACAACCTCGAAATTTCGCTGGAACAGGCCGCGGCCGGTTTCGACACGACGATCCGCGTGCCGAGCTGGGACAAGTGCGACACCTGCCACGGCAGCGGCGCCAAGCCGGGCACGTCGCCCGTCACCTGCGCGACCTGCCACGGCCACGGCCAGGTGCGCATGCAGCAGGGCTTCTTCTCGATCCAGCAGACCTGCCCGAAATGCCATGGCAGCGGCAAGATCATCCCGGAACCGTGCGCATCCTGCGGCGGCGCCGGACGCATCAAGCGCAACAAGACGCTGGAAGTGAAGATCCCGGCCGGCATCGACAGCGGCATGCGCATCCGCTCGACCGGCAACGGCGAGCCGGGCACGAACGGCGGGCCGCCGGGCGATTTGTACGTCGAGATCCACATCAAGCCGCACACCGTGTTCCAGCGCGAAGGCGACGACCTGCATTGCGAAATGCCGATCTCGTTCAGCAAGGCGGCATTGGGCGGCGAGATCGAGGTGCCGACCCTGGCCGGCAAGGTATCGTTCACGATCCCCGAAGGCACGCAGACCGGCAAGACCTTCCGCCTCAAGGGCAAGGGCATCAAGGGCGTGCGCTCGGGCTATGCGGGCGACCTGTTCTGCCACGTCGTGGTCGAGACGCCCGTCAAGCTCACCGACAAGCAGAAGGACTTGCTGCGCGAATTCGACCGCCTGACGAACGAGGGCGGCGCGAAACACAGTCCGCAGAGCAAGGGCTGGATGGATAAAGTCAAGGACTTCTTCGAATAAGGAGTCCCCGACCGCTGAACGGCATGCCTTCAGCGGTTTTTTTTGACCAAAATGTGGTCGATTAAATAAGCATCGTCGTCCCCGCGAAGGCGGGGATCGAATTTGTTCGCAGACCACGCAGTACCTGGGTTCCCGCCTGCGCGGGAACGACGGTATTGCCGTATATCGAATAAGGTAGAAAACCATGGCAAAGACCCCCACCGGCCTCACCGCCGCCGACCTCTTCGAACGCAACCGCCAGTGGGCGGCGTCGATGGTCAAGGAAGATCCCGACTTCTTCAAGGATCTCGCCTCCCAGCAGTCCCCGGAATACCTGTGGATCGGCTGTTCCGACAGCCGCGTGCCCGCCAACGAACTCGTCGGCATGGCGCCGGGCGAACTGTTCGTGCACCGTAACATCGCCAACGTCGTCTCGCATTCGGACCTGAACTGCCTGACCGTGCTGCAGTTCGCCGTCGACGTCCTCAAGGTCAAGCACATCATCCTGTGCGGCCACTACGGCTGCTCGGGCGTGGGCGCGGCGCTGAACAATACGCGCGTCGGCCTGGCCGACAACTGGCTCGGCCACGTGCGCGACGTGCGCGACATGCACGGCAAATACCTCGGCAACGTGGCCGGCACCGCCGCCACCAACCGCCTCGTGGAACTGAACGTCGCCGAACAGGTCATCAACGTGGCCCAGACGACCGTCGTGCGCGACGCGTGGGAACGCGGCCAGGCCGTGACGATCCACAGCTGGGTCTACGGCGTGCACGACGGCCTGCTGCGCGACCTGGGCATCACCGTCAGCAGCTACGAAGAGATCCAGCCGAAGCTGGACAAGATCCTGCAGGGCTACCTCGTGGGCGGCGACAAGTGATGCAGCCCGGCGGCGAGCTCGATCGGCTGCGCGCCATCGTGCGCGAATTCGTCGAGGAGCGCGACTGGGACCAGTTCCACACGCCGAAGAACCTGGCGGCGGCGCTGACGGTGGAGGCGGCCGAGCTGCTGGAACATTTCCAGTGGCTGCGCGACGGCCGGGCCGACGAACTCGGCGCGGACAAGCTCGTCGAGGTGCGCCACGAGATGGCGGACGTGCTCGTCTATCTCGTGCGCCTGGCCGACAAGCTCGACGTCGACCTGCTCGCCGCCGTGCAGGAAAAGATGGTGCTCAACCGGGCGAAATACCCGGCCGAGCTGGTGCGCGGCGACGCGCGCAAGTATCACGAATACAAACGATGAACGTCCACGCGTTCAACGTCGACATGACATGCCGCGCCATCAAAACGTTTCCCAGTTTCCCGCCGCAGCCAGCGCCGGACGCGTCACCGGACGCACGGCCGCGGCGGGGCGCCGCGGGGTGAATGCCGGCGCGGCGGCGACGGCCGCGTCCGGCAGGCGGAACGTGCTGACCATCTGCTCGAGCTCGCCCGACTGGTCCTGCAGCGACTGCGCGGCCGCGGCGGCTTCTTCCACCAGCGCGGCGTTCTGCTGGGTGACGGCGTCCATTTCGCTGACCGCCTGGTTGATCTGCTCGATGCCGGCCTCCTGCTCCTGGCTGGCGGCCGTGATTTCGGCCATGATGTCCGTCACGCGGCGCACGCTGTCCACGACGTCTTCCATCGTCGAGCCCGCTTCGTGGACGAGGCGGCTGCCTTCGTTGACCTTGCCGACCGAATCGTCGATCAGGGTCTTGATTTCCTTGGCCGCGCTGGCCGAGCGCTGGGCCAGGTTGCGCACTTCCGACGCCACGACGGCAAAGCCGCGGCCCTGCTCGCCGGCCCGGGCGGCTTCCACCGCGGCGTTCAGGGCCAGGATATTGGTCTGGAACGCGATGCCGTCGATGACGCCGATGATGTCCACGATGCGGCTGGCGGATTCGTTGATCGATCCCATGGTCGTGACGACGGCGGCGACGACGCTGCCGCCCCGGACCGCGACGTCGGACGCCGACTGCACCAGCTGGTTTGCCTGGCGCGCGTTTTCCGCGTTCTGCTTGACGGTCGAGGTCAGCTCTTCCATCGACGACGCCGTTTCTTCCAGCGCGCTCGCCTGCTGCTCGGTGCGGCTCGACAGGTCGAGGTTGCCCGTCGCGATCTCGTCGGTGGCCGTCGCCAGCGTGCGGGTGCCGTCGCGGACCTGGTGGACGATCGAACGCAGCGACTCGTTCATCGCCTTCAGCGCGGCCAGCAGTTCGCCCGTCTCGTCCTTCGAGTCGACCTCGATGCGACTGGTCAGGTCGCCGGCGGCGACGGTCGTGGCGATGCGCACGGCCTCCCGCATCGGACCGGTGATCGAGCGCGTGATGCGCCAGGCGATCACGACGGCCAGCAGGATCGCGGCGGCGGCCACGGCATACAGTACCACGCGCGCCTTTCCGTACTGGGCTGCGCCGGCGGCCTGGTCGGCCGCGTTGAGCTCGGTCTGCGCGCGGATCATCTCGGCGATCGCGTTGCGCCAGGCCGCGGTGGCCGGCTTCACCTTGGATTTCAGGACCTCGAAGCCTTCCGCCTGCTTGTTCAGCTTGCCCAATTCGGCCGCCTGGGCGATCAGGGGCGCGGAGGTCGTGCGTGCATCGGTGATCTTGCCCAGCAGGGCGCGCATGTCCGGCCGCGTCACCATCTTCTGCAACACGGCGTCGGCGCGGTCGTAAGCCTGCCAGCCGGCGCCGATTTCCTCGTACAGGCGCCTGGTTTCCGCTTCGTCCTCGGTCAGGATGATGTCGCGCACCGCGATCGTCACGCTGCGCTGTGCTTCGCGCATGTCGTTGGCGGCCTGCAGGCGCAGGTTGTTACCGTTGACGATATTGTCGACCGTGTTATTGAGGGTATTCATGTTGCTCAGCCCGGTCGCGGTGACCAGCACCAGCAGGGCCAATATCATGCCGAAGCCCAGCGCGAGGCGTTGGCCGATCTTGAGATTGTTCAGCTTCATTTTTCTGAATATGTTGAGTGTCGTTTTAGGGCGTGCGGATGCTCACTTCACAGGTGGGCGGCACGTGGCCTGCGTGTGAAGCTGAAGGGCATGGCGATACAAGGGAAGCGCGGCAAAGGCGATAATTTGTGCGCGGGGATAGGGCGCCGCAGTAATATTGCCGAGCGGAATAATTTTAGTAGGACTTGTCCTACATGACAACCAAAAAAGTTGTCATGTGGAAAATTGATAACGTGTATTGTCGTTCAGATGCCGCCGCAGGTTTTACATCCCGCCCAGGCAGATGTACTTGATGACGAGATAATCGTCCATGCCGTACTTCGACCCTTCGCGGCCCAGGCCCGACTGCTTGACGCCGCCGAACGGCGCGACTTCGTTCGAGATCAGGCCCGTGTTCACGCCGACCATGCCCGACTCGATCCGCTCGGCCACGCGCCACACGCGGCCGATGTCGCGCGCATAGAAATACGAGGCGAGGCCATATTCGGTCGCATTGGCGAGGGCGATCACGTCGGCTTCGGTCTTGAAGCGGAACAGCGGCGCCACGGGACCGAAGGTTTCCTCGTCCGAGATGAGCATCTGCGGCGTGACGTCGGCGAGGACGGTCGGTTCGAAGAAGGTGCGGCCCAGCGGATGGCGCTTGCCGCCCAGCAGCAGGCGCGCGCCCTTGCCCAGCGCGTCCGCGATGTGGTGCTCGACTTTCTCGACAGCCTTTTCTTCGATCAGCGGGCCCTGGTTCACGCCCGCATCCATCCCGTTGCCGACCTTGAGTTTCGCGACCGCGGCCGTCAGTTTGGCGGCGAACGCATCGTAGACGCCGTCCTGCACGTAGATGCGGTTGGCGCACACGCAGGTCTGCCCCATGTTGCGGTATTTCGAGGCCATGGCGCCTTCGACGGCCGCGTCGAGGTCGGCGTCGTCGAACACGATGAACGACGCGTTGCCGCCCAGTTCCAGCGACAGTTTCTTGATCGTCGGCGCGCATTGCGTCATCAGCCGGCGGCCGACCTGCGTGGAGCCGGTAAAACTGAGCTTGCGCACGATCGGGTTGGCGCACATCTCGGCGCCGATCGCCGTCGAATCGCCGATCACGATGGAAAACACGCCTGGCGGCACGCCGGCGCGCTCCGCCAGCACGGCCAGGGCGAGGGCGGAATACGGCGTCAGCCCGGCCGGTTTGAGCACGATCGGGCAGCCGGCCGCCAGCGCGGGCGCAACCTTGCGGGCGATCATCGCGGCCGGGAAATTCCACGGCGTGATCGCGGCGCACACGCCGATCGGTTCCTTCGTGACGACGATGCGGCGGTCGCGCGCGGGCGATTCCAGCACGTCGCCTTCGATGCGCTTGCCCTGTTCGCCGAACCATTCGAAGAACGAGGCGGCGTACGCGATCTCGCCCTTCGATTCGGCCAGCGGCTTGCCCTGTTCCGCCGTCATGATGGCGGCCAGGTCGTCGGCATTGTCGAGCATGAGGTCGTTCCACTTGCGCAGGATCAGGGCGCGTTCGCGCGCCGTCTTCTTGCGCCAGGCCGGCCAGGCGGCCTGCGCCGCCTCGATGGCGCGCCGGGTTTCGCGGGCGCCCATGTGCGGCACGGTGCCCAGCGTTGCGCCGGTGGCGGGATCGACGACGGCGACCGTCTTGCCTTCGTCGGCGCCGCACCAGGTGCCGTCGATATACGCCTGCTGGCGCAGGAGGGCGGGATCGTTGAGCTTCAGCATAAAGCACCTCGTCATATCGTTCGGACGTGCAAACTACGATACCACGTCGCGCCGGACCCTCCGGTCCGTTTGTGTTGGCATCGTTCTTCAGTTGACGTTAAGCTTTTGCTACGGGTTACACACAGCCAACCCAACCGACTAGCAGATTCCAGGGAAGCATCGACTTGGAATGCGGTTTCCTTGATCTGAAACAACGGCCACTCGCATTCGGACCGCTTTGTACGTATGATGGTTCCTGTGCGCTCACGACAAGGTAGAGACCATGCGCCCGATCGTTTTCGTCCCCGCTTGCACCCGCGATTTCGGTGAACACCCTTACCACGCGGCCCAGCACAAGTATGTCGACGCCGTCGTCATCGGCGCCGACTGCGCGCCGCTGATCCTGCCGTCGCTGGGGGAGGCGCTCGACCTGGAGACGATGCTCGCGCTGTGCGACGGGATCATGCTGACGGGCTCGGCCTCGAACGTTCACCCCAGCTATTATTCCCAGGAGCTGCTCGATCCGTCGCTGCCGCAAGACCCGGCACGCGACCAGACCACCTTGCCGCTGATCCGCGCAGCCGTGAAACGCGGCATTCCGATCATCGCGATCTGCCGCGGTTTCCAGGAAATGAACGTGGCGCTGGGCGGCAGCCTGCACCAGGCCGTGCAGGCGGTCCCCGGGCACTTCGACCACCGCGAGAATCCGGAACTCGGCATGGACGAGCAGTACGGCGACGCCCACAAGATCCAGCTCGTGCAAGGTGGCATGCTGCATCAGATCATTGGCCTGCCCGAAATTCCCGTGAATTCCCTGCATGGACAGGGCGTGAACGAACTGGCGCGCGGCCTCGTCGTCGAGGCGACGGCCGAGGATGGGCTCGTGGAAGCCTTCTCGGTGAGCGGCGCGCCCGGCTTCACGCTGGCCGTGCAATGGCACCCGGAATGGCGCATCGCCCACAATCCGCATTCCATGAAGATGTTCGGCGCGTTCGGCGACGCCTGCCGCGCCTACCGCTCGACCAGACCAGCAACGTCCAGGACACCGTCATGACCCCCGACGCGACATGGGCGGTCACGCCCGTCCCATAGCTTCCCTGATCCCTGCTCGACCCCCACGCAGCCTGCGGGCGGCGCGCCTGCGCGTGGCTGTATTCATTCAATGGACAGAGGAAACATCATGGCTATCCGCGACAATTTTTCGTATAACGACATGGACGAGTGGCTCAACGGCAAACGGGTCACCGAAATCGAATGCCTGGTCCCCGACCTGACCGGCGTCGCGCGTGGAAAAATCCTTCCGCGCGTCAAATTCACCGAAGACCGCGGCATGCGCCTGCCGGAAATCGTGCTGGGCATGACCGTGACGGGGAACTCCCCGTCCGACGACGACGCCTTCGACCGCGCGATCTCGACGACCGACCGCGACATGATCCTGAAGGCCGACCCCGGCACGATCACGATGGTGCCGTGGGCCGTCGATCCGACCGCGCAGGTGATCCACGACTGCTATTTTTCCGACGGCAAGCTGGTCGACTTCGCCCCGCGCAGCGTGCTGCGCCGCGTGCTGAAACTGTATGCGCAAAAGGGGTGGAAGCCGCTCGTCGCGCCCGAGCTGGAGTTCTATCTCACGGCAAAAAATATCGACCCCGACCTGCCGCTGGCCGCGCCGATCGGCCGCAGCGGGCGCTCGGAGACGAGCCGCCAGGTCTACAGCATCGACGCCGTCAACGAGTTCGATCCGCTGTTCGAGGACATCTACGATTACTGCGACATGATGGGCCTCGACGTCGACACGCTGATCCACGAGATCGGCGCCGGCCAGATGGAAATCAATTTCCAGCACGGGGAACCGCTGGGCCTGGCCGACAAGGTGTTTTATTTCAAGCGCACCCTGCGCGAAGCGGCGCTGAAACACGATATGTACGCCACCTTCATGGCCAAGCCGATGGCTGGCGAGCCCGGCTCGGCGATGCACGTGCACCAGAGCGTCGTCGACGAGGAATCCGGCCGCAACATCTTCAGCAACGAGGACGGCTCGCCGTCCGACCTGTTCCGCCACTACATCGGCGGCCTGCAGAAATACATGCCGTCGGCGATGGCGATCGTCGCGCCGTACGTGAACTCGTACCGCCGCATCGTGCGCCACACGGCCGCCCCGATCAACCTGCAATGGGGCGTGGACAACCGTACCGTGGGCTTCCGCGTGCCCGTGTCCGGCTCGCAGGACCGGCGCGTGGAAAACCGCGTGATCGGCGCCGATGCGAACCCCTATCTCGCGCTGGCCGTCACGCTCGCGTGCGGCTACCTCGGCATCCAGGAACATCTGGAACCGACGCCGAAGGTCGAGGGCAGCGCCTACAAGATGAAGGTCGAGCTGCCGCAGGGCCTGTCCGAAGCGCTGACCGTGCTGCGCAGCGACGACCGCCTGCGCGACATCCTCGGCGAACGCTTCATCGACGTCTATTCCGCGGTCAAGGAACTGGAGCACCAGGAATTTATGACGGTCATTAGCCCGTGGGAACGGGAACATCTGTTACTGCACGTGTGACCATGCGACGACGACGAGGAGATCATCATGACTATCGACACCATGGCATTCGAGGCAGGCCTGCGCGCGCCGGCCCGGGACGAGGTTGACACGCGCCTGGACACCCGCGCATTGCAACAGCTCGACAGCGCCCATTTCCTGCACCCGTTCACCGACCACGGCGCCCTGAGCGCGCGCGGCGCGCGCGTGATGGTGCGCGGGGAGGGCGTCTACCTGTGGGATTCGGACGGCAACAAGACCATCGACGGCATGTCCGGCCTGTGGTGCGTGAACGTGGGCTATGGCCGCACGTCCATCACGCAGGCCGTCGCGCGCCAGATGGACGTTCTGCCGTTCTACAACACCTTCTTCAACACGACGAACGTGCCGGCCGTGAAGCTGGCGGAAAAGCTCGCGGCCCTGGCACCGCCCGGCTTCGAGCACGTGTTCTTCACCAGCTCCGGCTCGGAAGCGAACGACACGGCGCTGCGCATGGTCTGGCGCTACTGGCAGCTGATGGGCCAGCCGGAGCGGCACATCGTCATCAGCCGCCGCAACGCCTACCACGGCAGCACGATTGCCGGGGCATCGCTGGGCGGCATGGCCGGCATGCACGCCCAGGGCGCGTTGCCGATTCCCGGCATCCATCACATCGAGCAGCCGAACTTCGCCGAGCACGGGCGCGGCCTGTCCGAAACGGAATTCGGGCTGCTCGCGGCCGACTGGCTCGAACAAAAGATCCTGGAACTGGGCCCGGCGCGCGTCGCCGCCTTCATCGGCGAGCCTGTGCAGGGCGCGGGCGGCGTCATCATCCCGCCGCAGACCTACTGGCCGCAAATCCAGCGCATCTGCGACAAGTACGGCATCCTGCTCGTGTCGGACGAGGTCATCTGCGGCTTCGGCCGTCTCGGCACGTGGTTCGGCTGCGAGCGCATGGGCATGCGGCCGGACCTGATCCCGTTCGCGAAGGGCGTCACGTCGGGCTATGTGCCGCTGGGCGGGGTGCTGGTCGGCGAGCGGGTGGCGCGCGCGCTGATCGAGCGCGGCGGCGACTTCAACCACGGTTTCACGTATTCCGGCCACCCGGTCGCCTGCGCGGCGGCGCTGGAAAACCTGCGCATCATCGAGGACGAGAAACTGGTCGACAAGGTCGCGCGCGAGACGGGCCCGCACCTGAAGGCCGCGTTCGCGCGCCTGGCGGACCACCCGCTCGTCGGGCACGCGGAAAGCATCGGCATGACGGCGGGCCTGAACCTCGTGCGGCGCAAGGGCGCGACGGTGCACGACTGCGAACCGTTCGCGCGCGAGCTGGGGGCAGGGATGGTGTGCCGGCAGCACATGTTCGACAACGGCGTCATCATGCGCGCCGTCGGCGACCGGATGATCGTGGCGCCGCCGCTCGTCATGAGTTGCGCGCAGATCGACGAGATGGTGGAGCGGATACGCGTTTGTCTGGACCTGACGTTGGCGGATGTGGTTGGGCGGGGGTGGATGGACTGAATCTGGATGCTGAACTTGGGTCCCCGCCTTCGCGGGGACGACGGTTTTGAGGCCAACGCAGGAACGGTGCCAACGCTATTCTTGCGTTATCACCAGCACGTCGTCCCTGCGCA
>NZ_LMCY01000006.1:208-90978 GCF_001425685.1 Massilia sp. Root335 | reverse complement strand
GACGACCGCCCAGGTTGCCGCTCTGGGCACGGCACAGATCGTCGGACTGAATACTGCCCAGGTAAGCAGCCTGAGCAGCATGCAGATCGCCGCCCTGAACACCGTCCAGGTTGGCGCAATCGAGACGGCTGACCTGGCCGCCATGAAGACGACCCAGGTCGCCGGCCTGACGACCGCGCAGATCGCCGCGCTGACGTCGGCCCAGGCCGGTGCGTTGACCACGGCCCAGATCGCTGCGCTGAGCACCGCCCAGGTGGCGAGCGGCCTGACGACGGCCGAGATCGCCGGTCTGAAGACCAGCCAGATGGGTGCGTTGACCTCGGCGCAGATTGCCGCGCTGAGCACCGTCCAGGTCGCGGCCATCACGACCGCTGACGTGGCCGCGCTGAAGACGACCCAGGTTGTCGGCCTGACCACGGCGCAGATTGCCGCGCTGACGACGGTCCAGGCAGGTGCGTTGAGCACGGCCCAGATCGCTGCCCTGAGCACCGCCCAGGTGGCGAGCGGCCTGACGACCGCGCAGGTTGCCAGCCTGAAGACTACCCAGGTGGGCGCGCTGACCACGGCGCAGATCGGCGCGCTGAGCACCGTCCAGGTCGCTGCAATCACGCCGGCCGACGTGGCTGCGTTGAAGACGAACCAGGTTGCCGCGCTGACGACCGCACAGGTCGCCAACATGGGTACTGCCCAGATCGTCGGCTTGACCACCGCGCAGGTCGCCAGCCTGAACACGGCCCAGATCGGCGCGCTGAGCACCGTCCAGGTCGCTGCGATCGAAACGGCTGACCTGGCCGCGCTGAAGACGACCCAGGTCGTCGGCCTGACCACGGCGCAGATTGCCGCGCTGACGACGGTCCAGACTGGTGCGCTGACCACGGCCCAGATCGGCTCCCTGACCACTGCCCAGGTGGCCAGCGGCCTGACGACCGTCGAGATCGCCGGTCTGAAGACCAACCAGATCGGTGCCCTGACCACGGCCCAGATCGGTGCGATGAGCACCGTCCAGGTCGCGGCCATCACGACCACCGACGTGGCCGCGTTGAAGACGAACCAGGTTGCCGCGCTGACGACCGCACAGGTCGCCAACATGGGCACCGCCCAGATCGTCGGCCTGACCACCGCGCAGGTCGCCAGCCTGAATACGGCCCAGATCGGCGCCCTTAGCACCGTCCAGGTCGCTGCGATCCAAACGGCTGACCTGGCCGCGCTGAAGACGACCCAGGTTGTCGGCCTGACCACGGCGCAGATTGCCGCGCTGACGACGGTCCAGACTGGTGCGCTGACCACGGCCCAGATCGCTGCACTGAGCACGGCCCAGGTGGCGAGCGGTCTCACGACCGTCGAGATCGCCGGTCTGAAGACCAACCAGATCGGTGCATTGACCACCGTGCAAGTCGCCGCCCTGAGCACCGCCCAGGTCGCAGCGATCAGCACGGCCGACCTGGCCGTCATGAAGACGAATCAGATCGCAAGCCTGAACACGGCCCAGATCGCTACCCTGACGACGGTCCAGGCGAACGCGCTGACCACGGCTCAGATCGCCGCCCTGACCACCGCCCAGGTGGCCAGCGGCCTGACGACCATGGATGTCGCAAGCCTGAAGACCAGCCAGGTCGGCGCGCTGACCACCGTGCAGGTTGCCGCGCTGACCACCGCTCAGGTGGCTGCGCTCGGCACCGTGGACCTGGTGGCGCTCAAGACCAACCAGATCGCCGCGCTGAGCACGTCCCAGGTCGCCAGCGGCCTGACGACGGCCCAGATCGCCGGTCTGACCACCGCCCAGGTCGGCAGCCTGACCAGCGTCCAGGTCGCAGCGCTGAGCACGGCCCAGGTCGCAGCCATCACGACCGTCGACCTGGCCGCGCTGAAGACCACGCAGATCGGCGCGCTGACCACCAGCCAGGTGGCCAGCCTGACCACCAGCCAGGTCGTCGGCCTGACCACCAGCCAGGCGGTCACGCTGTCGACGGCGCAACTGGTTGCCCTGACGACGGTCCAGATCGCGGCTCTGCAGACGGTCGATCTGGCCGCGCTGAAGACGACGCAGATCACGGCCCTGACCACGTCCCAGATCGCCAGCGGTCTGACGACGAACCAGGTGGCCGCACTGACCACCGGTCAGGTCGAGGCGCTGACGTCGGCGCAGATCGGCGCGATGACGACGGCGCAGACCGCGCAGCTGAAGATCGGCAGCCCGATCGTGCTGGATCTGAACGGTGACGGTGTGCACTCGGTCAGCATCAAGCAGGGCGTGCAGTTCGATCTGTTCGGCACCGGCAACAAGGTGGCGACGGGCTGGGTCGATTCGAAGGATGGCCTGCTGGCCCTGGATCGCAACGGCAACGGCACGATCGACGATGGCAGCGAGCTGTTCGGTACGTCGACCAAGCTGGCGAACGGCCAGACCGCCTCCAACGGCTACGAAGCACTGGCCCAGCTGGATGCCAACGGCGACGGCGTGATCGACGCCAAGGATGCGGCGTACAGCCAGCTGAAGGTGTGGGTCGATGCGAACGGCGACGGCGTCAGCCAGTCGGGCGAGCTGAAGAGCCTGGCCTCGGTGGATGTCGCGAGCATCAACGTCAACGGCGACAAGACCTCGGTCAAGGATGCCGGAAACTGGATCGGCATGCAGTCGACCTTCACGAAGACCGACGGCTCCACGGCCGCCACGGGCGACGTGTGGTTCACCGCCGACAAGGCGGCAACCGGTGCGGCCGCGACCGACACGCTGCGCGGCAAGGTGGGCAGCATGGTCCAGGCGATGGCAGCCTTCAACGCGGCCGATACCGGCGCGGCGGCCGGCGGCCTGACCCTGCCGAACCTGTCCGGCGGTACGCAGACCGGTCTGCTGGCTTCGGTCGGTACGATGGTCGACGTGATGAAGCAGTTCGACGCCAACGGCAACAAGGTGGCGGGTGCGAATGTGGCGATGACGTCGACGGCCGAATCGCTGGCCAAGTCGGTGGCGACGCCGCAGGACTCGGGCTTCCTCACCACGGGTGGCCGCAAGTAATGTGTCCACGGGCCGGTTCGCGCCGGCCCGTTCACGACATCAAAAAGGCAAGACCGTTATCGGTCTTGCCTTTTTTTGCATCCAAATTGCGACAAACGAAGAATAAGGGGTGTAACACAGTGCTGTTCAGCAACAATTCTGACGAACAACAGGGTAATCTCTCGGTCTGCCGCACTTCGCTTCTATTAGTTTCCTAATGGCCGACAAATTTCCTCATACAACTTTGCAATGCCTGACTGCCATCGCGCAGCATCACGGCCTGCAAGTGAACCCGGAACGCCTGATCCACGACTATGCGTTGAACGCGGAGGAACCGTCGTCCGCGATGCTGTTGGGGATGGCCTCGAGCATCGGCCTCAAGGCCAAGCTGCGCCAGTTGACGGTCGACAAGCTGCTGGGGCAGAAGGGCGTGTTCCCCCTGCTCGCGCGCATGAAGGACGGCAACAGCATGATCGTCGTCGGCGCCCGCGTGGACGATGGCGGCGTGCTTGCCGTGCTCGACCCGATGGGCGACCTGGGCGTCGTCAAGATGCTCGACCCGGCCGCGTTCCAGGCCCTGTGGAGCGGCGACATCGTATTCCTCAAGCGCACGTCCAAGCTGACCGACACGCGCCAGCCGTTCGGCCTGCGCTGGTTCATTCCCGAGATCCTGCAGCAGAAGGCCGCGTTCCGCGACATCGCCATCGCCGCGATGGCGATGAACATCCTCGGCCTTGCGTCGCCGGTGTTCTTCCAGCTCGTGATCGACAAGGTGCTCGTGCACCACAGCGTATCGACGCTGTGGGTGCTGGCGGCCGGCATCGGCATCGCGCTGCTGTTCGAATCGACGTTCGGCTTCATGCGCCAGATCCTGACCTTGTGGGCCACCAACAAGATCGACATACGCCTGACCAGGCGCACGTTCGCGCACCTGCTGTCGCTGCCCATCGATTATTTCGAGACCACGTCCGCGGGCGTGGTCGTGCGCCACATGCAGCAGATGGAAAAGATCCGCGGCTTCCTCACGGGCCGCATGTTCTTCACCGCGCTCGACCTGACGGCGCTGTTCATCCTGCTGCCGATCCTGTTCAGCTATTCCATCAAGCTGGCGATGATCGTGCTGCTGTTCACCCTCCTGATCAGCGGCATCGTCGCGGTCCTCGTGCCCACGTTCCAGCGCCGCCTGAACGATTTGTACAACGCCGAAGGCCAGCGCCAGGCGCTGATGGTGGAAACGATCCACGGCATGCGCACGGTGAAGGCGCTCGCGATCGAGCCGATGCAGCGCCGCGCCTGGGACCAGCGTTCCGCGAACGCGCTGAACATGCATTTCCGCGTGGGCCAGATCTCCATCACGGGCAATGCCGTCACCGACTTCCTCGGCAAGCTGCTGCCCGTCGTGATCATCGTGATCGGCGCCCAGGACGTGTTCGACCAGACGCTGTCGGTCGGCGCCCTGATCGCCTTCCAGATGCTGTCCGGCCGCGTCAGCGGGCCGCTGGTCGCGGTCGTGGGCCTCATCAATGAATACCAGGAGACGGCGCTGTCGATCCGCATGCTGGGCGAGGTCATGAACCGCGCGCCGGAAGGCCGCAGCGGCGGCCTGCGTCCCGACCTGCGCGGCAATATCACCTTCGACAACGTCGTGTTCCGCTATCCGGGCGCCCAGAACAATGCGCTCGACCGCGCCACCTTCGAGATCAAGGAAGGCACCGTGATCGGCATCGTGGGCCGCAGCGGCTCGGGCAAGACGACGATCACGAAGGTCATCCACGGCCTGTACCGCATCCAGGAAGGCATCGTCCGCTTCGACGGCTACGACGCCCGCGAGATCGACCTGCCGCACCTGCGCCGCCAGGTCGGCGTCGTGCTGCAGGAAAATTTCCTGTTCCACGGCACGGTGCGCGAGAACATCGCCGCGACGATGCCCGAGGCCGCGTTCGAGGACATCGTGGACGCGGCCAGGGCCGCCGGCGCCGACGAGTTCATCGAGCGCATGCCGCAGGGCTACGACACGATGCTGGAAGAAAACGCCTCGAACCTGTCCGGCGGCCAGAAGCAGCGCCTGTCGATCGCCAGGGCGCTGCTGGCCAAGCCGCGCATCCTCGTGCTCGACGAAGCGGCCAGCGCGCTGGACCCGGAAAGCGAAGCGATCTTCATCAACAACCTGTCGCGCATCGCCGTCGGCCGCACCGTGATCATGGTGTCGCACCGCCTGTCGACGCTCGTCAACGCCGACTCCATCCTGGTCATGCAGCGCGGCCAGCTGATGGATGCGGGCCGCCACGACGAACTCCTGACGCGCTGCTCTACTTACTCTCAATTATGGAACCAGCAAACAAGTCATCTGTGACCGCGCTCGACCCGACCGACGTCGAGTTCCTGCCGGATGCCGACGAGATCGAACGCCGGCCGTTGCCGCCGTATGCCCGCATCACCGTCCACGCGCTGGCGGCGATGCTCGTGTGCTTTCTGGCCTGGGCCAGCTTCGCCGAGATCGACGAAGTCGTGAAGGCGCAGGGGCGCCTGACGACGCCGTTGTCGAACATCGTCGTGCAGCCGATCGAAACGTCGATCATCCGCTCGATCGACGTGCGCGTCGGCCAGGTCGTCAAGAAGGGCGAGCGCCTCGCCACGCTGGACCCGACGGACGCCGATGCCGACCAGGCCCAGCTGCGCCTCAAGTTCGACAGCCTCGACACCCAGGTCAAGCGTCTCAACGCGGAACTGGCGGGCAAGTCGGCACCGGTGGAGACAGGCACGGTCTCGGCCGACACCCAGCTGCAGGACAGGCTGGCGGGAGAACGCCGCGCCAACTTCGCCGCGCAGGTACTGCGCCTGAACGAGAACATCGCCAAGACCCGCGCCGCGCTGGAGACGAACCTGCGCGACCAGCAGGTGCTGGGCGACCGCACCAGATCGCTGCGCGAGGTGGAGACGATGCAGGAGCGCCTCGTCGACCAGAAATTCGGCGCCAAGGTCAACCTGCTGGACGCGCGCAACAAGCGCATGGAAGTCGAACGCGACTACACGCTGGCCAAGAACCAGGAACCGGAGATCCGGCGCGAGCTGGCCGGCCTGGACGCAGAAAAGCAGGCGTTCGTGAACGGCTGGCGCCAGAAGATCATGGAAGACATGCTCTCCCTGACGCGCGACCGCGACGCGACGGCCGAGCAGCTCAAGAAGGGCAGGCTGCGCCGCGACAAGGTCATGCTGACGGCACCGGTCGACGCCATGGTGCAGGACATCGCCAAGCTGTCGCAGGGCTCCGTCGCGCAGGCCGCCGAGAAGATGTTCACGCTCGTGCCGCTCGGCACGGCGCTGGACGCCGAGGTGCAGATCGATTCGCTCGACGTGGGCCACGTGAAGCAGGGCGACGTCGCGCACATCAAACTGGACGCGTTCCCGTTCCAGAAGCATGGCACACTGGACGCCAGGGTCCGCACGCTCAGCGAGGACGCGTTCAAGCGCGACACGCCGAATCCGGAAACCGGCACCGACGCGTACTACGTCAGCCGGCTCGACCTCGGCAAGGACATGCTCAAGAATATGGATCCACACGCGCGCTTGCTGCCGGGCATGACCCTGACCGCCGAGATCGTGGTCGGCAAGCGCACCGTGCTGTCCTATCTGCTGTGGCCGCTGACCAAGGGCCTGGACGAGGCGATCCGGGAACCGTGATCCCGCAGCCTGGCTGCTGCGTAAAAGGGCGCTGGTTTAGAATAGCCGGCCCGGCTCGTTCAACGCGTGCGCTGCGGACGTATTGCCGGGTCGCATGACCAAACGAACACACAAGACTCGAGGATTGCAGCATGAAAGCAGTGATACTGGCCGGTGGCCTGGGAACCCGGCTCAGCGAAGAAACGACGGTGCGGCCGAAGCCGATGGTCGAGATCGGCGGCAAGCCGATCCTGTGGCACATCATGAAGCAGTACTCGGCCTACGGGATCAACGAGTTCGTCATCTGCTGCGGCTACAAGGGCTATGTGATCAAGGAATTTTTCGCCAACTATTTCTTGCATACCTCTGACGTCACCTTCGACCTGCAGAACAATGCGATGGAAGTGCACCAGCGCTTCGCCGAACCGTGGAAGGTGACGCTGGTCGATACCGGCGACTCCAGCATGACGGGCGGCCGCCTGAAGCGCGTGCGCCGCTTCGTCGACGGCGACGAGGCGTTCTGCTTCACGTACGGCGACGGCGTGGCCGACATCGACATCGGCGCCTCGCTCGCTTTCCACAAGGAACACGGCCTGCTCGGCACGATGACGGCCGTGCAGCCGCCGGGCCGCTTCGGCGCCATCGACTTCGAAGGCGAGCGCGTGCTGGCCTTCCGCGAAAAGCCGCAGGGCGACGGCGCCTGGATCAACGGCGGCTATTTCGTGCTGTCGCCGAAGGTCATCGACTACATCGTCGACGACGCGACCGTGTGGGAAAAGGAACCGATGGAACGCCTGGCCGGCGAAGGCCAGTTGTCCGCCTTCCGCCACACCGGCTTCTGGCAGCCGATGGACACGTTGCGCGACAAGGTGTTGCTGGAAGAACTGTGGCAAACGGGCAAGGCGCCCTGGAAAGTCTGGCAATGAATCCCGCATTCTGGCGCGGCAAGCGCGTCTTCCTGACCGGCCATACGGGCTTCAAGGGAAGCTGGCTCAGCCTGTGGCTGCAATCGCTGGGTGCCGACGTCACCGGCTTCGCGCTGGCACCGGCCAGCCAGCCGAGCCTGTTCGAGACGGCCGGCGTGGCCGCCGGCATGCGCCACGTCGAGGGCGACATCCGTGACGCCGATGCGCTGGCCGCCGCGCTGCGCGCCGCGCGTCCCGAGATCGTCATCCACATGGCGGCCCAGGCCCTCGTGCGCCATTCCTACAGCCATCCGGTCGAGACCTATGCGACCAACGTCATGGGCCTCGTCAACCTGTTCGAGGCGGTGCGCGCCGTGCCCGGCATCCGGGCCGTGGTCAACGTCACCAGCGACAAGTGCTACGAAAACCGCGAGTGGCACTGGGGCTACCGCGAAAACGAACCGCTGGGCGGCCATGACCCGTACAGCAACAGCAAGGCGTGCGCCGAACTGGTGACGAGCGCCTACCGCGCGTCCTTCCTGGCTGGCGCGGACGTCGCGCTGGGCTCGGGCCGCGCCGGCAACGTGATCGGCGGCGGCGACTGGGCGGCGGACCGGCTGATCCCGGACATGATGCGCGCGATCGCCGCCGCGCAGCCGGTCCGGATCCGCAATCCGCAATCGATCCGTCCGTGGCAGCACGTGCTCGAGCCGCTGTCCGGCTATCTCGCCCTGGCCGAACGCCTGTACGGCGACGGCCAGGCGTTCGCCGAGGCCTTCAATTTCGGCCCGGCCGACACCGACGCGCGGCCGGTGGAATGGATCGTCACGCGCCTGTGCGAGCAGTGGGGACCGGGCGCGCGCTGGGAACTCGACCAGGCGCCGCAGCCGCACGAGGCGACCTACCTGAAACTGGATTGCGCAAAGGCGCACGCGCGCCTGGGCTGGCGGCCGCGCTGGCATCTCGGCCAGGCCATCGACCGCATCGTCGACTGGCACAAGGCCCATGCGCACGGCGAGGACATGCAGGCCTTCACCCTGGCGCAGATCCGCGACTATCAAGCCACCGACATTCAATAAGAGCCGGAATCATGAACACTACAAGCAAAGAACAACTCCGCGAACAGATCGTCGCGCTGGTCCGCCAATACGGCGCGCTGGACAGCCAGCCGCGCCCCTTCGAACCGGGCGTGACCACGGTCCCGCCCGCGGGCAAGGTGGTGGGCGCGCCGGAAATGGAATTGATGGTCGAGGCGTCGCTCGACGCCTGGCTGACCACCGGCCGCTTCAACGACCAGTTCGAAGCGAAGCTCGCGAAGCTGATCGGCGTGCAGCACCTGATCACCGTGAACTCCGGCTCGTCCGCCAACCTGGTGGCCTTCAACACGCTGACCTCGCCGAAGCTGGGCGCGCGCGCGATCCAGCCGGGCGACGAGGTGATCGGCGTGGCGGCCGGCTTCCCGACCACCGTCAACCCGATCATCCAGTTCGGCGCGGTGCCGGTGTTCGTGGACGTCGAGCTGGGCACCTACAACATCGACGTGACGAAGCTGGAAGCGGCGATCGGCCCGAAGACCAAGGCGATCATGCTGGCGCACACGCTCGGCAACCCGTACAACCTGGACGTCATCACGGCGCTGTGCAAGAAGTACAGGCTGTGGCTCATCGAAGACTGCTGCGACGCGCTGGGCTCGACCTACCGCGGGCAAATGGTCGGCACCTTCGGCGACATCGGCACGATGTCGTTCTACCCGGCGCACCACATCACGATGGGCGAGGGCGGCGCGGTGTTCACCAACAACGCGGAACTCAAGATGATCGCCGAATCGTTCCGCGACTGGGGCCGCGACTGCTACTGCCCGCCGGGCAGGGACAATACCTGCGGCAAGCGCTTCTGCTGGAAACTGGGCACGCTGCCGGAAGGCTACGATCACAAGTACACCTACAGCCACCTGGGCTACAACCTCAAGATCACTGACATGCAGGCGGCCTGCGGCCTCGCGCAGATCGACCGCGCGGCCGGCTTCATCCAGGCGCGCAAGGACAACTTCGCCTACCTGAAGGAACGCTTGCAGTCGTGCGCCGAGTTCCTGATCCTGCCGGAAGCGACCGAAGGTTCGGACCCGTCGTGGTTCGGCTTCCCGATGACGCTCAAGCCGGAGGCGAACGCCTCGCGCGTGGACCTGCTCACTTACCTCGACCAGTACAAGATCGGCACCCGCCTGCTGTTCGCCGGTAACCTGACGCGCCAGCCGTACATGATCGGCCGCCATTACCGCGTGTCCGGCGACCTGACGAATACCGACCGCGTGATGAACGACACGTTCTGGGTGGGCGTCTATCCGGGCCTGAGCCGCGAGATGCTGGACTACGTCGTCGACCGCCTCGAAACCTTCTTCGGCGTGAATTTCTGATCCCGCCCGTGGCGCCGATGGCCGACTACCAACCAGGCATCGCGCAGCAGGATCTCGCATTGATCGCGGACCGCTGCGCGGCCGACGTCGTCGAGGGGCTGCGCGGGCGGCACCTGTTCGTGACCGGCGGCACCGGGTTCTTCGGCTGCTGGCTGCTGGAAGCGCTGCTGTGGCTGGACCGGGTGCACGGCCTGGACCTGCGCCTCACCGTGCTGAGCCGGCAGCCGGAACGGTTCCGGCGCAACGTACCCGGCCTGGCCGCCCATCCGGCGCTGCGCCTGGCGCAGGGCGACGTGCGAGAGATGGCGGGGCTGCACGGCCGCTACGATATCGTCATCCACGCCGCGACCGACGTCACCGCGTCCGCGGCCGGGCCGAAAGAGACGTTCGACGCCATCGTCCGCGGCGGCGAGCAGGCGCTGGCGCTGGCGCGCCGCAGCGGCGCCGCGCGCTTCCTGCTGACCAGTTCCGGGGCCGTGTACGGGCGCCAGCCGCCCGGCCTGACCCACGTGCCGGAAGACTATCCCGGCGCGCCGGCGCCGACGGACGTGCGCAGCGCCTACGGCCAGGGCAAGCGCGTGGTCGAGTGGCTGGGCGCCTGCGAACGCCAGGCCGGCGGGCTCGACGTGCAGATCGCCCGCTGTTTCGCCTTCCTCGGCCCCTATCAGCCGCTCGATGCACCGTTCGCGGCCGCCAGCTTCCTGCGCGACATCCTGGGCGGCACGCCCGTGCGCGTCAACGGCGACGGCCGGGCCGTGCGTTCCTACCTGTATGCCGCCGACCTGGCCATCTGGCTGCTGACCATCCTGGTGCGCGGCGACGGGCAACCCTATAACGTCGGTTCGCCGGAGCGCATCAGCATCGCCGGGCTGGCCACGCGGATGTCCACGGTGCTCAACGGCCGCGACGACAGCACGGTGCTCGGCATCCCGGTGCCCGGTGCGCCGGCCGAACAGTACGTGCCCGACGTGGCCCGCGCCGCCGCCCTCGGCCTGTCCGTCTGCACGCCGCTCGACGACGCCATCCGCCGCACCGCCGCCTGGCACCGGCCCGTTTAACCCATGCAATTATCGGGAGATCCCATGTCGCAAGCTTTTTCCGCCACGGCTATCCGGCGCGCGGTCCTGTCCATGGCGCACGCCGGCGCGACGGTCCACATCGCGTGCGCCTTCTCGCTCGTCGAGATCTTGGCCGTCCTGTACCGCCACCACCTGCGCTATCCGGACAACGACCCCAACGGCCCGCTGCGCGATTACCTGGTCCTGTCCAAGGGCCACGGCGTGATGGCGCAATACGCATGCCTGCGCGAGAAGGGCTGGATCGCCCAGGAGGCGCTCGACCGGTATTTCGGCGACGGTACGCCGCTGAAGGGCTTGTCCGACGCGCACGTGCCGGGCTGCGAGGTGACCGCCGGCTCGCTGGGCCACGGCCTGCCGGTGGGCGTCGGCATGGCGCTGGCGGCCAGGCTGGCCGGGACCGGCCAGATGTGCTACGCCATCGTCGGCGACGGCGAGATGAACGAAGGGTCCATGTGGGAAGCGCTGCTGTTCGCAGCGCACCGCCGGCTCGACAACCTGGTCGTGATCGTCGACGAAAACGGCTTCCAGGCCATGGGCCGCACGGCCGACGTCATGGGACTGGGCTCGCTGCGCGCGAAATTCGCTGCCTTCGGCTTCGAGGCCGTGGACGTCGATGGCCACGACGAGGCCGCGCTCGACGCGGCCCTGAGCGCAGTGCGCGCCAATCGCGATGGGCGTCCCAAGGCACTCGTGGCCCGGACCGTGAAAGGCAAGGGGGTCTCGTTCATGGAAGACGACAATCGCTGGCACTACACGCGCCTGAATCCCGATACCTATGCCGCTGCCATGGCGGAGCTGGAGCAAGCATGAGGAATGCATTTTCCGACGCCATCGTCGCCGCGGCGAAGGCCGATCCCAGGGTCCTGCTGCTGACCGGCGACCACGGCTACGCGCTGTTCGACGAATTCCGGCGCGCTTGCCCGGACCAGTTCGTGAACTGCGGCGTGGCCGAGCAGAACATGGTCGGCGTGGCCGCCGGCCTGGCGAAGGCCGGCTTCAAGCCGATCGTCTACGGGCTGGCCTGCTTTGTGCCGATCCGCACGCTGGAACAGATCAAGCTCGACGTCTGCTACGAGGAATTGCCGGTCGTGTTCATCGGCGACGGCGCCGGCCTGGTGTACAGCTCGCTCGGCAGCAGCCACCAGTCGGCGGAAGACATCGCTGCGTTGCGCGCCGTGCCGAACATCGACATCCTGTCGCCGTGCGACGTGCACGAGATGCGTTACGCGATGGCGCACGCGCTGCGCTTCGAGGGGCCGGTGTACATCCGCATGGGCAAGTCCGACGTGGGCACCGTCCATGCTGCGCCGTGCGCGGCCCCGCTCGGCGACCTGCTGCCGGCGCGGGCCGGCGGCGGCACCCGCGGCACCGCCTTCATCGCCACCGGCTCGATGGTGCGCAGCGCCGTGGACCTGGCCGAATCGCTCGAGGATAACCCGGTGTGGAGCGCGCCGTCGATCAAGCCCCTGAATGCCGGCCAGGTCGAAGCGCTGGCGCGCGAGTTCGACCAGGTGGTGGTGCTGGAAGAGCATAACCGCCTGGGCGGCCTGGGCGGCGCCGTGGCGGAAATCGTGGCGGCCATGCGCGGTCCGCGCGCCCGGGTGCTGCGCCTCGGCATCGACGACCGCTTTTCCCGTTTCAACGGCAGCTGGGATTACCTGCGCCGCGAACACGGCATCGACCCGGACGCGCTGCGCGCCCAGGTGCTGCAATCCGCATCGGAAGGACGATAATGGCGAACGCAACTCCCCCGTCGGCCGGCGCGACGCCGCTGGTGTCGATCCTGATCCCGACCCACAACCGTCCCGACTATGGCGAAGAGGCGCTGCGCAGCGCGCTCGCCCAGACCTGGGGCAACGTGGAAATCGTCGTCAGCGACAACAGCGACGACGAGCGCACCCGGGAGCGCTTCGCGCCCTACGTGGCCGCCCATCCGAATATCCATTACCTGCGCGCGCCGGGCCTCAGCCCGATGGACAATTTCAACAATTGCTTCCAGGCGGCGCAGGGCGAGTTCCTCAGCTACCTGATGGACGACGACCTGTTCCATCCGACCAAGATCGAGCGGATGATGGGCGCGATGCTGGGCAATCCGGCCGTCGGCCTGGTGACGTCGTTCCGCCAGCTGATCGATGCCGCGGGCCAGCCGATCGCGCAACTGCCCGGCACCGAGCGCCTGTTCGAGACCGACACGCTGATCGGCGGCGACTCGCTGGGCGTCATGATGCTCACCAACGGCAACAACCTGGTCGGCGAGCCGACCACCGCCATCTTCCGCCGCAGCGTCATCGGCGCGCGCTTCGGCATCTTCCTCGACCGGCAGTATGTGACGCTGTCGGATGTGGCGACGTGGCTGCAAGTGCTGTCGTCCAGCGACTGCATCTACCTGCCCGAGGCGCTCAGCTATTTCCGCATCCACGGCGGCCAGGACCAGCAGCGCGGCAACGTGATCCGCATCCAGGCCAATGTCGAATGGCTGCAACTGCTGTGCGACGCCATCGTGCACGGCAAGTTCATCGGCCGGATCGGCAGCGCCCGCGACCTGTTGATCGGCAAGCTGACGACGCTGCTCGTCTACCTGACCTCGGTGCACGAGGACGTCGAGCGCGCCTACGACCTGGAAAAGATCCAGGCCGTCGTGCGTCAGGCCGTCGGCCTGCTGCTGGGCACGTCCGGCGCGGCGGCGATCCCGTCCGACACGCTGGCCGGATGGAGCGTCGTGCGCGTCATGCAGGAGGTCGATGCGCAGCGCGACGCCTGGAACGACGCCGACCGCATCGCGCTCTACGTCAACTGGCTCGCATCCGGCCCGCACGGTGACGCGGTCGCCGGCCATTACAACCTCGGCACGCTGTATCACAACAGCGGCGAGGCGACGGCGGCCGAAGCGCAGTACCGCGCGGCGCTGCAGCTCGCCGACATGGCGGAAGCCCGTTACGCCCTCGGCGTGCTGCTGGAGCAGAGCGGACGCCTGGACGATGCCGTGAACGAATGGGAGGCGCTGCTGCCGGCCCCGGGCGCCGACGCGTCGCCGCTGGCCCTGCAGGCGCTGGCGCACCTGATCGACGCGGCGCGCCGCCGGCACATGGACGCCGAACTGCTGCGCTACCTGGCGCTGGGTGTCGCGTTCCAGCCGGACCAGCCGGCCCTGCGCGCGGAACTGGACGCGCTGCGTGCCGCGGTCGACGCACCGGAGGCCGGCGCGCACGATTCGCACGACGGCGCGGTGATCTACGTGGTCGCGGTCTGCTTCAACGAGGCGGCGATCCTGCCGTTCTTCCTGGACCACTACATCAACTTCCTCGGTGCGAAGAAAGTGGTCCTGCACGACGGCGGCAGCACCGACGGCACCGCGGAGATCGCCGCCCGTTATCCGGAGGTGGAACTGGTCGTCAAGGTCAGCGAAAAGCTGGACGACCGCGAACTGATGGCGATCCGCAACGAGGAATGGAAGAAATACCGCGACGATTGCGACTGGATGGTCGTGTGCGACGTCGACGAATTCGTGTACCACCCGCAACTGCGCGCCAAGCTCGCCGAGTTCAAGCGCGACGGCGTGACCTTGCCGATGGTGGAAGGGTTCGAGATGCTGTCCAAGGAGCACCCGCGGCACGTCCCGGGCCGTTATGTCTGGGAGCGCATCCAGACCGGCACGCCGAATCCGCAGTACTACAACAAGAACCTGATCTTCGATCCGAAGATCGAGATCAACTACCTGCTGGGCTGCCACACCTGCGCGCCGACCGGTCCGGTCAAGCGCAGCGAAGGCTTCGTATTCAGGAACCTGCATTACCGCATGCTGTCGCACGACCACATCGTGCAAAAGTCGCTGCGTGCCGCGGCGCGCCTGAGCGACTGGAACAAGCAGACGAATGCGGGCTTCCACTATCGCCAGAACGCGGTCATGCCGCGCGCGGACTACAACCGCATGTTCGTGCCGGCGTTTAACGTGGTGGCGCCGCGCCGGCGTCCGGCCCTGCAGCGACCGGTGTTCGCGCCGCTGGTGCAGCACCTGATCGCGCTCGACCATGATGCCGTCTGCGTCGAACTGGGCACCGATCCGGCCAACGGTTCGACCGAACTGCTGGCCTGGTATGTGCACAGCTATGGCGGCAGCCTGGTGACGGTCGAGCCGGAGGCGCTGCTGCGCCGCGACGCGGCCCATGGCCTGCGCACCCGCCTGCTCGGCCGCAACGTGACGGTGGCCGCGCCCGGCGAGCCGGTGCCGGCATCGATCGACCTGCTGGTCTGCAATGCCGCCGACTACCGCGGCGATGCCGACGACCGCGCCCGCTGCCGGCAGGCCGCGCTGGACGCCTTTGCCGCCATCGAGCCGCAGCTGTCCGCCGAGGCGGTGGTGGTGCTGGACGGAATCGAAGACATCTGGTTCGGCGGCAAGTTCCAACTGCTGGTGACGCACCTGCGCACACGCGGCTATGCGGCACGCAACAGCGGCCGTATGATTGCCTTTTCCAAGACTCCATTGAAAACCAACTGAAGAGGTGCTCGAGTGAACGAAGAAAAACAAATTCTGAACGCCGCCTGCCAGGCGCTGGCATCCGGCCTGCCGGAAAAGGCCGTGTTCCTGGACATCGGCGCCATGGGCGGCCCCCAGCAGGCCAGCTTCCAATACCTGGCGAAGCACAATCTCATCCACTATGTCGGCATCGAGCCGCAGGAAGACGAGTGCGAGAACCTCAGGCGGATGTTCCCGCAAGGTACGTTCCTCACCGATGCCGTCGGCAACGTCGACGCGGACGTGCCGCTGCACATGACGGTCTCGACCGCCTGCAGCTCGATCCTGGAGCCGAACTTCGAGGTGTTGAACGAATATCCGATCTCCACCTGCTTCGGCATCAACAGCCACCTGTCGGTGCACGTGACGCCGATCGAGACGCTGGTCAAGTCCGGCCGCATGCCGGCGCCGCACTTCATCAAGTGCGACGCGCAGGGCTACGACTACGAAGTGCTGGAAGGCTGCGGCGACGTGCTGGAGCACGTGCTGGGCATCGAGGTCGAGTGCCAGTTCAAGCAGATCTACAAGAACCAGAAGACTTTCATCGAGGTCAAGGCGCTGCTCGAGAAGCACGGCTTCATCCTGCGCGACCTGAAGCACCAGGGCGCGTTCGAGTACGAAGTGGTCGAGGTGAATGCGTTCTTCTCGAAGCGGCCGCACGAAGTGGGTGACAAGCTCCAGGCGCTGAAGCTGTGGGAATTCGCGACCGGCATCAACTCGCCGATTTCGTTCGCCCAGCTGAAAGCCAGCAACGGCCCGAATGCCATCTTCTCCAGGGTGACGCCGGAGATGGACAAGACGGTGATCTTCCAGTACTGATCAAACTGATCGCGCGATCGACAAACGGGCCAACGGCCCGTTTGCTTCATGCGGCGAGCGCGCGCACCAGGTATTGATAGGGCAGGGCGTCCTGCTCGGCCAGCAAAGGATCGGCGCCGCCGGCTTCGGCCAGCTGGCGGATCGCGGCCACCACGGCCGGCGGCGGCTGCTGCGCGGTCACGGTCGTCATGTCGATGATCACGAACCCGCATTCCTGCAGGAGCGCGGCCAGCGATGTGCGGGTGAACAGGTGCAGGTGGCGGCGGTCGTGCAGGACGTCGTCGCGCTGGTTCAGGTTGCCCGACGCGAGCAGCAATTGCATGACCCAGTGCTGGGCGTTGTTGACGCAGGCGACCAGCTCGACCTGGCCCAGCGCCTGGCGGCGCAGGCGTCGCAGGAATGCCCACGGGTCGCGCAGCCGTTCAAGCGTTTCGGGGAACAGCCAGCATTGGGCGCTCGCCAGCTGCTGCCAGTCGCCGTCGTCGAGCTGCTCCGGGTCGCGCGTGATCCTGGCCGTGCTCCAGCCGGCCGCCGTGCCGGCCAGGGGCGCCGGGCCGATCTCGATGAAGTGCGAGTTCGGCGTGCGTGCGCGCCACGCCTGGGCGAGCGTCGCGCCGCCCACTTCGGCGACGCTGTGCATGCCGGGCCGCATCAACGCGAGCATGGTGCTTTGCTGCAGGCTCAAGTCGCCGGGCGCCGGCTCGGGCACGGCATGCGCCTGGCGGGCATGCGCGTCGTCGGCGGGCATGACGCCCGCGGGACGCTTGACCACGGTCTCCAGCTTGTCCTCGAAGTCGCGCACGAAGCGCGGCGTGTCGAACAGCGCGCTGGTATCGCGCTCCGCGCCCAGGCGCGCGCGCAGGCCGGCCAGGCGCGTGCGGTCGTGGGCCAGGGCCACGGCCAGCGCTTCGTAGTCGCGCAGGTCGTGCGTCACCAGTTCGGGCAGGCCGACCGCGTTCAGCAGGCTGCCGGCCATGCGCGAGCAGAAGGTCCGGCCGGCGCAGGTCAGCACGGGCAGGCCGGCCCACAGGGCGTCGCTGGCGGTGGTGCCGCCGTTGAACGGATTGGTGTCGAGGAACAGGTCGGCCACGCGGAACCTGGCCAGGTAGTCCGCGGGCGCCACGCGCTGCGCGAACAGCAGGCGCGACCCGTCCACGCCGCGCGCTTCGGCTTCGCGGACCAGGTTGGCGCGCGTGGCGTCGTTGTCGGCCACGATCCACAGGACGCCGTCCGGCACCTGCGCCAGGATGCGCATCCAGACGTCGAACACCTCGGGCGTGATCTTGAAGGTGCTGTTAAATGCGCAGAACACGAATTTGTCGTCCGGCAGGCCGCTCGCCGCGCGCGTGGGCGTGGGGCCGATCGCGCGGCGGCGGTCGTTGATCTGGAACGTGTGCGGCATGCGCAGCGGCTGTTCCGTGAAATACGGCTCCAGTGCGAAAGGCAGCACGAAGTCGTCGGCCACCACGTAGTCGATGTCGGGGATGCCGGTCGGGCCGGGAAACCCCAGCCACGTCAGCTGCACGGGCGCGGGACGCCAGCCGAGGATGTCGGCGCGCGCGCCCAGCGTGAGGCCGTGCAGGTCGACGAGCACGTCGATCTCGTGCGCGCGGATGCAGCGCGCCGCCTCCTCGTCCGTCATGCGGTCGATGCGGACGTAGTGGTCCATCGCGCCGACGACGCGCGCGCGCAGCGGCGAGTTGTCCTCGCGGCTCCAGGAGAACGCGTAGACCTCCACGCGCGCTCGGTCGTGCAGCTCGTACAGCTCGGCCGTCAGGATCGACACCGCGTGCGAGCACAGGTCGGACGACAGGTAGCCGATGCGGATGCGCTTGTGGGCGTAGCCTTCCGCCGGCGCGAGCCGTTCGGGCGCCACCTGCACCTTGCGCTCGACGAAGTGGCGCGACGCGGCCAGCTGCTCGGCCGGGTCGGACGACGCGCCCAGCGTCGCGAGGGCCGACGTGTGGCGGCGCTGTTCTTCCACCGTGACGCCGGCAAACGCTTCGTAGATCGGCCAGATGCACAGCTTCTGGCGCAGGTGGACCCAGTGCGTGATGACCTTCGACTGGTCCGGATCGAGTTCCAGGCTGCGCGTGAGGTAGTCCAGCGCTTCGGTCAGGCGCTTGCGGATCTCGCACAGGCGCCCCAGGTTGTTCAAGGTCTGCACGTGCAGCGCCGGCTTCGTCGCCACGTCCGGCACGTCGGACAGGATGGCCTGCCACGCCGCCAGCGCATCGTCCGGGCGGTTCATGCGTTCGTACAGGGTGCCGAGATTCAGGCGCGCCTCGACGAAGGCGGGGGCGATCGCGATGGCTTTCAGGTATTCGCGTTCGGCGCCCGCCTCGTCGCCCACGCTGCCGCGCGCGACGGCGAGGTTGAAGCAGGCCGCATAGGCTGCCGGCGACGTCGTGTGCGCGAGCCACGTTTCGTACAACCGGATGGCTTCCTGCGGCATGCCCAGTTCGGCCATCGTCTGCGCGCCCTGGAACAGCTCGCCGAGCGGCAATACGCCGCGTTCGGCCTGGCGGAACAAAGCATCGGTGTGCGCGGGAACATTCATCCTGGATTGATCTCTCGAGTCGGCTTCGGGAAGCGACATCATACTCTGTCGCTCCGGGCAAGCGAAGGTTTGTAGCCTGTGAGCAACCGCTTGCCGATGACTAGCATGCGTTTTGATGCACGTCTATCAATATTTGAATCTGCAACAACTTGTAATTAAAAAACGACAATTTTTTTCCCGCATTGATGGCCAGTTTCATAGGGAAAGCAAAATTTTGTTCAATTTCATATCTTTAACACAATAGTTAATTCGGATGCTTTTTTTCGAAAAGGAATTGTTTTCTTGCTAAAGTGAAAAATCGTGCAGTTGGTAAAAAAACACGAAAGCACCGTACCCGTCGGTGCTTCCATTTCAAGGCGAGAGACAATGACAACCCATCCGACTTCTTGCGTTTCCCATGCCCGACCCGGGCTGAATCAACTCGTTCTCGGCGTTGCCGCGGCGTTCGCGCTGCTGGCGACGGCACCGGCCATGGCCACCGTGGTCGACTTCGAATCCCTGAGCCCCGACGCCTTCTACCTCGGCGGCGACACGTTCACCGACGCCGGCTACACGCTGAAGGCGCTCGACAATCACGGCCCCAGCGGCAGCAGCGGCGCCGTCGGCCTGCTCGCCAACGGCATGGACCCGACGACCTGCTGGACGGGCGGTTGCCCGACCAACAACACGAGCCATTTCTACCTGGGCGTCAATGACGGCGGCGTCACGATCAAGAAGAACGACAGCGGCGCGTTCAACCTGCGCAGCCTCGATTACGGTTTCGTCGCCCCCGTCGGCGGCCAGCCGAATTTTTCCTACGGTCAGCTGATGCTCACCGGTAACCTCGCGAACGGCACCTCGGTCGACGCGGCGCTCGACTTCGCGGGCACCGACGCCAGCGGCAATCCGCTGTTCGATACGGCCACGCTGCCGACGGCCTTCGGCAACGCGGCGCTGATGAGCCTGACGATCCGCGCCTGCCTGTTCGACGGTATCGGCGGCTGCACCGTCGCGCAGGACTGGTCCGATCCGACGATCTACCAGGCCCAGTTCGCCATCGACAACATCACGCTGGCCACGGTCCCGGAGCCGGGCAGCCTGGCGCTGCTGGGTCTCGGCATGGGCGCGCTCGTCCTGCGCCGCCGCAAGCCGGCCGCCTCGTCCAACCTCGCCTGATCGCCGGAGCCGACCATGAAACTGCGTCCCATCACTTCGGCCGTCCTGTTCGCGCTGACCGTCGCCGCGGCCACCCAGGCCTATGCCGACGGCGACATCCGCCGTTCCTACATCGTCCAGCTGGCCGACAAGCCGGTCGCCACCTATGACGGCACGGTCAGCGGCCTTTCGGCCACAAAGCCGGCCGCCGGGCAGCGCCTGAACGTCGACGCGTCGACCGTCCAGAACTACATCACCTACCTGGAGACGAAGCAGGCCGACGTCCTTGCCACCGTCAACAAGGCCCAGGTCACCAACGAATACAAGGTCGTCTTCAACGGCTTCTCGGCGATGCTGACCGACGCCGAGGTCCGCGCCCTCAAGAAGAATCCCGGCGTCGCCAACATCTCGGCCGACTCGATCCTGCAGCTCGACACGAGCTACACCCCGACGTTCCTCGGCCTCGACAAGCCGGGCGGCCTGTGGGACCAGGTCGGCGGCCAGGACAAGGCCGGCGAAGGCATCGTCATCGGCATCGTCGACGGCGGCATCTGGCCGGAGCAGGACAGCTTCGCCGACCACGTCGACGAGAACGGCAACCCGAGCCGTGCCGGCAGCAAGCTGGCCTACGATGCGCCGCCGGCGACCTGGAAAGGCATCTGCCAGACCGGCGAAGGCTTCGCCGCCAGCGACTGCAACAACAAGCTGATCGGCGCACGGTATTTCAAGCAGCCGACGCAGACGCTGCACTGGACCGAATTCCTGTCGGCGCGCGATTCCGTGGCCGGTGCCGAAGGCCATGGCGGCCACGGCGACCACACGGCCAGCACGGCCGGCGGCAATGCGCACGTGACGGCCATGACCAACGGCCTGTCGCTGGGCAAGATCACCGGCATGGCGCCGCGCGCCCGCATCGCCGCGTATAAAGTCTGCTGGACCGACGGCGTGACGGGCCTGAATGGCTGCGCCACCTCGAACAGCGTGGCCGCGATCGAGCAGGCCGTGAAGGATGGCGTGAACGTCATCAACTTCTCGATCGGCCCCAACGCGGGCGGCGGCGCGTTCAACGAACCGACCGAAGTCGCCTTCCTCGGCGCGGCCGCGGCCGGCGTGTTCGTGGCCGCATCGGCCGGCAACTCCGGCCCCGCGACGGCGCCGGTCGCGCACATCAGCCCGTGGCTGACCACCGTCGGCAACTCCACGCACAACCGCACGTATGCGGGCGACGTCGCGCTGGGCAACGGCGTGACCGTCACCGGCGCGTCCGGCAACGCCAACACGCCGTCGGCGCCGCTGATCCTGGCGAAGGATGCCGGCCTGGCGGGCGTCGACCCGGCCAGCGCGAACCTGAACCTGTGCTTCGGCCCGGCAGACGGCATCGCCCCGCAGCTGGACCCGGCCAAGGTGACGGGCAAGATCCTCGTCTGCGACCGCGGCAGCAACGTGCTCGTCAACAAGAGCGCGAACGGCAAGACGGCCGGCGCCGTGGGCGTCATCATCGCCAACACGCCGACCAGCGCTACGACGATCCTGAACCAGGCCCACACCGTCTCGACCGTCCACATCACGAGCGCGGACGGCCAGAAGGTCAAGGATTACTATGCCGCGACGCCAGGCGCCACCGCGGCGCTGAACAACCTGCGCGGCATCGTCGATCCGAACATCGTGGCACCGCAGATGAACAGCAGTTCGTCGCGCGGCCCGAACGTGGCCAACGCCAACATCATGAAGCCGGACGTCACGGCGCCGGGCACGGACATCCTGGCCGCCGTCAGCGCCGACCTGACCCATGCCCAGCGCGATGCGGTCGCCGGCGGCGAGCCGGCACCAAGCAAGGACTTCGCGTTCTACACCGGCACCTCGATGGCGTCGCCGCACGTGGCGGGCATCGCCGCGCTGCTGAAACAGCGCCATCCGGACTGGAGCCCGGCCATGATCAAGTCGGCCCTGATGACGACGGCCTACGACACGTTCAACGATGGCCAGAACGGCGCAGTGCCCTGGGACAGCACGGCCCGGACCACCGGCACGCTGCCATGGGGCCAGGGCGCCGGCCACGTGGCGCCGTCCGTCGCCTCCGATCCGGGCCTCGTGTACGACCTGGGCACGATCGATTACGCGCGCTTCCTGTGCGGCCTCGGCATCACCAATGTGTTCAGCCCGGGCACCTGCTCGGCCGTCGGCTCGATCCAGCCGTACAACCTGAACCTGGCCTCGCTGACGGCGGCCAGCGTGCTGGGCATCCAGACCCTGACCCGCACCGTGACGAACGTCGGCACGGCGGCGGCGACGTATAACGCCAGCGCCGCGCTGCCGGGCTTCACGGTCGCCGTGCAGCCGGCCACGCTGAACCTGGCGCCGGGCGCGAAAGGCACGTTCACGGTCAAGCTGACCCGCACCACGGCCCCGCTGAACACCTGGGTGTACGGCAAGCTGACCTGGAGCGACGGCACGCACATCGTGCGCAGCCCGCTGACGGCGCGCGCCGCCACGATCGCCGCGCCAGCCACGGTGTCGAGCGAAGCGACGTCCGGCACCAAGCTGGTCACCGTCGGCACCGGATTCGGCGGCGCGATGTCGGTCGCCAGGTCCGGCCTGATCCCGGCCACCGAGTTCAACTCGACGGTCGTCACCGCGACGGACACGAGCAACAGCGCGTGCACGGGCGGCGGCGCCACCGGCGTGAACGTGCATACCGTCTCCATCCCGGCCGGCACGACGGCGGCCCGTTTCGCCCTGTACGACAGCGACACGAGCGGCGGCGGTGCGTCCGACCTGGACCTGGTGGTGGCGCGCGGCACGACCGTCGTCGGCTCCAGCGGCGGTTCGACGGCGAATGAAATGGTCACGCTGAACAACCCGGCGGCAGGCGACTACAAGGTCTGCGTCGTCGGCTACGCGCCGGTGGGCGGCAGCGCCACGTACAAGCTGTCGACCTGGGTGCTGAGCCCGACCGCGACCGGCGGCAACTTCAAGGCCGTGGCACCGAGCATGGTCGCCGTCGGCGGCACCGCGTCGGTGGTGGTCTCATGGTCCGGTCTCGCGACCGGCAAGCGTCATCTGGGTTCGCTCACCTACCTGGCCGGAGCGACCCCGGTCGGAACGACGATGGTCGAAGTCGACACGACCGACCCGATCCCGTTGTTCCAGAACGCCGGCAACAAGCAGGCGAAGGTCGAGTAATCGTCGGATTACTGCTCGACTTGAGGCCGCCACGAGCGGCCTTTTTTTATAACGTCGTCCCGTAGGGTGGGCGGCCCGCGGCCCACGCGTGACGCAGCATGAACGCAGACGTCCGCGCGGGCTCGGGGAGCCCGCCCTACCGGGATAGATGTTTAGTGCGCCCTGTGTTTCAGCGCGCCACGGGCGCCATGCCGCCCGGACCGGCGCCGGCGGCGCGCAGCACGCAATGGCCGGCGGTGCACGCCGCGCCCGGATCGGGGACGACGGAGCAGGTCGACATCATGCCCTTTTTCGTGTCCTCGGCGCTGCGCGCGGCCGCGTGTGCGGCCACGAGCGCGCGCAGGCGCGAGCCGTCGCTGTTCTTGCTGGACCAGGCCAGGTAGCGCTCGGGACCGCCGCAGGCCTTGTGGCCGACGCCGATCGTGTGGCACTGGGCGTCGGTGTCGCACGCGGCATCGCCGCGCTCGGCCTCGATGCGCGCCAGCAAGGGCGCGCCGCCATTGGATGCGGAGGTAGCCTGCGGCGCATCGCTGCGGCAGGCGCTGCTCGCCAGCAGCAGGGCCAGGCCGGCCAGGCGGGCGAGGGTGCGGGATGGGATGAGCGGGTTCATGGCCCATGATCGCGTGCGCGGCCGCGCTTGGCAAGGGGCGCACGCCTGGCGTCACGGCGAAGTCATAATCGGCAGCCGTAGGGTGGGCACCCCGTGCCCACGTATACGCCCGTCACGGCGAAGTCATAATCGCCAGCTACAGTGCCAGTCATCGATATGGCCGGCGGGGCGAGCGCGATGGGTGGGCGTCTGGTGGAGCAGGAAGGCAGGACGGGCAAGCGCATCCTCGTGCTGAGCGTGCCCGCGGGCGCCGGGCATACCCGCGTCGCGGAAGCGATCCGTGCCGGGGCCGAGGCCCAGCCGGGCGGCGCCGAGGTGATCCACCTGGACGCCACCGCGTACGCGACGCCGCGCCTGCGCAAGGTCTACGCCGACCTCTACATCATGCTCGTGCGGCGCGCGCCCATTGTATGGAGCTGGATCTACCAGTACACCAACGGCGCCGCGCCGGACGGCTGGGCCCACCGGCTGCGGCGCCGGATCGAGCGCCGCGACAGCGCGCCCCTGCTCGGAAAGATCGCGGCGCTGCGCCCGGACGCCATCGTCTGCACGCATTTCCTGCCGGCCGAGATCCTGTCGCGCGAAGCCGCGGATGGCACCTTGCCGTGTCCGGTATGGGTGCAGGTGACCGACTTCGACCTGCACCGCATGTGGGTGCACCGGCACGTTGCCGGCTATTTCGCCGGCAACGACGAGGTCGCCTTCCTGATGTGCAAGCAGGGCATCCCGGGCGACACGATCCACGTCACCGGCATCCCCGTCATGCCGGCATTCACGCGCCAGCTGGAGCGCGCCGAATGCGCCCGCGCGCTCGGCATCGACCCCGGCCGCATGACGTTCCTGCTGATGGGCGGCGGCGCGGGCCTGGGCGGCCTGTCCATGCTGGCGCAGCGCTTGCTGGCCATTCCCGGCAATTTCCAGCTGATCGTCCTGGCCGGCCGCAATGCCGACGAGCTGGCGGTGCTGGAACGCCTGGCGGCCGCGCATCCGGGCCGCCTCGTGCCGCAGGGTTTCACCGATCGGGTCGAACGCCTGATGGCGTGCGCCGACGTGGCGATCACGAAGCCGGGCGGGGCGACGACGGCGGAATGCCTCGCCATGGGCCTGCCCATGATCGTGAACGCGTCGATTCCCGGGCAGGAAGAGCGGAATGCCAATTTCCTGCTGGAGTATGGCGCGGCCATGAAGGCGTTCGATGCGCCGTCGCTGGAATACCGCGTCCGCTACCTGATGGCCCATCCGGACGAACTCGAGACGATGCGCCTCCGCGCCCGCGCGCTGGGACGGCCGCACGCCGCCGCCGCCGTGCTCGCCACCGTCCTTGCCGCCGCCCCGAAACGACCCGAACCCATCGATGCCTTTGTTTGAACTCTCCCATGCCGGCCAGTTCGTCGCGACGCTGGCCGCTGTCGTCGTGGCCGCCTATTTTTTCGCCCGGGTCGAAGTCGAGATCGAAGGCGAGGCGGGCTGGGCGGCGAATCTGCCCACCTGGCGCATCGACGACCATCCGTTGCTCGACATCTTCTGGGGCGGCCGCACGCTGACCGGCTACCACGCGTGGATGTTTTCCTTCATCGGCGTGATCTTTCATTTCCCGCTGGCCTTCATGGGGCAATGGTCGCTGGCGCTGGAAGCGCGCGCGCTGGGCGCCGTCATGCTGTTCTGGATCGTCGAGGACTATCTCTGGTTCGTCGTCAATCCCGCCTTCGGCTGGCGCCGCTTCAAGCGCGAACTGGTCCCGTGGCACAAGCGCTGGTTCGCCGGCGCGCCCGTCGACTACTGGACATTCGGCGTCGTCAGCGCGCTGTTGTTCTGGTACGCGTACTGATCGTTCCCGCGCCGCGCCGGGTGCCGAGGTCGAGCGCGTGGCGCACGCGCTGGCACAGTTCGCCCGGCGTGCGCGCAATCAGCTCGTGGGGAATCTCGAATTTTTCGGTCAGCCGGTCGAAGTCCTCGAAACCGTACGACACCATGAACGGATGCATGCCCGTGCCGATCGCGGCCGCGAAGTCCTTGTGCTCGTCGCCGCAGACATAGGCCCGTGCCGGATTGATGCCGAACTGCTCGCGGAGCGCGCGGAACTGGCTCGTCTTCTTTTCGGAGAGCGGAATGTGGACGAGGAAGTCGAGCGCGTCGATGTCGACGTCGTGGCGCTGGAACAGCTGGCGCAGCGTCTCCAGCGGTTCGTTCGTGATGTTGCGCGTGACCATGCCGACGACGACGTCCGGCGCCGCGACCAGTTCCCGCACGAGATCCGGAATGCCTTCGTACATGGCCGCTTCCTGCCGGTAGACTTCCGTGAGGCTGTCGACCAGCCTGGCGCGGCTGTTCTTGCGCAGGTTCTTCTTGATGATCGACGGGAATTCCTTCAACCCGCCCAGGTATTTGAAGAGGTTGTGGCGCTTCTGGAAGCTGGCTTCGTCGCCGATGTCCAGCCCGTGCCGCGCGAAGGCCGTCTCGATGGCGGAAAAAGCGTCGATGGTGGTGCCGTCCGCGTCGAGGATCAGCAGGCGTTTCCTGGATTTGTACATGGGGTTCGTGGCCGGATTCCGTTGCCTCATCATACCCGTGGGCATGTTACCGGCGTATGACGCGGTGCCGGCCGTGCGGTCCGGAATCGCGGTTCGTGGTGAAATGGCGCGTCGCCCACGGCCATCAAGCAGCACGAGGTGGCCGCGTCGCCGGCGCATCCGGAATATCTGGTCGTCAGCGACAAGACCGGGGCGGAGGCGGCCCACAAGGGGAGTGCGCTCAAGAAGGTCTGAACGACGGCATCATCGCGGGCGCGGCCTCATTCAGTCGCGCTCGATGTCCGCGTTCGCGTCGTTGCGGATGAATCCGGCGTCGTGGATCGCGAAGACCCGGTCCGGGATCGCCTTGTGGTCGACGCTCGTCACGCGCCACACGATGCGGCCGTCGGCGCCCTGGATCAGCAGCGGCAGCTTCGCCGTCGCGCTCCAGCACACGTGCGTCGTCTGCGTGCCCTGGACGAGGGCGACCCATTCGCAGGCGCCGATGGCGTGCGCGGCGCCGTGCGGCGTGGCGGCCGGCACGAGCCGGTAGTCGCCCTTGGGATGGCGCAGGCCGTGGCCGAGGTCGAACCAGTCGGTGAACTGGCCGATGCGGTACAGGTTGTCGCGGTCGATGTCGGTGCGGATTTTTTTACCGAGGTCCAGCACGGACAGCCGGTAGTCCGGACTGCCGGCCGCGCGCACCGCGAAGCTTTCGGCCTTGTCGTCCGTGCGGCGGCGGATGCGGCGCTCGCCGTCGCGCCAGACCTCCACATGGTGTTCGGCGCCGCCGGCGAGATAGGTGGCCTGGAAGTGGGTGGCCGGCGGCTCGCCGCGCGTACTGAAGACGTGCTCGAAGTCAGGCGCGGCGGCGTGGGACAGGGGCGCGGAAAACACGGCCGCGGCCGCCGTGCAGAGCACGAGCGACCGCGACGCGCGCCTTCCGGCGTGGCCGGGAAGGGCGTTATTCAATGAGGACTCCTTGGGTCGTCAGTTGCGCACGGCGCGGGCCGAGTCGAAGTAGCGGTACGACTTGCCGCCCACGGTCAGGTCCTTCACCGACAGCTCGATGTTGTACGTGCCTTTGGTCAGCGTCGTGTCCTTCGCGGCGCCGGTCGGATCCGTCGGCAGTTCGAACGTGAGACCGGTGGCCGCGGCGGCCGGGGTCACCGTCGACGGGGTCACGGTCGGCACGTCCTTGGTGGCCGGCGTCGCGAGGCCCTCGTTCAGCACGCGGCCGTCGGCTTGCGGCATGGACAGGCCGAGCAGGTACGCCACGGTCGGGGCCACGTCGACGTTGCCGGACGGCGTCGTGACGACTTTATTCGCCAGGAACGACGGGCCGTTGGCGATCAAGGTGTTGTGCACGTCCGCGATGCCGAAGCTGCCGTGCATGCCGCGCTGGCCGCCGAAACTCTCGAACTCGATGCCCGGCATGCCCTGCACCGACGTGTTGTAGTCCCACGAGAACGAGACGACGACGTCCGGCTGGCCGTTGTTCTGGCGCTTGGCGTTTTCCAGGTTGACCTGGGCCAGCGCGAGCGTGCCCGGGATGCTGCCGTAGCGGCTGTCGACGAAGATCGCGCCGTATTCCTCACGCTGCTGGAGGAACGTCACGAGCTTCTGGACCGTGGCCGCATCGTGGCCCGGCACATAGAAATAGTCGGACCCGCCGTTCGCGGCGACGACGATGCCGTTGGCCGGCAGGCTGCCTGGCGCCGGCACCTTGAAGCTGGCGACCGGTTTCGCCAGGCCCGCGCTGATGGCCTGGTACTTGGCGTTGGTGCTGCCGCACAGGCTGCCGGTCGCGTCGACCTTGACCGGCATGACGGGCTTGCCGTCGGCGGTGAGGCCGACCATGGCGCTCGTCGAGCAGCCCGCGCCGTCATAGGCTGCGAAGCCGCGGTAGGTCAGCAGGTCGGCCGAGCGCACGTCGCCCGAGAACGAGAAGCCGTTGGCATCCACTGCGCCGATGGCCGCGCCGCTGACGCCGCCGCTCGGCACCGTCGCCGACGCGGTGATGGCGCGCAGCGGGAAGGTCGACACCGGCCCCGAGACGCTCGAGTGGCCGTGGTCGGACACGACGACGATATTGGTCGCGCTGTCCATGCCGTTGGCGCGCAGCGCGGCGATCAGCTCGCCCAGGCGCGCATCCTGCGAGCGCAGGCCCGCCTTCATGTTGGCGCTGCCGGGGCCGTAGCCGTGCTCGACGTTGTCCGGCGTGCGGAACCAGATCAGCGACAGCATCGGCTTCTTTTGCGGCAGGATGTATTGCGTGTACACCGACATCATGTACTTGTTGGCCGCGTCTTCCGGCGCGCCCTGCGTGGTGTCGGCCGAATCGCGCGCGGCGACGGTCACGTTGCCGGCCGGGTCGAACGCGGTCGTGTTGAAGGTGACGTAGCCGGCGCGCGCCGTCGGATTGCCGTTGGTGGCGGCGAGCGTGACGGCGTCGGCGCCGGCATAATTCTTGACGACGTTGGCCGGCACGGCGAAGCCCGCGCCCTGCAGCTCGGTAACGAGGCTGCGCGGCTGCACGGTGTTTTCGTCGAGGAAGACGCCGCCCTTTCCGAGATCCTGCAGGTAGGCCGCGCCCGACTTGCCGATCGTGGCCGTCGTCAGACCGGCCGCCTGCGCCGTGGCGAACAGGCTCTTCACGAGCAGCAGCTGGCCGCCGTAGTAATCGTTCAGCGTCGTCAGCACCGCATAGTCTTCGGTGAACACGGGGTCCTGGTAATCCTGGGCCGCGCCGCCGGCGCCGCTACCGGCCGGGATTGCGTTGGCGCTGCCTTGCGGCGGCGTCCAGAACGTGTTGCCGTAGAAGCCGCTGGTCTTGGGGAACGAACCCGTCGCGAACGACGACGAGTTCATCATCGTGAAGGTCGGGTAGGTCGAGTGGTTGTCGCTGAAGTTGACGCCGCTCTGGCGCAGCGCGTACAGGTTCGGGGTGTCCGTCGCATTGACGGAATCGGGGCGCAGGCCGTCCCACACCATGATGATCGTGCGGGTGGCGGCCGGAGCCGCCGGCGTGGTGGTGCCGGAAGCGCTGCCCGGCGTGGTGGCCGCGGTGGTGGTGCGGTTGCTGTCGCTGCCGCAGGCGGCCAGCAGGATGCCGAGCGCGAGCGGGGTAATCAAGGTCTTTGCTAACCTCACGAGGAGTCTCCTGGTCAGAGTCGGGAATACGCGATCGATGGATCGGGCCGCGCACAGAATCGTCCAGGGGCGTGACACGTTCGTGACAAAAATGGCAATGGCCAGGTTCTGTTACAAAGTTAATGTTCCGGTAATGTTGGTGGGTGCTTTGGGGTAGACGGCACTGTCTGACATTTCGCACGGAAATGCTTCTAGTGCTCCATATCATTAAGTGGGCTCAAGCACTTGGAGGCGTCATGAAGCACGAAGGACACGGTGTCATAGGCATCGATGACGATCCAAGGCTCGGCGATTCGCGATCCACCGCAGTCGCAACACGGATCGCGCTCGCCGGCGCCGCGTTACTCATGTTCCTCTCCGGCCCCGATGGCGTAGCTCGTGCAAACGAGCGATCAACTGCAGTGATCAGCCTGCACTTGCAAAAAGGCGCATCGTTTGTAAGCGTCCGTGCGCGTCTCATTGAATCCGGATGGAAGCCGATTCGCATCCATGCCGACGATAGCGATGAGTACGATGGCACGGAAAAACGCCTCGCTGACCGAAAATTCCTTGAAGTCGATTCTTGTTCCACCGACGGAGGAAGTCTTTGTATTTTTTACTATGCAAAGGACGGCACTTGCTTGCGCGTTGATACTGTAGGCGAACAAGTGGACGCGATGCGAGTGACGAGATGGGACAACGCCTGCCCGAACGAGCCGCCAAGGATCTCCGACGCAGGCGCGCAGCGCGCGATTCAATAAGTCAGCGTAATCAGCGACACCGCCTGCCGCGGCAACTGCATCCTGACCGTGGCCGTACCGTCCCGCGTCTCCACGGTCGCATCCGCCCCCAGTTGCGCGAGCGCGCTCGCTGTCTGCAACTCGGCCACTTGTGTCGCCGTCGGATGCGAAGGCGAGCCCATGCGCTTCCAGGCGCTGTACGAATTGCTGTGCTCCTGGTCGATGCGGAAGTGCCGCAACTGCACCTGTCTGGCGGGAATGCCGGCGATGTGCAGTTCGACCGGGGAGCCGGCGTCGATGATGTCGTCGTCGTGGTAATTCCAGACCATGACGGCGATGTGGTGCGCATCCTTCGCGGCCAGCGCGTCGATGTCGGTGCGCGCGCCGCGCACGCCCGCGGCCTGGATGCGCGCCGCGTCGTAGGCCTGGTCGCCCGTCACCGCCACGCGCTCGCCGCGCAGCATGCCGAGCATGCGGAACACGTTCAGCACCGGCTTGTCGACGCCGTTGGTCGCCAGGTCGCGGAAGCCCGCGAACCACGGCTGGTCCTCGAACTCGAACGACCAGTTCACCGCGCCGATCAGGTTCACGCCGCGCCGCGCGGCCAGGTCGTACTCGCGCGCGATCGAGGCGGCCGTGTAGCTGGCGTACAGCGTGCCGTTGCGGTAGGCGTTTTCGGGGTTGGTCTGCATGCCGCAGGCGGCGCAGCCTTCCGGGTCGGATTCGCCGATGATGACGGGGATGTTCTTCAGTTCCGGGTATTTTGCGACGAGCGCGAAGCCTTCGTCGAGGTGGCGGAAATGCGTGTCCATGCCCATCCGCACGATGCCGTCGACGACCTTGGGCGCGCCCTTGGCGTGGAAGGCGACGAAGTCCAGCGGCGAGCCGGTCTTGCCGGTCGCGTAGTTGGTCTCGTGCAGGCAGTGGCGCAGGAAGTCGTCCATGAAGCGTCCGGCGGCGGCCGTGTGGGGCCCGCCGATGCGCGCCGTCGGCAGCGCGCGTTTCACCGCGTCGGCCGCGTAGTCGTACATTTTGAAGTACTCGTGTTTCGTGTCCGGCGCGATCAGGTACAGGCCGTCCGGCTCGTTCCACACTTCCCAGTACCAGCTCTCGACTTCCTTCTGCCCGTAGCGCGCCACGCTGTGCCTGACCCATTGGTAGATCAGCTCGGACCACTTGCCGTAATCCTTCGGCGGCGTGGCCCAGCCGGTCATGATGTCCTGGTAGGGCGTGCCGGGCTTCCAGTGGTGGCGATACGGTTGCGGGCGTTGCGACAGCGCTTCCGGCATGAAGCCGATCTGCGCCAGCGGCTTCATGCCGCGTTCGATGTACGTGTCGAAGATGCGGTCGACGATGGTCCAGTCGTAGACCGGCCTGCCGTCCTTGTCCTCGGTGTACATATTCGTCGAGCCCCACTTGAGCGCGTAGCTGCCGTCGCCCGACGTCATGAGGTTGTGCGTGCGGACGTGGACGGGGACCTGGCTCAGGGCGGCGATCTCGCTCAGCAGCTTCTTGCCGTTGGGCGCCGTCGTGTAATTCGGTTCATCGTAGCCGAACCACGCCCAGATCGGCGTCATCGGCCCTTTTATCCGGGTGGCGTCGACGGTGAGCTTGACGGGCGCCGGGGCCGCCGGTTCGGCGGCGCACAGCGGCGCGCAGGCCGCGAGGAGGAGGGCGGCGAGATGTCTCTTCATTGTTGTTCTCGTGGATCGGACAGATGACCCAATGCTAGGCCGAACCCAAGGGGGCGTCCAATCATGGTTTTGACGATTTCTATATCGAATCGAATATCGGACCGGCGGGAAAGCACGGCCGGAAATGAAAACGCCACCTCGCAGGTGGCGTTCATGTCCGATGGTTGCCCGCTCAGCTCTTGCGGACGAACTCCGATTTCAGGCTCATCGCGCCGAAGCCGTCGATCTTGCAGTCGATGTCGTGGTCGCCGTCGACGAGGCGGATGTTCTTGACCTTGGTGCCCTGCTTGACCACGCCGCCGCCGCCTTTCAGTTTCAGGTCCTTGATGACGGTGACGGAATCGCCGTCCTGCAGCACGTTGCCGGCCGCGTCGCGCCACACGCGGGCCGCCTCGTCCGCGGCCGCTTCGGCCTTGACCGGCCATTCGTGCGCGCATTCCGGGCAGACATAGTTGCCCGAGCCGTCTTCGTAGGTCAATGCGGAACCGCAGGCGGGGCAGGGTGGAAGGGTCGTCATGGCAGTCTGTGATGAAAGGAACGGTGGAATGCAAAACGCCAACCGGATGGGTTGGCGCTCTGTTCTGAATCTTGGTGGCCCGGGGCGGAATCGAACCACCGACACAAGGATTTTCAATCCTCTGCTCTACCAACTGAGCTACCAGGCCAAGGCGGCGCAGTATAGCACGGGTTACGCGAAATCCATAATTTTTGTCGCGCCTGCGGTTCAGGAACGCGCCGCCGCCCGTTCCTCGTGCTGGCGGTCGAGCGCCATGCGCAGCTCCTTGCGGCCCTTGGCTTCCTCGTAGCGGCGCTGCTCGTCCGGCCCGAACGGACGCAGGGGCGGGACGGGGACCGGCTGCTTGTCGTCGCCCACGGCCACCATCGTGAAGAAGCAGCTGTTCACGTGGCGCACCTGCTGGGTGCGGATGTTCTCGGCCACGACCTTGATGCCGATTTCCATCGACGTGCGGCCCGTGTAGTTCACGGCGGCCAGGAACGTCACCAGCTCGCCCACGTGGATCGGCTGGCGGAACGTCACCTGGTCGACGCTCATCGTCACGACATAGGTGCCGGCGTAGCGGCTGGCGCAGGCATAGGCCACCTGGTCGAGCAGTTTCAGGATGTTCCCGCCGTGCACGTTACCGGAAAAATTCGCGGTATCCGGTGTCATCAGGACCGTCATGGTGAGTTGGTGGGCGGGCAGGTTCATGGCGTCGTGCGTAAAGAGGAAGGATAGGGACGATGTTGCCTGAGAAACCCACTGACGGCAACCGCCCCTTCTTTTGCTCAGAACTCTTCCCAGTCCGCGTCGACCGTGGCGGCCGGCTTGCGGACGGGCGCGCGCACCGGGGCGGGCGCCATCCGTGCCGGCTTCGCCGTCGCGGGCCTCGCCGCGGGCGCCGGCGCGGGGCGGCGGGCCGGCGGCAGCGCGGGCTTCGTCGCGGTCGGCGCCGGCCGCGCCTTCGCCTCGACGCGGAACAGCGCCACCCGCTCGGCCAGCGCCTGCGCCTGCTCGTGCATCGACTGGGTCGCGGCCGCCGATTCCTCGACGAGGGCCGCGTTCTGCTGGGTCACGCCGTCCATCTGCACGATGGCCTGGTTGACCTGGCCGATGCCGCCGGCCTGTTCGCGGCTGGAGGCGACGATCTCGTTCATGATGCCGGTGACGCGTTTGATGCTGTCGACGATGTCGTGCATCGTCTGCCCGGCCTGGCCGGCCAGGGTCGCGCCGTCGGCGGCGCGCTGGGTCGACGCGTCGATCAGGTCCTTGATTTCCCTGGCCGCGGCGGCCGAGCGCTGGGCCAGGGCGCGCACTTCGGCCGCGACGACGGCGAAGCCGCGTCCCTGTTCGCCGGCGCGCGCCGCTTCCACGGCGGCGTTCAGCGCGAGGATGTTGGTCTGGAACGCGATGCCGTCGATGACGGCGATGATGTCGACGATGCGCTCCGACGAGGCGTTGATCGCGCCCATCGTGTCGACCAGCTGGCCGACCATCGCGCCGCCCTGCTGCGCCACGCGCGCGGCGTCGCCCGCCATGCGGTTGGCTTCGTCGGCGTTGGTCGAGTTCTGGCTGACCGCCTGCGTCAGTTCTTCCATCGACGCCGCCGTCTCTTCCAGCGCCTGCGCCTGGCTTTCGGTGCGCTGCGACAGGTCCTGCGTTTCGCCGGCCATCGCGGCCACGGCGGCAACGATCGTGCCGGTGCCTTCGCGCACGTCGGCGACGATGCCCGCGAGGCTGGCGCGCATGCGTTCGAGGGCGGCCATCAGGCTGTCGTTGTCGCCCGGCCTGAGGGGTACGGCCACGCACAGGTTGCCGTCCGCGATCTCGGCCGCCACCAGCGCCGCGGCGGCCGGCTCGCCGCCCAGGCGCCGGAACAGGACACGCCCGAACACGGTGCCGGCCGCGATGCTGAAGGCGAGCGTGGCGAGGCACAGCGCCGAGAGGACCTTGCTGCTGCGGTCCGCGCTGCCGAGCACCGCGGCGACGCGCGTGTCGATCTCTTTCTGCTGCAGTTCCAGCAGCGCCTTGACCCGGCCGAGATACGCCGTCACGGCGGGCACGAATTCGTCGTCGAAGTACTTGCGGGCTTCCGCGTCCTTGCCGCCGGCCTTGAGGGCCATGACGCGGTCGCGCGTGGCGATGTAGCGCTGGCGCGCCGTGCCGATCTGCCCGAACACGGCATGTTCCTCGGGCGTGTCGAGCAGCGCGCCGACCTGCTGCTGCAGCGCGGTGGTGCGCGTCGTCGAGTCTTGCGTTTCGGGCGCGTAGTACGTCGCGAGTTCCGGATCGGCGGAGCGCGCGATGGACCCCGTGCGCTTGGCGGCGACCGACGTGTTCAGCAGCCAGCCGGAAATCAGGCGCTCCTTGGCGAGCGGCCGCCGGGTGAGGGCCTGGGTGTCGTCCGACAGGACTTGCAGGCGCCAGATGGCGATGGCCGTCGCGAGGAACGACAGGGCGATGACGATGGTGAACGCGAACCTGAGCTGGTTGCGCACGCTGACGCTGATGCGAATGGTGGCGGATGGTTTCATGGGGCTCCTTGGTTTCTCGGACAACAAGAACCAATGAAAGTCGCATCGGAGCCGGTCCGCCTTGAGGCGACTCAGGACAGTGCGCTATATGTCGGCACGCCTATCCGGCGCGGGTGAAAATCGGGAGCGGCAGGGCCGGCGGCCGTCTGCTAGGATGACGGGATGGCTCTCCTGCTTGTCCCCGGCTTCATGGCCGACGAAACCCTGTGGGACGACATGCTGCCGGCGCTGGCGCGCTTCGGCCCCGTCGTCCACGCCGACCTGCGCCACGACACGTCGGTCGAGGCGATGGCGCGCCGCGTCCTCGCGACGGCACCACCTTCCTTTTTGCTCGTGGGTTTTTCGATGGGCGGCTACGTCGCCCGCGCGATCGCGCGCCAGGCGCCGGCACGCGTGCGCGCGCTCGTGCTGATCGCCACGTCCACCCGCGGCGACACGGCCGCGCTGCAGAAGCGCAAGGGCGCGATCGCGAGCGCGGCGCCGTCCATCGCCTTCAGCGGCTTGAGCCGCACGGCCGTCGCCACGTCGCTGCACCCGGACCGCCGCGACGACGACGCGCTGATCGAACGGATACGCGCGATGGGCACGCGTCTCGGCGGCGAGGTGTTCCGGCGCCAGTCGATGCTGGACCGGCCGGGCGACCTCGAACGTTCCGGCGAGATCCGCTGCCCGACGCTCGTCGTGGCGGCCGCGCAGGACCAGTTGCGCAGCATGGAGGAGGCGCGCGAGATGGCGGCCGCGATCCCCTGCGCCACGCTCGCCGTCATCGAGGACACCGGCCACATGATCCCGATCGAGGCGCCGCGGCGCCTGCTCGACGTGATCGTGTCCTGGCTGGCGGCGCACACGGCCGGTTGATGCGCGGCGTCAGCCTTGCCAGGGCGTGAACAGGATGCCGTTCGCGATCAGGTCCGCCACCGCGTCGTGGTTCTCGCCGCTCTCGCTGAACGCGGCCAGCACGTCCGGCAGGCTCGCCTGGCTGGCGTCGAGGACGTGCAGCCAGTAGTCGTACCCGGCCTGCTCCGGTGTCCGGTGCAGCACGTTGTGATACAGCCGGTTCACGAGGTCGGCATTGCTCGCCCCGCCGTACATGTCCTTGAACTCGTTCGACGTCGCAAAGCTGGCCGCCAGGTCCTGCACGGACGAGCCCTTGTCCATCGCACCGATCCAGTAGCCCAACCCGGGCAGGTCCGGCGTACGGTCGAACGCGGCACGATAGAAGCGGTAGGCCGCGCCGGCGCCGCCGTCCGTGTCCAGCGCCAGCGTGGCGTCGGCGAAGGTCACGCGTTCGACGCCCTGCAGCGTGTCGGTGCCGTCGGTGCCGCCCGTTCTCTGGTCGGCCACATGCCAGCCGGCGGCGTCGTGGCTGATCTTGTAGTCGCCTGACTTGCCGTCGTAGCTGGCCGTATCGCGGCCGGTGCCGCCGGCGAGCATGTCGTTGCCGGCGCCGCCGTGCAGGACGTCGTCGCCGTCGCCGCCGTCGAGGGTGTCGTTGCCGGCGGTGCCGGCCAGCTGGTCGGTGCCGGTGGTGCCGGTGTGGGTTTCGCCGGGTGTCGGCGCCGGTGGCGTGGGTGTGGGTGTGGGCGTGGGTTCCGGCGTCGGCGCCGGGGAGGGCAGCGGCGTGGGCGTGGGCGCCACGTCCGGATGCGGATTGACGCCGCCGACGATGTTGTCCGCGACGAGCGTCGATGCCTGCACGTTCTTCAGCGTCAGCGCGGTCTGGAAGCCGGATGGGCCGCCCGGGCCGTCGGTGTCGAACTGCACCAGTGTGTCGGCGCCGTTCTGGTCGAGGCGCAGGTAGCCGCTGCCGAACGGATTGGCGCCGTGGCTGTACGCTTCCAGCAGGGTGGAGAGATCGAGCTTGTCGCCGTCTTTGCCCGCCTGGAAGTCGGTGACGAAGTAATTCGCCCCGGCGCTCGCGCCGGCCACGAACACATCGTGCCCGGTGCCGCCCGTCGCGACGGCCTCGTTGGCGCCGGCGAACGCGGGGTCGACGGTGAACGTGTCGTCGCCGGCGCCGCCGTCGAGGACGACGTGAAAGGCCTGCGTGGCTTCCCGGTTGGCGCTGACGGACAGCGTGTCGTTGCCGCCTCCACCCTGGAGCAGGTCGTTGCCGCCCGAGGTCTGAAGCGTGTCGTCGCCATCGCCGCCGACGAGCGTGTCGTTGCCGTTGCCGCCGAAGAGCATGTCGTCGCCCGCGTCGCCCATGAGGAGGTCGTTGCCGTCCTGGCCGTCGATGTGGTCGTTGCCGTCGCCGCCGTGGATCGTGTCGTCGACGCTGGTGCCGGTCAGTATGTCCTTGCCCGCCGTGCCTTCGAGCAGCGAGCCCTTCGTCGAACCGTCGGTCGGCCAGCCGCCCGTGTTTTCCGGCACGAGTTTCGTCATGTCGACGTTCTTCAGGATGACGATGTCGTGATAATCGTCCGGACCGTTCGCGCCGTCCCGGTCGAGTTGCAGGACCGTGTCGGCGCCGCGCTGCAGGAACCGGTAGTAGCCGCCCGAGAACGGGGTGGCGCCGCTCGGGGCGCCCGTCCAGTACGAGGAGGACGTCAGGACGTCGCCGCCCGCGCCGGCCTGGAAGTCGGTGATGGTGATCGCGATCGGGTCATCGAAGCGGTTCTGGTCGACGCGGTAGGTATCCTTGCCGGCGCCGCCCGACAATTGCACGTCCGCGGCGTTGTCCCCGAACAGGTCGATGTAGAAGGTATCGTCGCCGTCGCCGCCGCTGGCATGGATGACGTCGCCGTCGCGCACGTGGCCGCCTGCCAATATGATGTCCAGCACGTCGTTGCCGCTGCCGCCATCCAGCGTGTCGCTGCCGTACCAGCTGTCCAGCACGTCGTTGCCGGCGCCGCCATGCAGCACGTCGTTGCCCGTCATGATGGTCGAGGGCTGGTTGCCGACGCGGTCGCCGTCCAGGTTGTCGTCACCGGCGCCGCCGTCCAGGGTGTCGTTGCCGATGCCGCCGTCGAGTGTATCGTTGCCGAGACCGCCGCTGAGCGTGTCGTCGCCGGCGCTGCCGATCAGCCAGTCCGCGCCGGTCGTCCCGGTCAGCACGTGGCCGCTGCCGACCACGTCGTAACCGCTCCAGAAATTGTCCGCGCCGAGGGCGGTGTGGTCCACGTTCTTCAGGATCAGCAGGTCGGTGAAGCCCAACGGTCCGCCGCCGTCGCGGTCGGCCAGCAGCACGGTGTCGGCACCGCGCTGTTCGAGTCGCAGATTGCCTTGCGGGCCGAACACCGAATCGTTCGTGGCGCGCGCGATCGCCGACAGGTCGATCCGATCGCCGCCGCTGCCGGCCTGGAAATCGGTGATGGTGACGAGGCTCGTGTCCGTCGCCACTTCGATGACGTAGGTGTCGTGGCCGGCGCCGCCGTGCGCCATCACCTGGCCCCCCCAGCCTCCCAGCGCCAGGATCATGGTATCGTCGCCGTCGCCGCCTTCGAGGTGGAGCGGGCCTGCCGACGGCGTCAGGCCGAAGTCGGTACTTACCTTCAACACGTCGTCGCCGCTGCCGCCGTCGAGTGTATCGTTGTAGCTGTTGCTGTCCAGGGTGTCGTTGCCCAGGCCGCCCAACAGGACGTCGCCGTCGCCATGGTAGACGGTGAGCACGTCGTCGCCGTTACCGCCGTCGAGGGTCGTGTGGCCATGTTCTCCTCGCAGCTGGTCGTTCCCGTCGCCGCCTTCCAGCGTGTCGTTGTACATGCCGGCGAGGTTGTCGTTGCCGCTGCCGCCGAACAGGTGGTCGTTGCCGCTGCCGATCAGCACGTCCTGGCCATCGTCGCCGTACAGCAGGTCGGTGCCGCCTTGCCCGCCCCACAAATAGTCGTTGCCGCCGCCGCCGTGCAGGACGTCGTCGAGGAAGTCGCCGACCAGCGAATCGTCGCCGGCGCCGCCCTGCAGGTCCAGGCCGGCCGGCGAGCCGTCCGGGTGGATACCTATCGGGAAGTTGTCGCTCGTGAGGGACGCCGCGGCGACGTTTTCCAGCACGGCCATCGTCTTGCCCGTCGTGTCGGATGGGTTGGCGAGCTGTACGAGCCGGGTATCGTTGCCGTCCTGGACGAGGCGCAGCACGCCAGCCGCGCCAAACGGATTGCCGAGAAATTCAAAACCGTGAAACAGCGGGACGACATCGAGCACATCACCGCCCTTGCCAGCCTGGAAATCCTTGATGACGAGCGTGTCGGATGGCGTGTCGGTCACGGTGAAGCCGAACGTGTCGATGCCGGCGCCGCCGGTGACGTCGACGACGGCATGCGCGACGTCGCTGGTGCGGTCGATGGTGATGGTGTCGTTGCCGTCGCCACCGTCGACCGTGAAGTGCCACGTCCGGCCCGGCGTCGTGTCGTTCAGGACGATTCGGATCGTGTCGTCGCCGGTGCCGCCGTGCACGACGTCGTTGCCGTTGCCGGCCGTGAGGACATCGTTGCCGGCGCCGCCATCGAGGGTCGAGTCGCCGCGCTCCGCATTGGTCGGCACGCTGGAGCCGTCGATGGTGTCGTTGCCGGCGCCGCCGTCCAGCACGTTGGCGCCGAAGCCGTCCACGAGCGTGTCGTTGCCGTCGCCGCCGGCGAGGGTGTCGTTGCCCGTGCCGCCGGACAGGCTGTCGTTGCCGGTGCCGCCGTCGAGGCTGTCGTTGCCCACGTCGCCGCGCAGTACGTCGTTGCCCGCGCCGCCGTGCACGACATCGTCGCCATAGCCGCCGTCGACAGTGTCGCCGCCGGCCGGCTCGTTGCCGCCGTCGATGACATCCCGGCCGGGTCCGCCGGCGATGCTGTCGCTGCCGGTGCCGCCCGAGATCGTGTCGTCGAGCGCGGTGCCGCTCAGCGTGTCGTTGCCCGGTGTGCCCGTGAGCACGTGGCCCGCATCCGTGCCGGAAGGATCGTAGCCGCCCACGAAGGCGGAGGCCGTCAGGGACGCCAGCTTCGTACCGGCCAGCGTCGCGAGCGGTGTCCAGTCGTGGGCGGTGCCGGCGGCGCCGTCGAGGTCGACGTACAGTTTGACGTCGCTGCCGTCCTGCTCGGCTTTCACATAGCCGGCACCGAAGGGATTGCTGCCCAGGCTGGCCGGCAGCAGCTTGCCGATGTCCAGCTTGTCGCCGCCCGCGGCGGAAAAGTCCGTGATGGTGACGCTGCCGCCCGTCAGGCCATTGCCCAGCACGAAAGTATCGGCGCCGGCGCCGCCGCTCGCGCTCACGCTGGCGCTGCTGTCGTGGCCGAATACGAGCACGTCCTGGCCGTCGCCGCCGCGCACGAGCACGGTGTGCGGCGCGCTGCCCGCGGCGGTGATCGTGATGGTGTCGTTGCCCGTACCGCCATCCACCGTGTCGTTGCCGTCGCCGGCGCCGATGACGTCGTTGCCGCCATCGCCGTAGACCTGGTCGTCGCCGTGGCCGGCATCGATGACGTCGTTGCCGTCGCCGCCATGGATCGTGTCGTTCAGCGGCGTGCCGGTGAGCGTCTCGGCTGCCGCCGTGCCGGTGATGGCCTGACCGGTGATCGATCCGTCAGGCCGGTAGCCGGCCAGGTTGTCCGCGACGAGCCTGGCCGCATCGACGTCCTTGAGGATGACGACGTCCTGGAACGACGCGGCGGTGCCCGTGCCGTCGGCATCGAATTCGAGCACGGCATCGCTGCCGCGCTGCTCGATCTTGTAATAGCCGGCGAACGGCGTCACGCCTTGCCAGTTACCGGTACTGAACGCGTCGAGCACGTCGCCGTTCGTACCGGTCAGGAAGTCGGTGATCGTGACGACGGCGGCGTCCGGCTCCGCCGCGCTGCCGGACATCGCGCCATTCTGAACAACGGTCACGGCCCCCTGCCGCAGGATGAAAGTGGTCATGGTTGCATCTTATTATTCTAAAGAAACAACTATTACCGAACTTGTCCATAATGTCCAGAAGCCCTTGAAAATGAAGGGCTTGGGTGATTTTCTGTGAGAATTTACGCCTGGTTCTGCAGCTTGCGAACCGCCTCCGCCACCCCCTGCCCATACGCCGGATCCGCTTTCAGGAAATGGCCGATCTGGCGATCCTGGATGACGGCATCCGCCCCGGACAGCGAACCCGCGATGTTCTCGATCAGGTTGCGCTTGCCGTCGTCGGACAGCAGGCGGAACAGGTCGCCCGCTTGCGTGAAATGGTCATCGACGGCGCGGGTGTCGTAGCGCCCCGCGTTGCCTTCCACGGGCCAGCCGGCGTCGCCGTGGCCGAAGCCCCCTTGCGCCGGGACGTCCGCATGCACCGGATCGTAATTCGCCGCCGCGCCGCCGTTGGCGACCGCCATCGCGCCGTCGCGTTGCTGGTTGTGGAACGGGCAGCGCGGACGGTTCACCGGCAGGTGCTGGTGGTTCGTGCCGACGCGGTACAGCTGGGCGTCGTGGTAGGCGAACAGGCGTGCCTGCAGCATCTTGTCCGGGCTGTAGCCCAGGCCCGGCACGATGTTCGACGGCGACAGGGCGGCCTGCTCGACGTCGGCGTGGTAGTTGTCCGGATTGCGGTTCAGTTCCAGGATGCCGACGGGGGTGCGCGGGAACTCGCCCTGCGGCCACACCTTGGTGAGATCGAATGCGTCCCAACCGGTCTTCGCCTCCCAGGCGGCGCGCTGGGCGTCGTCCATCACCTGGATCTCCACGCTCCAGCGCGGGAAGTCGCCCTGGGCGATGGCGTGGAACAGGTCGCGCTGGGCATAGTCCGGGTCGACGCCGGCCAGGCGCTGGGCTTCGCTTGCGCTCAGGTTCTTGATGCCCTGCAGCGTCTTGAAATGCCACTTGACCCAGACCCGTTCGCCCGCGTCGTTGATGAGGCTATAGGTGTGGCTGCCGAAGCCGTCCATGTGGCGGTAGCCGTCCGGGATGCCGCGGTCGGAGAACAGGATCGTCACCTGGTGCAGGCTTTCCGGTGCGCGGCTCCAGAAATCCCACACGTTCTGCGCCGATTTGAGGTTCGTCAGCGGGTCGCGCTTTTGCGTGTGGATGAAGTCGGGGAACTTGATGCCGTCCTTCAGGAAGAACGTCGGCGTGTTGTTGCCCACCAGGTCCCAGTTGCCTTCTTCGGTGTAGAAGCGGACGGCGAAACCGCGCGGATCGCGTGCCGTGTCGGCCGAACCTTTTTCGCCGCCGACGGTCGAGAAGCGCAGGAACGTCTCCGTCTGCTTGCCGATGCCTGAGAATAATGCCGCCTTCGTGTACTTGCTGACGTCGTGCGTGACGGTGAAGGTGCCGTAGGCGCCCGAACCCTTCGCGTGCACGACGCGCTCGGGGATGCGCTCGCGGTTGAAATGCTGCAGTTTTTCGATCAGGTGGAAGTCCTGCAGCAGCACGGGGCCGCGCGGGCCGGCCGTGATCGAATTCTGGTTGTCGTCGACGGGGATGCCGGAGGCGGTGGTGAGTTGGGTCATGGTGGCTCTTTCAATGGTTGGGCTATCGATGTTTTTTATTCGATAGCTGTGATCTATTCGCAACCATGGTAGAGCGCGACGGGCATCCATGCAAACTATCTGTTTATATGGATCTCATAGGAAAAATTAATCCAATGAAGCTGCTTAGTGAGCGAAAGCTATTGACCCGGTCGGGAACCGGGGCAGTCGACCGGGGTCAGTCGACCGGGGTCAGAGTCGACCGGGGTCAGAGCCCGATTTTGGGCAATTGCCCAAATCGGGGCTCTGACCCCGGTTTGTGTTAGATCAGGCTCAGCGTGACGTCGATGTTGCCGCGGGTGGCGTTCGAGTACGGGCATACGATGTGGGCCGCGTCCACCAGGTCCTGCGCGACGGCGCGGTCCAGGCCCGGCAGGCTCACGGCCAGTTCCACGGCCAGGCCGAAACCGTTGGGGATCGGGCCGATCGAGACGCTGGCGTCGATGGCGGCATCGGCCGGGACGACGACTTTCTTTTGTGCGGCGACGAACTTGATGGCGCCCATGAAGCAGGCCGAGTAGCCGGCGGCGAACAGTTGTTCCGGGTTGGTGGCGTCACCCTTGCCGCCCATTTCTTTCGGCGGAGCCAGTTTCACGTCCAGCAGGCCGTCGTCGCTGCGGGATTGGCCTTCGCGGCCGCCGGTGGTGTGGGCCTTGGCGGTGTACAGGACTTTATCGAGTTTGGTGGTCATCGGATTACCTTTCAGTGGTTGGGTTCGTACTGCACATAAATCGTTTTACATCGCACCGCCGGCGAGCCTGTCGCGCATGGCCTTGATCTCGCCGGCGAGTCTCACAACTTCCTGCACGTCGCAGCCGGTGGCGCCCAGGATGCACGCCGGGATGCCGGCCGCGTCATCTTTCAGCGCGCGCGCCTGGGCCGTCAGCCGGATCACGACGCGGCGCTCGTCCTGCGGATCGCGGGAGCGGTCGACCAGGCCCTGGGCCTCGAGCCGCTTCAGCAGCGGGGTCAACGTGCCGGAATCCAGGTACAGGCGCTCGCCGATGTCCGACACGCTCAGGCCGTCGCGCTCCCACAGCACCAGCAGCACCAGGTACTGCGGATACGTCACGCCCAGCCTGTCCAGGTGCGGCTTGTACACCTTCGTCATCGCCAGCGATGCCGAGTGCAGTGCGAAGCACAGCTGGTTGTCGAGCAGGAGAGCAGCGTTTGCGTCGTTCGTTTCCATGGGTTGAACTATAGCGCGCAATTCAATTGCGCACAATATATTTATTTTTATGCAGGCTATAGCTTGAATCAATTAACGCGGTGCGCCGAAGACCTGGGTCCAGTACGCGGTGCGGTTGCGGTTCCGCGGATCGATCGCGTAGGCGGCGCCCATTTCCGTGAAGGCCGGGTTCATGATGTTGGCGCAGTGGCCCGGGCTGTCCAGCCAGGACGCGACGGCTTCGTCGACCGTACGCTGGCCCGACGCGATGTTCTCGCCCACGCGGACCCAGCGATAGCCGGCCTTCGTCGCGCGGTCGGCGGGGAGGCTGCCGTCCGGCTGCTTGTGGTTGAAATAGTGTTGATGAGCCATGTCGGCGCTGTGGGCGAGGGCGGCCTGGCCCAGCAGCGGGTTCCACGTGAGCGGTCCGGCGGGGCCGAACGCCTGCGTCCCGCACGTGCGCGGCCGGGCGCGCGCGGCGTTCACGAGCGCGAGGATGTCCTGGCCCGCATTCGACCAGTCCGGCAGCGGCGGAATGACGACGGGCTGCGCCAGTACGATCTGCCAGTCGTCGCCGACGTGTGCCGTGCCCACCGCGGCGAACTCGGCGGCGCGCAGCGTGCGGCAATATTTTTGTCCGATGACGTCCATCGCCGCGCGCGCATCCGGCGGTCCCGTGACCGTGATCGCCTCGGCATGCTCGGCCTCGTAGCCGGCGTCGCGCAGGGCCGGTTCGAGGAAGGTGCCGGGGCCGATGCGGATGCGCGCCAGGGCCGGCTCGACGGCCAGGCGTCCTGCCGGCGCGGCGGGCCGGCCGTCGCAGTCGGCGGGTGCGGCGCGGTACGCGTTGATCAGGTCGGCGAGTTCGTCCGCGCGCGCGGGCACGGCGGCGGCGGCGGCCAACATGGCGACGAACGGGACAAGACGGGCGAAGGCGGGCATGGGAACGATGCAGGAAAGGCTGGAGCATAGATGGGGGCAGCGGCGCGGAATTCCAGCCGGCCTGGACGCTTGGCAGCGGGCAATGGTTCCTTTAGCATCGCAAGCTCACCCAACCGTGGAGACACCCATGAAGCGTACTCTGTGCAGCGCCCTCATCACGGGCCTGCTCGCAGGCCAGGCCTACGCGGCCCCGGCCGACACCGCCGCATCCGCAAACGCAACCGCAAACGCAAACGCATCCTCAACCGCAACCGCCGCCGCGACGCCGTCCGGCGTCGACCGGGCCGCCGTCGATCCGGCCGTCCGCCCGCAGGACGATTTCTTCCGCTACTCGCAAGGCAAGTGGCTGCACGACGTCGACATCCCGGCCGACCGTTCCAGCTGGGGCGCGTTCAATGTGGCGCAAGAAAAGGTCGAGACGCAGATCCGCACCTTGATCGAACAGGCCGCGCAGGACCCGGCCGCCAGGCCCGGCTCGGATGCGCAAAAGATGGGCGACTACTACGCCAGCTTCATCGACCGTGCGCACCGCGACGCGCTCGGCCTGGCGCCGCTGAAGCCCGAACTGGCCCGTATCGCGGCCTTGCGGGACAAGCGGCAACTGGCCGCGCTGGCCGCCCACGTCAGCCGCATCGGCGCGGGCGGTCCGCTCGCGCTGTCGGTCCAGCAGGACAGCAGACATTCGACGCGCTACCTCGTGGACATCTCCCAGTCCGGCCTCGGCATGCCCGACCGCGACTACTACCTGCAGGACGATGCGAAACTGGCCGACACGCGCGCCGGCTACCGGGCGCACGTGGAAAAGCTGCTGGCGCTGGCCGGGCAGCCGGACGCCGCCGGCCAGGCCGCGCGCGTCGTCGCGCTCGAGACGGCGCTGGCGCAGGCGCAGTGGAGCGCCGTCGAGAACCGCGACCCCGTCAAGACGTACAACAAGGTGACGGTCGCGCAACTGGAGGCGCTGGCGCCCGGCTTCGACTGGAGCGTGTGGATGAAGGCGCAGGACATCGCCGGCAAGGCGGATGCCGTCAACGTCAGCCAGCCGGGCTATCTGCGCCAACTGGACGGCATCGTCGCCGCCACGCCGGTCGACACGTGGAAGGCATACTTCACGTTCCGCGTCCTGAGCGCGTACGCGCCGTATCTGTCGCAGCCGTTCGTCGACGAGAGTTTCGCGTTCCGCGGCACGGTGCTGTCCGGCGCGAAGGTCAACCGCCCGACGGAGAAGCTCGCGATCGCCCAGATCAACCGCGACCTGGGCGAGGTCGTGGGCAAGGTCTATGTGGAGCACTACTTCCCGGCCGAGCGCAAGCGCCAGGTCGAGGAGATGGTCCACAACTTCCTGCTGGCCTACAAGGAGAGTATCGAGACGCTCGACTGGATGACGCCCGCCACGAAGAAGCAGGCGCAGGCCAAGCTGGCGAAGATCGCCGTCAAGGTCGGCTACCCGGACAAGTGGCGCGATTATGCCGGCCTCACCGTCAGGCGCGACGACCTCGTCGGCAACGTGATGCGCTCGCGCGAATTCGCGCACCGCTACGCCGTCGCCAAGCTGGGCAAGCCGGTCGACCGCGCCGAATGGCATATGACGCCGCAGACCGTGAACGCCTACTACAGCCCGGAGATGAACGAGGTCGTGTTCCCGGCCGCGCGCCTGCAGGCGCCGCTGTACGATCCGGATGCGGAGCCCGCGATCAACTACGGCGCCGTCGGCATCTCCATCGGCCACGAGATCAGCCACGCATTCGACGACCAGGGCGCCCAGTACGACGGCGACGGCAACCTGCGCAACTGGTGGACGAAGGAAGATGGCGCAAAATTCGCCGCGAAGGGCAAGGTGCTCGTGGCGCAGTATGCCGGCTACAGCCCGGTCGACGGCTATCACCTGAACGGCGAGCTGACGCTGGGCGAGAACATCGCCGACAACGCCGGCGCCGTCATGGCCAGCCGCGCCTACCGGATCTCGTTGCACGGCAAGCCCGCACCCGTGATCGACGGCTTCACGGCCGAGCAGCGCATCTTCATGGGCCTCGCGCAGGCGCGGCGCGGCAAGGCGCGCGACGCGGCGCTCATCGCGCAGGTAAAGTCCGATCCGCACTCGCCGGCGGAATTCCGCGTCAACGGCAGCCTGCGCAACCACCCGGGTTTTTACGAAGCGTTCGGCGTCAAGCCGGGCGACAGGATGTACCTGGCGCCGCGGGACCGCGTCGTGTTCTGGTAAGCGCCGAGCGACACTTTTCAGGAAGGGGAAGCGAATGAACACCGAAGAATCGGGACCGGAGAGCACGGCGGCGCGGGTCGCGTTGTGGCGCGCCCTGCACGTGCAGGCCGACCCGCCGCCGCACGTCTTCACGGACGACGTCGGCCTCGCGCTGCTGGCGCCGGGCGACGGATGGCGCAGCCGTGACGACATGGCGCCGCAGTTCACGCGCCCCTTCCGTGCCTCCATCGTGGCGCGCGCACGTTTTACCGAGGACCTGGTCGTCGAGCAGGCCGGCCGCGGCGTCGGCCAGTATGTGATCCTGGGCGCCGGCCTCGACAGCTTTGCCCAGCGGCGGCCGGAGATCGCGTCGCGCCTCCAGGTGTTCGAGATCGACCGGCCGGGCCCGCAGGCGTGGAAGCGGCGGCGGCTCGTCGAACTCGGTTTCGGCGTGCCCGACTGGCTGCATTTCGTGCCGGTCGATTTCGAGCGGGGCGCGTCGTGGTGGGACGGACTCGCGGCGGCCGGGTTCGACGCGGGCAAGCCGGCCGTCGTCGTGTCCACGGGCGTCAGCATGTATCTGACCCGGGATGCCAACATGGCGACGCTGCGCCGGCTCGCCGCGCTCGCGCCCGGGTCGACCTTTGCCATGACGTTCCTGCTGCCGCTGGACAAGCCCGCTCCGGCGGACCGCAAGGAACTGCAACAGGCGGACGAGGGCGCGCGCGCCAGCGGCACGCCCTTCCTCAGTTTCTTCACCCCGGCCGAGATCCTCGCGCGCGCGCGCGAGGCCGGCTTCGGGGACGTGCGGCATGTGTCGGCCGTCGACCTGACCCGGCGCTATTTCGCGGACCGGACCGACGGCCTCCACCCGCCCGCCAATGGCGAGGAGTTCCTGGTCGCGACGACGTGACCGTTCGGTGGCGCAGCGCGTGCGCGGCCGTGGGGATTACAATCAGGACATCAACCTGAAGGAATTACCCATGCGTCTGATCCGCTTCGCCGCCTTGTTCTCGCTGGCCTGTGTGCCCGCCGCCCACGCCCAATCGCAAGTCAAGATCGGCAGCGCGTCGCCGCTGTCCGGCCCCAGCGCGCACCAGGGCAAGGACATCGAGAACGGCGCCCGCCTGGCGATCGACGACCTGAACGCGCAGGGCGCGACCATCGCGGGCAGGAAGGTCAAATGGGTGCTGCAGGCCGAGGACGACGGCAGCGATCCGAAGCTCGGCACGGCGGTCGCGCAAAAGCTCGTCGACGGCGGCGTGGTGGCCGTCGTCGGCCACCTGAATTCCGGCACGACGGTGCCGGCCTCGAAGATCTATGAGAGCGCGGGCATCCCGCAGATTTCTCCGGCCGCCACGACGCCGCTGTACACGCACCAGGGCTACAAGACGGCGTTCCGCGTCGTCGCCAACGACGACCTCGTGGGCCGCGTGCTGGCAAATTACGCGATCAACACCCTCAAGGCGAGCAAGATCGCCGTCATCGACGACCGCACCGCGTTCGGCCAGGGCCTCGCGGACCAGTTCACGAAGGACGTCAAGAGGATTGGCGGCGCGCAGATCGTCAGCCGCCAGTTCACCAACGACCGCGCGACCGATTTCAACGCCATCCTCACGCAGATCCGCGCGCGCCGCCCCGACGTGATTTTTTATGGCGGCATGGACGCCACGGCCGGCCCCATGCTGAAGCAGATGCAGGCGCTCGGCATCGATGCGAAATTCGTGTCGGGCGACGGTGTGTGCTCGGAAAAGCTGCCGCTGCTGGCCGGCACGGCGCTCGGCGACGACAAGGTCATCTGCGTCGTCGCGGGCGGCGTCGATGCGCCGCTGGAGGCAGGCATGGCGGCCTTCTCGGCACGCTACAAGAAGCGCTACGGCATGGCGTTCCAGACGTACGCGCCGTACGCTTACGACGCCACGCTGGCGTTCGCCGCCGCGATGCGCGCGGCCGGATCGTCCGACCCGGCGAAATTCCTGCCGGCCCTCGCGCACATCAAGTACCAGGGCATCACGGGCACCATCGCCTTCGATGCGAACGGCGACCTGCGCGACGCGGCGCTCACGCTGTACACCTACCGCCGTGGCCGGCTGACGAAGCTGCGGGTCGTGCGCGACAGCAGCGGCAGCGCGGCCGGCGCGCGCTGAGGCGCCGCCGCCGGGGCGCTCAATCCGTCACGACGTGCCAGACGTTCATCTTCTTGTCGCCTTCGCGCTCGCCCGCCTTCTTGTCCTTGACGAACGTGTACAGCGGCTTGCCGTGGTAGGCGAGCTGCTTGGTGCCGTCGTCGCGCACGATGGTCGAATAGGGCGCGGGCAGGGCTGATTCGCCCGCTTTCACGGCGGGCCAGTTTTCCTCGCACGGGCCGGAGCAGGCGCTCTTGCCGCTGCCGGCGACGTCCTTGTCGAAGGTGTAGACCGTCATGCCATGGGCATCGACAAGGATGCCGTCGACCTTCTTGACCGGCGCGGGACCGGCGGCATGGGCGGGCAGGGCGCACAGGGCGCACAGGGTGGAAAGGCAGGCAATACCAAGGTTCACGGCTTTCATGGAGAAGCTCCTGGTTGAAAACATCGGACATCGGTTGTCAGGACTGCCCGGCCATTCTAGACCATAGTGCAGGCTATAATGCGCGGTTCCGGCCGTCCCGCCCAACCTGATTCTCCCCATGTCCCTCGACTGGTTTTCGCCGGCGCAATGCGTCGGCTATATCGCGTTCGTCCTCGGCGTTGCCTGCGCCGTGCAAAAGGACGACCGCCGCTTCAAGCTGTTCATGGCCGGCGAATGCCTCGCCTACATCGTCCACTTCGCCCTGCTCGGCGACCCGACCCCTGTCGCCAGTACGACGATGTCGCTGCTGCGTTCCGTGCTGGCGCTGTACACGCGCTCGCTGTGGGTGGCGGGCGGCGTCGTCGCGATGAACCTCGTCCTCGGCTTGTCGCTCGCCACGCGCATGACGGACTGGCTGCCGCTGGCCGCATCCTGCATCGGCACGCTCGCCCTGTTCCTGCTGCGCGGCGTGCCCATGCGTCTCGTGATGCTGTGCGGGACGTTCCTGTGGATCGCGAACAACATCATCGCCGGTTCGATCGGCGGCACGGCGCTCGAGATCGTGATGGCTGTCGTGAACACGACGACCATCTGGCGCATGGTCCGCGCGGCGCGGGTGGCGCAGCCGGCCTGAGGTCCATCAACGCCGCTCGTGGAGGGCGGCGGGGCGATCGGGGATAATAACGCCTCGATTTGCTTACGATACACCCGCACATGGAATTCACCCGCGACGACATCAGGCGCCAGTTCGATCCCGGCACGTTTGGCCGGGGCGAGGAGTATGCGCGGAAAGGCCGGGTCCTCGGCATCGACCTGGACGGCGACAAGATCTACGGCGAAGTCGAAGGCAGCGGCAACAACGTCTACGAGCAGAAGATCCGCGTGACGAACGGCAAGCACGGCATCCAGTTCAAGGGCGACTGCGGCTGTCCGATGAACTTCAACTGCAAGCACGTCGTGGCCGTGCTGCTGACCATGCTGGACCGTGCCGCGCCGGACGTGCCGATGGCGGCCGAGCGCTGGCTGCAGCAGCTGACGGCGCTGCAGGACTACCTGCACCGAGCCCAGGGACCATCGGCGGACAACGCCTTCCGGATCATCTACGTGCTCGTCCCCGACCGTCATGGCAAGGCATTGAGCCTGCATTCGTACGTGGCGCGCATGAACGGGGACGGCAGCATTGCCGGCGCCGACATCATGAACGACCCACAGTCCCTGCTGACGATGCGGCCGTCCTACGTCCGGTTCGAGGACGAAGAGCCGCTGCTCCTGCTGGCCGCGATGCGTACCGGACAGGCGGCGCCCAGGCCGACGGGCGTGCTCGGCGCCCGGTTGCTGGGCATGCTGAGCGCCGAAGGCCGGCTGTGGCGCGCACGCTCGCAGCATGCGGCCTCGCGGGGCGACCTGCGGCTGATGGCGCCGGGCCCGCGGCGAGCCATCGACATCGCGTGGCGCCAGCATCCGGCCAACCGCGAGGCGGTCGTGCTGGACTGGCATCTCGACGACGGCGGGACGGTCGAGCAGATATTGCCGACCGATCCGATGACCTATCTGGACGATCTCATGCTCGGCGTGCTGGCGGTGCCCGAGCAATTCGCGGGCATGCCGTCGGCGGCCTTGCTGGATCTGGTCGCGCAGGCGCCGATGCTGCGGGCGGAACAGCGCAGCGGGGTGGCCGCACGCCTGGTCGAACTGGGCCTGGACGGGCTCATGCCCACACCGGCAGCGCTCGAGGTGCGCGAGCGGCGCGACGTCGCGCCCGTGCCGTGCCTGCTGCTGGACAGCCTGCAGATGTCGACGCGCCGTGACTGGGTCTGGCGCGACGTGGCCGTCCTGTCCTTCGACTACGACGGCCTCTCCACGGACGGCGTCGACGAACCCGTCGTGCGTCGTGCGCTCGAGGACGGCATCGACGTGATCGTGCGCGATCAGAAGGCCGAAGCCGCCGCTGCCGCCTGGCTGGCCGCGTCCGGCTTCGCCTCGCCGCCGCCGGGCGACCCCTTGCTCGACGACTGGTGGGACGCCCTGGTATTGCCGGACGAGTCCGCGTGGCTGGCCTTCGTGCGCGATGAATTGCCGCGCCTGCGCGCGGCCGGCTGGCTGGTCGAGATCGATGACGACTTCCGCTACGCCGTCGCGGAAGTCGAAGCGTGGTATGCCGACCTGGACGAAGGCGGGCAGGACGGCAGCGGCTGGTTCGACCTCGAACTCGGCGTCATCGTGGCCGGCGAGCGCTATCCGCTGCTGCCGCTGCTGCTGGATATGATCCGCGAGGCACCGACGAAATTCGACGCCGCCGCACTGGCCGCGCGCGCCGATACCGACGAACTCCTGGTCGAATTGTCCGGCCTGACGCGCGTAGCCCTGCCGTGGGGCCGCGTGAAACCCATCCTCGCGACGCTGGGCGAACTGTATTTCAACGACCGCATCGGCGCGACCATCCGCCTGCCCGCGCTGGACGCGGCGCGCCTGGCGGAGCTGGAGCGGGCGGCGCGGATGCGCTGGCTCGGTGGCGACCGTCTGCGCGACCTGGGCCGCAAGCTGCACGATTTCTCCGGCATCCGCCCGGTGGACGTGCCGGCCGGCCTGTGCGCGCAACTGCGCCCTTACCAGCGCACGGGGCTGGACTGGATGCAATTCCTGCGCGAATACGGCTTCGGCGGCATCCTGGCCGACGACATGGGCCTCGGCAAGACAATCCAGACGCTCGCCCACATCCTCGTCGAAAAGGAGGCGGGCCGGCTCGACGCGCCGGCGCTCGTCGTCGCCCCGACTAGCCTGATGGGCAATTGGCAGGCGGAAGCGGCACGCTTTGCGCCGGGCTTGCGCGTCCTGCTCCTGCACGGCAAGGACCGCAAAGCGTTATTCGACCAGGTCGGCGAGGCCGATCTCGTCCTGACGACCTACGCGTTGCTGGGCCGCGACGAGCCGGCGCTGCGCCAGCACCGCTACCACCTCCTGATTCTCGACGAAGCGCAGTACATCAAGAACAGCCGCGCGAAGGCGGCGCAGACGGTGCGCCTGCTCGACGCGCGTCACCGCCTGTGCCTGACCGGCACACCGGTGCAGAACCACCTCGGCGAATTGTGGTCGCAGTTCCACTTCCTGATGCCGGGCCTGCTGGGCGACGAAAAACAGTTCAATGCCGTGTTCCGCAAGCCGATCGAGAAGGACGGCGACGCCCTGCGCAAGGACTTGCTGGCGCGGCGCCTGAAACCCTTCATGCTGCGGCGTACGAAGGACAAGGTGGCGACCGAACTGCCGCCCAAGACGGAGATCGTGCTGCCCATCGAGCTCGACGGCGCCCAGCGCGACCTGTACGAAACCGTGCGCGTGGCGATGGACAAGAAGGTCCGCGACGCGATCGACAGCAAGGGCCTGGCGCGCAGCCACATCGTGATCCTCGACGCCTTGCTGAAACTGCGCCAGGTCTGTTGCGATCCGCGCCTGCTGGACGCGGCCGCGAAGGCCGGCTCCGCCAAGCTGGACGCGCTGCTGGAACTGCTCGACACCTTGCTGAGCGAGGGGCGCAACGTCCTCGTGTTTTCCCAGTTCACCAGCATGCTCGCATTGATCGAGGACGCCTTGCGCGCGCGCTCCATCGATTATGCGTTGCTGACCGGCGACACGCTCGATCGCGCGGCGCCCGTGGCCGCGTTCCAGCGGGGCGATGTGAACGTATTCCTGATCAGCCTGAAAGCGGGCGGCGTCGGCCTGAACCTGACCGCGGCCGATACCGTCATCCACTACGATCCGTGGTGGAATCCGGCCAGCGAAAACCAGGCGACCGACCGCGCCTGGCGCATCGGCCAGGACCAGCCCGTGTTCGTCTACAAGCTGATCGCGCGCGGCACGCTCGAGGAAAAAATCCAGGAAATGCAGCGGCGCAAGGGCGAACTCGCCAATGCCGTGCTGGATGCGGAAGGCGGGCTGGCGGCGGCCATCGGACCGGACGATTTGCGGGTGCTGCTCGCGCACACCGTGCATTAACGTACGGACGCCCGCGTCCGCCTCCGGCATCCTGAACCCATGATCAATTCGCTGACGAAAGGAGAACGATCATGGGCAAATACTTCCTGGCCTGGATCCTGGGCGTTCCGGCAATCGTGCTGGTCATCCTGTACCTGTTTTTCCACTGATCGCGGAAGCTCGCGACAAAGCACGACGCACGACGCCACCAGCCGGTGGCGTCGTCGTTTTGGGGATCAGGCCAGCGTGATGGCGACGTCGATGTTCCCGCGCGACATTTTCGAATACGGGCAGCGCTGGTGCGCGGCCTCGATCAGCCCCGCGGCGACCTCGCGCGGCACGCCGGGCAGGCTCACGGCCAGGCGGGCCTGCAGCGCATAGCCGTCGGTGCCGGTGCCGAGGTCGACTTCGGCATCGACCGCCGTGTCCGCCGGCAGGGCGACATGCCGTTCCCGCGCCGCCAGTCCCATGGCGCCGATGAAGCAGGCCGACCAGCCGGCCGCGAACAGTTGCTCCGGATTGGTGCCCGTGCCGGCGCTGCCCGGCGGCGACAACGTGATGTCGAGACGCCCGTCTTCACTGCGCGCGCCGCCTTCGCGACCGCCGGTGGTGCGGGTTTTACCGGTGTACAGAACCTTGTCGATCTTGCTCATGATATCTCCTTGGGATTACAGGTGGTTGACGGCGATGACGGCATCGGCAAAGGCGCGCGGCGCTTCCTGCGGCAGGTTGTGGCCCACGCCGCCTTTGATGAGTTCATGCTTGTATTTGCCGGTGAAACGCTTGGCGTACGCGGCCGGTTCCGGGTGCGGCGCGCCGTTGGCGTCGCCTTCCAGCGTGATCGTCGGCACGGTGATGGCCGGGAACGTCGCCAGGCGGGCTTCCAGCTTCTCGTATTTCGCTTCGCTTTTTTCCAGGCCGAGGCGCCAGCGGTAGTTGAAGACGGTGATGGCGGCGTGGTCCGGATTGTCGAGGGCGGCGGCGCTGCGGTCGAAGGTGCGGTCGTCGAAATGCCACTGCGGCGATGCCGTTTGCCAGATCAGCTTGGCGAAATCGTGGTGGTTCTTTGCGTAGCCGGCCGCGCCGCGCTCGGTGGCGAAGTAGAACTGATACCACCATTGCAGCTCGGCCTTCGGCGGCAGCGGCTGCTTGCCGCTTTCCTGGCTGCCGATCAGGTAACCGCTGACGGACACCAGGCCCTTGACCCGCTCGGGCCACAGCGCGGCGACGATGTCGGCACTGCGCGCGCCCCAATCGTAGCCGGCCAGCGTCGCCTTGTCGATCTTGAGGGCATCCATCAGGTCGATGACGTCCTGTGCCAGCGCCGCCGGTTCACCGTTGCGCACGGCGTGCGCGTCGAGGAAGCGCGTCGTGCCGTAGCCGCGCAGGTAGGGCACGATCACCCGGTAGCCGGCCTTCGTCAGCTGCGGCACGACCTCGTCATAGCTGTGGATGTCGTAGGGCCAGCCGTGCAGCAGGATCACGACGGGACCGTTGGCCGGACCGGCGTCGACGTAACCGACGTTCAGCACGCCGGCATCGATCTGCTTGATGGCCGGGAACGCGGCCGGGGCCTGGCCGGCCGTCTGTGCGTGGGCCGTGCCGAGCGCGGTGACGGCGAGGACGGCGGCGCCGAGGACGTTGCGAAGCTTGCGGCTCATGTGCTGGGTCATGTGCTGGTTCATGTGATTTCTCCGGTGATGGTCAGATGGTCTGCTGTAAATTGCTTATCGCGATAATCATTATGTCGATAACTTTATCCGACGACATCGGGCTTTGCAAGCACAAAATCCATTATTTCGATAATTATTTTTCCTGCAGCGATCCGGGCGCAAAGTGGGGCCGCTAGAATGATCATTTCGACAAGCAAAGAGGAGACACCATGGGACCTATGCGGACCACGGCCCTGGTCGCAGGATGCCTGCTGGCCTGCGTGGCCCAGGCGGCACCGGTGACGGACCCGGTGAAAGTGACGGGCGGACAGATCGTCGGCACCTCCGCCGACGGCGTGAAGGCATATCTCGGCGTCCCGTTCGCTGCGCCGCCGGTGGGCAAGCTGCGCTGGCGTGCGCCGCAGGCCGTCGCGCCGTGGCAGGGCGTGAAGCAGGCGCGCGAATTCGCGCCCGCCTGCGCCCAGACGGCGCCGTGGGTGCCGAATCGGAAAAGTGAAGACTGTCTCTATCTCAACGTCTGGACGCCCGCCAAGGCGCAGAAGCTGCCGGTCATCGTCTGGATCCATGGCGGCGGTTACTACGGCGGCACGGCCGCCATGCCGATGTTCGACGGCGGCACGCTGGCGCGGCGCGGCGTCGTCGTCGTCACGATCAATTACCGCCTCGGCATCTTCGGCTTCTTTGCCCACCCCGAGCTGACGGCGGAGTCGCCCGACAAGGCGTCGGGGAACCAGGGCATCGAAGACCAGATCGCGGCGCTGCGCTGGGTGAAGGAGAATATCGCGGCCTTCGGCGGCGACCCCGGACGCGTCACCATCATGGGCGAATCCGCGGGCGGCGAATCCGTCGCGCTCCTCATCGCGACGCCGCTGGCGAAAGGCTTGTTCCAGCGCGCGATCTCGCAAAGCGGCAACGACGCCATTCCCATCGACGCGAGCGAAAACGCGCTGTTCTACCGCCGGACGGCGGAAAACGAAGGCCTGGCGTTCGCCAAGGCCGTCGGCGCGGCGCACCTGGCGGACTTGCGCGCGCTGCCCGTCGACGCGCTGCAAAAACTGGCGTGGGCGCCGCACCCGATCGTCGACGGCCACGTGCTGCGCGAAGACATGACGACGCTCTATCGCAACCACCGCCAGAACGACGTGCCGCTGCTCGCCGGCTGGAATGCGGAAGAGGGCAAGGATCTCGCGCCCGAAATCCTCGGCACCGACCAGTTCACGGCCGCGCATCACCGGGCGCTGGTGACGAAGCTGCTGGGCCATGCGCCGTCGGCGGCCGTGCTGGCGGCGTACCCGGGCGCGACGGACGCCCAGGCCAAGGCTTCCATCGACCGGCTCACGAACGACTGGTGGGGCTGGCGCACCGTGTACTGGGCCGGACTGCAGGCGCGGTACGGCCGGGCCAGGCCCTATGTCTATTATTTCGCGCACCGGCCGGCGGAACCCGTGACGCCATGCGGCTACGGTTGCGGGGCAGGGCACGGCGCGGAGATCCAGTATGTCTTCGACCATCTCGGCCAGGACGCGCGGCCGTGGTCCGCCTACGACCGGCAACTGGCGACCCGGCTGGCCGATACCTGGGCCAGCTTCGCGCGCACGGGCAGTCCGAACGGCAAGGGATTGCCGGCCTGGCCGGCGTTCGACGGGACGCCCGCGTCGATCTTGCGCATCGGCGACAAGGCCGACCTGGATGCGCGCGGCAAGCTGCCCGACTTTTCGTTGTTTCCGCAGCCTGTGACGAACCAATGACGCTGCGCTCGCTGTCAGGCCGGGTTGTACGCAACATGTTGTATTTGCGCTGAACTACCGCCAGCTCGCACCAACGTTGCGACTGCGCAAGGAGGGGACTGCTAAGATGATTTTCGGCGGGGAGATCCTGCCGCCGGAAATCGTCTAGCAAATCTGTCAGGTGAATCAATGATGTCGCTCGTGGAGCGCATGAAACGAACACTCGGCCCGTACGGGGTGCCGGCCATGGTGTTCACGATCGGTCTCGCGCTCTCCGCTTATGCCTGCGTGGATGCCTTGAAACGGACCAGGGCGGAACGACTCGGCGAATTGCATGAGAGCGCCAAGAGCTACGAATCCCTGTTGCGGCACCGGCTGGATCTGTATGTGAGCGCAAGCCGGTCGCTGGGGGCTTTATTCAGCGCTTCGTCCGATATCGAGCCCGAAGAATTCGACAACTTCCTGACAGCCAGTCACCTGTTCGAACAGCTGCCAGGCGTCAGTTCGTTCGGCTATCTGCCCAAAGTGCCCGCGGCACAGGTCCGGCGCTTCGAGGCCGAGGCGCGCCGGCGCTTTGCCGGCCGCCGCATCGTGAACCGGCGCGACGGTATCGATGAGTACTTTCCCTTGCTGTATGGCCGGCATCGCACGGAGCCGAAGCGTGTCGATCAGCTGCGCGGCTTCGACTTTTCGGCGATCCCCGACCGCTGGGCTGCGATGCAGGAGGCCCAGGCGCGCGACGAGCCCGTCGCCACCAGGCACCAGACGGCGCTGCGCGACCCGGGCAACCGTCCCATCGTGCAGATTTTCGTTCCGGTGAGGAAGCTCCAGCGGGCCGCGGGCAAGGCAACGGACCGGAGCGGCGAACTGAGCGGATTCGTTTTTTCGACGTTGTACCTGAACCGCCTGTTCCTCGACTTCGACGAGGGGCGTCTGGCCCGGCGCTTCGACCTCGAAGTATTCGAAGACCAGGTCTCACCCGACAATATCGTGTTCGACGCCGACGGCGAGCCCCACGCCCTGCAGACGAGGATGGCCGGTCTGCTGGCGCACCGGGCTGACGTGCAGTTCGCCAACCGTAAATGGCTGATTTATTTTTATGCGAAAGATGGGGAGCTGGCGCCCAAATCCGCGCACGCCGCGACGTTGGTGTTCGCTGTCGGACTTTTGCTGAGCCTGATTGCCAGCTATGCCGCGGTGATCTGGCCGCGCTATGTGTCGCGCAAGCGGGCGATACTCGACTTCAATGAACGTTTTCCGGGCTTCTTTGAAAATCATCCATTCGCCGTCTATGCATTGGACCGCCGGCGGCGTTTCATCCGGGTGAACCAGCAGATGGTCAAGGAGCTCGGGGTGAGCCGTGAAGCGTTGATCGGCATGATGGCCGCCAGGTTCATCGTGGATGAACAGCGCGACGCGGCCGCACAGCGATTCGAAGAGGTCCTGGCCGGGAACGCGGTCGCCTACACCAGCCGGATCATCGCCGCCGACGGACGCAGTTCGGACCTCTCGATCGTGATGATCCCGATGAGTGCCGGCGACACGGTCACCCACGTGCTGGGTTTTGCCGAAAATATCACCGACCGGAAAAGGGCCGAGGCCGCGCTTTACGAGTCCCGGCAAATGCTGCAGCTGATACTCGACAATATTCCGCAAAACGTATTCTGGAAAGACATCAACAGCGTGTACGAGGGCGGAAACCGGTCATTGCTGGCGGAGGCCGGCCTGCAAAGCATGGACGAGTTGATCGGCAAAACGGATGTGGACCTGCGGTGGAAGGACCAGGCCAGGCAGTTCCGGAAGGTGGACCTGGAAGTCATGACATCCGGCGTGGCACGCATGCGCATGCAGGCCACCGACGTACGCCGGGACGGCACGGCCTGCTGGATCGAAACCAGCAAGATCCCGTTGAAGGACGATCAGGGCAGGGTGGTGGGCGTGCTCGGCGTCACCGAGGACATCACGGCACGCAAGTACATGGAGGAGACGTTGTTCCGCCGGGCGAACTTCGATTCGCTGACCGGATTGCCGAACCGGGGCTATTTCCAGAGCCAGCTGGACGAAGCGGTCAGGCGCGCGCAGCGTCGCGGCGGCCTGGCGGTGATGTACTTCGATATCGACCGGTTCAAGCACATCAACGATACGTACGGGCACGACGCGGGCGATGCCGTCATCCGCATGTTCGCCCAGCGGATCCGCTCGGTGCTGCGCGATGCCGACTTCATGGCGCGGCTCGGCGGCGACGAATTCGTCCTGATTGCGGAAGGGTTGAACGACAGGCACGATGCCGTCGTCATCGCAAAAAAACTCATCGAGGCCATGGGACCGGCATTCGAAATCGGATCTGAACACCTGCAAGTGAGCACCAGTATCGGCGTCGCGTATTTCGAGGCCGGCATGACCCCGGACCAGCTGGTCAAGGCGGCCGACCAGGCGATGTACGATGCCAAGCGCGCCGGCAGGAACTGCTTCCGGCAAGCCGGACACGATGCCGCCGGGGGCAAGACCGGATGAGTACGGAGCGCGCTCGGCGATGAGCCGGCCGTGACGATCGCGCTGCCGGACAACCGAAACGCCAACCTGCATGGGTTGGCGTTTTTGTTTATTTAAATTGCTACTTGTTGGAAATGTGGTCATACTGCGTCAGTTGAATTGGTCTGACCAAATTTCAACAAATCAGCGATTCCCATACAAAATTGTGAAAACCGGCCTGACCAAATATCGGGCCCCGGCGATGGGGTCGCTCTGCAGCTGTTCTTGGGCACATCAGAAATTTCACCAATTTTCCCGGAGAAGAAATGACGATTTCCAAAAAGCAGTTATGTCAGGCACTATGCATCGGCGTCGTGATGGCCGGCGCCAGCGCGAGCGTCAATGCGCAAATTTCCTCGCTCGGCGCGACCGGCTGGGCGGCCACCGGCACCAATAACCTGGGCGGCACCGGCACCACCGGCGGCAACGGCGCGGCGGCGGCCAAGATCTACACCGTCTCGACCCGCGCGGGCCTGATCCAGGCTTTGTACGGCAACACCGCGACCATCAAGTCCGATGGGTCGTTCAGCGGCACGCTCGACAACAGCAAGAAGATCATCTACATCTCGGGCACCATCAGCCTGAACCAGAACGCGGCCGGCACCGAGCTGACGGCCAATAATTACGTGACCTATGCCAACGCGGCCAGCAGCACGTGCGCCGGCTACGGCTACACCACCTTCGACAAGATCTGGAGCGACTACCTGGCCGCCTACAAGCCGCCGTACGCGAAGGTGCCGCCGTCGACCGACAAGGTCGAGGCGGCGCGCGCCTGCGCCAGCAACCAGATGAAGAAGAACGTCGTCCTGACCGTGCCGTCGAACACCTCGATCATCGGCAACGGCTCGACCGCCAAGATCATCCACGGCAACCTCAAGATCAGCGGTACGAGTTCGAGCGCACCGGTCGACAATGTCGTGATCCGCAACGTGGCGTTCGAAGATGCGTTCGACTTCTTCACGGCGTGGGACCCGACCGATTCCGGCGGGCGCTGGAATTCGAACTACGACAACGTGTCGATCCTGTACGCCACGCACGTCTGGATCGACCACTGCACGTTCTCCGACGGCGCGCGTACCGACGACCAGTTCCCGTCCGTGTGGGCCGCGCCGTACGACGGCGACCTCTACCACGTCCAGCACCACGACGGCCTGCTCGACATGACCAAGTCGGCCAACCTGATCACCGTGTCGTACAACCACCTGCACGACCACGACAAGTCCATGCTGATGGGCGGCACCGATACGGCCAGCCTGACGGCGGAAAACCCGGGGGTGCTGAAGACCACCTTCCACCACAATTATTTCCAGAACCTCGTGCAGCGCAAACCGCGTGTGCGCTACGGCATGGTCCACCTTTACAACAACTATTTCACTGGCAGCAACAGCGTCACGTTGTATAACTGGCTGGTGGGGATCACTTCGGGCCAGGGCTCGAAACTGTACATCGAGAACAATGTCTTTAACATCAGCGGCGGCGCGACGGCCAGCGACACGATCGGCGCTTCGGTCTCGTCCGGCAGCACGCTGACCAAGTGCGCTGCCCTGTCGGGCATGAGCACGGCGCGCTGCTCGCCGTATATCTTCGATAGCGGCAACCTGCTCAACGGTGCGGCCGTGAACCTGGGCGCGACCGCCCACGGCGCCAGTTCGCTCGTGACGGTCACTGCCACGCCGTGGTCGTCGGCGAGCAATCCGGCGGCCACGCCGTCGGCGACGCCGGCCAGCTACTATAACTACTCGGTCGACGCGACCAGCAATCTCGCAACCGCGGTGCCGGCCGCCGCGGGCGTCGGCAAGCTGTAGGCCGCTCCGGCGACGGACAAGTAACGCCGACCGGCACGGGTCGGCGTTTTCGCTTGATCGGCCGTCCCGTCCCGCGGCGGCAGGCTGACGCAAGTGCGCAACAATCCATCAAATATTTATTGCATATAAGAATCAAATATTGATCTATGGTAACATCAGCGCTCTAGGAAATTTTCCAGGCGGTGGCCGCGTGGCTGCCATATTTTCGAAGGTGGACAGGAATGTCCGAAATCACAGGCACCGCGAATACGACCGCTACGCAACCCGGCACGCACCGTGTTCACGCAACCACGGGTGCGCCTGGCGTACACGTCCCCGACAGCACGATGGATCGCTCGCGCCCGCGCCTGCGCTTCCGTCAGCCCCTGAGCGCCCGGCCGGCCCTGCTTCTCGCTTGCCTGCTTCCGGCGTTGTGGCTGGTCACCGCGCTGTTCCTGGCGCAGGTGCGGGACCATACCCTGGAGGACGCCAACACGGACGTCGCCAACCTGGCGAAAGTGCTGGCGGAAGAGACGCAGTCCTCGGTGTTCGCCGTCGACCGCATGCTGGTCGACCTGCGCGAACGGTGGCAGGAGGAACCGCAGCACTTTGGCGACAAGGTCCGCCTGCGCCGCTCGCAACTGAACCAGATGACCGGCTTTCGGATCGCCGTCCTGGATATTGATGGGAAGTTGATCTTTTCCAGCCTTGCGCCCGGCGCAAAAAACATCGATTACAGCGACCGCGAATACTTCACTGCGCTGCGCGAACGCCAGGCGGACGCGCTGTTCATCAACGGTCCGGTCCGAGGGCGGCTCTCCGGTCGGGAGGCGATCCAGTTCGCCCGTCCCTTGCTCGATGCGAACGGTCGCTTCGCCGGCATCATCGTGTTATCGGTGTCGCCCGAGTATTTCGTTCGCTTTTCCCACGATATCATGCTCGGTCAGAAAGCGGTTGTCGTACTGGCGCACTCGGGTGGCCAGGTGCTGACGCGCTCGCCCATGCCTGCCGACGGCGCGGAATATTCCCTTAGCAATTTTCCATTTGTCAATCCAGCCGCGCCGCACGCCGGCGTGCTCCGGGCGGCGGCGCGGCTCGACGGCGTGGATCGCCTGTACGCCTGGCATACCGTCGAAAAATACGGATTGACCGTCCTGATCGGCCACTCGATCGAGGACGTGCTGGCGTCGTACGAACACGTGAAGGACGCGGCGGTTTTTTTCTGCGGCATTTTCTCGGTGCTCATGGTCTGGGTCGGCATCATCGTGCTCATGGGGATTCGCGACCGCGCCGCGGTGCGCAAGGCGCTGGAAGAGAGCGAGTTCCGCTGGAAGCAGGCCGTCGAGGGGGCCGGGCAGGACGTCTGGGACCTCGACTACCGCACCGGCACCGACTTTCTTTCCGCCCGCTGCAAGCGGATGCTCGGTTATGGCGAGCACGAGATCCGCACCCTGGCGGAATGGGAAAGCCGCATCCATCCCGACGACAGGGCCCATGTGCTGGCGGCGCTGGACGATTGCCGCACGGGCGCCTGCGCTGCCTACGCGGTCGAGTACCGGATGCGCGGCGGCGACGGCGAATGGCGCTGGATCGCCAACCGCGGCACCAACGTCAGCGTCGACGGACAGGGCAGGCCGTTGCGCATGATCGGCACGCTGGCCGACATTACCGAACGCAAGGAGATGGAAGCGGCCGTGCGCGACATCCAGGTTGCCGAGAGCCGGGCGCACAGCGACCTGCGCTTCCGCCAGCTTGCCGATGCGATGCCGCAGATCGTCTGGACGGCCGACCCGGACGGCAGCATCGATTATGCCAACCACGTCATCACGGCGTATTCGGGTTTCGCGGCGCTGTTCGGGCCGGGACAGGGCTGGACCTCCATCCTGCACCCGGACGACGTGGAACCCACGCTGGCCGCCTGGACGCAGGCCGTGGACGCCGGCGGGGTGCTGGAGGTGGAATACCGGCTGTTCCGGGCCGCCGACCGCAGCTACCGCTGGCACCAGGCACGGGCCCTGCCGATCCGGGACGGGAGCGGCGCGATCGTCAAATGGTATGGCACGGCGACCGACATCCACGACAGCAAGCTGGCTAACGACGAGATCCGGCGCCTCGCCCGCGGCCTGTCGAACATCCTCGAGAGCATCACCGATGCGTATTACTCGCTCGATGCCGAATGGCGCTTCACCTACGTCAACAAGGAAGCGGAGCGCCTGATCAAACGGCCGCCCGCCGATCTGATCGGCAAGGTCCTGTGGGCCGAGTATCCGGAAATCGCCGGCGGCATCGCCGAGAGCGAGTTCCGCATGGCCGCGGCGACCGGCGACCCGGCATCGTTCGAGATGTTTCACGCGCCATCGAACAGCTGGTTCGAGACGCGCGTGTTCCCCTCGGGCGACGGGGTCACGGTGTATTTTGCCGACATCACCGAGCGCCGCCGGCTGCGTTTGTACAAGGACGAGCAGCTGGCGATCCTGGAAAACATCGCGGCAGGTGCGCCGTTGGGGGAAGTCCTGGTGGCGGCGACCCACATCATCGCGGAACTCAATCCCCTGGGAGGCTGCGCCGTGATGCTGATGGACGAGGACGGCCGGCGTCTCGGCCATGCCATGGCCGTCGGCCTCCCGGCCGCGCTCGAAGCGGCGCTGGACGGCATCGAGGTCGGCCCGGATGCCTTGCCGTGCGGCCGCGCCGCGTTCGGGCGGCGTCCCGTGATCGCCGCCGACCTGGATGCCGAGCCATGGTGGGAACGGGTGGGCAAGCCGGCGGCGCCCGCGATCCGTGCCTGCTGGTCGTATCCGATCCAGGCCGGCAACGGGGAAGTATTTGGTACCATCGACGTGTACACCGCTGCGAACCCGCACCCTGCCCAGGTCGAGCTCGAGATCCTGGGCTCGTGTGCGCATACGATCAGCATCGCGATCGGGCGCGGGCGGGCCGAACAGAAGGCGCGCCAGAGCGAGGAGCGCGTGCGCCTGCTGCAGCGCGCGATCGAAGCGAGCGCCAATCCGATCGTCATCCGCAGCGCGACCGGGCCCGATTTTCCCGTCGACTACGTGAACCCGGCGTTCGAGCGGATCACCGGCTACGAGGCCGGCGAAGTCGTCGGCAGATCGCTGTTGTTCCTGTGCGGCGAGGATGTCGCCCAGGACGCGCTCGTCGAGCTCGACGATGCGCTGGCCCAGCAACGCGAAGGCCACGCCGCGCTGCGCGCCTATCGCCGCGACGGCAGCCTGGTGTGGCTGGATACGTATTGCTCGCCGGTCAGGGACGACAGTGGCGCCGTTACCCATTTCCTGCACGGCATGTACGACATCACGGCGGCCAGGCAATATCAGGAAGAGCTCGAATACCGCGCCGATTACGATGCCGTGACGGGCCTGGCCAGCCGCAAGCTGCTGGTCAGCCGCGTCGGGGCCGCGATTGTCCGCGCGGGTGCGCAGGCGCGCCAGACCTGGATCGCGTGCCTCAACTTCGACCGCTTCAAACTCGTCAACGAAACCCTGGGGCACCGCGGCGGCGACATGGTGTTGCAACTGCTGGCGCAGCGCGTGCAGGGCGTCCTCGGCGCCAGCGACACGGCGGCCCGGGTGGGCGGGAGCGAGATCATGTTGTCGTTCGCCGAGGGCAACGACGAGCATACGGTCGTGACCAAGGTGCGGCGCATCATGGACGCGGTCGCGGCCTCGATGCCGGTCAACGGCCACGACTTCTTCATGAGTTCGAGCGTCGGCATCGCCGCCTACCCGGCGGACGGCGACAACCCCGAGACGCTGATGAAGAACGCACATGTCGCGATGCGGCGGGCGCGGGAAGTGCGCAGCAATCACCTCGAGTTCTTCACCAGCGCGATGAACGACCGCGCGACCGACCGGCTGCGCCTCGAGGGCGACCTGCGCAACGCGCTGGAGCGCAATGAACTCGAGTTGCACTACCAGCCGCAGGTCGATGCGCGGACTTGCCGCATCATCGGCGTGGAGGCGCTGCTGCGCTGGCGGCATCCCGAGCTGGGGCTGGTGGCGCCGGATCGCTTCATCCGGATCGCCGAGGAGACCGGGCTGATCGTGCCGATCGGCGCCTGGGTGCTGCGTACCGCGTGTGCGCAGGCCGCGCGGTGGCAGGGGCTGGGCGGCGGCACGCTGCGCGTGGCCGTCAACCTCGCGGCGGGCCAGCTTTACCATGCCGACCTGGTGACCATGGTCGAGAGCACCTTGCGGGAAAGCGGCCTCGATGCCAAGTGCCTGGACATCGAGCTGACCGAAAGCCAGGTGATGGACGATGTCGAGCAGGCGCTGGACATCATGCAGCGCCTGAAGGCACTCGGCGTGAAGCTGTCGCTGGACGATTTCGGCACCGGCTATTCCAGCCTGGCGTACCTGAAGCGCTTCCCCATCGACGTGCTCAAGATCGACAAGTCGTTCATCCGCAATCTCGCCACCGATCCCGACGATGCCGTGATCGCGCGCTCGATCATCACGCTCGGCCAAAGCCTGCAATTGCAGGTCATCGCCGAAGGCGTGGAAACCGAGGAGCAGTTTGCCTACCTGCGGCGCCATCGCTGCGACCAGATCCAGGGCTATTATTTCAGCCGGCCGCTTCCCGCCGGCGAGTTCCAGCACCTGCTGGCGGCACCCCGCGGCGAGCATGCGCCGGCGCCCGGCGATGCCGGGCAGTCGACCCTCCTGATCATCGATGACGAGGAGCAGGTGTCGTCGTCACTGTCGCGCCTGCTGCGCCGCGACGGTTATCGCATCCTGCGCGGCAAGTCGGGCGCCGAGGGACTGGCGCTGCTGGCCGCGCACGACGTCCAGGTGGTGCTGTCCGACGAACGCATGCCGGGCATGAGCGGCACCGAGTTCCTGTCCCGGGTGAAGGTCATGTACCCGAACACGATCCGGATCATGTTGTCGGGCTATACGGCGGTCGATTCGATCATCGAAGCGACCAACAGCGGCGCGGTATTCCGCTTCCACGTCAAGCCCTGGGACGACGACGTCTTGCGCAACAGTATCGCGGAAGCGTTCCGTTACCACTGGGTGATGCATGGCAACGGCGCTGCACAGACGCCGATGGAGGCGAACGGATAAGCCAGGGCGGGGCGCCCGACCCGCGCTACCTGCCGCCCTGGCAACCGGCGCGAATCTCCGAGGGGCCGAGCCCCAGCAGCCGGCGCATCCAGCGCGCCATGTGGCTCGGGTGCGCGAAGCCGGCTTCCAGCGCGATCTCCGTGATGCTTTGCCGGCCCTCGAGCAGGCGCAGGCGCGCGCGCTCGATGCGCCGCTCGAGCACGAACCGGTGGACCGGCGTGCCGGTCGCCTGCTTGAACAGGGCCTTGAAATGCGACGGGCTGAATTCGGCGACGGCGGCCAGTTCGGCGAGGGTGAGGTCCTGGTCCAGATGGGCATCCACGTACTCGATGACGCGGCGCAGGCGCCACGCCGGCAGCGCCCGCGCCGGCGGCGCGGCCCGCGCGGGGGCCTGCAGGGCGATCAGGCGCACGGCAAGTGCCGAGGCCAGGCTGTCGGCGAATATCCGGCCGCCCGGACAGGCGGCATGATCCTCGGCCTGCATCATCCAGCCGATGCGTTCGATCTGCGGGTCGCGGATGTGGATGGCCGGCGCGAGGTCGAAGGTGCGCGAACCCAGTCCCATGTCTTCCGCCGTCGCGCGCACGTGCGCGGGGGCCAGCCGCAGCAGCAGCGAGGTGGCCGGCTGCGACATGGTCCAGCGCGTGCTCGACCCGCCCGGCACGACGCAGAACTGGCCATGCAAGCGCACGCCCTGGCGCTCCGCCTTGCCGGCGCGGTAGGACACGGGCACCGGCGCACCCAGGTGGAGGCACAGTACATGGCGCGCATCCACGGGCGAATCGAACCGCCCCGGCGGCACCGGCGACGTCAGCACGTCGAGGAGCGGCAGCGGGCCGCCGGCAGGGCTGGGATAGCAGGAAGGTCGGTCGATCATCGCATCCTCCGGGTACGCATCGCATTAATTTACAGGAAATCATCCGCCTGTGTCCGGGACCGGCCGAGGATGCTCGCCGGGCCGCGACGGCGCCGCTAGCATCCTCGCATGCACCAACCCAACCAAGGAGAGGCTAGATGAAACGCAGGAATTTCTTGCAATTGACAGGCGCCGCCGCCGTCGCGACCTACGGCTTGAGTGCGGCGGCACGGCCGCCGGCGCCGACCGGCGTGAACGCCTATCGCCAGGCGCGGCGCTTCGCCGACCTGCCGTGCGGCCGCATCGCGTATGTCGAGCGCGGCACGGGCGGCGCGGCGCTGTTCCTGCACGGCGCCCCGCTGAACGGCTTTCAATGGCGCGGCGCGCTCGACCGCCTGGCGCCTTACCGGCGCTGTATCGCCCCGGATTTCATGGGCCTCGGCTACTCGGAGATCCCGGAACGCCAGTCGGTGGCGCCCGCTGCGCAGGTGGCGATGCTGGCGTCCCTGCTGGACGCGCTGCACGTCGGCCAGGTCGACATCGTCGCGTCCGACAGCGGCGGGGCGGTCGCGCAGATGTTCCTCGTCCGGTATCCGGCGCGCGTGCGCACGATGCTCCTGACCGACTGCGACACCGAACCCGACAGCCCGCCGCCGATGATCAAGCCGGTACTCGACATGGCGAACGCCGGCACGCTCGCCAACGACACCGCCAAATGGCTGACCGACAAGAACCTGGCACGCGCGACCTTCGGCGCGGCCGTGTACCACGATCCCGCCATTCTCACGGACGACGTCATCGAGTATTACGTCACGCCGATGGTGAGCACGCCGTTGCGGCGCAGGCAATACCACGAATTCCACAAGGCGCTGGCGCCGAACTCGCTGGCGGGGATCGAGGCGGCGCTCAAGCGGAGCACGGTGCCGGTGCGGATGGTGTGGGGTGCCGCGGACAGGATCTTTCCCGTGGCCGACGCGGCGTATCTGGACCGGACGTTTGCGCGGTCGTTGGGGGTACGCCAGGTGCCCGAGGGGAAGCTGTTTTTTCAGGAGGAGTTTCCGGATGTGATCGCGGAAGAGGCGAGGCGGTTGTGGCGCGTCGGTTGAGCCGCGGTCCAAAAACGACAACGCCGACCTGCATGGGCCGGCGTTGTTGCACGCGCCATCGGAATGGACGGGAAGGTCGCCGGTGCGAACCGCACCTCGAGTTTGGGCGAGGTCGAGCCGCGGACGGGCGCGCGGCACCTGCACCTTGCGCCTGTGCAGGCCTGCTGCCTGCCCCTGTCGCAGGTCTCGTGCACCTCAGCAACGAGGGCACGATTCCATCTCAGTCGAGTGGCGTCGTCAGTTCTTTCTCGTTCGTGTCCACGACGAACACCGCGAGCAGCTTGGCCGGCTCCGTCTTGCTGGCATTGGCACTGACGCCGTGCCGGTCGCCAGGCATCTCGGAGAAATTCTGCCCCGCTTTGTAGATGGTCTCGGGTCCGTTGTTGACCTGGCTGCGGATCGCCCCCTCCAGCACCGTCGCGTAGATGAAGGCGGATTTGGGATGGGTATGCCCGGGCGAAAAGCCGCCCGGACCGTATTCGACCAGCACGCCCTTGAGGCTCTTGCCCGGAACATTAGGCAGTTCGTGTTGGTAGACCAGCGTTACCTTGGCGTTCTTCGCCTTCGGCGCTTCGGCATGGACACCGGCAAATGGCAGACCCGCGACCAGCAGGGAAAGAATGATGCGTTTCATGACGTTCTCACTTGGTTTGCGGACTTGGCGTTGCGCAGCCATTCGTCGAGACCGATGCGGCCGAGGCGCGCTTCGCCCAGAGGCACCAGCGAGTGTTCGCCGACCTTGCCGCCGAAGTAGCGGGCCTCGGGATCGCTGACGACCTGGCGCGGGTCGCCGACCGCCTTGAGGTAGCGGGCGATGAATTCGTTGAGCGGTGCGCGTTCCGGGCCGGCGATCTCGACAATACCCATGCGCGGCGCCGCCAGCGCGACTTCGGCAACGTTCGCCGCGACGTCGTCCGATGCGATGGGCTGGAACTGGCCGGGCGCCAGCTTGACGACGTTGCCGACCATGCCTGAATCGGCGATGCCGCCGAGGAATTCCATGAACTGGGTCGCGCGGACGATGGTGTAAGGAATGCCGGAAGCCACGATCGCTTGTTCTTGTGCGACCTTGGCGCGGAAATAGCCGTTGTCAGGCATCCGGTCGGTCCCGGCGATGGAGAGCGCAACGTGGTGGCGAACGCCGGCTGCGGCTTCCGCCGCAAGGAGATTGCGGCTGGACGTCTGGAAAAATTCCAGTACGGCCTGGTCTTCCCATGAGGGCGAATTCGCGAGGTCGATCACGACTTGCGCGCCGGCCATGGCCTGCTGCAGGCCCTCGCCGGTGACACTGTTGATACCGCTTTTAGGCGAAGCGGCGACGACCTCGTGGCCGCCCTGACGAAGAATGGTGACGGTTTTCGAGCCGATCAGCCCGGTACCGCCAATGACGACGATTTTCATGATTTACCCTTCACGTTAAAGACGCACTTGCGGTCTTCCTGGCTATAAGTCGTTGTAGGCAGGCGATTTGTGACAGTCAATCAGATATTTTTGTGCAGCCGGCCTGAAGGCCGCAGGTCGCGCCGATGGGATCCCGCCAGTTGCACCGGGAGTTGAACCGATACCAGTCGTCAGGACAGGGCGTGCCGCGATGGGGGAGGCGGGTGAAGGGCCGGCAATGGACCGGACACGGAGACGTTCTGTTTTCGGAAACAAAAACGCCGACCTGCATGGGTCGGCGTTTCGTTTGCTGCTGAATTCTTTGGTGGCCCGGGGCGGAATCGAACCACCGACACAAGGATTTTCAATCCTCTGCTCTACCAACTGAGCTACCAGGCCAAAGGAGGCACGATTATAGCGACGGGTTTGCGAAGTCGCAAGTCCTGTCGAGCAAATTTCCTGCGGCGGGAGGGCGAAATGTCCGTCCTGTTCGCCGGAAGCAGCCCACGGTGAAGCGTCTATAATGTGTGTCATGAGCACACAAACCACTTCCTCCGCACATCATCGCAACGTCGCCCGCCGCAGCGACATCTGCATCGTCGGCAATGGCGCGATCGCCAAGACGGCGGCGCTCGGCCTGTCGCAGGCCGGGCACAGCGTCACGCTGCTCGTGCCGCCCGCGCGCCCGGATGCGCAGGCGGCGTCCGGCGGCGAGAAGCCGTGGGACGTGCGCGTGTACGCGCTCAACCACACGGCGCATACGCTGTTGTCGTCGCTCAAGGTGTGGGGCGCGCTCGACATGGCGCGCGTGGCGCCCGTCGACGCGATGGACGTGCAGGGCGACGGGGAGCAGGGCGGCCATCTCGGCTTCGATGCGTTCGGCGCGCATGCGGGGGCGCTCGCGTGGATCGTCGAGGACAGCAACCTGAACCAGGCGCTCGACGCCGCGTTGCGCTTCGCCCAGAACGTCGAGACCGTCACCGGACGCGCCTGCCGGATCGTGAGCAGCGCGGACGACGTCGAGGTCGAGCTGGAAGACGGCACGGTGCTCGCGGCCCAGCTGCTGGTCGGCGCCGACGGCCGCGATTCCTGGGTGCGCGGACAGTGCGACATCGGCATCGATTACCGCTCGTACCACCAGCGCGCCATCGTGGCGAATTTCTCGTGCGAAAAGCCGCACCACAACGTCGCATATCAATGGTTCACCTGCAAGGATGGCGTGATCGCGCTGCTGCCGCTGCCGGGCAACCAGGTGTCGCTGGTATGGTCGGCGCCGGACACGCTGGCGGACACGATCATGGGCGAATCGCTGGGCGAGCTGGCGATCCGCCTGGGCGAGTATGCGGACAGCAAACTGGGCCTGCTGAAACCGCTGCAGCCGGAATCCGTCAAGGCGATCCCGCTGGCGCTCGTGCGCCCGCATGCGGTCACGGCGCCGCGCGTGGCGCTCGTCGGCGACGCCGCCCACGCCGTGCATCCGCTGGCCGGACACGGCATGAACCTGGGCTTCGGCGACATCATTGCCCTGCTCGACACGGTCGCCGCGCGCGATGCGCATCAAGGGATCGGCGACGAGCGCGTGCTGGCGCGCTACGCCAGGGCGCGTAAGGAAGATGTGTTGCTGATGCAACTCGCCACGGATGGCCTCGAGCGTCTGTTCGGCGCAAATCTGGAGCCGGTGCGCGTGGTTCGCAATTTGGGATTAAACTTGCTGGATAAGTTGCCCTTGGTCAAGCGACGGCTGATCGCCCATGCAATGGGCAGGTAACGTGCCAAATCTTTAAGGAATTATCATTCATGGGTAAAACGAAGCTCGCCGTCCTGCTGGCGACCGGCTTGATGACGTCGTGCGTCGGCGCGCAGAATTCGGTCGAAGCCAACATCAAGAAGGCGATCGAACCGCGCCTGGGCGGTGCCAAGATCGAATCGATCAAGGAAACGCCGTATGCCGGCCTGTATGAATTGCGCGTCGCCGGCGACATCCTGTACACGGACAAGAAGGGCGAGTACCTGATCATCGGCCACGTCTACGATGCCAAGTCGACGCGCGACCTGACGCGCGAGCGCATCGACGACATCAACAAGGTCAAATTCTCCGACCTGCCGCTGGGCGACGCCATCAAGCAGGTCAAGGGCGACGGCAAGCGCGTGATCGCCGTGTTCGAGGACCCGAACTGCGGCTACTGCAAGCGCCTGCGCCAGACGACGCTGAAGAACATGGACAACGTGACGATCTACACGTTCATGTACAACATCCTGGCGCCGGATTCGTTCGACAAGTCGAAGAACGTGTGGTGTGCGCCGGACCGCGCCAAGGCCTGGGACGACTGGATGATCAACGGCAAGCCGGCGCCGGCCGCGCCAGCGAGCTGCGAGTCGCCGAACGACAAGGTGCTGGCGCTTGGCCAGAAGCTGCATATCACGGGCACGCCGGCGATCTTCTTCTCGGACGGCAGCCGGATTCCGGGCGCCGTCGACCAGAAGACGCTCGAGGCCAAACTCGCCTCCCTCAAGCAGTAATCCAAGCCCGGCACCGCCGGGCTTTTTTCGCCGCAACGACGCAAACGCCTGGTGGGCACGGGGTGCCCACCCTACGCCAAAAAGACGTAGGGTGGGCGGCCTCCGCCCACCAAACGCAGGCATGACGCAAATACAAGAAGCAACGACAAACCAGAACAAGGGAGAAGTCATGATCACTTTGAACATCAACGGGCGCGACGTGCAGGTCGACGCCGATCCCTCCACGCCCATCCTGTGGACGCTGCGCGACAACCTCGACATGACCGGCACCAAGTTCGGCTGCGGCGCCGCGCTGTGCGGCGCGTGCACCGTGCACCTGGACGGGCAGGCGATCCGTTCCTGCGTCACGCCGATCTCGGCGGCCGTCGGCCACAAGGTCACGACGATCGAAGCGATGGAAACCGACAAGGTCGGCAAGGCCGTGCAGGACGCCTGGGTCAGGCACGACGTCCCGCAATGCGGCTATTGCCAGAGCGGCCAGGTGATGAGCGCCACGGCCCTCCTGCGCGTGAACAAAAAGCCGACGGACACCGACATCGACAACGCCATGAGCGGCAACATCTGCCGCTGCGGCACCTATCAACGCATCCGCGCGGCCATCAAGGATGCCGCCAAGACCCTGGCGTAAGGAGACCCGCATGCGATTCGACCTGATGAAGAATGTGGCGGCCAAGGCCGGCCGCCTTGCCCCGGCCTCCCGCCGCGGCTTCCTGAAAGCCGGCGCCGCCGCCACCGGTGGCCTCGTGCTGGGCTTCGTGCTGCCGGCCGGCGGGCGCATCGCCCGTGCGGCCGACGCCGCCAAGCCGACCGTCTACGCCCCGAACGCCTTCCTGCGCGTGGCGCCGGACAACACCGTGACCGTGATCGTCAACCGCCTGGAGTTCGGCCAGGGCGTGCACACGGGCCTGCCGATGGTGATCGCGGACGAACTGGATGCCGACTGGAGCCAGATGCGCGCCGAACTGGCGCCCGCCGGCGACGTGTACAAGGACCCGGTCTTCGGCATCCAGATCACGGGCGGCTCGGGCACCATCGCCCACTCGTTCACGCAGTACCGCGAAGTGGGCGCCCGCGCCCGCGCGATGCTGATTGGCGCCGCCGCCCGGCAGTGGAACGTGAGCCCGGCGCAATGCCGCACCGCGAAGGGCGTCGTTTATGGCCCGGCGGGCCAGAAGGCCACCTACGGCGCGCTGGCCGACGCGGCGATGGCGCTGCCGGTGCCGGAAACGATCGTGCTGAAAGACCAGAAGACGTTCCGCTACATCGGCAAGCCGATGCCGCGCCTGGACGCCCGCGCCAAGTCGACGGGCCGCCAGCAGTTCGGCCTCGACGTCAAACCGGCCGGCACCAGGGTCGCCGTCGTCGCGCATCCGCCCGTGTTCGGCGCGAAGGTCGCGAAGTTCGACGCCGCCAAGGCCAGGGCGCTGCGCGGCGTGATCGCCGTGCTGGAAGTGCCGGTGGACCGCGGCGGCAGCGGCGTGGCCGTCGTCGCCGACGGCTACTGGCCGGCCAAGCAGGCGCGCGACCTGCTCGCCATCGAGTGGGACACGAGCGCCGTCGAAAAAGTCGACAGCGGCAAGCAGATGGCGCAGTTCGCCGAGCTGTCCAGGACGCCGGGCGCCGTCGCGCGCAAGGCCGATACGTCGAAGCTGGCCGGCGCCGCGAAAAAAATCTCGGCCGTCTACGAATTCCCCTACCTGGCGCACGCGCCGATGGAACCGATCAACTGCACGGTCGACCTCCGCGACGACGCCTGCACCTTGTGGGTCGGCTCGCAGTTCCAGGGTGTCGACCAGGCCGCGGCCGCCGCGGTGGCCGGCCTCAAGCCCGGGCAGGTCACGCTCAACACGATGATGGCGGGCGGCGGCTTCGGCCGGCGCGCCACGCCGACGTCGGACTTCGTCGTCGAAGCCGTCCACGTCGCCAAGGCCTATAAAGCCGCGGGCCACGCCGGTCCGGTGAAGCTGATCTGGAGCCGCGAGGACGACATCCGCGGCGGCTACTATCGTCCGTCGCACGTGCACCGCGCCGACATCGGCCTCGATGCCGACGGCAACATCGTCGCCTGGGACCACACGATCGTCGGCCAGTCGATCATCACCGGCACCACGTTCGAACCGTTCATGGTCAAGAACGGCGTCGACAGCACGATGGTCGAAGGCATGGGCGATCCCTACGACGTGCCGCTGAACCTGACGGCGCATGCGGCCAAGGCCAACGTGCCCGTGCTGTGGTGGCGCTCCGTGGGGTCCACGCACACGGCGTTCGTGATGGAGACGCTGATCGACGAAGCCGCGCACGCGGCGGGCCAGGACCCGGTCGCGTATCGCAAGAAGCTGATCGACGCGAAGCACGTGCGCCATCACGCGGCGCTGGACCTCGCCGTGGCGAAGTCCGGCTACGGCAAGAAGACGCTGCCGAAAGGGCATGCCTACGGCGTGGCGCTGCACGAATCGTTCAACACGGTCGTCGCCTACGTCGTCGAAGCGTCCGTCGTCGACGGCAGCCCCAGGGTGCACAAGGTCACGGCCGCCGTGCACTGCAACCTGCCGGTCAATCCGATGTCCATCGAGGCGCAGATCCAGGGCGCGGCGCTGATGGGCCTCGGCACGACGTTGCCGGGCGCGCGCATCACGCTCAAGGATGGCGTCGTCGAGCAGCAGAACTTCAACGACTACACGGTGGCGCGCATGAACGACATGCCGCACATCGACGTCCACATCGTCCCGTCGCAGGATGCGCCGACGGGCATCGGCGAACCGGGCCTGCCGCCGCTGGCGCCCGCGCTGGCCAATGCCGTGTTCACGCTGACCGGCAAGCGCCTGCGCAAGCTGCCGTTCGACCTGGCGACGGCGTGACCGTGTCCCCGGCCGTGCCGGTTGCGCCGGTCGGCATTCTGCTGGCGGCCGGCCGGGGGCGCCGGTTCGATCCGGAAGGGCGGCGCAACAAGCTGCTGCAGCCGCTGGCGGATTTCGACCCCGTCGTCGTGGCCAGCGCGCGCAAGCTGCTGGCCGCCGTGCCCCGCGTGGTCGCCGTCGTGGCGCCGGATGACGGCGGCGTGGCCGAGCGGCTGGCCGCGCTGGGCTGCGACGTGACCGTTTGCCCGGATGCGGACAGCGGCATGGCGGCGTCGCTCACGCATGCCATCCGCCATTCGCTGGGCATGGCGCCCAGGCCGCAGGCGTGGCTGGTGGCGCTGGGCGACATGCCGTACGTCGAGGTGGCCACGTTGCGGTCGTTGGCCGACGCGCTGGCGGCCGGCGCGGACATCGCGGCACCCGTCATGGATGGCCGGCGCGGCAATCCGGTCGGTTTCGGCGCCGTTCACCTGGATGCGCTGCTGGCCCTGCGCGGCGACGAGGGCGCGCGCCGCCTCCTGCATACCGGCCCGGTGACGGCGGTGCCGGTGCATGATCCGGGCATCTTCCGCGATATCGACAGGCCTGCCGATCTGACCGGATCGTAGCTCAACCGTGTGGACACGCGATGTTGTGAACACCGGTTGTGTGAACATGCTCTTTCTTGAAAAATCCGATTACACTACGGCGCATCGGAGAGAGATTGTTCACGCCATATGAAAAAAGCACCCCAGAAGCAGCCGCCGGCCATCCAGTACACGATCGTCCCCAAGGACCTGGCCGGGCACCTGTTCAACGTCACCGTCACCGTGGCCGAACCGAGCCCGGAAGGGCAGGTGTTCGCGCTGCCGGCCTGGATCCCGGGCAGCTACATGATCCGCGAATTCGCCCGCAACATCGTGCGCATCCGCGCCGAATCCGGCGGCGCGACGGTGCGGCTCGCGAAGCTGGACAAGCATTCGTGGCAGGCCGCGCCCGTCAGCGGGCCGCTGACGGTGCATTACGAAGTCTATGCGTGGGACCTGTCCGTGCGCGCCGCCCACCTGGACCAGACCCACGGCTTCTTCAACGGCACGAGCGTGTTCCTGCGCGTCGTCGGGCAGGAGGCGCGGCCGCACCTGGTCGACATCCAGCGCCCGGGCGATGCCGGCACGCGCAGCTGGCGCGTCGCCACGTCGCTGCCGGAAGCGGGCGCCAAGCGCTACGGCTTCGGCACGTACGCCGCCGCCGACTACGATGAACTGATCGACCACCCCGTCGAAATGGGCGACTTCGCGCTGGGCGGCTTCACGGCGCACGGCATCCGCCACGACATCGTGATCACGGGCCGCGTGCCGAACCTCGACATGGCGCGCCTGGAAAAAGACCTGAAAGCCATCTGCGAAACCCAGATCGCGTTCTTCGAGCCGAAGACGAAAAAGGCGCCGATGGACCGCTACGTGTTCCTGACGATGGTCGTGGGCGACGGCTACGGCGGCCTGGAACACCGCGCGTCGACGGCGCTGCTCTGCGCACGCACCGACCTGCCGACGACGGCGGCACCCAGGACGGCCGAGCCGAACGAGGGCTACATCAAATTCCTGGGCCTGTGCAGCCACGAGTACTTCCACACCTGGAACGTCAAGCGCATCAAGCCGGCCGTGTTCGCGCCGTACGACCTGCAGGTCGAGAACTACACGCCCCTGCTGTGGCTGTTCGAGGGCTTCACGAGCTATTACGACGACCTGATGCTCGTCCGCAGCGGCATCATCAGCGAGGCGACGTATTTCAAGCTGCTCGGCAAAACGGCCGCCAGCGTCCTGCGCGGCACGGGCCGCACCAAGCAGAGCATCGCCGATTCCAGCTTCGACGCCTGGAGCAAGTACTACCGCCAGGACGAGAACGCGCCGAACGCGATCATCAGCTACTACACGAAGGGTTCGCTCGTCGGCCTCGCGCTCGACCTGACGATCCGCGCCAGGACGGGCGGCGCGAAGTCGCTGGACGACATCATGCTGGCCCTGTGGGACCGCTACGGCCGCAATTTCTACAAGGGCGCCGCGCGCGGCGTGACGGAACAGGACGTGGAAAGCCTGTTCGACGAGGTGAGCGGCGTGCGCCTGAAAACGATCTTCGACCGCTACATCCGCGGCACCGAAGACATCCCGCTGGCCAAGCTGTATGCCCCGTTCGGCGTGAAGGTGACGGAAGAGCGCAAGAACGCCAAGCCGTCGCTGGACGCCGGCATCGGCCGCGACGCCGCCGGCGTCAAGCTGACCCAGGTGCACGAGGGCGGCGCCGCGCACCAGGCGGGCCTGTCGGCGGGCGACGTCCTGATCGCCGTGGACGGCCTGCGCGTGAACGCCAACCCGTCCAACCTCGACCAGCTGTTCGCGCGCTACCGCGTGGACGACACGGTGACCGTGCACGCCTTCCGCCGCGACGAGCTGATGACGTTCGACGTTACCTTGCAGGGCGACCGCGTGCCCTGCGTCCAGGTCACCGTGGCGCCCGGCACGCGCAAGGGGCCCTTGGTCAAGCGGCCGAGCGCGAGCTGACCGGCAAATAGGACCGCAACAAATCGAAGTCGATGGGTTTGGTGAGATGATGGTCGAACCCGGCCTCGAATGCCCGTTCGCGGTCCTTCTGCTGTCCCCAGCCCGTCGTCGCGATCAAGGTCATCGATGCGCCGCCCGGCAGCTGGCGCAGCCTGCGCGCCAGTTCATAGCCGTTCATGTCCGGCAGGCCAATGTCGAGCAGCGCCACGGCGGGGGCAAAGCCGGGCAGCATCTCGAGCGCCCGGGTGGCCGTCGGCGCCGTCCGCACTTCGCAACCGTGCAGTTCCAACGTCATGGCCAGCATCTCGGCGGCGTCCTCGTTGTCGTCCACGACGAGGACGCGCACCTGGGCCCGGGCCGCCCCGGCGGATGGCGCCGCCGGCGACGGTGCGCACACGCCGCCCGCCGCGAGCGGCAGGCGGATCGTGAATGTACTGCCCAGGCCGGGGCCGGCGCTGTCCGCGTGGACGCTGCCATCGTGCAGCTCGACGATGCCGCGCACGAGCGCGAGGCCGATGCCGAGACCGCCTTTTGACCGTTCCAGCGCCGGCTCCAGCTGCGAAAACATGTCGAAGACGGTGGAGAGGGCCGCGGCGGGCAGGCCGATGCCGTTGTCGCGCACCATGATCTCGGCCATCCCGTCCATGCAGGACAGGCCCAGTTCGATCGTGCCGCCGTCCGGCGTGTACTTGGCGGCGTTGGTCAGCAGGTTGATGACGACCTGCGTCAGCCGCGTCGCATCCCCCTCCACGATCACGGGCGGCGGGGCGATGGAAAGGCGCAGCGTGTGGCCTGCCGCGTCCATGGTGGCGGCGAGATCGTGGGCCGCGCCGTGCACGAGCGCCGACAGTTCCACGGGCGCGCAGCGCAGCTGCATGCGGCCCTGCGTGATGCGCGAGACTTCCATCAGGTCGTCGACGAGCCGGGTCAGGTGGCGCAGCTGGCGGTCGAATGCCTGCAGCAGGCGGTTGTCCGTACCGTGGCCGAACTTGAGCTTGAGGACGTCGAGCGCACTGCGCATCGGGGCGAGCGGGTTGCGCAGCTCGTGCGACAAGGTCGCGAGGAATTCGTCCTTGCGCCGGTCCGTCGCCGACAGTTGCGCGTTCAGCTTCGTCAGCTCGCCCTCGGCGCTGCGGCGTGCTTCCAGCGCCGCCTCCGCCGCCTTGCGCGCCGCCAGCAGCTCGCGCTCGTACGCGCGCCGGTCGGATGCCATGAACAGGGCCCAGTGGTCGACCATGTCGTCCGCCTCGCCGTGGCGGCTGATGTTGATCAGCATGGGCAGGCGCTCCTGGCGTTTGTTGCGCAGGTCGACCTGGATTTCGGCCACCGACCCCTGCGCTTCGAGGATCGGCTGGCAATGCGTGTGGTAGAACAGCCGGGCGCCCACCGGCAGCAGGTCCCGCATGCGCAGCTTGCCGACGAGTTCATCCTCGGCATAACCGAGCCATGTACACGCGGTACGGTTGGCTTTCAGGATGAGGCCATCGGCCGCGGTCAGCAGCAGGGCGCACGCCGCGTGGTCGAACAGGATGTCGCCGGTCGGCAGTGTCGGCACGGCCCGTCAGCGCAGGACGTGCGCGAGGAACTGATCGATGGCGCGCGAGCTTGCGGTCGGGGCGCTCATGTGCGGACAGTGGCCGACATTGTCGATGATGTGCAAGGTGCTGTGCGGCAGGTTCCGGTGCAGGAAATCGCCCACGGAACGGGGCGCAACCATGTCGTCGCTGCATTGGAGGATCAGGGCCGGCGTGGTCGACCGGGGCACGTCCGCGCGATGGTCGGACAGGAACGTGACGCGGGCGAAATGCTTGGCGATCTCGGGATCGTTGCGGCAAAAGCTGTCGGTCAGTTCCGCGCGCAGTTCGGGCCGGTCGGGTACACCCATGATCGCGGGCGCCAGGCTGCTCGACCAGCCAAGGTAATTGGCGTCCATCGTCTCGAGCAGTTCGTCGATGTCTTCCCGGCTGAACCCGCCGACGTAGTCGCCGTCGTTGATGTAGCAGGGGGACGGGCCGACCATGACCTGTGCGACGAATCGTTCCGGCGCCTTGATCGTGGCCAGCAGGCCGATCATCGTGCTGACGGAATGGCCGACGAAGACAACGGGGCCCGTTGCGCATTCGTCGATGAGCTCGAGCAGGTCGTCCGCGTAGCCCTGCAACGTGCCGTACCGGGTCCGGTTGTAGGCGGACAGGTCGGAACCCCCGCTGCCGACCAGATCGAACGAGATCGTGCGGAAGCGATCTTCGTACGCCGGCGCCAGGAAGCGCCACATGGTCTGGTCGCAACCGAAGCCGTGGGCAAACACCATCGTTGCCGGGCCGTTGCCGGCCAGCCGGACGTTATTCCTGAGTTGCACTTTGGACATGTGTGTGAAATATATAAAAATGTAACGGCGGATTATAGACCGATTAACGCTGAGCACGCGCACCCGTCGCACCCGAAACCCGCGGCGGCCCCGTTCGGCTTGCGCCCGGCAGTCGTGCTGCGCGTCGTGGCGGCCGAAGCGCGGCCGACGGGGTTCACTCGCTCGCCTGCGGCTCCGCCAGGCTGCGCAGCTGATACCGTTCGCTGTCCGCAAACAAAAACGTCTCGGAAAAGGTGAGCCTGCCCGTCGCCCGGGCCAGCTGCTGCGGGGGCGGCAGCGGCGAGCTGCGCCGCACCGAGGCCAGCGCGATCTGGGAGGCATCCGGATTGCGCGAGCGCTGCACGGCCACGTCGGCCAGCTGGCCGTCGCGGTCGACCGTGATCTCGAGCACGACGATGGCCGGCAGCATCGGCGGCAGCGTGCCGGCATAGATGCGCTCGGGATTGCGCTCGACCACGTGGCGCGCGACCCGGGTCTTGTAATCGTCCAGCCCCGCAGGTGCGGGCGCCGTGGGTGCGGCGGGATGGAAGATGCGCGCGGTGACGTGTTCGACGGAGGAGGTGACGGCATCGGCGGCCGTTCGCACGCTCGAGCATCCGCTCAGGCCTGCGGTCAATGTGAAGAGAGCGAGGCCTGCGCGGATGATCGTGTTCATGTCAGTCGAATAAGCGCTTGAGTTCCGTGCCGGGGTCGGGCGCGCGCATGAACGCTTCGCCCACGAGGAAGGCATGCACGTCGGCGTCGCGCATGCGCTTGACGTCGGCGGGCGCCAGGATCGCGGACTCGGTGACGACCAGGCGCTCCGCCGGAATGCGCGGCAGCAGGTTGATGGTCGTGTCGAGCGTGACCTCGAAGGTGCGCAGGTTGCGGTTGTTGATGCCCAGGAGGCGCGTCTTGAGCTTCAGGGCCGCATCCAGTTCGTCGCCGTCATGGACTTCGACCAGCACATCCATGCCGAGTTCCCGGGCACAGGCTTCCAGGTCGGCCATCAAACCATGATCCAGCGCGGCGACGATCAAGAGGATCGCGTCCGCGCCCATCGCCCGCGCTTCGTAGACCTGGTACGGATCGACGATGAAATCCTTGCGGATCACGGGCAGGTCGCACGCGGCGCGCGCCTGCTTCAGGTACTCGGGCGAGCCCTGGAAGAATTGTACGTCGGTCAGCACGGACAGGCAGGAAGCGCCGCCCGCGGCATAGCTTTGGGCGATCTCGGCCGGGCGGAAGTCGGCGCGGATCACGCCCTTCGACGGCGACGCCTTTTTCACTTCGGCGATCACGCCGGCACGGCCCGCGTCGATGCTGCGGCGCAGGCTCGCTTCGAAGCCGCGCAGGTCGGCGCGCAGGGCGTCGTCGCTTTCGACGTCGCGGCGCAGGCTGTTGAAATCACGGTACTGTTTTGCGCGCGCGACTTCGGTCGCTTTGACGTCGAGGATCTTGTTCAGGATATCGGACATGGTGGACCTTCAGTGTTGTTGCGCCAGCGCCAGCTTGACGCCGAGCCAGACGAACAGGCCGCCCGTGGCGCGGTTGAGCCATTGGGTGACGGCGGGATGCAGTTTGATGCGCGCCCTGGCCTGCGCGGTGAACAGCGCCAGCGCATGGCACCACAACATGCCGTTGATGTTGAAGATGGCGCCGAGGATGAGGAAGGCGAGCGCCTTGTGCGGCGCGTGCGCATCGATGAATTGCGGGACGAAGGCGAGGAAGAACAGCGCCACCTTCGGATTCAGCACGTTCGTCAGGATGCCTTGCGCGTAGATGCGGCGCAGGGGCAGCGGCGCGATGGCCAGCGGCGCCGCGACGCCGGCGCCGCGCTCATTTCCTCGCTTAATGAGCAGCATGCCGACAGCGAGGTACAGGATGTACGCGGCGCCCAGCAGCTTGACGACGGTGAACGCGGCGGCGGACGTCGCGAGGAGCGCCGACAGGCCGAGGGCCGCGGCGACGATGTGCACGAACGTGCCCGTGCCGATGCCCAGCGCCGCCGCGCTGCCGGCGCGCCAGCCCTGCGTCGCGCTGCGCGTCATGACCAGGAGCGAATCCGGGCCCGGCATGATGTTCAGCAGCAGGCCGCTGGCGACGAACAGCCCCAGGTCATGGATACCTGACAGCGGGATGCCGAACATCTCAGTTCACCGCGCCCAGCTGGCGCGTGACGCTCACGAACTGGTCGAGCTTCGCGAGCGCCGCGCCCGACGCGATCGCGGTGCGCGCGCGCTGCAGGCCGTCCTCGATGGATGCTGCCACGCCGGCCGCGTACAGCGCCGTGCCCGCGTTCAGCGCGACGATGTCGTGCGCCGGACCCGGTTCGCCGCGCAGCGCTTCCATGATCCTGGCCTTCGATTCGGCCGCATCCGCGACCTTCAGGTTGCGGCTGGCGATCATCGCGAGGCCGTAGTCTTCCGGGTGGATCTCGTATTCGCGGATCTCGCCGTTGACCAGTTCACCGACCATCGTGCCGGCGCCCAGCGAGACTTCGTCCATGTTGTCGCGGCCCCAGACGACGAGCGCATGCCGGGCGCCGAGGCGCTGCAGCACGCGCACCTGGATGCCGACGAGGTCCGGGTGGAACACGCCCATCAGGATGTTCGGCGCGCCGGCCGGATTCGTCAGCGGCCCCAGGATGTTGAAGATGCTGCGCACGCCCATCTCGCGCCGGACCGCCGCGACGTTCTTCATGGCCGCGTGGTGGTTCGGCGCGAACATGAAGCCGATGCCGGTCTGCGCGATCGACTGGGCGATCTGCTCGGGTTTCAGGTCGATGTGGGCGCCCAGCGATTCGATGACGTCGGCGCTGCCGGACGACGACGACACGCTGCGTCCGCCGTGCTTGGCGACGCGCGCGCCGGCGGCGGCGGCGACGAACATCGACGCGGTCGAGATATTGAAAGTGTGCGCACCGTCGCCGCCGGTGCCGACGATGTCGACGAGGTGCGTCGTGTCGGCCATCGGGACCTTGGTGGAGAATTCGCGCATCACCTGGGCGGCGGCGGTGATCTCGCCGATGGTTTCCTTCTTCACGCGCAGGCCCATGGTCAGCGCGGCGACCATCGTCGGCGAGATTTCGCCGGACATGATTCTCCGGAAGAGATGCAGCATCTCGTCGTGGAAGATTTCGCGGTGTTCGATGCAGCGGAGGAGGGCTTCTTGAGGGGTGATCATGGCAGGTCCAGTTCTTGGAAATCGGTTGTCGCCACGCGGCCGTCGCACGTCGCCCCCGCGCAGGCGGGGGCCCAATTACTGTGCGGCGTGCACATAAACCTGGATTCCCGCCTCCGCGGGAACGACGTTGGCAAGCGTTCGGTTGCGTTCAGCGCTCGAGGAAGTTCTTCAGCATCGCATGCCCGTGCTCCGACAGGATCGACTCGGGGTGGAACTGCACGCCCTCGATGTCGAATTCCTTGTGGCGCACGCCCATGATCTCGCCGTCGTCCGTCCACGCCGTCACCTCCAGGCACGCCGGCAGCGACGCGCGCTCGATCGCCAGCGAGTGGTAGCGGATTACGGTGAAGGGGCTCGGCAGGCCCTTGAACACGCCTTCGCCGATGTGCGCGATCTTCGACGTCTTGCCGTGCATGACCTGCTTGGCGCGGACGATCCTGCCGCCGAACGCTTCGCCGATCGCCTGGTGGCCCAGGCACACGCCGAGGATCGGCTTCTTGCCCTTGAATTCACGCAGCACGTCCACCGAGACGCCGGCATCCTTCGGCGACTTCGGCCCCGGCGAGATGCAGATGCGGTCCGGGTTCAGGTCCGCGATCTGCTCGAGGGTGATCTCGTCGTTGCGCACGGTGTGCACATCCTCGCCCAGTTCGCCGAAGTACTGCACGATGTTGTAGGTGAACGAGTCGTAGTTGTCGATCATGAGCAGCATGTCAGATCTCCCCATCCAGTCCGTCTTGCACTTGCTCGGCCGCGCGCAGCACGGCGCGCGCCTTGTGTTCCGTTTCCAGCCATTCCATCTCGGGGATGGAATCGGCCACGATGCCCGCCGACGCCTGCACGTACAGGTTGCCGTCCTTGATGACGCCCGTGCGGATCGCGATCGCCACGTCCATCTCGCCGCCGAACGACAGGTAGCCGCAGGCGCCGCCGTAGATGCCGCGCATCACGGGTTCGAGCTCATCAATGACTTCCATCGCGCGCACCTTCGGCGCACCCGTCAAGGTGCCGGCCGGGAAGGTGGCGCGCAGCACGTCCAGGTTCGACATGCCTTCCTTCAGCGTGCCTTCCACGTTGGAGACGATGTGCTGCACGTGCGAGTACTTCTCGATCACCATCTGGTCCGTGACTTTCACGCTGCCCGTCCTGGCGATGCGGCCGATGTCGTTGCGGGCCAGGTCGATCAGCATCACGTGCTCGGCCACTTCCTTCGGGTCGTGCAGCAGTTCGTGCGCCAGTTCGGCGTCGCGCTCCGGCGTCGAGCCGCGCGGGCGGGTGCCGGCGATCGGGCGCAGCGTGACCTTGCGGCCGACGGCGGCGTCCGTCTCGTTGCGCACCAGGATCTCGGGCGAGGAGCCCACGATCTGCATGTCGCCGAAGTTGTAGTAGTACATGTACGGCGACGGATTCAGCGAGCGCAGCGAGCGGTACAGCGACAGCGGCGAATCCACGTACGGCTTGCGGATGCGCTGGCCGATCTGCACCTGCATCAGGTCGCCCGCCATCACGTATTCCTTCGCGACGGCGACCGCCTTCAGGTAGTCTTCCTTGCTGAAGTCGCGCACGGCCTCGGTGCGTACGGAGCTCGACGTCACCGGCGCGTCCACGCTCCGGCGCAGCATCATGCGCAAGTCCTTCAGGCGCTGGCGGCTCTTGTTGTAGGCTTCGGGCTGGGACGGGTCGGCATACACGATCAGGTACAGTTTGCCGGACAGGTTGTCGATCACCGCCAGCTCTTCCGTCACCATCAGCTGGATCTCCGGCAGGTCGAGTTCGTCGCGCGGCGCCGTATGGGCCAGCTTCTTCTCGATGTGGCGCACGGTGTCGTAGCCGAAGTAGCCGGCCAGGCCGCCGCAGAAGCGGGGCAGACCCGGGCGCAGCGCGACCTTGAAGCGCGCCTGATAGGCCTCGATGAAGTCGAGCGGATTGCCTTCGTGCGTCTCGATGACTTCCCCGTTCTTCTCGACCGTCGTGACGTTGCCGCGCGTGCGCAGCAGCGTCCTGGCCGGCAGGCCGATGAAGGAATAGCGGCCGAAGCGTTCGCCGCCGACCACGGACTCGAGCAGGAACGTATTCTTGCCGGCGTCCTGGCTCTGGGCCAGCTTCAGGTACAGCGTGAGCGGGGTTTCGAGATCGGCAAATGCTTCCGCGATCAGGGGGATACGGTTATAGCCTTGCGTGGCGAGCGATTTGAATTCGAGTTCGGTCATGCTTTTCTCCGGGCCGCCCGCAGGAAGGGGAACGGGCGGCGATTTCTTCAAAAAACCTGCCGGTATCAATGTGCACGAGGCGTGCACCGGCAGCAATCAGCTTGGGTCAGATGGACCAGGATTGCCAGCGTCGCCACAGCCAGGCCTCATGGGCACCGGTTGGGTTGACGATGTGTTTTTTGGCGAAAAACATGGAGTCGATGGTTTAGGAGTTGGCTTTGTTATGAGCGCTGATCAGTTCAGCCGCTTCAAGTAGCGAACCAACTATACCATCGGAATTAATACTTTGCACAGGTTTTCCGTGGTTGTAGCCATACGGGACCGACAGCACGAAGCAGCCGGCCGCGCGCGCGGCTTCGGCGTCGTTGCAGGAGTCGCCGATCGCGACGACGCGCGCCGGCGCCAGGTCGAACTCGCGGCACACCTGCAGCAGCGGCATCGGGTCGGGCTTCTGGCGCGGGAACGAATCGCCGCCGTAGACCAGGTCGAAGAACGGCGTGAGTCCCTTCTTCGCCAGCAGCGGCTGGGTGAGCGCGACCGGCTTGTTCGTCACGCAGGCGACGCGCAGGCCCAGGTCCTTCAGCGCCTGCAGGCCTTCGATCACGTGCGGATACAGCACGGCGCGCTCGCCCACGATCGCCTGGTAGTGGCGGTGGTACGCCTCCAGCGCGGCGTCGGCGACGGCGTCGATGCGCGCCGTGTCGAAGTCCAGGGCCAGCACGTCGCGGATCAGCTTTTTCGATCCCTTGCCGACCATCGGTTCGATGACCTGCTGGGTGATCGGCGCCAGGCCGTATTCCGCGCGCATGCCGTTCAGCGCGAGCTCGAAATCCGGCACGGTGTGCAGCATCGTGCCGTCCAGGTCGATGATGACGGCCCGGATGGCCCCCGCATTTGCTAACCCTTCGGCCTTCATCAGGCGGCCTTTTTCTCGACCGTGGCCAGTTCGGCGCGCATGGCGTCGATGACGGCCTTGTAGTCCGGCTTGCCGAAGATGGCGGAACCGGCCACGAACGTGTCGGCGCCGGCTGCCGCCGCGGCGGCGATGTTGTCGGCCTTGATGCCGCCGTCGACCTCCAGCAGGATGTCGCGGCCGGATTCGTCGATCATGCGGCGCGCGAGCGCGATCTTCTTGAGCGCTTCCGGAATGAACGACTGGCCGCCGAAGCCCGGGTTCACGGACATGATCAGGATCATGTCGATCTTGTCCATCACGTGGTCCAGGTGGTGCAGCGGCGTGCCCGGGTTGAACACGAGGCCGGCCTTGCAGCCGTTGTCGCGGATGAGTTGCAGGGTGCGGTCGATGTGCTCCGACGCTTCCGGGTGGAACGTGATGATGTCGGCGCCGGCCTTGGCGAAATCGGGAATGATGCGGTCGACCGGCTTGACCATCAGGTGGACGTCGATCGGCACCTGCACGTGCGGACGGATGGCCTGGCAGACCAGCGGGCCGATGGTCAGATTGGGAACATAATGGTTGTCCATCACGTCGAAGTGGATGATGTCGGCGCCGGCGGCGACGACGTTACGCACTTCCTCGCCCAGGCGGGCGAAGTCTGCGGACAGGATGCTGGGAGCGATGCGGTAGGTGGTCATGGTTGGGCTATTGCCGGGGTTGCTTTGGACAAAGCCAGCATTGTACGCCGACGCCGTGCTTTCGGTCGGCGCGTGTATCATGTCGACCACGCTCATGTTGGCCACGCGTCTTTTGCAAATACAACAAGGAACACCAATGCCCGTCTACGATTTCGCGATCACCGTCAGGACCCAGTACCTGCCGGAACAATCCCACCCGGACCGGACGCAGCATGTGTTCACCTACACCATCACGATCAAGAACACGGGCACCGTCGCGGCCCAGCTGATCTCGCGCCACTGGGTGATCACCGACGCCAACAACCAGGTGCAGGAAGTGCGCGGCCTGGGCGTCGTCGGCCACCAGCCGCTGCTGCAGCCGGGCGAACAGTTCGAATACACCAGCGGCACCCAGATGGAAACGCCGCAGGGCTCGATGGTCGGCGAGTATTTCTTCGTGGCCGAGGATGGGCACCGCTTCGAGGTCAAGATTCCCGAATTCGTGCTGTCGCTGCCGCACGCCCTGCATTAATCCCTTGAGCTGATCAAGCGTCGGGCGTATCGTTTTTCCTGGCCGGGGGCGGTTGCTCCGGCTTGCGCCCGGAGAACATCGTCCACCACACGATGAACACCAGCAGGAACAAGGCCACGCCGGCTTCCAACATCAGTATCCACATCACGCATTCCAGTATGTTTTCGACACGCCGCAGTGTACCCGCTTTATTGACCCTCGTCGCCTTGCTGGCGGCCTGTACCACGACGCCGCCGCAACCGCCGGCGCGTCCCCAGCCGCAACCGCAGCCGCCGATCAAGCTGCCGCCGCCGGTCGGACCCGTGACCGTGACGCCGCCGCCGGCGCCCTTGTTCACTCCCGTGACGTTCGACGCGCTGCCGGGCTGGCAGCAGGACGACCTGCGCCAGGCCTGGCCCGCATTCCAGGCATCGTGCCGCGCGTTGGCGTCGAAGGCGGACTGGCGGGCGCCGTGCGCCGCCGGCAAGCTCGTCGACCCGGACGACGGCGCGGCCATCCGCCAGTATTTCGAGACGTATTTCGTGCCGAACCTCGTGCGCGCGCCCGACGGCGCCGACGCCGGCCTGATCACGGGTTACTACGAACCGATGCTGCACGGCGCGCGCCGGCGCGGCGGCGCATACCAGACGCCTCTCTATAAAGTGCCGGACGACTTACTGACCGTGAACCTGGCGAGCGTCTATCCGAGCCTGAAAGGCATGCGGCTGCGCGGGCGCCTGGTCGGCAAGACCGTCGTCCCGTACGGCACGCGCGCCGAGATCGAACGTGCGCGCATCCCCGCCAAGGAACTGGTGTGGGTCGACGATCCCGTCGAGGCGTTCTTCCTCGAAGTGCAGGGCTCGGGCCGCGTGCAGCTGGACGACGGCGAGACGGTGCGCGTCGCCTATGCCGACCAGAACGGCCATCCGTACAAGGCGATCGGCCGCTGGCTGATCGACCAGCACGAACTGGCGCCGGGCGAAGCGACGGCGCAGGGCATCAAGGCGTGGATCGCCGCGCATCCGGAGCGGCGCCAGGAACTCCTCGACGTCAATCCGAGCTATGTCTTCTTCCGCGAAGAGCGCCTGCCCGATCCGAGCGTGGGTCCGAAAGGTGCGCTGGGCGTGCCGCTGACGCCCGCGCGCTCGGTCGCCGTCGACCCGTCGTTCCTGCCGCTGGGCGCGCCGCTGTTCCTCGCGACGACGGCGCCGGCCGGCGACGCGCCGATGCAGCGCCTCGTGATGGCGCAGGACACGGGCGGCGCGATCAAGGGGGCCGTGCGCGCGGACTTCTTCTTCGGCTTCGGCGCCCAGGCCGCCGACGACGCGGGCCGCATGAAGCAGCGGGGCCAGATCTGGGCGCTGCTGCCGCGGCCGGCCGCGGTGGCGGCCCGCTGATCACTGCCGTATCCTGTGCAGGCGGGTGCCGAACAAAGTAGTGAGGGTCAGCAGCAGGGCGCCCGCCGCCACGACGGTCAAGCCGCCGCGCACGCCGAGCCGTTCCGCCAGCGCCCCCGCGCCGGCCGCGCCGATGGGGGCCGTGGCCACCGTCATGAAACGCATCGTCGACGTCATCCGGCCCAGCAGCGCATCGGGCGTGACGCGCTGGCGCAGCGCGAGATAGGGCAGGAAGAACAAGGTGCCGCCGCAATCGAGGCAGAACACGACGGCGGCGTAGGCGGCCGCAGTGGCGGCGCGGGTGCCCAGCAGGTCGCGCGGGATCGTCGGCATCAGCATGAAGCCGAGGCAGGAAATGCACAGGCCCGTCGCGATGGTGCCGCCGGAGCCGACGCGCCGCGTCAGGGGTTTCAACAGCAGGGAACTCAATAGGACGCCGGCGCCGCCCAGCATCTGCGACGTCCCCATCAGGCCGGGCGACATCCCCAGCACGCGCGTGGCGAACAGCACGTACAGCGCCGTGTAGCCATAGAACAGCAGGTGCCAGCTGGCCGAGGTCCAGGCCAGCAGGCGCAGCACGGGCTGGCTCCAGACGAACCGCAGGCCCTCCGCCACGTCGCGCAGCACATGCGATTGCGCCGGATGCGGTTGCGGCTCGCGCGTGCGGACCTGGCGCAGGTTCCACAGCGAGATCGAGAAGCCGGCCACATTGCACAGGATCGCGACCGGTGCGCCCAGCGCCTGCACGAGCAGGCCGGCGATGCCCGGACCGAGGAGGCGCGACGCGGATTCCGTGGCCCCCAGCTTCGATTGCGCATCGATCAGGCCATCGCGGCCGACGAGGAAGGTCAGGAAGATCTGCTCCGCGCTGCCGCCCACGACGAATCCCGTCCCCAGCATGAACTGCACGGCATACAGCCAGTGCACGCTGAGCCACCCCTGCCGCCACGCGAACGGCACGCTGGCGAGGCTCAGCGCGACCATCGCGTCGCTGGCCAGCATGACGGGCAGGCGCCGGCTGCGGTCGAGCAGTACGCCCGTCGGCAGCGAGAACAGCAGGAAGGGCAGCGAGCCGAAGGCGGCCAGGGCCCCCATCTGCCCGGGCGTCGCATGCAGCAGCAGGGCCGCGCAGATCGGGAGGGCCAACAGGGTGATCTGGGCACCGAAATTGGTCAGGGCGCTGCTGAACCAGAAACGGCGAAAGTCGACGTTGCGCAGCTGCCGGTCGGTGGCGAGGCTGCGGAGGAGGGCGATGGGAGACACGGGCGGCGAAGTCTGCGATGGGTTCGGCTATCGATGATAGCAAAGGCATGATTGCCGTATACGTCACATCCGTCGTCCAGGCGCTACAATCCGGGTTCATCTTATTAAGGGGTGTCCCATGGAATATTCTGACCTGCTGATCGAACACCACGGCAAAGTGGTCGTGATCCGCCTGAACCGTCCGAAGGCGCTGAACGCCCTCAACGACAACATGATGAACGAGCTGGGCGACGCGTTATCTGCATTCGACGCCGACCCGGCCATCAACGTCATCGTCCTGACCGGCAGCGACAAGGTGTTCGCCGCGGGCGCCGACATCGCCGCGATGGCCAATTACACGTATGCCGACACCTATCCCGGCAATTACATCGGCCGTAACTGGGAGCACATCCTGAACGTGCGCAAGCCCGTGATCGGCGTCGTCGCCGGCTATGCGCTGGGCGGCGGCTGCGAACTGGCGATGATGTGCGACTTCCTGATCGCCGCCGACACCGCCAAATTCGGCCAGCCGGAGATCAAGGTCGGCGTGACCCCGGGCGCCGGCGGCACGCAACGCCTGCCGCGCGCGATCGGCAAATCGAAGGCGATGGACATGCTGCTGACGGCGCGCATGATCGACGCGGCGGAAGCGGAGCGCACGGGCCTCGTGTCGCGTGTGGTGCCGGCCGACCTCGTGATGACGGTGGCGCTGGAAGTGGCGGAGACGATCGCGGCGATGCCGGTCTCGGTGGCGATGCAGATCAAGGATTCCGTCAATCGTGCGTTCGAAACGACGCTGACCGAGGGCGTGCGCTATGAGCGCCGCTTCTTCCATGCCGGTTTCGGCACGCCGGCACAGAAGGAGGGGATGGGCGCGTTCCTGGAGAAGCGCAAGCCCAACTTCGAGGGCATGTAAGAGACAGTTCGGTTTCGCCAGGGCTGGCGGTGCCCGGCCCGGCGACGCACGTTTCTTTCGATGCCTCTTGCATACCTCCGTTTCGATTTGCTATAGTTCGCG